>NZ_SNAA01000001.1 GCF_004358695.1 Palleronia sediminis
AAAGGGGAAAGCTTGGCCATCTGCTCGTCGCTCAGCCAGTAGAGGTCGTCCATGTCACCGCTCCGTTTTTCGGGCCGTGAATCACGCCGAACAGCAACAATCAATGCATCCTGACCCTAGGAAAGGCGTCGTTCGCTCACAACTGCGATGACATGTTCCATCGATCTCTTCCCCGAAACGACCTTGCCGTTCAAGCGCCAGACGATGACCGCGATCCCGTACTGCCAGCGCCGGTTCGCGGTGGCGCGGCTGATGCCGAGTTCCCAGCAGATCGGCTTCCACGGCTTCCGGTTCGCCCGAAGCCAGAGCAGGCGCGCATCGGCGGGATCGAGCCAGCGCAGCCAGAGCAGAGCATCCTCGGCCTGCGTGATGTCACGCGGCCCGGGCTTGGGCCGGCGCATCAGAGGCTCCTGGCCGACCTGGTCGGCGAAGCTATGGAAATACTCGGGCCAGGCGTTGAAGTAGCCCTGCGGCTTCACCTCGGGCAACGAGCGGAACACGTCGGCGGCGCTCTCGAGCCGGTCCTCGACCATGGTGGGCGTCCACTCAGCCATTCGCGGCCTCCCGGTCGTTCGCCCGAGGCCCATACAGCTTCTCACCGAGCTGACGGACCAGCTCGCGCTCTGGCCAAGTCAGGCGCTGGTCGTCGACGGAGACGGCGAGCACGCCTTCGTCATGCCAGCCATCGCGTTTCACCTGGTCGGGATCCCGGCGCGAGCCGCCGTAGCCTTTCGGATACCACCTCATCCCAGGCCCCCGTTCGTCTCGAGCGCCCAATGGAGGATCGCGATGGCGTCGGCCTCGTTGTCGTCGGCGGGCGAGAACCCTCGTGCTCGCGCCGCGGCGATCATCGCCTCCTTTGGCGCGTTGCCCTTGCCGGTCGCGTGGCGTTTGATCGTACCGACCGGAACGCCCTCGTAGGGAACGCCGCGCAGTTCGGCCCATGATGTCAGCGTGGCCATCAGCCCGCCGTATATGTGGGCCGCGTCGGTGCCGGCGTGGCGGCGGACCTCTTCGAACCAAATCGCGGCGATGGGCCCCGATAGCCGGTCGAGTTCGGTCAGCCAATTGGTGAAACGCAGGTATCGCATGCCGCCACCGTCGAAGCGGCCGGGGCGGAAGCTGACTGTGCCACTGGTGGTCAATCCGTCATGGCTGCGGAGCGCCCAGCCGGTCGTGGTGCCGAGATCGAGGGCGAGGATGCAGGACCGGATGATCGCGTCCGGCTCGGGGCGGACGTCCTGCGTGGGGATCGGTGTGTTCATCGTGAAGGCTCACAAGTTGTGGGCCTTCGGCTTCGGTCACCGCAAGATGTAGCATCCGGCGGTCCTCGGCCAAAGCGAAAACTACCAGGGACAACGCGACCGGCGAAGATCGACGCGCTGCCCGCCCCGGTCCCAACCTCCGAACGCGTGGTCCCAACCTTCGAGGGGTTTGGAACAGCCCTTTATCGTTTCACTCCAATGGCTTGAATGGATGTGGGTCCCAACCTCGGTGTCCCCAACGGGGGTCCTTCTCATTTCGTATAGAAGAACATGTTCCCGACCTTTTCCGTTCTCCCACATGAATGTGTAGCAAGAGGTTGGGGCCACGGGGTGAGGTTGGGGACACCATTGTTTTTGAATGGCTTTTCGTGTCCCCAACCCCCTCGGGAGGTTGGGACAGGGTTGGGACCACCGGGGAGGTTGGGACGGCGCGCGTAAGGTGCATCTTGACCGTGCCCGTTTTTTTTAACCTACAAGTAGGGCGAAAAAACGGGCATGAGGAATCGAGCATGACTGGATGGATTGAGACTAGGCTACTGGATGAGCCTTGGGATGTGGATCGCCGCATCACCGAGCTGGGATTGACCAAGGACGGCCTGGTCAACGCGGTGCAGGCTGCGCGCACTGCGAGCGGCAACGCGACAGCGCTGCATCCCTCAAACGCGGCAGGCACCTTTGGGTATCATGAAGGCGTCGCGGCTCTGCGCCAGGAGTTCATTGGCGAAGAGTGGGTCATCGATCGCAAGGACGGGGTCGAGACCATCCGCAACGACCGAAAAGGTCTGAAGATTGGCTTCTGCAACGTGGACCGTGCTTGCGGTGAAAAGGCGCCGAAGCCGCGATCAGACAAGGGTGCGGCTTCGGAACGCGCCTGCGGTCCGATGCTGTTTGACCCCGAAGAACTTCGCTATTTCGTACGCGATGACGCTGTCGGCCTGGCGTTCTATTATCTCATGGTAGATGAGACTGGGCGGGCAGAGCTTACCCGGCCGAAGATTTCCGGGAAGACATTTGAAGGTGCCGTCGAGCGCATCTTCCTGCTTTCCGAGGGCGACGAGGACGAAACGTTCCTGAATCTCGACGACGACGGAACCGCGGAAGACTTCGAGCCCAAGATCGTGCGCAAGTAGGCGTCACATGTTCGAAGAAACACGATTGAAATTGGCCCGTGCACGGCGCGGGCTGACGGCGAAGGCACTTGCCGAACAAGCAGGCGTGAGTGTCGATACGATCAAACGCCTCGAGAAGGGTCGCAACGAGCCGGAACCCGATACCGTCGGGAAGCTGGCAGGAGCACTTCGTTATCCGGAAGAATTTTTCTTCGGCTCAAAGGTCGATTCAGTGGATCCCGGTGCTGTCAGCTTCCGATCGTTCTCGAAGATGACGGCGAGAGAACGCGACGCCTCTCTTGGCGCCGGGTCGGTGGGATTGATGCTGAGCGAGTGGGTCGATGAACGATTCGGGTTGCCTGAGCCTGAGCTCATCGATCTCTCCTACGAGAGCGACCCCGAGGTTGCATCTGCCCATGTGCGGCAGCACTGGTCGCTCGGGCAGCAGCCCATCACGGACTTATTGGCGCTCCTGGAGGCAAAGGGCGTCCGGCTGTTTTCGCTCACCGAAAATACCGCGTCGGTCAACGCGTTTTCATTCTGGCGTGGCGGCAAGCCCTACATGTTTCTGAACAACTTCAAGACCGCCGAAAGCAGCCGATTTGATGCGGCCCACGAATTGGCCCACTTGGTGATGCACATGCACGGCGACCCGAAGAAGGGGAGAAACGTGGAGCGCGAAGCAAACGCCTTCGCTTCGGCGTTCCTGATGCCTGCGGAAGACGTGATCGCCCGCATTCCCAGGCGTATCACGACTGATGTCGTCATTCGTGCAAAGGCACGCTGGCGCGTCTCAGCAATGGCGATGGCCTACCGTCTGCACCAGCTGAGGCGGCTGTCTGAGTGGCAATACAAGTCGATCTGCATCGATCTGACCAAGCGCGGTTACCGCACCGGCGAGCCCAACGGCATAAGCCGCGAAAAGTCCAAGGTCTGGCGGCAGGTGCTTACGATGCTCTGGCAGGAGCGCGTGACGAAGGCGGATATCGCGAGAGAACTCGGCCTGCCGCTCGACGAGGTGGAAGGGCTCATCTGGAGTTTGACGGCAGATGAAGTTGCGGCTGAGAGGCAGGCAAAGGGCTCGCTGCGCGCGGTGTAACCGGGGCCTCTAGGAAGCGACGCGGCGGGCGAAACTATGTGAGGGCCCTCCGATACCGCCACTCCCGGGGCGCCTCACGCCCGCCCTCGTCGCGCCGCCGGTACCGCTCCCAGCCGTTCGCCTTGAGGTAGGCCGAGACGCGCATCTGATCGCCGCGGGTCCAGCGGGCCGGTTCGAGCGCGATCGCCTCCTCGAGGATCTCGCCCACCGACACGTCCCTCAGCGGCTCCGGCCGCGGCACACTCTCGGTGCGGGAATTACCGTAGTCGGGGAAGCCATCGGAGACGGAGCGGAGCTCGTGGGTCAGCCAGTGCTCGATCAGGTCGTCCCAGGCGTCGGACTGATAGCGGCGGTCCTGCTCCTCGCGGGCTTCGGCCAGCAGCGCCGGATCGTCGATCCACCAGATCGCGCCGGCGCGGAAGCGGTGAACGGCCTCGGCCCAGAGCTGGTCGCGGTCGCGGGCGAGCGCAGCGATGTCTATGGTCCCGCAGCGGAGGGGCCAGAAGCGGCGGTTGCCGGTCTCGTCGCGCAGATAGGTGTCGGGGTTCACGGTGCCGGCGAAGACGCACTGGCGCGGCACCTCGACGGTGTAGCGGCCATAGGGCGGGCGGAAGCGGTCGGTTGTGCGCGTCAGGAATGCCTTGATGCGCGAGACCTCGGCGCGGCCGATGGCATCGAGTTCGGCGATCTCGACGATCCAGACACCCTGCATGTGCAGTGCGGCGTCCTTCGAACCGAGCTCCGGCAGTTCGTCGGTGAACCATTCCTCGCCGGCCAGCACCTTGATCGCGGTGGACTTGCGCGCGCCCTGCGGTCCCTCGAGGATCAGCATGTGGTCGGCCTTCACGCCGGGCCGGTAGATGCGGGCGACGGCCGAGATCAGCCAGAGCGCGCCGATGGTGTGATGGAACGCCGTGGGTTCCGCGCCGAGATAGGCACTGGTCCAGGTCTCGATCCGGGGCGTGCCGTCCCATGTCAGGGTGTCGAGCCAGTCGCGGACGGGATGAATGCGCAACTCGCGGGCGACGGCGCCGACGGCGCGGCTCACGACCACCGGCGCCACGTTGATGCCGCGGAGTTGCAGCCACTCGGCGGTGCGAATGTCGTCGGCGTCCTCCCAGGGGCGCGGGAGCGACGTGACGACACTGTCCCACGGCAGCGGCTGACGCACGACGATCTCCTGCGCGAACTCGTCGAAGGCGAGCACGCCTGCGAAGGCGGTATCAGAGGTCAGCGCGACGATGACGTTGGCCTCGTTGCGCTCGGGCGCGCCGGCCAGATCGAGCCGGAGTCGCCTGAACCAGGCGGGCTTCGGGATCGGCGCGTTTGGATCACCGGTGGCGTTCACGCGGCGGCGGAGCTCGGCCAGCTGCTGGGTGAGAACGGACATGCCGATCCCGGTCGCGGACTTGATCCGCGCGATGACCTGCCGCTCAGGCAGAGGATCGAGCTTTGCCAGCGCGATGCGCCCGAGCAGTGTGGACAGGGCTTCGAACTCGGGCGGATTGGTCAGCGCCTCGGCAGCGGCGACCAGCGTCGCGGGATCGTCGGCGGAGGCGACGATGGGCGTGGCCGTCTCTGTGTCGATAGGATCCCCGGTCTGCGGGTCGGCTGTGGTGTCAGCCGGTCGCGCGTAATCCTCGGCGCGGGCGCCGCGTTGGAGATCGTCGTTGAAGTCGTCGCCATGGAGCGGCGCGACGATCTCGTTCGGGATGTCGGCCCGGTGCAGTCGGTCCGAGAGCGTCGCGGCCGCCTGGCGGCCAGCATCTTCGGCATCGGCGTAGATGGTGACGCGGCGGGTGCCCTCGGGCCACTGGAACCGCGCCAGACCGTCGGCCGACAGCGCCGCCCAGACCGACGTGCCAAAGAGCGCGTGCGCGGCGAGCGCGGTCTCGATCCCCTCGGCGATACCGATGTGGCCGTCCGCGGGCACCGGGAACAGCCGGACCACGGCATCCTTCACGCTGCCGAGCATCTTCTTTCCCGGAGGCGCCTTCGCGCTGCCGTCGTCGAGCAGGAAGGTGCGGTGGATGCCCTGTGCGCGCTCCCCGTCCGGCGACCGCAGGATCGCGATCAGGCCGGGCCAGCCACGGCAGCCGTCGAAGTCCGGAAGATCGGGATGGAACAGCAGGTCGGGCGAGCCGGGATCCGAGACCCCGCGGGCGCGCAGAAAGGTCTCGCCAGGCGTACCCGCGATCGGCACGGCCCCGTCGACCAGCCGCGCGATCTCGGCCGAGTGGTCGGGACGTGCGCGCATGGGCGACGCCGGCGTTGTCCGCGGCGCAGGGCGATCCATCCCCGCGAGCCGCGCGGCCTCGTCGAAGAGCGCGCTGTCACAGAGGCCGGTCGCCTGCGCGATCAGGTCGATCGGACCGGCCCGCTCGCCGGTGGCGTAGTCGAAGCCCCACCCGGCATAGGGCCCGTCGAGATGGATGGTGCAGGAGCCCTCCTTGCGCGGCGGGCGCCCGGAGAGGTCCGCGCAGCGCAAGGAACGACGGTCGCGCGCGAGCCGGGCCTCGGGGAAGAGCCCCGGCAGCCAGTCCGCGGCCGTGCAGGCGAGCCGCTCCTTCACGACCGCCAGATCGTGCCGGGTCTTCGGGACCGCGATGTCGTTGAGGTCGATCATCGCACCCCTCAAGCCAAGAGGACGAGACCGCGCTCGGCCCGGGTGATCGCGGTATAGAGCCAGCGGCGCCGGTCGATCTCGGAGCGACCCAGCCCGTCGTCCCAGACGATCACGTTCTCCCACTGCGAGCCCTGCGCCTTGTGCGCGGTGATCGCCCAGCCGAAGGTCGCCTCGGTCAGCAGACGCTTCTCCTTGTAGTCGCGGTCATGGCGCTTGTCGTCGTAGACGACGTGGTCCTCGAAATGCCCCTTGTAGATGCGCAGCCGGCCCGGGCGCCCGTCCTCATAGGGCTCGCCGATGTGGCGCCCGTCCTCGTCATGGACGACGGCGGAGAAGTAGAGGCTGCCCTCGTCGACGATGTCCTCGAGCGTCACGAACATGCCGTTGATCAGTCCCAGATCGTTCTGATTCTTGAGGCAGATGATCTTCTCAGCCGGTCCGGTGGGTAGCCAGGTCCTGCCGAGGCCGGCCGCCGCGCGCATGGCGTTGTTGATCTGCAGCCGCGTGGCGTTCAGCCCGCAGATCAGCTGGCCGCCGCGCAACGCCTGTTCCGGCGTGATGTCGCCCTTGCGAAGCTTGGCGACATGATCGTCGTAGATGCCGAAGCCGATGGGCCGACCCTCGCGCGCCATGGTGGCGAGGCGGATGATCGCGCTCTCGGCCGCCTGGCGGTGGATCTCGGTCAGCATCACGTCCGGCTCGTCGCGAGTGAAGGCGCCTTCGCCCCGGATCGGCGGCAGCTGGCCGGGATCGCCGAGGACGAGGATCGGCTTGCCGAAGCTCATCAGGTCGCGCGCCATCTCCTCGCCGACCATCGACACCTCGTCGAGCACGATCAGCCGGGCGTCGGCCGCGTCGCTCTGCGGGTTCAGGGCGAAGCGCGGGTGCTTCATCGCCGAGAGCCCCTGGCGCATCGCCTCGATCGCGGCATCGGCCGCGGTGCGCGCGAACCCGGTGAGGCGAAGCGCGTCGCGTTCGGCCACCGCGATCTTTCGGGCGGCCTCCTCGATCTCCTCCTCGGTCGCCTCGATCACCGAGTAGATCAGGCTGTGAATGGTGCGCGCGGGCGTGCCCTTGCGGGTCAGCACCAGCGCGGCCTTGCCGGTGAAGGTGGCGGTGACCACGCCGGGCACGCATCGGCCGTCCCGCGCGCTGCGGTGGGGCGAGAGGCCGAGCTCGTCGAGCGCGAACTTCAGGACGGTGCTCTTGCCCGACCCGGCATAGCCGAACAGGCGGAACACCTGCTGCTGCTCGGTTCGGGTCTCGAACCACTCCTTGATCTCGCGGAGCGCGGCGGCCTGGGTGGCAGATGGGGTGAACTCGGTCATGAATGGCGTGCCTCCACTGCGTAATCCTTGACGATCCCGCCGCGGGTCGGATCGCCGACCTCGCACGGACGGACAAAGACCCGGCGCCCGTCGGCCAGCTGCCGCCAGTGCCCGCGGCGGATGTGCCAGCGCGGGCTGGCGTGACTGCCGCCCTGCGGCGGCGTCGCCGCGCGCAGGCGCGCTGGATCGATGGCGACCTGGCGCCAGACCCATCCGCGCACGCCCTCACGGGACAGGCGAGACCGTTTCGCAAGCGACACCTTGCGGTCGCGGATTTCCGGGGACGCGCCGAGGATGGTCAGCGCGCGCCAGACGATGCCGGCGGCGACTTCGCCGTGACCGCGGACCGTCTCGTCGTGTCGCTCTGCCGGGTTGCCCTCGATCTCCGCCTTGCCGTCCGGATGCATCCAGATCCGCACCAGGCAATCCGTCCAGCCGCGCGGCGCCCGCTTGCGCATGAGGAACGTGGCCTCGACGATGTCACCGTCGGCGCGAGCGCAGACGATCAGGCCCAAGGGAGACGCGCGCTGCTCGCGCACCTCGAAGATCACGGACGGATGCGGCAGCCGAAGCGGGCCGGTCAGCACCCGGGTCATCGCGCGGTCGACACTGTCGCCATCGAAGGAGGCCTGATCGTCGAAGAAATAGATCGGCGCGAACTCCGCCGCTCGGAGTAGGTCGGAGCACCAGAATCGGTCGCGATGGGCGCGCACGATCCGCTTGAGCTCATAGGCGTCGGGGATCATCGCCGCTCTCCCCAGCACCGACCCGCCCAAGCGCAGGGCGGGTGCCACTTGCCGGCCGCCATGCCGCCGCGGCAGAGGACCGCCGTGGGCTCAGCCGCGGCGCGCGGCAGCCATTCCCCCGCCTCGGAGGCTCGCACCACGGCAACGGCGCGATCCGACATCTCCTGCGCGAGATGCGCATCGAAGGGCACGAGCTCGGCATGCAGCTCCATCGTGTCGCGATTGAGCGCTGTGAAGAGCGCCGGGGCCGGCAGGTCCATGTAGGCCTGGTAGAGCGCGATCTGGGCGGCGTAGACCGGCCGGGCGAGGCTGACGCCGCGCTTGACCACGTCTTTCCAGCTGGCCGCGCCGAGCGCCTTGTTCTCCCAGAGCGCGGAATAGTCCATCGTGACGGGGCCCGCGACGAGGCAACCGTCGATATGTCCCTTGAAGCGGCCGCCGAGGGCTTCGAACCCGAACTGGCGACCATCGGGTCGCTCGGTGCGCAGGTCGAACCCGGCGATCCGGAACCAGCCGGCGACGATGTCCTCGGCCCGGTGGCCCGCCTCGAAGATGCGCAGCGTGCGCGGCGCGAACTCCTGGCCCTCGTCCTTGGGCACCGCGAGGAAGTCGTACTGAATCTGGCGCAGGCAGTCGCGGCCGAGACCCGAGGAACTGACATAGGTACGCGGACGCTCGGCGCGATGGCGCGCGGACAGCGCCGTATCGATGGCGGCGGACACGGCTTCGGCGATGGGCGGGCGTGGTGCGCCGGCGCCGTAGAGGAAGCCCGATTTATGGTTCAGGTCGATCATCGCTCGCGCTCCCAGAAGCCGCCGGCCTGCGCGATGCAGGTCAGCTTGTGGAACTGCGCGTCCGTCAGCCGGGCGCTCTCACTGAGGCGCGCGAGCTTCTCGCGGAGGCTGTCGCAGAACTCGATCTCGAAGTCGGTGACGGCGTTCTCGGTGGCTGCCTCGAGCAGAGGTTTCCAGCTGCAGGACGCGGTGTCGTCGTTCAGGTCGATCATCGCGCGCCCCCTCAGAACGGAATGGGGTCGTCGAGGGCCGTGCCGGTGCGCTCCTTGCGCGCGGCCTGGTCCTGCATGCTGTCGATGTAGCCGGTGACCGCCGCCTCGATCAGGCGATCGATGTCCTCGGCGCTGCGATGGAAGAAGGGCTCCATGAGCCCGAGGTCGGTGAGCGCTTCGGCGAAGAGCGTCCGCGAATCGCGGATCGCCTGCGCCTCGCGCGCGGTCTTGTCGATCATGCCGTTGTTCCTTTGGGCGATGGCGCTGCCCGCGTCCTGACAGCGGCGCGAGCAGAAGCGGTGGTAGGGGTGGCGATCCCAGCGGAGGCCGTGGCAGTAGCCGAAGCCGCGCGCCTCGCGGGCGCAGACGGCGCAAAGCGCTACCCGAGCAAGAAGGTCCCGATCGGGTCCTCGGGCGGCCAACCCGCCCTCTGGAGCTTTTCGGACTGGAGCACGATCCAGCGCGAGATCGCATTGCTGGCCATGGCTTCGAGGTCGGCGAGGCTGAGGCTTGCGATGGGGGCGTGCAGTCTTCCTCGGGCCTCGAGCCATCGTCCGATCTCCAGCGTCGCTTCGCGCGTCACATGCGCCTGCCATTCATCCGGGGTCATCGGCCCGGCAGGATCGCGTTGGGCCGCGGGCCGCGACGAAGGCCGGTTTGACCTCCGCCGCCGCGCTGCCGACCGCGCCTCACCCATTGAGCCAGGCGGGCATGCCGGTCGCCGGCGCCCCGCTCGGCGGGGACGGCGGGGCCGCTGCCGGTTGCTGGGCGGCGGGCGGCTGCTGGGCGGGCGGTTGCTGCGGAGCCGGCGCCTGCGCGCCCCAGGCCGGGGCCGCCGCCGGGGCTTGCGGCTGCGCACCCCATGCCGGCGTGGGCGCCTGCCAGCCCGGCGCCGGCGCGCTCGCGGCCTTGCGCGGCGGGGCGTTGACGGGCTCCGGGGGCACGGTTTCGCCGCGCATGATCGCGGCATGCTGCGGCTCGTCGGGCAGAACGACGTTCGCGATCCGATTCTGGTCCCGGTATTGGGGGTTGGAGGCGGGCTCCACCATGATGCGCGCTGCGAAGACGATGCCGTCGAGGTGCTTGAGCCCGGGCAGCACCCGCTTGGCCTTGGCGTCGGGGCTTTCGTCCCTGGGATCGAGCCCGAGAGCGCTGTCGACCATCGCCCGAAAGGTGGATTTCGAGATCTTCCAGCCGATCGACTGCCCCTTCTCGTCGACCTTGCCGCCCGCCACGGTGAAGCTCTGCCAGAACTTCCGCCGGGCATGCGGCCCCTCGAGGATGGTGAACTCGCAGTCCAGCATCTTCGCGTCGCTCGACTGCGAGGCTTTCAGGAGCTTGGCGTCCATCTGCGTGGCGCCGTCGACGCCGCCGGGGCGCACGGTCAGGCGGACCTTGGCGAAGGTGCCGTCGGGGATCAGCTCGCCGATGGGGGCCATCTGCGGCTGGGCGTCGTTGAGGTCGTAGCTCATGGGTCTGTCCTTTGCATCTGGATCAGGAAGGGATGGCGGTTTGGGCGGGTGCGCGGCCGTCGATCTTCGCGATTAGCGCGCCGAGATCTGGCGGCTCGGTCACATCGAGGCGGCCGGAGCGGTCCTTGGCGGGAAGGCCCCAGGGGTTGCCGGAGCGGCAGACGAGCCGGCGCTCGGCGGAGGTCTCATCGAGGGTCCATTCGCCCTTGGCGTCGCGGCCGAAGAGCTGCATGGAGACCACCTGATCGACGATGCCCGGCAACTCGCGCCCGGCCTTGGTGCCCTCCATCTGCGGCTGCCAGGTCGCCGTGCCGAACTCGTCGGTGACCTTTTCGAGCACGCCGACGAAGATCACCGTCTTGCCGCGGGCGTGCTGCAGGTGCTTCAGCGCCTGGATCACCTCGCGGCCGAGCAGCCCGTAGGCGCCGCGGACATCAGGCTTCCCGGTCCGCTCGGAGAAGGCCTCCGGCTGCTGGCGGGCATAGGCCATGGCCTGCCGCGTCAGGTCGGTGATCGAGTCGACGAAGACGATCCGTTTCCGGGCGAGAAAGTCCTCGATGCCGGTGCCGAGATACTGCTGCTGCAGCCAGGCGTGATACTCGGCGCCGTACCAGGACTTCGGATGCTGGGCCGGATCGTGCCCACCGATCAGCACGGCGAGGTCGCGGAAATCTGTGAAGCTGCGCACCGGGATCGAGTCACCGCGCCAGTCCTGCACCGACTTCATGCCGGCCTCGAGGTCGAGGCAGACCGTCTCCTCGGCGGGCAGCGTCTTCAGGAGCGTCGTCTTGCCGACGCCGGGCGGGCCGAAGATGGCGAGGGACGTCTTGTTCTCGGCGGCCGAGAGCCGTTCGTCGGCGGTGATGATGCGGAAGGCCATGGGGTTCTCCGGAATGTGCATTCAGGGGGCGCGGCGGCGGGGGTGACCGGGTGCCGAAGGGGAACCTGCCCGGCGTTGCCGACCGGGCGTCCCGCCGCCGCGCGTCACCGGTCTCGAGCCTCGAGCCGGAAGACGGGTTTGCCGGTGGTCTCGCTGCGCGCGTCCGCGAAGCCCTCGCGCATCGCCGCGGGCCAGGCGCCGAAGCGCCGCTCGGGCACGCGGTAGGCGATCTCGAGATACTCGGTCGGATCGTCGCCGGCGGCGCGGATGCGCTCGGCCATCGCGGCGAGGCGGTCCTGATCCCAGGAGATCTTCTTGGGCAGGTCCGCGACGATCACGACGCCCTCGTCCTCGACCCGCACCGTGCCGCTGGTCTTGCCCTGCGCGGCCCGCTCGGCCGCGGCGGCGGTCTCGTAGCGCTGCGCGATGCCGGCCTCGAGCCGGTCCCGCAGCCGCTTCACGCGGGCGGTCTCGGCGAGCGCGGTCGTCTGCAGATCCAGGAGCATCTCGGGCGGCAGCGCCGCGATGTCGCCGATGGCGAGACCCTCGAGATCGTTGAAATACGGGGCGTTGTCGGGGTGCGGCATGGCGGGGTCTCCATTGGAAGGGAATGGCAGGGCCATCACGCGGCGCGCTCTTCGAGGAGCAGCGTCGAGAGCGAGGCGTTGGCGGCTCTGGGTCTGGGTCGCGCGACGGCGATGTAGGCGAAGCGATCGGGGCCCACGCGTTCCTGCACGAGGTGGACGAGGCCCTTCTCGAAGGCGCCCAACGCGGCCTGACCGAGATCGGCAAGCTGACGGCGCTCGGGCTCGGGCAAGGTCGAAATCACCGGCGTGACATCGATCCCGAGAAAGCCGCAGTGGTACTCGATCCTGGTGCCAGCCTCGGCCTGTGCGATCCAGGCGTAGAGCTCGACGTCAGTGAGCCGCGGCCTCGCTACGCGGGCGCCGATTGGGGTTGCGGCGACCATCAGCACAGCCGCGCAGTCCGCTGGTGCGTTGCACCATGACCGGTGTCTCGCGCTGGGTCCGCGGTCAGACGGCGGGGCGTGTGACCGACGCGCGCGACGGCCTCGCTGATCTTCAAGGCGCGCTGAAGCTGGCTCTGCTCGAAGGCCTCGATGTCGGCGAGCCGATAGAGCACGCGCCCGCCGAGCTTGAGGAAGGCCGGTCCCTGGCCGTTGTAGCGCCAGCGTTCCAGCGTCCGGTGGGAGATCCCCCAGCGCCGGGCCAGCTCCTTCTGGTTCAGGCAATGCCTCTGCAGCATCGATGTCTCCTCTCGTGTCGTCGTTGAGGAGACAGTGCGCAATTACGGTGTGGGATGTCGTGGGGACTGGCGGGGGATGCAGAGGGGGATCAGTCGGCCCTTGCGGGACTGGCGTTTGGCGGCTGGCCGGGCGCCGTCATCCCCCACCATCCCTCACTCGTCCCCCTCCCGATCCCACAGGAAAACGGGCGAAACGAGATCGGTCAGTAGAGATTCAGACGGTAGCCGCCACGCCGGTCGGAGCGGATCAGATGCCGCCAGTCCTTCTGCGACTTGAAGACGTCGGCCATGCGCAGGCTCTTCGAGCCGGCGCGCGACAGGATCGCCTTGCCGTTCTGCCAGGGCGCGCCGGCCTGCGCCGTTTCGTGCAGCGCGCGCACGACTTCCGCCTGGATCGGGCCCAGCTTGAACCGGCATCCGTTGCAGCGGACTTCGAAGTAATCGACCGAGTGGATGAAGGTCGCCTCCTCCATCGGCTGCCCGCCCGGCGAGAATCCGGTCTCGATCTCGAAACGGTCGCGTTCATCGCGCCTTAGAAGGAGGTCGCCGATCATGACGAGGACGGGCTGCGCATCGCCCCAGGTCGTCGCGTAGTCGGCCTTCGGCGTCCGAAAACTCGCGAGATGAACCTCACCGCACCGGAAAAGCTGAAACACATCGCGGGCGTGGAGATCGAGCAGACCGCTGTAGTAGCTCTGCTCCCACGGCACCCTATAGGTCTCGCCTCGGTCGTCCTCCTCGATGTCGCCGAACTCCATGGGCGCGCTGAACACGCGCACCGACAGACGCAGCTTGTCGTTCTCGGCGAGGTAGATCAGGTCCGCTTCCGTGATCTGCCACCGCTCGAGGATCTCGGGGAGCGTGAAGTACGATTTGTCGATATGCATTCACTGCCCTCCGCGCCGATTCCCGTGTAAGATGTTTACCTTCTGTTCTTATTCGCTTGACGGGCTCCGATCAATCCGATTTCATCCTATTTCATCCACAGTTGGGTGGGGATGACATGACCGAGCACCACACGCTTTCCGACCGCCTCAGGGCCCGGGCCAACCAGCTCGGCATCAGCCCCGCCCACGTCGCCGAGATGGCCGGCGTGAACCGCTCCTTCGTCTATGACATCCTCCGCGGACGCTCGACGCGCCCTGGCATAGACCGGCTGGCCGAGGTCGCCCGCGTGCTGAAGGTGGATCGCGACTGGCTGATCCATGGCATCGGTGAGGTGGAGGGGAAGCCCCCCTTCCTGGACAATCCTGACGACGCCTTCGTTGCCATCGCCCACGCCACCCCGCGCCCCGCGATGGGCGGCGGCGCCGTCGTGACCGAGGACGGCGACACGCCCGGCCGGGTCTATCATTTCCGCCGCTCCTGGATCCGAAACAGCCTCAAGGCCACCCCGTCGCAGCTGCGCATCATGCATGTGGAGGGCGACAGCATGGCGCCGACGCTCATCAGCGGCGACGCGGTGCTGGTCGACATGACCCGCCGCGCGCCCAACCCACCGGGCATCTTCGTGCTGGACGACGGGATGGGACTTGTCGCCAAGCGGCTCGAGCACATCCCCAACAGCGACCCGCCCGCAGTGCGCGTCATCTCCGACAACAAGCACTACCCCGAATACGAAAGAACGGCCGACGAGATCCACATCGTCGGCCGCATCCGTTGGTTCGCGCGGGAGATCTGAGGTGATTGCGTTCCGCGAGGTCGATGATGCCGATCCGGCGCTGGCGTTCTCGCCGCTGGTGCGCGGGATCGAGAAGACCTTCGCCTGGATCGGCGAGCATAGCGGCGTCCCACTGACGCCGTCCAAGACCTTCAAGCGGGTGTTCGTGCATTGGGCCGCGGCCAAGTTCGACTGGCCTGGCCACACCGAGGCGGACCTCTTCGCCGTCAACAAGGTTCTGAACGAGCCGGACTTCGCCCCGCTCATGGTGCTGCACGACCTGATGATCGCGATGAAGCTAGGGCGGCACTACAAGGGTGAGTTCCGCCTGACCAAGACCGGCCAGGCGCTGGCGGGCCATCCCGGCCGGATTTTCGGCACGGTCGTCCCGTTCTTCCTGTTCCGGATCAACCACGCCAACATGTCGCGGTTCGACGATGCGCCGATCCTGGGCAACTGGGACGTGTTCCTGAACGTGCTCAACGTCGAGACCGAGGACGGCGCCACCGGCGCCCACCTCCGCCGCGTGCTGTTCGGCGAGCCCGAGACTGGCCCGCTCCCGCACTACGACGAGGTGATGGGCCAGCTCTACATCCAGGTCCTGCGCCCGCTCTGCTGGGCTGGCCTGTTGCAGCAGGAACGCGGCACGGCCAGCTATCGGTTCGAAGAGGCGGTGTTTATGAAGACGCCGCTCTGGAGATCGGCGCTGGTTCTCGACACCGATGCCCAGGTCGCGCCGGCGATACGTCACTGAGGCTCCGCCGGTTCCCATCCTCTGCGCAGGCTTACGCGGAAATCCCATAAGCCTTTGAATCCGATTGTTTTCAGAGGGTGCGCGGGTAGCGTTTCCCCCATGCGAAACGCGCCGAAAAATCCTCAGCGGGGTTCAAACCCGCTGCCACCCGACCGGATGACACCCGCTGAACGCCGCGCCGAACTGTGCGGTCTGCTGGCGCTGGGGCTGGTCCGGTTGCGGCTGCGCGAGCGCGGCGAACCTTCTGACGAGCCTGGAGAAATTCGCCTACACTCTCCGGCCGACCGATGCCGTCATGCAGCTCCAACTCATCGGAGAAATGCATGAACAAGCCCGATCCCATCCCCGCGCGCCTGGCTGCGCTGAAGACCGCCACGACGCCGGAACTGAAGGCGCATTGGCGCGATCTGTTCGATAGCGAGCCGCCGCCGTTCAACCGACGCTACCTGGAGAGCCGGCTGGCCTATCGCATCCAGGAGCTGGCCTATGGTGGCCTGAAGCCCGAGACGATCCGGCGGCTGGAACGGTTGGGCGAGGAACTCGACGGCGGTGACAAGAAGAAGCGCGGCACGCGCCTCGACCGTGACCGCCCCATCACCGGCACGCGGCTGCTGCGCGAGTGGCAAGGTGTCGAGTACATCGTCACTGTCACCGCGGACGGCTTCGAATGGCAGGGACGGCCCTACCAGTCGCTGTCTGCCATCGCGCGCGCCATCACGGGCACGCGCTGGAACGGCTGGGTGTTCTTCGGGCTGAAAAACCGGCGGGGCAGGACATGACGAAGGCCCCCGCGAAATCAGGAATGGTCCGGAAACTGCGCTGCGCGATCTACACTCGGAAATCCTCCGAGGAAGGGCTGGAGCAGGAGTTCAACTCGCTCCACGCCCAGCGCGAGGCCTGCGAGGCGTTCATCGCCAGTCAGCGCTCCGTGGGCTGGGTGCTGGTGCGTGATCAGTATGACGATGGCGGCATCTCCGGCGGCACGCTGGATCGCCCCGGCCTCCAGCGGCTGCTGGAAGACATCGAGGACGGGCTTGTCGATGTCGTCGTGGTCTACAAGATCGACCGCCTCAGCCGCTCGCTGGCGGACTTCGCCAAGCTGGTCGAGGTGTTCGACCGGAACGGCGTGACGTTCGTCTCGGTGACGCAAAGCTTCAACACGACCACGTCGATGGGACGGCTGACGCTGAACATCCTGCTCTCCTTCGCCCAGTTCGAGAGGGAGGTCACCGCAGAGCGCATCCGCGACAAGGTCGCCGCCAGCCGCAAGAAGGGGATATGGATGGGGGGCGTGCCGCCCTACGGCTACCGGGTGGAAAACCGCAAACTGCTGGTGGACGAGGAAGCCGCCGCGCACGTCCGCTGGATCTTCGCGCGCTTCCTCGAGATCGGGTCGGGCACGGAACTGGCGCGGGAGGTCGGCGCGCGCGGCATCCGCACCTCGCGCGGGAACAGGATCGACAAGAAGTACGTCTATCGGATGCTCAGCAACCGCGCCTACATCGGCGAGGCGGTCCACAAGGGCGACAGCTACCCCGGAGAGCACGACGCGATCATCGACCGCGAGACGTGGGACCGCGTCCACGCCATCTTGCAGGAAAGCCCGCGCAAGCGAGCCGCCCGCACCCGCGCCGAGACGCCCGCGCTGCTGAAGGGGCTGCTGTTCGGTCCCGATGACGCGGCCTTCTCGCCGACGCATACCCGCAAGGGCGACAGGCTCTACCGCTACTATGTGAGCCAGACGGTGTTGAAGCACGGCGCCGGGTTATGCCCCGTGGGACGCGTGCCCGCGGGCGAGATCGAGGCCGCCGTCATCGAGCAGCTGCGCGCCGTGTTCCGCCAGCCGGAGATCGTGGCGGGGACATGGAAGGCGGCGCGCGCCCACGCCGACGACATCACCGAGGCCGACGCCTGCGCGGCCCTGCAGCAACTGGACCCGCTGTGGGACGAACTCTTCCCGGCCGAACAGGCGCGGATCGTGGCGCTGCTGGTCGAGCGCGTGGACATCGGCACCGAGGGCCTGAATGTCCGACTGCGCGTCGACGGCCTCAGTGGCCTTGCTCGCGAGATGCTTGCAGGCGGCACCGAGGCGGCAGCATGACCAGCAGGACACCGATCCCGGACACCGTGACGCTGCATGTCCCGTTCCGCATCGTGAAGCGCGGCGGTAGAAAGGAGGTGAAGTTGCCGGACGGCGCCGTGCAGCCGAGGCGGACCGACACTACGCTGGTCAAGGCGCTGGCCCGCGCGTTCCGCTGGAGGAGGATGCTGGAGTCTGGGGAGTTCGCCACCATCGCCGACCTGGCCGAGCGCGAGGGGATTGCGCCGTCTTACATGACCCGCGTCCTGCGCCTGACGCTGCTTTCGCCCGACATAGTGGAGGCGATCCTGGACGGGAAGCAGGGGCCGGAGGTGACGCTCTCGCAGGTGCTGAAACCATTTCCGTTGGAATGGGAGCGCCAAAATCACAGAATTAGTACAACGAAATCTGATACTTAGATCAGCTTACCTTGAAGCGACCGGATAGATTCGCGCGTGTTGCAGACGACTGGTTGCTGACAGCAACCTTCACGTCGGCGATGCGCTGCTGCAGAGGTTTGGCTTGGATCTTCTGGCCCTTTGGTGCCTTCGAGAGAACAGCTGTGCCACCCTGAGCTTGCTTGGCCTGCATCTTGTCTTCCTCCGCCTGCTTATGACTACACCTTGAATCACTTGATGATTCACCGCAAGTTCCTTCTGCATCTCTCACAACCTCAGATCCAACGCAAACACGTTGGATCGCGCAGGGCCGAGGCCGAAAACATGAGACCAGAGTTAGTAATCGGCCTTGTTGGCCCAATTGGTTGCGACATTACAATTGTCGAGAAAGCGATTGCTGCAGCGCTGAAACAAGTCGACTACAAGGCAATACACATAAGCCTCTCCGAAGGCATCGCCGATCTACTCGAGGAGAAAAAGGAAGCGCGTCCTGCTCTGAGCTCATTGGCAGAGAAGATTGCGTCGGGCAATGAAGTTCGACGTCTCTACTCAAAAAACGGCATACTCGCAGCGTATGCCATTACTAAAATCCGGGAGCAGAGAGCCGAAATTGCTTCCGAAGCGGGAATTATACCTCCAGAGAACGCTACTCTGGAGGAAGTGCGCTTAGATAGCGTCGCATATATCGTCAGGCAGTTCAAGAGACCTGAAGAAATTCAATTGATGCGAAAAATATATGGCCCTGCATTCATTCAAGTATCTGTAACTCAAGATCGGCAGGACAGAATATCCAATCTAACAGCGAGACTTGGCAGGGAGAATCCAGGCCTGAAGCCGGAAGACCGCGAGGCGGAGGCCAAAAAGCTTATCCGACAAGATGAAAATGAAGACGAGGACGATTACGGTCAGAGGCTGACAAAGATATTTCACCTAGCAGATGCGTTCATCGACGCTAAAGACGAGGACTTTACCTCGGCTACCTGCGTCAGATTTATCAACGCCCTTTTTGGGCGCAACAATGCCGCTCCGACCAAAGACGAATTTGGCAGCTACCTAGCCAAATCTGCTTCATTGCGATCTGTGGATCTGTCTCGTCAAGTTGGCGCCGCCATTCTTAGCAGCGACGGCGACGTTATCACCATCGGCTGTAATGAAGTACCCAAGCCCGGAGGCGGTAACTACTGGGACGAGGACGTCAACAAGAAGCGCGACATCGACAAGGGAGGTGAGGCCAACAAGGAAGAAACGAGCCGCATTATCTATGATTTTCTGAAGACGCTATCAGACCATGACTTGCTCGCAGGCGGAAAGGAACCTGGCGATATCCTTAAAGATGAAGATCTGAACGACGCAATTAACGACTCCATGATAGGTGAAATCACCGAATATGGCCGCATGATTCATGCCGAGATGAATGCGATCAGCGACGCTGCACGACTTGGCCGCTCGGTTCGAGGTGCCACCCTTTATGTGACCACCTTTCCTTGCCATAATTGCGCCAAGCACATCATTGGATGCGGCATAGCGAGAGTGATTTTTATTGAACCATACCCAAAGAGTCGCACTGAGCTTCTTTATGGCGACTTAGTTTCCATTGGTGAACACGAAGAAGGAAAGGTTGAATTTGCACATTTTTCGGGAATTTCTCCTTCTCGATTCTCATCGATCTTTGAGAAATCTAGAAGACGAAGCAGAAGAACCGGCATGATCGAAGATTGGTATCAAGGGGAATGCCGACCAAGAATTGGTGAGCAAGAAATCGATTACATTGCCTCAGAGGCCCACGCGATTCTTGACAACTTTCAGATGGAAGACCCGTCAGCATGAGCGATGCGTCTGCATCCGAGAGGCCGGAGCCGGCCGAGACTTCTAATGAGTTGCGATCGGCACTCTGGGATGCAGCCAATACGCTGCGGGGCTCAGCCGTCGATAGAACTGATTGGAAAGGATACATCCTCCCACTCTTGTTCTTCAAACGCATCTCCGATGTTTGGGAGGAAGAGAGAGCCGAGGCGCAGGAGATCTATGGCGAGACGGATCCCTCGCTGTTCCCCGAGATCCATCGCTTCGTCGTCCCCGAAGGTTGCCACTGGAATGACGTTCGCGAGACCGCGACGAATGTCGGGGCCGCGCTTCACCACGCGATGCAGGAGATTGAGCGGGCCAACCCAGACACGCTGTTCCGCGTTTTCGGCACCGCCGACTGGGGCAACAAGGAGAAGTTCTCGGACGAGTTGCTCAAGGATCTGATCGAGGGGTTCTCGGACATCGGGCTCGGCAACCAGGCGGTCAGCACGGATGTCCTCGGTGACGCCTACGAGTACCTGATCGGAAAATTCGCCGACGTCACCCGCCGCAACAAGGCCGGCGAGTTCTACACCCCGCGCAGCGTCGTACGGATGATGGTCGAGATACTCCATCCCCAGGAGGGCGAAAGCATCTATGACCCCGCCTGCGGAACGGGCGGCATGCTGCTTGGCGCGATCGAACATGTCATGCGTATGGGCGGCGATCCGCGGACCTTCTATGGCAAGATCTACGGTCAGGAGAAGAACCTCACCACGTCCGCCATCGCGCGCATGAACCTGGTCCTGCACGGGATCGAGGACTTCCAGATCGCCCGCGAAGATACGCTTCGCAGCCCCGCCTTCACGGACTCGAGCACCAGCGGCATCGCCACCTTCGACTGCGTCATTGCGAACCCACCGTTCTCGCTGAAGGAATGGGGGCGCGAGCTCTGGGAGGCCGACCCGTGGGGACGCGCCCAATACGGGATCCCGCCAGAAAGCTACGGCGATTATGCCTTCGTCCAGCACATGATTTCGTCGATGGCGCCGACCGGAAACAGCAGGATGGCCGTCGTCCTGCCGCAGGGCGCCCTGTTCCGGAAGTCGGCGGAGGGGACCATCCGTAAGGCGCTCCTCGAGAACGACATGATCGAGGCCGTCATCGGCCTGGCGCCGAACCTGTTCTACGGCACACAGCTTGCCGGCTGCGTGGTCGTGCTTCGGCGCAAGAAGCCGGCCGAGCGCAAGAAGAAGGTCCTGATCATCGATGCCTCAAGCCTGTTCCGCAAAGGCCGCGCGCAGAACTTCCTCGACCAGGAGCACAGCGACCAGATCGTCGCCTGGTACCGCGCCTTCGAGGATGTCGAGGATCGCGCCAAGGTCACCACCATCGACGAGATCAACAAGGAAGGCTGGACGCTCAACATCTCCCGCTACGTGCTGCCGCCCATCGGCGAGGACATCCCTCCGCTGCCCGAGGCTGTTGATGCCTTCAAGACAGCTCTCGCCGATGCGCGTGCGGCCGAGGATCACCTGCGCAAGGTGCTGACCGAGGGAGGCTGGCTGCAATGACCGACCACCTCTCCCAGCGCGAGCTCGAAAGCTATCTCTGGGGCGCCGCGACGCTGCTCCGCGGCCTCGTCGATGCCAGTGACTACAAGCAGTACATCTTCCCGCTGATGTTCTTCAAACGCCTCTCCGACGTCTGGGACGAGGATTACCAGGAGGCGCTCGACGAAACCGGCGACGAGGGCTACGCGACCGCCACCGCGAACGACCGCTTCGTCATCCCCGAGGAGGCGCACTGGAACGACGTGCGCAGCGCGCCCAAGGATGTCGGGCGGGCGCTCCTCTCGGCCTTCCTCGCTATCGAGGCGGCCAACCCCGAGCGGCTGCAGGGCGTCTTCGGCAACGCGCCGTGGACCGACAAGGGCCAGATGCCCGACGCCACGCTCAAGAACCTGATCGAGCACTGCTCGAAGCACGATCTGACGCTCGCCGCCGTGCCCGAGGACGAGCTTGGCAACGGCTACGAATACCTCATCAAGAAGTTCGCTGACGACAGCGGCCACACGGCGCAGGAGTTCTACACCAACCGCACGCTGGTCCACCTTATGGCGCAGATGCTGCAGCCGAAATCGGGCGAAAGCATCTATGACCCGACCTGCGGCACCGGGGGCATGCTGATCTCTTGCCTCGCCGAGGTGAAACGGCGCGGCGGCGAGACGCGCACCATGGGCCTTTACGGGCAGGAGCTCATCACCATCACCGCCGCCATCGCCCGGATGAACCTCGTCATCCACGGCGTGTCGGACTTCCAGATCTCCAGCGGCAACACGCTGGCCGCCCCCGCCTTCGCGGAAGGCGACGCACTGCGCACCTTCGACGTGGTCCTCGCCAATCCGCCGTACTCCATCAAGAAATGGAACCGCGGCGCGTGGGAGAAGGATGTCTGGGGGCGCAACTTCCTCGGCACCCCACCGCAGGGGCGAGCGGACTACGCCTTCTTCCAGCACATCCTGCAAAGCATGGACCCCGAGACCGGGCGCTGCGCGATCCTGTTTCCGCATGGCGTGCTCTTCCGCAACGAAGAGGCCGAGATGCGGCGCAAGCTGATCGAGGCCGATCTGGTGGAATGCGTGCTCGGGCTCGGGCCGGGGCTCTTCTACAACTCGCCGATGGAGGCTTGCGTCATCGTCTGCCGCAGCCGCAAGCCGGCTGAACGGCAGGGACGCATCCTGTTCATCGACGCGGTGGCCGAGATCGCGCGCGAGCGGGCGCAGAGCTTCCTGCGCGACGCGCATCAGGCGCGCGTCCTGGCGGCCTATAAGGCATTCGAGGACGCACCCGGCTTCGCCGCCGTGGTCAGCACGGCCGACGTCCTGGCGGCCGAGGCGAACCTGTCTATCGCGCGCTACGTGAAGAAACAGAAGCCAGTAGTGGCGGCAGAGGATGCCATAACGCTCGCGGCGGCCTGGGGCGCCTTCGATGCCGAGGGGCGCGAGTTCTGGACCGGCATGGATGGGCTGGTCGACATGCTCGACGGGCTTGCCCCGGCGGAGGACGCCGATGCTTGAGCGCCCCACGAAACTCGTCTCTTACCGCTTCGATCAACTGGCGGATCAGATCAACGACCGGGTCATGCCGGATGAGGCCGACGTGGACCGCTACGTCGGCCTGGAACACCTCGATCCCGACAGCCTGCGCATCCGCCGGTGGGGCGACACCAGCGAGGTCGAGTCCACCAAGCTGCTGTTCAAGCCAGGCGACATCATCTTCGGCAAGCGCCGGGTCTATCAGCGCAAGGTGGCAGTGGCGGATTTCGAGGGGATCTGCTCGGCGCACGCCATGGTGCTGCGGGCCAAGCCAGAAACCGTGCTGCCTGAATTCCTGCCCTTCTTCATGCAGAGTGATCTGTTCATGGAGCGGGCGCTCAGTATCTCGGTCGGCTCGCTCTCGCCGTCGATCAATTGGAAGGCACTGGCAAAAGAGGAATTTCTGCTGCCGCCGATCCAGGAGCAAGCGCGTGCTCTTGACTTGATGCGCGCAATGCAAGCGAACGTGGACGCATTGGTCGCGCAGGCAGACGCAGCGCAGACAGTGTTTTATTCCGCCGTGGACGACGTCTTTGGACGCTCGGCCAGTAGAGAAGGCTATCGTGTTGCGAGCCTAAAAAGCCTCAGCACAAAGATTGTAGACGGCGTTCACCACACACCGAAATATGTTGAGAGCGGGATACCATTTCTTACTGTTGAAAACCTCACGCGTGGGTCGGGAATTGACTTTTCGGATACTCGATTTGTGACCAAGGAAGATCACCTTAGTTTTATATCGCGCGCTCATCCCGAAAAAGGTGACGTCCTTATTTCAAAGGATGGTACACTTGGCGTCTCCCGTGTCATCGAAACCGAAACAGATTTCAGCATCTTTGTATCTGTTGCACTGGTGAAGCCAAAACGTGATCTGCTCGATCCGTGGTTTCTCAGGTTCTACTTCGAATCAAGTCTCTTTAAGCGACATATTGCCTCTCGTGTTTCCGGCTCGGCCCTCAAGCACATTCACTTGATCGACCTTCGAGAGAGCCCGATTCCGCTTCTCAGTATCAATGAGCAAAAAGAGGCCTCCCGAAATATTGCGAGAATCCATAGCGCAATGCTGAATGCAGAAGCCCGGGTGAAAGAGGCTCAAGCCCTCTACATGAGAGGTTTGGCAGCAATAGCGGAGGGTGTTTGATGTCTTTCAACGAGGCCAACACCGTCGAAGCCTTCATCCGTGACCGCCTCGCGGGCAGCACCAATTCACCCACAGTCACGCCCGGCCTCGCCCGGCAGGGCGGCGCGATCTCCGGCCTCGGCTGGCATTTCGTCGGCCCCACCGACCTTCCGCGCCAGTCGCAGGAGGCATTGGTCGAGCCCTATCTGCGCGACGCCCTGATCCACCTGAACCCCGACATCGCCGCCAACCCGTCCCGCGTGGACGACGTGCTCTACCGCCTGCGCGCCATCGTCATGAGCGCGCGCTCGGACGGGCTGGTGAAGGCGAACGAGGAATTCGTCGCCTGGATGCTCGGCGAACGCTCCATGCCCTTCGGCGCGGACGGCCAGCATGTCACCATCCGCCTGATCGACTTCGACGACATCGAGCAGAACAGCTTCGTCGTCACCCAGCAGTTCACCTTCCACGCCGGCAAGACCGAGAAGCGCGCCGATCTGGTGCTGCTTGTCAACGGCCTGCCGCTCGTCCTGATCGAAGCCAAAACGCCGGTCCGCTCCAGCCAGAGCTGGCTCGACGCCGCGCTCCAGGTCCATGACGACTACGAGCAGAACGTGCCGGAACTGTTCGTGCCAAACGTCTTCTCGGTCGCCACCGAGGGCAAGGAGTACCGATACGGCTCCGTCCGCATGCCCGTCGATCTTTGGGGCCCGTGGCGGACGGACGCTGACGGTCCGCAGTCGATGGGCGAGGTCGAGAAGGCTGTCAACGCGATGCTGCGGCCGGCGGTGGTGCTGGACCTGCTCGCCAATTTCACCGCCTTCGCGACGCACAAGGGCAAGCAGCGCATCAAGATCATCGCCCGCTATCAGCAGGTCGAAGGCGTCAACAGGATCGTCGAGCGCGTCGTCGCCGGTCAGGTGCGCAAGGGTCTGATCTGGCACTTCCAAGGCTCCGGCAAGTCGCTCCTGATGCTGTTCGCCGCCCGCAAGCTGCGCCTGCACCCGGCACTGAAGAACCCGACGGTGCTGGTGGTGGTCGACCGCATCGACCTCGACAGCCAGATCGCCGGCACCTTCTATGCCGCTGACATGGCCAACCTGGTGCGCACCGACAGCCGCAAGGAGCTGTCCGAGCTGCTGGCCAAGGACGTGCGCAAAGTCGTCATTACCACGATCCACAAGTTCGCCGAGGCGGACGGCGTGCTGAACGACCGCGACAACGTCATCGTCATGGTCGATGAGGCGCACCGCACGCAGGAAGGCGACCTGGGACGCCAGATGCGCGAGGCGCTGCCGAACGCGTTCCTTTTCGGCCTGACCGGCACCCCGATCAACCGCGCCGACCGCAACACCTTCTACGCCTTCGGCGCAGAGATCGACGAGAACGGCTACATGAGCCGCTACGGGCTCAACGACTCGATCCGCGACGGCGCGACCAAAGAACTGCACTTCGAGCCGCGGCTAGTGGACCTGCACATCGACCAGCAGGCGATCGAGGCAGCCTACGCCGAGCTGACTGAGGGCCTCACGGACGAGGACAGGGACAAGCTCGGCCGCGCCGCCGCGAAGATGTCGATCCTGGTGAAGGCGCCGGAGCGCATCAGCGCCATCTGCGCCGACATCGCGCAGCACTTCCAGGCGAAGGTGCAGCCGAACGGGTTCGGGGCTCAGGTGGTGACCTTCGACCGCGAGAGCTGCCTCCTATACAAGCGGGAACTCGACAAGCACCTGCCGCCGGAAACCTCCGACATCGTCATGTCGGTCAACAGCGGCGAAGAAGAATATGCCGCCTACCGGCGCGACAGGGATGCCGAGGAAAAGCTTCTCGACCGGTTCCGAGACCCGAAGGACCCGCTGAAGATCATCATCGTGACGTCGAAGTTGCTGACCGGCTTCGACGCCCCGATCCTGCAGACGATGTACCTGGACAAGCCGCTGCGCGACCACACGCTGCTGCAGGCGATCTGCCGGACGAACCGCCCCTACGGCGAGCAGAAGACGCACGGGCTGATCGTCGACTACCTCGGCATCTTCGACGACGTCGCGCAGGCGCTGAAGTTCGACGAGAAGGGCGTCCAGAAGGCGGTGTCCAACATCGCCGAACTGGCCGCGATGCTGCCGTCGGCGATCCAGAAGTGCCTCGTGTACTTCGCTGGCGTGGACCGCACCCTAACCGGCTATGAGGGCCTCATCGCGGCACAGGACTGCCTGCCGAACGACGAGCGTCGTGACGCCTTCGCATCGGATTTCAGCGTCCTCAGCCGCATCTGGGAGGCGCTATCGCCGGACCCGGTGCTGACGCCCCACGAGAAGGACTATCGCTGGCTGGCGCAGGTCTACGAGTCGCTCAAGCCGTCTACCGGCACTGGGCGGCTGCTCTGGCACCGGCTGGGCGCCAAGACCATCGAGCTGATCCACGAGAACGTCCACGTCGACGCCGTGCGAGACGATCTCGACACCCTGGTGATGGACGCGGAGCTGCTCGAGGCCGTTCTCGGCAACCCAGACCCCGAGAAGAAAGCCAAGGAGATCTCGGTCAAGCTAACGGGGCGGCTGCGCAAGCACGCCGGGAACCCGAAATACAAGGCGCTGGCCGAGCGCCTGGAGGACCTCAAGAACCGTCACCAGCAGGGGCTCCTGCTCAGCATCGACTTCCTGAAAGAGCTACTCGCGCTTGCCAAGGACGTCGTGAAGATGGAACGCGAGACCCCGGTCGAGGAAGACATCGACCGGGGCAAGGCGGCCCTCACTGAGCTGTTCGAAGAGGCGAAGAACGGAGAGACGCCGATCATGGTGAAGCGTGTCGTGGACGACATCGACGAGATCGTCCGCGCCGTGCGCTTCGATGGATGGCAAGCCACTCACGCCGGTGAGCGTGAGGTGAAGAAGGCACTTCGTCAGACGCTCTTCAAGTACAAGCTCCACCAGGACGCAGAGCTTTTCGAGCGGGCCTACGGCTACATTCGGGAGTATTATTGATGGTGGCGTCGAGCAATGGACTTGGCCGACTATCGCGCGTCGACCTTCGTGAGATTTGGGTGAGCGAGTCGAGCGATTTTACTCCGTGGCTTGCAAGGGAAGACAACCTCGAAATCTTGGGTGAGACGCTGGGGATCGATCTCGAACTGGAGGCGCAGGAAAAATCCGTAGGACCATTCCGCGCCGACATCCTTTGCAAGGATATCGGAACCGGATCATGGGTGCTCGTCGAGAACCAACTCGAACGCACCGACCATAGTCATCTCGGGCAGCTATTGACCTATGCCTCGGGGCTTGAAGCCGTAACAATCGTCTGGATTGCGGCGCGTTTCACTGAGGAACATCGCTCTACCCTCGATTGGCTCAACAAGATCACGGACGAGAGCTTCAGATTCTTTGGGCTGGAAGTGGAACTATGGAGAATCGGCGACTCGCCTGCAGCACCCAAGTTCAACATCGTGTCCAAGCCGAACGACTGGTCACGATCTGTCGCTCAGGCTGCCCGCGCGATCGACGAGTCAGAACTGTCTGACACTCGACTAAAGCAGCGATCCTATTGGGACGCTTTCCACCAAGCGCTTGATAAGGCGGCTGGTCCAGTCTCCGGCGCACGCAAGCCCCAGCCGCAGTCCTGGATGGGTTACTCGATTGGCAGGACAGGCTTCAACCTCGGAGCAGTGATGATCCGGCCGAAGCGCCAGATCAGGGCCGAGTTGTACATTGCGGGCGATCTGGCGAAGTCTTTCTTTCATCTGCTGCAGGAGCAGAAGCAGGCTATCGAGCAGGAGTTGGGCTATGAGCTCGACTGGGAGGAACTGCCTACGAGGCGAGATTGCCGCATCTCCGTGTACATGACGAAGGTCGATCCGGAAGACGAGCGCGATTGGCCGCGGCAGCACGAGTGGTTGGCCGCCAAGGTGAACGATTTACACAGAGCGTTCCTCAACCGGGTAAGAGAGCTCGATGCTGACGAATGGCAGAAGGAGAGACAAGCAGGCGGCGCAACAGGCCAAGAGGCGACCGAGATCTAGAGCGCTTTTCCAGTTTTTGCCTCGTTCGATTTCGGTCCGTTCTTACGAACGCCACCGGCATCGAATGTTCAGGTCGAAAGCTTGAAAAGCAAAAGAATTTCAGCAGCCTACAAGCTCTGCACCAAATCGGCGCAGTCATGAGGCCCGGAGAATATCGGCACTGAGAGACCGCTTCCGGGCCCCTTGGCGCCGAGGTCGGTGCTCAGCCCCACCCGCATAACCCTCGAAAACAACGAAAAAATCCGGCCGCAGCCGGATGGGGAGAACGCTTTCGCGGGGGCAAGTGGCGGAGGGAACGGGACCGGCGTCGAACCTTCTCCACATCAAGACATTGATTTTAAATTATTATTTTTCGCGCAATGCACCCCACGAGCGCTTCCAACACTGCAAGCGTCTCACATGGCGATGCCGTCTGGCGAGAGCGGCATCCTTCCCACCTCCAGCAAGTGGGTGTCTACATTTACCGCTGGACCGTGCAAACATCGACGATTTCACACAGCGCAAAACTGATGCGCCTTGAAAAGGCGTCCGATCATCCGAGCCCGAAATCATCCCGAAACCGGTCGATCTGGTGCATGCGCTCGTGCAGGATGGTCACGATCCCGATGTCGCCATTCGAGAGATGGCGCCAGTAGACGAAATGGCGCTCAAAGCGAAAGAAGTACCCTTCAACACCAAACTCGGCTGGGATCGGTTTCGACGCAACACCGTGCGCTGCAATCTTGTCGAAGGCTGCAAACAGGCCGGTTATGTATTTCTCGGCCTGATCATTTCCCCATCTGTCACGGGTGTAGCGGTAGATGTCATCGAGGCGATGGGACGCCCCTTCCTGGATTCGAATGGCGGGCATCGGATCAGGCCCGGTTCCGCGCGATCACCTCGGCTGCGGTCAGCGGTTGATACGTCTCCTCCGGAGCCGCGAAGGCATGGATCAACTCTGCCTTCAGGCGGTTGACTGCCTCCTGCTCCGCCCTCTCCTTGTCACGCCGGATCAAGTCGCGGATGTATTCGCTGACGTTCTCATAAGACCCGTCATCGCCCACATTGGCCGACACGAAGTCACTCAGGGCCCCTCCAAGGCGGACGGTCATCGTGGTCGTTCGGGACATGGCGCAGCACCTCTCACTTCGCGTGTATTCAATATAACCGAAAACGAACGCAAAACAAGAGTGGGCTGCGTCTCCCGGGTGCCGATCATCGTTGGCGTCTCAACCGTCAGCATCCTCGACAATGTGACGGCCTGCAAGTGCAAGGACAACAAAGAGCACCGCATCCGAATGCCGCGCAAGAGCGATCAGATGATCACCGCTCGGCCCCCGTTCACCCGCGAACCAGTATTTCACGGTGCGTTCACTGGCGCCCGTCCAGCGCATGGCCATCTTGATTGCGCGATGCGTTTCGCCCAGCTCCTCATGCAGAGCCAGCGCCATAGCGGTACGATAATCGGTAGGTTCTTCGACCAGGTGCACAAATGTGCCCACTTTCGGCACAACTGTGCCCATCTTCACGCGCATTTTCACGTCCTTCTCGGTTAAACAATTGAAGAGCCATGAAAACGGCGCGTGCTGATTTTGCCCGCATCGAGTCATTGGATCGCGACTCAAGAACACTGCTGATTTGAAGGCCGCGACGATGAATTTGAATTTGAGAACTGACACTTGGGAAATCGGAAAGAGCTTGCCCGTTTCAGGAAACGACTTTTCGGAGCTGCTTGTGCCAAATGGAAAGAATGGATTTCTCCGCTCCGCATGTTTTGCACAGCAAGGGTGAAACCGCCGACAAGGAATACTTGATTTGAGTAACGGTCGAGACAACAGGACGGACAAAGACGCGGAGGTCGAGCAGGATTTACCGGCCGTCGCCTATGTGCGGATGTCGACCGATCACCAGAAGTACTCGACCGAAAACCAGCTCGACATCATTCGCAATTACGCCACCGCCCGGGGTCTGCAGATCCTGCGCGTATTCGAGGACTCCGGTCGATCCGGTTTGCGGTTGGACGGCCGCGAGGCGCTGCAGAACCTGATGGCCGAGGTCAGAACCGGCCAAGCGGATTTCAAGGCCATTCTGGTCTATGATGTCAGCCGCTGGGGCCGGTTTCAGGATGCTGATGAAGGGGCCTACCACGAGCATGTCTGCTCTCGCGCCGGGATCCGAGTCCACTATTGCGGCGAGCAGTTCGAAAACGACGGCAGCATCGGCTCCAACCTTCTGAAAACCGTCAAGCGGGTGATGGCGGGCGAATACAGCCGCGAACTTTCAGTTAAGGTCTTTGCCGGTCAATGCCGCTTGGTAGAACTTGGCTACCGCCAAGGCGGAGCGGCTGGATACGGCCTGCGCCGGGTTCTGATCGACGAACACGGCAACCCGAAGGGTGCCTTGTCCCGCGGCCAACAGAAGAGCCTTCAGACCGACCGCGTCGTTCTCGTTCCGGGCCCTGAGCAGGAACAGGATGTCGTGCGCAGCATGTACCGAATGTTCGTCGAGGATGGCCGCTCGGAGCGTGAGATTGCAGAAACCCTGAATACCGAGGGGCATCTGACGGATCTTGAGCGGCCATGGTCCCGGGCGTCCGTTCATCAGGTCCTGACCAACGAAAAATACATCGGCAACAACGTCTACAACAAGGGTAACCGGCCGGTTGATACCGTCGCCTGATCCTACGACTTCCAGTTCCACGGGAGCAGTTCGTCGAGGCGGTTGATCTTGTGATCGTGGATACGGTCGAGGACATCAGCAAGCCACGCTTGCGGGTCCAGCCCGCTCATCTTCGCCGTCTCGATCAGGGTCATGGCCCGGGCGAGGGTTTCCCCGCCGCTGTCGGAGCCAGCGAAGAGCCAGTTGCGGCGGCCAACGCCGATCGGGCGCATGGCGCGCTCGGCCGGGTTGTTATCGATCCCGATGCGACCATCCTCGAGGAACAGTTCGAATGAGGGCCAGCGGGAGAGCCCGTAGCGGAAGGCCTTCGCGAGATCGCCCTTGCCTGTGATGCGCGCCAGCTGGGCCTCGGCCCATGCCTTGAAGGCGTCGACCTGGGGGCGGGAGTGCTGCTCCCGTGCGGCCTTGCGCAGGTCGGCGGGTTGGCCGGCGATCCGCCGTTCGACATCGTAGAGCTTCCCGATCCGGTCGAGCGCCTCCCGCGCGATCTCGGACTTCGTGGCCTCCCAGACATCGTGAAAGTCACGCCGCAGATGTGCCCAGCAGGCCGCCTCACGGAACTGGCTGCTGCCGTCCGCGCGGCGCTCGTAGAGCTGGCCAAAGCCTGCATAGGCGTCCGCCTGAAGGATACCGCTGCTGTTTTGCAGGTGCTGACGCGGATGCTCGCCTTTCCGGTCCGGCGAGAAGCGGTAGACCACCCCTGGCGGCGCCGTGCCGGCCCAGGGCCTCTGGTCGGAGACATAGGCCCAGACCCGCCCCTGCTTGACCCCCTTGCCGAGGCCGCGGTCGCGACGGGAGCGGTCCAGGACGCGGATTGGCGTGTCGTCCGCATGCAGCACGGGCGCCGCCATGACTTCGGCCTCGATCCTCTCGATGATCGGCGCGAGCACCTTCATCGCCCGGCCGCACCAGTCCAGCAGTGTGCTGTCGGGCACGTCCGCACCCATGCGCGCGTAGATCTCGTTGAGGCGATAGAGCGGGACATGGTCATCGAACTTGGAGACCAGCACATGCGCCAACAGGCCCGGTCCGGCCATGCTGCCCGGAATCGGGCGGCTTGGCGCCGCGGGCTGCACCATCCTCTCGCAGCGGCGACAGGACTTCTTCACCCGTGCGATCTCGATGACCTTCATCTGCGCGGCGACCATGTCGAGAAGCTCGCTCACGTCCTCGCCGACCACGCGAAGGTCACCGCCGCAATCAGGACAGCAGGTGCCGGGGTCGAGTTCCCGTCGCTCCCGCGGGGTCTCGTCGGAGACCCGGGGCCTGCGGCGGGGCTTCACCTCAGCGGATCCGGCATCGGCGGCGGGAGGTTCGGCATCCGCTTCGCCAGCCGGTTCATTGCGCTGTTCGGCGACGGCTATCAGCAGGTCTTCCAGCGCCAGCTCGAGCTGGGCGATCTCCCGTTCGATCTTCTCCGAGGACTTGCCGAAAGCCTGTTTCTGCAACCTGGCGATCCGCAGGCGCAGCGCCTGGACCAGCTGTTCGTGGGCCTGAAGCGTGGCCGACATGCGCGCATTCTCCGTCTGAAGCGCGACGATCATCGCCTTCAGAACGGTGGGGTCATCGGTGAGAATGTCGGCGTCTTCGGACATGCCGACAAATACCACGCCGTGTCGTCAAAAGCCAATAAAACAAAGGGAATCAGAGGGGTAAATCACCCCACCCGTGCCGGCGGCGCACCCCAGTCCGGACGCCGCCAGTCGATCCCCTCCCAGAGCATGGCCAGCTGTGCCGAGGTCAGCCGGGCGATGCCACCTTCGGTGCTGGGCCAGGGGAAGCGCCCGCGTTCGAGCACCTTGTAGTAGAGGCAGAAACCCTGGCCATCCCAGTAAAGCAGCTTCAGCCGGTCACCTTTGCGCCCCCGGAACGCAAAGACCGCGCCGCTCGCGGGCTTCTGGCGCAGGACATCCTGAGCCATGGTCGACAGCCCCGCGATGCCCTTCCTCATGTCGGTGGCGCCGCAGGCCAGGTAGACCCGAACCCCGGTTCCCGGCCCGATCACGCCGCGTCCACCGCCCGGATCAACCGGGTCAGCGCCTCTTCATCGATCCCGCTGTCGAACCTCAGGCAGCGACCGTTGCTCAGCCGCAGCTCGACCGGAACTGACCGAGACGGCGCGGGGGCGCTTGCCGGCTCCGGGCACGAACTAAAATCCACTGGCAGGAAAACGGCCCCGCGATCCGGCGACCATAGGCCCTTCTTCTTCAGATCACGCCGCCAGCCGTAGATCTGGGACCGCGTGATCTCGTGGCGCTGCGCGACCTGCGTCACCGACACCCCGCCGACGCCGACTTCCGACAGGATCTCCAGCTTCTCATCTTCGCTCCACCGTCGGCGCCGTTCGACACCCAGAACCTCGCCCAGCATGGCTCCTCCGAATAAGACACGTGCATAACGACGTCGTTATGCACGTGTCTTACCTCGGAACCCCAGCCTCAGGCAGGCGGCCCCAATCGGTCGGTTACCAACAAGGTTTCCTTCAAGCTGAAGCAGCGCCGGGTGGTGAACCCGCGCGAAATGTGGATCCGTGCGGAGGGCGCCTACCCCGCCATCGTTGACGAGGCGCTGTTTCTGCGCGCACGCGAAATCGTCGACGCGCGCAGCCAGCATTTCACGGATGCCGAACTGCTCGAAGCCCTGCGCGCCGTGCTGAAACATAAAGGTGTGCTGTCGGGACTGATCATCGATGAACAGGACAACCTGCCGTCGTCCAGCGCCTTCCGGAGCCGCTTCGGCAGCCTGCTGCGCGCCTACCAGATGATCGGCTATGAGCCCGAGCGCGACTATCGCTACGTCGAGATCAACCGGGCCTTGCGGCAGGCCCATCCCGGCATTGTGGCCCGGATCCTCGACGGCATTGCCGAGCGCGGTGGCCAGGCGGTGCAGGATCCAGAAACCGGCTTGATCCGCATCAACGACGAGTTCACGGCGTCGGTAGTGCTTGCCCGGTGTTTCGAGACGCAGGGCGGTTCCCTGCGATGGCGCATCCGTCTTGATACTGGCCTGGTGCCCGACATCACGATTGCCGTGCGGATGGACGAATTGAACAGCGGCCCACGCGATTATTACCTGCTGCCGAGCATCGATATGACCATGGCCAGACTGAGGCTGGCCGAGCAAAACGGGCTGTCGCTGGACGCCTATCGCTTTGACACGCTCGACTATTTTTATGCGCTCGCTGGCCGGGCCCGGATCACGGAGGCCGCCTGATGCCCGACGACGCCCAAGACATTGCCCAGAAACAGGTCACTCTCATCCCCACCGACCGAATTCGCATCCTCAACCCCCGTGTGCGCAACCGGCGCACTTTCGAGGAAATGGTCGAAAACATCGCGAAAATCGGTCTCAAGCGACCAATCACCGTGGCGCAGCGTGCAGGAACCGACCCTACCGAATATGACCTTGTCTGTGGACAAGGGCGGCTCGAGGCGTTCATGGAGCTTCAGCAGGATGCCATACCGGCCATTATCATCGACGCCGACGAGAGCGACTGCTTGGTTATGAGCCTCGTGGAGAACTGTGCGCGCCGCCAGCACAACCCGATCGACCTGATGCGCGAGATCGGCAACCTGCGCAAACGCGGCTACAACGACCGCCAGATCGCGAACAAGATCGGCGTCACGCCAGATTATGTCGGCATGATCGCGGGCTTGCTTGAGCGCGGCGAAGAGCGGTTGGTCTCGGCCGTCGAAACCGGCCTTCTGCCGCTGAACCTCGCCATCGACATTTCAAAGACAGACGCTGAGGGCGGGCAGCGCGCTCTGATGGACGCCTACACCCAGAAAAAGCTGCGCGGCAAGAAACTGGCCGCCGTGCGCCGCCTCATCCAGCAGCGCGATGCACAGGGCCCGCGCCTTCATCGAAACAGCTATGGCAGAGGCGACGGCGCCAAACGGCCTTTGACCAGCGACGCGCTCGTGCGTGCTTATAAACAGGAGGCCGAACGCCAGAAATTGTTGATAAAGAAGGCCGAACTGACGCAGGGCCGCCTGATGTTCGTCGTCGAGGCGTTTCGCTCGCTGAAGGGCGATGACCACTTCCTGACGCTCTTGCGCGCGGAGGGGCTGGATACCCTGCCCACCTATCTCGGGCAAACGCTGGACGCGGGAGCGGCAGAATGAGCCGGGGCAAGCGCAAAAACCCGGACGCGGTCACGCTTGGCTTCGAGAGCGATTGCGTCACTGTGCCGGTAGAGGCCGTCCTGCCCGTGCGCGCCCTCAGCGCATCGGTCAAATCCAGCCGTAAGTACCGCCAGATCACCGCGTCGATCAAAGAGGTTGGCCTGGTCGAGCCGCCGGTCGTCACGCGATCCCCGGGTGAGGAAGACACCTATATGCTGCTCGACGGGCATATCCGGATCAAGGTGCTGAAGGATCTCGGTATCGAACGGGTCGAATGTCTGATCTCCACGGACGACGAGGCCTTTACCTACAACAAGCGGATCAGCCGCCTTGCGCCCATCCAGGAGCACAAGATGATCCGCAAGGCCATCGAGCGCGGTGTCTCCGAGGAAAAGATCGCTCTGGCGCTGGATCTCAACCCGCGCAGCATTGTGCGCAAGGCAAAGTTGCTCGACGGGATCTGTGAAGAGGCCGTCGGTATCCTGAAGAACAAGCACTGCGCGACCGCCGTGTTCGAAGTCCTGCGCAAGATGAAAGCCATGCGCCAGATCGAGGCGGCCGAGCTGATGATGAACGCGAACAATTATTCTCCAGCATACATCTCCGCAATTCTGGCGGGAACGCCGCAGGCGCAGCTGGTGGACACCAAAAAACCCAGGAAGATGAGAGGCATCACCCCGGAGGCCATGGCCCGCATGGAGCGCGAGCTGGCCCGACTGCAGGAAGGCATCACCTCAATTCAGGACTCCTACGGCCAGGACCATCTGCAGCTCACCGTCATCAAAGCGTATCTGGGAAAGCTGCTCGGGAACGCCCGGGTCGTGCGGTACCTGATACAACATCGGCCAGAGTTTTTGACAGAATTTCAAGCGATCACAGATATGGACTCGACCCTGCCGCCTGAGGCGGAATAGCCAAAGCGGCCAGAACTGATGGGGACCCGGACCCGACAAGCGCGGGGACCGCAGGAGACGCCGCACTGTGGGGCGGATCGAGCGCGGCGGTGGGGATGGCGGCGAACCCGTTCGGAGCCCACCAGGTCGGCCGAGATTTCGCCGACCGCGCGACCGCACATGTGGTTGCGACGATTGCAGGCGTGCCGAGGGTTGGTGTGGATCGGCACGCCTGCTTCACTTCCCGTTCGTTACGACTCTGTTGATCAAGGAAATGGAACTGCAAGCCATGTCCCTATTCGTATTTCTTGCGCAACTTCTTCGTTGAAATGCGCCCCGCGATTGGAAACAGATGCTGGTGATCTGATATCGTAAGAAGAAAAGGACCGATTCATAGGCGACGCCCCGCTCTTGCAGCAGGTCCGCGAAAACCCTGAACGACATCGGAAACTGCACATACAAAATCGCCGTCAGGCGGATGATTCCGGTCGCGTCCTGGAGTACCGAAACAGGGAGCGTTTTGGCATCCGAGGACGGTATTTGACCGCCGTGCCAGCCTAAAGCCGGGTTGCTCTGACACCGCCGATCACGGGGCCTGTGAATGCATGCGCCAACGAGATCAAGGAACAGCGAGAGCAAGAACCAGAGAAGACCCGCGACAGGCGTCGCGGGCTTAGCGACGGAATTGGGTTGTGAGCTGACAGTGGGCAAATTTTCCATCAGCCCAAGGCATAGCCCGCGCCCCGAACGGTGCGTAGAAGATCGTCACCGCCTTGCCGACACAAGGCCTTGCGCAAGCGGCCAATATGGACATCGACGGTGCGGGTTTCGACATAGATATCGCGGCCCCAGACACGGTCGAGCAACTGTTCGCGGCTAAAAACCCGCCCTGGTCTTTCCATGAAGGTGGCGAGCAGGCGAAACTCGGTCGGGCCGAGTTGCAACGACTTGCCCGCGCGGGTGACACGATAGGTTTCGCCGTCAAGCCGGATATCCTGAAACTCCAGGACCATGCCAACGGTTGAAGGGCGCACACGCCGCAGGTTGGCGCGGATGCGGGCCATCAGCTCGACGATGGAGTAGGGTTTGATTACATAGTCATCTGCTCCGGTTTCAAGGCCGCGCACCCGATCCACCTCTTCGGAGCGGGCCGACAGCATGATGACCGGTATCGCGCGCGTCTCGGCCCGGGATTTCAGGCGGCGGCACACCTCGATCCCCGAAAGGTTCGGCATCATCCAATCGAGCACGATCAGGTCCGGGGGGTCCTCGCGAACCATCATTATCGCCTCTTCGCCGTCTTGCGCCAGATTGACGCGGTAGCTTTCGGCGGTGAGGTTGTAGGACAGCACTTCGCGCTGTGCCGGCTCATCCTCAACCAGCAGGATCAGCGGGTGTTCTATGGTCGCCATGCGGCCTCCTATTCTGCTGTGCCTGATGCAATCGACGTGTTGTCTGCCTTGGGGCGATCGTCATCCGGCAAGGAACCGGTGGTGAGATAGATCACCTGCTCGGCAATCCCCGTCGCATGGTCGCCCATCCGTTCGATGTTCTTGGCGATGAAATGCAGGTGCAGGCAAGTCGAGATGTTGCGCGGATCCTCGGTCATATGCGTCAGGAATTCGCGGAACAGGGAGTTGTACATCTGATCAATATCGTGGTCTTGCTGTCGCACCTGTTCGGCCAGGTCGGCGTCACCCTTGATATAAGCGTCGAGCACGTTCTTCAGTTGTAGCTGTACTGCCTTGGCCATGCGCCGGATCAGGGCGGTCGCGCCACCAATGGCGGGCATCCTCGCTAGGATCGTCGAACGTTTCGCAAGGTTCTTGGCATAGTCGCCACAGCGTTCCAGCGCCGCGGCAATCTTTATCGCGGTCAGCATCATGCGCAGATCGGCAGCGGCAGGCGAGCGCAGCGCGATCAGGCGAGCGGCCTCGGCATTGATCTGTTCTTCGAGGGCGTCGATGGCCCGGTCGCCCTTGCGCACCGCATCGGCAAGTTCGTCGTCGCGGGTTTCCAGTGCGCGGGCCGCGTCGAGAATGGCCGCTTCGACCAGCCCGCCCATGCGCGCGATCATGGCCTGAACGGCTTCGAAGTCGCGGTCGAAGGCAGACGCGATGTGGGGGTCGCTTTTCATCTTATCCTCTGTCAGCCGGAACCGGCCGGTGATGTAACTTTTAGTGCGCGGATCGGTCGGGTAGCTAAATGCATGGCACGTTTCTCCGTATTCGAGCTGACTGCCAAGGTGAAAGGACACTTTGCGCCGATGTCGCGGGCAGCTTGCTACATGATAGTTGTATCGACCACTCTAGGGTCGGCGCACCACGCTTTTGCGACAGTCTTGTAACAGTTTTATGAAGGCTGCTCAGGTTTTCGGCAGAAGAACCGTAAAGCATGCGCCCTTGCCGCGTTGGCTGCTGATGGTGAACTCGCCGCGATGACGGTTGACGATGTGCTTGACGATGGCAAGCCCTAGGCCGGTGCCGCCCTTGTCGCGGGAGCGGTGGGTGTCGACGCGGTAGAACCGCTCGGTCAGGCGCTGCAAGTGCTGCTCTTCGATGCCGTCCCCCCGGTCGATCACGTCAATTCGCAACAGGGGGTCGCTGGTTGGCGGATGGATCCTGACCGTTATCAGCCTGCCGGAGGCACCGTATTTTATCGCGTTCTCAATCAGGTTCTGGAACACCTGCAACAACTGATCCGCATCGGCCGGGACATGCGGTGCGGTGTCCGCCCCAGTGATTTCCAGCGTCACGTTGGCTGCATCGGCGACAGGGCGTAGGGCGGCGGCGGCGGATTGGATCACCACTGCGACATCCACGTCGGTGGTGGGGCGTCGGCGTTCCTCTGCCTCGACCCTCGAGAGCGACAGAAGATCCTGCACAAGGCGGTTCATGCGTCCTGTCTCACGTTCCATGATCGTAAGGAACCGGTCACGGGCCGCTGGATCGTCTCGGGCCGCTCCTTTCAGCGTTTCGATGAACCCAGCCAGCGCCGTCAGGGGGGTGCGTAACTCGTGGCTGACATTGGCGACGAAATCCCGGCGCAGCTGGCCGATGAGTTCCTGTTCGGTGATGTCCTGGAAGGCGCAGAGAGCACCACTTCTGTCGGTGCTGGAAACGGGAGTCACCGTGACGAGATAGGTTACCTCATGCGACCGACCATGAATCACATAGCGTGCCTGCCCAGCCACCCTATCGCGCAGCGCAACTTCAATCGCGGCCAACAAGGCGGGTTGGCGCAGGGCGATGGCGTGGTGGCGACCGATCTGGCCGGTCCCCAGAATGGCCTCGGCTGCCGGGTTGGCCGCGAAAATCAGGTCATCTGCTCCGATCATCACCATCGGCATTGGTACGCCGGTCAAAATACCGTCAAGCCATTGCCGATCCATTTCAAACCCTTTCGCCTGCGCATTCATTCCATGGGCGCACTGAAAATTCTATCCAACGAGAGTTGGGGATGCGAGTCGCGTATGGTGGAAGTATCAGCCAACCCGGTGTCCTTTCGCGTCGATCAGCGGCGTACCGTCCTCTTTGGCCATCGGGCCGAGTGGCAGGCGGTCGAGTAGATCGAGCACGGCTTCACTCGGGCGGCAGAGCCGGACCCCCTTGCCCGAACAGACGATAGGACGGTTGACCAGAACGGGGTAGTCAATCATTGCCGTGAGTAGCGTTTCATCGCTGACGGTGGGATCGAGCAGGCCCAATTCCTCTGCCGGAGATTTCGTCGTCCGCAGGGCGGTGCGGGGCGTCAGGTCGGCAGCGGCGAACAGTGCCAGAAGCTGCGGGCGGGTCCATCCGGTTTGAAGGTAGTCAACAACAACCGGCGTCTCACCCGACGCCTCGATGATCGCCAGCACGTTGCGCGAGGTGCCGCAGTCAGGGTTGTGATGGATGACGATGCTCACGACGCGCCCCCTTCCTTTGGGAACCAGTGCTGCGTCCGGTTGGCAAAGGCGACGAGCGAGAGCATCACCGGCACTTCCACGAGGACGCCCACAACGGTGGCAAGGGCCGCGCCCGATCCCAGCCCGAACAGGCTGATCGCGACGGCAACGGCTAGTTCGAAGAAGTTGGACGTGCCGATCATGGCGCAGGGTGCCGCCACGTTGAACGGAATCCCCCAAGCCCGCGCCGCGCCGTAAGCCACGAAGAAGATGCCGTATGACTGGATCAACAGCGGCACGGCGACGAGCACGATGACGAGCGGGCGCTCAAAGATGACCTCGCCCTGGAACCCGAACAGCAACACCACCGTGACCAGCAACCCCAGGATCGAAAACGGCTGCACGCGCGATTTGAACGCATCGACCGACGGTTCGCCGCCTTTCGAGACAAGGTGCCGGCGCGTCAGATACCCGGCCAGCAGCGGGAGCAAGACGTAGAGCCCGACCGACAAAAGCAACGTGTCCCATGGAACGACGATGTCGGTCACGCCCAGCAGGAAGGCCACGATAGGCGCGAAGGTAAAGACCATGATCACGTCGTTCACACTGACCTGCACGAGCGTATAGGTCGCGTCGCCGCGGGTGAGGTTCGACCAGACAAAGACCATTGCCGTGCAGGGGGCCGCACCCAGCAGGATAACGCCAGCAAGGTAGGCCTGCGCATCGTCGGCCGGGATCAGCCCCGCAAAGACATACTCGAAAAACAGTACACCGAGCGCGGCCATCGTGAATGGCTTGATCAGCCAGTTCACCACCAGCGTGACCACCAGGCCCTTCGGCTTGTCTCCCACTTGCCGCAGCGCTCCGAAATCCACGCCGACCATCATCGGATAGACCATCGCCCAGATCAGCATCGCCACGGGCAGGTTGACCGAGGCCATCTCCAGCGAGGCCAGAAACGAAAACAGGCCCGGAACCAGATTGCCCAGCAGCAGCCCCGCGCCGATGGCCAGCGCCACCCAGACGGACAGCCAGCGTTCGAATGTACCCAGACCCGCCGCAGCGGGAAGCGATGTATCGGTCATGTCGATCTCTCGTGTGGTTGGCGGTCAGGTGGGCCGAGCGGCCCCTGGCAGCAGGTGATTTCTTCGAGAACGTGCTGACAAAGTTCGGGACGCCCGCCGCAGCATTCCTCCATCAAGAAGCCAAGAAGGCCGCGCACCCCCTCCATGTCGGCGAAATAGCGGATACTTCGGCCCTCCCGCCTGCTCCGGATCAGACCGGACCGGGCGAGGACCCCGAGATTGGCCGACATCGTGTTCTGGCGCACCTCCAGTGCGCTACTGATATCACCGGCCAACGCCCCTTGCTGCCCCGCCTTGATCAGCAGCCGGAACACCTCGAGCCGGGTGGACTGGCCGAGGGCGGCAAAGGCGCCGAGTGCGCTACTCTTATCCATATATCGGGAATTATGGAATTGAATGCTGCTCGTCAAGTGGTCCCGTCAAAAGCGTCGGGACTGGAAAGCGATGTCAGATCGCCTTTTGGCCGATCGTCATCGGGCAGTTCTCCGGTCACCAGATAAATCACCTGTTCGGCGATCGACGTGATGTGATCGCCCATCCGCTCGATGTTCTTGGCGATGAAATGCAGATGCATACAGGCGGAGATACTGTGGGGTTCCTCCATCATATGCGTCAGGAGTGAACGAAAAAGGGTGTTGTACATCTCATCAATCTCGAAATCCCGCGCCCGGACCTCCTGGGCAAATTCGACATCGCGTCGCGTATAGGCATCAAGCGCGTCGGTCATCATGCCGACGACCGCCTGCTGCATGCGGCGCAGAGCCGGAGAAACATCTTTGACCGGGTGCACATGGGCCAGCACGGACGTGCGTTTGGCGATGTTCTTTGCATAATCGCCGCAGCGTTCCAGATTAGAGGCGATGCTCATGACCGTCAGAACCGTACGCAGGTCGCCTGCGTTCGGAGACCGCGTTGCGAGAATGCGGGCGCAATCGATCCTGATGCTCTCTTCCAGCTTGTCGATGGCCTTGTCATTCCGCCGCACGGCTTCGGCCATTGCGATATTGCTGGTCTCGAGTGCCTCGGCGGCCCGCATCATGGCCTCGTTGATCAAGTCGGCCATTTTCATGAGCATGGCCTGTGCGCCTTCAAGGTCGCGGTCAAAGGCGCTGGAAATGTGTTTCGTGTTCATGACGCGTCTCCTATCCGATCCGGCCAGAGATATAGCTTTCGGTGCGGCTGTCCCTCGGGTTGGTAAAGATATCGTCGGTATCACCGTATTCGACGAGGCTGCCGAGATGGAAAAAGGCGGTCTTCTGGCTGACCCGCGCGGCCTGCTGCATCGAGTGGGTGACGATGACCACGGTGTATTTCTCGCGCAGGGTATCGATCAGTTCCTCGATCTGCGCGGTCGCGATGGGGTCGAGCGCCGAGCATGGCTCGTCCATCAGCAACACCTCCGGGTCGGTGGCCACGGCGCGCGCGATGCAAAGGCGCTGTTGCTGGCCACCCGAAAGCCCAGTGCCGGGGGCGTGCAGGCGGTCCTTGACCTCGTCCCAGATGGCAGCGCGGCGCAGGGACCGCTCGACGATCTCGTCCATCTCGACCCTGGATCTGGCCAGGCCGTGGATTTTGGGGCCATAGGCGACATTGTCATAGATCGACTTGGGAAACGGGTTCGGCTTTTGAAACACCATCCCGACGCGGGCGCGCAACTGCACCGGGTCGATACTGCGGTCATAAATGTCGTCGCCGTCGATGCGGATATCGCCCGCGACCCGGCAGATGTCGATCGTGTCGTTCATCCGGTTGATGCAGCGCAGGAAAGTGGATTTGCCGCAGCCCGACGGGCCGATGAAGGCCGTGACTGAACGTTCCTTGATATCGACGTCGACATCCTTGATCGCGTGGGTATCGCCGTAATGGACCTGCACGCCGCGCGCGCTGATCTTGGTAGCGTTGGTATCAACATCGCAGTTGATGGCTCTGAGGTCGTCCACGGCCTCTCCTTTCGGGGGGTTTACCATTTGCGTTCAAACTTGCTGCGCAGGTAGATTGCGATGGCGTTCATCGTGATGAGGAAGGTCAGCAGCACGAGGATGGCGGCAGATGTCCGGCTGACAAAGCCGCGCTCGGGGCTGTCGGCCCAGATGAAGATCTGCGTCGGCAGGGCGGTGGCGCTGTCAAACGGCGTCGCGGGTGCCGAGGTTATAAAGGCGTTCATCCCGATCAGCAGCAGCGGCGCGGTTTCGCCCAGGGCTTGCGCCAGACCGATGATCGTTCCCGTCAGGATACCGGGCATGGCCAGGGGCACGATATGGCCAAAGACCACCTGTTGCCTGGATGCGCCCACACCCAGGGCGGCCTCGCGGATCGAGGGCGGTACGGCCTTGAGTGCGGCGCGCGTCGCAATGATGATCGTCGGCATTGTCATCAGGGCCAGTGTCATACCACCGACGAAGGGTGCCGAGCGCGGCATCCCGAACCAGCCGATGAAGACCGCCAGCGCCAGAAGGCCGAAGACGACCGAGGGCACGGCAGCCAGATTGTTGATATTGACCTCGATGAAATCGCTCAGCCTGTTCCTGGGCGCGAATTCCTCGAGGTAGATGGCCGCGCCGATGCCCAGCGGGAACGAGATCAGAAAACAGGTCAGGAGCGCCCAGAACGAGCCCATGATCGCGCCCTTGAGACCCGCCAGCTCGGGAAAGCGGCTGTCGGCATTCGTCAAAAGGCCGGTATTGAGGCTGGAGGTGATCGCGCCAATCTCGATCAGACGATCGTAAAAGGAAATCTGCGTGTCATCGAGCCGGCGCAGGCTCTCAGGGGTCTCGCGGTCCAAAAGGCCCTTGTGAAGCTGGTCATAGGGATCCGAGACAGGCACGCTCAGGGCAATGGTCTGCCCGATCAGCGACAGGTCCGCCACCACGCGGTCGCGCAGCTGAAACTGGGCGCCGTTGGACAGGATGCCGCCCACCACGCGCATCGCAGCGCGGTCATTGGGGTCAACCGATGGCAGGTCTGCTGCCAGAGCCGCCGCCAGCACATCGTCGAAATTGCCGCGCGGAAGGCGCTCGGCGCTGATTTCCTCGGGGTCGATGAACACCTCAAGCGTGATCTCGGTCTGGGTGAATGCCTTGTGGCCGGTCGAGATCAGCGAGGCGAGCAGGATGAACAGCATCAGGAAGGCAAGGCTGATCGCCGTGATGCCCATGGCTTGCAGGATGAACTGCTTGCGGTGCCGCCGCGAGAGGCTGCCGCGCACCTTGTCCATTTTGGTCCGTGCCACGGAGCCGGAGGGGATATTGCTCATGGGATCAAGCCTCAATCGTAGGCTTCGCGGTATTTCCGGACGATCCGGAGCGCGAAGATATTGATGATAAGAGTGACGAGGAACAGCATCATCCCCAGGGCGAAGGCGGCCAGCGTCTTGGGGTTGTCGAACGAGGTATCCCCGATCAGCAGCGTGACGATCTGCACAGTGACGGTGGTGACACTCTCCAGCGGGTTCAGCGTAAGGTTGGCCATCAGACCCGCAGCCATCACAACGATCATCGTCTCGCCGATAGCGCGGCTGACAGCCAAAAGGACACCGCCCACGATACCGGGGATCGCCGCCGGAAAGAGAACGTTCAGCACTGTCTCGGCGCGTGTGGCGCCAAGGGCCAGCGCGCCATCGCGCATCGCCCGTGGCACTGCCGACAGCGCGTCATCGGCGAAGGACGAGATGAACGGCACCAGCATGATGCTCATCACCCCGCCCGCCGCCAGTGCGGTGTTGGGCGCGACCGGAATGCCCAGTGACGCGCCAAAGATGCGGATCGCGGGGGCCACGACGAGGATGGCGAAGAAGCCGTAGACGACCGTCGGCACCCCGGCGAGGATCTCCAGCAGCGGCTTAGCCACCGCGCGGACGCGCTTGGGCGCGAATTCGAAAAGGTAGATGGCCGACAGCAGGCCGATCGGCACGGCAATGACGATGGCGACGATGGTGATGACGATCGTGCCGACGATCACCGGGATCCAGCCGAAGGCACCGGCAGCGGCGATCTGGTCGGCGCGGATCGGGATCTGAGGCTCCCAGTTGAGGCCAAAGAGGAACTCGCTCAGCGGCACCAACCGCAGAAACTTGTAGGTCTCGAAGGCCAGCGAGGCGACGATGCCGACGGTGGTAAAGATGGCGACGACCGAGCAGAAGATCATCAGGCCCGAGACGATCCGCTCGACCCCCTGGCGCGCGCGGAACTCGGCCGAGACCTTCTTGCGGGCAAAGATCATGATGGCGAGGCAAAGAAGCGCGGTCACCAGCACAAGGCCAAGCGCGGCCAGCTGGCGCAGCTCGGTCAGACGCTCGGCAGCCGCCAGTTTCCACGGCTCGGGCTGGCCAAAGATGCGGCCCCCGGAAATGGACTGGATCTCGGCTAGGATGAGATCGACCTGGCCCTTTTCCAGCTCGGTCAGTGTGCCGTCCGGCAGCGCGCCCATCACCACCGCGTTGACGACGGACCCTTGCAGCACCAGCCAAGCCAGGATCACGACCAGAACGGGCACCAGCATCAGCAGCAGCGCAAAGAGGCCGTGATAATTCGAGACTGAATGCAGCCTTGCGCCGCCATTGCGGATGCCGGTCGCGGCGCGCCGGTTCAAGGCGTAGGCCGCAAGGCTGGCGACAAGAAGAATAGCGAAGGCCAAGGTCGTCATCGGATACACCCACTCATGGTAGAATGCCCGGGCCAGACAGGGCCGACCCGGGCGGAATCAGACAGGCGTTCAGCCTGCCGGGGCTTCCATCGACTGGCCGTTCAGAACGTTGTCCTGCAAGGTCTGCATCCGCTCCTCGGCCAGCGGCACAAGGCCCCGCTCGGACAGGTAGCCGCCAGAGGCCAGCGCGTCGTCGGACATGTATTCCTCGATGAAGGCATCAAGGTTGGGGATCACGCCGCGATGCGCGTTCTTGATGTAGAAATAGAGCGGGCGCGACACGGGATAGGATTTGTCGGCGATGGTCTCGATCGACGGTTCGACGCCTTCGATCTGCACGCCCTTCAGCTTGTCCATGTTCTCGTAAAGGAAGGAATAGCCGAAGATACCCATGGCGTTCGGGTCGGCCTCGATGCGCTGGACGATCAGGTTGTCATTCTCGCCCGCCTCGACAAAGGGGCCGTCGGTGCGCATGCGCGAACAGTTCTCTTCAACCCAGTCACCGTCGAAGCCGCCGTTGGCTACATAGTCCAGCTCTTCGCAGCCCGCGTGCATCGCCAACTCGACAAAGGCGTCGCGGGTGCCGGATGTGGGCGGCGGGCCATAGGCTAGGATCTCGGTTTCGGGCAGGTCGGGGTTGATTTCCGACCATTTGGTATAGGGGTTGTCGACCCATTCACCGTTGACCGGAACCTGGGCACCGAGGGCGAGGTAAACCTCACCGAGAGTCAGATTCCAGTCGAAATCGTTCTCGCGCGAGATCGCGAGCGACAGGCCATCGAAGCCGATCAGCGCTTCGGTGATGTCGGTGACTCCGTTCTGCTGGCACAGCTCGAACTCCGATGCCTTCATGGCGCGTGAAGCACCGGTGATGTCGGCATGCGATTCGCCGATGCCGCCGCAGAAGATCTGCATGCCACCGCCGGTGCCGGTGGATTCCACGACGGGCGACGGGGCGCCGGTGTTGTTGGCGAACTGTTCGGCGACCGCTTGCGTGTAGGGAAACACGGTCGAAGACCCGACGATACGGATCGCATCGCGGCTTTGCGCGAAAGCAGCAGTTGTGGAGATTGCGGCAACCGCGCAGGCAGAGGCAGTCAGTTTCAGGTAAAGCATGATGGCTCCCAGGTTAGTTTCGGTCGCTGTCACGACCATGAGTGGCGGAATACGGGGGCTTTGTGATGCTGGTGTAAGAGTTCTGTTACAGTTTCATGACAAATCGCTTGCACCGCCCGCGCAACGCATCTGCAGTTTCTTGAGACATCCGCATTCAATGGGATCGGCACGGTCCGCTGACCCCAGACACAGTATAATGTTGAGTTTTTTGGCTCTTTTTGCCGCCTGCGCCCGCTCTAATGGAAATCAGACCGTCAGATGTGACAAAAGCCTATGATAAAGCTACTGAAGTTTTGGCAGTTTCTTGGCGCGGTTCGCTCAGATCAGAACGGCCCGCCACCGTCAGGTTGAGGTACCAAAAACGGCCCTGACATCGGATGCAGAAATGTGCCCGTTTCCGTGCGCGACAGTAGCCGAAGTCGCATACCATCATGTCCGCGCAGGGACGCCTTGCCGCTCTTTGAAACCGTGAAACTCGTGAACCGGGCCGAGCGTGGCCCTGCGGTCGAGGCGTCTGGCGCTTCCTGCACAGTCATGCCCGGCCCGTCTTCACCTGCACGCCCGTGCCTGTTCGCGCATAACCGCGTAGTCGCTGAGCATCCGCACGATCACCGCCCCTTTCCTGCAGCACCTTGACCTCGGCGGAGGCGCGGGCCTGAGTCCCAACCTTCCCCACCCTAAGTCATTAATTTCTAAATGACATATGCGCGGGGAGTTCGCCACGCTCGGCAGCGCGCTCATTCGACGGGCTCGGTCGAATGTGGTCCCGTGCACACTGAACGGTCGGTCGGCACCCTCTTTCACTCGGCAGTCGGCCACGGTACCCTGTTGGCGCTCAGGCGTCGCCTCGGTCGTCCGCGATTCTGACAGGTGATGCTGGCCGACCATGCTATGATGGCCAAGGAACCGGGCGCCAAGACGTCATCCGGCCCGGGCAGGTCTTTGTTTCCAATGATCAGGGAGGATCAGATGGCAGATTTCAAGGTCGGATATTTTGTCGGCAGCCTTGCAAAGGGTTCGATCAACAGGAAGCTCTCGCAAGCGCTTGTTCGGCTGGCGCCGCCGGAACTGCAGATGCAGGAAATCCGATTTGGCGACCTGCCTCTCTACAGCTACGACTATGACGCCGACTATCCGCCGATCGCAAAGGACTTCAAGGCGGCCATCGCAGACGTGGACGCGGTGCTGTTTGTTACCCCGGAATACAATCGCTCGATCCCGGGCGGACTGAAGAACGCGATCGACTGGGCAAGTCGCCCCTACGGACAGAATGCCTTCACCCGCAAGCCCTCGGCGATCATCGGCACCTCGCCCGGCGCGATCGGAACCGCCGTCGGCCAGCAGCACCTCAAGAGCATCCTCGGCTTCTGCAATTCGCCGATGATGAACGCGGTGGAAGCCTACATCCAGTTCAAGCCAGGCCTTATTTCGGACGAGGGTGAAGTGAGTGTCGAAGGAACGGTGGAGTTCCTGCGCACCTACACGCTGGAGTTCCGCGACTTCATCCGGCGCGTCCTGACCGTCTATTCCCGCTCGAGCTGACCGCAGCGCAATTCGGGCGCCGCGGCGGTCTCACGATCCACGATGGTCAGGCCGCAAGCGCGAGCGGCAGTTCGGGTCCTACCGGAACGATGCCGGTCGGGTTCAGCGCCTTGATCGAGAAGTAGCCGCGCTTGATGTGATCGATACTGACGGTCTCTCGCACGCCAGGGAGTGCGAGGATCCGTGACTGGTAGCCGCTCAGCGCGGGGTAGTCGGCGATCCGGCGCAGATTGCACTTGAAGAGGCCAAAGTAAGCCACGTCGAAGCGCACCAGCGTCACGAACAGCCGAACGTCGGCCTCGGTGAACCGGTCCCCCAACAGGAAGTCGCGGCCGTCGCCGAGGCGCCCCTCGAGGTCGTCGAGCATGGCGAAGACATCGTGAAACGCTTCCTCGTAGGCTCCTTGCGTGGTGGCGAAGCCCGCGCGGTAGACGCCGTTGTTGAGCGCCGGGTAGATGCGGGTGTTGAGCGCGTCGATCTCCTCGCGGAGGTCGGCCGGATACAAGTCGAATGTGTTGTCCGCCAGATCGCCGAAGCCGGAATTCAGCATCCGCAGGATGTCAGCCGACTCGTTGTTGACGATGGTTCCGCCGGTCTTGTCCCACAAGACCGGCACCGTCGCCCGCCCCGAGATGGCGGGATCGGCGCGGGTGTAGATCTCGTGCAGGAAGCTCGCGCCATTCACCGTGTCGAGGTCGGCTCCGGCCGCATCTCCGAAGCGCCAGCCCTGATCGGAGAGTTCAGGCTCGACGATGGAAACCGAGATCGCGTCCTCGAGCCCCTTCAGCTTGCGCCCGATCAGCGTGCGCGCCGCCCAAGGGCAGATCAGCGCGAGATAAAGATGGTAGCGATCGGGCTCGGCCTTGAAGCCGCCTTCGCCGGTGGGCCCGGCGCTTCCATCGGGGGTGATCCAGTTGCGAAAGCTCGATGTCTGGCGGACGAAGCCGCCCTTGTCGTCCTTGGCCTGGACGGGCTGCCAGGCGGCTACCCATTTTCCGTTCATCAGCATGGTCGTCTCCTCAGTTCTTCAAAGTGATGCCGGTGCCCCAAGGGTCGTGCAGGGTCAGGCCGCCCGTGTTCGTGGTGCTTTTGATGCCGGCGCTGTCGGCGCGGGCAGCGATGGCCGCGAGGTCAGCGGCATCGCGGACAATGACCTCGACGCCATCGAGACCTGCCATCCGCTTCGGACGTTTTCCGGCGCGGCGGCTGTTCCAGACGTTGCCGGCGAGCTGGTGGTGGTAACCGCCGCTGCCGTAGAAGCTCGCGCCCGGATAGCGCGCGGCGATGTCGAGGCCGAGGATGTCGCGGTAGAAGCGGTCGGCTTCTACGGTGTCACCTACCTGCAGGTGGACGTGGCCGACGCTGCCCTCCTCTGGAAAGCCCGACCATGCGGTTCCCTCGGCGCTCTGCAAAAGGTCCTGCAGGTCGAGCGGATCGGTGCTCATCCGGATCTCGCCTTTCGCGTCATGCCAGCGGTCGACGGGCCAGTCGGCGTAGACCTCGATACCGTTGCCCTCGGGATCGGCGAGATAGAGCGCCTCGCTGACGATGTGATCCGACGCTCCCTGAAGCGGCACGCGCGCCGCAGCGACGTGGGCGAACCAGCGGGCCAGGTCGGATCGGGTCGGCATCAGGAAAGCAGTGTGAAAGAGCCCGGCCTGTCGCGGATCGAGCGGGGCCAGATCCGGATCGCCCACCAGCTCCAGAAGCGGCGTGCCGCCGGTGCCGAGCGTGATGCGATGGCCGTGGCTCTCGATCGGGCGGAGTCCGAGCATCGTTTGGTAGAAGGTGGAGACCGCATCGAGGTCACGCACCTTGAGCCGGACGGTCCCGATGCGCAGCGGCGCGGTAGTCATGTCGAAGAAGTCTGTAGCGGCGGTCATATCGGTCTCCTCGGGAAAAGTGCGGCCGCGGGAGGTTCCCCGCGGCCCGCAAGGAAGCTCAGGCGCGGCTGCGCTTCAGCGCGAATGCGCCGTCGCCGAGCAGGGCCTGAACGATCAGCGTCACCGCCCAGAACGCCGGGTATTCCCAGCCGCCGCCTTCGTTCGAGAAGAAGAAGCCGGCAGCGCCGTGCGGCACATAGATCGAGCCCAGCAGGATCGGCACCAGCGCCAGAGACACGCAGCGGGAATAGATGCCGAGGATCAGGGCGATGCCGCCGAACAGCTCGGCCGCGATGACGAGATAAGCGAGCGGCCCGGGCAGCCCGAGGCTTGCGAAATAACCGACCGTACCGGCCGGGGTGAAGATGAAGAGCTTCAGCCCGGCATGGGCGAGAAACAGCACGCCCATCGAGACGCGCAGGATCGTCGCGGCGAGATCGGCGTTGGTCACGCCCTCGACCAGAGACGGACGGGCGGATGTGGAAGCGGTGGCGTAGGTCATTTCGATTCTCCTCGAAGGGGGCGCACTTGCGCGGTGTCTGTAGGGAGAAGATGATCTTGTTTGAGCCGAATGATAATCCGGTCAAGGGGAAGATGATTGCTGCCAAAATGGAAGAAATCTCTCGGGACGCCAAAATGGTCCGGGCCGCCGGCCCTAGGGGTAGAACACGCCGCCGAGCGTCCGGCGGGGCTTGGTATTCATCTTGGGAAGCGGGATGAAGTCGGCCTCATCGCCCGGCACGGTGTCGAACCGCCCGCGGTGACATTCCTCCTGCGCCTGCTCGATCCGCTCCTTTCGCGACGAGATGAAGTTCCACCAGATCCAGCGCGGGCCCTCCAAAGATTCTCCGCCGAACAGCATGACACGTGCGGCGGTGACGGCGCGGACGACGATCTGGTCGCCCGGCCGCAACACGAGGAGCTGGGCGTACGCGAAGCTCTGCCCCGCCACCTCGATTTCGACCGAGATGGTGTAAAGCGCGCGCTCGGTCACGGATGGCTCGACCGTGAAGCTTGCACCCGGCGCGAGCTGGACATCGGCGTATAGCGTCCACGGCGGCGTTGGCGAAGCCCGGTGGCGCCGGATAGGCGTAAGAATAGAACGCAGGGAAATCGACGCCGCCGCCGCCCGGCCAGAACCCGGCCGAGGATACTTCGTGGCTATAGGCCTCGCAGGTGACGTTATTTGGCAGTCCCGGCACCCCACCCGGATGCAGCGGTGCCGTTCGCCCGGAGAAGCGGGTCACGGCCATATCGAAGCTGCCCCAGAACAGATGGGCGGGGCTGACCTTGCCAAGGAAGGAGGTGCGAAAGCGGTTCAGAACATGATCGATACAAACGCAGGCCCGGAAGAAGCGGGGCACGGTTGCCGCATCGTAGGGCCGCTCGGCCAGGTCCTCGACAAACGGGATCGGATCGGGAACTTCGTTCGGAACACCGTGGAACTCGGCCGTGGCGCCAATCTTGCGCAGGAGGTCGACGAAACGCTCGTGAAAGGCGGCGACCGACATCGGGCCAAGATCGAAGCGCGCCGTCCTCCCGTCCGTGCAGGAGCCGATCACCGCATGGTCGAGGAGGTCCAGCACGATTTCCACGCCGCCGGGGCGGTCTGGCACGAGCGAGGTCGTGAAGCCGCGCGCATTGACGTAGAGCGTCACATGCCAGGAATGGTTCACCCAGGGCGAACGGGCGAGCCGGTACTTGCCGACGACCTGGGTGTAGAGGTGCAGCGCGGAGCAGGTCTCGCGCCAAGGTCGGTAGGGAATATCGGGCCAAAAAGCAGTCACGTTCGCCCCTTAGTCAATGAAGCGGTCGATGGCGCATGCGGCGCAGACTGCCACAACTCCGACATTACAGGCTTGGCGCTTCCGAAGATAGCTTTTGCGACGAGAGGCCCCGACCGTTGCCGGAGCCTCCTCAACGTGGATCTCGGCTCAGGCCGCCAGCGCGTCCACCTGGGCTTCGCCCCGCCCGATGGCTTCCTCAGCGCCGAAGGCGATTGCATCTGCGGCTACGAACTCAACGTCGGCGATGCCGAAGAACCCGAGTATGTGGCGCAGATAGCCCGAGGCGAAGTCGATCTCGGAGCCGAGCTTCGTGCCGTCCGACGCGTAGGCGACAATCGCCCGCTTGCCAGGCAAGAGGCCTTCGGGTCCGGCCTCGGTGTAGCGGAAGGTCTGTCCCTTGCGGGCGAGCTGGTCGATCCAAGCCTTGAGTTGCGCGGGCAGCCCGAAGTTATACACCGGCAGCGCAATGACAAGGACGTCCGCCGCCTTCACCTCGTCGAGTAGCGCGTCGGCATAGGCCGCCGTCGCCTGCTGGCTCTCGGTCCGCGCCTCGGTTGGTGTATAGACCGCTCCGAGCCATTGGCCATCGACGGGACGGATGCCGGCCGCGAGGTCGCGCGTGACTGTGACGGCGTCCGGGTTGGCCGCGACAAGGCGGGCGACGATGCGGTCCGTCAGCAGCCGGGAGACGGCGGCGTCGCCCTTGATTGAGGATTCGACGCGAAGGATGTTGGTCATGGTTTCAGACTTTCTCATGGAGGGGAGTGACAGTTCGACGGGTCAGGCAGCGCGCTGCCAGGTTGGCGCGATGTCGGTGCCGTGGCCGAGGCCGTAGCCGAGCGTGATGTTCAGCGCGGCCACGGGCTCGAGGTATCGAGCGGTGGCCAGGGGGCCGGTCTCGAGCGTCTCGAACCCGGCGCCCCGCGCCAGCTCGGCGACTGCGGCGCGGGCGGCCTCATCGTCTCCGGCGACGAAGACCGTTGCAGGACGTCCGGCCGCCTGGCCGGCGTTCTGGAGGACCTGCGCGAAAATCGTGTTGAACGCCTTCACGATCTTCGCCTGCGGGGCGCGCTTCTGGATTTCTTCGGCGGCGCTCGTCGTGTGACCGATGCTGAGGCCGGAGAAGTCAGCCTTCATCGGGTTGGTGATGTCGACGACGATCTTGCCTGCGAAACCGCCGACCGCCTCGATTATGTCGCCCGCAGCATCAAAGGGCACCGCCAGGAAGACGACGTCCGCCGATTGCGCGGCCGCGGCGATGGGTGCCGAGGATACGCCGTTGCCCACCTCTCGGGCGGCTGCGTCGGCCTTGGTTTTGTCGCGGCTGGCGAGAGTGACGGGATGGCCGGCGCTCGCGAAGCGGGCCGCGAGACCCTTCGCCATGTTGCCGGCGCCAATGATCGAGATGCTCATGTTCGTTCTCCTTCTGACATCCGGCGTTCGGCTGAACGCCAGTTCGTTCGTCATGCAGAGAACATAGACCCTACTCTGGCAGACAATAATCCGGCTGCCGGGAAGATGATTGCTTCTCAATTGGATGGAATTGTCACCAGCCTTGCTCCCAGTGCGGTGTCTGTCTGTAGCGTTCGACCAGGAAGTCGACGAGCAGGCGCACTTTCGCGGCAAGGTGCCGGTTATGTGGGTAGAGCACGTGAACGTCGTAAGGCTCCGACTCGTAGGACGACAGAAGTCGCGTCACCCCGCCGGACCGCAGCGCGTCCCCCGCCACGAAAGCAGGGACGCAGGCCAGCCCCAAGCCCAGGGTCGCGGCCTGAAGACAGGCTTCGGCATTGGAGTAGCGGATGCGGCCTGAGACGTTCGCCATCTCCGCGTCGCCCTGCTGCGTCCTGAACGGCCAACGGTTCGGCTCGCGGAAGTTGGTGTCGATTATGCAGGCATGGTGTTCCAGGTCCGAAGGCGCCTCGGGGGCGCCGTGCATCTCGAGGTAGGCGGGCGCGGCCACCACGACGATGCGGACGGCGCAGAGCTTGCGGATGATCAGGCTGGAATCGCCGGGGCGCCCGACACGGATGGCGAGGTCGAAACCCTCGTCGACGACGTTGACGACCCGGTCGGTGAAGGTCACATCAAGTTCGATGTCGGGATAGCGCGCAGCGAATTCATTGAGCGCGGGTGCCATTTCCAGCGTGCCGAAGGTCAGCGGCGCCGTCAGGCGCAGCCGCCCCCGCGGCGACTGCGAGATGTTGCGGATATCGAGTTCCAGCGTTTCGAGTTCATCCACGAGCGGCTTCAGCCGATCGTAGTATGCCCTACCGGCCTCCGTCGGCGAAACGGATCGCGTCGTCCGATTGAGCAGCCGCACGCCAAGTTCACTTTCCAGCCGCGACAACAGCTTGGATGCCTGGCCGGAACTGGTGCCGAGCTTTTCCGCTGCCCCGGTGAAGCTGCCGGCTTCCATGACGGCGAGGAACATGCGATCGCATTCGAGACGGTCCATTTCTTCCCCGAAGGCAGCAATGTTTGTTGAATTATCGCTCACTGTAGCTGCATCGGAAAGAAAAGGCCATCGGCTGGTGTGCAGAGGCTTCATTGCTCGCTGCACGCGCGCGCCTGATCCCGCATGACGCTGTAGTCGGCCAGCATCTCGGCGATGGCTGATCCGTCCGGCAGCACCGCCAATTCTTCGGCCGCCTGCGCCTGAAACCCGCGGCTGTATTCCACGACCGGCGGACATGCTGCCAGGCCGTTCGCTTCAAAACCCGCCGTCGCGCAGCCGGTCAACAAGCTCGTCGCGATTGCGAGGACGACGAGCCGCCGCCTCCAGCATCCGGCGTTGAACATCATTGGCCTTCTCCAAGGTTTCAAGGCGCTCGGCGCGGCGTCCCGCTCGCTCGCCGGACCGCCGAAGCGCAACCAGGAACAGGAGCGTGGCGAGGGCGGTGACGCCGTAGCGCAGCGCCGCTCGCATCCATGGGCTGGCGATAATCCCACCGAGAAAGGTCGAGATCATCGCTGCCCCCGGCGCCAGTCATCAAGGCGCGCGTAGATAGTTACGGCGATCCCGCCGAGCGCCACGGCGATGAACACACAGCGCAGAGTGTCGAGATACGGCACGAGTGGCAGGATAGCGGTCTGGGTCTCGGCCAACACGCTCTGCGCGACCTCAACGCCCGCAGCACCCAGTGTCGCCACTCCGGCCGCGCCTCCACCCTTCATGGTGCGGCTGTCGGCCAGCACCTCGCGCGCGGGCGGCGTCTCCGCTGCAAATGCCGTCGCCCGGCCCGGGAAGCGCTCGCCCCACTGCCGTGCGGGGCCGAGGTCGACATGGACGAACCCCGAACGGGGATAGAAGCCGAAGCCGAGGAAACCGACCTCCTGTGCCGCCGCCTCGAATGCCGCAGGGTCGTGGTTGGCCATGGCGATATCGAAGGCCGCGCCGTCCATGTGCTTCGAGCGGGATGCGCCGCCGACGGCACGATTGTGTTCGGGGCTGCGATAGGCGGAGCGGACGATCAGTGGCTTGCCCAGCCGGTTGCGCAGCGCCTGCAGCTTGTCCAGTGCTGGTCCGTTGATCATCAGTTTGCCGGTGCCCCGGCAGGCGATTTCAGCGGGCGAGAAGTTAGGCCAGCGCCAGGCGCTTTCCGGCACGTCACGCCAATGGTCGTAAAAGGTCGTCGTCATGATGTCCTCCAGAAACGAGTTTCCGGCCCCTAGTAGGGGCTCGGTGCGTTCGCCGCTCGGGAAGGTCCACTGGACCCTCCCGTCTGCCTTGCAGGCAGATCCCGGCTGCCCCCGCCACGAGGGCGGGTGTGCAGATGATCGGAAAGGTGCGCGTGTCACCTGTCGGGATAGCGTTGAAAGGCTTGCAGCATCAGGTTGCGCATGTCGTGGATGTCGACCTCGATCCGAGCCAGACGGTCGTGATCGATCTTTCGGTCTTCGTCGCGGCGTTTTTCGATACGGGCGCGCTCGGCCTCAAGCTCTTGCTCGAGCTTGTGCAACAGGGCTTCATTGGTGAAGGCCTTGCGGGTGACGGCCGCGGCCAGCCCTGCGACGAAGGTCAGCCAGACGCCGATGGCCGCGGTGATCCCATGGTCGCGGAAGGCATCACCAATTTGTTCTGCGAGGGTCGGTTTCAGGGTCATCCGATTTTCGCCCCCCAGAAGCTGGTGGCGTCGGCCGCAAAATACCCATCCGCGACGCGGAAATCACCCTGCAGTTCTACGGTATCGCCTGCAACCAGCGGCACCATGGTCTGCAACCACAGCGCCGTGGCTTCAGTGACGTGATCGCCGCTGACCTCCCCAAAGGAGCCCCGGATTTCGCTCAAACCGTTCAGCACCAGCCGCCCCCGCATGCGCGCGGTCGTGCTGGCGTTGATCTTGTAGAGCAGCGTCGCGCCGAAGAGGTAGGTGCCGTCGACCGGTGCTGTGAAGAGGTTGGTCCCGGAATCGAAACAGCCCTGATCGTTGTAGTCGGTGTTGTTGAGGCCGATCTTCGTCCAGGCTCCGACGCCGACATAGTTGTCGTAATTCGTCCAGGCCTTGAAGCGCGGCAGTTGCGGCTGGTCGACGATGCCGTTCGTGTTGTCGACGCTCAGCCCGTCGAAGAAGGTGCTGCCGTCGGCGGAGACAGCCAGTCGGAACCGGTCGGACCCAAAGAGCCCGACCAGCACCTTCGTCACGAAATTGGTCTGGAGCGTGAGCCCGAGATCGTCGCCCGCGGCCTCCTTGTTCATTGTATAAAAGAGATCGCCAGTCCCGCCTTCGGCCACGGTCTTCGCCGTCCAGAGCGCGGCGTTCAGCTTCGCGGAGAATGGATTGGCGGCGTCGGCGGTGGTCCCCAGCCCCAGAAGTGCAAGGTTCTGCAGGGCGTCCGGGGTCGAGCCGACCCAGCCCGTGCTGTCGTAGACCAACAGCAGACCTTCGTCCTCGACCCATGCGCGCCAGCCGGTGCGTGGCGGCAGGCGAAGCCAAGCCCCGTCGGTGAATAGTGCCACGTTCGCGTCCCACCCCGTCCAGTCACCGGTGCCGCCGCTGGCCACGATGTAGCGGTCGCCATCATTGGGAGAACCGGGTGGCGCAGTCAGATCTCGGTCGAGAACTGAGAGCTGCACGAGCCCATCCAGCAGGCGCAGGGCCTCGTTGTGGGTGACATGCTTCTGGGCCTGCGCCGCCAGAATATATGGCAGCAGCAGGTTGGTCGTGGTGTCGGACATGCGATGGCCTTCAGAATGTGAGCGTGATGGTTTTGGCCGCACCCCGCCCGATCAGGGCGGAGAGCTGGTAGATGCGGATATCGAGCGTGTCGCCGGAGCCCAGCAGCGCGCCCCAGTCGGCGGTCTGCTCGGCTCCGGTGTAGATCGCGCTGGTCGTGGGAGTGGTCAGCGTGCGTTTCACGGCAACGCCATCGAGGATCTCGACCTCATAGGCTTCGACCTCTTCGATCAGCGGCACCTCGACCGCGCCCCAGCTGTCGGCCGCCAGGGCCCGGGACCGGCGTGTCCAGCGGATCGTCAGATCGCCGGGCACGCGTGGCTTGCGCCAGGGCTGCTCGACATGGGCGACCGAAAAGGGGTGCAGACCCACGCCAATCGGTGTGAAACTGGCCGCCACATAGGTCTCGTCGCTGACAGACCGGCTTGCGGGACCGACGCGCCAGTTCCACGGCAGCCCGAGATCAGCCTCGGAGATTGGCAATGATGCCAGAGCGTCGTCCAACACCACCACCCGCGTACCTGCCGGAGCCGGATTGGCCATGGCTGCTTCCGTGCCGCGCTGACCTCGCAGCAGCCGCGTCAGGCTGTAGCGGCCCGGCGCGATCAATTCTGCATCCCCTGCTTGCACGATTTCCCAAGTACCGGCCGTGTTTTCCACGGCCAGCGCATTGGCCCCACCGAACAGGGTCAGGTCCGTGACGCTCTCCAGCGTGCCGGTCAGCAGATCGACAACCAGCGCATTGCTGAGATCGAACCGCGATGTGGGACCAGCATAGAAGTCCGAGACCAGCGCGCCGATCCGGGCACGGCCACCAAAAGTGGTCAGCAGCTCGAACCCGTCCGTCGACGGGCTGCGGAACACTGCCATCTCGCCCGGCCAAGGGACGGCATGAGCTACGACAAACGGGCGATGGGCCGCCTGATCCTCGGTCAATTGCGGCAGGTCCAGAAACACTGCCTCGGGTGCGCCGAACACCACGGCCTTTAACAGGGACGACTGTCGTGGCGATCCGGGCGGCAGGTCGAAGGCCTCGCGATCCTGGCGGACAACTTCGATGCCTCGCGCCTCGGCATCCGCGATGGAGACCAATCGCAGCGGGATGTGCCGCCCGTCATGTGCCAGCGTGACAACGTCCGCCGGATCCAGCGCCAGCCGTGAGGGAGGCAGGCGAAACGCCGCCGTTTCCCGCCCGGTCCAGGCTTCCATCAGCGCGCGGCGGCAGCGCCGTTCGGCTTCCTCTGGCGGGACTGCCATCGGAAAGCTCTCCGAGGCGATCCGGGTCGTATCCACGGTGATGCGCCGGGCCTCAACCAGGGCGGCGTCGTAATCCTCGTCCGCCCGCGCCACCTGCCATTTGAGCGCCTGCGGCAGTTCGGTTTCCTGCGCGCGGGTCAGTTCCAGAACGTCGCCGTCGCGGGCCCCGCTCCCCGCGCTCGGGGCAACCAGATCGTCGTGCATAACGCTGGCCACCGCGGTGCGCCCCCGCATGACAAACCGGATCACGCCTTCGGTCTCAACCGCGTCGAACCCGAAATGCCGCGACAGAGTGGTGATGGAAGCGCGAGGGGATTCCAGCGCGCCGATCGCGTAGCCTTCGACTGCGCCCCAGAGGCCGGTGACGTCGATCCGGGCTTCCGGCATTCCAGCCCGCAGGCAGAGATGACGGACGAGCGCGGCCAGCGACACCGCGCCAAGCCGCCCGGTCAGCCAGTGGCCGAGCCGCCAGTTCGCGCCGTCCGTCCACACGTCGGTCAGCGCCGGGAAAAAGGGATAGGGCCGCGCGTCCCATGTCCAGGCAGCGCATTCAGGCACATGCACCATCCGGCCGCCGTAGACCGATGACACAGGGTTATTCGCGGCCTCACCCCACCAGAGATACGTCGCCTCGAGATAGGCCCGCTGGATGGCGTCGTCCCGCCAGCCTCGCGAGAAATGCGGCGTGAAGCTTTCGGACGACTTCGGATCGATGAAGACGTTGGGCTGGTTCGTGCCCCGGTCGATGGCCGGACATCCGAGCTCGGTGAACCAGATCGGCTTGGATTGCGGTGCCCACGCCGTCGGCGTCGCGCCCTCCACGCCACCCGGGCGGTCGTAGTGCGCGTTCGACCACCAAGCCTGCAGATCCTTGTAGCGGAAGACCCATGGCTTGCTGGCAGTACCATCCGTGATCGGCGTGCGGACCTGCGCGGAGCGGTCGGCAGGGCTGGCATAAAACCAGTCGAAGCCTTCGCCGCCCGTAATGTTCGCCTGCAAGTAGGCGCGGTCGTAGATCGCGGGCCAGCCCTCGGCCGCATCTGCATGCTCGAACCCGTCGCGCCAATCCGACAGCGGCATGTAATTGTCGATGCCGACGAAATCGATCTCGGGGTCGGCCCAGAGCGGATCGAGGTGGAAAAACACGTCGCCGCTGCCATCGCCTGGCTGGTGCCCGAAATACTCCGACCAGTCGGCCGCATAGCCGATCTTGGTGCTAGACCCGAGGATCGAGCGCACGTCGGCCGCCAGATCGCGGAAGGCCTGAACCGCAGGATAGGCGCTGGCGCCCGAGCGGATGGTGGTCAGCCCCGGCATTTCCGTCCCGATCAGGAAGGCATCGACACCGCCCGCCGCCGCGCAGAGATGAGCGTAGTGCAACACCATGCGCCGTAGGCCCCAGTCACCGGAGGGCCCGGTCCACGATACCGACTGACCGGAGACGCTGAAGTTGGCAGGCGTCCCCGCGCCAAACAGCGCAGCGACCTGCGTCGCGGCGGTGGCAGTCTTATCCACCGATCCGGCGTACCCAACAGCAGGAGAACAGGTGATCCGGCCCCGCCATGGGAACGCGGGCTGGCCGGTCCCGGCGGCGTTGTCGGAATAGGGGTTCGGCAGCGTGTTGCCCAGCGGCACGTCCATCAGGATGAAGGGATAGAAGGTGACGCGCAGCCCACGCGCCTTCATCTCCTGGATCGCCTGCACCACGGCGAAATCTGCGGGCGTGCCACCATAAACGGGACGATCCTGATCATCGCGGCTGACGAGGAAGGCGCTGGCGCGGCTGACGCCATTGACCGACCAGATTGCGGGCGTGGTCGACTTGGCCGACACCTCGACCCCGGGCCGTACCTTGCAATTGCCTACCCGCAGATCGTCGCCAAACCAGGCGACCACCACCGATACGCTCTCGACTTTCGGTGCCATCGCCTGCAGCCGGTCCAGCGCAACCACCATGTCGGCGGTGTCGGTCAGCGCGTTGAGGTTCTCGGGCTCGGACGACCCGCCGCTGCCCTTCCGGATGCCCTGCGTGGCATAGGCGAACTCGCCGGATGCCGGGATCATGGTCACAGCCTGCGTGAGCCACTCCGCCGTGTCCGGATCGGCGAGCGGGCGGAACACCTCGAAACTCAGTTGCGGGATGCGATTGCCATAGTTGCCGAGCGGCAGGTCCTCGAAGACCACATAGGCGGTTCCGCGATAGGCAGGCGTGTTGGCAGCACCCATCTTCGCCAAAATGAACGGATCGGGGGTCTGGCCCTCGTCGCCCGGATACCAGCGCCATGTGATCCCGGCGGTGTCGAGCAGCTTGCCGTCGGCCCAGATGCGGCCGATGCCGGTGATCGGGCCTTCGCTGAGCGCGACCGCAAAGGAGGCGTAGTAGAAGTATTCGGTGGTCTTGACCTTGCCGCCACCCCCGCCGCCCTTGCCACCGCCCTGCGTGGTGGTCTTCGTCTCTTCGCGGAAATCCGTGGCCCAGATTATGTTCCCACCGATCCGCATCCGGCCATAGAGCCGCAGGATCACCGCCCCTTCGGTGGCCGAGGCGATGCGCAGACCGTCCATCCGCGCGCCTTCGATCCGCTGGGTCGGTGCCAGTGACGAGATGATCCAGCTGTCGACGACAGAGCCAATGGTGGAGCCGATGAAGCCACCGATGGTCGCGGCGCCGACACCGAGGATCGCACCGCCGATGCTGCCGCCAATGGCAGCGCCAGCGGCACCGAGAACGAGGGTGGCCATGTGTGGGTCTCAGCGTTGCGGGAACAGGAATGCGAAGGCGATGCGCCGTCGCCAGGACGGGGTGAGCGATTCCTCGATCGCGCCAAGCCGCTCATAGGCGTGGAGGAATCTGTCGGGCCCGGTGAGGATCCCGACATGCTTGGCGATGGCGCGCGGGGTCATGCGGAACAGCACTAGCGCGCCGGGACCGGCCTCTGAAGCTGCGATTTCCGGCATCATGCGCCGAGCGCTTTCGGCCAGAACCTCGCGGGGGCCGGTCTCGCCCCAATCCCGGCTATACGGCGGGATCGGGAACGGCTCGGGGCCGACGACCTCGCGCCAGACCCCGCGCGCCAGCCCGAGGCAGTCGCAGCCAACGCCCCGGAGGCTGGCCTGGTCGTGATACGGCGTGCCGAGCCAGGAGCGCGCGATAGCAATGACGCGCTCGGGATCGGCGGTGGCTCTCGTGCATCGCGATGCGATGCACTGCCGCCCGTCGTTTCCGGCGGAAACGACTTTGGTCACAGCACGCCTCCCTCATGTCCGCCATCCTTCGTGGCGTAGCGGAGCACCGCATCTTGGCCGGGGATGTGCGGGAAACCCCGGAAATTGGCGGTATTGGCGAACTTCGCGCTGCAGGTTTCGATACGCTTGTCGCAGCCTGCGCGAATGGTGAAGGCATCGTCCTCGGCGATCGCCCGCACCGGCGCTTCAAGCAGGGTCAGCACCGCGATGCCCTCCGTGACATCATGTGCAATGACCTCCGCTCGTCGCCCGGCATTGGCCCCGCTGGTCCAATCGACCGTGCCGAAGGTAAACCAGCCAGAGGTAAAACTGCCGAGTCCCGAGGCGGTGAAGGCCCGATCACGCAGGAGATCGATGACAGCGCCCGTGCTCTTGAAGGCGGGATCCTCGAGATCGACCCCGCAGCGCGCATCCCCGAGCGCAGCATCACAGGTCGCCTGAAACGTCCGGCCAACCGTCTGGCCGAGCACATGGGCGAGCGAGCGGACCTCGGCGACAAAGGCGAGCCGCCCGCGTCGGATCTGGCCGATGGCGCCGCGTCGCATCAGCACGCGTTGGCCGGTGTCCGCCCAGTTCACCCGCCAGACCTCCACCTCGGCGCTGTCCCAGCGGCCATCCAGAATGTCGGTCTCGGTGATCCGGTCGGAGGTCAGAACGCCCTCAGCATCTTGCGCGTCGACCGACAGGTCCGAGCCCGAGCGCACCTCTGAAGCCGTCAGCCCGCTTTCCGGCTCGAAGTTCGTGCCGTCGAACGTCAGCGTCCGGTCGTGATCGGTGAAGCCAAAACTCGCGCCGTCGGCGCGGAGGATGCGCCAGCACCAGGATACCGTTGTTGTCCCGTCGTCCAGATGCGCTTGCAGATCGGGGGTGATGCTTTTCATCGACGGAGTTCCAGCAATGGTATGGAGGTGATCGAGCCCAGCCGCTCAAGATCGAGCGTCACATCGAGCACGTCGGTGTCGAAACGAACCGGCACGTCGAACTCGAAGCCTGCGGTGATCGCGACCCCAGAGCCCGGTGCGGCAGCAAAGCTGACGACGCCAGTGGTGGCATCGACCGACCAGCCAGAGGGCTGCTCGACGCCCGACAGCGCGATTCGCACGGTTCCGGTCACCGGCTTCGCGATGGCGCGCGGCGAGGATTGCGCGCCCGAGGTGTAGCGCTTGACCAGCTGGAAGGCGGTCGTCGCGCCGTCGCCGGTGCCAATCGCCTGATCGGTGGAGGACAATGTGCCCGAGGGCAGGCAGGACTTATAGTCGCCCCAGTCCTTGAAGCGGAAGCCGTGAAGCCGCCCATTGCGAGCCTCGAAGAAGGCGACGACGGCCGCGAGATCGTCCGCGCGGCGGATGCCGTAGGCGACGTCGTAGCGACGGCGCGAGTTGGCCCAGCTGGCATTGCGCTCCTCATCGCCGCTGGCGAGTTCGACGATCTGCGTGCGGCGCTCTGGCCCACCGCGCGCGCCTCTACTGATATTGTCGGGAAACCGGACCTCGTGAAACGCCATCACATACCCCTCCGACCCATCGACACGGCGCGGGCGATGTCAGCAGCGACTTGCGTTCGCGATTGGCGGAAGCTCTCGGCATCGCGGGCCATGATGGTGACATTGACGCCACCGCCTGTGCCGTAGCTCTGTGCTTCACGCCGCGACAGCACACGCTCGCCGCGCTGCAAGATTGCGGGGACCTCATCGTGGCGGAGCCCTGCAACGCCGCCGGAGTGCATCCGGGGTGCGGTCTCGAACGCCATGGCCGGGACCATCCGGCCTGGCGCAGAGGCTCCAACCATGCCGCCCGCATGCAGGATGTTGGCGAAGATCCCGCCCGCACCCCCAAGCGCGCCGGAAAGCGCATTGGCGATCGGCCCGAGGATGAACCGCCGGGCCGCCAGCTTGGCGAGATCGGCCAACAGCGAGGTAACCAGATCGCGGAAATCCAGCTTGCCGGTCTTCACGAACTCGCCGACCGCATTCTCGGCCGACTGGAACGCGCTGACGAGGCTCTGTCCGATGTCCCCGCCAATCTCGCGCGCCTTGCTGGCATAGTCGCTGAGCGCTGCGGTGACCGCCTGCCAGCCGGAAACTGCGGCGTCGGTGTCAGGTTCGGCAGCAGTGGCAGCAGCCCCGGCCGCTGCGCCCGCACCCGTGGCCGCCTGTCCGGCATCGCCAAGGGCTGTCTCGAACCGCGCCGCCGCGTCGGTGGCTTCGGTCAGCGCGTCCGCGCCATCGTCATCGCTGCCCCGCACCGCATCGCGCAGCGCCTGCCAACTAGCGAGCGGCGCACGTGCCCCCTCGGCGAGATCGCGGGCCGCGCCACGATATGTGTTGGCCGTGGCAAGCGCAGTATTGGCCGCCGCGGTGAGCCCGAGATCGGGTGCGGAAAGCGGGTTATCCTCAAAAGCGCGGTCGAAGGCAGTCTGTGCGGCGGTGGTCGCGGCAGTTGCTGCGCCCTCAAACCGGTTCTCGATCTGGCCCAACTCGAGATCGGGGATGATCGAGATGCGCCGTTCGGACCCGAGCGCTTCCAGCCCCTGGTTGATCCCGCCAATGAACGTGTTGATGCGCGAGACCACGCCGTTCAGCATCGCCTCAACACCGTCGATCAGGCTGTTCGCCGCCTGAAACGCCAGATCGCCGATGGCGGCTGGCAGCATGCCCCAGATCGCCTTGATCGCCTCATAGGCCCCCTCAAACGTGTTCGCGGCCGTGTTGCCAAAAGCCACGACGCTCTCGATGGCGTTCTGCATGCCCGCCGCGGCATCGGCCTTCAGGTCGAAGAACATCGCCGTGGCCGCAGCGCCCGCTGCCGCAGCGCCCATCTTGATGCGATCCCAGACCTCGACGGCGAGGTCTTTCAGGAGGGACATCGCTTCGCCAATCCCACCCGCGCCGGAAACAAGGCGGGTGAACTGGTAGACAAGCTCGCCCGCGCCAACGATCAACGCCCCGATCCCGGTGCGGATCAGCGCGCCGCGCAGCAAGACCAGCGCCGTGGCGAGCCCACGGACCGACAGCGCTGCGACAGCCATCCCGGCGACCCAACGGCCTGCAAGAAAGGCCACAAAGGTCGTGGCATAGGTGGTCAGACGGTCGATATTGTCGAAAAGGCCCCGGATCGCGATACCGAGCGGCCCGGTGCGGCTGGCGACCGCCGCCATCGCGTTGGCGACCGCTTCCAGCGCAGGGGCCGCAGCGACGGCCAGTTGGTTCGACAGCCCGCGCCAGATCAGGCCGAGCCGCGAGATGGCATCGTTCGTCCGCTCGATCTGGTCGGCGTCCTGCTCCGAGACGACGACACCGAAGGCGAGGACGTCCTCGGTCGCCTGGCGTAGCGTCGCGGTGTCGATCCGGCTCATGGCGATGGAGCCTTCCTCACCGAAAAGCTGACCTGCTACAGCGGCGCGTTCTGCGGCGGGCACGAAACTTTCGATTGCCGCGTTGATCGCACCCACACGTTGGTCAAGCGGCAGGGCGATCAGCTCGGAGGCCGAGAGCCCGAGCCGGTCCAGCGCGTCGGCAGCAGGTCCCGTCCCGGCAGCCGCCTGGCTGAGCCGGCGCGTCAGATCCTTCGTCGCCTGTTCGATGCCGGACATGGAGACGCCCGCAAGCTCACCCGCCCGCTCTAGGGTCTGGATCGATGCGACGGTGGTCCCCAGCGATTGCGCCAACTTGGCCTGCGCGTCGACGGTTTCAAGCCCGGATCGGACCATCGCCACGCCAGCCGCAGCGGCGGCGGCCACGGCGGCCGCGGCAGCCACTGTAACACGACGGGAAAATGCCGCGAGCCGCGTGTTGGCCGCTTCCATCTCCCGGCTAAGGCGGCCGAAACCGCGCGCTCCGGCCTCACCGACACCTTCCAGCTCGGCGCGCATCTGTCGCCCGCCGACTGCGGCAAGTCGGACAGAAACGCGTTTCTCAGCCATTGGAATGATCCATCTGTTCGTTGAGTTTTGCGACCATCACCGCCTCGACGACGGGCAGCAGTTCGGCCATCGCCAGAGGCGGGATGCCAAGCGCGTCACCTAGGGCAAACGCGGCCGACATATCCCAGCCAATCACCGCGCCGGGCAGCACGCGGAGCTGGCCGCCGAGACGGCCGACCAGATCCCAGACCTGCCAGCCTTCAAAGGTTGAAGGTTGGTTCAGCCGCACCGCGCAGGTTTCGCACGTCGCTTCGCACGCGTCGCAGTATCGCTCGCCCCCGCCGAAGGACCATTCGGCGAGAGCGCGGAGGCGTTTTTTTCCTGCTCCAGCAGCAGGCCCTTCGAGACGTAGGTCAGCTGGAAGACCTCGAAGATCGGCCAGACGTCGAGCAGCGCGTCGATGGCCTCGGGGCTTGGGTCGATGGCGCTGCCGTCGGCGTCGCCGATGCCCTCCCAGGCGAGCACGGCGCGCCGCGCGAGAGCCTTGGCGAAGGCGACGGCCCGCTCCTCGTCGGAAGCCTCTTCGGGCACCGCCTCAACGGCGGGATCGCTGCGCGTCGCCACCATCAGCGCGGTGGTCAGCGGGCGGAGCTGCACGCGGACGCCGGTGGCGAGATCGTGCCAGCGCGGAGCGTTGGTCAGGTCGAGAGCGAGCATCAGTACACCTCTATGTCGTTGATTAGGGTTGCCGTGCACATCCGACCGACCACGCTGTCGCGCGCTGCCTGCCAGTCGAAGGTCGCCTGCACGCCCTGCGGCCCGGAAATCTCGATGCGCGGGCGCGGCAGGTAGACGGCGTGCACGGTGAAGGTGAAGCTCTCGCCGGAGGGCAGGACATAGGCGAATTCCATCTCGCAGGCCTCGCCGTTGATCGCCTGCGTCACCAGCGTCTGGTCGGCGAAGCGGACCTCGATCCGGCCGGTCAGCGCGGCGATGGACGGGTCCGCCCCGTCGATGCGCCCGTCCGACCGGATCGTCTCGATCCGGTCGAGGTTGTTGGCATAGGTGATTTCCGCCGAGACCACATTGCCGAGTGCGGTGCCGTTGCGCGTGATCGCCCCGTTGAAATGCCCGAAGCGCTTCAGCTCCAGCGCGGCCGGTGTCCCCGCGCTCGTCGTGGTGCCCACGGTCTCGCCCTGCGCCACCAGCCGCGCCGTCGCGGTCAGCAGCCCTGAACGCTGCATCTGCCAATTGATCTGGTCGAGCACGCAGCCGGAATACATCGCATAGCGTGGCACCTCGGGCATGCCGGTCTCGATGGACATGCTGGGCAGCGTCCAGGACCCAGACTGAAACTCGTGCGTCCAGGGGCCGGTGCCGGTCGTGGTTGGGTCATCAAAGGCTGCCTTCAGCCAGAACCCGAAAGCTTCCGCATCGAGCGGCACCACGACGTCGCCATCGGCCGTCACTGCATCCTTGATCGGTGCCAGCGGATCACGGCCGTAGCCCAGAAGTTCGGAATTGAGCAGCGGCTGCTCCGCCCCCAGCGAGGTGCTGGCGAAGGGCATCTTCGTGAAGCCGCCCACGGGGGGCGTTCCATAGGTTGTTTCGAACGCAAGCGCCATCTGCGCCCGCGCCCCTTGGGCTCGTGCCATTGTGTTCTCCTCGGGTTGTCGGAATCAGGCCAGTTGGTCTGCCGTGGAATAGTGCAGGACAACCGGGATCACGGCGGCCTTCAGGCTCGCCGCACCCTCGACCGGCAGATCGACCGGTCGCGGTGCTTCCGCCTCGACCCAATCGCAGAGGCCGCCCAGCGTGCGGTCGGCGGCGATGGCCGCGCCGATGCTGGCGCAGAGCGCGTCGAAACCGGCGTCACGGTCGGCGCCCTGAACGACAGCCTCGATCTCGGCCCGGTGCTGGAAGTGATAGGCGAGCGGCGACAGCGTCACCTCGGGCTCCCCCGGTTCGCCGTCACGCAGGATCAGCAGCCCATCGGCTGGGATGCGCTCGGGCAGCACTTCGCCGCGGAGCGCGGTGGCGGGCAGCGCCAATAGCCGCGCGTGCAGCGCGGCGAGGATGGTCTCGCGTGGTGTGGGCATCTGTCCGCTGCTTGAATTCTTAAGCGAGTTGTCCGATATTACAGGTAACTCGTCCTTCGGAGGTCGGGGCAGGTTCAAATCCTGCGGTTGCGCTAGTTCTTGTTGTCCTTCTCAGCCTTTTCCATTTCGGAAACAGTCAACTAAGGAGGTTCGCAATGAACAAAAAGATGAAGAAGTCGAAGTCCAAGTCCTGCACAGCTAAGCGTCTGAAGTCGAAACTAGTGATGATCGTAACCCATATCTTCGAAACTTTGTGGGCAACGGGAGCTGGCGTAACTGCAGCGATGGTGTTCTCCGCTCCGATCTATTCGCGCAGGGTGTGATAGCGCACCCTGCGCACTCTTCTTTGGTTGGCGGAAGATTGTGATGTAACACGCCCAATTTGGCTTTATCGCCCCTCCACCCAATTCGCCACAATCAGCCCCGGCACGCTATCATACGCCCGCTCGGCGTCCCGCGCCAGGTCCAGCCGCTTCGGCAGCTTTACCTGCGGCACCAGAAGGAAAATCGGCGCCGTAACTTTTCCGCGCCCGGTCTTCGAGCGGGACACCACGGCCTGGCCCTTGGTGTTCAGCCGCCCCTCTGCCACCAGCAGGCTCGGGCCCGTCCGTCGATAGACGAACCGCAGGCGCAGCCTGCGCCGCCGTTCCCATTCGCCGGGGGTGATCCTGCCGCCGCGCGTGGAATTGCCTGCGGCGGGAAGCGGGATCGCCAGCCAGAACCCATCCTTCGAGCGGATCAGCGGGCCGGTGTCATGCGCGCCGACAATCACCGGTGCCTTGGACCAGACCAGCGCTGCTGCATCGAGGCTCTCGCCCGACCGCGGGAAGTTCTGGTTGCGTATCGAGTTGGCAAGTCTTCGACCAAGCCCCGCGCCGGTGATTTGGGTGCGCCATGCAGACTTCAGCCCGGTCCCGGCCTCGCGCATGGCCGCCGTCACCGCGCGTTCGCCCGCCGCAACCTCCGCTGACATTATGGCGACGATGTCCGGATCAATGTCGAGCTTGAGCTTCATGCCGGGCGCAGATCGATGGTCCAGACCAGCCGCTCGCGATCTCGCACTGGCTCGCCCTGAATGAGAAAGCCGTCGCCATCGATCTCTATCCGGTCACCCGGGCGCGGATTTGGCACCTCGGCCACGCGCAGGTCGATCCGCGTGGTTTCCGACCAGAGCCGCGCATCGCCGAAGTCGGTGATCGCATCAGCCTGCCGGGAGACGATGCGCACCAGCATGGGCGCACCGCCGTCGGAGGTGTAGCTGGCCTCTCGCCCGATGTTCGGGTCGGCGAACAGCAGCTCGACGGCCGCCGCAAAGGCAGACATCACGTCCGCCTGGCGCTGCGCAGCACCTGCGGCCGGGTGCAGATCGGCAGCGGGTTGCTTTCGATCTCCAGCCGGACCCATTCGTCGCGATCCCTGTCGGGGATGGTCCGGGCGTAGAGCGGCAGGCCGAGGGTATTTACCGTCTCGAAGGTGTCGGCGGGGGCATGGTAGATCTCAAAGAGGCCCTCCACTCCTTCGGGATAGAAGTAGGCCTTGTCGGTCGGAATGCCGAAGCCTGCCCCGCCCCTGTAGCGGCGGAAGGTAATGCCACCAAAGCTGACCTCGTCGGCCACCCTGCCCCGCAGATCGGCAGCGGCTGCTGTGTTGAGGTAGGTCTCGCGCACCTCCTTATGGGCAATGAGGTCGGCAAAGAAGGCCGAGCCGCATTCAGCGCGGACCTGCACGGCCCCGGCCGCAAGGCCGCCCATGCTGTCTTCGACGCTTTCGATCAGCGCCTGGCAGCGTTTGCGCAGCGCGCCCGAGCCCGGGGTCGCGTTGTCGAGATCGAAGTCGATCTCGGTGGCGGGCGAGATGCCGAACTCGGTGAAGTAGTTGATCACCGTGGCATTGTCCTTGGGATCCTTCACAAGCCCCTGAATGCCGTTCAGCAGGTGATATTCGAACGTCGCCTCCGCATCCTGGCGCAGACGACCGAGTTTGCGGGCGACCTCGCTTTGCACCTGCTGGGTCGCGCTTTCCGAGCCGAAGTCGCGAATGCCCTGGATTTCCGAGGCCCAGAGCACGTCCTGCTTCTTGAACTGGCGGCAGACGAAGGCGCGCATGTCGCGCCGTTCAGGCACCTGTTGCTCGGCCGCCGAGCCGCGTTCGGAGAACGGGATCAGCGACAGTGTGCCATCCCGGCTCTCGATTACGACGGTGCGCGCGCGCACGCCGCGCGGCGAGAACAGGCTGGCGCCCGACAGGATCGCTGGCTTGAAGGGGATGTTTTCCAGCGCGCGGGTGAGTTCGATGATGGTGAAGGCATCGCCTTCGAAGATGTCCATGGTGGCCATGGGAATGCCTCCTATGAGGGTTTGATCAGCGGACGAGGATGCCGACCGCCAGCAGCGCGGCATGGGCGGCGGTGATCTCGCCTTCGCTGGGCGTGCCTGCGAAGATCAGATCGTGGCGGTTGACGATGGCGGGGCCGCGAACCAGGGCAACGGCTGGCACGTCGCCGCCGGTGGCGTCCGCCTTGCCCCAGAGCACCGCGACGGCGGTTTCCGTCCCATCGACGGCGGCGGGATCATGGGCGGCGTATTTGCCAGAGGCGGTGATCTTGCCCAGCACGGTGCCGGGATCGAGCGTGCCGGAAGCAACGGTGACGGTTTCGCGGGTGTAGTCGCGGAACGCCTCCCAGACGAGGAAGCCTCCGGGATGGGTGGTCTCGGTGATAGTCGTCACTGGGTTATCCTTTCAGCTTGAAGGTGCGGGCAACAATCTCGCCCCAAGGGCGCGCCGCTGAGCTGCGGCCCGGTTGCGCGTGATGCCCGGCAATCTCGGGTTCGGCTTCGGCTTTGGCGGCGAGCAGAGCGATGCGGACCTCATCCAGGTTGGTGTCCTGTTCGAGGAACCGCCCGGCCATCTGGACCTGGCCCGCAAGGCGGCAAAGATCGACGATGGCGCGGGCGTGGGCGATCCCCGAGGCCCGGGTTGCTTCTGGATCAAGCGATGCATCTGGCGTCGTGGGGTCGGGCATGTCGGTGGCTTCAACATGCCCGTCGAGCGCAGCTGTCGCATCGCCGGGGCTGTCGTCAATGGCACCTCCAGTCGGTCCGCCATCTTCTTCCGCGACGGCGCCCGGCTCGGTCTCCGGACATGCGTCATCCTCGTCGCCTGCGACTTCCACCGCTTCGATCAGGTCGGGCGGCGCGTTGCGGAACCGAGCGATGTCAAAGCGTGCAGCCATCCGGACCGGTTCCGCCAGCCTGTCTGCAAAGCCCGCCGCCACCGCATCACCCGCGTCGAACCAGGTCTCAGCCGCCATCAACGCGGCAACCTCGTCGTCGGGTTTGCCGGATTTGGCGGCATATCCCCGGACGAGACTGCCTGCGATCTTGTCCAGCGCCTCGGCCATGGCGCGCATGTCGCTTGCCGTGCCCATTGCCAGCCCTGATGGGTCGTGGATCATCAAGAAGGCGTTTTCGGGCATGACGATCTCGTCGCCCGCCATTGCGATGTAGGACGCAGCCGAGGCGGCAATGCCATCGATCCAGACCGTGACCGGGCCCGCGTGCCGTTTCAGCGCATTATAGATCGCCACGGCATCGAACACCGACCCGCCCGGGCTGTTCAGCCGCAGATCGACCGGCGTTCCCTCGGGCAGCGCGCCGAGTTCGGCAAGGAACCCTTTCGCCGAGACCCCATAAGCGCCGATCTCGTCATAGATCGAGACTTCCGCCCCCGAGGATCGGGCGCGGATTGCATACCAGTTTGCCATTCTGTCACTCCTGTTCGGTGGCCGGATCGGGTGTTGCGGCTCCACCGCCTGTGTCTTCGCCCGCATCGTCCCCAGTGCCCTCACCGGGGTTCGGCCGTGTCGCTGGCGTTGCTCGCGCACCTTGGGTCTCGCCGGGGCTGGTGCGGTAGCTCAGCCCGAGATCGGCGACGCGCCTCGCATCCGCCGCATTCTCGCGATCGACTTCCTCGACGTCATAGCCGGTGGCCTCGACCACCTTGCGCCGCGAGGTGATGCCCGCTTCCATCGCCAGCACCTGTGCCTGAATGTCCTTCAGCGGGTCGACCCAATCCCAACGTGGCGGGATCCACTGCACCACCCGTGCGGCAACGGGATCCTCGATGTGCAACCCACCTGCCAAGGCGGCCGTCTCCAGCCAGCGCCGCCAGATCGGGCGACACAACTGGTGGACAATAACGCCGTGCTGCAGCTGGCCAATGCGGCGGCGGAACTCGACCAGCTCTGCCCGCAAGCTCGAATAGTTCGCCTGCCGCACATCCCCGGTCACCAGGTGATAGGGCAGCCCCAGCGAAGCCGATACCGCGAGCAGCGTCCGGTACTGGAATGCCTCGTAGCCACCCCCCACATCGGCAGGGCTCGAGAACTTCACGTCTTCGCCCGGCAGCAGCACCTGCATCGTGCCGGGCTCGAGGCTGGCGATGGCCGCCCCGTCAAGATCAGCCTCGGACTCGCCCATCATCGGGTCTTCCGGCGCGGTCTTGGTGATGAACCCCGCGAACATCGCCGCGATCTTCTTCCGGTCCAGTTCGGCGTCGTCGTATTGATCCAGCAGAAACAGCCGCACCATGGCCGGTGCAACATGCGGCAAGCCCCGGATCTGACCCGCATCGATCGGCCGGTAGATGTGCAGCACGTCGTCGGCGGACACCCGGACCGTTTCCGGAATCACAGCCCCCTGATCTGTGCTGTCACCCGGATGGCGGCGGCGAAAGTGATAGGCAACACGGCGGCCGATGCCGTCAAATTCAATGCCGCAGCGGATGCGATTGCCGTTGGCCGCCGTCTCGGTCTTGTCGAAGGGCAGCATCTCGGATTGCAGAAGCTGCAATTGCAGCGGCACCAGCATCCCATCCTCGGCCCGGCGCGGCCGCAGCCGCACGAAACACTCGCCCGCCACGAACATCTCCCGCGCGACCATCGCCTGCAGGCCGTAGAAATCCGTCAGCCCATCGGCATCAGCCTCATCGGTCCAGGCCAGCCAGAGCCGCTGCACCTGATCGCGCAAGTCAGCATCCTCGATCAGCGACGAGGGCTTGATCCCATCACCCACCAGGTTTGAGGCAAAGGCCTCGCAGGCATTGGCCGCATACCCGTTGGTGACCACCAACTCTCGCGACCGTGCCAAGAGACGCGGGCCGCCGGAGGCGACCATCGCGTTGATATTCTCGAGCGGCGGGTTCCAGCCCCGAAGCCGCCGTTTCGCCATGGCGCCTTCCAGACGCGCGGACACAGCAGCAGGACCGCCGGGGCCCCGGCGGCGAAAGCGATCAAACAGCCCCATGGATCAGAGGCCCTTCGTCGTCGTGACACGCACCTGCCGCACGATCCGTCGTCCCTCTGCGGCCGCAATCTCGCGGTCGAGCGCCTCGATGGCCCGGTCGATCTCCGCCACACTGCGATAGTCCACCGTCTTTCCGTCATAGCTGACCCGCGCCACGCCAGAGGACCGCTGTGCAGTGAGAGTCTCGCGGCGGGCGCGAAGTTCTGTGATTGTCGCCATTCCAGTCGCCTTCTATGCTCAAGCGGAAATGAAACCGCTTCGAAAGCCATGACCCAGAAAATTGTCCGCCTCAGAATTGAGCTTGAGGCTATTGAGCCATGTATCTTCCGGATCATCGATGTGCCGATCAGCACCAACCTGCGATCGCTGCATGAGCTGATCCAGACGGTTATGCCTTGGGAAGACTATCATCTTTACGAGTTCACTGTTGGCGACAGATCTTACGGCGAACCTGACCCTGAAGACGCGGTCTGGGGCCGCAAGGTCTATCAGGCGAAATCCCTGCGGCTCGGGATGCTGATTGATCGCGGCGTCGACGAATTCCTGTATACCTACGACTTCGGGGACGACTGGAGGCATCGCGTCCTTATCGCAAGCGTCGTCGACGCCGAACCCGATGTCGACTACCCAGTCTTTGTTGGCGGTGAGCGACGCGCACCGCCCGAAGACGTCGGCGGGCCATCAGGATTCATGGATTTCGTCGAGGCGATCAGCAAACGCAGCCACCCACAGTACAAGGACATGGTCCGCTGGTATGGTGGCCCATTCCACCCTACCGATTTCGGCGCTGCAGAAATAAAATCGCGCGTTCGCGAGTTAGCTCTGCGGCGCAAGGTTTCTTACGATGCCTTCCAACGCAGCCGCGGTATGCGGGACAACTAAAATCGGTCAACTCACCCCATGTAATTTGAGCGCACAGTCCGCCGTCGTGGCGCCGTTCGCTGCGCAATCGGCGTGGTGTTTCCCGCGCCACCATCAGCCACGTCCTGAGCCGTGACTCCGAGTTGGGCTTCAAGGTCGGCCCACCGCGCATCCGACCAGCGATCGGCTCCGAGGATCCACGCGGCGGCGCGGGCATAGACCCGGCAATCCAGCGCCTCGTTGCGTTCGCGCAGTTTCTGCCATTCGAGCCGAGCGAAGCCACGCCGGGTACGCACCGTGATCAGTTGTTCGGCCGTGAATTGCTTCAACCACTCGCCGTCCGCCCAGTTGGGCAGATGGATGGTTCCCGGCGGGCAGATCATGCCCGCCTCGTTCGGCGAACTTACGCCGCGCCACTGGCGCGACGGTTCCGCCTCACCCTCCCGCGTCGGACGATCCTGGCGCAGGAACCGATAGGTCTCGGTCTTGAAGGTCGAGGTGGCCACCGTCCAGAGCCGCGCGCCACGGCGCAGCCTCCTGCCCGCAATGGTCGCGTCCACATAGGTCGGGCCGGTCACCGGGCTCGAGCGGTTGAATCCTTCGACGCCCTTCACCGGCGCCACCTGCGCGAAACCGACCTGTCGCGACCAGGCATAGACGGCGCTGGTCTCATAGCCGGTATCGATCGCCAGCCGCGCCAAAGTCATCGGCTGACCGGACGCATGCTCCCATGTCTGGCCAAGCAGATTGGTCAACTGCTGCCAGCACGCCGGATCGCCAGGCCCGCCCTCCAGGACCAGATGATCGATGAGCCAGCTCTCCAGGCCCCTGCCCCAGGCCCAGACATCGACCTCGATCCGGTCCTTCTGCACATCGGCCCCGGCGGTCAGAAACAACCCGCCCGCTGGAACGGTGCCAGCAGTCCAGGTCTCGCGCTGATCCGCCAAGCGCTGCCAGTCCGGCGCCTCGCCGCTTTCAACCCATGTCTCGCCGAGGATCGTGTTGCGGAACGCCTTGATCGCCTCGTCCGAGCCTTGCGCCGCGTCCCAGGCCCGCACGATCCGCTCCCAACTGAGCCAGCCAATCGGCGAGTAAAGCGCCGAAAGGTGATAGCCGACGGTATTGGGATCGGCCGCCGTGGCTGTCGCGCGCCATTCGCCCGCTTCCAGCATTGCCGTCTTGTGGTGTTCGGCGATGGGTGTCTCACAGCCCTCACAATGATATTCCGCCGTCTCGGGGTGGCCTTTCTGCCAGCGCAGCCGTTCGAACTTCAGCCATTGTTGCTGGCCACAATGCGGACAGGGCACGAAGAACCGCCGCTGATCGCTCGCCTCAAACTCGCGCTCGATCCGGCTCAGCCCCCGGATCGTGGGCGTCGAGACCAGGAATACCTTGCGCCGGTGCGCGAAGGTCAATGACCGGGCTTCGGCCAGCGTCACCGGATCGCCTTCCTCATCGGCCGAGGCCGGATAGGCATCGACCTCGTCGAGGAAAATGTAGCGCGCTGGCGTCGAGCGCAAACCGACCGCCGAGTTTGCCCCCGTCATGATCAGGATGCCGCCCGCGAATTCCTTCGACAGCATGGTGTTGCCCGCGTCGCGGGATCGGGCGGGTTTCACCCGCTCGCGCAGTTCCGGGCTCTCGTCGATCAGCGGGTCGATCCGCTGGCGCGAGTTTCGCTTGGCCAGGTCCACCGTCGGCTGGACCGCCAGCATCGGCCCCGGAGCCTGGTGGATCGCGAACCCGATCCAGTTGTTGCCGGCCTCGGTCGCCCCGACCTGCGCCGCCTTCATGAACACGATCCGCTGGGTCGGATCGCCCGGCGACAACCGGTCCATGATCTCGCCCATATAGGGCGTGCGCGCCGTGCGATACCGCCCCGGTTCGGCCGAAGCGCGGCCCGAGAGCATCCTGTGCCGATCCGCCCATTCTGACACCGTCAGGTCCGGGTCTGGCGTGAGCCCCGCGCTCCAGGCGCGCAGGATCTCTGCCGCGCCGTCGAACTCAAAGGCATCGTCACCGGAGATCGGGTTTGACCTCGGCAAGATCGTCGAGTTGGGCACGGACATGTTTCTCCAGAACCTTCTGCATCGCGGCGGGCTCAACACCGAGGTCAGCCGCCATCAGCGCAGCCGCACGGGCGGGCCAGTTGACCCAGACGTCGCGCTCCTGCCGCGCCAGCCGGAACACCAGCGACAGCGCGCGGGCCCGGTCGATCAGCTCGCCCTTCAGCTTTTGCAGCCGGAGGCGGCGTTCCTGCGCCTTCAGCACTTCGTTGGCGGTCTTGGCCTGCAGGAAGGTGGTGCCGCTGCCGACTGGCGGAGCCGCCATTCCCTGTTCGCGCAGGGTTTCGCCCACGGCGGAGACCGCCGCCTCGGGAACGGCTTTGAGTTTCGGCTGCGGTGCCTTGCGGGTTTTGGACGGATCGGTCGCTTCAGCCCGCAGGGCATCGCTGGCGACCGCGTCGATGCTGCCATCGCCGTGCAGAACCAGCCGCCCCGTCGCCTTGGCCTTCTGGATCGCCCCGCGCGAGAGGCCGACGCGGGCGGCGTATTGGCGCTCGCTCAGACCCTCCATTGCACGCTCCGATTATCATTCAAAATCATTTGCTTATGTAGTTGATAAGCCTCCGCGTCAGAGCGAACCTGTCCGTTGAGACCGATGCAACTCACCGCCGCGCTCAAGCAGCGCAGCGGTAGCGCAAAACCAAGGAGCCGCCACGATGACCCGCCTGAATCCCCAGACAACGCCCCGCCACCAGTTGCGCGCCGAGAAGGCCGCGCGGAACAAGGAAGCAGCGCTTAGCGCCTTCATGGGCAAGAAAGCCGAGATCGACGAGATGCTCGCCCGCTTGGCAAGCCTGAGCGACGACCACTTCAACGCCCACCCCGACGAAGTGAACTGGGGCCATGTTGGCACCCTTGAGCATTACGCCAGCCTGCTGAAGCGCATCACCGACAGTGCCTTCAGCGAAGGCGAGCACGCCGAGTGACAGGAGCCAACGCCATGGAAACCAGCACCATCCGATTGCCGATCCGCAAACTGCCCGACCACTTGGACAGAAGCCGCATCACCACGGTCCTCGACGAGATCGAAGGCGCCCTGATGGACGACGGCGGCGTTTATGTTCGCGCCTATGCCGACAGCATGACGATCACCATCGAGGTTCCGACCGATCAACTGATTGATGCGGCCGCCTGCCTGAAAGACCTCGGGCTGATCTGACCTCGGGCCCCCGCCCGAACTCCGACCGCGCGCCCTGCGCGGTTTGGGGTCGTAGAAGACCGCGACGGTCGCGGTCCGAACACGGAAACGACCCCATGACCAAGCTATCCGACACCCAGACGATCATCCTGTCCCGCGCGGCCCAGAACGAGGACCGCATTTCCCTGCCGCTGCCCGACAGCCTGCGCGGCGGGGCCGCCGCTAAGGTGGTAAACGCACTGCTTGCCAAGGGCTTCCTAGAAGAGGCCGATGCCGACATGCGCAACGGCGAACCGGTCTGGCGCGAGACCGGCGACGGCCATGGTGTCACGCTGGTCGCCACCAACGCAGGCCTCGCCGCCATCGGCATCGAACCTGAGGAAGCCAACGCCGCGCCTTCGCGCGCGCTGACCGAGGAGCCCGCGCCGGACACGTCCACCGAGACCAAGGCCGCACCCAAGGCGCGGACGCCGCGCGAGGGCACCAAACAAGCCACGTTGATCGCCATGCTGCGCGCGCCGGACGGCGCGACCATCGACGAGATTGTCGCAGCGCTCGAATGGCAACAGCACACTGCTAGGGGTGCCATGTCCGGTGCGCTGAAGAAGAAGCTCGGCCTGACCATCACCTCCGAGGTGGTTGACGGAAGAGGCCGCGTATACGCTATCCGCGATTGATCGCGGAACATCTCGACCCGCATTTAAAATGGCGCTATATTCGCACCGAATTAGATGCGCGCCGGGAGCCCAGCCATGGACATCATCAAAGACATCAGCCCGCTGACCGAGTTCAAACGGAATTCGGCGCGCATGATCGCGCGCATCAAGGAAAGCGGACGGCCGCAGATCCTGACCGTCAATGGCAAGCCTTCGGTCGTCGTCATGGACGCCAGCGCATGGCAGGACATGCAGGACCAGCTTGACCATGCCGAGACCGTCGCGGGCATCCGCAAGGGACTATCGCAGGCCCGGGCCGGTGAAGGCACAGAGGCTGGCCGATTCTTTGACGAACTCGCTCAGACGAAATGACGGCTTCACTGCCGGTGATCATCACGCCGAATGCGGCGGATGATCTGACAGCTTCATGGATCTGGCTGCGCGACCGCAACCCGAGGGCTGCGGACGAATGGCTTGCGGGCATCCGCAATATGATCCTCGACCTTGGCGCCATGCCCGAGGCGCATCCGATTGCGCAGGAATCGAAGGCCTTCGATCTGCCGATCCGGCGCGCGCTCTATGGTCGCGGAACCCGCTGGCGGGTCTACTATGCCGTCATCGACGGGGCGGTGCAGGTTCTTCATATCCGGCATGGCCGTCGCAGTGATTGGCAACCCTGATCCGTTCAAACAGCCGCCGAAGGACAAATGAGCGGGCAATGCTCACGAATGAGAAAATGGCGCCCATTTTGAGGTTCTGCGCCAGCGTCGTATGCAGCCCGAAAATCGGGAAGATCAAAATCTGCGTGACGACCGCGACGCCGTAGCCGACGATCACGTTGACGACGGACTCCACCAGCGACATGAGGCGTGACTGCTTCATCCCGCCACCTCATCCCTCGGCCAGCAATTCAGCCGCAAGAATTCGCAGCGCATGCGCCGCAACCAAGGGGACCACGCCGTTGCCACAGAGGCGAAGCCGGTCCACCCGGTGGGCCAGCCCATCAGCGCCTCGACGAACAGCGGATTCAAGGTCCGGCGCGGCTCGGAGGTATCGCTCCCAGCCATCGGCGTCACGAGGACCTGGCGGCCAAGCAGGCCGTTCACCGGGGTGTTCGCCAATGTCGTCGCCCCGTCCTTGTGATCCCGCGCCGTCGGCGTCATCCACATGCGGCTGGCGTTTGTCAGATCCGCTGTCTTGCGGCTGCCCGCGCTCGGCTTGCAGCCGTCGTTGGCCATCGGCGTCGGCCAGTCCCGCGCCATGCCGTCCAGACCCTTCTCGTGCTTCCGCGCGCCGCCACGGCTCCGAAAGCTGTCGGTCTGCGGCGTCGGCCACAGCGCCGCGCTCGTTGCCAGGTTCATCCCGTGCCTGCCCGCTTCCTGCGATGGCGTCGGCTTCGTTTGCCGGTTCTCGTTGGCGCTGGCCCGAGGTGTCGGCCACAGACGCAACATCTCGGTCCGGTTGCCGCCACTCGACCGGGTGCCAGAGCAGGCGCGCGGGGTCGGCCAGCTCGTCCCCTTCGCGGACGGCGAGGATGAACAACCGCTCGCGCTTGTGCGGCGCACCGACTTCCGCCGCCGTAAAGAGGCCTGCCGCAAGGCGGTAGCCCATGCCGACCAGTCCGCTGGCGACTTCGGGGAAGCCGAGGCGGAGATGATGGGCGACATTCTCGAGGAAGACGAAGGGCGGCTCGCATTCACCAATGATGCGGGCGACATGCGGCCAGAGGTGTCGCGGATCCTCCGCGCCGAGGCGCTTGCCTGCAACCGAGAACGGCTGGCACGGATAGCCCGCAGTGACGATGTCCACCGCGCCGCGCCATGGTCGGCCGTCGAAGGTTCCAACGTCGTCCCAGACAACAGCCTGATCCAGGGCCGAGTCTTCCATCCGCGCCACGAGAGTGGCCGCGGCGAAGTATCCGTCTTGATCAAGCGGCTTTTGCGTTCCATTTGCGGTCGTCGCGCAGCAGGGCGTTCGCGAGGATCAGCAGCTTTCGCATGATGGCCGTGATGGCGACCTTCGAGGGTTTCCCGGCGTCCTTGAGGGCCTGATACTTCTGCTTCAGGTCCGGGTTGAAGCGCAGCGCCACGAGCGCGGGCATGTAGAGCGCCGTGCGCAGGCTGCGCCGGCCGCCTCGGATGCGCGCCCGCCCGGACCAGGTGCCGGACTGGCGCGTCATGGGCGCGAGACCGGCAAGGCTGGCGGCCTGCTTATTTTCCAGTGTGCCGAGCTCTGGCATCTCGATCAGGATCGCCATTGCGGTGACTGCTCCAATGCCGGGAATGGAAGCCAGAACATCCCGGCGCCGGGACAGGCCGGGATCGCTGCCGACCAAGGTCGCGATCGCGGTATCGATCTCTTTCAACTGCATGCCGATCTGCTTCAGGCGGGCCCGCAACTGGCGCTTGATCACGGGGTTCACAGCGATCTGCTCGCGATTGGTTGCGGCGATACGATCCTTGACCAGAGCTTGGCGAGCGACGCCCAACTCCCTGAGATCATGCAGGGTTTCAGTCTTCGCCGGCCGCCCTTCCAGATCGAGAACCGCGCCCATCCGCGCCAGGATCGCCGCGTCGATCCGATCGGTCTTGGCCAGTTCGCCGGTTGCCTCGGCGAAACGGCGCGAGGACCGGGGATTGACCTTGACCGCCTCGATGCCTGCCGCGACCAGAGACGCCTCGAAGAGCCGGTGATAGGGGCCGGTCGGTTCGAACACGACGCGCACGGCCGATGTGCCGATCCAGCGGACCAGTGCAGCACACCCGGCCCGGTCGTTCGGGAATTGCCGATGCTCGCGCGTGCGCAGGCAAAAGGCATCGAGAGTGGGTTTCGAGATGTCGACGCCGATGGTATCATCCATTGTCTTTTCCTCTTCCTCTGCTTGTCATCCGGGCCCAGAACCCGGGTATCCGTTCAGGACAGATGAAAAGACGGGGGCGATCACACTACGCCTCGGTGGTGAAGCACCTGGTTTCCCTCGATCCGACCCCCGCCGCTGCCCGGCATATATGCCGTGCCAGGCAGCGGCTCCTTTATCTCAAAGGAGCCGACGGAAGTCATAAGACAAGGTTTCCCGTTCGACATGGCCCACAGTTCGATATCCGGGGATGGCAATGGTGAGCCCGAGGTCGAGCCCGCCTGCGCCGGAGCAGAGGGACAGGCCGAACAGGCATGCGTCGCCGTTTCCAGAGCCAAGTCCGCAGGAAGGTAGAGCCAGGTCATGCATGCCTCAATCGTCTTTGGTCTTGATTTTGTTGAAGGCCTCGCCCGAGCCGGAGAGAACAGCCTCCTTGCCCGTGAACTGCTGCCACCGCTCCACGGCGACATCGACGTAAGCCGGATTGAGTTCGATCCCGTAGCAGACCCGCCCCGTCGTTTCGGCCGCGATCAGCGTGGTGCCGGATCCCATGAACGGCTCGTAGACCGCCTGTCCGAGGCTGGAATTGTTCAGGATTGGCCGACGCATGCATTCGACCGGCTTCTGCGTCCCGTGCACGGTTTCAGCATCCTGATCCTTGCCCGAGATCTGCCACAGCGTTGTCTGCTTGCGGTCGCCGGCCCAGTGGCCCTTGCCGGTTTTCTTCACGGCATAAAGGCACGGCTCATGCTGCCAGTGATAATCACCGCGGCTCAGCACCAAGCGATCCTTGGCCCAGATGATCTGCGACCGGATATTGAAGCCGGAGGCGGTCAGGCTGTCGGCGACCGTGGTCGCATGCAGCGCGCCGTGCCAGACATAAGCGACGTCGCCGGGGAACAACGCCCAGGCCTCGCGCCAGTCAGCACGGTCGTCATTCAGCACCTTGCCGGTGCGCCTGGTTGCGGCGGCCCCTGCCCTGTTGCGCCAGCCGGGATCGTATTCGACGCCATAGGGCGGATCGGTCACCATCAGGAGCGGCTGCACATCACCCAGCAGACGCTCGACATCGGTGGCAACGGTCGCGTCACCGCAGAGCAGCCGATGCTTGCCCAGCAGCCAGAGATCGCCGGGACGGCTGATCGGGGATTCAGGGGCCTCAGGAACATCGTCCTCGCCCTCGCGAGAGGCGGTTTCAAGGTCGACCTCACCAGCCAGCAGCGCCTCGAGCTCAGCGTCGTCGAAACCGATGAGCGACAGATCATAGTCCTCTGCCAGCAGGTCGTTCAACTCGGCCGAGAGCAGTGCCTCATCCCAGGTCCCGAGTTCCGTCAGCTTGTTGTCCGCGATGCGGTAGGCCCGGCGCTGCGCCTCGGTCAGATGACCCAGAACGATCACCGGCGCTTCGGTCAGCCCGAGCTGCGTTGCCGCCAAGACGCGCCCATGGCCCGCGATCAGCTCGCCGTCGTCACCGACCAGGCAAGGCACGGTCCAGCCGAACTCGGCCATGCTGGAGGCGATTTTTGCGACCTGATCCGCGCCGTGCATCTTGGCGTTGTTCGCATAAGGCTGGAGCTTGGCCAGCGGCCAAGTCTCGATCGCATCCGGGGCGAAGCTCAGCGTCATGATGGGCAAGGTTCCTTGGGGCGGGTGGATGCCGGTGGCCTCCGGACTCCGGATGCCGGGCTGGACCCCACACGGAGTCCAGCGGCTACCAGCGGTGTCCGGTTGGAAGGCCAGCGTTCATTGGTGTTTGCGCAGGGCGCACGTGGCTCCGGCTTCCGGGTGGCTTCCCAAAAATCCGGCCCTGTCGCTGGCGATGTCCCGCGCTTCGCCCGCCAGCATACGTTTTCGGCCGGAAAGGAACCGGAAAACAATGGGTTAGAGTTTTCGCTCAGTTCCGTTCGGTCATCGCTTCATCCGAAAAACCGTCGCCACCCTCGTACCCCGTCAACTGCCTGCCTCTCGTCTTTCGAACCGCCTTGGCTCCGATCCGGATTCCGGTTCGGACTCTGGGGTCCACCTCGAAATCCATCTCGAAACCGTTTGTGCCGTCCCGCGCGCGCCTCTCCCGAGTATATCCAATTTGTAGCCTCTCAGCCGGAAACTGTAACCCTTTGCGATGTCTCACTGAAAATTCTGTCACAGGACGATTTTTCTTGACAGGGTGTTCGCGTTCTCGACCACGAAGCGCTGTGACCGCTTCGAAGGCGGCATGCGCCCATTGAGCCGCCAGGTGATCAGCGCGACGCCGTATTGCCAATGGCGGTTGGCCGCCGGGCGGCTCAGCCCAACCTCCCAGGTGATCTTCTTCCACGGCGTGCGTTCGGCTCGCAGCCAGACGATCCGGGCATCATCCCGTTCCAGCCAGCGCAGCCAGAGCAGTGCCTCCTCGGCTTCGGTGATCTGCCGCGGACCCGGTCGGGGCCGCCGCATCTGCGGTTCCTGACCGACCTTGTCCGCGAAGCTGTGGAAGTACTCGGGCCAGGCGTTGAAGAAGCCCTGCGGCATGACGCCGGGCAAGCTGCGGAAAACGTCGGCCGCACTCTCCAGCCGGTCCTCCACCCGTGTGATTGTCCACTCACCCATGGCGCGCCTCCCGTTCCCGTTTGCCGTAGAGACGCTCGCCAAGCTGGCGCACCAGTTCCCGCTCGGGCCAGGTCAGCCGGTCATCGTCAATGGCGACGGCCAGCAGCCCCTGTTCTTTCCAGCCGTCCCGTTTGACCTCGTCGGGCTGGCGGCGGTGCCCGCCGTAGCCCTTGGGCATGAACCGCATGCTTCTCATTGCACACCTCCTTGGGTTTCCATGGCCCAGAGCAGGATCGCGATGGCGTCGGCCTCGTTGTCATCAGCCGGGCTGAACCCGCGCGCCCGGGCGGCGGCGATCATGGCGTCCTTGTTGGCGTTGCCCTTGCCGGTGGCGTGACGCTTGATGGTGCCGACAGGCACGCCCTGATAGGGCACGCCGCGCAGCTCACCCCAGCTTGTCAGAACAGCCAGCAGCCCTCCAAAGACGTGGGCAGCATCGGTCCCGACATGGCGGCGCACTTCTTCGAAATAGATGGCTCCGATCGGCCCGGACAGCCGATCGATCTCGGTCAGCCAGTTGGTGAAACGCAGGTAGCGTATGCCGCCGCCGTCATAGCGACTGGGCTTGAAGCTGACGGTGCCGCTGGTGATCAGCCCGTCGGCACCATGCAGCGCCCAGCCTGTGGTCGTGCCGAGATCGAGCGCCAGCAAGGTGCGCTGACCGGAAAATGCGGGCAGCACATTTCGGACGGCGTTCTGATTGGGGTTGGTCATGGTCTGGTCCGCCATGGGCTTTCTCCTTTTGTGATTGGCTGCTCGAGGGGTGAAACGGGTCAGACTGCGACCCGAGAAATTGCCCAGGGGTAGGTGGTGGCTCTCCCCGCCTGTAGCGGGGAGAACACCTACCCCTTTAGGGGGGACTTTTCTGAAATCTGGAATCTGGCGCAGAGCACTGATTTTATTGAGCAAATCCAGATTGTGGAGCAGATTTCGGAAACACCCTTCCGAAATCTGGAAAGGACCTTTCAAACCCCTGAAACCAAATGGAAAAAGCCAGATTCCAGATTTCGCCAGGATTCCAGATTCTGCAAAATCTGGCCAGATTTCGGGATTCTGCACCCAGATTTCGGAGGGCAAAACGACGTGTTTCATCATGCGTCCTCCACCTCGCGATAGACCCAGACGGACGGGTTTTCGACGGGCAGGACGGCACCGGTCTGTGGGCATTTGTAGTGGCTGGGCAAGACGTCGATCAGCTCCAACGTGACCTCTCCGGTGCCCGGATCGACATGCTCCCGGCTGGTCGCAAGACGCATGGTTTCCACGCAGAGGTAGCCGTATTTGCTCCGCTCGGTCGCCAGATCCAGCGCTGTCGCAGCGGCCCCGCGGACGAACTTCACGTACCCTTTGGTGGTCAGCACGTTCAGCCGTTCGCGAATGATCGATTGCCCGCCAAGACCCCCGGTGTTCTCGAAGGTCTCAGCGAAATGGGTCATCGTGTACATCCGACCCTGAAGGGCCTCTTCATAAAGCAGGCCGCAGATCACCTCGCCCTTGCGATCCCGCTCCGCATCGTGCTTCGCGCCGACGTCCTGGCGCACCAGACGCTCGTTCATCGGGTTGATCTCGACCCATTGGCCGCCGACCTTGTCGATCAGCTTTGGCGGCAACGCGGGGCCATTGCGCAGCTCGATCTCCAGTTTTCGTTGCGAACATTCCTCGTCTGGGCGGTGCAGGATCAGGCCGGAGGTGTAGAACCCGCGCAGTGCGCTGGCACCGGAGAGCGCGAGGAAGGGATCATCCTTGACCTGCTGCTTGCTGAGCTTCTTGGTGTGGTGGATCAGGATCACCCCACAGTCGGGGTCGATATGGTCGCGCAGGACCTCGACCCTTTCCTTCAGGAAAAACATCATCGCGGTGTTGTCATTCTCGCCGCCGCCATCGGGACCGCCGTCAAACAGGTTGCGGATCGGGTCGACGCAGAGGATGTCCACCGGCGCCTCCGGGAACGCGGTTTGCACGGCGCGGGCAACCTGAACGCTGCCCTCATTGTCGAGCAGCATCTTGAGTTTCGGCGTGGCGACGAAGGTGTCGCGTGCGGCGGCCAACACGTCTGGCGGCAGGGCGATCTGCTTCAAGCGTTCGCGCAGATAGTGATACTGGATCTCGGCCTGTAGGTAGAAAATCCGCAGCGGCCGCGGCGGAGTGAAGCCCAGAAACGGCACACCCGCAGCCATGTGGACGAGCCAGGAGATCAACAGGTCGCTCTTGCCCACCTTGGGCGCGCCACCCAGCACCAGCAGCCCGCCTGGCGTCAGCACCCGCGGCGCAATGATGTCCTGCGGCATCGGGCTCTGGTCGTCCAGCAACGCGCCGAGCGTGAACGCTGGCATCTCCTGTGGCCCCGGTGCGCCGGACTCCAGCCGGATCAGCGGCGGGCCGTATTTCTCGACATGGCGTTCCCAGAGCCGCTCGGACTCGCGCTTCAACCGTTCGACCGGCCACTGGGGTCGCAGCATCGCGGCGTTGTAGCCGCAGATGCCCTCCCAGCCCTCATCCTTAGTCATCCGGCCCTCGTGGACCATGCGGATGAAATGGCCGATCGCGGCCGACGCACCTTCGAAGCGGGACCAATCGTCCTGGGCGCCCTCGCGTACCGGCGTGACCAGAACTTCGTCCATCGCGGGCTTGTCGGGGTGGGAAAACTCAGGCTGCATGGACACGCCGGGCGCGGGTGGCATGTCGGTGACCGCCTCGATGAACTCGGCCAGATCACGCTCCCGGTCGGCATTCAGCTCGACAATCCGAACCTGGGTCTTGAGGCTGTTCTTGTAATAAACGCTGCCTGCCACCCGGATCGGTTGATGCGCTGAGCGGAAGTGCATGTCCCCACCGATTTTTGCGGCTATGTCACCGCGCAGTCTGCAGACGCTTCGAATGTCATCTCCCTCGGCGGGCTCGGTCAGCGCCCACCAGATGTGGGCTTTCCGCTGGCCATCAGGCGTCACGCCACCGCTTTCCACCACCATGGTCGGCGCGCCGAGGTGGCGCTCCAGATGGGCCCGCTTGGCGGCGATATCTCCTGTGTCGAGATCGACCACGATGGTCTGCATCTGCAGGATTTCGGCGGCCTTGGCCTGCCCAGGCGCGGCCACGGTGCCGGGGATCACATAGACCGCTGCGCCCTCCCGCGACGCCCATGTGGCGAAGGTCGCCATTTTCTCGGGGGCGGCCGGATCCGCCTCCAGCCAGATGTTATGCGGGCGGCCATCAATGCCCTGCCCCTTGTCGATGAAACTGCGCACCGGGATCAGGCCATCGCAGTAGCCGAAGACCACCTGCATGAACTGGGCGATCTGCTCGGGATCGGGCTCGTCGCCGAAAGGATCGGTTTGCGGCGCGGCGTCATTAAAATCCCGCCAAGGGTTGAAATGGACGATGTTTTCCTTGGGCCCATCGGGCGGCGTATCATCTTGCATGGCTTGGTCCTGCTCGGAATTCGGCTTGTAAGTGGGCTCGTCAGTCATGCCGCCAGCCCCCAACACCGCTCGGTATGGGCACAGAACCGGCATTCGAAGAAATCCCGGTTGGTGGCGATGCGCGGCAGCAACTCGCCTGCGTCGGTGGCCTGCAGGATGCGCACGGCGCGGTCGGACATGCGCTGCGCCAGATCGGCATCGAACGGCACGAGCTCATGATGCAGCTCCGCCGTGTCCTTGTTGATCGCCGTGAACAGCGCCGGTGCGGCCGAAATCCCCGGCACCGAGGGCTCCATATAGGCCTGATAGATCGCGATCTGGGCGGCATAGACGGGCTTGGAGACAGCGACCCCGTCCTTGACGCAGGCGCGCCAGTTCTTCGCGTTCATCGTCTTGCATTCCCAGAGCGCTGGGGCGCGCAGACCAAGTGCCGCCGGGGCATCAGCGATGATCCCGTCGACATGGCCCCGGATGCGACCGCCCGCGACGGAAAAGCCGAACTGGCCGCCATCGCGTTTTTGGGTCACCAGATCGATCCCGGCCGCGCGCAGCCAGCGGATCGCCAGATCCTCGAGCTGGTGGCCGATGGCGAAGATCCGCAGCGTCTGCCCGCCGAAATCCGCACCCTCATCCTTGGGCGCACCGGCAAACTCGAACTGCAGCGCGCGTTCGCAGGCATGTCCAAGCCGGGAGGCGCCGAGATAGGTCCGACGCGGTGTGGCTTCCCGTTCGGCGATGAGAGCTGCATCGACCAGCGCGTTGATCCGCTCGGCGGTGGAGGGGCGTGGGTTAAAATCCAGCATCAGAACGGCACCTCCGGTGTCTGGGCCCGCGCGATGTCGGCCATGGCCTCGCGGAACCCCTCGACGGCTTCCTCGATCAGGGCGCGCACCTGCGCCTCGGTCAGTTCGGCGAAGGCGGTCTGCCAGCCGATCTCGTCCATCAGCAGGGCGATGTGTTTCATGGTGGCGGTGACAGCGAGGTGCTCCTCTTCAGTCATTCCCTGCATGGTCAGTCCTTTCTTCTGGCGGGCCGCGAACCATGCCTGACAGGGCATCGAGCAAAACCAGCGGTGTTCGCGTGGGCGGCGTGTGTTGGGATTGAAGAAGCCGAAACCTTGCGCCGGGCACAGGCAAACGGCGCATGTAACAAAACGCGGATGCCAGTGCCGAAGACGCTCCGGGCAATCCGCAGCCGGTGAGCCGGACCCGAGAACGGTCTGGGGGACCGTTCTCCCGGCGAACGGCGGGGATGGGATTTGCGCGACATGGTTCACGCCGCCATCCGTTCTGTCCCGGCCGCCGCATCAATAGCCGCGCGGATCGCCCGTTTGTTGAACCCGAAGGTCATCAGCGCCGAGGCGTGGTAGCGCGTCAGGCCAAAATCGTGGCGGCATTCGGGAGGCAGGTATTTTAGCTGCTTGTCCGTCGGTGGCTGGCGCAGCCATCCTCGCGTCTTGAAGGCGCTTTCATCGCTCTCGTGGGTGTTGAGCCAGTCGTCGGCCTGCGCGAGGCAGACGGTGCGTTCGCCGACGCCCAGCAAGCGCGGTCGCACACCCTTGGCCCCGCCGATGGCGTACCAAACGCCCTCCATCCAGAAGATGCCGCCCCAGGCGGTGAAGCCCGTGGCCATCAGCGCATCGTCCGTCCCGAAGAGATCGACCCATGCGAAACTGGACCGTCTCAGCAGATCGATCTCGGTCATGACAAAGCCCGAGAGCGGCACTGCGTCCGCGCCGGTCTCGCCTTCGTCCTGGAGCAACATCTCGCCGCAGAGCGGGCATTCGGTGGCGGCGAGCGGGATCTCTGCCGCGCAGGCCGGGCAAGTTTTCATCGGGGCTTCACCGGTGCCGATCTTGCCATCCAGATCGACATCCTGCTCCAGCGTGCCGTGGATCAGGCTCGACGTCCCGAAATCCAGAACCACGCAATCGGTCTTGACGATGCCGGGGTGTTCCGCCGGATCGACGGTGCGCAGGCCCCGCCCAACCATCTGGATCATGGTGGATTTGTAGGAGCTGGGGCGCAGCAGCACGACGCAGGACGTCGGCGGATGATCCCAACCCTCAGTGAGCACCGAAACGTTAATGACCACGCGGGTCTTGCCTGCCGCGTAGTCAGCCAGGATGGCCTTGCGGGTCTCGGAAGCCAGATCACCATGGATCAGCGCGGCCGCGATCCCCGCCGCGCGAAATGCCTCGGTCACATGTTCCGCGTGGGCAACGGTCGAACAGAAGACGACCGTCTGACGGTCCCCTGCCTTCTCACGCCAGTGGCGGATCACTTCGTCGGTGACCGGCGCGCGGTCCATGATGTCCGCCACCTCGGACATGTCGAAATCCGCGCTGGTCTTGCGGACCGACTTCAATTCCTCCTGCACGCCCACATCGATGACAAAGGTGCGCGGCGGCACGAGGTGGCCAGACGCGATCAACTCGCCCAGACGCACCTGGTCGGCGACATTGTCGAAGACCTCGCGCAGACCTTTGCGATCGCCCCGGGTCGGTGTCGCCGTCACCCCGAAAACCCGGGCGTCAGGATTGGCGTCGCGCACCCGGTCGATGATCCGGCGGTAGCTGTCCGCCACCGCGTGATGTGCCTCGTCGATCACCAGCAGATCAAGGCGCGGCATGGCGGCCAGGTTTGACGCCCGCGCCAGTGTGGGCACCATGGCGAAGGTGACGTCGCCACCCCAGGATTTCTCGGTGGCGTCGATCACCGAGGTGGATGCCTCCGGCACCACACGCTGGAACTTGGCGCGGTTCTGCGCGGTCAACTCGTCACGATGCGCCAGAACACAGGCCTTGGCACCGTCGCCGATCATCTCGCCGGTGACCGCCGAGAGCATGATGGTTTTGCCCGCGCCGGTGGGTGCCACGCCCAACGTGTTGCTGCGGGAGGCGAGCGCAGCAACACTGCGCTCGACAAAGGTTTTCTGGCGGGGGCGAAGGCGCATGACCGATACCCCTTACTGTGCCCAGCTCGGCCGCCCGGGGGCACCGGGGTTGGCTGCTGGCGGATTGGACGAGGACGTTGGGGCGGCAGCATTCTGCTGCGGAGTGGCCCCCGGCCCGGCGTTACCACTGAACTGCAGGGGCGCCGTTCCCATGACCTGCGCATAGTCGCGATGGTCAGGCGTGACCGCGCTGCGGATCTCGTTCTTGTCGTCACCGCTTGCATCGGTGCCGATATCAATGCGGGCGATGAACTCGATCCCGTCCAGATCGGCAAAGCCGCTAATGCGCCGCGCCGCCTGCGCCTCGGCCGACATGTCCTTGTCGGAAATCCCGCGCGCCGAATTCAGCATACCGCGCACGAGGCTGCGGCCCATGTTGGTCCAGTCTGGCCCCTTGGGGCTGTAAAGACCGATCAGCGTGAATATCTTGCGCCGGGCATAGGGACCCTCGGTCACGGTGAACTCGCCGTTCAGGTACACCGCGCCAGTGGAGCCGCGCGTGGCATAGCCGCCGGTCCACCCCTGCGAGGCATCGTCGAACCCGCCGGGGCGGATAGTCAGGCGCACCTTGGCCAGCGTGCCCTTCGGGATGAGGTTGGTGTTGCTCTGCGCGTCGTTGAAATCGTTCCAGGAACCCATGGGGAACCTCCTTTTCTGATCAGTTTTGCGGTTTGGATTGTTTGTCGGTCGGCGGATCGGCGGGTGGTGGCGCGTAGGTCAGCCGGTCGGGTGCCGGTATCGCGGGCGTCCGGATCTTCGCCATCAGGCGGCCGAGATGGGGTTCTTCGACTTGGGCCAGGCGGCCGGAGCGGTCCTTTGCCGGAAAGCCCCAGGGATTGATCGTCTGGCAGACGAAGGCGCGATACGGATCGCCGCCATCGGCCTTCAACTCCGCCATGGTGATCACCTCATCGACGATCCCCGGCAGCTCGAGCCCGGTCTTGGAACCGTCGATCTGCGGCTGGAACACCTTGCGATTGAAGTCGTCGAGCTTCTCGTCGAGGATCCCGACGAACCAGACGTTCTTGGCCCGCGTGTGCTGGAGGTGGGTGAGCCAGCCGATCATCTCGCGGCCGTGCAGACCGTAAGCGCCACGGACATCCGGCTTGCCGGTTTTCTCCGACAGCGCTTCTGGCTGGCCCTTGCACCACCCGAAGCACAGCCGCCCGGCGACGGTGATCGAGTCGACGAAGATCGTATCGTAGCGGTCGAGCGCTGCCGGATCACCGAAGCGGTCGCAGACGGCCTTGTAATGGGCCGGGCTATAGGGCTGCTCGTCGCGCAGTGCCGGGTTGGGCCCGCCGATGAACACCGCGAAATCCCGGCATTCCGCCCATGTGCGCGGCCGGATGCTGTCGCCCGCCCAGCCCTCGATGGCGAGATCGCCCGCTTCGAGATCCATGAACAGCGTGCGCTCAGGGTCGAGCGTCCAGAGCAGTGAGGTTTTGCCGATTCCACTCTTGCCGAAGATACAGCCCTTGATGCCGCGCGGCTCCGCCAACCGCTGGTCGGCGCTGATGATGGGGAGGCTCACTGCTCGGCCCCCTGCGCGAGGATCTCGACCTTCAGCGTGCCGGGCCTCACGGTGCGCGCGGGCTCGAAACCCTGCCGGATGGCCTCGGGCCAGGCCGCGTATTTGCGCTCGGGCACCTTGAAGGAGAGATCAACGTATTCGGCGGGGTCGTCGCCTGCATCGCAGATCCGCGCGACCATCGCAGCCAACCGGTCCTGATCCCAACCCACCCGTTTTGGCAGATCGGCGACCACGGTGAAATCGCCGTCATCGAATCGGACCGTGCCGGTGTCCTTGCCTGCGGCCTGGCGTTCTTCGGTGGCGCGAGTGGCGTAGCGGATGGCCAGTCCGGCATCGAAGCGGGTCTTGGCGGCCTTGTCGCGCTTCAGGCGCTCGTCGATCTCGCGCTGCAGGATTGCCAGCAACTCGACCGGCAGGGCCGCTATTTCGGCGGCGGTGAGCGACGGCAGATCGTCGGGCGTGGGTGTGTTCTCGGGGAATGGCATGAATTGGTCTCCGTGATCGGTGAAAAAGGTTTGGAAGGCGGACATCACGCGGCCTCCGGCTCGGCGAGCAGCAGCTCGGACAGGGAGGCAGCGGCGGCTTTGGGCTTGGGCCGGGCGACGGCGATATAGGCGAACTGATCGGGGCCCACGCGCTCCTGAACGAGATGCACGAGACCAAGTTCAGCGGCCCAGAAAGCGCGGGATCCAAGCCTGCTCAACTCGGCCCGCGCCGCATCCGACAGCCCTGAAAACACAGGGAAGATGTCGAGCACCAGAAAACCGCGATGATATTCCAGCCGGTCGCCGGGAGCGGCCTGCGCCACCCAGGCGCAGAACTCGATCTCGGTCAGCGGTCGGCTGGCGCGAACCGTGATAAAGGGTGTGGGTCCCATGAACATGATCTCCCCCCTCTACGAACTGCGCAGCGACATCGCCCCGGACGGGGCCCTGCCATTCAGAGGTGAGGATGTGACGGGAACAGCTGACAGCCTCCGCCCCTCTGCGGGTCCGGCTCGGTCAATTGCAGCACTCACGACTTTCGCCCGCTGCAACTGGCTCTCTTCGAAAGCTTCGATCTCCTCGCGCCGATACAGCACGCGCCCGCCAAGCTTGAGAAACGTTGGCCCCTGGCCAACATGGCGCCAACGCTCCAGCGTCCGATGGGAGATGCCCCAGCGACGGGCCAGCTCCTTCTGATTCAGGCAATGCTTTTGCAGCATCATTGTCTCCTCTTCATCGTTGATGAGGACACAATGCAAATTAACGGTATGGGATGTCGTGGGGATTGGCGGGGGATGCGGAGGGGGATCGCGTGACCCTTGCACGACTGCACCTCCGGCAGCCTGGAGGGTGAGCCATCCCCCTCCATCCCCCACTCATCCCCCTCACGATCCCCCACCCCCGGGTGACCGGTGGTGCAAATCAGTCCAGATTGAGTCGGTATCCGCCCCGGCGATCCGAGCGGATCAGGTGCCGCCAATTGACCTGCGACTTGAATACATCGGCCATGCGCAGGCTCTTCGAACCGGCTCCGGAGAGAACCGACTTGCCGTTCTGCCACGGCTCGCCCGCCATCGCCGCGCCGTGCAATGCCCGGACCACTTCCGCCTGGATCGGCCCAAGCTTGAAGCGGCTGCCATTGCACCGCACCTCCTGGTAGTCAGCCGAGGCGATGAAGGTGGGTTCCTCAATGGCCGCACCTGCCCCGGAAAACCCGTTGGCGATCTCGAAACGGTCGCGTTCCTCGCGCCTTATCAGAAGATCGCCGATCAGAACCAGCACCGGCTCGGCGTGCTCGCAGAGCGTGGCATAATCAGCCTGGGGAGTGCGGAAGTCACTCAGGTGGACCTCACCACAGCGAAAGAGCTGAAACGCATCCCGGGCGTGCAGATCCAGCAAGCCATCATAGTGGGCCTGCTCCCACGGCACACGATGACCAACCCCGTCCCCGTTGTCTTCGTAGCCGCCGAACTCCACTGGCACACCAAACACCCGCATCGAAAGCCGCAGACTGTCATTCTCGGCAAGGTAGATCAGGTCGGCCTCAGAGATCCGCCAGCGGTCCAGAACCTCGGGGAGGGTAAAATACGCTTTATCGATCTCCATCCGCCCTCGATTCCCGCCGCTAAATGTTTATACTTTGTTCTAGTTGCTTGACGTTATCGGATCAATCCTATTTTATCCTATTTAGTCCACAGCCCCTTGGGGAAATCATGACCGAGCAACATACCCTTGCCGACCGCCTCCGCGCCCGCGCCGATCAACTTGGCCTCAGCCCGGCGCATGTCGCCGAGATGGCCGGTGTGAACCGCTCCTTCGTCTACGACATCCTGCGCGGGCGATCGACGCGCCCCGGGATCGAAAAGCTCCGCGAGGTCGCGGCAGTCCTGAAGGTGGATCGCGACTGGTTGATCCACGGCATCGGCGACGTGGACGGCACGCCGCCCTTCATCGACAATCCTGACGAAGCCTTTGTGGCGATTGCACATGCCAGCCCGCGCCCCTCAATGGGCGGCGGCGCGGTGGTGCTTGAAGATCGCGACACGCCGGGCCGCGCCTATCACTTCCGCCGGTCCTGGATAAAGGGCAGCCTCAAGGCCAGCCCCTCGCAGCTGCGCATCATGCATGTTGAAGGCGACAGCATGGCCCCTACCCTGCTGGACGGCGATACGGTGCTGGTCGACATGGCGCGCAAGACTCCGAACCCGCCCGGGATCTTCGTGCTGAACGACGGGATGGGCTTGGTCGCCAAGCGGCTGGAGCACATCCCGAACAGCGATCCATCCGCGGTGCGGGTCATCTCCGACAACAGCTTTTACAGCCCCTACGAGCGCACGGTCGAAGAGATCCACGTCATCGGGCGGATCCGCTGGTTCGCGCGAGAAATATAGAGGCAGTGTGGTTTGCCAAGTTCAATACACTTATTGATGATCAGATACTGAAACCGTTTCCGGAACGATCCAAATGCATCCAGAGAGCCTGCTAAACTTTATCACGCAGCGAATGCGAATGTCCCACATCTATCAACCGGTGGTGTTGCGAGAGTTATTGCTGTCAGATGGACAGGCGACCGTTGAACAGATTGGAGATATGCGCAAAAGTTGGTGATGCTTGATCAGGCGGCGATTTGAACGTGGCGGAGACCGTCGCGGAACTCAACCCCGTCGATGATTTCGGGCAGGCGGTTCCGGCCGTCGAGTTTGCGCCATTTTCCCTGCGCTGACATCATCAGCTTGAATGCCATGGCCAGCCCGGTCTTGCGGCTGAGGCAGCCCTTGGTGCGTTTCGTGCGATGCCGGACGGTGGCAAAGGTGCTTTCAATCGGGTTTGACGTGCGGATGTGCTTCCAGTGTTCGGCCGGATAGTCGTAGAAGGTCAGCAGCGCGTCCCGGTCCTTGACCAGCTTGGCCACCGGCTTGTTCCACTTCACGCCGTAGGTTTCGACGAAGAAATCGAAGGCGGCGTTCGCTTCGGCTTTCGTGTCGGCCTGCCAGATGTCGTGCAGGTGCGCCTTCGCCTTGGCTTGGATAGATTTCGGCAGCGCGTTCAGCACGTTCATGGTCTTGTGGACCCAGCACCGTTGTTCCCGCGTCGTAGCGAACACCTCGCGCAGCGCGGTCCAGAACCCCAATGCGCCATCACCGATGGCCAGTTTCGGGTCCTGTTTCAGGCCGCGGCGCTTGAGATCGAGCAGCACCTCGCGCCAGCTTTGGGTGCTTTCACGGAAGCCGTCGGTCATGGCCAGCAACTCCTTGCGGCCGTATTCATCCGCCCCGACGATCACCAGAACACATTGTTTTTCCTCAGCCATGCGCGGTTTGAAATAGACGCCATCGGCCCAGATGTAGAGGAACCGCCGCGTGCCAAGGTCGCGTTTCTGCCAAGCCTCGTAGTCTGCCCACCAGTCGGCCTTCAGCCGCGTGACGGTCTTGGCCGATAACCCCTTGGCATTCGGACCCAGCAGCGCCCCCAACGCCTCGGTAAAATCGCCTGTGGACACGCCCTTGAGGTAGAGCCACGGCAGCAACTCCTCGACCGATTTCGCCTTGCGCAGATAGCGCGGCAGGATGCTGGGCGTGAAGGTAATCTTGTCTTCGCCTGGCTTGCGGTCCCGCACGCGCGGCACCTTCACGGGCACCGGACCAATGCCGGTCATCACCTCGCGTTCGGGTAAGTGACCATGGCGCACCAGGCGTGCCCGACCGTCCTCGAGCTTGTCCCCGGAAAAGGCGTTCATGAGCGCGGCCAGCTCCGCGTGGATCGCCTGTTCGATCAGCTTGCGCGCTCCATCGCGCAGGACCTCGGTGAATGGGTCGGAGCCAAATCCTGATGGATCGGGCAGTTCAGTGATGGTATTCTCTGGCATGTGGCATATCCCTTTCTCGGCTGAGAATTGACGGCGTCTGAACACCGCCATGATATGCCGCCCCTCAGGGCATCACCAACTTTCGCGCGTTTCTCAACAGATTGCCAGGGCATTACTGTCGTATGACCTGTCTCAGGTTGAGTATTACGAGATCAGGACCAAAAACATGGTCGGGCGTGTTCTGACCAATAATCAGATCGTTGAACCGATCAAGGATGGCGTCAGAACGATCGGATATCGGCTTCTGGAAGCCGAACTCACTGCGGGAGAAACAGAGCAACTGATTGCAGCATGTGATGCAAAAATTGCGGAATATATTGAACGCCGCGGCGGCGTTATCTGGCAGCACCGAACAAATGCGAATGGCTATATCCCAGGGTCCGTTCGCTATGAAGTTCTGAAGCGGGCCAGATTTCGGTGCGAACTTTGCGGCGCTTCTGCGGAGAAGATCGCCTTGCACGTCGATCACATCGTTCCGCGCAACAAGGGAGGCCTGGACGAGCTGAGCAACTTCCAGGCTCTGTGCATCACGTGCAATACCAACAAACGGGATACCGACGATACCGATTTCAGAAACATGGCCGAGCAATACGCGGAACGTCAAAGCGGATGTCTTTTCTGCGAAATCCCAACCGATCGCATCATTGCTGAAAACGAGCTTTGTTATGCAATCCGGGACGGATTTCCGGTTACGGACCTCCACACGCTAGTGGTCCCGAAGCGACATGTCGCCGATTACTTCGATCTGTATCAGCCAGAGCGGAACGCGATCGACCAGCTCTTGAAGGAGCAAAGGGCGAAAATCCTCTCAGGCGATCATACGGTTTCGGGATTCAACGTCGGGATTAATTCCGGTGAGTCTGCTGGTCAGACGATTTTTCATTGCCATATCCACCTGATCCCGAGACGGGACGGTGATGTGAAAGAGCCCCGAGGAGGTGTTCGCGGTGTCATTCCTGGCAAGCAGTCGTACTAGCGGTCAGGTTCAATGATCGAATTCCGCTCCCTCGCTGATGATGAACCTGCCTTGAGCTTCTCGCCCCTCTTGCGCGGGGTTTTGAAAACCTACGCTTACGTCCACGAGCATGGTTCCATCGGCCTCACCCCCTCAAAAGCCTTCAAGCGCAATTTCGTTCACTGGGCCGCAGCCGCGTTCGACTGGCCCGGGTACACAGAGGACGATCTCTTCGCCGTCAACAAAGTGCTCAACGAACATGACTTCATGCCGCTTGGAGATATTCACTTCCTGCTGACCAGCCTGAAAATGGGTCGGCACTATAAGGGGGATTTCAAGCTGACGAAGTCAGGGTCGGACTTGGCACATCAACCCGGCCGTCTATTTGGGATTTTAACGCCGTTCTACCTCTTTGAAATCGATCATTCGAGTTGGTCACGGACCCCGAGAGAACCGGTTCCAGGAAACTGGAACATCTTCCTCAACGTCCTCAATGTCGAGACGGAGGACGGCGCAGCGGGCCAGCATCTGCGACAGATCTTGTTTGGCGAACCCGACTCCAGCCCTTTTCCACGCTACGATGAGATGATGGGCAGCCTTTACACTCAGGTTCTGCGCCCGCTCGTCTGGACCGGTCTGATTCAGGAAACACGCCCTGGGAAATCCTTTCGGTCGCAGGAAAGCGTGTTCACCAAAACCCCTCTTTGGAAGGCCGCGCTTAAACTCGAGACGGATTCGATGGTCCAACCCGCGACACGGCACTGAAAGGCCGCGCGACGCAAACCCGATCCAGCACGCGGCACCCCGAACCAGCCCCGCAACCCGTTGTTTTAACTTGAATACCAGCGCCGCCTGAAGCCCAGATAGGGCAACAACCCGAAAGGCGCTCCGATGATTGATGAAATCTCAACCCCGGTTTCGGGGCCCAATCCGCTATGCCCCAACAAGATGTCTGCCCGGGCACGCCTCGCCGAACTCGGCCGCATTCTAGCCGTCGGCGTCATTCGTCTGAACGCAGAAAATGCCAGGTCTTTATCTGACGAAGGCGGAGACAGTTTCGTGGACTTCTCGCCCCGAACGAGCGGTGGTCGTCGTGCAAAACGTATCCGCATCGGAGGAATTCATGAAGCATCACAATAAGATATCACCTGCAAAGCCTGGGCAGGACGGAGCAGTGGATCAAACAGTCCTGGCCCGCCTGGCTGCGCTTAAGGCCATGTCGGTCAGGGATCTGAAAGCCGAATGGGAAAAGCTCATCGGCACCGCCGCGCCGAACAATAGCCGGACCTTTTTGGAAATTCGCATCGCTTATCGCATCCAGGAACTGACCTACGGCGGTCCCGACCGGCAAACCCGGCGCATGCTTGATTTGCTGGCCGATGAAGTAGAGGGAGTTGCCCGGAGGAAGAAGCAGATTGCCGACCCGCGCAATCCTGTGGTGGGCACCAGACTGATCCGGGAATGGGACGGGGTCGAGCATACGGTGATCGTCCTCAAGGACGGTTTTGACTGGCAGGGCCAGAAATACAAATCGCTCTCGGCCGTGGCCCGTGCCATCACCGGAACGCGCTGGAATGGCTATCGCTTCTTCGGCCTCCGTGAACGCAAGCGGGAGCAGGCATGATGGATCGCACGACCCGCCCTGCCCGCCGCCTGCGCTGCGCAATCTACACCCGCAAGTCGAGCGAGGAAGGGCTCGACATGGAGTTCAACAGCCTCGATGCCCAGCGGGAGGCATGCGAGGCCTATATCGCCAGCCAGCGCTCCGAGGGTTGGGTTGCGACCCGCGACCGTTATGACGACGGCGGCTTTTCCGGTGGCAATCTCGAGCGTCCGGGTCTCAAGCAGCTTATGGCCGACATCGACGACGGGTTGATCGACGTGGTGGTGGTTTACAAGATCGATCGCCTCAGCCGCTCGCTGATGGACTTTTCCAAGTTGGTCGAGATCTTTGACCGCAACGGCGTCACCTTCGTTTCGGTCACGCAGTCGTTCAACACCACGACCTCGATGGGGCGGCTGACGCTGAACATCCTGCTCAGTTTCGCCCAGTTCGAACGCGAGGTGATCGGCGAGCGCATCCGCGACAAGGTAGCCGCGTCCCGCAAGCGCGGGATCTGGATGGGCGGCTACGTGCCGCTCGGCTACGATGTGCAGGATCGCAAGTTGACGGTCAACGACGCCGAGGCCGCATCGGTCCGCCGCATCTTCGAGCGGTTCGTCGAACTCGGGTCCGCCACGGTTCTGGCGCGCGAACTCCGCCGCGACGGGTTCCGCAACAAGCAGGGAACGCTGATCGACAAGGGGTACCTCTATCGGCTTCTGAACAACCGTGTTTATCGCGGTGAGGCCGTCCACAAGGGCAAAGCCTATCCCGGCGAACACGACGCCATCATCGAGAACGACCTCTGGGATCGCGCCCACGCCATCATGAAGGAAAGCCCGCGCAAACGTGCCAACAACAGCCGGTCGCAGACACCTGCGCTATTGAAGGGCCTGATATTCAGCGACACCGGCGCCGCCATGACCCCCACCAGCACCCGGAAAGGTGCAAAGCTCTATCGTTACTATGTGTCGATGGACGCGATCAATAACCGCGAGACCGGCGGTGAGACCGCTCCGATGCGGCTGGCTGCCGGAATGGTCGAGGACGCGGTCGTGACGGAGGTCCGGCGCATTCTCCAGACGCCGGAGGTCGTGACGCAGGTGATTGCCGCCCTGAAGGTCAAAAAGTGCGCTGTTTCTGAGGCGGACGCCATCGCGGCATTGCATGAGTTCAGCGCGCTTTGGGCGCAGCTGTTCCCGGCCGAGCAGGCACGGATCATCCAGCTTCTTGTCCGGCGCGTTTCCGTCACCGCCGCGGGGCTCGAGGTCGACATCCGACGCGAGGGGATCGCGGGGGTCGTCCGCGAGATGGTTGCACCGCGCAATCTGGAGGCGGCGGAATGACCAAGCCTGACGATACGATCCGCATCCTGATCCCGTTGAAGGTCCGCAAGAAGAACGGTCGGCCAAAAATCCTGCCGCCCGCCGACTATCTGCCCAGCGAAGACCAGGCGCAGGACCCACATGTCCTCCGCGCCATCGGCCGTGCATGGGGCTGGCGGCGGCGCATGGAGGCTGGCGAGTTCAGCACGATCCAGGAACTCGCCGAGGCCGTCGGGTTGGCTGAGCGACACGTGAGCCGCCAGTTGCGGCTCGCTTATCTCGCCCCGGAGGTGCTGAAGCGGTTGACCTGCGGGCGCGAACCATCGGCGGTCAGCCTGTATGATCTGGGCTTCCTCGCTGGGGCAGCGTGGGGGGAACAAATTAGACAGGCACTCGACGAGGCTACATCCTGAACGTCGTGTTCGGCCCTGACCGGCCATTCATCGAGGACGCTTTTGCTGCCTCGCAGCGTCACCGAAGCGGTCGTACAGACGCGACCCTGCAGCCGCGGAAAAGTTGGCCGGCAGCAATGCAGGGCAAGCCAATCGGGACAGATGCCTTTTCTGCGCAATGGATTGATAGCACAATGGGGCCACTATTCGTCCTGTCAGGGTGGGTCATCGCCGCAGTAGTGATTTCACCCGCTCACGCAAAAAAGGTTTCCGCTGGCAAGATTCCTGACGCAGCTCTTACCCTCCGGCCCGTGGCGGATCTCGCCAGAGCCGCCATTGATCCTGGCCGTCGTATGGGTCTCACCGTATGCCGCCCCATCGATGTCGATGACTGTTCTCGAGCCGGATGACCACGTGAAAACGTGTCTTGCCATCGGATTTCCGGCGTCCTGCAATAACACGACGGCCTGCAGACAAGGCTGAGAGTCCGTAATGCCTCCGGACTGGTCGAAGGTCTCGCAAGTCGCGATCCTTCGTGCATCGGCGTTGAAGGCATCAGGTAAGCCGAGGGACTGAAGGCGCGTTTTCGGATGTAGCCGAGAAAGTGGCGAGAAATGCCGCATACCGTATTTTTCGCCGCAGCGACCAACTTGGGTATCGGTGGCTTCATCATTGCCACAAACCGCAACTTGTTCTCCCGACAGCCTGACACGGCATCCGACACTGGAATAGCCGGCGCGCAAGCTGGCAACACCGGCAGTGCCATCATTGCTGATATCGCCAGCACTCGAAATTTCTTGAATGCTGTAACTATTCAACGGCTGAAGTCGAAAGACTGCATCTCCAAGGGCGCCATCGATGCCATTAAGCACAGAAGTCAGAGATATCCGGTTGGCCAACGCGTTTTCGCAGGCGTAGTGCAACTGATTCCAAGTCTGATTGGCGCTGGCGGGAACGCCGTCGATTTCAATGCGCCAACGCAAAGCTTCCTCCACAGTCGATACGTAAAACATGCCGTCACCAGGCGTTCCGGTGATGAACTTGAAGAGATCAGGCTCAATCATCTGGGCCGTTCCCCAAGGCTCCCGACGGTTCGCGACTTCCAGAATTCCAAAAACCGTCTCCATCCCTAGCGCATAAATGCTGGCCAGATCATCTGAGGTATAGAGCCGGGCCTCGTCAGGCTTCAGATATGGGCGATGAAACCCAAGTTTCGACGTGTAGTGCATTCGTCGGCTCAATCCCGCGACCTCACCACCGCGGTAGTTGCCCATCATGAACATGATGGCGCAAATTGAGGAGCACTCACGGTCGGCGCGGATACGGGTACTGATACCATTCTCGAGAATGAACTTTGCCATGTTCATGCCCTCGATCATGTTGCCGCCTGGGCTATCGAGACACAGCACAGAAGCGCTCGTGCTCTCCCCGTTATCGACAATCAAATGATCTGAAAGCCCTGCGAGTGCCTCGGCATCCCCCTTCCGGATCTCACCAGTAATCTGCACCCGGCATTCCTGGTCATCCGATCTCTGGATTTCGGCTCCTTGCACCGGAGGTGCTAAGAGGATCGTCAGTGCCGCGAAGGCAGCGAGGCGTTTGAACATGTGGAAGATCCCGGATTGCGAACTTCAGATGGTTCCACTTACGTGAGGCGATTGCAATCAGCTCTAACGTTCCGGAGTCGGTGCCTTGACCTTTCGCTGCACCGCATGATCTTTTGCCATTGTGCCAGATGGTTTGAACGTCCAAGGTTTTCAAATGCTCCGATTGCTATGCGTGTTGCTTCTCCTAATGGCGAAGGCGGGATCGGCCATGAGCATCGAGACGGAGATCCAAGATCTGCGACCCATTCTCGATCCTAATCTCTATGTCACGCTGTCAGGGCCCATCGAAGACGGTGACGCGGATCGGTTGCGCGACGTGCTTTCGCACTATGACAGCCATGACCTTCGCGAGATATTCGTGTTTTTCGACAGTCCCGGCGGCAGTCTCTACGAGGGGTTGCGCATTGCAAGGGTCTTGGGAAGCCGAAGTGAAATCGTCATTTCGCAGGTCGGCACGGATGAGAACCCAAATGCGGAATGCGCCTCCGCCTGCGTCCTGGCCTTCATCGGAGCCGATCTGCGGTACCTCGCTGCGAATGGGAGGCTTGGTGTCCACCAGTTCTCCCATTCCGGGGAGGGGCTTGATACGGGAGAGGGGATAGACATCGCCCAGAGGTTCGCGGCCGAGATCGTCGCGCTGCTGAAGCGCCAGAGGGTCAGCAGCACCCTCTTCGCCGAGATGTCGAATACGCCGCCCAATGCGATCACCTGGCTGTCTTCCGACAAGCTCGAACGCTGGCGGGTCGTCACCGGGCCTGTCTACGAGGACCGCATGGAATACCGAAACCTCAACGGCAAGGTCGCCCTCTACATGTTCCACGAGTCCCTCTACGGGACCAATGAGATGACCCTGTTCTGCGACGACGGTCTGATCGCCTATGCCATTCTGGATGAACCGCCAGTTGCCGCCGTCGGCACCTTTTCCTTCGTCGTCGATGGTAGCGACAACCGCATCGACAGCTACGAGATCCTGAACCGGGACAATGGACGGACTCGCGTATTCATGCGCATCCCTCCACAGGTAAAGGCACGCCTGGCACGGGCCACGACCATCGGCGCGCGGGTGTACACTCCGGCCGGAACCACTTTCTGGGGCTTCGAGCAGGACATACGTGACCAGAAGGTCGCTGAAATTGCTGCGAGCTGTCCGGGAATCTATCGCGCACCAGAACAGCCGGCAACACCGGCGCGAACCGCTAAGACTTCGCAAATGACGATCCTGCCCTCGACGGATTTCTCAGGCTACGATCTGACAAAGAGGGGACACCGCGGCGTCAGCTTCGAAGAGTGTCAGGCGATTTGCGTGAGCGACCGGCTTTGCCAAGCGATTTCCTATGTTCCGGCCAAGCAATGGTGCTGGCCAAAACTGGGCCTTGGCCAGCGGATCACTACTCCGGACGTCGTCAGTGCCGTAAGGTAAGTACGACGGTCCGAACGGTGGCCCGGATCAACAGGTGAGACAATCAGCGTTCCACAGATATCCATGAACCGAACATAGTTGACGCAAACGGCCCAGAGCTGCCGTTCGACATCTTGCTGCCATGCTGCGGCGGCATCCCGCAGTGCCGACATTCGCTGCAACTGCATCAACACAAGCCAATGTGGATCAACCATTTAGAGCTCGGAATAGGTCCTTGTGTTCGGTCAAGATAACATCTTGCCGGAAATGGATGAACTCGGCGTATGGCCCAGATGCTTGCTTTGTTTTGACAGTGACGAGATCCAAACTGCGCAAAGCACTGTACACGCTTGGCCACGAGGGGTGAGTTACGATGCGCCGTCCTTGATGGTCCGTATCGTCTAGATTTGTCCTCAGCCAGAACGTTCGGTAGCGTTCAATCCGCCCCAGAATCTCAAAAAGATCATCCGACCAATCGAGGTGGGCAGCGGACTGTTGAGCATCAGGGTTGAGAATATCTTGGATTTCGCTGGGGTCGCTTGTCGTTCCGCCAGCATGCACCAGCATTTGCGGTTGAGGTAATTGGACTGGCAGTTGGGTTCGCCGATCGACTTCAAGCGTGGATATATGGACCCCGCTTTCAAAGACGACATTCCGGAGGTCGGCACTAGCGGCATACAGGATGCTGATTGCTGTATCTCGAAACGAAATCCCGATCGGCGCAGAAAAAGGAAAATACAACTCGTTGATTCCGACGTCTCGAATTTGAAGATCGGCGCTTTCAACGGCCGTTCCACATGCGGCTGCGACTCCGAGCACCGATAAGTTCGTGTTCGTCCTGTCGCGAGATGGTTGGGCGATGCCTGCGCGGACCGAATTTAGGAAACGCTCTGACACGTCGTGGCGGCCCCTTGCTACGTGGGCGAACACTTCCAATGCGTCGCGCCCGAACAGGTTGCGCCGCACATATCGAGGTGTCTCGCCTTCACTTACCGATCGAAGCGCTTCGCGAGCGAGGAAGTGCTGCAAGAGTTGTTCATGGGCGAAACGGACGTGACCTGCACGCAGGTCATTGGCTAGAAATACTACTGTTCGAGCACGCTGAACAACAGCTGCTACTTGATCGTCTGGCAGCAGCCCGTCGGCAGCAACGGTCGCGAGCAGGTCAAGGGCATCGTCAGCCAATGCCTCAGATTGGTTCTCAGCCAGATCGCGCGCGACCTCCTCCAAGAAACGCCCGACGTAAGTTTCATAGTCTTGAGTGTTATCCGGTCCACCGGGAGGGTCGAGCGCTTCGATGAATTTCTTCGCTTCCCTTCGAAGCATGATCTGGACAAGGTAACTCAGCAAATCTGAAGCAGGGGGCTCGTCACTCGCGAGCGCAGCAGGTTCGCGCGCAATAACATCAAGAAAGAAAGGGCGTAGGGCATATGAGCCGTGATCAAAAATTGGCTCGACGAATTTTCGACCCAATAGCGTGTGGTCCCAGCCCGGGTTTTGAAGTAACCAATTCTTCGCTGCTACTGGGTCAGGGTCTCCCAATGTCAGAGCCGAAAGCCTGTCATTTTCGGTATTAAAGGACGTTAGTTGCCTTTGCATTAGCTCGGTGGAAACGAATGTTTCCCGCCCCGCGAGTAGGAATGTCGCTACACCGCGCGAATCTGCGATAAGGCCGTTCAGCCCGCTCCAAGCTGTCTCAAAGCCGTTTGGATCGGACAATTCGTCGAAGCCATCGATAGCAAGAATGATAAGTCCATGCCGCACCAGCGACATTAGTTGCCCAATCGTCAGATTCGATCGAACATCTTGCAGCGCAAATGCAATTAGGTCAGCGATGTTTTGAAGAACTCGCCCGCGGCTCGCAATCTGAAGTATCAGCGGCGCTGATCCATCGTAGTACTCAGCACGCAATAGAGCCGCTTCACGGACGACTGTAGTCTTCCCAACACCGGCTGGACCGTCAATCAAGAGGAGGTCCGTCCCGTCTTGATTGCTGGAACCCTGCTGATTGGCGAGCCATTGATCGAGCGCAAACCAAGGCGTCTGACCTTGTTCGATGGCGAATGGCGAGCTATTGCCAACGATACTCTTCAGTTCGCCGACAATCGGCACCGGGCTATCACCAATTCTTTGCGGCGATAGCAATACCACTTGATTCTTCGCAATTCTCGGAAGGTCTGCAAATGCCGGATCGACTAGAAGCGCGCCAGCATTCGGAAAGGTTTTTTCAGCGCCATTCGAGGTTGTAACGGTGTAGCTTTGTCCATTCTCAGTGACCGTGTACCTGTCCCCGTTTCGGGTTACTGTAAACTCGTTTCTCTCCGTCACGACCTGCGTGCCAAGATCGGCAAAGGCATTGATGTCTTTAATGGAAAGGCTTAGCGGCGGCATATCAAATCCGTCATAGTGGGGTTACTGTTGGTGATACCACCGCGAGCTAGAAAGATCACGCGGCGATCTGTTCCTTGCAATAGTCCTTCGGCCGTTAGAATGCCTGGGACTAGGTCTGCGTCTTGTCCGACAACAATGAGCCAGCTGTCATCATCCTCCATCGCGAGGAAAATGAGGTCGCAGACAAGCGCTGTATCGACCATTTTTTCTCCCAGGCTGCCAGCTCGATCTTGCTGCACAGTGCTCGGCAAATGATGGTCCTGCCTTTGACCGCAGAGCCGCACTTCCCTCGCGCCCAACAACCGGTCTCCAAACTCCAAGCTTCTCACGACCTGTGAGCGTCTGGGAGAATACTCGCTTAGCCCACGATCGTCTGGGTTAGCTGGATTGTACACGAAAGCAGCTTCCAAGGCACGGCGCCTGACTGTTGGCTCAAAACCTCTACGCCATCCATGGTACGCCCGCAAAGATAGAAAGAACGCTTCGTCTCCCGCTTGATCATGCAACAGCCTGCCGACGCGGCGACAGACCTGTTTGAGTACCCGGCGAGCGACCTCTTCTCCGTCGCTCGCAATGTGGCCTTGCAACGACCGCAGCTCGCTGTTCCAATCGATTAGAACGTGGGTGCGAATGGGTCGGATTGCCATTACTTTGTTAAAACCTATATGAACATTACCAGTAAGGCACTGCCGATCACAACTGCCCCACTGTCTCTGTTCGGACCACATGAAGTCAACACTCCCTGTGTTTTCACGACCAAGGATTGTGTAGGTCAAACACGTTTGTGTCGCTTCGAACAATGTCAGCTTTAGCCCTCAATGCGCAGGACGCTCGCGGGTGCCGCGAACGTTCGCTTTCCACCCTTCGTGCCGTTATGTCTGCAAGAAAAAGGCGGCTTTCATTTTCGCCTTTCGGGCAGTGACCCGTGAGAAATTGGCCTCCGCAGCAAGCAGGAGCTCAATGAAAACTCGCCTGAAACGCTGTCGCGGTTAGCGAGACATGCGCGTCCAGCGGCGGGTGCAACTCAAACGCTTTCGGCTCACGTGAGAAATTCCAGAGGCGAAACAGGCACCATTCCGACCGGCGCTCTTCGGCGACCGCCAGTTCATTGCGAGAAATGTAAAAGGGCGTGCGTTCCCAGCCGTTTGTCGTTTTTACCTCGATCAATCGCTCCCGTCCGTCCGGCGTGAAGCTGGCAATGTCATACCCAGCACCGTCGCCATCCTCTTCTGAAACCCAACGCACCTTGCGCGCCAGATCCTCTCGATCGGCCAACTTCAATGCAGATCGTTCGTGTGCAACGACCCGCTCTTCTCCGGCACGGCCGAGAGCACGGTTGCGTTCATCCCGACCCGCAACGTCAAATTTTCTAGCGACATGCAGCATCTGCTCCAGTTCCTGCGGCGGCGGCTGGTTAGACAGCGTTGGTGACGGTCCTATCCAGATCTGTGTAGCCTCGCGTAGGCCAATGGCTGGTCGCGAGCCAGGCATCCGCCCAAGCCAAGCCGGGTTCCATGCCAACCAGCGCTCCACAGCATCAACCAAAGTCATCTGGAAGTTGAACGCTGGCTTGTAGCCAGGGATCCAATCTTCGCCGAGCCCCTTCAGCACCGCACTGATATTCTGATGCTTGAACTCGATCGAGCCTTCCGTTCGGCTCTGTAATAGGGGCATCAAACTGCGGCGGTGCTGAGCCTTGTTGTAGGGACGGCCCGCCATGTCCTCAGCCAGCATCGCGAAGTAATCCGCGACGATCAGGTCGTTTTCTGCATCTGTCCAAGGCCGGTTCGACATGCCGCCAGGCTAGGAGCGGAAAGACTGTTTGTCATCAAAGACTTCTCGCGACCGTTCGCACCGTTTCGCAGAAACACGCCGCCCTCGGGTGTCTCGGGTCTTTTCGCTAGCGGTCGAACCCACCTCAACTGCAGCTCAACCCATTTCCGGCAAGCATCTGAAAAGACGTATATTTTTCAATGCGTCTCGATTTGGGTGAAGGGCGGGTGAAAGGAGACGCGGGGCGTTCAGAGACCGATTTCCGGCAAACGGCCAGTCTCCGAAAGTCGGATGGCCTCGTTAAACCCCTTTGAAACAAAAAGAAAAAAGGCCCACACTGGGGCCTCGTCTCGGGTTCGCGAATGGTATGTGGCGGAGGGGATGGGTCTGACGTCCAACCTTCTCCAGTATAAGTCATTGATTTTATTTGATATGCACAGCTGCTGCGCTGGAAGAGCGGGAGTCCGTCCGCAAAGGTTGGCTCTATCGTGATGTCGGCAACGATGAGCGGCAGTCGGCTGCCTTGATCTTGGAGAGCACCCCCGATCATCCACCAGCCGCCCTCGGCGCCAACAGGATGACGGCCGCACCGGCGAGGCAGATTGCGGCACCTGTCAGGTCCCAAGTGTCCGGGCGCTGCTTCTCGATGAGCCACAGCCAGAGGAGCGAGGCTGCGATATAGACCCCGCCATAAGCTGCGTAGGCCCGCCCCGCAAAATCGGAGGGGGCAAGGGTCAGGAGCCAAGCGAAGACGGCCAGGCTCAGGAGGCCGGGGACCAGCCAGAGCGCGCTCGCGCCTTGCCGCATCCATGCCCAGACCGCAAAGCAGCCCGCAATCTCGGCCAGAGCGGCACCGATGTAGATGGCGAGGGTGCCGGGTGCGTTCACGATGCCGCCTCGCTCTCCGGATGCTGGTGATCGGTTGCGCATAGCGAATGGTCGCCCAGAACTTCAATGACCCGGCAATCGGCAATCCGACCGCCTGCACATTGCACGACCATGCGCTCAAGTTCGCCTTTCAGCGCAGTCAGGCGCGCAAGGCGGCTTTCAACCTCGGCCAGCTGCGCCCTGGCGATGACATCGGCGGCTGCGCAGGATTGATCGGGTCTGTCAGAGAGACTCAGAAGGTCTCGGATAGCGTCCAGCGGAAAACCGAGCTCCCGCGCATGGCGGATGAAGGCTAGCCGATCCAGTGCCGACTGCCCATAGAGCCGCTGGTTCCCGGCACTGCGATCTGGCTCCGGCAGGAGCCCGATCTGCTCGTAGTAGCGGATCGTCGGAACCTTCACGCCGGCCGCTTCGCCCAATTTTCCGATGGTGAGCATCAGATTTCCTCTTGAAGCTATAGCTACTAGAGACCTTAGGTTCCCGACTCAGCAAATACAATGTTGCCCGCTGGGCGGGTTGGAAGGGCGTGATGACGGCGAACGACAGTGCAACCTACGAATGGACGGTTTCCGGGATGGACTGTGCGTCGTGCGCCGGCAAGGTCCGGGGTGCGGTCGAACGCCTGCCTGGCGTGAGCGACGTCGATGTGGCGCTGATGACCGAGCGGCTTCGGCTGACTCTGGATGAAGGGCAGACCTCTCGCAACCAGATCGAAGCAATCGTCAAGCGGCTCGGCTACGGGATCGCGGCGAAAGGATCGAGCCCCGATCGGAAAGGCTTCGTGCTGCCGGACGATGAGCAAGCGTCCCGTGCGGACGGCTCGCGAGATGCCGCAGGACTCGAGCCCAACGCTGGATCGACAGGGCCCGAGAGCGGTCCCGGGCCCGGTTCGCGTTGGTATCAGACCGCGAAGGGCAGACTGGTGATCGGCACCGGTCTCCTCCTCGCGGCGGCATGGGCCGTGAAACTGCTCGCCTCCCAGGATGTGGCAACGTGGGCATTCATCCTCGCGACGCTCATTGGTGTCGCCCCTATCGCACGCCGCGCCGTCGCGTCCGCCAGAGCGGGGATGCCATTCACGATCGAGATGCTGATGACAATCGCCGCCAGCGGCGCGCTCGTCATCGACGCCGCCGAGGAAGCGGCGCTCGTCGTCTTCCTCTTCGCCGTCGGGGAGGTTCTCGAAGGTGTTGCGGCGAACAAGGCCCGCGACGGGATCCGGGCGCTCGCTCGTCTGGTACCGAAGACCGCGATCCTGGAGATCGGCGGCCGGACTCGGGTGATACCAGCCGACCAGCTGCAGGTGGACCAGATCGTTCTGGTGCGCCCGGGAGACCGGGTCCCGGCAGATGGCGAAGTTATCGAGGGCACCTCGGGCGTCGATGAGAGCGCCGTCACGGGCGAGAGTGTGCCGAAGCTGAAGGAACCCGGTGCCTCCGTCTTTGCCGGCTCCATCAATTCCGAGGCGGCGCTGCGTGTTCGGGTCACCAAGTCGGCCGAGGACAACACCATTGCCCGTATCATCCGGCTGGTCGAGGAAGCGGAAAGCGCCCGGGCCCCGACCGAGCGCTTCATCGACCGTTTCAGCCGCATCTACATGCCGGCCGTCGTCGGAGTTGCGGTGCTGGTGGCCATCGTCCCGCCCCTCGCGTTCGGGCAAGGCTGGGATACGTGGATCTACCGGGCGCTCGCGCTTCTCCTGATCGGATGCCCCTGCGCGCTGGTGATCTCGGTACCGGCTTCCATCGCCTCTGCGCTTTCTTCAGGCGCGCGTCGCGGGCTGCTGATGAAAGGAGGCGCCGTGATCGAGGCCGCGGCGGCCACCACGCATGTCGCATTCGACAAGACCGGAACCCTGACCCACGGACGGCCGCGCGTCACGGACGTGGTGCCGATCTCGGGATCGGAGACAGAGGTGCTGGCGCTGGCTGCCGCCGTCGAAGCGGGGTCGAGCCATCCTCTGGCGGAGGCGATCCTGTCCCGCGCGGAAGCTGCGGGAGCGCCGTTCCTGGCCGCGACCGCCGCCAAAGCGCTTCCGGGCAAAGGGGCCGAAGCAGTCGTTGAGGGTGAAACCGCCTGGGTGGGCTCTCCACGGTTCGCCGGGGAGCGCGGTGTGTTGGACGACCACGCGCTCCGGGCGGTGGTCGGCATGGAAGATGAAGGCAAGACAGTCGTCGCGGTCTTCCGCCGGAGCCAGTTGGTCGGACTCGTAGCGCTCCGGGACGAACCCCGAGAGGATACCGCCCGCGCGGTGCAGCAACTCAAGGCGCTTGGCATCGCGTCTGTGATGCTGACCGGCGACAACCGGCGCACGGCAGCAGCCATTTCCGCTGGGCTGGGCATTGACCATCGCGCCGAATTGATGCCCGAAGGCAAGGTCGCCGCGATCCGTGAGATGACCGCCAGAGACCGCGTGATGATGGTGGGCGACGGCATCAACGATGCCCCTGCGCTCGCCACCGCCCACATCGGAGTTGCCATGGGCTCCGGAACGGACGTCGCGCTTGAAACCGCCGACGCCGCGATCCTGCGCAATCGCGTGACCGATGTGGCCGGCAAGATTCGCCTTGCTCGCGCAGCCATGGCGAACATCAGGCAAAATGTGGCGATCGCGCTCGGCCTTAAGGCGGTGTTTCTGGTGACGACGATCCTCGGCATTACCGGGCTGTGGATCGCGATCCTTGCAGATACCGGCGCGACGGTGCTCGTCACACTGAACGCGCTGCGGCTTCTTGCGTTTGATCCGGAACGTGAGGCCTGAGATCAGATCATCGGCAGGGCGATGGTTCCGCTGCCATGCCGCAGGGCCGAGCGCTGAGAACATAAACCTCGGGGTACTGTTCCGCCGCGAGTGCTCAACATGCTGCAACTGGAATCGGGCTTCTGCTCGGTTTCGCGCTGGTGGCCGCCATCTGGTCGCGCACCACTACGGGGCTATTGGCCGTCCGGGGCGTGAAGCCGAACTCGAAAGAGAGACCGCAGGCGGCGATCATGGTGGCGTTCGTCGGGCTGCTCGCGCTCCACACGATTGAAATCCTGGCTTTCGCCGCAGTCTACAGGGCGCTGCAGGGCTGGGGCGTGGGAGGCTTCGACGGCAGCTACGACCCATGCTGGAGCGGCCTGATCTACTTCTCCGGCGTCAACTTCGCCACGCTCGGGTACACGCAGATCGAGGCAACCGGGCCGATACGGATGGTCAACATGATGCAGTCGCTCGGCGGCTTCATGGTGCTGACCTGGTCGGCGACGTTCCTCTAACTCGGTCTGCGAACTGGCCTGGCGCGAGTAGCAGCCGACGACCATGGGGAATGTCAGTTTGCCTCCGACACCCTCTCTTGGTATCGGCGCTCGCGCTCTGGCCATGTGCTCTTGATGTAGTCGAGAACGGCGCGGATGTCCGCGTCGCTCAGCACGTCTGCGAAGCCGGGCATGTCGCTCTCGTATCCGCCGCCGACCACGGCGGCGGTGCCTTCCCTAACGATGCGGAACAGGACATCGTCAGGATGGTGCCAGGTGTGGCCGCTGGCGTCGTGGGGTGGCGCCGGCAACCGGCCGGACGGAAGCGGCGAGCGCCAGCCCGGCTGGCCCTCCAGTTCCGCGCCGTGGCAGGCGGCGCACTGATCCGCATAGATCTGGCGTCCTTGCGCGATGATGTCCGCCGACGCCAGGGCGGTGGATGCGGTACCGGCATAACGCCAGCCAGCAAAGACCGCGAGGATCACACCTCCGACGACCAGACCGATCACGACAGTATTTCGGAGAGCTTTTTTCAAGACGTCTATCCCCGATCACTGCGGAATAACATTCGCGTTTGGTCGAGACCACGTTGTGCCAGCGGCGAGGCGCCTGCGACAATGGACATTCTCGTGAGCAATGCCTATCTTTGCAGCATGCTCGAACGTGTCGTCACCATGCTTGCCATACTCGCGATCACCGTGGTGACGACGGTGACCTCCGCGCATGCGACACGCATGAGCATGAATTCCGGTGTGGATCACGCGATGCATGTCGCCGACATGATGCACTCTCCGGTCATTTCGGGCTTCGACTGTGACGCTGGAGAGCACTGTGGATCGGCCGATGCCGAGATGTGCGAGTTCGTATGCGCAGGCCTCTCTGCCTTCCTGACGTCGGCAGGCGAGGAAGCCGGGCACGCCTACGGCGCCGCCAGTCATGACGTCCCGTCCGCGGCAATCCACGTCAGCCGTGCGCCGGGACTGAACGAACGACCTCCCAAGCTCCGTCTCCTCTGAGCGCGCCCGGGCAGACGCCCGAGGCGCCCCATCGGTATTGATGAACGGGACGGAAGTCCCGAGGAGACGACCATGAACATGCTTTCTCGACGCGGCTTTCTTGCCGCAAGTGCGGCCGCCATTGGCGCTGCACACTTGCCCCGCATCGCCTTCGCGCAAGGGGTGGCGCCGATCAGCCTCTCCGCTGCGACGCGCACGCTCGACATCGACGGTCGCGCTGCCACGGTCTTCGGGCTTGCCGGCCCCGGCGGACAGGGACTGATCCTCGACCCCGGCCAGAGGTTCCGGGTCGATCTGACCAACGACCTGGACGTCGGTACCATCATCCACTGGCACGGACAGATCCCGCCCAACGCGCAGGACGGTGTGCCGGACATGCCGATGCCCCTCCTCGCACCGGGTGAAACCCGATCCTACGACTTCGAGGCACGGCCCGGCACGCACTGGATGCACAGCCATGTGCCCACCCAGGAGATGCAGCTGCTCGCCGCGCCGCTGATCGTGCGCTCGGCCGAGGACGTTGCTGCCGACCGGCAAGACGTCGTGATGTTCCTTCATGACTTCTCCTTCAAGGCCCCCGAGGAGGTTCTGGCCGAGATCGGCGCAGGTCATGGCGGCGGGCACGGCGCGGGCCATGGTGCCGGTGCATTGCCCGATCAGGGCGCTCCCATGGGAGGCATGGGGGCGATGCAGGGCATGGATCACGGGGCCATGGGCCATGGCGCCACGGGCGGCATGCCGATGGGCAACATGCCCCGAATGGGCGGGATGATGGGTATGGGCGGCCAGATGGGCGGCATGGCCATGGACCTGAACGACTATGACTGGGACGCCTATCTCGCCAATGACCGGACCCTGTCGGACCCGGAGGTGGTCCAGGTCGAGCGCGGTGGCCGTATCCGGCTTCGGGTCATCAACGCCGCTGCGGCGACGGTATTCTGGATCGAGACCGGCGGTGCCGAGGCGCGGCTGGTCGCGGTAGATGGGCACGCGGTCGAACCTCTCGCCGGCACGCGGTTCGGTCTGGCAATGGGCCAGCGTCTGGACATCGAGATCGACCTGCCGCACGAAGGCGGCGCCTGGCCGATCCTCGCCCTGCGCGAAGGCGCGCGCGAGCGCACCGGCCTGATCCTCGCCACGCAGGGTGCCGAAGTGCGGCGTCTCGATGCAATGGCGGATGCCGAAGCGCCCGCGTTCGACACCGATCTGGCGCAGGAGGCGCGCCTCATCGCGCTGGACGCTCTGCCGGATCGACCCGTGGACCGCAGCCAGATGCTGATGCTGGGCGGTTCGATGCAGCCGTACGTCTGGACGATAAACGGGGCAGTCTGGGGCCAGCACCAGCCGATCACCGCACGCAGCGGTGAGCGGGTCGTGCTGTCGTTCCACAACATGTCGATGATGGCGCACCCGATGCATCTGCACGGCCATGTGTTCCAGGTCGTCGGGCTGAACGGGCGTCGGGTCGCCGGTGCACTACGCGACACGGTTCACGTGCCACCGATGTCGATGGTCGATGTCGCCCTCGATGTCGGTGAGGCCGCCCGATGGATGCTGCATTGCCACCACATGCCGCACCTTACGACGGGGATGATGACCGAATTCGCGGTCACGGCGTCCGTCTGATCCCAGCGGGTCGTCCGGACATGGCGCCCCGCCCGGCACCGATCCTGGTCTGTCCTGCCCCATGTTGTCGTGAGGGCCGGCCAAAAGACGCACCCTGCGGGTAAAAATCAGGAGGATGAGATGATGAACTGGAACGACATGGGCCCCGGAATGGGTTTCGGAATGGGGTTTGGCTGGCTCTTCGGCCTGCTGATCCTCGTGCTGCTGGTTTTGGCCATAGCAGCGCTGATCAAGTATCTTCGGAAATAGAAAAAAGGAGTTGGCAATGACCTACACGATCAATCGAATGTTCCCCGACGCCGGTATCGACGACGTCGACGCTCGCGCGCGGAAGGCCCTCACCGACCACGGCTTCGGCATCCTGACCGAGATCGACGTCAAGGCGACGATGAAGAAGAAGCTAGATGTCGAGATGCCCGCCTACCGCATCCTCGGCGCCTGCAACCCCAAGATGGCGCATCAGGCCATCGGGATCGAACCGCGCGTCGGTGCGATGCTGCCATGCAACGTCATCCTGCGCGAGGTCGACGGTGGCGTGGAAGTCAGCGCCATCGATCCTGTGGCGTCGATGCAGGCGATTGAGAACGCCGAACTGACGGCCGTGGCGGGCGAGGTGCGCGACCTCCTGGCGAAGGCCGTCGCGGCGGTCTGAGATGAGCCTGCGCGTCACCATTCTCGCGGGCCTTGCGATCCTCGGCATCGGACTGCTCGCTGTCTGGCAGTTCGCGCCTTCGGTGTTCGCCGAGGCGCGCAGCCTCCTGGAGCCCGAGCGTCTGGAAACGCTGGTGGCGCGTGCGGGTCTCTGGGGGCCGGTCCTGATCGTCACGCTTATGACCATCGCGGTCGTGGCCAGCCCAATCCCGAGTGCACCCATCGCACTGGCGGCCGGAGCGGCCTACGGACATCTCTGGGGGACCGTGCAGGTCGTCATCGGCGCCGAGCTCGGGGCGCTGATCGCCTTCGGTCTCGCACGGGTTCTGGGGCATGACGTCCTGCGGCGGGTGTTCGGGGACCGCGTCGATGCCGGGCTGCTCGGCTCGCAGAACGCGTTGACGGCGACGGTTCTTGCCAGCCGCCTGATGCCCTTCGTGTCCTTCGACATGATCAGCTACGCGGCCGGACTGAGCCGATTGCACGCCTGGCGTTTCGCCTTGGCAACACTGGCGGGGATCATTCCGGCAAGCTTCCTGCTGGCCCATTTCGGCGGCGAGGCGGTGAGCGGAGATCTGGGCCGGGCGACATGGGCAGTACTTGGCCTCGGCCTCTTGACGGGCCTGCCACTGCTTTGGGTAGCCATGCGGCAAAAGCCTGAAAAGGGAAATCCATGACCGGAAGCGAGTACCAGAAGAACAGCATCACCCTTTCCGGTGCGGTAGCCATGGGCACCGGCGTGATGATCGGCGCGGGCATCTTCGCGCTGACCGGCCAGATCGCCGAACTCGCCGGGCCTCTCTTCCCGCTCTCGTTCGTGGTCGGCGCCATCGTGACCGCCTTCAGCGCCTACACCTATATCAAGATGTCGAACGCATACCCGTCTGCGGGCGGCATCGGGATGATCCTGAAGAAAGCCTACGGACCGACGACGGTCGCGGCGGGCGCAGCTCTCCTGATGGCGCTGTCGATGGTCATCAACGAAAGCCTCGTCGCTCGCACCTTCGGAACCTACACCCTGCGAGCCTTCGGCGGCGATCCGGACAGCATTCTCGTGCCGGTCCTCGGCGTGGGGCTGATCGTCTTCGCCTATCTCGTGAACGTCTCTGGCAACCGGTCGGTCGGGCTGCTGTCCATTATCATGGCCATTCTCAAGGTGGGCGGCATTGCGCTGTTCGGGGCGGCCGGTCTGTGGGCCAGCGGCATTTCGTTCGAAGCGTCGGGCGGAGATTTTCGTGCGGGTGGGTTCGTGGCGTCGGTCGCGCTGTCCATTCTCGCCTTCAAGGGGTTCACGACCATCACCAACAGCGGCGCCGAGGTGACCAATCCGCATCGGAACGTGGGCCGGGCCATAGTCCTGTCCATCGCCATCTGCGTCGTCGTCTACCTGCTGGTCGCATTCGCGGTCGGCTCCAGCCTGCCGCTCGATCGCATCGTGGCGGCGAAGGACTACGCGCTGGCTGAAGCGGCCCAACCAGCCCTCGGGCAAACCGGCTTCTACCTGACGGTGGCGCTTGCGCTGGTGGCAACTGCCTCGGGCCTGATCGCCAGCGTGTTTGCCGTCTCGCGGATGCTGGCGATGCTGACGGACATGAAGATGATCCCGCACAGCCATTTCGGGATGCCAGGCACGATCAAGGACCACACACTCGTCTACACCGTCGTGATCGCAGGCTTCCTGACGGTCTTCTTCGACCTCAGCCGCATCGCCTCGCTCGGGGCCTTCTTCTATCTGGTGATGGACATGATCATCCATTTCGGCGTGTTCCGGCATCTGCGCGAAGAAATCGGCGCTCGGGGCTGGGTGTTGCTGACGGCAATCGCACTTGATGCCGTGGTGCTGGCCGCCTTCGCCGCGATGAAATGGCAGTCCGACCCCTTGATCGTCGTCCTGGGTGCGATCGGCATGGCGCTGGTGTTCCTGTTCGTCGGAATCTTCCTCGCACGGAATCCCGCCCTGGAAGGCGCTCACGACCACCATTGAAAAGAGCTTGAGCTTCCAACGGCTGGAAGCGGCAAGCTGAAACAAGAGATCGAAAGGCTGGCAGACTATGGAGCACGATCACCATCACGCGGCGCCCGACATTCCGGCGGGGGCGAATACCGCAAAGGACCCGGTCTGCGGGATGACGGTCGCGGTCAAGCCGGACGGGCGTCACGCCGAGTTCCAGGGAGAGACCTTTCATTTCTGTTCGGAGAAATGCCAGTCGAAGTTCAAGGCGGATCCGTGGTTCTACGCCTCGGGCCGGGCCGCCGGACAGAAGAAGGCTGCTCCGGCCAACGTCCAGTACACCTGTCCGATGCATCCCGAGATCGTCCGCGATGCGCCGGGGTCCTGCCCGATCTGCGGCATGGCGCTGGAACCGATGGTGCCGTCGGATGAGCCCAGCGAGGAGCTGACCGACTTCACGCGTCGGATGTGGATTTCGGCGGCGGCGGCGGTGCCGCTCATCATCCTGACGATGGGTGAACTGGTCGCGCTGCCAGTGCGCGACTGGATCGGGCATCAGACCGCAAGTTATCTCGAGTTCGTGCTGGCAACGCCGATCATCCTCTGGGCCGCCTTGCCTTTCTTCCGGCGCGGCTGGGACTCCATTGTGAACCGCAGCCCAAACATGTGGACGCTGATCAGCATCGGCGTGGCGGCGGCCTACCTTTACTCGCTCGTCGCGACGTTCCTGCCGGGGGTGTTTCCGGAACAGTACCGGATGGGCCACGGCGTCGGCACCTATTTCGAGGCGGCGGTGGTGATCGTCGCGTTGGTCTTCGTGGGCCAGGTGCTGGAACTCCGAGCGCGAGAACGCACCGGGGATGCGATCCGCGCGCTTCTGGATCTGGCGCCGAAGACCGCGCGGCGCATCCTGCCGGACGGCACTGAATACGATGCGCCGCTGGAGAACATCATGGAGGGCGACCGGCTGCGGGTCCGTCCCGGCGACGCCATTCCGGTCGACGGCACGGTGATCGAGGGCCGCTCGTCGCTGGACGAAAGCATGCTGACCGGCGAGTCAATGCCGGTGGAAAAGGGGCCGGGGGATGAGGTGACGGGCGCCACGATCAACAAGAACGGCTCTCTGGTCATGGAGGCAGGCAAGGTCGGGTCCGATACCGTGCTGGCGCAGATCGTGGCGATGGTGTCGAACGCGCGGCGGTCCCGCGCGCCGATCCAGGGGCTGGCCGACCGGGTGTCGGCGATATTCGTGCCGACGGTGGTGGTCATCGCCATCGTCGCCTTCGTGGTCTGGCTGATCTTCGGCCCGGAGCCCGCGCTGGTCTTCGCAATCGCCTCGGCAGTGTCGGTCCTCATCATCGCCTGCCCCTGCGCGCTGGGGCTGGCGACACCGATCTCCATCACCACGGCGGCGGGGCGCGGCGCACAGGCGGGCGTGCTGATCAAGGACGCCGAGGCGCTGGAGCGAATGGCAGGAGTCGATACGCTCATCGTCGACAAGACCGGCACGCTGACCATGGGCAAGCCGAAGCTGACCGATACGGTTGCGCTCGGGGACGTCACCGAGACCGACCTGTTGTCGCTGGCCGCAGCGCTGGAGCGTGGCTCGGAACACCCGCTGGCTGAGGCGATTGTCGAGGGAGCCGAGGCGCAGGGTGCGCCGCGTCAGGAGGCCACGGACTTCGACGCCGTCACTGGCAAGGGCGTACAGGGCCGGGTCGGTGGGCGCGCGGTGGCGCTAGGCAACGCGGCGATGATGCGGGAGATGGGGCTCGACACCGCGCAGGCCGAGTCAAAGGCCGACACCCTGCGCGCCGAGGGCAAGACGGCGATGTTCGTCGCGCTTGACGGCGCGCTCGTCGGCATCGTGGCGGTCGCCGACCCGATCAAGGAGAGTACCGCGCAGGCCATTCGGGAACTTCATGCCCAAGGGCTAAGGGTGATCATGGCGACGGGCGACAACGAACGCACGGCACAGGCGGTGGCGGGCAAGCTCGGCATCGACGAGGTGCGCGCAGGCATCCTGCCCGAGGCCAAGAAGGACCTGATCGACCAGTTGCGCCGCGACGGCCACAAGATCGCCATGGCGGGCGACGGGGTGAACGACGCCCCCGCGCTCGCCGCCGCCGATGTCGGCATCGCCATGGGCACCGGGGCCGATGTTGCGATGGAAAGCGCAGGCATCACCCTGCTGGGCGGCGACCTGATGGGCATCGTGCGGGCGCGCAAGCTCGCCCGCGCCACCCTGCGGAACATCAAGCAGAACCTGTTCTTCGCCTTCGCCTACAACGCGCTTGGCGTCCCCATCGCCGCCGGGCTGCTTTACCCTGTCACCGGACTTCTGCTCTCGCCGATGATCGCGGCGGCGGCGATGAGCCTGTCGTCGGTCTCGGTGATCACCAACGCCCTGCGGCTCAGGCGGGTCGACCTCTGATCTGCCAGCCCACACATCCAACCTCGAAAGGAACATCAGATGACCCAAGACATGTTTTCCCGCCGCAAGCTCCTGATCGGCACAGCTGCGCTGGCGGCTGCGTCGCCCTTGAGGGCTCTGGCGCAAGGCGCCGGTCCGGCGATCCACGTGATGAAGGACCCCAACTGCGGCTGCTGCTCGGCCTGGATCGAGATCCTCGAGAACGACGGCTTCGCCGTCACGACCGAGGCGAGCGCCGGGACGCTTCTGATGCGCTACAAGCTGGACAACGGCATCCCGCAGGAGATGGTCTCCTGCCATACGGGTCGTGTGGATGGTTACATTATCGAGGGTCACGTCCCTGTTGCCGACATTCGCCGTCTCCTGCTGGAACGCCCCGACGCGGTCGGCCTCGCAGTGCCAGGCATGCCCTACGGCTCGCCCGGGATGGGACCGGAAAGCCAGCGCGAGGCCTACGACGTGTTTCTGATCCGGCGCGACGGATCGAACGAGGTCTTTACCAGCTACGCTGCTGCCTGACCTTGAGGCTCCAATTCGGCTCTTGATCAGGGGCGAGAACACATACGGACCTGATCCCGGATCACGGCGTAGTCGCTCAGCATCTCGGCGATGGCCGACCCGTGCGGCAGCCGCGCGAGCTCCTCGGCTGCGCGCGCCTGGAACTCGCGGCTGTACTCTACCACGGGCGGGCAGACGGTCGCGATGCCGGGCTCAGAACCGACCGTTGCGCAGCCGCTCAGCAAGCTCGTCGCGAGACCTAGGACGACGAGCCGTCGCCTCGAGCATCTGGCGTTGGACATCATTGGCTTTCTCCGTGGTCTGAAGGCGTTCAGCGAGGCGTCCCGCTCGCTCGCCGGACCGCCGAAGCGAAAGCAGGAACAGGAGCAGGGCGAGGATGATGGCGCCGTAGCGCAAAGCGGCCCGCATCCATGGGCTGGCGGCGAACCCGATCAGGAGCGGGGCCATCACCGCTGCCCTCGGCGCCAGTCATCGAGACGCGCGTAGATCGTGACCGCGATGCCGCCGAGCGCCACTGCGATGAACACCCAGCGCAGGGTGTCGAGATACGGCACCAGCGGCAGGACGGCGCTTTGCGTCTCCGCCAGCACCTGCTGGGCGACTTCCACCCCGGCTGCGCCGAGCGTCGCGACACCCGCCGCCCCGCCACCCTTCATCGTGCGGCTGTCGGCCAGCGCCTCGCGCGCGGGCGGCGTCTCGGCTGCAAATGCCGTCGCCCGGACCGGGAAGCGCTCGCCCCACTGACGCGCCGGGCCGAGGTCGACGTGGATGAAGCCCGAGCGCGGGTAGAAGCCGAAGCCGAGGAACCCGACCTCGCGGGCCGCCGCCTCGAAGGCCACCGGGTCGTGGTTCGCCATGGCGATGTCGAAGGCGGCGCCGTCGAGGTGCTTCGACCGGGTGGCGCCACCCACGGCGCGATTGTGCTCGGGGCTGCGATAGGCCGAGCGGACGATCAGCGGCTTGCCCAGCCGGTCGCGCAACGCCTGCAGCCTGTCGAGGGCGGGTTCGTTGACCAGCAGCTTGCCGGTGCCCCGGCAGGCGATCTCGGCGGGGCTGAAATTCCGCCAGCGCCATGCGCTCTCCGGAACGTCGCGCCAATGGCGATGGAATGTCGTGGTCATGAGGGTCCTCCGAAACGAAAGAACCCGCCTCAGGGGCGGGGTACGGGTGGGCAGGTGAACTGGGTCGGTGCGCGGCTACGGGCTGCCGCCGAAGATCTTCAGCTTGATGGCGATGCCTGCGAGCAGCGCCAGCATGACGCCGGTGGTGATCATACGGACGGCGGTCTGCATCGCGGTGCGGCGGACCAGCCGGATGCAGTCGACCAGGGAGCGCAGATCGCGGATGTCGAGCGCGGCCTCGTCGCCGTCGAGCCCGACATCGGCCAGTGCGCGCTTCGCGCCTTCCTCTGCGGCCCGCGTCAGGATCGCCTCGAACTCGGCGTCGGGGATGCGGACGAAGCCGTCGGATCGGGGTGGTGTCATCGGGATCCTCCTTCCGCCGCTCAGCCGATCTTGCAGCCCCAGAAGGAGGTGTGATCGGCGGCGAAGTAGCCGTCCGCGACCCGGAAATACCCCTGCAGTTCGACGGTATCGCCCGCGGTCAGCGGCACCATGGTCTGCAGCCAGATCGCGGTGGCGAGCGAGACGTGGGTGGCGGAGATTTCGCCGAGGGAGCCGCGGATTTCGGTCGTGCCATTCAGCACGAGCCGTCCGCGCATGCGGGCCGTGGCGCTGGCGTTGATCTTGTAGAGGAGTGTCGCGCCGAAGAGGTAGGTGCCGTCGACCGGCGCCACGAAGTGGTTGTTCGCGGCGTCGAAGGCCCCCTGGTCGTTGTAGTCGGTGTCGTTGAGGCCGATCTTCGTCCAGGCTCCCACGCCGACATAGTTGTCGTAGTTCGTATAGGCCTTGAACCGCGGCAGCCGGGGCTGGTCGACGATGCCGTTGGCGTTGTCGACGCTGAGTCCGTCGAAGAAGGTGCTGCCGTCGGCGGAGACCGCGAGGCGGAAGCGGTCGGAGCCGAAGAGGCCGACCAGCGCGCGGGTAGAAAAGTCGGTCTGCAGCGTCAGCCCGAGATCGTCGCCCGCGGCCTCCTTGTTCATGGTGTAGAACAGATCGCCGGTCCCGCCCTCGGCCACGGTCTTCGCGGTCCAGAGCGCGGCGTTCAGCTTGGCCGAGAACGGGTTCGACGCATCCGCCGTCGTCCCGAGCCCCAGCAGCGCGAGGTTCTGCAGTGCCGTGGGCGTGGTGCCGATCCAGCTCGAGCCGTCATGGACCAGCAGCAGGCCCTCGTCCTCGACCCATGCCCGCCACCCGGTCCGCGGCGGCAGACGCAGCCACGCGCCGTCCGTCCAGAGCGCCACGTTCAGATCCCAGCCCGCCCAGTCGCCCGTCGCGCCCGAGGCGACAATGTAGCGATCGCCATCGGCGGGGCTCGCAGGGGGTGCTGCCAGGTCCCGATCGAGGACGGAGAGCTGGACGAGACCGTCGAGGATCCGAAGCGCCTCGTTGTGGGTGACGTGCTTCTGGGCCTGCGCCGCCAGGATGTAGGGCAGCAGGAGATGGGTGGTCGCGTCGGACATGGGATGGCCTTCAGAACGTGAGCGTGACGGTTTTGGCCGCTCCCCGCCCGACAAGGGCGGAGAGCTGGTAGAGGCGGATGTCGAGCGTGTCGCCGGGGCCGAGCAGAGTGCCCCAATCGGCGCTCTGCTGTGCGGCGGTGTAGACCGCGCTGGGCGTGGTCGCGCTCAGCACCCGCTTCACGGTCGCGCCGTCGAGGATTTCCACCTCGTAGGCTTCGAGTTCCTCGGCCAGCGGCACCTCGAGCCCGCCCCAGTTGTCGGCCGCGAGCGACCGCGACCGGCGTGTCCAGCGGATCGTCAGATCGCCGGGCGTGCGCGGTGTGCGCCACGGCTGCTCGACATGAGCGACCGAGAACGGCCGCAGTCCGATGCCCTCGGGCATGAAGGCCTGCGCCACGTAGGTCTCGTCGCTGACCGGACGGCTGGCCGGACCGATGCGCCAGTTCCACGGGATGCCGAGATCGGCCTCGGCGATCGGCAGCGATGCGAGGCTGTCGTCCAGCACCACCACGCGTGCGCCTGCCGGAGCCGGGTTGCCCATCGCACCTTCGGTGCCGCGCTGGCCGCGCAGGAGCCGGGTCAGGCGATACCGGCCGGGCGCGAGCAGTTCCGCCGCGCCCGCCTGCACGATCTCCCAGACGCCCGACGCGGTTTCCACCGCCAGCGCGTTGGCCCCTCCGAACAGCATCAGGTCGGTGACGCTTTCCAGCGTGCCGGTCAGCAGATCGACCACCAGCGCATTCCCGAGATCGAAGCGCGAGGTGGGCCCCGCGAAGAAGTCCGAGACCAGAGTCCCGATCCGGGCGCGGCTGCCGAAGGTGGTCAGCAACTCGAAGCCATCGGTCGACGGGCTACGGAAGACCGCCATCTCGCCCGGCCAGGGAACCGCGTGCGCCGCGACCAGCGGCCGATGCGCGGGCTGGTCTTCGGTCAGCTGCGGCAAGTCCATCAGCACCGCCTCGGGCGCGCCGAACACGACGGCGCGCGTCAGCGACGCCGCGCGGGGATCGCCGGGCGGCAGATCGTAGGTCGCCCGGTCCTGGCGCACCGCCTCGATCCCGCGCGCCTCGGCGTCGGCAATGGAAACGAGCCGCAGATCGACCAGCCGCCCGTCGTGCTCCAGCCGGATCGCATCGGCCGGATCGAGCGCGAGGCGCGAGGGCGGCAGACGGAACGCCGCTGTCTCGCGCCCCACCCACGCCTCCATCAGCGCGCGGCGGCAGCGCCGCTCGGCCTCCTCGGGCGGCACCGCCATCGGGAAGGACTCGGACGCAATCCGCGTCGTGTCGACGGTGATGCGCCTCGCTTCGACGAGGGCGGCGTCGTAATCCTCGTCGGCGCGGGCGATCTGCCACTTCAACGCTTGCGGCAACTCCGTCTCCTGGCCGCGCGTCAGTTCCAGCACGTCGCCCTCGCGGGCGGCGACCAGATCGTCGGGCGCGAGGGTGGTGACGGAGGCCCGGCCACGCATGATGAAGCGGATCGTTCCCTCGGTCTCCATCGCGTCGAAGCCGAAGTGGCGCGACAGTGTGGTGATCGAGGCGCGCGGGCTTTCGAGCGCCGTGATCGAGTAGCCCTCGACCGCACCCCAGAGGCCGGTGACGTCGATGCTCGCCTCGGGTAGCCCGGCGCGCAGGCAGAGGTGCCGCACGAGCGCTGCCAGCGACACCGCGCCCAGCCGCCCTGTCAGCCAGTGCCCGAGCCGCCAGTTCGCCCCGTCGGTCCAGACGTCGGTCAGCGCCGGGAAGAACGGATAGGGTCGCGCGTCCCAGGTCCAGGCGGCGCATTCCGGCACACGCACCATCCGGCCGCCGTAGACCGAGGACACCGGGTTGTTCGCGGCCTCGCCCCACCAGAGGTACGTCGCCTCGAGATAGGCGCGCTGGATGGCGTCATCCCGCCAGCCCCGCGAGAAATGCGGCGTGAAGCTTTCCGACGACTTCGGGTCGAAGAAGACGTTGGGCTGGTTGGTGCCGCGGTCGATGGCGGGACAGCCCAACTCGGTGAACCAGATGGGCTTCGACTGCGGCACCCATGCCGTCGGCGTGCCGCTCTCCACCCCGCCGAGCCGGTCGTAATGCGCGTTCGACCACCAGGCGCGCAGATCCTTGTAGCGGAAGACCCACGGCTTGGCCGCCGCACCATCGGTGATCGGGGTGCGGACCTGCGCGGAGCGATCGGCCGCGCTGGCATAGAACCAGTCGAAGCCCTCGCCGCCCGCGATGTTTGCCTGTAGATAGCCCCGGTCGTAGATCGCGGGCCAGCCCTCGGCCGCGTCGGCATGCTCGAAGCCGTCCCGCCAGTCGGAGAGCGGCATGTAATTGTCGATCCCGACGAAATCGATCTCGGGATCGGCCCAGAGCGGGTCGAGATGAAAGAACACGTCGCCGCTGCCATCGCCCGGCTGGTGCCCGAAATACTCGCTCCAGTCCGCCGCGTATCCGATCTTCGTCCCGGCCCCGAGGATCGAGCGGACATCCGCGAGCAGGTCCCGGTAGGCCTGCACCGCCGGATAGGTGCTGGCGCCCGAGCGGATCGTGGTCAGCCCTGGCATCTCCGTCCCGATCAGGAACGCGTCGACCCCGCCCGCCGCCGCGCAGAGATGGGCGTAGTGCAGCACCATTCGGCGCAGGCCCCAGTCGCCGGGCGTTCCGATCCACGAAACCGACTGACCAGAGACGTTGAAGCTGGCGGGCGTGGCCGCGCCGAACAGCGCCGCGACCTGGCTTGCGGCCGTGGCGGTCTTGTCCACCGTCCCGGCGAAACCGGCCGCGGGCGAACAGGTGATCCGCCCACGCCAGGGAAAGGCGGGCTGGCCCGTCCCGGCGGCGTTGTCGGAATACGGGTTCGGCAGGCTGTTGCCGGGCGGGACGTCCATCAGGATGAACGGATAGAAGGTCACGCGCAGCCCGCGCGCCTTCATCTCCTGGATCGCCTGCACCACGGCGAAGTCGGACGGCGTGCCGCCATAGACCGGGCGGTCCTGGTCGTCGCGGCTGACGAGGAAGGCATTGGCGCGGCTGACGCCGTTGACCGACCAGCTGGCAGGCGTGGTCGACTTGGCCGAGACCTCGACGCCGGGCCGCACCTTGCAGGATCCTGCGCGCAGGTCGTCGCCGAACCAGGCCACGACGAGGCTGACGCTTTCGACTGCCGGGGCCATGGCCTGCAGCCGGTCGAGCGCCTCCACCATGTCGGTGGAGTCGGCCAGAGCGTTCAGGTTCTCGGGCACCGTCGCGCCGCCATCGGTCTTCCGGATCGCCTGCGTGGCGTAGGTGAACTCGCCCGAGGCGGGGATCATGGTGACGGCGCGGGTCAGCCCCTCGGCGGTATCGGGATCGGCCAGCGGGCGGAACACCTCGAAGGAGAGTTGCGGCAGGCGGTTGCCATAGGTGGACAGCGCGAGTTCCTCGAAGACCACATAGGCCGTGCCGCGATAGGCCGGGGTGTTCGCCGCACCCATCTTCGCGGCGATGAACGGATCGGCCGTCTGCGCCTCGTCGCCGGGATACCAGCGCCAGGTGACGCCGGAGAGGTCCATCGGCTTGCCGTCGGCCCAGATGCGGCCGATGCCGGTGATCGGGCCTTCGCAAAGCGCCACGGCGAAACTGGCATAGTAGAGATACTCGGTCGTCTTGACCTTGCCGCCCCCGCCGCCCTTGCCGCCGCCCTGCGTGGTTGTCTTCGTCTCCTCGCGAAAATCGGTCGCCCAGATGATGTTGCCGCCCATGCGCATGCGCCCGTAGAGCCGCGGGATCACCGCGCCCTCGGTGGCCGAGGTGATGCGCAGCGTGTCGAGCCGCGCGCCCTCGATGCGCTGGGTGGGCGCCAGCGACGAGATGATCCAGCTGTCGACCACCGACCCGATGCTGGAGCCGATGAAACCGCCGATGGTCGCGGCGCTGACGCCGAGGATCGCGCCGCCGATCGAACCGCCAATGGCGGCGCCAGCGGCGCCGAGAACGAGGGTGGCCATGTCGGGGTCTCAGCGTTGCGGAAACAGGAAGGCGAAGGCGATGCGCCGCAGCCAGTATGGGGTGAGCGGTTCCTCGATCACGCCGAGCCGCTCATAGGCGTGGAGGAAGCTGTCGGGACCGGTCAGGATCCCGACATGCTTGGCGATGGCCCGGGGCTTCATGCGGAACAGCACCAGCGCGCCGGGCCTAGCAGCTGCCGTTTCCACCTCGATCATCATCCGCCGCGCGCCCTCGGCCAGAACTTCGCGCGGTCCGGTCTCGCCCCAGTCGCGGCTGTAGGCCGGTATTGGGAAGGGTTCCGGCCCCACCACCTCGCGCCAGACGCCGCGCGCCAACCCAAGGCAGTCGCAGCCGACGCCCCGAAGGCTCGCCTGGTCGTGGTACGGCGTGCCCAGCCAGGCCCGCGCGATGGTGATGACGCGTGCGGGATCGGCTGATGCGAGGCGTTGCGTCACAGCACGCCGCCCTCGTGCCCGCCATCCTTGGTGGCGTAGCGCAGCACGGCGTCCTGGCCGGGGATGTGCGGGAAGCCGCGGAAGTTGACGGTGTTGGCGAACTTCGCGCCGCAGGTCTCGATGCGCTTGTCGCAGCCGGCGCGGATGATGAAGGCATCTCCCTCAGCGATCGCGCGCACCGGCGCTTCGAGCAGCGTCAGGATCGCGACGCCATCCGTGACGTCGTGGCCCAGCACTTCCGCGCGACGCCCCGCATTCGCGCCGCTGGTCCATTCGATGGTGCCGAAGGTGAACCACCCGGCGTCGAAGGCGCCGAGGCCCGAGGCCGTGAAGGCACGGTCGCGCAGAAGGTCGATCACCGCGCCCGTGCCCTTGAAGGCGGGGTCCTCCAGATCGACGCCGCAGCGCGCGTCGCCAAGCGCGGCATCGCAGGTCGCCTGAAAGGTCCGCCCGACCGTCTGGCCCAGCACATGGGCGAGCGAGCGCACCTCGGCGACGAACGCCAGTCGCCCACGCCGAATCTGGCCGATGGCGCCTCGGCGCATGAGGACGCGCTGGCTCGTGTCGGCCCAGTTCACCCGCCACACCTCGACCTCCGCATTGTCCCAGCGGCCATCGAGAATGTCGGTCTCGGTAATGCGGTCCGAGGTCAGCACACCTTCGGCGTCCTGGGCATCGACCGACAGGTCCGAGCCCGACCGGACCTCGGAGGCGGTCAGACCGCTTTCTGGCTCGAAATCCGTGCCGTCGAAGCTGAGCGTCCGGTCGTGATCGGTGAAGCCGAAACTCGAACCATCGGCGCGCGCGATCCGCCAGCACCACGCGAGCGTGGTCGTGCCCTCGTCGAGATGGGCCTGCAAGGCAGGAGCGAAGGTCTTCATCGGCGCAGTTCCAGAAGCGGAATGGAGGTGATCGAGCCGAGCCGCTCGAGGTCGAGCGTCACGTCGAGCGCGTCGGTGTCGAAACGGACGGGCACGTCGAACTCGAAGCCCGCGGTGATCGCGACGCCAGCGCCTGGCGCGGCGCTGAAGGTGACGACGCCGGTCGTGGCGTCGACCGACCAGCCGGAGGGCTGCTCGATCCCGCCAAGCGCGATGCGCACGGTGCCCGCCACTGGCTTGGCGATGGCGCGCGTCCACGATTGTGCGCCCGAGGCGTAGCGCTTCACCAGCTGGAAGGCGGTCGTCGTGCCGTCGCCGGTGCCGATCGACTGATCGGTGGGCGATGGCGTGCCCGAGGGCAGGCAGGACTTGTGGTCGCCCCAGTCCTTGAAGCGGAATCCATGGAGCCGACCGTTCCGTGCCTCGAAGAAGGCGACAACCACTGCCAGATCGTCCGCGCGGCGGATGCCGTAGGCCAAATCGTAGCGGCGACGCGAGTTGGCCCAGCTGGCGTTGCGCTCCTCGTCGCCCGAGGTGAGCTCGACGATCTGGGTGCGCCGCTCCGGCCCGCCCCGCGCGCCGCGGCTGATGTTGTCGGGAAACCGGACCTCGTGAAACGCCATCAAGTCTCTCCATGGTTCGTGCTCTGGCCCCCGCAACCGGTTCCCACTTGCGGGGTCGCACTCACATGCCCCTCCGCCCGAGCGACACGGCCCGGGCGATGTCGGCGGCGACCTGCGTGCGCGACTGGCGGAAGCTCTCGGCGTCGCGCGCCAAGATGGTGACGTTGACCCCGCCGCCCGCGCCGTAGCTCTGCGCCTCGCGCCGCGACAGCACTCGCTCGCCCCGCTGGAGGATCGCGGGCACCTCGTCATGGCGGAGGCCGGCCATGCCGCCGCCATGCATCCGGGGCGCAGCGGCGAAGGCCATGGCCGGGACCATGCGCGAGGGACCGGCCGATCCGACCATCCCGCCCGCATGCAGGACGTTGGCGAAGATGCCGCCCGCGCCGGAGAAGACACTGGAGAGCGCATTGGCGATCGGCCCGAGGATGAACCGCCGTGCCGCGAGCTGGGCGAGATCGGCCAGCAGCGAGGTGACGAGATCGCGGAAGTTCAGTTTGCCGGTCTTCACGAACTGGCCCACCGCGGTCTCGGCCGACTGGAAGGCGCCGACGAGGCTCTGGCCGATATCGCCGCCGATTTCGCGCGCCTTGCTGGCGTAGTCCGACAGCGCCGCCGTGACGGCCTGCCAACCGGTGACGGCAGCTTCGGTCGCGGGCTCTGCTGCCGCGGCAGCAGCCCCGGCCGCCGCACCGGCGCCCGTCGCGGCGCGTCCGGCATCGCCGAGCGCCGTCTCCAGCCGCTCGGCCGCACCCGTGGCCTCGGTCAGCGCATCGGCACTCGCCTCGTCGGTGCCGCGCACGGCATCGCGGAGCGCCTGCCAGCTTTCGAGCGGCGCGCGGGCCCCTTCGGCCAGATCGCGCGCCGCGCCACGGTAGACATTCGCGGACTCCAGCGCCCGGGCGGCCGCGCCCGTGAGCCCGAGATCGGGCGCGGTGAGCGGGTTGTCCTCGAAAGCCCGCTCGAACGCCGCCTGCGCCGCCGTCGTGGCGGCACTGGCCGCGCCCTCGAAGCGGTTCTCGATCTCGCCGAGGTCGAGGTCCGGCACCAGCGAGATGCGGCGCTCCGACCCGAGCGCTTCCAGCCCCTGGTTGATACCGCCGATGAAGCCGTTGATGCGCGAGACCACGCCGTTCAGCATCGCCTCGACGCCGTCGACGAGGCTGTTGGCCGCCTGGAACGCCAGATCGCCGATGGCGGCGGGCAGCAGACCCCAGATCGCCTTGATCGCCTCGTAGGCCCCCTCGAACGTGTTCGCCGCCGCATTCCCGAAACCGACGACGCTCTCGATGGCGCTCTGCATGCCCGATGCGGCATCGGCCTTCAGATCGAAGAACATCGCCGTGACGGCCGAGCTTGCCGCAGCAGCGCCCATCCTGATCCGCTCCCAGACTTCGACCGCGAGGTCCTTCAGGAGCGACATCGCCTCGCCGAAGCCGCCCGCACCGGAGACGAGGCGGGTGAACTGATAGACAAGCTCGCCTGCGCCCACGATCAGCGCCCCGATGCCGGTGCGGATCAGCGCGCCGCGCAAGACGACCAGCGCCGTGGCGAGGCCACGGACCGAGAGCGCGGCGGCGGCCATTCCGGCGACCCAGCGTCCCGCGAGAAAGGCCGCGAACGTGGCGGCATAGGTGGTCAGGCGGCCGATGTTGTCGAAGAGGCCGCGGATCGCGATGCCGAGCGGCCCGGTGCGGCTGGCGACCGCCGCCATGGCGTTGGCGACGGCTTCCAGCGCTGGAGCGGCGGCGACGGCGAGCTGGTTCGACAGCCCGCGCCAGATCAGCCCCAGCCGGGAGATCGCGTCGTTCGTCCGCTCGATCTGGTCGGCATCCTGCTCGGAGACGACAACGCCGAAGGCAAGCACATCCTCGGTCGCCTGGCGCAGCGTCGCCGTGTCGATCCGCGACATGGCGATCGAGCCTTCCTCGCCGAAGAGCTTGCCCGCGACCGCCGCGCGTTCGGCGGCAGGCACGAAGCTCTCGATGGCGGCGTTGATCGCGCCCACGCGCTGATCCAGCGGCAGGGCGATCAGCTCGTTGGCCGAAAGCCCGAGCCGGTCGAGCGCATCGGCGGCGGGGCCGGTCCCGGCCGCCGCCTGGCTGAGACGGCGCGTCAGATCCTTTGTCGCCTGCTCAATGCCGGACATGGAAACGCCCGCCAGTTCGCCCGCGCGCTCCAGCGTCTGGATCGAGGCGACCGTAGTGCCGAGCGACTGCGCGAGCTTCGCCTGCGCATCGACGGTCTGGAGTCCGGAGCGCACCATGGCCACCCCGGCGGCGGTGGCAGCGGCGACGGCGGCCGCGGCGGCCACGCGAACCCGGCGCGAGAAGGCCGCGAGCCGGGCGTTGGCCGCCTCCATCTCCCGGCTGAGCCGTCCGAAGCCGCGCGACCCGGCCTCACCGACACCCTCCAGCTCGGCGCGCACCTGGCGTCCGCCCACGGCCGCGAGGCGGACGCTAACCCGTTTTTCCGCCATGGGAGTGATCCATCTGTTCGTTGAGCTTGGCGACCATCACCGCTTCGATGACGGGAAGAAGCTCGGCCATTGCGAGCGGCGGCACGCCGAGCGCGTTCCCGAGCGCCAGCGCCGAAGACATGTCCCAGCCGATCACGGCGCCGGGCAGGACACGCAACTGGCCGCCGAGACGACCGACCAGGTCCCAGACCTGCCAGCCCTCCGGTGTTTCCGGACGGTTCAGCCGCGCCGGGCAGTCCGGGCAGGTTTGCGCGCAGGCTTCGCAGTATCGGTCGCCCCCGCCGAAGGACCATTCGGCGAGAGCGCGGAGGCGTTTTTTTCCTGTTCCAGCAGCAGGCCCTTCGAGACGTAGGTCAGCTGGAAGGCCTCGAAGATCGGCCAGACGTCGAGCAGAGCATCGATGGCTTCCGGGCTCGGGTCGATCGCGTTGCCATCGGCATCGCCGATGCCCTCCCAGGCGAGAACCGCGCGGCGCGCGAGCGCCTTGGCGAAGGCGACGGCGCGCTCCTCGTCCGAGGCGTCCTCGGGCACGGTCTCGACGGCCGGGTCGCTGCGGGTCGCCACCATCAGCGCCGTGGTCAGTGGGCGCAGTTGCACCCGGACGCCGGGCGCGAGGTCGTGCCAGCGCGGCGCGTTGGTCAGGTCGAGCGTCAGCATCCTCAATACACCTCTATCTCGTTGATCAGGGTCGCGGTGCACATCCGGCCAACGACACTGTCGCGGGCGGCCTGCCAGTCGAATGTCGCCTGAACGCCCTGCGGCCCGGAGATCTCGATCCGCGGGCGCGGCAGGTAGACGGCGTGCACCGTGAAGGTGAAGCTCTCGCCGGACGGCAGGACGTAGGCGAACTCCATCTCGCAGGCGTCGCCATTGATCGCCTGCGTCACCAGCGTCTGGTCGGCGAAGCGCACCTCGATCCGGCCGGTCAGCGCGGCAATGGACGGGTCGGCGCCGTCGATGCGGCCGTCCGAGCGGATGGTCTCGATCCGGTCGAGGTTGTTGGCATAGGTGATCTCGGCCGAGACCACGTTGCCGAGGGCGGTGCCATTGCGCGTGATCGCCCCGTTGAAATGGCCGAAGCGCTTCAGCTCCAGCGCGGCCGGCGTCCCGGCGCTGGTGGTCGTGCCGACCGTCTCGCCCTGTGCCACCAGCCGCGCAGTTGCCGTCAGCAGGCCGGAGCGCTGCATCTGCCAAGTGATCTGGTCGAGCACGCAGCCGGAATACATCGCATAGCGTGGCACCTCGGGCATTCCGGTCTCGATTGACATCGAGGGTAGCGTCCAGGACCCGGATTGGAACTCGTGGGTGTACGGGGCCTCTACGCCCGTGGTCGTGGACGCGCCGAAAGCCGCCTTCAGCCAGAAGCCGAATGCCTCCGCGTCGAGCGGCACCACGACATCGCCGTCGGCCGTCACGGCATCCTTGATCGGCGCCAGCGGATCGCGGCCGTAGCCCAGCAACTCCGAGTTCAGCAGCGGCTGCTCGGCACCGAGCGAGGTGCTGGCAAAAGGCATGCGGGTGAAGCCGCTGGCAGGCGGCGTTCCATAGGTCGTCTCGAACGCAAGCGCCATCTGCGCCCGCGCCCCCTGGGCTCGTGCCATGGTGTTCTCCTCGGGTTGTCGGGATCAGCCGAGCGGATCGGCCGTGGAATAGTGCAGCACCACCGGGATCACGGCGGCCTTCAGGCTGGCCGCACCCTCGACCGGCAGATCGACAGACCGCGGAGCCTGCGCCTCTACCCAATCGCAGAGCCCGCCCAGCGTTCGGTCGACAGCGAGTGCCGAGCCGATACTGGCAGTCAGCGTGTCGAAGGCGGCGTCACGGTCGGCGCTCTGCACGACCGCCTCGATCTCGGCGCGGTGCTGGTAGTGGTAGGCCAGCGGCGACAGCGTCACCTCCGGATCCCCCGGCTCGCCGTCGCGCAGGATCAGCAGGCCGTTGGACGGCACGCGATCGGGCAGCACCTCACCGCGCAGGGCGGTGGCGGGCAGCGCCGACAGCCGCGCGTGCAGCGCGGTGAGGATTGTTTCGCGGGGGGTGGGCATGCGACCTAAACACCTCGATGTACTGGCGCAGGGCAAGACTTAGTCTTGAGCGGTCTGTCCTACTGTGAGGGAGCTTCCCGCAAGGCATGCCCTCTATTTATCCTAGGAGAGCCGGGACCCGAAGGCTGCTGGACCAGGCCTTCGGTCAAGAAGGGGTTGCAAGACAACTGAAAATGCCGCCCAATGGTCGAAAATTGCGGAGTTTACATGATCACAATTGGTATACGCGTATCACCCGGCGCTGTGACATTTGCCGTCTATGATTCTGATAATGACGAAGTCGTTAATCTCGACGCGATCCTAATACCAGTAGCGTTCGATACACCTGATGCATTGAAATACGTGCGAAGCAATCTTCTAGATATTTTGCGCGAGTACGGTGTGCATCGTGCAGGCATTCGGACTACCGAGCCGAGCGCGCAACGCATGAACATCAGCCGTATCGAAATGGAAGGTGTCATTCAGGAGTCTTTCGCAAGTAGTGATCTAGAGTCTTATTACATCGGTCATGTATCATCTATCATGTCGCGTCTCGGGCTTCCGCGAACTGAATTCAAACCACTGGTAGACGGTGACCAAGACCCAAACATTGAGAATTGGGACAAAATGAGCAAGGAGGAGCGTGAAGCAGTCCTTTGCGCAAAGGGGGCGGTCAATGCTTAAGCCTTACAAGAGAGCTGAACTGGCCTTCGAGGAGCTCCGTGAAATTGGCGCCGACGGTAGAAATTCAACGACTTGGGTAGTCAATGATGTGCAGCTTGGCGCTGAAATCGTCATGAAGACCATAGCCAAAGCACAACTACGCGACGTGAGCGAATTTTTTGATGAAGCAAAGTCGCTTTATGCAACGGCACATCAGAATGTTGTGCAAATTCACTATGCCTGCGAGGACGCAGATAACGTCTACATTGCGATGCCATTTTACAGAAGAGGGTCGGTCAAGGGTATCATGGAAGCCGCCCATTTGACCACACGTGAGATCATTCGCCTAGGCTGCCAGTTGTTAAGTGGATTGCACAACATTCATAGCAAGGGCTTAATTCATTTCGATATAAAGCCTGACAATATTTTGCTTTCAAATAGAGGTGAGGCGATGCTTTCTGACTTCGGTCTCGCCAAGCAAGTGCATCTGGGAGTCGCAGTTCCGAATGGACTATACATCCGCATGGCACCTCCGGAAGCGACAGGACAACCACCATTCGATCTGCGGTTCGATATTTATCAAGTCGGCCTTACCCTTTATCGCATGGCGATTGGCAACGATGCGTTTAATTTCCAGTTCGCGCGATTCACGCAAGGCGGTGGACTTGATGTGGCCACCTTGGCGGCAGAGATCCAGGCAGGGACGTTCCCAGACCGGCAAGCCTTTCATGAGCACGTACCGATGCGGTTGCGACGCGTGATCACCAAGTGTCTTGAACCCGATCCTGACGCTCGATTCAGTTCCGCGCTCGCGGTGGCTAATGCCCTCGCCGCCGTCGATGACAGTTTAGACTGGCGTTTGGAGAAGGGCGTTGTTAACAAGATGTGGACTAAGAACGAAGCTGGAACTCAGAAGTGCTTCGTGGTGAACCAAGATGGTTCGACGGAGTTTACCACGACGGCAGCTGGTGGACAGCCGCGCAGAAAGCGGGATCTGTGCCGCCCGAGGATGACTCGTCGCGACATAGAGGGAGTTCTGAGGCAAAATTGATGACCAAGACCAAGAACAATCCGGAGAAGTATAAGCGTCGAGAGGTAACGGCACCGAAGGGCCGACCGTCGCGTGTGGTCGCTTTGGATTTCTCGTCACCTTTTTTCACCAAACCCGTGCATGCTGGGTATCTCGACTGGCGTAGCTTGCCGAAGCCTACTAAGCGTTCATAATCGCGGCGCTCTGGCTCCGGGGGAAACCAAAGCCTCCGAATGGGATCCACCCACCGGAAGAGCGAAAAAGGCTGAAGTACGCGTTTGTCGACTACACGTGTCCTTCCACCCAGTTCCCCACGATCAGCCCCGGCACGCTGTCCAACGCCCGGTCTGCATCTCGTGCGAGGTCCAGCCGCTTCGGCAGTTTGACCTGCGGCACCAGCAGGAAGATCGGCGCGGTGACCTTTCCGCGCCCGGTCTTCGAGCGCGACACCACCGCCTGACCCTTCGTGTTCAGCCGCCCCTCCGCCACCAGCAGGCTCGGGCCGGTGCGACGATAGACAAAGCGCAGGCGCAGGCCGCGCCGTCGTTCCCATTCGCCGGGCGTGATGCGGCCGCCGCGCAGGGATTTGCCAGCAGCTGGCAGCGGGATCGCCAGCCAGAACCCGTTCTTCGAGCGGATCAGCGGCCCCGTGTCATGCGCGCCCACGATGACCGGAGCTTTCGACCAGACCAGCGCCGCCGCGTCCAGGCTCTCGCCCGACCTCGGGAAGTTCTGGCTCCGGATCGAGTTGGCCAGCCGGGGCCCGAGCCCCGCGCCGGTGATCTGCAGCCTCCACGCGGTCTTCAGCCCGGTCCCGGCCTCGCGCATGGCGGCTGTCACCGCGCGTTCGCCCGCCGCCACCTCCGCCGCCATCATCGCGACGATGTCTGGATCGATGTCGAGCTTCAGTTTCACGCGGGCCTCAGATCCACGGTCCAGACCAGCCGCTCGCGGTCGCGAACCGGCTCTCCCTGGATGAGGAAGGCGTCGCCGTCGATCTCGATGCGATCGCCCGGACGCGGGCTCGCCACCTCGGCGACGCGCAGGTCGATCCGGGTGGTCTCGGACCAGAGCCGGGCATCGCCGAAGTCGGAGACGACATCCGCGCGCCGGGCGACGGCACGCACCAGCACGGGCGCGCCGCCGTCGGCGATGTAGATTGCGTCCCGGCCGATATTGGGATCGGCAAAGAGCGCGCCCACGGCGGCAGCGAAGGCGCTCATCAGAACGTCGCGTTCAGGCGCACTCGGCCAATGGTGTCGCCCGCGCCGCTCGCCACCGCCTCGACGGCCACGCCGATCAGTGTGTTGTCGGTCGCGACCGTGGTGCAGCGCTTGTTGGTGCCGTCCCAATAGACCTTGGCGCCGACGGTCCAGGCCTGGGAGCCGACCTTGGTGATGTCGAACACGCCGACGAGCGCGGTCTCGACGGGCTCGCCGAGGGCGGCCGCTCCCGCGGCGATGCCGAAGATGGAGCCGACGAGCAGGCCATCGCCGGAGGCGACGGCATAGGGTGCGGTCAGGGTGATGGTGTTGCCGGGCTGGACGAAGTTTTTCATGGGGAGGATCCTTGTGGAAAGACGAAGGGCGGCCCGTCAGGACCGCCCGCGTGTCAGGGTTCGGCATGGGGTGCGGGTTACGCGCCCGGGTTCTTGTAGAGGCCGCGCCAGTCGATGGCCTTGGCGCCGAAATCGAGGCGGCACTTGATCTCGACGCCGTCGACGTCGAAGCCGTTGCGCGTCTCGATGTAGGCGCCCTGCTGGCCTTCGAGATAGGCGTACTCGATGGTGTCGATCTGGTTCGGGCTGGCCGCCAGATACCAGGCGGTCTCGCTGGCGGCGTCGAGCCGGGGCTCGCTGATCGGCGCCAACGTCCGGATCGATTGCGGCACCACGCTGGACGTCGCGGCAGGGACGAGGTTCTGGGCGACCATCTGCTCGGCCTTCAGTTCCAGCGAGGCGGGCACGATCAGGAAGGCGGGTCGGACGTTCAGCACCGTCTTCTTGTCGAGCCCCGTCTGCTTCGCCATCGCCGCGCGGGCCGCGCCCACCGCCTCGACGGCCAGCGCCGTCCCGGTCCCCGCGAGGTTCTTGTGGGTGGTGTGGAAGAGCGCGTTTCCGTCGGCCATCGCCGGGTTGGCGGTGATGATCCCCCAGACCACGTCCGACTCCAGCTGCGCGATGGAGTTGCCGTACATCGCCGGGATCCGGGTGAAGGCGTCGAGATCGTCGTTGATCAGCGTTTGGCGGGTGATCGCGACCACCCGGCCGTAGGTCTTGACCTTGTAGCTCTCCTTGCTCTCGCCGAGCGTCCCGCGCTTGAACTCGCCGCTCTCGCCGACTTCCAGAAGCTGAGGGGCCTCGCCCAGCTGCACCCGGTGCATCGCCTTGAAGTCGGTGGCCAGCACCTGGCGGCAGAACAGCATGAAGGTGCGGGGATAGGCCTCGTAGGCCTGACGCAGGGTCTTGTTGGTGACTGCCGACAGGATCTCGGGGAAGTCCGAGGTCGAGTGCAGGGCCCGCGTCGCCACCTCGTCGCGCGACAGGCCGCGCGTGTTCACCCCGGCATTGCCGAGGCTTTCGCGGGCCAGTTCCAGCAGCGTCATGCCGCGGTACTGGCGCGCGGCGTCCTCCAGCTGGAACAGCGTCGGGCTGTAGCGGTGCAGCAGCGCGTTCGCCACCGCGTCGCGGCGGGTGATGTGTTCGTCCCGACCGCCGAGCGGGACGGAGACATGGCTGAAGGTCCGGGTCTCGTCGGATTTCGCGGCGACCTGATCGAGGATCAGGCGGCGGGACTCGTCGACGCTGACGCCGCGTTTCACCAGATCCTCGGCGAAGCCGCGCTCGAGGTTCAGCCGCCCGGCCAGGTCGTAGATGGTGGAGACGCGGTCGCGCTCGGCCTCGCGGGCGCGGGTGGCAACCGCTTCGGTGTCGGGCGCAGCGGGGGCATCGGTATTCTGAAGCTTCGGCTGCGTGCGGGTTTCGACTCCGGCGACCTTCGGGTCGGGCGCAGCCGGTTTCGGCTCGGTCATGGGGGTGTCCTCGGTTTCGACCGGCTCGGTCAGCTGGGTGGTGGCGGGAGTTGCGGCGTCGCGCGAAGGGGTCTGGGTCTTGTCCGTCATCGGGGATGCTCCTTGCTCTGTGGGGGCGTCCCGGCGTTGGAGGACGCAGTCGTGAAGGGGGTGCTGGGCGCGGAAGCCTGCGGCGGGGTCGGCGCCGACCGCGACGGCGGAAACCTCGAACGGCGTCCAGTCCACCGCGCGCCAAAGCTCGCGGGCGGCCTCGGGCTTCGAGACCTCGAAGCGGTGGACCTGATAGCCGATGGAGACCGCGCGGATGTGCCCGGCCTGGATGTCGCGCCAGATCGGTTCGACATCGGCGCGCTCGCTGATCCGCACGAGCGCGATGCCGCGTCCGTTCTCGATCCGCGCCGAGCCCGGCACGACCGAGCCGATCACTGCATCGAGCGTGTCAAGCTCATGCACCTTCAGGAAGGGCGCGCCCGCGTTCAGCCGGTCGAGCCGGACATGGGCCGGATCGAGGCTCAGTTCCTCGTCATAGGGCTCGCCGAAAAAGGTCGCGCGGCGGACGCGCGCGCCTGCCGACCAGACCACCTCGACGGTGCGGCTGTCGGCATCGGCCGTGTTCGGCGCAAGCTCCGCCGACCGGCGCATGGCCGGCAGTTCGATCATCGTGTCCATGAAGGTCAGTCCTGTTGGTCGGCCTGTGCCGGATCGGTTTCCGCGTCGGCGGAGGGGTCGTCGGCAGGTTCGTCAGCATCCGGATCGGTGGCCGGATCGCTGGTCTGCGCGCTGCCGGTCTTGGTCACGCGGCGGGGATCGCTGTCGAGCACCAGACCCAGCGCGTCGAGCTTGGCGTTGGTCGCGGCGATCTCGGCCAGCACGGCGTCCGGGTTGCGGCCCTGCCGCGCGATCACCTCGGCCAGCGTCATGGTGCCCGAGCGGATGGCAAGCAGGTTCGCCATCGCGTCCTTCTGCGGATCGACCGCCTCGAACTTTGGCGGCGACCACTCGACGGGCACGGTCGGTGACGGGATCTGCCCCGCCGCCCATGCGGCCTCGGTGAACCACCGCCAGACCGGCGCGCAGAACATCGGGATGAACAGCTGCCACTGCACGGCGTCGATCTGGCGGCGGAACTCCACGAGCCCCGCCCGGATCGAGGAATAGTTGACCTGGCTGAGGTCGCCGGTCAGCAGCTCGTAGGGCACGCGGAAGCCCGCCGAGATCGTGTGCAGGCTCGCCCGCTTGTATTCGCCGTAACCGCCGGTGGCCGAGGGCTGGTTGAAGCGGATGTCCTTGCCGCCGCGGGCATAGGCGATCAGTCCCGGCTCGAACTGCTCGACGCGGTTTCCATCCGCGTCGACCACGGAGGGCGCGATGCCCTGCTGGGCCTCATCATCGCCGAAGACGATGGCGGTGACGCAGGCCTCGGTCTTCTTGCGGACCAGCTCGGCCACCTCGTAATCGTCGAGATCGCGCAAGCTGCGGATCACCGGCGCGCCCCACGGGACGCCGCGCGCCTGCGTGCGCTGCTTCTCGTAGACATGGGCGATCTCGCTTGCCGGGACCGGGCGGCTCTGCAACCCATTCTGCAAGGCGCCATAGGCATCGCCCGGGTGTTCGGCATGGAGCCAGTAGGCTCGGCGCTTGCCGACCGGATCGAACTCGATCCCCTGCACGAGGCGTCCCGCGCCGAGGGCTCCGGACTTCGTGGCGTCGAGGAAGTCAGCCTCCAGCACCTGCAATTGCAACGGCACCGGCAAGCCGTCCGAGGATCGCCGCGGGCGGCGGCGCACCAACACCTCGCCCGCCTCGACCATCTCGCGGCAGATCAGGGTCTGGAGCCCATAGAAGTCCAGCTGGCCGTCGGCGTCGCAGTCTGCCGTCCAGCGTTCGAACAGCGCGTCGACCGTGCGGTCCAGCGTGTCGTCACCACTGGCGGCGCGCGGCATGATGCCCGCGCCGATGATGTTGTTGACCAGCACCGCCACGGCCTTGGCCGCATGCGGATTGTTGCGCACCAGATCCCGCATCCGGTCGCGCAGCAGCGCCCCGGCCACGCCGATCTCGGTGTCGGCCGAGGATCCCGGCGCGCGCCAGCCCTCCGTCCGCCGCCCGCGCGCGGCCCCGTCATAGCCCCGCGTCAGGCTCTCGAAAGCCTGACGCGCCATCACGCGTCGAGCCGCCATGCGCGGCGCCACCGTGGCGATGGCGTGGTCGAACCAGGTCGCCGACATCAGCGATCCCCGCGCGAGAAGCCCGCAAGCCCGGCCACCGGCAGCGGCCGCGTGGCCCCCGCGATGGCGCGCTCGATGGTCCGGATGCGGGCGAGCAGGTCCTCGGCCGAGCCGTAATCCACCGACTTGCCGTCATAGCTCACCCGGGTCGTGCCGCTGGCATAGGCCCGGCGCAGCGCCGAGAGCTCGGTTTCCGTCCAGTCTGCCATGTTCAGAACCATCCTCCGCGCCGCCCGAGCCAGTCGGAGCGGCGCTTGCCCTGCGGGGTCTGTCCCGGCCGGTTGATCTGCCCCGCGGGATCGGTGTCGGTGGGGGCCGCCCCGAGCTGATCCTCGAGGTCGCGCCATTTCTCGTCGGGCCAGCGGTCCGCGCCCGCGATCCAGGCGGCGGCGCGGGCATAGACCCGGCAGTCCAGCGCCTCGTTGCGCTCGCGCAGCTTCTGCCATTCCAGCCGGGCGAAGCCGCGCTTGGTGCGCACCGTCACCAGCTGTTCGGCCACGAACTGCTTCAGCCATTCGTTCTCGACCCAGTGCGGAAGGTGCACCGAGCCTGGCGGGAATGCCGCCCCGTCGGCCATGTCCTCATCGGTCGGACGCGCCAGCCGCAGGAAGCGGTAGGTCTCGGCCTTGAAGGTCGACACCGCCACGGTCCAGAGCCGGGCACCGCGCCGCAGGCGTTTGCCGCCCTCGGTGGCGTCGACGAAGGTCGGGCCCGACACCGGGCTCGAGCGGTTGAACCCCTCGACGCCCTTCACCGGCGATACCTGCCCAAACCCCTGCGCCCGCGACCAGGAATAGACGGCCGGGGCCTCGTAGCCGGTGTCGATGGCGAGCCGTGCAATCCGCAGATGCGCGCCGCGTTCGTGCGGCCAGGACCGGTCGAGCAGCGCCGTCAGTTCCGACCATGCGTCGTGCCGGTCGGGCCCACCCTCGATGACGACGTGATCGACGAGCCACGACTCAAGTCCACGCCCCCAGGCCCAGACATCGACCTCGATCCGGTCCTTCTGCACGTCGGCGCCTGCGGTCAGGAACAGCCCGCCCGCGGGCACAGTGCCGGATGTCCAGCGCTCGCGGCGGTCGTAGAGCCGCTGCCAGTCGGGGGCTTCTCCGGTCTCGACCCATGTCTCGCCGAGGATGGTGTTACGGAACGCCTTGATCGCCTCGTCCGACCCCTGTGCCGCGTCCCAGGCCCGCACGATCCGCTCCCAGCTCAGCCAGCCGATCGGCGAATAGAGCGCTGAGAGGTGATACCCGACCGTCGTCGGATCGGCGGCCTTGGCGGTCGCCCGCCATTCGCCGCCCTCCAGCATCGCCGTCTTGTGGTGTTCGGCGATGGGTGTCTCACAGCCCTCACAATGATATTCCGCCGTCTCGGGGTGGCCTTTCTGCCAGCGCAGCCGTTCGAACTTCAGCCATTGTTGCTGGCCACAATGCGGACATGGCACGAAGAACCGCCGCTGATCACTGGCCTCGAACTCCCGCTCGATGCGCGACAGCCCCCGGATCGTCGGCGTCGAGACCAGGAAGACCTTGCGCCGATGCGCGAAGGTCAGTGACCGGGCTTCTGCCAGCGTCACCGGATCGCCTTCCTCATCGGCCGAGGCCGGATAGGCATCGACCTCATCGAGGAAAATGTAGCGCGCTGGCGTCGAGCGCAGCCCGACCGCCGAGTTCGCGCCGGTCATGATCAGGATGCCGCCCGCAAACTCCTTCGACAGCATGGTGTTGCCCGCGTCGCGGGATCGTGCCGGTTTGACCCGTTCGCGCAGTTCCGGACTCTCATCAATCAGCGGGTCGATCCGCTGTCGTGAGTTGCGTTTCGCCAGTTCCACCGTCGGCTGAACCGCCAACATCGGCCCCGGCGCCTGGTGGATCGCAAAGCCGATCCAGTTGTTGCCGGCCTCGGTCGCGCCGACCTGCGCCGCCTTCATGAACACGATCCGCTGCGTTGGATCGCCGGGGCTCAGCCGGTCCATGATCTCGCGCATGTAGGGCGTGCGCACCGTGCGATACCGCCCCGGTTCGGCCGAGGCGCGGCCCGAGAGCATCCGGTGCCGGTCCGCCCATTCCGAAACGGTCAGGTCGGGGTCTGGCCGGAGCCCGTTGCCCCAGGCGCGCAGGATCTCGCCCGCGCCGTCGAAATCCGTCAGGCCATCGCCGCTCTCACCGGAAGTCGGGCCGGACCTCGGCGAGTTCGTCGAGGTGGGCGCGTACATGTTTCTCCAGGACCTTCTGCATCGCGGCCGGCTCCACGGTGATCTGCTGGCCTGTCGCGTCGCTGCACGAGGCCGAGAGCTCGGCCGCCACCAGCGCCGCCGCACGTGCAGGCCAGTTCACCCATGCATCCCGTTCCTCCCGCGCCAGGCGGAACACCAGCGCCAGCGCGCGGGCCCGCTCGATCAACTCCCCCTTCAGCTTCTGGAGCCGGATGCGCCGCTCCTGCGCCTTCAGCACCTCGTTCGCGGTCTTGGCCTGGAGGAAGGTCGTGCCGCCGCCGACCGCCGGGACCGCCAGCCCCTGTTCGCGCAGCGTGTCGCCGACGGCGGCCACCGCCGCCTCGGGGACGGGCTTCAGCTTCGGCGCGGGCGGCTTCCTCGTCTTCGACGGGTCCGTCGTCTCGGCACGCCGGGCGTCGCTGGCGGCCGCGTTGATGCTGCCGTCGGGATAGAGGACCAGCCGCTCGGCCGTCTTCGCCTTCTGGATCGCGCCCCGCGACAGCCCGACATGCGCGGCGTACTGGCGCTCGCTCATGCCCTGCATCGACGGCTCCGATTATCATTCAAGATCATGCGCTTATCGAGTTGATAAGCGTCGCGGACAGAGGGAACGTGATCCCACGAAGACGATGCAACTCACCACGGAGCCACCACGATGACCGCCCGCCTGAACCCGATCACCACCCCGCGCTTTGAGGCCCGCGCCGAGAAGGCGCGCCGGAACAAGGAAGCCGCGCTCGCCGCCTTCATCAGCAAGAAGGCCGAAATCGACGAGATGCTCGCCCGCCTGCAGGCCCTCAGCGACGACCATTTCAACTGCCACCCCGACGAGGTGGGCTGGGCCATGGTCGGCACCCTCGAACACTACGCCAGCCTCCTGAAGCGCATCACCGACAGCGCTTTCGGCGAGGGCGAGCACGCCCGCTGATCTCCGGCGCTGCCGGAACTCCCGCCGCGCGCCCTGCGCGGCTCGGGGTCGTAGAAGGTGCCGCATGACGCGGGCCCGAATACGGAGACGACCCCATGACCAAGCTTTCCGATACCCAAGCCATCATCCTCAGCGCCGCCGCACAGCGCGACGACCGCATCGCCCTGCCGCTCCCCGACAGCTTGCGCGGCGGCGCTGCCGCCAAGGTGGTCGGTGCAATGCTCGCCAAGGGGTTCCTCAAAGAGGTCGACGCCAACACGCGCAAGGGCGAGCCCATGTGGCGCGAGACCGGCGACGGCCACGGCGTCACGCTGGTTGCCACCGACGCAGGCCTCGCAGCCATCGGGATCGAGCCCGAGGACGCGAACGCCGCGCCTGCGGTCGCGACGGAAGCGCCGACCGAGGAGCCCGCACCGAACACCCCCTCCGAGACCGCGCCCAAGACGCGCACGCCGCGCGAGGGCACCAAGCAAGCCACGCTGATCGCCATGCTGCGCGCGCCAGAGGGCGCGACCATCGAGGAGATCGTCGCGGCTTTGGACTGGAGACCGCACACGGTGAGAGGCGCGCTTGCTGGCGCGCTGAAGAAGAAGCTGGGCCTGACGATCACCTCCGAGAAGGTCGACGGAAGGGGGCGTGTCTACGCCATCCGTGACTGACACTCCGCACCGAAACGGACAGTTGCCGCCGCCCATCGCCGGGCGGCGGTTCTTCATTCTACACTCCGCATCCGGATCGCCTCGAACAGCCGCCTCAGCAGGTAGCCGCGCACCAGCGAAACGCCGACGAAGGCGATGCCGATCGTCAGATGCTCCGGGAGCCCCGTCTCGATCCCGAACCACGGGAATACGACGATCTGCGTGGCGATGGCCAAAACGTAGCCGACGACAACGTTTGCCGCGGCCTCGACCATCGACATGGTCCGGCTCTGCTTCATCGCAGGCTCTCCATGAAGGCCGTCACGAACTCCGCCGCGAGCGGCGGAACGATCGCATTGCCGTAGCCCCGCAGCAGCCCCATGCGACCGGGTATCCCATCAGCCAGCGGGAATGTTCCGGGCTCAACGGGCCGCCAGCGGTCATCGCGGCAGAGGAGCCAGTCCGGATCTCGCCAGACGCCGTCCGTCGCATCGGCCCCGGCAGGGTCGGCACCATCGACCAGTCCACCAGCTTCACCGTCCTGCGGCTCGCATCGGTGTTGCCGGCTGCATTGTATCGGTCCGTTGCGGGCGAGCCCGCCATGGCCGTCGGCCAACCCGCCAGCCAGACCTGCCGGCCGAGCAGCGCATTGATCGGCACCGCCCGGCATTCCGTTCCGTCCTTGTGATCCCGCGCCGAGGCCGTCGCCCAACCAGCGAGTGACTGCGTCCAGGGCGAAGGCACCGAAGAACAGCCGCTGGCGGATGTGCGGCGCGCCGATGCCCGCAGCCGGCAGATCGGCCGCCGCGACGGCGTAAGATGCCGCTTCCAGGTCAGCCGCCAGAGCATCGAACCACGCCCAGCCAGCCGCGACCTCAGTTGCTGTTCCAGCCGCACCGCCAACCGGTCCGAGCACTGCCGCGCTGGCGACCTGCTCGCCGAAGACGAGCTCCGGGCGGCAGGCCGCGACGAGCTGCAGGAAGGTCGGGGCGAGATGGCGGTCATCGTCCTGTCCCTTGCGCTGCCCGGCCTGGCTGAATGGCTGGCAGGGCGGCGAACCGGTCCAGACGGACAGATCCTCCGCTACGCCCGCGAGTCGCAGCGCGTAAGGCCAGCCGCCGATTCCGGCGAAGAAATGACACTGCGCGAAGCCGCGCAGGTCGGCGGGCTCCACGTCCAGGATGGACCGCTCGTCCACCTCGCCATGGGGCAGCAGCCCGGCCGCGATCAGTTCCCGCAGCCAGGCGCAGGCCGCGGGATCGGCATCGTTGTAGTAGACGGCCATCAGGCAGCGGCTTCGGCCTTGTCACCCAAGCGCTCGGCTCTCACCTGCGCGAAGGTTCGGCCATCGCCATCAAGGATCGCGTCGCGGCCTGTCTCGGCCTGCCAGCGCTCCACGGCCACATCGACATAGGCCGGGCTGATCTCCATCGCGAAGACGCGGCGGCCATTGGCCTCGCCCGCCATGATCTGCGAACCGGAGCCCGAGAACGGCTCGTAGCAGAGGCCGCCACGGGCGATGTGCTGGCGCATCGGGATCCCGAATGCGTCGAGGGGTTTCGGCGTCGGATGGTCGGGGCGCTCGTCCTTGGCGAAGGACGGCATCTCCCAAGTCGACGGCAGCGTCCGCTCGGCCACCTTCGGCGGGCGGTTCGGGCGGCGCCAGCCCATGAAGCAGGGCTCGTGCTTCCAGAGGTAATGGGAGCGGGTCAGAACCCCGCGGTCCTTCACCCATATGATCTGCTGATGGACGAAGGCGCCCGCCTTTTCCCAGCAGGCTTCCAGCATCGCCTGGCGGCGCGAGGCGTGCCAGCAGTACCAGGCCGCATCGTCGGTAATGGCTTCCGCTACAGCCGCCGCGATGAAGCCGTCGTAGAGCTCCGCGCCCTGCGAACTGTCGTCCCAGGTCGTGCCGTAGGACGCGGACCAGTCCTTGTTGCGGGTCGGATGGTTCGAGCCGTCGTAGTCGACCAGATACGGCGGGTCGGTCGCGAACAGGATCGCGCGCTCGCCATTCATCAGGCGGCGCACATCGGCAGCGCTGGTGCTGTCGCCGCAGAGCAGGCGATGGTCACCGAGGATCCACAGGTCTCCCGTCCGTGACGCCGGATTGCGGGGCGGTTCGGGAATGGTCACCGGTGGCACGGAGCCCCCGGCGCCACCTTCTTCACCGCCGTCTTCCGCGACGTAGGCCAACAGCTTGTCGAGCTCGCCGTCGGAGAAGCCAACCAGCGACAAGTCGAAATCCTCGGCCAGCAGGTCGTTCAGTTCGGCCGACAGCAGCGCCTCGTCCCAGGTGCCGAGTTCCGTCAGCTTGTTGTCCGCGATCCGGTACGCCCGCCGCTGCGCCTCGGTCAGATGCCCCAGCACGATCACAGGCGCCTCGGTCAGGCCGAGCTGCGTCGCGGCCAGCACGCGCCCGTGCCCCGCGATCAGTTCCCCGTCCTCGCCGACGAGGCAAGGCACGGTCCAGCCGAACTCGGCCATGCTGGCGGCGATCTTCGCGACCTGGTCCGCGCCATGCGCCTTCGCGTTCTTCGCGTAGGGCTGGAGGCGCGACAGCGGCCACGTCTCGATCGCGTCAGGGGCGAAGCTCAGCGTCATGGTGGGAAAGGTTCCTCGGTCGGGTGGATGCCGGTGGCTTCCGGACTCCGGATGCCGGGCCGGACTCCACGCAGGGTCCAGCGGCCACCAGCGGTGTCCGGTCGGAAGGCCAGCGTTCATTGGTGTTTGCGCGGGGCGCGCGTGGCTCCGGCTTCCGGGTGGCTTCCCAAAAATCCGGCCCTGTCGCTGGCGATGTCCCGCGCTTCGCCCGCCAGCATACGAATATCGCCAGGAAGGAACCAAGAACTCAATGGGTTAGCCCATTGGACCCCGGCTGGACCCTTCGCTGGACCCCGGAAGCCAGCGGCGCGGCGTCTGCCTGCGCGCTCCTCTCCCGAGCATATTCGTTTTCTAACGGCCTCGACGAAATGTGTAAGGCCCTGCGATGTACACCCGAAAATTTCCTCAGAGGACGATTTTTCTTGACAGGCGATTGGCGTTTTCGATGACGAACTGCTGCGAGCGTCGGGGCGACGGCACGCGACCGTTCAGCCGCCAAGTGATCACCGCCAGACCGTATTGCCAGCGCTTGGTCGCGGCCGTGCGCGACAGGCCGAACTGCCAGCAGATCGGCTTCCACGCCATGCCGTCGGCGCGGGCCCAGACGAGGCGCCCATCCTCGGGCTCGAGCCAGCGCAGCCAGAGCATCGCCTCCTCGGCCTGCGTGATCTGTCGCGGGCTGGGCCTCGGGCGACGCATCCGCGGCTCCTGACCGACCTTGTCGGCGAAGCTGTGGAAATACTCGGGCCATGCGTTGAAGAAGCCCTGCGGCATCACGCCCGGCATCTGCCGCATCACGCCCGCTGCGAGCTCCAGCCGGTCCTGCACCTGCGCTGTGGTCCACTCACCCATGACGCGCCTCCCGTTCCCGCTTGCCGTAGAGCCGCTCGCCGAGCTGACGGACCAGCTCGCGCTCGGGCCAGGTCAGGCGGTCGTCGTCGATGGCGACGGCCAGTAGTCCCTGGTCCTTCCAGCCGTCGCGCTTGACCTCGTCGGGATTGCGGCGGTGACCGCCGTAGCCCTTGGGCGTGAACCGCATGCCGCTCATTGCACACCTCCCCGGGTCTCCAGCGCCCAGAGCAGGATCGCGATGGCGTCGGCCTCGTTGTCGTCGGCGGGCGAGAAGCCGCGCGCCCGGGCGGCCGCCATCATGGCGTCCTTGTTCGCGTTGCCCTTGCCGGTGGCGTGGCGTTTGATAGTGCCGACCGGCACGCCCTGATAGGCGACGCCCGCAGTCTCGGCCCATGACGTCAGCGTGGCGAGCAGCCCGCCATAGACATGCGCCGCGTCGGTGCCGACGTGCCTGCGCACCTCCTCGAAATGGATGGCGGTGATGGCTCCAGCGTCGTGCGCCAGCTGCTCGAGCCAGCCCCGGAACCTCAGGTAGCGCATGCCGCCGCCGTCGTAGCGGCTCGGCCGGAAGGACACGGTGCCGCTGGTGATCAGACCGTCCGCCGCCTGCAGGGCCCACCCGGTCATGGTGCCGAGATCGAGGGCGAGAACGACCGGCACGCCGGGGCACGGGGCGCTCATGGGTGTCGGGGTCAGAGATACGTGGGCCATGATCGGCTCCTTTCCGGGTTGCTGCTCGATGGGGTGACGGGCGGGACATCCAGCCTTTGAAATTGCCCAGGGGTAGGTGGTGACCCTCCCGCGCTTGGCGGGGAGGTCACCTACCCCTTTAGGGGGGCGTTTTCCGGATTCTGAAATCTGCTCCAAGGCATTGATCCAAAACAGAACTTCCAGAATCCGGAGCAGAATTCGGAAAGGCCCTTCCGGATTCTGGAAAGCACCTTCCAAACCGCTGAGAACAAAGCGGAAAAGCCAGAATCCAGAATTCGCACGGGGAGCAGAATTTGCGGATTCTGGCCAGAATCCGGGGCTGCGGAGCCAGAATTCGCGGCGGGGAACGGCGTGAATTCTCATGCCTCGTCCTCCTCCTGATAGACCCAGACGGAGGGGTTCTCGACGGGCAGGACGGCCCCGGTCTGCGGGCATTTGTAGTGGCTGGGCAGCGCCGGGATCAGCTCCGGCGTGACCTCGCCCGTGTCGGGATCGACGGTCTCGCCGCCCGTGCCGAACAGCATTCCCTCGACGCAGAGATAGCCGTATTTGCTCCGCTCCGCGGCCAGGCCGATGCGCGTGGCGGCAGGGCCGCGGATGAACTTCACCTTGCCCTTGGTGGCGAGAACGCTGAGCCGGTCGTGGACGATGGTCCGCCCGCCGAGGCCGCCGGTATTCTCGAAGGCTTCGGAAAACTGGGCGAACGTATAGAGCTTGCCGCGCCGCGCCTCCTCGTAGAGCAGGCCGAGAATGACGTCGTTCTTGCGCATGCGCTCGGCGTCGTGCTTGGCGCCCACCTCGGCGCGCACGAGGCGCTCGTTCATCGGGTTGATCTCGACCCATTGGCCGCGCACCTTGTCGATCAGCTTCGTAGGCAGCGCCGGGCCGTTGCGCAGTTCGATCTCCAGCTTGCGCTCTGACGCGTCCTCGTCCGGGCGGTGCAGGATGAGGCCGGACGTGTAGAAGCCCCGCAGCGCGCTGGCGCCCGAAAGCGCGAGGAACGGATCCTCCTTCACCTGATGCTTGCTCAGCTTCTTGGTGTGGTGGATCAGGATGATCCCGCAGTCGGGGTTCACGTGGTCGCGAAGCACCTCGACCCGGTCCTTGAGGAAGAACATCATCGCGGCGTTGTCGTTCTCGCCACCGCCGTCAGGTCCGCCGTCGAACAGGTTGCGGATCGGGTCGATGCACAGGATGTCGACGGGCTCGGCCGGGAACGCCTGCTGGATCGCCTGCGCGACCAGCGGGCTGCCACCCTCATCGAGGAGCAGTTTCAGCTTCGGCGTGACAACAAGATTTTCGCGGGCGGCGGCCATCACCTCGGGCGGCAGGCCAATCTGCTGCATGCGCTCGCGCAGATAATGGTACTGGATCTCGGCCTGCAGATAGAACACGCGCAGCGGCCGTGGCGGCGTGAAGCCAAGGAACGGCACACCGGCAGCCATGTGCACGAGCCAGCTGATGACGAGATCGCTCTTGCCGACCTTGGGCGCGCCGCCGAGCACCAGCATGCCGCCCGGGGTGAGGACGCGCGGGCCGATTATGTCGTCGGGCATCGGCGTGCCGTCGTCCAGCAGCGCGCCCAAGGTGAAGATGGCGATCTCCCTCGCCGCAGGAGCGCCGTCGTTCCGAATGAGCGGCGGGCCGTTCCTCGCGATGTGCAGCGACCAGAGCCGCTCGTATTCGACCCAGAGACGGTCTTCCGGCCAGCTCGGCCGGATCATCGCCGCGTTGTATTCGCCGATCGCGCGCCAGGCTTCCTCCCGGCTCATCCGCCCCTCGTGCGCCATGCGGACATAGTGTCCGATGGCCATGCTAACGCCTTCGAACCGCGTCCAGGCGTCCTGGCCGCCCTCGCGGACCGGTGTGGTAAGGGCTGCGTCCACGCAGGGTTTCTCGCGCGGCTCGGCGGTCGCCATGCCGACGCCGGGCATGGGCGGCATCTCGCCCGCGCGCTCGAGCATGTCGGCCAGATCGAACTCGAGATCGCTGCCTTCACGGATCAGGACGAGCCGTTCCTGGCCGCCCTTGTGATAGACCGTGCCGGGGACGCGGATCGGCTGATGCGCCGAGCGGAAATGCAAGTCGCCGCCCACTTTCAGCGCGATCTCGCCGCGCAGCTGGCAGAGCCGGTCGAGATCAAGGCCCTCCGCGGGCTCGGTCAGCTTCCACCAGACATGGAGCTTCGTCGCCCCCTCCGGCGTCCGCCCGCCGCTCTCGACGATCAGGGTCGGCCTGCCGAGATGGAGGACGAGGTGATCGAGCTTGGCCGGGATGTCGCCCGCGTCCAGATCGACGACGACGCTCTGCATCTGCAGGACATCGGCGGCACGCGCCTGTCCGGTTTCCGCGACCGTACCGGGAATGACATAGACCGCCGCTCCCTCGCGCGCGCCCCAGGCGGCGAAGGTGGCGAGTTTGTCGGGCGCCGCGCCGTTCGCGTCGATCCAGATGTTGTGAGGCCGACCGTCCTTGCCCTGACCCTTGTCCACGAAGCCACGGACAGGGATCAGTCCCTCGGAATAGCCGAAGACCACGTCGACGAAGCGCGCGATCTGCGCGGGATCCGGTTCCACGGCGAAGGGATCGGGCAGCGGTGCCGCGTCGTTGAAATCCCGCCATGGATTGAAGTGGATGATCTTGTCGTCGCTCATGCTGCCAACCCCCAGCACCGTTCGGCATGGGCGCAGAACCGGCATTCGAAGAAGTCGCGGCTGGCGGCGATGCGGGGCAGCAGCTCGCCCGCGTCGGTGGCCTGCAGGATCCGCACCGCGCGGTCGGACATGCGCTGCGCGAGATCGGCATCGAAGGCGACCTGCTCGTGATGCAGTTCGGCCGTGTCCTTGTTGATCGCCGTGAACAGTGCCGGGGCCGAGGAAATGCCCGGCACCGAGGGCTCCATGTAGGCCTGATAAATCGCGATCTGTGCGGCATAGACGGGCTTGGAGACGGCGACCCCGTCCTTGACGCAGGCCCGCCAGTTCTTCGCGTTCATCGTCTTGCATTCCCAGAGCGCCGGGGTGCGAAGACCGAGCGCGGCCGGGGCGCCGGCGATGATCCCGTCGACATGGCCGCGGATGCGACCGCCCGCGACGGAAAAACCGAACTGCTCTCCATCAGGCCGGTTTCCCTTGCGGGTGTAGAGGTCGAGCCCCGCCGCCCGCAGCCAGCGGATCGCCAGATCCTCGAGCTGGTGACCGATCTCGAAGATCCGCAGAGTCTGCCCGCCGAAGTCCGAGCCCTCGTCCTTGGGCGCGCCTGCGAACTCGAACTGCAACGCGCGTTCGCAGGCATGTCCCAGACGGGACGCGCCGAGATAGGTCCGGGGCGGCGTGGCCTCCCGCTCGGCGATCAGCGCGGCGTCGACCAGCGCGTTGATCCGCTCGGTCATGGAGGGGCGCGGGTTGAAATCCAGCATCAGAAAGGGATCTCCGCCTCGGCGGCGATCTCCGCCATCTCGGCGCGGAACGCCTCGACGGTCAGGACGATCAGCCGGTGCATGTCGTTCTGGGTCAGCTGGCCCAGCGGGCGGTCCCAGCCGATCCGCTCCATCTCGGGCGCAAGCGCGCGCATCACGGCCGGCAGCGCCTGAGTTTCCTCTTCGGTGAAATCGACCATGCTCAGTCCTCTTTTCGCTTTGCGGGTGAAGGCCGCCTGGCAGCCCATGGAGCAGAACCAGCGGCGGTTGCGGGTTGGGCGCGGTCGGTGCGGATCGAACCAGCCGAAGCCGCGCGCGCGGGATGTGCAGACGGCGCAGAGCACCGGCCGCAGATGCCAGAGGCGATCACGGCCCGGTCGATCCGCAGCCGCTGCGGACGGGGGTGCGATTTGCGCGACATGGCTCACGCGGCCCTCCCGATGTCCGGGCTGGCGCGGCCCACAAGTTGGCGAATCTCGCGCTTGTTGAAGCCGAAGGTCATCAGAGCGGAGGCGCGGTACCGCGTCAGGCCGAAGTCATGGCGGCATTCGGGTGGCAGATACTGGAGCTGCTTCTCGGTGGCGGCCTGTGTCAGCCATCCCTTCGACTTGAATGCGCTCTCATCGGTCTCGTGGGTGTTCAGCCAGTCATCCGCCTGCGCCAGGCAGACCGGGCGTTCGCCCACCCCCAGCAAACGCGGCGTCTGGCCCTTGCCGCCGCCAACAGCGTGCCAGCGACCATCGAGGAAAAAGATGCCACCCCAGGCACTGAACCCGTTGGCCATCAGCGCCGCATCGTCGCCGAAGAGATCGACCCACGCGAAGCTGGACCGCTTCAGCAGGTCGATCTCGGTCATCATGAAGCCCGACAGCGGCGCGGCGGCCCCGCCTTCTCCCGCATCCAGATCCTCGCGCGGGAACGCCTCGCCGCAGAGCGGGCATTCGGTGGCGGCCAGCGGGATCTCCGCCTCGCAGGCAGGACAGGTCTTGGTCGGCGCCTCGCCGGTTTCGGTCTTGCCGTCCAGATCGACATCCTGTTCCAGCGTGCCGTGGAGCAGGCTCGAGGTGCCGAAATCCAGCACGACGCAGTCGGTCTTGACGATGCCGGGGTGTTCCTCGGGATCGACGGTGCGCAGGCCGCGCCCGACCATCTGGATCATCGTGGACTTGTAGGAACTGGGGCGCAGCAGCACGACGCAGGAGGTGGGCGGGTGGTCCCAGCCTTCGGTCAGCACCGCCACATTGACGACCACGCGGATGTCCCCCGCGGCATAGTCGGCGAGGATCGCCTTGCGGGTCTCGGCCGCCAGATCGCCGTGGATCAGCGCGGCGGAAACGCCCGCCGCCCTGAACGCCTCGGTGACGTGCTCGGCGTGCGCGACGGTGGAGCAGAACACCACGGTCTGCCGGTCGCCCGCCTTTTCCTTCCAGTGGCGGATCACCTCGTCGGTGACGGGGGCGCGGTCCATGATGCCCGCCACCTCCGCCATGTCGAAATCCGACATCGTCTTGCGGACCGAGCGGAGCTCGTCCTGCACACCCACGTCGATGACGAAGGTGCGCGGCGGCACCAGATGGCCCGAGGCGATCAGTTCGCCCAGCCGCACCTGATCGGCGACATTGTCGAAAACCTCGCGCAGGCCCTTCCTGTCGCCACGGTTCGGCGTCGCCGTGACCCCGAAGATGCGGGCGTCGGGATTGGCTTCGCGCACCCGGTCGATGATGCGGCGGTAGCTGTCGGCGACGGCATGGTGCGCCTCGTCGACAACCAGCAGGTCGAGGCGCGGCATGTCGGCCAGATTCGATGCCCGCGCCAGCGTCGGCACCATGGCGAAGGCGACCTGGCCGCCCCAGGATTTCTCCGTGGCGTCGATGACCGATGTGGCGACGCCCGGAACCACGCGCTGGAACTTGGCGCGGTTCTGCGCCGTCAGCTCGTCGCGATGCGCCAGCACGCAGGCCTTGGCCCCCGAATTCCTTGACATGCCGCCGATCATCTCGCCGGTGACCGCCGAGAGCATGATGGTCTTGCCCGCACCGGTGGGCGCCACGCCCAGCGTGTTGCCGCGGGAGGCGAGCGCAGCAACGCTGCGCTCGACGAAGGTCTTCTGGCGGGGGCGCAGGCGCATGGCCGATCTCCCCCTTACTGCGCCCAGCTCGGCCGACCGGCGAACCCGGGGGCGGACGCGGGCTGGCCGGGCTGATGTGCCGGTGCCGCAGGGGCGGTCTGCTGCGGGACATGCCCGGCTGCACCGTGTCCGCCGAACTGCAGCGGTGCCGTCCTCATGACCTGAGCATAGTCACGATGATCCGGCGTGACCGCGCTGCGGATCTCGTTCTTGTCGTCGCCGCTGGCGTCGGTGCCGATGTCGATGCGGGCGATGAACTCGATCCCGTCGAGATCGGCGAAGCCGTTGATCCGCCGCGCCGCCTGCGCCTCGGCCGACATGTCCTTGTCGGAAATCCCGCGGGCCGAGTTCAGCATTCCGCGCACGAGGCTGCGGCCCATGTTGGCCCAGTCGGGCCCCTTCGGGCTGTAGAGCCCGATCAGGGTGAAGATCTTGCGCCGGGCGTACTGCCCCTCGGTCACCGTGAACTCGCCGTTCAGATAGACCGCGCCGGTCGAGCCGCGCGTGGCATAGCCGCCGGTCCAGCCCTGCGAGGCATCGTCGAAACCGCCCGGGCGGATCGTCAGACGCACCTTGGCCAGCGTGCCCTTCGGGATCAGGTTGGTGTTGCTCTGCGCGTCGTTGAAATCGTTCCAGGAACCCATGGGGAACCTCCTTTTCTGATCAGGATTGCGGTTGGGATTGGGCGTCAGCCGCCGGATCGGCGGGTGGCGGGGTGTAGGTCAGGCGCTTGGACGCTGGCGCGACAGGGGCGCGGATCTTCGTCATCAGGCGGCCGAGATGAGGCTCCTCGACCTGATCCAGCCGACCGGAGCGGTCCTTGGCCGGAAAGCCCCAGGGGTTGATCGTGTGGCAGACGAAGGCGCGATAGGGATCGCCGTCGGCCTTCAACTCCGCCATGGTGATCACCTCATCGACGATCCCCGGCAGCTCCAACCCGGTCTTCGAGCCGTCGATCTGCGGCTGGAACACCTTGCGGTTGAAGTCGTCGAGCTTCTCGTCGAGGATTCCGACGAACCAGACGTTCTTCGCCCGCGTGTGCTGGAGATGCGTGAGCCAGCCGATCATTTCGCGGCCATGGAGCCCGTAGGCCCCGCGCACATCCGGCTTGCCGGTCTTCTCCGACAGCGCCTCGGGCTGGCCCTTGCACCAGCCGAAGCACAGCCGCCCCGCCACGGTGATCGAATCCACGAAGATCGTGTCGTAGCGGTCGAGCGCTGCCGGATCGCCGAAGCGGTCGCAGACTGCCCTGTAGTGCGCCGGGCTGTAGGGCTGCTCGTCGCGCAGCGCCGGGTTTGGTCCGCCGATGAACACCGCGAAATCCCGGCATTCCGTCCAGGTTCGCGGCCGGATGCTGTCGCCCGCCCAGCCCTCGATGGCGAGATCGCCCGCCTCGAGATCAATGAACAGGGTCGTCGATGCGTTCAGGGTCCAGAGCAGCGAGGTCTTCCCGATGCCGGATTTGCCGAAGATGCAGCCCTTGATCCCACGCGGCTCGGCCAGCCGCTGGTCGGCGCTGATGATCGGAAGGCCGCCGGTCATGCCAGCACCTCCTGACGCGCCTGCGCTGCATCCGGGTCGTTGCTGGTCACGGCCGCGAAGAGCGCATCGAGACGATCCGCCTCGTCGAGGCATTCCTTGCCCTTGCGGCGCATGAAACGCCGCGCGTCATCGAGCAGCTCGGGCTCGGCGATGAGGTGCGGGATGGCGACGTATTCCGCGGCGGACTCGACAAAGTAGGACTTCGAGCGCAGATCCTTCACCAGCGGCGCGAAGGACTCGCACACGTCCGCGAAATCGGCCTGGCCCACAGCATCGTCCTGCGTGCGCAGGATCCGCTTCACCTCGGTGATGATGCCGGTCCGCAGCATCCGCAGCGCACCTTCCTGCCGCGCCTGGCTGCAGGTCAGCGGGAAGGCATCCTCCATCATGTCATCGGCGATTTTCGGGGCGTTGTTGCCAAGCTGCGAGGCAACCTCCCAGACACGTTCGGCAAATGCCGCCGACTGGCTATCGAGCATCGAACCACTCCTTGATTGTCGTGAAAGCTGCAGACCCCTCGGCGATGGCCGTGGCATCGAGGTCGTGAAACGGGGTGTCCCTGGCCTCACGCATGCCCTTGCGGGCAAGGGCGAGGTTCTCGTCCGAGGCCCATTCGGCAAAGGCGCGGAACGTGCCGGTGACATGCCGCCACGCTGCCTGCTCGGGCGTCGGCGGGACGTAGAGGGGATTTCGCCGGCTGGCGGACCGCTGCGGGCGGAGCCCGCGCATTGCGGCGTCCACCACCATCTTGCGCAGGGCCGCGCGTGTCGGTTCCTCACCGCGTTCGAGGCGGTCATCGAGGGCGCGACGAACGACGCCGGGGTCAGCGGCTTCGGCGTCTCTGATCTGACGGGCCTCGTGGATCTCGTCGCGGCGCAAGCCGAGGTCGGCGGCGGTAGCAGGTGCGTTGTCATCTCCAACGCAGGTCCGCGAGCGCCCCATGACCTCGCCCCGCGCCTGCGCGGCATCGTATTCGTCGGCCAGCCGACGCTTGGCGCGGGCCTCGATCTCGAGCGCGTGGGCCTGCGCGCGATGCGCTGCCGCGACGAGATCGTCATGGGCGCTCTTGGCGCGCTGCAGCCGGGCGGCGCGTTTCGCCACGTCGTAGGCCAGCCCGGCGACCTCGCGCGCCTCGAGCACCTCGGCGGCGGTCTTCGCGCCTGAGAGCATGCTGGCCGCGCGGTCGATCAGGCTGGGCAGATCCTGAGATTGGGTCGATATCGGGGCGAGCGCCGTCATTGATCGCCCCCCTGCGGGACGATCTCGATCTTCAGCGTGCCGGGACGGACGGTGCGCGCGGGCTCGAAACCGGCACGGATCGCATCGGGCCAGGCGGCGTATTTGCGCTCGGGCACCTTGAACGCGATGTCGACATACTGCGCGGGATCGTCCCCGGCGGCGGTGATGCGCTCGACCATGGCGGCGAGGCGATCCTGATCCCAATCGACCCGTTTCGGCAGATCGGCGACCACGGTGAAATCGCCGTCGTCGAAGCGGATCGTGCCAGTATCCTTGCCCGCAGCCTGCCGCTCCTCGGCGGCGCGGGTGGCGTAGCGGACGGTCAGCGCACCATCGAGGCGGGCCTTCGCGGCCTTGGTCCGCGCCATGCGCTCGTCGATCTCGCGCTGCAGGATGGCCAACAACTCGACGGGCAACTGCGCGATGTCCTGCAGGCCGAGGCCCGGCAGGTCGTCGACGGTGGGGGTGTTCGCGGGGAACGGCATGTAAGGGTCTCCATGATCGGGAAAAATGGATTGGAAGGCGGTCATCACGCGGCCTCCTGCTCAGCCAGCAGGAGCGCGGACAGCGAGACGGCTGCGGCCTTCGGTTTGGGGCGGGCGACGGCGATGTAGGCGAACTGGTCGGGGCCCGTGCGCTCCTGCACCAGGTGCACGAGGCCCTGTTCGGCGGCCCAGAAGGCGCGCGACCCGAGCCGTGCCAGTTCCGCGCGCTGCTGATCCGGCAACCGGGCGAACATCGGGAAGATGTCGAGAACCAGAAAGCCGCGATGGTATTCGAGCCGGTCGCCCGGCACGGCCTGCGCCACCCAGGCGCAGAACTCGATCTCGGTGAGCGCTCGGCGGGCGCGGACCGTGATGAAGGGGGTGGTGCCCATGAACATGATCTCCTCCTTTCGCCTCTACTCAGGCCGCCGCGAGATCGTCCCAGGCGGGACCGAGACCGTGGGCGGTGAGGACGTGACGGAGATCGGCGAGGCGGCGGTAGAGCGCGGACCGGCTCCCGAAACCCTCGGCCGTGAGCGCGGTGACGGGTCGATGGGCCAGCGCCGCACAGAACCGGCGATCCTCGGCTGGGAGCCGCGCGAGCGCAGCCTGCAGGGCGTGGTGAAGTTCGGTAACAGCGGCGGCGCAGCAGGTCTGGCCGTGCCAAGCGGCAAGCCCGTCCTCCTCGGTCAGCGTGTCGCCGACCGGCTCGCGGGTTCCGCCCAGCGGCACCTCGAGCGAGAGCAGCGAGCCACCCTGCGCACGGCGCTGGCGGTGATGGCGCATCGCGATCCGCGAGGACTGGTTGCGCAGCACGATGTTGGCGAAGGCACCAATGCTGCCGCGCGCGGGATCGTACGAGGGCAAGCGGCGCAGAAGATCGACCAGGAGGTCCTGGCCCAGATCCTCGCGCTCGCAGACCGGCATGCTCAGCTTGCGCCGCAGCCGTTGCGCCGCCGCATCGGCCTCACGGATGATGGTTTCAATGTCGTCGGGGGAGAGTTCGATCTGCATCGCTGTGCGCCTCGGTCATCGTTTCTGATGAGCCCAAGGTGCCGGATGCGGTCGGCGCGCAGGTGGGAACGGGGTGGGAACAAGGTGGGGTTTTGGTGGGCGGGTCCATTGGCAAGGACTGGCCAAACCGACCAAAATCAATCTATTTGCTCAGAAACCGGCTCAAACCACAGTAGAAAAATACTATCGACGGCGGTTCTCTCAAATGTTTGGCGGGACATCGACTTCGTTGGCCCGATCCGGAGATTTGCGGGCATCCGAGTCAGAGAACGGACACTCTTGCTTCGCGCAGCGATCATCTGCAGGCGGCTGGCATGGTAGAGATAGTGCCTATGGGGAATTCAGATATGAGGCGGTCAACATGAAAGCACCCGGCGGCGAGCAACCCACTGCTGGCGCTCTGCCTTTCGAGCCCCGTCGCCCTCCAATGTGCAGTTCCGAGATCGTGAAGCGGTTCCCGGGCGCCACCGAGGTGCAGGTCGACGCACTCGGCACGATCTGGGACGAAGTCGTTCACTGCATCATCAACGAAATGCTGGAACTGTCATCCGATGACGCGGAGCCTCTACACATCAACATTCGTGAGGATATGGCGTTGGAACTTGCTCAGCTGCTGCTGTGGCTGAGCGAGCGCGTCATCGAAAAACGTACCGAAGGTCGCGAGCTCTCGGATATCGATCCGGTGGCGGAGCGAAATGCCTGTCTTGGACTTGAAGGAGCCAAGACCATCACCGGCACTGCGCACCTCGTCTACGAGCGAATTTGGAAGCGCAAGATGGACGAGCGTTGGAAGCCGAAATCGGCCAAGGCGATCGAGCGCGAGAAAAACCCGCGCGCAGCGACCTTGGCTGTAAAGCCGGTCGGCAAGAACCACTTCATCCCGCGCTGGTTCATCCGTGATCTCTGGGCAATGGACGGCAAGGTGCTGCGTTGGCGCCACTCCGAGGCAGGATGGATGTCGGCGCCGCGCGGTTTTGGAGAGTGGGGTTATGGCAAGAACCTCTATAGTGATTGGCTAGAGGCCTATTTTTCGCTCCTCGAAGGGGATGCGAAGCGGCCCATCGAGATGCTACTCGACACTCAACCGCTCAATGGGCCGCAGCGCGAATCCTTTGTTGGATTCCTGATCGTCCAAATGCTCAGAAATCCCTCTTTCATCGAGGCCGTACAGCAGGGGATTGCCCCGGTAATCGCTCGCGAAGGATATGCCGATGATCCGACAATGGCCGTAAAGGCATTCGAGTCGATGTTCCGCAATAACGCCTTCTACGATCAAATTTCCCGACCGGTGATGTGGAGCCGTTGGGCGATCGTGAAGTCCACGACACCGCTATTCGTTCTGCCTGACACGTTTGGAGCGCGAGCTGATGCGGGCGACGGGTTGCGCATGATTGTGCCGCTGACGCCTAATGCCTGTTTCGTAACACTGCCCGATCGCGAGGAGAAGAAGCGCGTGGTTCCGCATCATCTTCAAATCGACGAGACTCTCGGACGACGGATCACGGCAACCCTGATCCAATCGGCGCGCAAGGAATTCATTTCACATCAGAAGTTTGTGCCCGACGAGACGCCCGCACTGACATTCGACGCACTAATCGATGAGATCTCGCAAGCAGTCGCATCCAAGGACGATGATGAGCCATGATTTCCGGTTCAACCCTCGACCACGATCTCTTTTGCAGGAATTCCGAGCCGGTATCCCCGGTTGCGCACGGTCACGATCAGGGACTTGCTCTCGGCATCGGTGAAGCCGGCAGCCTTGAACGCGTCGCGCAACTCGCGGATCAGATCCTTGGCCTCGCGCGCCGTCGTGCCTTCGACATGGGATCCGGTGGCGACCTGATCGCGAGACAGCGCCTTTTCCAGCAGACGCTCGAACACGGGGAAAATTTGACGCGATAGAATGACGGAGCGACCGCCCCACTGAACCTCGGCCGTCGTTCTCCGAACGCGCAGCACTTCCGCCAGCGGGATTGGCGCCAATGCCGCGACGTCGATTGCGGCGCCGAGGCCATCCGAAGCAGGCATCAGCACCGCGAGGGTTTCGACCAGATGAAAGCCCGCATCCTGGTGACGCCGCGCAGCCTCCGCTGGCAACTGCGGCGCGAGGATCGTGACGTCCGCGCCCTGCGCCGCCTGGCGCAACGATGCGATGATGCCGTCGCCGGACATGGCTGCCGGCTCCAGCGAAAGAAACACTGCGCGCCCCGACGGCGTATCGCCGAGCCGCCAGACCTTCCCCGCGGCGCGTTTCGGGGCTGCAGCGAACCCTGCTGCGGCGCAGATCACGGATGCCAGCCCATCAGCGCCGATGCGGAACACGCGCACATCATCTTCGGTGAGTTCGATGTCCTGTCGATGATCGAGCGGGCACTCGGCCCGAAATGCATCGCCGGCTTTCCGGATCGGCCGACAGGGGAGCCCGCATTCGCAGGCATCACAGACGTCCCAATCGGCAAGCGGCGCCTGTTCGACGAGGACACGTTTCGCCAGCAGCCGGTCGAAGACCGGACCGAAGAACGGCGCGGCAAGCTCGCCGGGCAGGATCGCGTCGTCGCCAGCCTCACTCAGCCGCGTCAACAACCTCAAAATCGTCTCGGTCATTCATCAGCCCGTTCCGTTCGATCAGCTTCATCACCCGCGCCTCGTGCTGGGTGCGCCGGAACTGCACGACGCCCGGGGGCCGCAGCTTGACCGTGACCTGCGGCTGGCGCTTGCCGTCGCCCTTGAACAGGATCCGGAACACGAGCTCGCCCAGCCTCCAGGCACCGCCGAACGAGACCGGTGTGCTGCCGAAATGCTGGAGCGCGTCACCGCCGAGATCCCGCGACCGCAGCGTGCGCACCACGCGGGGATACCCCTTCTTGCCGGGCGCCATCAGGTCGGCCGCCGCCTCGATGATCAGCACCTTGTCGATCAGCGGATCGTAGGCGGCATCGAAGGTAAAGCCCGGTCCGGCCAGTTCGACCGGGCGCAGGGTATAGAGGTCCTGCGCATCGTCGCCGTCGAAGAAGCCGGGCCTTTCGAGGATGATCGAGGCGAAGAGTTCCGCGATCTCGGGCTTATGCGCCTTCCGGATGCGGGCCAGTCGCAGCATGCCGGTGTTCTCGGAGTATCGCAGCACGGCGTGGGAAATCTGGCGCACGCTGATGACCCGTTCGACCTGGCCCTCGACGACCGGCATGGTCGAAACCATGGAGCCGTGGCTGACCACGAGGTTGATCTCGTCATCGTCGTCGTAGTCGCCCACCCGGCAGTAGTCCCCGAGAAAGGCGTCACGGAAGAGCGCGGCAACGGCCGTCCGGAACGCCTCGACCTTCTCCGCCGTCAGATCGATCGCGACGCCACGTTCCCGCCCGGCATATTCATGGAGGCGGTCGGCGGTGAGCATGGCCATGTGATCGGCGGCCGCGTCGAACAGATCGGGATGCTCCAGAAACACCCGGACGGCGATGTGCTTGGGATCATGCGCCTTGTTCGGCGCGTCCTCGTCGCCGGTCTTCATATCGGGGAACAGATCGACGCCCTGACGGGCGGCCTGCCCCTGGATGATCTCGAGGCCGCGGGCGTCGCCCAGTTCCGCGATGCGGTGCAGATCGCTGCGCAGCCCCTCGGGATAGCTGTCCTGGGCGCCGGTCAGCAGTTTCTCCAGTGCCTCGCGGGCGGCATCCTCCTCCTGGTTCAGCAGATCGACGGAGAAGCCCTTGTATTTGCCCTCGTGCCGCGCCAGCAGCGGCTTCATCAGGGCGAGATCGACGGTCTTGATGAACCGGGGGTTCACGAACTTCTTCAAATTGCCGCCCACGACGAATCCCCCTTTCCTGCAAAACCAGTGTTCTTGATACGTTCCTTCGCGTGATTCATCAACCTGCGCGGGATCGGCTGGGACGATTTCCGACATCGACGAGTAGAGGCCAGAGGAGACGACCGCTCCGAGGCCCGCATGAAACGCCCCAATCCCCTCCCGCCCGACCAGATGACGCCCGCAGAGCGCCGCGCCGATCTGTGCGGCCTGCTGGCGCTCGGGCTGGTTCGGTTGCGGATGCGGGAGGTGGGCGAAGTATCTGACGAGATTGGAGAACGTTGCCTACACTATCCGCCCGACCAATGCCGTCATGCAACTCCAACTCACCGGAGAAATGCATGAACAAGCCCGATCCCATCCCCGCGCGCCTGGCCGCGCTCAAGACCACGCCGACGCCCGACCTGAAGAAACAGTGGCGCGACCTGTTCGACAGCGAGCCGCCGCCGTTCAACCGGCGATACCTCGAGTCCCGCCTGGCATACCGCATCCAAGAACTGGCCTATGGCGGGCTGAAGGCCGAAACGGTCCGGCGGCTGGAACGGCTGGGCGAGGAACTCGACGGCGGCGACCGCGCGAAGCGCGGCATCCGCGCCGACCGAGACCGCCCGATCACGGGCACGCGGCTGCTGCGGGAATGGCAGGGCGTCGAACAGATCGTCACCGTCACTGCCGAAGGGTTCGAATGGCAGGGGCGGCCCTACAAGTCGCTGTCGGCCATCGCCCGCGCCGTCACCGGCACGCGCTGGAACGGGTGGACGTTCTTCGGCCTCAAAAATCACCGAGGTCGCAGAGCATGACGAACCCCATCGAAAAATCGAAGGTCGTCCGCAAGCTGCGCTGCGCGATCTACACCCGGAAGTCCTCCGAGGAAGGGCTCGAGCAGGAGTTCAACTCGCTCCACGCCCAACGCGAGGCTTGCGAGGCATTCATTGCTAGCCAGCGCTCCGAGGGCTGGGTGCTGGTCCGCGATCAGTATGACGACGGCGGCATCTCGGGCGGCACGCTGGAACGGCCCGGCCTGAAGCGGCTCTTAGAGGATATCGAGGACGGGCTGGTCGACGTGGTCGTGGTCTACAAGATCGACCGCCTCAGCCGCTCGCTGGCCGATTTCGCCAAGCTGGTCGAGGTGTTCGACCGGAACGGCGTGACGTTCGTCTCGGTGACGCAGTCGTTCAACACCACCACGTCGATGGGGCGGCTGACGCTGAACATCCTGCTCAGCTTCGCCCAGTTCGAACGCGAGGTTACGGCTGAACGCATCCGGGACAAGGTCGCCGCCAGTCGGAAGAAGGGCATGTGGATGGGCGGGGTGCCGCCCTACGGCTATCGGGTCGAGAGCCGGAAGCTGGTCGTCGACGATGAATCCGCTGCGCATGTGCGCTGGATCTTCGCCCGCTTCCTCGAGATCGGGTCGTGCACCGAACTGGCGCGGGAGGTCGGCACGCGCGGCATCCGGACGCCGCGCGGGAACAGGATCGACAAGAAATACATGTATCGGATGCTCTCGAACCGCGCCTACATCGGCGAAGCGGTGCATAAGGGCGACAGCTATCCCGGCGAACACGACGCGATCATCGACCGCGAGATTTGGGACCGTGTCCATGCGATCCTGCAAGAGAGCCCCCGGAAGCGCGCCGCACGCACCCGCGCCGACACGCCCGCGCTGTTGAAGGGGCTGCTGTTCGGGCCCGATGGCGCCGCGTTCTCACCGACGCATACTCGGAAGGGGGATCGTCTCTACCGCTACTATGTCAGTCAGACCGTGCTGAAGCATGGTGCTGGTTCGTGTCCGGTCGGCCGCGTGCCTGCGGGCGAGATCGAGGGCGCCGTCATAGACCAACTCCGCGCCGTGTTCCGCCAGCCGGAGATTGTTGCGGGGACCTGGAAGGCGGCGCGCACCCACGCCGAAGACATCTCCGAGGCCGACGCACGCGCGGCCTTGCAGCAGCTCGACCCGCTCTGGGACGAACTCTTCCCCGCCGAGCAGGCGCGCATCGTAGCGCTGCTGGTCGAACGCGTGGACATCGGCATGGACGGGTTGAACGTCCAGCTCCGCATGGACGGTCTCGGCGGCCTTGCGCGCGAGATACTGACCGGCAGCATCGGAGAAGCGGCGTGACGCGCGCTACGCCGATCCCCGAGACGGTGACCCTCCACGTTCCGTTCCGCATCGTGAAACGCGGCGGGCGGAAGGAGATGCAACTGCCCGAGGGCGCCACGCAACCGCGGCGAACCGACAACACGCTGGTCAAGGCGCTGGCGCGCGCCTTCCGCTGGAAACGCATGCTGGAGTCAGGCGAGTTCGCCACCATCGCCGAACTGGCCGACCGAGAGGGGATCGCCGCACCGTACCTGACCCGTGTCCTGCGCCTGACGCTGCTCGCCCCGGACATCGTCGAGACGATCCTCGACGGCCAACAGGGACCGCGCACCACACTTGAAGCACTTCGGGAACCGTTCCCCGCAGACTGGCAGCTGCAGGATACATTCCGGAACACCCAACCGGTGTCGATGTAAGAGCTATCGCCACGGGTTCATGATCCAGGTTGCTCGAACAGAATCAATCTTCTACCCTGATCTCGACGGTGCCATATCCTGCGACATCAGGCGTGGCCTGCATCAAGAGCAATCCCGGTCAGACTGTCCATGCCATTTTTTACAGCCGCCCACGTATCCCTCGCGCTCGAACATCTGCCGTCTCGAACACACCCTTCACTGGTGAGTTTCTTGGGCATGGTTAAGGCTGATGTCCCGATTTCCGCGACCCCATCAAAGGCATTTGGTAGCGCACAAGAAACCGACCTGATGCGCCAATACTTTCACCCGGTGGGCGGACCGACAGAGCGACCGTGGTATGTGCCATTTGGCGCACCAAAAGAGGGGTCAACGAATTGGAAGCCGAAGGCCTACGCGGGAACGAGCTTGCAGCGTATGCGTACTGGCAAGTCCTTCATCTATGTGCAGGGCAGTGGTGCTAGTAGCGACTTGTGGTCTTTTCATCCGGATTTTCTAACCGTTCTAGCCAATCGCGGAGCGGAGGTGGTGGGAACCGTACCGATTTCAATCCACAATCTTGCCGCATGGTTTTATCGGGCGAATGATGTTCCCTCTCATGCGGACGCGATTGCTGAGTTCGTCAGTGAGTTTGAACTCAACAAATATGGATTGATTGGAGGCATTTTCGACGACACTCCCGATCCGGCACTTGACGCCTTGCCGCTCGATGCGAACCCCATAAGCGACGCTAACCTTTTCTCACTACTTCAACCTCCTCCTTCGATACCAACAACGGCTACTTCAGCAGTCGCTAACGTGACGCAACCTTCAGCGAACGTTGCATCGGACATCGAGGATGCCTCGGAATATACCTGGGAAGTAGAGGCCGAGGAAATTCGGATCGCGCTCGGAGAGCTGAGGGGGATGGAAGAAGCAGCATTCCGCGCTATGGCCGCATTACGCGCCGGAATGCACGTCATCTTCACTGGCCCACCCGGCACAGGAAAGACACAACTGGCTCGTCGACTCTGCAAAGCCACGGGAATTCCTGTCACGATGGTAGCGGCAACCGACCAGTGGACAACCGTCGACACAATCGGCGGCTACTTCCCGTCCTTAACATCTTTGGGTCAGCTAGATTTTCTGCCAGGTTTTGTTGTAAACGCGATGTCAGCACAACGTGCATTAATTATCGACGAGATCAATCGCGCAGACATTGACAAAGCATTCGGCGAACTTTTCACATTGTTAAGTGGGAATGATGTCGATCTGCCGTACCTTGTGAAGTCCCAAAACGCCAATGGGGACTCTGTGAGCCGCCGCATTCGCCTAGCGTCGGAAAGCTCCCCAGGGGATGATCTGACCGAAATTATTCGGCTTCCGTCTTGGTGGAGACTCATCGGGTCGATGAACGACGCAGACAAAGCGAGCCTCAAACGGCTCAGTTATGCATTTGTCCGGCGGTTTGCGTTTATTCCAATCGAGATTCCGGCTGTCTCTATTTACAATGACTTGCTCGACTCAGGCGCCGGTAGTGGGGCGGATGGCTTAGCAGCTACACGTCCTGACTTCCTCGCCGCACTCAAAAGCCTCTTCGCGGAACCTACTGGGCTAGCATCGATCGACATGGCCATGGGCTACGCAATCCCAGAGGCAATTATGCGGCAAGCTCGTAGTGAAATATCCCTCGATGCAGGCCGATCAACAGCTTCTCTGTTGGCATCTACTCTCGATTTGTATGTTGCGCCTCAGTTTCAAGGCCGTGCAGACAAGCACGAAAATTTTCTTGCTCTTGTAAGCAAACACGTTGGAGAAGATGATTTGAAGGCGTTTGCAGGCCGCCTCGCAGTTTGGACTGGTTTTGTTGAGTGATTGCTCGCGAAGAATGGCACAGCTTCGTGACAGATCCTGCGAGAGCGGGACGTCATCTTTCAAATATAGGAAAATCTGTTGGCCATTCTTCTGCTACGCCCGTAGAGCCTTCTGTTCTAGCAGAGTTTCTTGAACGTCTGTCAAATAGTGACGCTAGCGTAGAGCTCATCGCCAGTATTGTGGACCTGACCTCGAGCGATTACATCGACTTCTGCACACGACAGCTTCCGCCTTTGTTGGACTCCCTGGCTAACGAAAAGGTCGGCGAAACGGCCGTTGTTGGGCCTATGCTCAGGGGAAACACCCGCTGGGACCTAACTGCAATTGGCAGAACGTCGGGTCGGCTCTTGCCGACACAATTTGTCACAAGACTGCCGCAGCGGAGCTTTGCGCTTCCAGAGAACGCGCTTGTCCGTTGGTTGGTCGATGACCTCACGCGGACAGTCAAACTGGTCGAGTCCTCTATTGGCTCAAAGGCCCTGTTGCCACAGCTTTCGATCATTCGTGAGGGCTGCGAAGAGGCATTGCGCCATCAGTGGTTTAGAGAGGTGCCACCGCCACGTTGGCTGGATTCGCCGATGCGACTGGCCGCGCAGAGACAACGGTTACCGGCATACCGGCTCGCATCTGTGCTCGCGACACGACGGCAGCGGTACTCACAAAAAGATCGCACAAGTCGCTGGCGCCACATTCTCGAGCTCTTGGCAGTCAACTGGCTTGCCCCGGTCAGTGATGATGATCTTTTTGAACTATTTGCATTGGTCATGGTTCTTGATCTCCTAGAGCATGAGCTCGGGTTAGGCGCACCCACTCAGTATGGCCTTGCTGCTCCAGGTCGCGACCACATCGCACTTTTCACAGCGGGAGCTGGAAGCATCCGAGTGTACTTCGACCAGTCCCCGGTATCAGTGCTCGGTTGCAAGTCGTATCAACTCAAAATACTTGACGCACACGATGGTGTTCGTGGCGTTGGACGTCGGCCAGACGTCATGTTGGTTCATGACAGCCCGGCTGGTCGACGCGTGATCTTCGTCGAGGTTAAGAAAACTGCAGATGGATCATACATTAGTGACAGTGTTTATAAGGCGTTGGGCTACATTTCTGATTTTCGCGATCTTTGGGGGGCTGAAACCATGAACCCGAAGATTGTGGTGCTCTTCCCGGAAGGAATCGCGCCGAGAGTGCAATCCAGTATCGGAAACCAAGAGGTGGTTCTGGCATCGGCGTTTGATCGGACAAGTCTTGTGTCTTCCCTCCGAGCCAGCCTTGGGCTGTAAGCTACGTCGGCAATCTTGATCACCATTGACTACCAATGGCTATCTGTGACAAGAGTTGGGCGTGGAGCCGGCCAACTTGGAGTATCAAATGCTTGAGCGTTTTTTCACACTGCAGGAGCTTGAAGAGACGCTTAAGCTATCTCTTTCGACTTTGCGTCGGGCGATCAGAACGGGAGAGTTGCAGCATGTAAGACTCGGAAAAAAAGGTCAAATTAGAGTGTCTGAGGCTTCAGTGCATGCTTTTCTGGCCAAATCGAAGCCTACGGACAACAGCGAAGGACATTGTCTGTCGTCGGTCGGCCCTGAAGTCCCAAGCACTTCCGGTTCGGACATGCAAAGCCTGACAGGGCACGTCGGCAGCAATCAGAGTTATAAGATCCTGAACGCCGACGTTTTAGAGGGCCTTCGGTCCCTTCCATCTGATCTCGTACACACGGCGGTAACATCACCGGCATATTTTTGGCAGCGGGACTATGAGTGCGAAGGACAAATCGGGCATGAGGCAACAATCGACGAATATGTTAGCGCACTAGTTGAGCCATTCAGAGAGCTCAGGCGAGTCCTCAGGCCGGACGGAGTGTTCTTCTTAAATATTGGCGACGCCTATTATAATGCGAAGGGTAAGCCGCATGGCCGAGACAAAAAGAACTCGGGCAGGCAGCTTGCTCGAGAGAAATTACGCGCGGTTGATGGTCCCGGCCTAGGCCTACCGAGAAAATCACTCATTGGTCTTCCTTGGCGCGTGGCCACCGCTATGCAGTCAACAGGTTGGACACTTCGAAGCGCTGTGATTTGGGAGCGTCCTGGAAGTCTTGGCGAGCCGACCGCCCACGACAGGCCCCACCGTACCTACGAGAATGTCTTTATCTTTTCCAAGGGGCCAAAGTACTATTTTAACAGGGAGGCGCTTGATGGAGAGGAGGATATCTGGCGGATAGCTGCCCGCCCAGAGAACCCACATAGCCATTGCGCGCCATTTCCTACTGAACTGGTCGACCGATGTCTCGCTTGTGGCTGCCCGGAAGAGGGGGTGGTGTTGGACCCCTTCTTGGGTTCTGGCACGACGGCAATCTCTGCGCTTCGTTCCGGTAGGAGTGCAATCGGTATTGAACTTAACCCAAAATACTGCGCAGAGGCGGAGCAACGTATCCTAGCAGAATTTTCGAGGTCTGAGGTGGCAAGCTCAGCTGCATGATCGGGGTGAACCCGATTCAAAGTTGGCACTAGGAAGCCAGAGCTTTGTCTCGGGGCTCGGGGTTCTCTTGCCATTCGCAAGGTTGAACCGCAGCAACCCGGCCTTTCTGTTTGCCGCCGCGATCTTGTTCAGATGCGTGGTCCGAACGGGGACCTGCTCCATAACCTCGCCGGCAAGCGTGCTGAATGCAATCCCAGGTCTGTCGGCAACAATGCTAAGCACCAGTTCGGTGGCCCAGCCCATGTGGGCAGAACAGCCGACCCCATCACGATCAGTCTCGAAAGCGATGATCTGATCATCCGGAAAGAGCTGCGACTGGCCGCTCTCCTCGGTCTGGATAGCGTGGCGCGTGCGAACCGCCTCCCTTTCCACCTTTTCCTGAACTCTTCGGAACACCTCCACGCCGAAACTACTGTGCGTGCCGAGGATCAAGCGCATCTTAATCCGGTCCTCACGAGGCTTCCGGATGGCCATGTCCGTCAGATACGTCGCGACCCGTGCCTCCTTCATCCTGGCTTTCAAGAGATGCAGGATTTTCGCTTCGTTGGCCCCCTCGGGCAGCGCCTCGAACGCAGCCTTCCAGGCGGGGTCCGCTAGGAAGCGACCGACCGATTGCGCCACACCATCCCAACCTGCGTGTCGGTTCACTTCTTCGGCCATGAAATTGAACAGGAACTCTCCGTTGAGACTCCGGAGAAAATCGAAGATCTTGCCGGACTCAACATTCCAGCCGGTCGGATCGATAAAAGTAAAAGTGAAGCCATCGCAGCAGGCGGAGCGGATGTCATCGAGATTGTCCTCGAAAGCACCAGAGAACACCCGAATATCGAATTCGGGCTTCTGGGCGGCAAACTGTTGGAGCTTGGCGACCGAAGCCGGGTTTCGCTCGCAGAACCGGAAACGAACCTTTAGCCCCGGGCGCCCCATATCTAGTAGCGACCGGCGGACAGCATCCAGCGTTTCTATCGCCTGAGAAAACGAAGCGTCTGAGTATTTGTCCGTGTCCGAGACCCGCCACGGACCCGCAAATGCATCCACGAAATTGAAGACCGGCGATCTGCCCTGGAACAGCTTGTACGCCGCTGATTCAAGGTACTTGTTGAGAAACAGGTGCTTGATGAACGACTGTTCACGCCCCTGATAGTTTTCGATCCGAGGTGGCATCAAGCATCCTCGGGTTGCAGGGCACGGATGATGGGTTCGGGAACAATCTTCCACGGAAAGCCATTCCACTCTTCACCATCGAGCAGACGCCCGCCCGACTTCGGTCGCGCACCGCCCCATTGCTTGAAGAAGAACGCCACATCGTCACGGTCGCAGATGTCACGAAGCTGGCGGGCCCAGCTTTCATCCATGGGTCGTGCCCGAGGCCCGCTCTCCCCCCCGACGATGGCCCACGCTACGCCGTGCAGATCAACATCCCCGATCGGTCCGAGCAGCGGCTCGAACGAGATGAAGCGTGCGTCGGAATTGATCTGCTTCAGGTGCTCGATCCGACTCGTGTGCGCGGCGTCCTCGACCGAAACGCCGAGCCAGATGTGGAGAGGGACCGGCCCTCCATCATACCGCTCCCGGACGTAGTTGCGCATGAGCGAGCTGCGTTTGGTCAGCACCTGGTAGACGTGCCAATCCGCCTGCTCCATGGCATCGAACACCGCGTCGATGAATGTTCGGTCGATGTCCTTGTGGAAGAGATCGCTCATCGAGTTGACGAAGATCATCCGCGGCTTCTTCCAGAGCACGGGCTGCTTCAGCCTTGAGGGCCAGAGTGTCAGGTCGAAGCCCTGCTCGTAGGGGTGTCCGGCAATTCCACGCCAGCGCTCTGCGAACCGCTCTGCATAGCAGTTGTCACAACCAGGACCGACCTTGGTGCAGCCCGTCACCGGGTTCCACGTCGCGTCCGTCCATTCGATGTCTGACTTCTGGGCCAACTGCTCGCCTCACCGCTTTTTTCGCGATGCTAACACGCGGCTGACTCAGCACAAAGCACGAACGGCCGCTGTGGCGAGTGGTCGCCAGCTGCAGCTGAACTGCGGCGCAGCGGACAGCGTTCGATCTCTGTTCCATCCGCCATCCAGATGGATTTACCAATTCGCTTGCGTCACGGATTTCAAAAGATCACTTGAAAGCAAAGACTTGAGGCTATTCACCGGAAACGCGGCGGTTAACAGGTCCGGAGAATATCGGCCCCGAGAGACAGCTTCGGGGCCTCCTAGCAGCGGGGCCGGTTAACAGCCCCTCCCGCATAACCCTCGAAAACAACGGAAAAATCCGGCCGCAGCCGGATCGGGAGAACGCTTTCGCGGGGGCAAGTGGCGGAGCGAGAGGGATTCGAACCCTCGAGACGGTTTCCCGCCTACACACTTTCCAGGCGTGCGCCTTCGACCACTCGGCCACCGCTCCGTCGGGTGGGTCTAGCCGGGCTTGCGGGGCTTGTGCAAGGGGGCTCGAGTGCAAATGGCGTCGCGGCGTCTCTGCGTTCAGTGCGGCACTCCGGGCGCCGTCTGGTCGATCAGGCGCACGTCGCGTTGGGGCACCGGAATCGCGATGCCGGCCTCGGCAAAGGCGCGGACGATCTCGTGGTTCATGTCGGATTGCACGTTCAGCACCCAGTTCACGTCGCGCAGGATCGCCCGGATCTCGAAGGTCATGGCGTTGTCGGAAAAGCCCGAGAAATAGATCCACGGCTCGGGGTTCAGCACCACCATCGGATGCGCGCGGGCGATGCCCAGCAGGATGCGCTCGACCTCGCGGGTGTCGGTGCCCAGCGCCACGCGCACCTTGACGATGACGCGTCCGACGAGATTGCCGCGCGTCCAGTTCGTCACCGTCCCCGAGATCAGGTCGGCATTGGGCACGATGACATCGGTACGGTCGAAGGTCTCGATCCGGGTCGAGCGCACCGAGATGTCACGGACATAGCCCATCTGGCCGTTGACCTCGATCCAGTCGCCCTCCGAGATCGGCCGCTCGATCAGCAGGATGATGCCCGAGACGAAGTTCGACACCACGTTCTGCAGGCCGAAGCCGATGCCCACCGACAGCGCGCCCGCGACGATGGCCAGCGACGACAGGTCGATCCCCGCGGCCGAGATCGCGGCCAGCGCCGCGACGAAGACCCCGACATAGCCCAGCCCCGAGACGATGGCGTTGCGCCCGCCGATATCGATGCGGGTGCGCGGCAGGATGGTCCCGCGCAGTGTCGCCTGGATGAACCGGGTCAGCGCGAAGAGCGCGGCAAAGACCAGCAGGAAAGTCAGGAAATCCGAGGGCAGGATCCGCGTGTCGCCGATCGAGAACCCGGCCTGGAACCGGCTCCACATCTCGGTCAGGGCGGAGACGCGCGCCCCCCAGACCAGCGCCAGCACCGGCAGCGCGGCCAGCGTCAGCGCAAAGCCGATCAGCACGGGGGCCAGCGCGTCGGCGCTGCCCTCGGGGCGGCCGGTGGCCACGGCGTAGAGATCGGAGACAAAGCGCTGAAGCAGCAGCACCAGCGCGATCAGCGCCAGCGTCTCGACCGTGGGCACGAGAAGAGCGTCGGTCGCGTTGGCATAGCCCGCCGTCCCGAGCGCGGCGCCCGCGATGGCGGCAATGCAGACGAGCCGCCCCAGCCCCCGCGTGAACGAGCCGCCGAGCGTCGTGTCGACGCCCTCCTCGGCCTCTTCGACCGGACGCTGGAGTTCCTGCACCAGCCGGCCCAGCCGGAACAGGAAGAACGCCAGCGCCATGCGCGGCAGCCAAAGCAACACCGATACCGCGATATCGCTGCGGTCGGTCATGGCGGCCAGCAGCTCGACGAGGATGATGACCCCGGTGGCAAAGCCCACGGCCTTGGTATAGCGGCGGAACGGCTGTCGCCTGTCGGGCGCGACGTTGAGCGGGCCGCGCCGCGTCGGATCGTAGGGCAGCAAAAGCCACGCCAGCCAATGCGCGACCAGCGGCGGCGCGCCCACGATCCAGAGGTTGTCGACAAAAAGCGCGAGCTTGGGGCCGGCGAAATTCGTCAGTTCGAGCGCGACGGCGATCAGCCACAGCCCGGTCAGCGGCAGCACCACCTTGCCCAGCGACAGGACAAAGCCCAGCACGCCGCGCCATCGCGCCGAGTTGTCGACCGCCCAGCTTTCGATCATCCAGACCCACAAGCGGCTGCGCAGGATCAGGAAAATCGCGATCACGGCCAGCGGCGCGGCCACCGGCAAGCGGTCGATCGCACGGCGGCGCACCCGCGGATTGTCCCAGCGCACCGCGATCTCCGAGGCCAGCGCGTCGGCGCCGCCGATCACGACATCGACGGCCCCCACCCAATAGGCGGGGTTGAAGGGAAAGCCCTCGCGCGCGAGCAACTGGCTCGCATAGCGTTCGCGGATGGTCCGGTCGATCTGGGCCACAAGCCCGTCGGCCTCGGTATAGACCTCTTCGGCGGCCACCACGGGGGCGCGCAATTCCTCGAGCTGCGCGTTGAGCTCCATGCGACGCTGCGCGATGGGGATGGGCTCGGGCTGGGCGCCTTCCTCGGGCGGCGGGCCAAGCGCCGCGATCTGCGCGCGGACGGTCTCGATCCGGGCGGCGTTCTGGCTCTGCGCGGCCAGGAAGGCATTGCGGCTTTCGGCGATGCGGGCGCGCAGCCGTTCCAGCCGCTCGGCCTCGGCCCCGTTCTCCAGCGCCTGCTGCACCTCTTCGGCGAGGCGGTTCCAGGCATCGTAATCGGGTGGCTCGACGGTTTGCGCCGCGGCGATCCCCGCCGCATAGAGCAGGATCAGCGCCGCGAGCCCGCGGCGCAGCGCCTGCCCGGTCCTGCGGATCATGCGTCCTGAAAGACGGTCGGCATCTCGGGGCCCGCCGTCTCGAGCCAGGCGGGAACGGGCAGGTTCCGGGAACGCAGGAAGGCGGGGTTGAAGAGCTTGGACTGGTAGCGGTTTCCGTAGTCGCACAGGATGGTCACGATCCGGTGGCCCGGCCCCATCTCGCGCGCCATCCGCATCGCGCCCGCGACATTCGTGCCCGACGACCCGCCGAGGCACAGACCCTCGTGAGCCAGCAGGTCGAACACGATGGGCAGCGCCTCGTCATCGGGGATGCGGTAGCAGAAATCGGGCGTGAACCCCTCGAGATTGGCGGTGATGCGGCCCTGCCCGATCCCTTCGGTGATGGAATTGCCGGGATTTTCCTCGCCGGTGTAGATCTTGAAGAGGCCGGCGCCCTCGGGGTCGGCAAGGCCGATCCTGACCCCCCTGCCCTGCAACGCTTCGGCCACGCCCGCGATCGTCCCGCCCGAGCCCACCGCGCAGATGAAGCCGTCGACCTGCCCGCCGGTCTGGTCCCAGATCTCGGGGCCGGTGGTCTCGACATGGGCGCGGCGGTTGGCGGTGTTGTCGAACTGGTTGGCCCAGATGGCGCCGTGGGGTTCGCTCCGGGCAAGCTCGGCCGCCAGCCGCCCCGAATATTTCACGTAATTGTTGGGGTTCTTGTAGGGCACCGCCGGCACCTGCACGAGCCGCGCGCCCGCCAGCCGCAGCATGTCCTTCTTTTCCTCGGACTGGGTCTCGGGGATGACGATGACGCTCTTGAAGCCCATCGAGGCGCCGACGAGGCTCAGCCCGATGCCGGTATTGCCGGCGGTGCCCTCGACGATGGTGCCGCCCGGCTCCAGAAGGCCCTTTTCGACGGCGTCGCGGATGATGAACAGCGCCGCGCGGTCCTTGACGGACTGGCCGGGGTTGAGGAACTCGGCCTTGCCGAGGATCTCGCAGCCCGTCGCCTCGGACGGCCCCTTGAGGCGGATCAGCGGCGTGTTCCCGACGGCGGCGGCCAGGTCGGCATGGATGGTCATGGGCGCGCTCCTTTTCCCGGCGGCCCTGCATGGTTAGGGGGCCACCGGGTTGAACTCAAGCGAGGGTGCCGCGGTTTCGTGCCCGTTCCAGCCACAAGGCCGAGAGCAGAAGCGGTGAGGTATCGGCCTCGCCGCTTTCGACCAGATCCATCAGCCGCGCAAAGGGGATGACATGGGCGCGGATATCCTCGTTCTCGTCGGCACGCCCGGCCAGCCGGTCGGCGGCATCCGACAGATCGGCGATCCCGACAAAGCTCTCGAGATACTCGGTCAGCACGCCGGGACTGGGGTAATAGCCCGCCACGCGGTGCATCGCGCCGATCTCGACGCGGGCCTCCTCGCGCGCCTCGCGGCGCGCGGCATCGGCAGCGGTCTCGCCGGGGTCGATGCGGCCGGCGATGGGCTCCAGAACCCATGGATAGAGGTCGCCCCGCACGAAAGGCGCAAAGCGGAACTGGTCGATCACGAGGACGCGGTCGGTCGCGGGGTCATAGGGCAGCACGGTCACGGCATCGCCGCTGACCAGCGCCCCGCGATTGATCGGCGCGCTCCGCCCGCCGTCATGGCGTGGATGGGTCAGGTCGATCTCGGCCACCGAGAAGAAATGCACATAGGGCGCGCGCGCGTCGATCACCTCGACCGCATCGCGGTGGATGTCACTGCGCAAGCTGCGCGGCGCGGGTGCCTCGGCCGCGCGCAGCCGCGCCAGCGCCCGCTGGCGGATCGTCGTCATCCTGAACCGCAGCTCGTCGCCGCCGATGGCGCCGAAACCCGCCATGACCTCGACCGCCGCCAGGCGGGTGAGCGCGCCCCAGTCCCGCGCCCAGTCGCTCAGCGACCAGCCCGCGCCCGACGGCTCCTGAGGGGTGGCGGCGACATAGACCTGTGCCGTCACCGGCGCCCCGTCCTGTACGACCTGCCGCGCGGCGCGGACATAGTCGAACCCCGCCTCGTAGAAATCGAGCCGGGCAAGCGTCGTGTCATCCACCTCGAAAAGCAGCCCCCCGGCGCCGTCCCCGCCCGCGACGAGGACGGGATAATCGCCCGCCGCCGCGCGCTCGATCCGGTGGCCGGGCAGTTGCGCGGCGCGGCCGTTTAGCGCGCGCCCGGCCACGGTTTCGCGCAGGGCGTCGTCCAGCAGCGTGCCGAACAGGAATACGGGCGTCATCGCGATACCTTTCCGACCAGCCCCGCGACCAGCCCGATCACGGCGCCGCCGCCGAACAGCGCCGCGAGGATCTGCGGCGCGCCCAGCAGGCGGGCATCGTAGAGCGCGATCTCGATCATGGCTTCCAGTGCCTCGACGGGGCCGTCATAGAACAGGTCGAGCGACCGGCCGATCATCTCGTGAAACGCCCAGGCCCCGATGCAGACGACGGCGGCGGCCACGGCAGTGGTGATGCCGAACCCGATGGCCGTCATCAGGTCCACGCCCGCATGACGCCCCAGGATGCGCCACCCCATGAAAAAGGACAGCCCCGCATTCACCGCGCCGAACACCGTGCCCGCGCGGCCGCTTTCGAGCATCGCGGCGACCTCGGCCGAGATCCACCAGGCAAGCGCGGCAAAGAGCACGCCCGCGACGAGTTTGGCAAAGGTGGGAAACATCAGGCGGGCCGCGTCACCGAGATCTGGGTCACGTCGCAATTACCGCTGTGAAAGGTGGCGGCGCAAGACGTGAGGTAAAAGTTCCACATCCGCCGGAACCGCGCGTCGAAGCCCAGCGCCGCGACCGCGTCCCAGCGGGCGTTGAACCGCTCGTGCCAGCGGCGCAGCGTCTGGGAATAGCTCTCGGCGAACTCGACCGACCCGATCTCGTGCAGGCCGGCGCGGGCGATTTCGGCCCTCAGCGCGCCGGGGCTGGGCAGCATCCCCCCCGGAAAGATGTATTTCTGGATGAAATCGGGCTTGCGGCGATAGACCTGCCACCGCTTTTCCTGGACGGTGATGATCTGCAACGTCGCCCGCGTGCCCGGCCGCAGCCTGTCGCGCACCGCGGCGAAATAGACGGGCCAGTAGCGTTCGCCCACGGCCTCGAACATCTCGATCGAGGCGATGCCGTCATAGGTGCCGCGCTCGTCGCGGTAATCCTGTAGCCGGATCTCGACCCGGTCCGACAATCCCGCCGTCGCGATCCGCTGCCGGGCGAAATCGGCCTGCGCGCGGCTGATGGTCAGGCCCGTGATCCGCAACCCCCGCTCGCGCGCGGCATATTCGGCGAACCCGCCCCAGCCGCAACCGATCTCGAGCACGTGATCGCCGGGCTGCGCCCCCATCTCTTCGACCATCGACGCATATTTGGCCCGCTGCGCATCCTCGAGGCTCTCCTGCCCGGTTCGAAACAGGGCCGAGCTGTAGGTCATCGTATCGTCGAGCCAGAGCCCGTAGAACGCGTTGCCGAGGTCGTAATGGTGGGCGATGTTGCGCGCGGCCTGCCGGCGGCTGTTGGCGCGCAGCCGGAACCGCGCCTGTTCGAACAGGCGCATCAGCGCCATGCCGGGAAAGCCGTCGAACATCTCGTCGTTATCGGCATGGACAAGGTCCATGAAGGCCTGAAGGTCCGGCGTGCTCCATTGTTCGTCGAGGTAGCCCTCGCAAAAGCCCAGATCGCCCTCGCGGATGAGCCGCGCGAATATGTCGGGGTCGTGGATCGCAAGCTCGGCCACGGGACCGGGCGCGCGGCCCTCGGCGCGGAACACCCGCCCGTCGGGCAGGCGGAAATCGAGCCGCCCCCGCGCCATGCCGCTCGCCATCGCGAAGACCCGGCCGAAATAGCGCGGAAGCCCCGCCTGCCCGTCGGTCGAGGTCAGTATCGTCATGCGGCTCTCACCCCCGTTCACGTCCCCGAGGCACCGCGGACGCGGCCCTCCGCCCGGCGCCATGGGCCGGGCAGCGATACGCAAATCGAACGGGCTTGCCCACCCGTCGCCGCCGCCCGCGCCTAGAAGTCGCGCGCGGCATAGGCGTCGAGCGCACGTTGACGCCCCTCCTTGGGGCCGACGATGGGCTCGGCGGGATAGTCGTCGCCCGGCGCCATCGGCCAGCTTTCGGGGATGGCGTCGAAATAGGCGCGGGCCTCGTCCGGCGGATCGCCGGACAGCTCGGCGATGAAGCGGTGCGTATAGCGTCGGTCGCGGTCGAACTTGTCGAGCTGCGTGACCGGGTTGAACACGCGGAAATAGGGCGTGGCATCCGGCCCCGGCCCGCTGGCCCATTGCCAGCCCATCGCGTTCGAGGCCGGGTCCCAGTCGATCAGGCACTCCTCGAACCAGCGGCAGCCGATCTTCCAGTGCGACATGAGGTTCTTGGACAGGTAGCTTGCGACCACCATGCGCGCGCGGTTGTGCATGGTGCCGGTCACGTACATCTCGCGCATGGCCGCGTCGACGAACCGGATGCCCGTGCGGCCCCGCTTCCACGCGACCACCTCGGGCAGGGTCTCGTCCTCGTTCCACGGGAAGGCGTCCCAGTCGCGGCGCCAGTTCTCGGTCATCAGGTGGGGCGTGTGCCACAGCAGGTGATAGGCGAAGTCGCGCCAGACGAGTTCCTTGAGCCAGTCATGCGCGCCGTCCTTGCCCTCGTCGAGCGCGCGCTGGCCCGCATGCCAGCACGACCGCACGCTGATCTCGCCATAGGTGAGGTTCTCGGACAGGTTCGAGGTGCCGTTGACCCCCGGATAATCGCGCCGCGTCGCGTAATCGGCCACGCGGTCGCGGATGAAGGTGCCGAGCCGGGTCTGCGCGGCCTCTTCGCCCACGGTGACATGGCGCGCGACCACCGCCGCGCCGCGCCGCATTCCGGCGCCGAGACGCCAGTCTTCCAGCCGGTCGCTTTTGGGCCACGTGTCGGGCGCCTTGAGTTCCGGGGGCGCGGTCAGGGGCGTGTCGACGCCGCAATCCTTCACCGCGCGCCAATAGGGCGTGTAGACCTTGTAATAGCCGCCCGTCTTGGTCTCGACCGTCCAGGGCTCGAACAGAATATGGCCGCGAAACGCCTTGGCCTCGACCTCCATCGGCTCGAGCGCCTCGCCCACGGCACTGTCGCGCGCGCGCGAGGGCGGGTCGTAGGCGCGCGTCCACCACACCGCCCCCGCCCCGGTCTCGCGCACGAGGGCGGGCAGGATCTCGCTCGCGCGGCCGCGGCGCAGGATCAGCCGCGCGCCGATCCCCTCGAGGCGTTTCGCAAAGCTCTCGACCCCGAGGCCGAGGCGCCATTGCGGCGCGGTGCCGTAGCCCTCGACCACCTCGTCGAACAGAAAGACCGGGATGACCGGCCGGCCGCTGCGCGCGGCGGCGTCTAGAGCCCGGTGATCGGTCAGCCGCAGGTCACGGCGAAACCATAGCAGGATGGGTGAGCTGTCGTCGGGCAAGGGCGTCCTCCGGTCTGGGCGGCGGGGGCGGTTCCCCTGCCCCCGGATACGACCGCGCCCGCCTCGGGAAAAGGCGGGCGCGGGTTTCTCGGTGATGCGGCGCGATCAGTTCGCGCGCTTGATCGCGGCCGTCTCGCTGCGCAGACCCAGCCAGATGCAGACGCAAAGCGCCAGCAGCACGATGGCAAAGGGGAACCCGGTGGTCAGCACCATCGCCTGCAGCGCCCCGAGCCCGCCGCCGATCAGCAGCACCACGGCCACGAGACCCTCGAAGATGCACCAGAACACCCGCTGCGGGATCGGCGCGTCGGTCTTGCCGCCCGCGGTGATCGTGTCGATCACGAGGCTGCCCGAATCCGACGAGGTCACGAAGAACACGATGACCAGCACGATCGCGAGCGTCGAGGTGATCGCCGCCAGCGGCAGTTCCGACAGCATCGCGAACAGCGACAGCGGCGGGTTGTAGGCGTCGATGACCTGCGCCTTGACCGCCGAGCTTTCGGGGTTGGCAAAGACCTGCTCGATCGCGGTCCCGCCAAAGACGGCCATCCACATGACGCAGACGAGGCTCGGGATCAGCAGCACGCAGACGATGAACTCGCGCACCGTGCGGCCACGGCTGACCCGCGCGATGAACATGCCGACAAAGGGCGACCAGCTGATCCACCACGCCCAATAGAAGCTCGTCCAGCCCTGCCGATAGCTGTCATCGGTGCGCCCAATGGGGTTCGACAGTGCCGGAAGGTCGACGATATAGGCGACCAGCCCCGACCCGAAGGCGGCGAGGATGGCGAGCGTCGGCCCCACGATCAGCACGAATACCAGCAGCAGCGCGGCGAGCCCCATGTTGATCTCGGACAGCACCTTGACCCCGCCATCGAGGCCGCGCAGCACCGAAACCAGCGCCACCGCGGTGATCCCCGAAATCAGCAGGACCTGCGTCGTCGAGGTGTCGGGAATGCCGTAGACGTATTCCAGCCCCGACGCCGCCTGCTGCGCGCCGAAACCGAGCGACGTCGCGAGACCGAACAGGGTCGCAAAGACGGCGGTGATGTCGATGACATGACCCCACCAGCCCCAGACCCGGTCGCCGAGGATGGGATAGAAGGCCGACCGGATGGTGAGCGGTAGCCCCTTGTTGTAGCTGAACAGCGCCAGCGCCAGTGCGAGCACGGCATAGATCGCCCAAGGGTGCAGGCCCCAGTGATAGATCGTGGCGGCCATGCCGATATCGCGCGCCTGCGACTGCATGTCCTGGATCACGGCGCCGTCGGGCCCGAAGGGCGTGGGCGTGTTCAGCGGCTGCGACACCGCCATGTGATAGACCGGCTCCAGCACGCCGAAAAACATCAGCCCGATCCCCATTCCGGCCGCGAACAGCATCGCGAACCAGCCGGCATAGCTGTAATCGGGCGTCGCCTCGGACCCGCCGAGACGGACCTTGCCATAGGGCGACACGACCAGCGCGAGGCAAAAGAGCACGAGGATATTCGCCGCCGACATGAAGAACCAGTCGAAGGTGTCGGTCACGGCCGGGCGCAGCCATTCGAAGAAGTTCGACGCCTGATCGGGCAGAAGCAGCGCGTAGATCACGAAGGCCACGACCGACAGGCCCGAAATGGCAAAGACGGGGTTGTGGATATCGAGCCCGAAGGGCCCGATCTGGGTTTCGATATTGTCCTGTCCGATCTCGTATTCGGTGTCGATCGTGTTCACCGTGCCCTCGGGGGACGGGATCCCCTCGGATTGCGTGGTGTCGCTTGGCATGTGCTCGTCCCTCTCGATTTGGTGCCCGCCGACGGGGCGTGCGCGTGCCGGTGGCTATGCTCGCGATACGCTAACGGTAGCGCGGGCGGAGCGCGTGTCACCCGCCCCGTGCGGCCGCCTCGTGCGGCTCAGCCGCCCGCGGCGCCTATCTCGACCAGCACGCGGCCCTTGACCCGGCCCTTCAGGATCTCGGACCCGAGCCGCGGCAGATCGTCGAGCGTGGCTGTCTGGATCATCTGCTCGAGCTTGTCCATCGGAAGCTCGGCGGCGATGCGGCGCCACGCGGCATGGCGCGCCTCGTAGGGTTGCAGCACGCTGTCGATCCCGAGCAGGTTGACCCCCCGCAACAGGAACGGGATGATCCGGGCCGGAACCTCGGACCCGCCCGCAAGCCCCACGGCGGCGGCCGAGCCGCCATAGGCGAGCTGGCCCAGCACCCGCGCCAGCATCGCGCCGCCCACCGCGTCGATACAGCCCGCCCAGCGTTCCGATTCCAACGGTCGGTTCACCGTCTCGGACAGGTCGTCACGCGCGACGATCTCGGTCGCGCCGAGATCGCGCAGGTAGTCGCCGTTCTCGGGGCGCCCGGTCACGGCCGCGACCTTGTAGCCCAGCGCGGCCAGCGCGGCGACGGCGACCGAGCCCACGCCGCCCGACGCGCCCGTCACGAGCACCGGATGGAGGGCGTCGGGGCTCAGCCCATGGGCCTCGAGCGCGTCGATGGCCAGCATCGCGGTCAGCCCGGCGGTGCCCACGGCCATCGCCTGCCGCGTCGTCAGCCCCTCGGGCAGCGGCACCAGCCACTCGGCCTTGACGCGGGCCTTTTCGGCGAAACCGCCCCAATGCGCCTCGCCCACCCGCCAGCCGGTCAGGATGACCTTGTCGCCCACCTTGTAGCATTCGTGATCGGAGGCCTCGACCGTGCCGGCAAAGTCGATGCCCGGCACATGCGGATAGCTGCGCACCAACCCGCCGCCCGAGCCCATGCACAGCCCGTCCTTGTAGTTCAGCGTCGAATACTCGACCGCGACGGTCACATCGCCCGCGGGCAGCCGCCCCTCGTCGAGCGTCTGGACCCCGGCTTGCGTCCCGCCATCCTCGCCCTTTTCCACCACAAGCGCCCTGAACATCCCTTGCCCCTCCGACCTGGATTTCCCCCTTAGGGGTAACGCGGCCGGGATCGAAGGCAACAGCGCAGGCGAAACGCGCGCGGTGGGTCGGGGGCGCTTGAAACCCGCCGTCGGGCGCGCCATATTCATCCTGTCTCGCAAGGGACTATGGACATAAACGCGCACGTAATAAGCGGATCGGACCCGGGGGCGGTACCCGGCGGCTCCACCAATCATCCGGCGTTGGCGGATCATGGGGCCGAAACAGGATCGACGGACGTCTAAAGGTGTTTGCTTTGTCTCGGTGAGGTACCACCGTTATCGGTCCGGAAAAGCATAATTGCCAACGACAATCGTGCTCCGGTTGCTCTGGCCGCTTAAGCGGTTCGAGTGATCGAAACTTAAGCCCTTGCGCCTAGCAGCGTAAGGCGGGGTTCGCAGGCACCTGGCAACAGAAGCCTGCACTTTCCCTCCCCCTTTTCCGACACCCGGCGCCGCGATGCGGATCGTGGGGTTTTCGCACTTTCCCTCGGGGCGAATGTGCCTATTGTCGAATGTGCCGGACGGGCACCTGCCCGGCGGCCTGCCAATAACCGGAGCCCCGATGCCTGCGACGATCGATTACGGAAAGCTGATGCACGGCGCCATGCGGGGTTTGATCCGCGAGGTGCTCGAAGGGGTGCGCGATGCCGGCCTGCCGGGCGAGCACCATTTCTTCATCACCTTCGACACCATGCACCCCGATGTCGAGATCGCCGACTGGCTGTCGGATCGCTATCCCGGCGAGATGACGGTGGTCATGCAGCATTGGTTCGACGATCTCGACGTCACCGAGGACGGGTTCGCGGTCACGCTCAATTTCGGCGACAGCCCCGAGCGGCTTTATATCCCCTATCTCGCGATCCGCACCTTCGTCGATCCTTCGGTCGAGTTCGGGCTGCGATTCGATGGGCCGGACACGGCCGACGACGATGCCGACCTGCCGCCCGCCGACATGATCGAGCTCGACGGCGACGAGGACGAGGGCGCCCCCCCTCCCGGCAAGCGCGAGGCCGAGGTCGTGAGCCTGGACAAGTTCCGCAAATAGGCGCCCGCGCGTCGTTTGCGCTGACGGGATGGACGGGGCCGGACCCCGGCGCTATCCCCGTCGCGACAATCGACAGGAGCGCCGCATGACCGAGACCCGCACCGAAACCGACAGCTTCGGCCCTCTCGAGGTGCCTGCCGACAAGTATTGGGGCGCGCAGACGCAACGCTCGATCCAGAACTTCCCCATCGGCTGGGAACGCCAGCCCATCGCCATCGTGCGCGCCCTCGGCGTCATAAAAAAGGCCTGCGCGCAGGCCAATCGCGACAGCGGCAAGCTCGACCCCCGGCTTGCCGAGGCGATCACCGCCGCCGCGGGCGAAGTGATCGAGGGGCGCTGGGACGACAATTTCCCGCTGGTCGTCTGGCAGACCGGGTCGGGCACGCAATCCAACATGAACGCGAACGAGGTCATCGCCAACCGCGCCATCGAGATCCTCGGCGGCACCATCGGATCCAAGGATCCGGTGCATCCGAACGATCATTGCAACATGGGCCAGTCGTCCAATGACACCTTTCCGACGGCCATGCATATCGCCGCCGCGACCACCGCGCACGAGGTGCTGTTGCCCGGTCTGACGATGCTGGCCGAGGCGCTCGAGGCCAAGGCGGACGAGTTCCGCGACATCATCAAGATCGGCCGCACCCATACGCAGGACGCCACCCCCCTGACGCTGGGGCAGGAGTTCTCGGGCTACGCCCAGCAGGTCCGCAACGGCATTGACCGGATCGAAATGGCCCTGCCCGGCCTCTACGAGCTGGCCCAGGGCGGCACGGCGGTCGGCACCGGGCTCAATACCGACAAGGGCTGGGATACCACCGTCGCGGCCAAGATCGCCGAGATCACCGGCCTGCCCTTCGTCACCGCGCCCAACAAGTTCGAGGCGCTGGCCGCCCATGACGCCATGGTGTTCATGTCGGGCGCCATCCGCACCGCCGCCATGTCGTGCTACAAGATCGCCAATGACATGCGGCTGCTGGGCTCGGGGCCGCGCTCGGGCCTGGGCGAGCTGATCCTGCCCGAGAACGAGCCCGGCTCGTCGATCATGCCGGGCAAGGTGAACCCCACACAGGCCGAGGCGCTGACGCAGGTCTGCGCGCATGTGCTGGGCAACGATGCGGCCATCGGCTTCGCCGGCAGCCAGGGCCAGTTCGAGCTGAACGTCTACAACCCGATGATGGCCTATAACCTGCTGCAATCCATGACGCTTCTGGGTCAGGCGGCCGACAGCTTCACCACCCGGATGCTCAGGGACACCCGCGCCAACGAGGAACGCATCGGCAAGCTGATGCGCGAGTCGCTGATGCTGGTCACGGCGCTGGCGCCCACGATCGGTTACGACAACGCCACCAAGGTCGCCAAGACCGCGCATCGCAATGGCACCACCCTGCGCCAGGAAGCCGTCGGCATGGGCTTTGTCACCGAAGAGGAGTTCGACCGCGTGGTGCGGCCCGAGGACATGATCGGCCCGAAATGAGCACGCCGGTAAACCTCAACCGCGCGCGCAAGGCACGCGCGCGGGACGCCGAAAAGCGGAAGGCCGACGCGAACGCGGCGAAATTCGGCCGCAGCGGTGCCGAGAAACGCGCCGAGGCCGCCCGCACCCGTGCCGAGCGCGACCGCCTCGACGCGCATCGCCGCGAGGAATGACCGCGCGCCCCCTCAAGCGGTCCCTGACGCTCAGGGGGCATCGCACTTCGGTCTCGCTCGAACCCGCCTTCCGGGAGGCGTTCCGCGCCATCGCGGCGCGGGACGGGCGCCCGATCAACGATCTCGCCGCCGAGATCGACGCGACCCGTGACGCCGATGTGGGGCTGGCCTCGGCCATCCGGGTGTTCGTGTTGCGCGACGCGCAGCGCCGCTAGCGCCGCGACAGGCGCAGCCGGATGCCGTCGCGCGCCCGCACGGTCAGATGCGCCTGCGGCATGGGGACATGGCCCGCCATCGTCCCGACCCGCCATTCGGCCAGGAACGCGGCCAGCAGGATCACCCCCTCGGCCATCGCGAATCCCGCGCCGGTGCAGACGCGCGGACCGGCCGAAAACGGGATATAGGCGTCGCGCGCCCGCGCGCGGCCGTTCTCGCTTTGCCAGCGACCGGGATCGAACCCGTCGGGATCGTCCCACAGGCGGGTCTGGCGGTGCAGGTGCCACGGGCTGAGGACGACGATATCGCCTGCCCGCAGCTTGCGGTCGCGGAACGTCTCGGGCGCCGTCGCCTCGCGCACCAGCATCGGCACCGGGGGATAGAGGCGCAGCGCCTCGCGAAAGACGTCGCGGGTGAAACGCAGCCGCGACAGGTTGGCAAAGGACGGATCGGCCATGAAATCGCGGGCCTCGACGGCCACGCGGTCCTGCGTCTCGGGATGCGCGGCCAGCAGGTACATCGCCCAGCCGAAGGCCGCGGCGCTCGTCTCGTGCCCGGCGAGGAAAAAGATCGCCACCTGGTCGACCATCTCGTCGGCGGTAAAGCTCTCTCCGGTTTCGGGGTCTCGGGCCGTCAGGATCTTGGTGGCGAGGTCGTCGGGCGCGCGACCTTCGGCGATTGCGGCCTGCCGCTGCGTGACGAGCGCGGTCATCAGCCGCCGGATGCGCCGTGCCGCGCGCAGCGTGCCGGGGCGGTGGAACCGCGGCATCCAGTCCGGCACGGGCACGAAGGCCGCGAGGTTGAGCAGCGGCTGGCTACGCTGGTAGGCGCGGAACTCGTGGAATACCTGCGCCGCCGTCTCGTGCTCGATCGGGATCGAGAACAGCGTGCGAAAGATCACGTCGGCGGCGGCATGGCTCGCCTCGGGCTCGATATCGATCTCGCCGGGGCGCAGCCGTGCCGACATGGCGCGGGCGGCGTCGAGCATCGCGGGAAAGGTATCGCGTAGCCGCCCCCCTTCGAAGGCGGGGTCGATGAGGCGCCGCTGCCGCTGCCACTCGGCCCCGTTGGTGACGAAAACCGACCGTCCCAGAAGCGGGCGCAGCCCCTCGTTCACGCGGGTGGCCTTGGGAAAGGCCATCGGCCGCTCCTTCAGCACCTCGCGCACGAGATCGGGATCGTTCACCATGAAGGACCGGAAGAACGGCGTGCGGAACTCGGCCATCCAGGCGCGGTAGAGCCGCTCGGGCTGGGCGGACAGGATATCGGCGCGGAACAGCCGCAGGTAGCGCCAGAGCGACACGCGGTCGGGGCGCGGCACGGGTTTGGGCGGGGCGCCCGTCATGCCGCCATCGTGACGTGGCACGAGGCGGGCCGGTCGATCCGGCTGGCCGAGCGCGCGCGCGCCCGGAACCTCGCGGACAGCGTGCGCGGGCCGGCCGTCACGCGGAAATAGTCATAGGCGTCGGGCCGGTCGGGCAGGTTGTCGAAGGCGCAAAGATACTGGAAATGAAGTCGGAAGAACCGCCAGCGCAGCGCGGCCCATGTCTCGGGGCGCAGGGTCTGGGTAAAGGCCGCCGACACGACCAGCGGCCCGCGCGCGTCGGGCGGCGCCACGCCCGATACCGCCACCGGGTCGCAAAGGGCAAAGGCGCAGCCGTCGCCCGGCGCCGTGACGTCGAGCCAGAACAGCCGGTTCGTGCCCGCCAGCAGATGCAGATCGGCCCGCAGGCGGTCGGCTTTCGGCAAAAAGCTCATCATCGGGATCACCTGCCCCAGCGACAGGAACGACAGCACGGGGCCGCCCGCCGGCACACGACCCTGCCGGATCAGGTCGGCCAGCACCGACGCGCCCAGATGCGCCCCCGACGAATGGCCGACGACCAGCACCTCGTCGCATTCCGATCTCAGCGCCTCGGCGATGGCGTCGGCGAACTCGGCCATCCGCGCCTCGAGCGCGGGGGGGTTGGCCCCGCCCCACCGCGCCGCAAACGCGTAATCATGCATCAGGTAATAGGCAAAGAACCTGCCGTCCTTGCGGCGGAACCAGCGCAGCACGGCCCAGACGATCGCGACCGCCGCGACCGCGCCGCCCAGCCATGCCGCCGCGCCACCCGCCGCCGCGGCACCGATCAGCGCGCCGACCGCCCATCCCGCCAAGGCCCCCAGCACCACCGCCACCGCGAGTTGCAGCAGCAGCATCCCCACAGGGTAGAGCGCGGCGATCACCGGCCCCTTGCGCAGCCACATCAGCCGCCGCAGCGCGCCGCTGGCGATATAGGTCCAGGCGGTCTGCGCCAGTTGCGCATAGGTGGCAAGGATGCCGCTCGCCATCGAGGCGCGGACGATATCGGACCAGACGAGAACCTCGATTCGGGCATCCACGGGTTCACCGTCGATCCCGGCGGCGACCGTCCAGCCATAGCGCGCACCGCTGGCCGGGGCGATGGCGATCTCATAGCCCGAGAGCCTGCCCTGCGCCGCGCTTTCCTTGCGGTAGAGTTCGCGATAGCGGCGCGGATGGATCGGATCGTAGCCGGGGATGTAGAACACCCGACGGCGCCGAACGCGTCCCGTGATCTGGCTGGTCGTCTCCATGGCGGAAACGATACAGCGCGAGTGCGGCGGAATTAAGCCTCAGCCGAGACGGGCGAGCGCCGGAAAGGTCTCGAGCAGCCAGAACGAAAAGGCCGAGAACGCCCCCGTCAGCAGCGCCACGCCGACGATCAGCAGCAGCAGCCCCATCGCCTTTTCGATCGCGCCCATATGCCGCTTGAGCCGGTTGAGAACCCCTGTCGCGCGGTTGAGAAACAGTGCGGCCAGCAGGAACGGGATCCCGAGCCCGGCGGCATAGACGGCCAGCAGCGTCGTGCCGCGCGCAACGTTCGCCTCGGTCGCGGCAAGGCTGAGGATCGCGCCGAGTTGCGGGCCGATGCAGGGGGTCCAGCCAAAGGCGAATGCCAGCCCCAGAACATAGGCCCCCAGCGCCGAGCCGCCCCGGTCGCCCGCATCGAGCCGCGCCTCGCGGTCGAGCATCGGGATGCGGAACACCCCGAGGAAATGCAGCCCGAAGACGATCACGACCACGCCCGAGATCCGCGCGAACAGGGTCTGGTTCTGAAGGAAGAACGCGCCGAAGGCCGAGGCGGTGAACCCCAGCAGCAGAAACACCGTCGACAGGCCCATGACGAAGAACAGCCCCGCCAGCGCCGCGCGCCGCCGGCCCGCCGCCTCTCCGGCGGCATCGTTGATCGTGATGCCGCCCATATAGGCCAGGTAGGGCGGGACGATGGGCAGGACGCAGGGGCTGAGAAAGGATAACAGGCCCGCGGCCAGCGCGATGAACATGGCGGGCAAAAGCGCCGCGTCGATAAGGTCGAACCCGAACATGACAGGGGCTTAGCGCGCGGCGGCGGCGGCGTCGACAGCCAGCTCGTCACATCCGCGTTGCGCTTGGCGGGATGCGGGGCCATCCTGCGCGCCATGGACCACGATGCCGATCTCGACGCCCGCGGGCTGCTCTGCCCCCTGCCCGTTCTGAAACTGCGCAAGCGCATCGGCGCGATGCCGCCCGGCACCGTTCTCAAGGTGCTGGCCGACGATCCCGCGGCGGTCATCGACATTCCGCATTACTGCGCCGAGTCGGGGCACGAGCTTGTCGGGACGGCCGAGGTCGACGGCGCCCAGAGCTATTTCATCCGCAAGGCGTCCGCCTAGGTCGCCCGAACGGCCCCGCCCGAACGAAGACAGCCCCGGAGCGTATCCGGGGCTGTCTGCTGCCTAGCGTCCCAACGACCACCAGCCGCGGCGCTTGGGCTTGCCCGCGTCGCCGTCGCCGCCATTGCCGTTGGCGGGTTCGAGCTCCTTGTCCGCGGGCTTGTCCTGCGCCTTGGGCGCTGCCGGTTCGGGCCGGACTGGTGCGACAGCCGCTGCGGGCTCGGCCTGCGGCTCGGGCGCCGGTTCCGGCGTCGGCTCGGATGCGGCCTGCGCCGGTTCCGGGGTTGCCTCGGCCTGCGGCTCGGGCGTGTCCTGCGGGGCCCCGGATACGGTATCGTCGCCCTGGGTGTCGTCGCTCTTGCGGCGGCGGCTGCGAGAACGGCTGCGCTTTTTCCGGGGCGCGGCCTCTTCCTCGCCCTCGGGGGTGTCGGTCTCGGGCGACGCGTCCTGCTCGGCGGTGGCGTCGTCGCCATTCGCCTCGTCATTTCCGTTGCCGTTCCCGTTGCCCTCGTTGTCCCCGTCGCGGCCCTTGCGGCGGCGGCGGCGGCGGCGGCGCTTCTTCGAGGGCGACTCGCCCCCGTCCTCCGCCTCGGGCGCGCCATCCGCGGACCGCTCGGCGATCTCGGTCGCCGCGTCGTCGCGCGCGGGCGGCGCCTCGTCGGCATCGACCGCGTCGCTATCCGCCTCGGCGTCGTAATCGTCCATCAGCGCGGCGCTGCCGGTGATCGTCTCGACCGGTTCGACCACGCGGGTCGTCTGGGTCTTGAACTTCTCGATGCGGAAATCGGGGCTGACGAGATCGGTGCTCGCCTCCATGCGGACGACCATGCCGTAACGCGCCTCGATCTGGAGGACGTGATCGCGCTTGTGGTTCATGAGGTAGTTGCAGATGGCGACGGGCATCGTCACCAGCACCTCGCGCGTCTTCTTGCGCGTCCCCTCTTCCTCGAGCTGGCGCAGGATGGCCAGCGCCACGCTGTCATCCGAGCGCAAAAGCCCCGTGCCATGGCAATGCGGGCAAGGCTGCGTCGACGCCTCGAGCATCCCCGGCCGCAGGCGCTGGCGCGACATTTCGAGCAGTCCGAAGGCCGAGATGCGGCCGACCTGGATGCGCGCCCTGTCGTTCTTGAGCTTTTCCTTGAAATGCTTCTCGACATTGGCGTTGTGCTTGCGATCCTCCATGTCGATGAAGTCGATCACGATCAGCCCCGCGAGGTCGCGCAGGCGAAGCTGGCGGGCGACCTCCTCGGCGGCCTCCATGTTGGTCTTGTAGGCGGTCTCCTCGATGGAGCCCTCCTTGGTGGCCTTGCCCGAGTTCACGTCGATGGCGACCAGCGCCTCGGTGATCCCGATGACGATATAGCCCCCCGACTTGAGCTGGACGGTCGGATTGAACATCCCCGCGAGATAGCTTTCGACTTGGTGGCGCGCGAAAAGCGGCATCGCCTCGTGATAGTGTTTCACGTTCTTGGCGTGGGACGGCATGATCATCTTCATGAAGTCCTTGGCCGTGCGATAGCCATGCTCGCCCTCGACCAGGACCTCCTCGATCTCGCGGTTGTAGAGATCGCGGATCGACCGCTTGATGAGGTTGCCCTCTTCGTAGATCGGCGCGGGCGCGATGGATTTCAGCGTGAGCTCGCGGATCTGCTCCCACAGGCGCAGCAGGTATTCGTAGTCGCGCTTGATCTCTGTGCGGGTCCGACGGGCGCCGGCGGTGCGGATGATGAGCCCCGCGCCCCGCGGCACGTCGATCTCCTCGGCGATCTCCTTGAGCTTCTTGCGATCCGCGGCCGCCGTGATCTTGCGGCTGATGCCGCCGCCGCGCGCCGTGTTGGGCATGAGCACGCAATAGCGCCCCGCCAGCGACAGGTAGGTGGTCAGCGCCGCGCCCTTGTTGCCGCGCTCTTCCTTGACGACCTGCACCAGCAGGATCTGGCGGACCTTGATGACCTCCTGGATCTTGTACTTCTTCGCCCGCGGCTTGCGGGGACGGCGCAGCTCCTCCTGGGTGTCGTCGTCGGCAACGGCCTCGATCGTCGAGTCGCGCTCGGCGGCATCGTCGGCCGCGACGTAGGGCCGGGGGCCCTCGTCGTCGTCATGGGCGTCATCGTCGCCGGGCGCGGTCGCGCCCTCGTCGCCGCGGGCCACGTCGACCACGTCCATGCCGGGAATGCCCTCGGTCAGCGCGGCGGTCTGCGCCTCGGCGATGGCGTCGGCCTCGGGGGCGGCGTCCTCATCGGACCCCTCGCCCGTATCGGTATCGGCCACGGCGCGATCCTCATCCGACCTGCGCGACCGGCCACGCTTGCGGCCGTTCTGGTCCTCGTTCTCGCGCCGGGCCTCTTCCTCTTCCTCGGCCATGAGGGCCTGCCGGTCGGCGACCGGGATCTGGTAGTAGTCGGGATGGATCTCGGAGAACGCCAGGAATCCGTGGCGATTGCCGCCGTAATCGACGAAAGCCGCCTGGAGCGACGGCTCGACCCGCGTGACCTTGGCTAGGTAGATATTCCCCGCAAGCTGGCGCTTGTTCTCGGATTCGAAATCGAAATCCTCGACCTTGTTTCCATCCACCACCACGACGCGGGTTTCTTCCGCGTGGGTGGCATCGATGAGCATCTTCTTTCCCATGAAACCTTGTTCCGCACCCATCCGGTCGGATCGCGGCCTGGGGCCGTCTTCTGCCATGCTGGGGGCTTGTCTGCGGCGATGCGGGCATCCGTCCTGCAAGCCTGCCCCGCCGATAGCGGCGGTCGGGGCGGCATCAGGGACTGGAGGGCGTCGCGCATCGCGGTTTTAACTCCGGCACGGCGTCGCGTGCCACTTGTGGCACCCCAACCATCGCGGTTCGGGCATGATCGGCTTGCACAGCCGCCCGAAACACGGGCCGGGCGCACAGCGATATCGGTATCCGGCTCCTCCGGCAAAAACGCACGCGGAGCCTTGCGCGCAGCATAGGTGCTTGGCCGGGCGGAATACAATCCCAAACTGTCGCGGACCCTGCCGCGGCGGCAAGGTTCGCGCCGCGGGCCGGCCGGATCGCCCGCGTTTCTCTGTTTCCGAAAATACTCATGCGACGCCGGCAAATGGCGCCACCTCAGCCGAGGTAGTCGGACCGGCTCAGCCCGTATTTGGCCATCTTCTCGTTGAGGGTCCGGCGCGGCAGGCACAGCTCGTCCATGACCGCGACGATCGAGCCGCGGTGCCGGCGCATGGTGTTGTCGATCAGCATCCGCTCGAACGCCTCGACATATTCCTTGAGCGGCTTGCCCTCGGTGGTCATGCCCGACACGCTGTCCTCTTCGCCGGCCATCAGCAGCGACGAAATCGAACCCGAGCCGCGGCGGTTCTGCATCACCGCCCGCTCGGCCACGTTGACGAGCTGGCGGATGTTTCCCGGCCAGGGCGCCTGTAGCAGCTGCGCGGCCTCCTGCGCGCTGACCTCGGGCGCGTCGTAGCCGTATTCCTCGGCCGAAAGCCCCGCGAAATGCGAGAACAGCGTCAGGATATCCTCGCCGCGCGCGCGCAGCGGCGGCAGGGTGATCTTCATCGTGGCGAGCCGGTAATACAGATCGGGGCGCAGCACGTCCTCGCAGGTCTTGCCCTGCTCGCTGAGGTTCGAGATCGCGATCAGCCGCGTCTCGGCTGGCTGTCCCTGGTCGTTCATCCAGGCCAGCAGCCGCGCCTGCAACGCGGCCGGCAGCGCGTCGATATCCTCGAGCACCAGCGTGCCGCCGCGGGCCTGCTCGAGCAGCGGGATCTCGTCCTCGGAGGGGCCGAAGAGCGTGCGCTCCAGCGCCTCTTCGCCCTGCCCCGCGCAGGAAAACAGCACGAACTTGCGCCCCGCCTTGGCACCGACCGCGTGCAGCGCATGGGCCACCAGCGTCTTGCCCGTGCCGGTCTCGCCGTCGATCAGGACGTGCCCGTCGGCCTGGCCGAGATCGAGGATATCCTCGCGCAGCCGCTCCATCACCGGCGAGGTGCCGATGAGCTTGCGCATCAGGCCCGACCCGTCGGACAGCTCGCGCCTGAGCGCGCGGTTGTCGAGCGTCAGCCGGCGCGCCTGCACCGCGCGGCGCGCAAGCTCGGTCATGCGCTCGGGGTCGAACGGCTTTTCGAGGAAATCGAAGGCCCCCATCCGCATCGCCTCGACGGCCATCGGCACGTCGCCATGGCCGGTGATCATGATGACCGGCAGCGAGCTGTCGCCGCTCATCAGGCGCTTGAGAAAGGCCATGCCGTCCATGCCCGGCATCTTGATATCCGAAATGACGATGCCCGGAAAATCGGGCGAAAGCGCCTTCAGCGCCTCTTCGGCCGAGGGGTAGCTTTCGGTCTCGAACCCGGAAAGCTGCAACCACTGGCCGATGGATTGGCGCATGTCCTTCTCGTCGTCCACGATGGCGATCTTGATGGCGGTTGCCATGGCGTCACTCCGCTGCCTGCATTCCGATCTCCCGAATGGGAAGGATCATGTCGAAAACGGCCCCACCCTCGCGGCCGTTCCGCGCGGTGAGCCGCCCCCCGAGATCCGCCACGATCCCGGACGAGATGGCAAGCCCCAACCCCGTCCCGTCGCCGGGCGCCTTGGTGGTGTAGAACGGCTCGAACAGGCGGTCCAGATCGGCGATACCCGTGCCGTTGTCGCGCACTGTGAGCACGGCATTGGCCCCTGCCGACAGGATCAGCTCGATCCGGGGGGTCTCGTCCTGCCGGGCCGCGTCGATGGCGTTGCGCAGCAGGTTCACGATGACTTGTTCGACCCGGATGCGATCGGCGAGGATCGGCACGGGGCGGTCGGGGATGGATCGGGCCAGTTCGACCGAGCGCTGTTTCAGCGTCGGCTCCATCAGCGACAGCGCCGACGAGACGCAATCGCGGAAATCGAGCGGCTCGAACGCATCGCCCCCCTTGCGCGCATAGCTCTTGAGCTGGCGCGTGATCGCCCCCATCCGTCCGATCAGGTCGTCGATGCGATGGAACGAGGCCAGCGCCTCGTCGACGCGGCGACGCTGGATCAGCAGGCGTGCACCGGCAAGATAGGTCTTCATCGCGGCGAGCGGCTGGTTCAGCTCGTGGCTGACGGCGGCCGACATCTCGCCCAGCGCGGCCAGTTTCGAGGTCTGCGCCACGGTCTGCTCGGCCACCTCGAGGTTCTTTTCCGCCTTTTCACGCCCGGCGATCTCGCGTTGCAGCGCGGTGTTGAGCTTGCGCAGCTCCATCGATTCGCGCTGGAACAGGGTGATGCGCGACATGGCCTTTCGACTGACGAGAAAGAACACCGCCGCCAGCAGCAGCGCGAATCCCATGATCTCGAGCGCGAGCACCCCGTTCACCCGCTCGCGCACGCTGGCATAGGTGGTGAAACTGGTCATGCGCCACCCCTGGAACGGGATGCGGGTCGACTGGCTCATCACCGCCTCGCCGCCCAGGTAGGCGTCGGGCGGCAACACCGTCCAGTCGGTCGTGGCCTGGATCGCGCGCTGGATCGCCCCCACGGGCGAACGGCGCTGGAGCGCGGCCTGCTCGCTCAGCCCGCGCCACCGGCTTTCGGTGGACAGGATGATCCGCCCCTCGCTGTCGGTGACCATGACGGCATCCGAGAACCCCGCCCAGGTCTGCTCGAACTGACGCAGATCGACGCCGACCACGATGACGCCCGACAGCACGCCCTGCGCCTCGACCTTGCGCGAATAGGTGAAGTTGAAGCTGCCGCTATCGCCCTGCGTGGTGTTGAACACCGTGTCGCGCGACCGCACGGCCTGCACGAAATAGGGCGCCTGGCGCATGTTGGCGCCCAGCGTCCGCCGCTCGGTCGAGGCCACGACCCGCCCGTCGCGGTCCAGAAGCGTGAGCGAGGCGGCCCCGATCTCGTCGAGATACGAGATCAGCCTTTGCGTGGTCGAGGTATAGTCCTGCCCGTTCAGCGCCCCGATCAACGCCGGGTCGAGGCTCAGCAGCAGCGGCACGACGCTCGCGCGCTGCAGCGTCGACATGAGGTTGCCCGAGTAGAGCGCCAGCCGCACCTCGGCGCGATTGCGCGTGTTCTCGGTAAAGCGTTCGGTCAGCAGCGCGTTCGAGATCCACAGCGTCGCCACCGCGATCACGCACAACACCGCCACCGCGCTGCGCACGATCCAGCGCCGACGCAGATCGCCCCGGCGGATGATCTCGTTCCCGTCGATCATCGTCCGATCCTATGCCGGTGCCGCCCCACCCACAAGGCGCAGCCCCTCAGGCCGGGGCGAAGGCGCCGGCCAGCCCCTGGAACAGCGGCAGCCCGTCGGTCGAGCCCAGCGCCGGATCGGCGGCGCGTTCGGGATGGGGCATTATCCCCAGCACCCGGCCATTGGCCGACAGGATGCCGGCGATGTCGTGCCGCGCGCCGTTGGGGTTCTCGGCATAGGTAAAGGCGATGCGCCCCTCGCCGCGCAGCATTCCCAGCACCTCGTCATCGGCGGTATAGTTGCCGTCGTGATGCGCGATCGGGATCGTCGCGGGCCGCGCCGTGTCGAAGGCGCGGGTGAACGGGCTCTCGGTCTCGCCCACCAAAAGCGGGACGGGCCGGCAGATATACTTGATCCCGGCATTGCGCACCAGCGCGCCGGGCAGCATCGCGGTCTCGGTCAGGATCTGGAACCCGTTGCAGATCCCCAGCACATAGCCCCCCCGCACCGCGTGATCGGCCACCGCGCGGCACACCGGCGAACGCGCGGCGATGGCCCCCGCCCGCAGGTAGTCGCCATACGAGAACCCGCCCGGCAGGCCCACGACATCGACCCCCTCGGGCAGGGTCGTTTCCTTGTGCCACACCATCTCGACGCTGAACCCCGCGGCGCGGAACGCCACCGCCAGGTCGCGATCGCAGTTCGAGCCGGGAAAGACGCAGATCGCGGCCTTCATGCGCCCGCCCCCCGCTCGGCATCCAGCCGGTCGAGCAGCGCCGGCGCCTCGGCCCAGCCCGTCAGGCGATGCGCCACATCGGCGCCCTGGTTGTGCAGCGCGTCGAAACAGATGCCGATGCCCACGAAGCTTTCGAAATGGCCCGACTTGTCGTCGATCAGCGCATCGGCGCGCACGACGCTCTTGTCGCCGCAGAACACGAACCGCATCGGGTCGAGGAACGGGAAATGCCGCTCGAGCCACGCGGTCTTGTGCACGCAGGACGCGGGATATTCCATCGCCGCCGTCGCGATGAAGACCTCGTGGCGCTCCGCGATCTCGGCCAGCGCCTCGCGCGCGCCCTCCATCACGTCGATGGCGGCAAAGAACCCGCCCTTGTGCAGCTCGGTCTCCATCGCGGCCGCATGGGCCGGCTCGACCAGCGTGTCGAGCTTGACGCCGCGCAGGTCGTCGTCGCTCCAGCGATAGCCGAAGAGCCGGCCGTAAAGCGCGCGCTTGGCGCGAGCGGTGTCGGCGATGACCTCGTCCATGTCCACGGCGACGCGCATCTCAGACGAACTCGATCCGGTAGCTTTCGATCACCGTGTTGGCGAGCAGCATCTCGCACATCTCGCCCACCCGCGCCGCGGTGGTGCCGGGCGCAAGGTCGAGCTCGATCACCTTGCCCTGCCGCACGCCCTCGACGCCCTCGAACCCCATGGCGCCCAGCGCATGGCGGATGGCCTCGCCCTGGGGGTCGAGAACGCCCTCCTTCAGCATGACATGAACCCTGGCCTTCATCGCGCCGCCCTGCCCCCGTCTTCTCTTTCCGAAATACCCGATCCCGCGCTCAGTTGATGAGCGTCGGCTTGGTCGTGTGCGTGACGTTGGACGGCAGCACCCCGAGCCGGCGCGCCACCTCGGTATAGGCATCGGCGAGCGAGCCCAGATCGCGGCGGAACACGTCCTTGTCGAGCTTCTGGCCGGTCTGGATGTCCCACAGCCTGCACGAATCGGGGCTGATCTCGTCGGCGACCACGAGGCGCTGGAACTCGCCCTCGGAATCCCAGACGCGGCCGACCTCGATCTTGAAATCCACCAGCTTGATGCCGACCGCCAGCATGACCCCCGACATGAAGTCGTTGACCCGCAGAGCCAGCGCCACCATGTCGTCGAGATCCTGCTGCGATGCCCAGCCGAAGGCCATGATATGCTCTTCGGAGACGAGCGGATCGCCCAGCTTGTCGTCCTTGAGGCAGAACTCCACGATGGGGCGCGGCAGCGCCGTTCCCTCGGCGAGGCCCAGCCGCGTCGACAGCGACCCGGCCGCGAAATTGCGCACGACGATCTCGAGCGGGATGATCTCGACCTGCTGGACGAGCTGCTCGCGCATGTTGAGCCGGCGGATGAAATGCGTGGGCACCCCGATCTGCGCGAGCCCGGTCATGAAGAACTCGCTCAACCGGTTGTTGAGCACGCCCTTGCCGTCGATCACCGCGCGCTTCTCGGCGTTGAAGGCCGTGGCATCGTCCTTGAAATACTGCACGAAGGTCCCCGGCTCGGGGCCTTCATAGAGGATCTTGGCCTTGCCTTCGTAGATCTTCTTGCGACGTGCCATGTCGGAACAACTCCTGACCGGGGCGCGCGGCGCGTCCCGTTCTGATGGCTTGCCCTATAGGGCATGGGCGGCCCGGTCACAAGCGCGGCCCCCTTGGCAAGCCCGCCCGCCGGACCCACAATACGCGCGGCCGCAAGGGCGGCGAGGGACAAATGCGGATGAGCACTTTCGACGAACGCGAACAGGCCTTCGAGGCCGTCTATGCCCGCGAGGCGGATCGCCGGTTCCGGCGCGACGCCCGGCGCAACAGGTTGCTGGGCGAATGGGGCGCGGGGCTTCTGGGGCTCGACGGCAAGGCCGCGCAGGATTTCGTGAAAAAGGTCATGCGCGCCGATTTCGAGCCGCAGGGCGAAAAGGCCGTGCTGGCGCTGCTGGCCGATGCGCTCGAGGGTCATGTCGGCCCCGACGAGATCGCCGAGCGCGCGGGCGCCTTCGAGGATGCCGCGCGCCGCGATCTCGGCGAAGACGACAGCGACCTGCCCTCCTGATCCGGCCCCGCGCGGCCCATTGCGCGATTGAACCCGACCCGCATTTCTGACAGGGCGGCTGCGCGCCCGCACAGCCCGAAGGACCGTATTGCAATGACCGATGCCCTGAGCCGACTGCTCGAGACCCGTGACTGGCTTCTGACCGACGGGGCGACGGGGACGACGCTGTTCAACCTCGGGCTCGAGGCGGGCGAAAGCCCCGAGCTCTGGAACGTCTCCGAGGTGGCCAAGATCGAAAGCCTCTACCAGGGCGCCATCGACGCGGGCAGCGACCTGTTCCTGACCAACAGCTTCGGCGGCAATGCCGCGCGGCTGAAACTGCACAACGCGCAGTCCCGCGTGGGCGAGCTGAACCGCGCCGCGGCCGAAATCGGGCGCGAGCTGGCCGACCGCGCCGGGCGCACGGTTGTGGTCGCGGGCTCGGTCGGGCCGACGGGCGAGGTCATGGCGCCGCTGGGCGTTCTGACCCATGCCGAGGCGGTCGAGATGTTCCACGAGCAGATGGAGGCGCTGAAGGAGGGCGGCGTCGACGTGCTCTGGATCGAGACGATCTCGGCCCCCGAGGAATACCGCGCCGCGGCCGAGGCCGCGCGGCTGGCCGACATGCCCTGGTGCGGCACGATGAGCTTCGACACCGCGGGACGCACGATGATGGGCATGACCTCGGAGGGCATGGCGCGGATGGTGGCCCGGCTCGACCCCGCGCCGCTGGGCTTCGGGGCGAATTGCGGCGTCGGCGCGTCGGACCTCTTGCGCACGGTGCTGGGCTTTACCGCGCAGAACCCGACGATCCCGGTGATCGCCAAGGGCAATGCGGGCATCCCGAAATATGTCGAGGGGCATATCCATTACGACGGCACCCCCGAGGTGATGGCCGATTACGCCCGGCTCGCCCGCGATTGCGGCGCGACGATCATCGGCGGCTGCTGCGGCACGACGCCCGAGCATCTGCGCGCCATGCGCGCCGCGCTCGAGACGCATACGCCCGGCCCCCGGCCCGACCTGGCCGAGATCGAGGCGCGGCTGGGCGGGTTCTCGTCCTCCGACGACGGCACCGGCGACCGCTCGGCCGCGCCGCAACGCCAGCGCCGCGGCAAGCGCCGGGAATAGGCCGCGCCGAGGAGTTGCGTCGATCGTTTCGCCGTGCCATGTCTTTTTGGATAGGGCCTCGCAGGCCCGCCGCGACAAGGAGACGGCAGATGTTCGACAGTTTTTACGAGGCCCACCTCTACGGCTCGGTTAGGGGTTTGAACCGGTCGCTCGATAATGCCAACGCGACGATAGACCGGATGAACGGACATGTTCGCAACTTCATGCTCCAGCGGGACCAATACCGCGCGCATTACTTCGCGGCCGAGGCCCAGGTCGAGGCGCTGATGGATTACATAGACATGCTGGCCGGAACGCCCGAAAAGAACCCGTGGCGCAAGGACGGATATGACGCGGACGATCCTTTCGTGATGCCGGCCGGCCCCCGCAAGGGCAAGCGGCCGAGCAAGATAGATGCCGTCTTTCTCAACCGGTTCGCCAAGGTGGTGAACTACTACAGCCACGACAAGGAATACAAATGCGGCTGGGCGGGTTTCATGTGTGACGTGATAATGAACCTTCCGCGAATACGGAAAGGGTTCGAGGGGAAGTATCCCAAGGACTGAGCCGGGCCGGCAATCCGCGGGAAATGCGTTCAGCGGGCCGGGGTGCGCTCACCCTGGCCCGCTTTCCGTTCAGCTCTTACCCCCCTTGCCCCCTTCAGGCTTTTTCTGCTTGTCGTTCTGGTTACCGGCTTCCCCCTTCGTCGCCCCGGCCTTGGCGATACCGGTGATCCGGTTCTCGGACTGGCCGACGAAGAAGCCCACGGCGCGGTCGGTATCCTGGGCCTCGGACATGCCGTCGGGGCTGGAACCGATACCGGCGGGTCACGCGGTCGGGGATCTGGCCGATCAGGCCGAAGGGCATCGCCTCAGAACAGCGACAACTGCGCGCCCTGCGCCAGCGGCACCTCGAACAGGTCGCAGCGCAACGGCTCCAGCCTATAGCCCAGCCCCAGCCGCGCGCGCGCCATTTCGAACCGCTGTGAGATCAGGCGGGCATGCGGCCCCTCGCCCCGCATCCGCTTGCCCCATTCGGCCGAATAGCTGCGCCCGCCATGCATCTCGCACAGCCGCGCCATCACCTTGTCGCGCCGCCCCGGCGCATGGGTGTCCAGCCACCCCTCGAACAGCCCGGCGACCTCGTAGGGCAGGCGCAGCATGATCCAGCTTGCCGCCACCGCGCCCACATCGCGCGCGGCAGTCAGCACCGCCTCGATCTCGTGATCGGTCAGGCCCGGCACCACAGGCGACACCATGACGCGCACCACCGCCCCCGCGCGCGCCAGCGCCTCGATGCTGCGCAGCCGCGCGGCGGGCGCGGGCACCCGCGGCTCCATCCGGCGGGCGAGCCCCGCGTCGAGCGTCGTCAGCGACACCCCCACCCGCGCCAGCCCGGCGCCGCTCATCTCGCCCAGGATATCGGCGTCGCGCGTGACCAGCGTGCCCTTGGTGGCCACCGTCACCGGATGGCGGAACCGCTGCAACACCTCCAGCACGTCGCGGGTGATGCGCCGGTCCCGCTCGACCGGCTGATAGGGGTCGGTCGCCGTGCCCAGCGCGATGGGCGCAGGCACGTAGCGCGGCGCGCGCAGCTCACGCTCCAGCACGGCGGCGGCGTCGGGGCGCGCTGTCAGCCGCGTCTCGAAATCGAGCCCCGGCGACAGCCCCAGATAGGCGTGGGACGGCCGGGCATAGCAATAGATGCAGCCGTGTTCGCAGCCCCGGTAGGGGTTGATCGACCGGTCGAACCCGATATCGGGCGAGGTGTTGCGCGCGATGATGCTGCGCGACCGCTCGTCGCGCAGCTCGGTCCGGCGGGGCGGAAGATCGTCCTCGTGCCCCCAGCCGTCATCGACCGCAGCCCGGTCATGGGCGTCGAACCGGGTCGCGGGATTGGCCCCCGTGCCCCGCCCCCGCACGCGCCCGGTCACACGTTCCGACAGGTGATTCATACGCCGAGACTAGAACACAACGCGAACGCGCAAAAGCCCCGTGCAGCGATCCGCATAGAGATCATGCGAAACACTGATTTGACCCCATGTCGCCATTCCGTCATCCCCTGTCGCAATCGCACCAGCCCGCCTCGGCCAGACGGCCGAGAACGGGGAAACACGATCCGGGGGTCCACCATGGCAGACGACGACGAGATCATCCTGTCCGAACTGGAAGACGACGACCTCGTCCAGCAGATGATGGACGACCTCTATGACGGCATGAAGGCCGAGATCGAGGAAAGCGTCAACATCCTGCTCGAACGCGGCTGGACGCCTTACGACATCCTGACCAAGGCGCTCGTCGCGGGCATGACCATCGTCGGCCACGATTTCCGCGACGGCATCCTCTTCGTGCCCGAGGTGCTGCTGGCCGCCAACGCGATGAAGGGCGGCATGGCGATCCTCAAGCCCCTGCTGACCGAGACCGGCGCGCCCAAGATGGGCAAGATGGTGATCGGCACGGTCAAGGGCGACATCCACGATATCGGCAAGAACCTCGTCGGCATGATGATGGAAGGCGCGGGTTTCGAGGTGATCGACCTCGGCATCAACAACGCAGTCGAATCCTATCTCGAGGCGATGGAGGCCGAGCAGCCCGACATCCTCGGCATGTCGGCGCTGCTGACCACGACGATGCCCTACATGAAGGTCGTGATCGACACGCTCGTCGAAAAGGGCATCCGCGACGACTATATCGTGCTCGTCGGCGGCGCCCCCCTGAACGAGGAGTTCGGCCGCGCCATCGGCGCCGACGCCTATTGCCGCGATGCCGCCGTCGCGGTCGAGACGGCGAAAGAATGGGTCGCGCGCAAGCACAACCGCATGGCCGGGATGCAGCAGGCCGCCGCCGGCTGAGCCATCCGCGCGCACGGCACTGGAAACGGGCGCGCGGAATCCCCACCTCGATGGGTGCAAGGAGAATGTCCCATGCCCCTCGACCGTTTCGTGCTGATCCTCGTCTGCGTCGTGATCGCGGCCGGGCTGACCGTCTGGGTCGGCGCCATCCTCGCCGCATCCGTGGCGATGCCGCTGACGCTGGCCGCGCTGCTGCCGCTGTCGCTCGTGCTCTACGTCGTGTGGCGGGTGATCGCGCAACGCCTGTCCAACCGCGAGGACGACCGCTATGACCGCACGCCCCGATGACCGCCCGTCGCCCGCACCGGTGACGCTCGCCGCCACGACCGAAACGGTGGCGGGCCACGAGATCGCCGAGACGCTGGGGATGGTGCGCGGCTCGACCGTGCGTGCCAAGCATATCGGGTCCGACATCGTGGCGGGCCTGCGCAACCTCGTCGGCGGCGAGGTCCGCGAATACGCGCAGCTCCTGGCGGGGGCGCGTGAACAGGCCTTCGACCGGATGATGGCGCAGGCCGCCGAACTCGGGGCCGACGCGGTGGTGTCGGTCCGGTTCGAGACCTCGCAGATCGCGCAGAACGCCTCCGAGGTGCTGGCTTATGGCACGGCGGTCCGTCTGCGGCCGCGCGGCGCGTGACCCCCGACGATATCCTGACCCGCAAGGGCCGCGCCCCCGAGGGCCGCGGAAAGGTGCTGGCGCTGGCCTGCGGGGCGCTCGCGCGCGAGATCGGCGCGCTGATCGAGGCGAATGGCTGGGACCATCTCGACCTCGCCTGCCTGCCCGCGATCCTGCACAACACCCCCGACGCCATCCCCGCCCGTGTCGAAGAGGCCGTGCTGCGCCACCGCGCGGCCTATGCCCGGATCTTCGTCGTCTATGCCGATTGCGGAACGGGCGGGCGGCTGCGCGCGACCTGCGACCGACTGGGCGTCGAGATGATCGAGGGGCCGCATTGCTACGCGTTCTTCGAGGGCACCGACAGCTTCCTCGCCCGCGCCGAGGACGAGTTCCGCGCCTTCTACCTCACCGATTTCCTCACCCGCCAGTTCGAGGCCTTCGTCATCGCCCCGCTCGGGCTCGACCGCCATCCCGAGCTGCGCGACATGTATTTCGGACATTACAAGAAACTGGTCTACCAGGCCCAGACCGACGACGCCGCCCTGACCGAAAAGGCGCGCGCCTGCGCCGACCGGCTCGGGCTCGCCTTCGAGCGGCGCTTTACCGGCTACGGCGATCTTGCCCGCGCGCTGGCGCGCGCCTGAGGCGCCTTTTGCAGCCCGGCCCTGCGGGGCGGGTATTTGGCAAAGAGAAGATGGGGGGCGACGCGCCCGGCCCTTCTCTGTTTCCTCAAATACTCATTGTCGGGCCGCCGCGAGGTCGCGGAACAGGCCCGGCAGGGCGGACGCGATATCTTCGGCGATCAGCCCCGGCCCCGCGCGGCGCGCCGCCTCCACATGCAGCCAGACGGCGGCAGACACCGCCTCGAAGCCACCGAGCCCGCGCGCGACGAGCCCCGTGATCATCCCGGTCAGCGTATCGCCCGCCCCGGCCGTCGCGAGCCACGGCACCGCGCGGCCATAGACCGCCGCATGAAGGGCCGCACGCCCGTCGGGCGCGGCGACGATGCTGTCGGGGCCCTTGAGCAGGATCACCGCGCCGGCGCGCCGCGCCGCGGCGCGCGCCGCGTCGATCCGCGAGGCGGCCGGCCCCGTTGCGGCCTCGCCCGACAGCTCGAGGGCGAGGTCGGGAAAGAGCCGCGCGAACTCGCCGTCATGGGGCGTCAGCACGTCGCCGGGTCGGAGGAGGTCGAACAGCGCCTCGGGCCGGTCCTCGAACGCGGTCAGCGCATCGGCATCGAGCACCGCCGCCCGCGGCCCGTCCAGCACCGCCTCGACCCACGCGCGCGTCGCCGCGCCGCGCCCGAGACCGGGGCCGAGCCCCACGGCATTGAGCCGCGCGTCCGACAGGAAACCCCTGAGCGCGTGGGCATCGCCCGCTGCGTGGAGCATCACCGCGTCGAGCCGTGCCGCGTTCTCGACGATGGCCTCGGGCGGGACGACCAGCGTCACCAGCCCCGCGCCGATCCTCAGCGCGGCCTGCGCGGCCATCCGGGCCGCCCCGCCCTTGCCCGAAGCACCGCCGAGGATCACGGCATGGCCGTGACGGTACTTGTGCCCGCCCCGCTTGGAGATCGTCTCCCAACGCGGCGCATCGATCAGCGGCAGGCCCGCCCCGGCGTCGGGCAGGCCGATATCGACCACGCGCAGCGCGCCGCAGGCGTCGGGCGCATCGCCGAGGTAATGCCCGCGCTTGGGGGCGTGAAAGGCGAGCGTCAGGTTCGCCTCCGCCGCGTCGGGGCCGATGCGCCGGCCGCTGTCGGCGCAACGCCCCGACGGCATGTCGAGCGCGACGACGCGCGGGCCGCCGTCCGCCCGCGCCGCCTCGCGCAGCAAGGCGATGGCGGCAAGCTCGACCGGGCGGGACAGCCCCGTGCCGAAGAGCGCATCGACGATCAGCGCCGCGCCTTCGAGCGATGGCCGGTCCCCCGGCCCCAGCCGGTGCACGAGCCCGAGCGGCTCCCAAGCCGCGCGCATCGCGGCCGCATCGGCGCCGCCCGCCCCCTCCATCGCGTAGAGATCGCATCGCCAGCCCAGCGCATGAAGGTGACGCGCCACGACAAAGCCGTCGCCGCCATTGTTGCCCGGCCCGCACAGCACCACCGCCCGACGCGCCCCGCCCGGCTCGAGATCGGGCCAATGCGCGCCGATGGTCCGCACGGCGCCGCGGCCCGCACGCTCCATCAACTCGCGCCCCGTGGCGAGGCCCCGCTCCATCGCGTCGCGCTCGATCGCGCGCATCTCGTCGGCCGTCAGAACCCGCATCGCCATCCTCCGTTCCAGAATCGCCGCGCCGAGAAGCAGATTGCACAAAAAACGGTCAGATCGTACCAAAGACGCGGCCGCCGCCCCCTGGCGGCCGGTCCGACCAATTGTGACCCGACGCGGGACGTGGTCTTCCGCGTATCAACCGAACCCAGAGGAATCGGCGAAATGAAGAAGATCGAGGCGATCATCAAACCCTTCAAGCTCGACGAGGTCAAAGAGGCCCTGCAGGATGTCGGGGTTCAGGGGCTGAGCGTTCTCGAGGTCAAGGGGTTCGGACGCCAGAAGGGGCATACGGAACTCTACCGCGGCGCCGAATACGTCGTCGATTTCCTGCCCAAGGTAAAGATCGAGGTCGTGCTCGAGGACGACCAGGTCGACACCGCCATCGAGGCGATCGTCAATGCCGCACGCACCGACAAGATCGGCGACGGCAAGATCTTCGTCAGCCCGGTCGAGCAGGCGGTACGCATCCGCACCGGCGAAACCGGGCCCGACGCGCTCTGACGCGCGGCGCATAGAACACGGACCACGGAAGGGACCCCCATGAGCAAGAGCGACATGCTGAAGACGATCAAGGACGAGGATGTCGAATATGTCGACATCCGCTTTACCGACCCGCGCGGCAAGCTGCAGCATGTCACGGTGATGGCCGACCAGGTCGACGAGGATTTCCTCGAGGAAGGGTTCATGTTCGACGGCTCGTCCATCGCCGGATGGAAGTCGATCGATCAATCCGACATGAAGCTCATGCCCGACCCGGCCTCGGCCTATCTCGACCCGTTCTATGCCGAAAAGACGCTGGCCGTGCACTGCACCGTCTACGAGCCCGACACGATGGAGCGCTATGACCGCGACCCGCGCGGCACCGCGCGCAACGCCGAGGATTACCTGCGCGCCTCGGGCATCGGCGACACCTCGTATTTCGGCCCCGAGGCCGAGTTCTTCCTCTTCGACGACGTGCGCTTCAGCGTGGCGATGAACAAGGTCTCCTTCGAGGTCGATGCGGTCGATGCCGCCTGGAACAGCGATACCGCGTTCGAGATGGGCAACATGGGCCACCGTCCCGGCGTGAAGGGCGGGTATTTCCCGGTCAACCCGATCGACGACGCGCAGGATCTGCGCTCGGAAATGCTGTCGACCATGAAGCGTATGGGGATCAAGGTCGACAAGCACCATCACGAGGTGGCGTCCTGCCAGCACGAGCTCGGCATGGTCTTCGGCACGCTGGTCGAGCAGGCCGACAACGTGCAAAAGCACAAATACGTCATCCACAACGTGGCCCACGCCTATGGCAAGTCCGCCACATTCATGCCCAAGCCCATCGCCGGGGACAACGGCTCGGGGATGCATGTCAACATGTCGATCTGGAAGGACGACAAGCCGCTTTTCGCGGGCGACAAATACGCCGACCTCAGCGACGAGGCGCTGTTCTACATCGGCGGCATCCTCAAGCACGCCAAGGCGCTGAACGCCTTCACCAACCCCTCGACGAACTCCTACAAGCGGCTGATCCCCGGCTTCGAGGCGCCGGTCCTGCGGGCCTATTCGGCGCGCAACCGCTCGGGCTGCGTGCGCATTCCCTGGGCCGAAAGTCCCAAGGCGAAACGTGTCGAGGCCCGTTTCCCCGACCCTTCGGCGAACCCTTACCTGTGCTTTGCGGCGCTGCTGATGGCCGGTCTCGACGGGATCAGGAACAAGATCCATCCGGGCGAGGCGATGGACAAGGATCTCTACGACCTCCCCGCCGAAGAGCTGGCCGGCATCCCGACCGTCTGCGGCAGCCTGCGCGAGGCGCTGGACGAGCTGGAGAAAGACCACGAGTTCCTGCTTGCGGGCGACGTCTTCACCCAAAGCCAGATCGAAGGCTACATGGGCTTGAAGTGGGACGAGGTCCACGCCTACGAGCACACGCCCCACCCGATGGAATACAAGCTCTATTACAGCTGCTGATCCGCGATCCGCGAACGGCACAGGTCACGACGGAAGGGCGCCTCACGGGGCGCCCTTCCTCGTTTTTCCCCTCCGACGCCCGGCAAGAAAGGGGGCTTTTCGAAAAATCACCCCGCGGGCGCCGCGTTTTGGCCGCGTTCGACGCCGATCAAGGTGGCATAACAAGCGAAACACCATTTGAGGCCTTGACCATGTCAACCCATACCCTTGAAAGCGCGACACTCGACTATGCCTTCGGCACCTCCATCGGCCTGCGCGATATCGGCGGGATCGTCGCCCAGGCGCTGCGGCAAAGCGGGGCGGTGCTGCACGATATCGACCTCGGGTTCTTCGGCGACAGCCTCAGCTACGGCACGGATTACGGTCGGGTGAACGTCGTGCTGACCATGCGCGCCAGCGGCACCCCCAAGATCGAGATCGCCTGCGATGTCGATCGCCGCGGCACGCCCGCGACCGCCCGCCGCCTGTGCTATCTGCTGGCGAGCCGCTTCGTGGCGCAGACGCCCGTTCGCGATGTCGTCTGGCACGCCACGGGGCAGCGCATCGCGGCCGAGGATTTCACCTGGGGCGCGCTGCGCGGTGTCGGCCACCGGATAGGCCTGCCCTCGGCCTCGATCGTGCCGACCCACGACACGCTCGCCTTCGCCTGACGCCCGGCGGGCGGCGCGACCCGGGCCGCGCCCCGCCCTTCTTTCTTCTCTTTCTCAAATACCCCTGTCGCGCCCGGTATCACGGGCGCGGCGCGGGGGCGGTCAATCGCCCTGCGACGCGGCGACACCCTCGACCGTCTCGAAGATTTCCAGCACCGGCGGCCCGAGATAGAGCCCGTCATTGGGCTTCACCCCCTTGTGGGCGGCGCGGAACGCCTCGGACCGGGTCCAGCCTTCAAAGGACGCCCGGTCGGCCCAGACCGTGTGCGAGGCGTAGAGCGTGAACCCCTCGCCCTGCGGCCCGCGCATCAGGTGAAACGCCTTGAAACCGGGCACCGCATCGAGATGCGATTCGCGCCGGGCCCAGATATCCTCGAACTCGGCCTCGCGGCCCGCAGTCACCTGGAAACGGTTCATCGTCAGATACATGGTCCCTCCGCCGGTCGGTTTCACATATGAAAAAGGGACGCACCGGCGTGGCGCGTCCCCTTGACTATATGGTGGGCGGTACTGGGATCGAACCAGTGACCCCTTCGGTGTGAACGAAGTGCTCTACCGCTGAGCTAACCGCCCGGTGGCGCTGCAATTAGCCGTCCTTGCCGGGCTCTGCAAGGGCTTCGGTCACGTTCCGTGACGGGGCCGAGCGGCGCAGCTTGAGCGTGAGCGCCTGGCCGTTGGGCATATCCTTGCGGCGCTGGATGCGCAGCTTGCCAAAGGGCTGGAGATTGAGCTGCTCCCCGTCGCTCAGCGCCTGGCCCAGAACGGCGAGCGTGGCCTCGACCACGGGCTTCGCGTCCTTCTTCTTGGCGCCGGACGCCGCGACGACGCGGTCGATCAGGTCCTTCTTCTTCAGTTCGGCGACCGCTACGGCGGCGGGGGCGTCCGTGGTGTCCCGATCCGCCTCGGGCGTCGGGGCGGCATCGGTGGATGCCTGCGGGATCGTGGTGTCGGTATCGCGTGAGCTCGTGGCCATTCTGCCCTCCGTTCTGCTCTCGCCGGTATCGTTAGCAGCCCTGCGGCACTTGTCACGTGTCGCAGGGCATAGCGTCCCGCGTGAACACGTCCCGGCGACAATGCCGCCGCCATGCGCCGGCTGTCGCCGGATGCCGGGGGTGGCCGGACAAGAAAAAAGCCCCGGCGCATCTGCGCCGAGGCCTCGTCGGTCAAGCGGTGCCGCGGTTCAATGCGCGGTCGGCGACGGGCCTTCGGCCTGGGCCATGCGGGCCGCGCGTTCGGCATCGGCCGCCTCCTGCGCCGCCTCGTCCCATTCGATGGGCTCGGGGCGCCGCACCAGCGCATGTTCCAGCACCTCCGAGACGTGGCGGACGGGCACGATGTTCAGCCCCTCCTTCACGTTGTCGGGGATATCGGCCAGGTCCTTCTCGTTCTCGGCCGGGATCAGCACCGTCTTGATGCCGCCCCGCAGCGCCGCCAGCAGCTTTTCCTTGAGCCCGCCGATGGGCAGCGCATTGCCGCGCAGCGTCACCTCGCCGGTCATGGCGACATCGCGCCGCACCGGGATCTGGGTCAGGACCGACACGATCGACAGCACCATCGCAAGACCCGCCGACGGCCCGTCCTTGGGCGTCGCGCCCTCGGGGACGTGGACGTGAATGTCCAGCGTGTCGAACTTGGGCGGCTTGACCCCGATGCTGGGCGCGATCGACCGCACGAAGGACGACGCGGCGTCGATGGATTCCTTCATCACGTCGCCGAGCTTGCCGGTGGTCTTCATCCGGCCCTTGCCCGGCAGGCGCAGCGCCTCGATCTGCAAGAGCTCACCGCCGACGCTGGTATAGGCCAGCCCCGTGACGACGCCAATCTGGTCCTCTTCCTCGGCCAGCCCGTAACGATGCTTGGGCACGCCCAGGAAATCGGACAGGTTCTCGGCCGTGACCGTGACCTTGTCGGTCTCCTTGCGGACGATCCGCGTCGTCGACTTGCGCGCCAGCTTGGCCAGCTCGCGCTCGAGGTTCCGCACCCCCGCCTCGCGGGTGTAGGTGCGGATGATCGCGGTCAGCGCCTCGTCCGTCACCTCGAACTCGCCCTTCTTGAGGCCGTGGTTCTTGATGACCTTGGGCATCAGGTGGCGGCGCGCGATCTCGGCCTTCTCGTCCTCGGTATAGCCCGCGAGCGGGATGATCTCCATCCGGTCGAGCAGCGGCCCCGGCATGTTGTAGCTGTTGGCCGTGGTCAGGAACATCACGTTGCTGAGGTCGTATTCCACCTCGAGATAATGATCGACGAAGGTCGCGTTCTGTTCGGGGTCGAGCACCTCGAGCATCGCGCTGGCCGGGTCGCCACGGAAATCCTGTCCCATCTTGTCGATCTCGTCGAGCAGGATCAGCGGGTTCGTCGTCTTGGCCTTTTTCAGCGCCTGGATGATCTTGCCGGGCATGGAGCCGATATAGGTCCGGCGGTGGCCGCGGATCTCGGATTCGTCACGCACACCGCCAAGCGAGATGCGGATGAACTCGCGCCCCGTGGCGCGCGCGACCGATTTGCCCAGCGAGGTCTTGCCCACGCCCGGAGGGCCGACGAGGCACATGATCGGCCCCTTCAGCTTCTTGCTGCGCTGCTGCACCGCGAGATATTCGACGATCCGCTCCTTGACCTTGTCGAGGCTGTAATGGTCGTCGTCGAGCACCTTCTGCGCGCGGTTGAGATCCTTCTTGACGCGCGACTGCGTGCCCCACGGGATCGACAGCATCCAGTCGAGATAGTTGCGCACCACCGTGGCCTCGGCCGACATGGGCGACATGTTCTTGAGCTTCTTGAGCTCGGCCTCGGCCTTTTCGCGCGCCTCTTTCGACAGCTTGGTTTCGGCCACGCGCTTTTCGAGCTCGGCCACCTCGCCCTCGCCGTCCTCGCCGTCGCCCAGCTCGCGCTGGATCGCCTTCATCTGTTCGTTGAGGTAATATTCGCGCTGCGTCCGCTCCATCTGGGACTTCACGCGGGTCTTGATCTTTTTCTCGACCTGCAGGACCGACATTTCGCCCTGCATCATGCCATAGACCTTTTCCAGCCGCTCGGCGACGGTCAGGGTCTCGAGCAGGTCCTGCTTCTGCGCGACATCGACGCCCAGGTGACCGGCCACGAGATCGGCCAGCTTGGCGGCATCGCCGGTCTCGCCGACGGCGGCCAGCGCCTCCTCGGGGATGTTCTTCTTCACCTTGGCATAGCGCTCGAACTCTTCGCCGACCGAGCGCAGCAGCGCGTCGACCGTGGCCTGATCGCCCGCGGTCTCTTCGAGCGTGACGGCCTCGGCCTCGAAAAAGCTCGCATTCTCGACAAAGCGTTCGATCCGCACGCGCGCGCGCCCCTCGACCAGCACCTTGACGGTGCCGTCGGGCAGCTTGAGCAGTTGCAGCACGTTGGCCAGAACGCCGTGACGATAGATGCCGTCCTCGGCGGGATCGTCGATGCCGGGGTCGATCTGGCTGGCCAGGAGGATCTGCTTGTCGTCCGACATGACTTCTTCGAGGGCGCGGACGGATTTCTCGCGGCCGACGAAAAGCGGCACGATCATGTGGGGGAACACCACGATGTCGCGCAGGGGAAGGACGGGATAGCTGTGCTCGGTCATGTTCTTATCCTTGGTGGGCAAGGGTCCGGTAGGTCCCGCAATGCGGCAACGCGGTTGGGCCCTCCTTTGTGCCCCATGATCTGGGAACCCGCACCCCCCGCTTCAAGCATCGGGGTCGGGCACGTCTTTGTGCGCGAGGGTGCGCGCGTCCCGCGCCGAGGGCAAGCCCCGCGCGGCGCCGGGGCCGAATGCCCTAGAGTAACGGGCCGACATAGAGGTTCACGAACATGCCCCACATGGCCGTGACAAAGACCGAGACCAGCCCGATCGCCTGCACGATCAGCCGGTGCCGCCCCAGCGTCCGGCGCAGCGCCGCCCCCTCGAGCCCGTGATCGGCGATCCGCGCGGCGGTGCGCACGCTGAGCGCCCCCACCCCCGTCATCGGCGCCGCGATCAGGATGACGGCCTGCGCGAACTCGACGCCATAGACCGTCGCCAGCACCAGCAGCGCCGTCAGCACCGCCGCCGCGATGGCCACGAGCCACAGCCCCGCGACCTCGGCGATATAGAGGATGCGGCGCACCCGGATATCGGTCAGCGCGGCAAGATCGGCCTCGGCCTGCGCCGCGCCCTCGCCCCCGCGCGCGGCGCGCCCGACCATGTCGTAGGGGATGCCGAGAACGTAATGCCCCGCCGTCGACCACACGGTCGCCAGCGCGATCCAGTACCACAGATTCGAGAACGACCGCATGTCGATCAGTTCGAAGATCGTGCCGTACCAGTCCAAGATATACGCGTCCCGCTTGCGGCTGAAACCTCGCCTCGGGCGGGTCTTATACTTGAGGTGGGGGGAAATAAATGCGACCCCGTCGCCATGTAAAGGAACGTTGCAAACGGACCATCGCCATGCGCCCCATCCAGGCCCCCTTCCCCGCCACCCGCTTTCGCAGGCTGCGCCGCACGCCGGGGCTGCGCGCCATGGTGCGCCAGGCGTCGCTCTCGCCCGCCGATTTCATCTGGCCGCTCTTCGTGCGCGACGGGAAAGGCGAACGCGATGCCGTGCCCTCGATGCCCGGCGTCGAGCGGCGCTCGATCGACCTGATCGTCGAGGCCGCGCGCGAGGCGCACGGGCTGGGCATCCCGGCGGTCTGCCTCTTTCCCTACACCGATGCCGCGCTCAAGACCGAAGGCTGCGAAGAGGCGTGGAGCGATGGCAACCTGTCCAACACCGCCACCCGCGCCATCAAGGACGCGGTGCCCGACATGACGGTGATGACCGACGTGGCGCTCGACCCCTACAACGCGAACGGCCATGACGGCATCGTGCGCGACGGCATCATCGTGAACGACGAAAGCGTCGAAGCGCTGGTCAAGATGGCACTGGCGCAGGCGCGGGCGGGGGCCGACATCCTCGGGCCGTCCGACATGATGGACGGCCGCATCGGCGCCATCCGCGACGCGCTCGAGACCGGGGGGCATGGCGACGTGGCGATCATGTCCTACACCGCCAAATACGCGAGCGCCTTTTACGGGCCGTTCCGCGACGCGGTCGGCGCATCGGGCGCGCTCAAGGGCGACAAGAAGACCTACCAGATGGACCCGGCCAATTCCGACGAGGCGCTGCGCCTGGTCGAGCGAGACCTGCGCGAGGGGGCCGACATGGTCATGGTCAAGCCGGGGATGCCCTATCTCGACATCTGCCGCAGGGTCAAGGACAGCTTCGGCGTGCCGACCTTCGCCTACCAGGTCTCGGGCGAATACGCGATGCTGCGGGGCGCGTTCGACCATGGCTGGCTCGATGGCGAGACCGCGATGCTCGAGGCGCTGCTGGCCTTTCGCCGGGCGGGCTGCGACGGCATCCTCACCTATTTCGCCCCCGAGGCCGCGCGGCTTCTCGACGCCTGAGGCGCGGCGCGCTATGGCGCGAAAGACTCAACCGCTGCGCGATTGCCCGCCGCCCGCGCGGCACGGGGTGACAGCGCATCGCCCGCCGGGCTAGAACCATGGGGCGCGAGCGGCCGGAACAAGGCCGCCGGGCAAGACGGCAGCAGAGTACAGGCAAAAAAACGGGGGCAGACTCCATGACGGAAATGACCCGCCGGGGCGTCCTTCTGGGCGCGGCGGCCAGCATCGCGGCGGCATCGGGATGCGCCAACGGCGTCGCGTCGAGCGGCGCCTCGACCATCGACGCGCGCGTCCAGGCGACGCTCAACTATCTCTACCAGACCTATCCCGCGACCATCGACCTGCGCGACAAGGCCGCGGGGCTTCTGGTGATGCCGCTCATCACCAAGGCGGCGCTGGGCGCGGGCGGGGCCTACGGGCGCGGCGCGCTGGTCGTGAACGGCGCGACGGTCGATTACTATTCCTCGGCGCAGGCCAGCGTCGGGTTCCAGATCGGGGCGCAGCAATATGCGCATGTCCTGTTCTTCATGACGAACGAGGCGCTCTACAATTTCCGCACCTCCGCCGGATGGGAAGCGGGCGCGGATATCGAATACGCCTATTCCGACCGCGGCGGAAACCTGACGGCCACCACCATCACCGCGACCTCGCCGGTGATCGGCCTGATCTTCGGACAGGCGGGGCTGCTGGCGGGGGCGTCGCTCGACGGCACGAAATACACCCGGATCATTCCGTGACTTGAGACGGCGCCGCGCAGGCCTTACACCCCCCGCGAAACCACGCAAGCGGGAGCCGTCACCTCATGGCCAAGGGCAAGAACCCGATCACCAGGATCGCGGTCTGGATCGTGCTGCTATTGCTGATCGTCGGGCTTGCGGGCTTCGGCGCGACCAGCTTCGGCGGCTCGACCCGCGTTGTGGCGACGGTGGGCGACACCGAGATCGGGGTCGACGAATATGCCCGCGCCCTGCAACAGGAAATCCGCGCGATCACCGCCCAGACCGGCCAGGCGGTCTCGATCGCCGAGGCCCGCGCCGCGGGGATCGACCGCGCCGTACTCGGCCGCCTCGTGACCGAGGCCACGCTCGAGGACGAGGCGGCGGCGCTCGGCCTGTCGGTCGGCGACGCGCGGGTGGCCGAACAGGTCAGCACGATCTCGGGCTTCCAGGGGCTCGACGGCAGCTTCGACCGCGAGGCCTACCGCTTTGCGCTCGACCGCGCGGGGCTCTCGATCGCCGAGTTCGAGGAACAGCTTCGCGACGAGACCGCCCGCGCCATCCTGCAGGGCGCGCTGGTCTCGGGGATCGACCCGCCCGAGGCCTTTGTCGATGCGCTCTACGATTTCGCCCGCGAGACGCGCGACCTGACGCTGATCCGCTTCGGGCCCGAAACGCTCGAGGATCCGGTCGGGGATCCGACCGAGGCGCAGCTCGAGGCCTATCACGCCAGCCACGAAGAGGCCTTTACCCTGCCCCGCCGCAAAGCCGTGACCTATGCCTGGGTGACGCCCGAGGCCATGACCGGGGAGGTGTCGGTCGACGAGGACGCGCTGCGCCGTCTTTATGACGACCGCGCCGAGACCTACAACCTGCCCGAACGCCGCCTCGTCGAGCGGCTCGTCTTTCCCGACACGCAATCCGCGCAAACCGCGGCCGACGCCATCGCCGCGGGCGAGACCGATTTCGAAACCCTCGTCGAGGACCGCGGCCTCGCCCTTGGCGATATCGACCTCGGCGAGGTGGCGCGCGCCGATCTCGGCCCCGCCGCCGAGCCGGTATTCGCGCTCGACGGGCCGGGTATCGCGGGCCCCGTCGAAACCGCGCTCGGCCCCGCGCTCTTTCGGGTGAACGCGATCCTCGCCGCGCAGGAAACCCCCTTTGACGAGGTGCGCGACGACCTGCGCGCAGAATACGCCATGGATGCCGCACGCCGCGCGCTGCAGGACCAGATCGAACCGGTCGAGGATCTGCTGGCGGGGGGCGCCACGCTCGAGGATCTCGCCGCCGAGACCCCGCTGGAGCTGGGCCAGACCGTCTGGAGCCCCGGCGACGCCGGCGAATCCGGCGCGGCCATCGACGCCTACCCGGCGTTCCGCGCCGCCGTCGAGGCCGCCGAGCCGGGCGATTTCCCCGAACTGGGCGAGCTGTCGGATGGCGGGCTCTTCGCGCTGCGGGTCGACGAGGTGCTCGAACCCGAGCTTCAGCCCCTCGACGCGGTCCGCGACGAGGTGGCGGAAGCCTGGGTCGCCGAGGAACGCCGGCAGCGCATCCTCGCGGCGGCCTCCGAGGCGCTCGAGCGGCTGCGCGAGGGCACCCCGCCGACCGAGCTCGGCGGCACCGCGACCGAGCGCGGCGGCGTGCTGCGCGACGCCTTCATCGAGGACGCGCCCGAGGATCTCGTGCCCACGGCCTTCGCGCTCGAGGCCGGCGCGGCCGAGGTGCTGCCCACCGGGACCGGCGCCCTTATCGTGCGGGTGGACGCGATCACGCCGCCCGATCCCACCAGCGCCGAGGCGCAGGCCATCAAGGCCGGTGTCGCCCAGGCCGCGGGACAGGGCATCGCGGGCGATATCGCCAATGCCTTCACCGAGGCGGTGCGCGCCCAGAAGGGTGTCACCGTGAACCAACAGGCGATCAACGCCGTGCTGTCGCAGTTCAACTGATGCGTCTCGAACCCGATTTCGACAGCTTCGCCGCCCGCCACGCCCGCGGCGAGAACCAGCTCGTACACGCGCGGCTCGCCGCGGATCTCGACACCCCGGTATCGCTGATGCTCAAGCTCGGCGGCGCCGGGCGCGATACCTTCCTGCTGGAATCGGTGACGGGCGGCGAGACGCGCGGGCGCTATTCGATCATCGGGCTCAAGCCCGACCTCGTCTGGGAATGCCGCGGGACCGTCGCCCGGATCAACCGGCAGGCACGCATCGACCCCGACGCCTTCGAAACGATGCCGCAGGACCCGCTGACCGCGCTGCGCGCCATCCTCGCCGAAAGCCGCATCGAGATGCCCGCGGGGCTACCGGCATCGGCGGCGGGCCTGTTCGGCTATCTCGGCTACGACATGATCCGCCTGGTCGAGCGGCTGCCGCAGGCCAATCCCGACCCGCTGGACCTGCCCGACGCGCGGATGATGCGCCCCTCGGTCGTCGCGGTCCTCGACGGGGTCAAGGGCGAGGTCTCGGTCGTGGCGCCCGCCTGGGCGGGGTCGGGCCTGTCGGCGCGCGCCGCCTATGCCCAGGCGGCCGAGCGGGTGATGGACGCGCTGCGCGATCTCGACCGGCCCGCGCCGGTCACGCGCGACCTGGGCGACGAAGCCCCGCTGGGCGAGCCGGTCTCGAACTTCACCCACGAGGGCTATCTCGACGCGGTCCGCCGCGCCAAGGACTACATCGCGGCGGGCGATATCTTCCAGGTGGTGCCGTCGCAACGCTGGCGCCAGCCCTTTCCGCTGCCGCCCTTCGCGCTCTATCGCAGCCTGCGGCGCACCAACCCCTCGCCCTTCATGTTCTACTTCGATTTCGGCGGGTTCCACGTCGTCGGCGCCTCGCCCGAGATCCTCGTGCGCGTGATGGGCGGAGAGGTCACGATCCGCCCCATCGCCGGCACCCGCCCGCGCGGTGCGACCGATGCCGAGGACCGCGCGCTCGAGGCCGATCTGCTATCCGACCCCAAGGAACTCGCCGAGCATCTCATGCTGCTCGATCTGGGGCGCAACGATACCGGGCGCGTCTCGAGGATCGGCACCGTGCGCCCGACCGAGCAATTCGTGATCGAGCGCTATTCCCACGTCATGCATATCGTCTCGAACGTCGTGGGCGAGCTGTCCGAGGATCACGACGCGCTCTCGGCGCTGCTGGCCGGTCTGCCCGCGGGCACCGTCTCGGGCGCGCCCAAGCTCCGCGCGATGGAGATCATCGACGAGCTCGAACCCGAGAAACGCGGCATCTATGGCGGGGGCCTCGGCTATTTCAGCGCCGGCGGCGACATGGACATGTGCATCGCGCTGCGCACGGCCGTCATCAAGAACGGCACGCTCTACATCCAGGCGGGCGGCGGCGTGGTCCATGACAGCGACCCCGAGGCCGAGTTCCAGGAAACGGTGAACAAGGCCCGCGCGCTGCGCCGGGCCGCCGACGACGCAGCGCGTTTCCGCGGCGGCGAGAACGGCTGACCCCGCGCCCGCGACCGCCGTTGCGACGTGAGTATTTGCAGAAACAGAGAAGGCTTAACCCTTTCGCAAGATCCCGGCCGTATCCATGGAAACGCGGTACAGGCTGGAGAGCCGATGACCGCGAAACGGAGAAGGCCGGCCCTGCTTTGATGGCCTTGGCGCGGGTGTACCAGGGCAAACCCGCGTCCCGTTTCCCGCGTGCCGTCCATGGCTTCTCTGTTTCCCGAAATACTCATGTCGGGCCGCCGGGACCGGGGGCGGCGCCGGGGCCCTAGGCCCATCTGCTGTGGCCCCGCTCAGCCCTGCCGGTCTTCGAGCAGCGCGAGCGCATCGCCCGGATGGCTGATCTCGCCCCCGCCCACGGCGGCCGCGACCCCGGTCGTGCCGGGGCACGAGCTCGGCAGGCCGCGCGCCACGCGCACGGCGAGAAAGGCGAAGGCCTGCGCCTCGATCATGTCGCCATCGAGCCCGATATCCTCGACCGGGGCGATCTCGATCCCGTCCGGCACGCGTCGGGCGAGCGCGCGCATCATCGCGGGGTTCAGCCGCCCACCGCCGCAGACCAGGACGCGCGCGGGCGGGTGCGGGCAATGGCCGAGCCCGGCGGAAACCGTCTCGGCGCAGATCGCGACCAGCGTGGCGGCCGCATCCTCGTCCCCGAGCCCCGCCACCGCATCGAGCGCCCAGGCGAAATCGTCGCGGTCGAGCGATTTGGGCGGGATACGGGCGACGTAGCCATGCGAGGCCGCCCGCGCCACGATGGCGGCATCGGCCCGCCCCGCCAGCGCCAGCGCCCCGTCCTCGTCGCGGCCGAGCCCGCGCCGCGCCGCCACGAGATCGTCTAGAGGCGCATTGGCCGGGCCGGTGTCGAAGGCGAGGCAGGCCCCCGGCGCGGCCGGGTCGGCGATGGACGGGTCGCACCATGTCAGGTTGGCGACGCCCCCGAGGTTGAGAAAGGCCACCGGCGCGCTCGCGCCCGTCCGGCGGGCGAGCGCGTGGTGATAGAAGGGGGCGAGCGGCGCCCCCTGCCCGCCGAGCGCCACGTCGGCCGAGCGGAAATCCCAGACCACCGGCAGGTCGAGCGCATGGGCCAGAAGCCGCCCGTCGCCGATCTGGCAGGTGCCCCGCCCGCCCGGATCATGTGCCGTGGTCTGGCCGTGGAACCCGACCAGTTCGGCGCCCCCCATACCGGCGAGCAGCTCGGCATGGGCGCCCTCGACCACCGCCGCCGCGTCTTCGAGCCCGTCCCACCGCCCCAGCGCCGCGCGCAGGACCGACCGCTCGGCCTCGGAATAGGGCCGGTAGGCGGTGTCACCCAAGGCGAACACCTCTTCGCCATCGGTCAGCACCATCGCCGCATCGACCCCGTCGAGCGACGTGCCCGACATGGTTCCCAGCGCCCAGACCGGACCTTCGCGCAACCTGTCCCGCAACATGGCTTTTCCTCCGCACCCCCCGCCGCTATGACGGGGACGAGCCCGAGAATGGACGCCCATGCGATGACCTACCAGCCGAAATCCGATTTCCTGTCGGTGATGACCGAACGTGGCTTCGTCGCCGACTGCACCGATCTGCAGGGCCTCGACGAGGCGCTGATGGCGGGGCCCGTGACGGCCTATATCGGCTATGACGCCACGGCGAAATCGCTGCATGTCGGGCACCTTCTCAACATCATGATGCTGCGCTGGCTGCAAAAGACGGGCCATCGTCCGATCACGCTGATGGGCGGAGGGACGACCAAGGTGGGCGATCCGTCCTTCCGCGCCGATGAAAGGCCGCTGCTGGGGCCCGAGCAGATCGCCGCGAACATCGCCGCGATGCAGGGCGTCTTTGCCAAGTATCTCGCCTATGGCGGGGATGGCGCGCTCATGCTCGACAATGCCGAATGGCTCGACGGGCTGAACTATCTCGCCTTCCTGCGCGATATCGGGCGTCATTTCAGCGTCAACCGGATGCTCAGCTTCGACAGCGTGAAATCGCGGCTCGACCGCGAGCAGTCGCTGTCGTTCCTCGAGTTCAACTACATGATCCTGCAGGCCTACGATTTCCTCGAGCTCAACCGCCGCGAGGGTTGCGCGCTCCAGATGGGCGGCAGCGATCAATGGGGCAACATCGTCAACGGTGTCGACCTGACGCGGCGCGTGCTGGGTCGCGAGGTGTACGGGCTGACGACGCCCCTGCTGACCACCTCGGACGGGCGCAAGATGGGCAAGAGCCAGGGCGGTGCGGTCTGGCTCAATGCCGACCTGCTCAGCCCCTATGAGTTCTGGCAGTTCTGGCGCAACACAACCGATGCCGATGTCGGACGTTTCGCCCGGCTGTTCACCGAGCTGCCCGTAGCCGAATGCGACCGCTTGGGCGCGCTCGAGGGCAGCGAGATCAACGACGCCAAGGTGATCCTCGCCGACGAGGTGACGGCGCTGTGCCACGGGCGCGCCGCCGCCGAGGCTGCGCGCACCACGGCGCGCGAGGTGTTCGAAAAGGGCGGCACCGGGTCCGAGTTGCCGACGCTGGCCCTGCCCCGCGCCGAGCTTGCCGACGGGATCTCGATCGTGCAGGTCATCGTCCGCGCCGGGCTGGCCGGGTCAGGCAAGGAGGCCAAGCGCCTGATCTCGGAAGGGGGCGCGCGCATGAACGACGCGCCGCTGACCGATCCGGGCCTGATCCTCGACGCCGCGGCACTGGCCGATCCGGTCAAGCTCAGCGCGGGGCGCAAGCGCCACGCCCTTGTCACGGTGGCCGGCTGATGGCCACCATCCTCGAGCGCATCCGGGCCTACAAGCTCGACGAGATCGCAGCGCGCAAGGCCTCCCGCGACACCGCGACCATCGAGAACGCGGCGCGCAGCGCGCCCCCGGTCCGGCCCTTTGCCCGCGCCCTGCGGGGCGCCACGCGCGGTGGCTACGGGCTGATCGCCGAGATCAAGAAGGCCAGCCCGTCCAAGGGGCTGATCCGCGAGAACTTCGACCCCGAAGCCATTGCGATGGCTTACGAAAAGGGCGGTGCGACCTGCCTTTCCGTGCTGACCGACGCGCCGTCCTTCCAGGGGCACGAGGATTACCTCGTCGCCGCGCGGGCGGCCTGCGACCTGCCGGTACTGCGCAAGGATTTCCTCTACGATCCGTGGCAGGTGGCCGAAAGCCGCGCCATCGGCGCCGATTGCATCCTGGTCATCATGGCCAGCGTGTCCGACGCGCAGGCGGCCGAACTCGAGGATGCGGCAACGGGCTGGGGGATGGATGTGCTGATCGAGGTGCATGACGAGGCCGAGCTCGATCGCGCTCAGCGTCTGTCATCGCCGCTCATGGGGATAAACAACCGAGATCTCAATACCTTCGAGACCTCTCTTGATGTGACGCGCCGACTTGCTCGGCTGGTCGAGCCGGGGCGTCTGATCGTTTCGGAATCGGGGTTGTCGACCCCCGAGGATCTGGCGGGGATCGCGCGGTTCGGCGCCCGCGCCTTTCTTGTCGGCGAAAGCCTGATGCGCCACGATGACGTGGCCGCGGCGACCGCCGCGCTTCTCGCCGACCCCCTGACCGCAGGAGGGTTCTGATGGCGCTCACCCATTTCGATGCCGAGGGCAACGCCCACATGGTCGACGTCTCGGACAAGCCCGTCACCGCGCGCGAGGCCCGCGCGGCCGGATGGGTGAGGATGTCGCCCGAAACCCTTGATATGATTACCGAAGGGCGCGCCAAAAAGGGCGATGTCATGGGTGTGGCGCAGCTTGCCGGCATCATGGGCGCCAAGCGCACGGCCGAGCTGATCCCGCTGTGCCACCCTCTCCCGGTGACGAAGGTCGCGGTCGAGATCACGCCCGACGCGACCCTGCCCGGCCTGCGCATCGGCGCCACGGTTAAGACGACCGGCCAGACCGGCGTCGAGATGGAGGCGCTGACCGCCGTCTCGACCGCCTGCCTCACCGTCTACGACATGGTCAAGGCCGTGCAGAAGGACATGGAGATCGGTGGCATCCACCTCGTGATGAAGGATGGCGGCAAGTCCGGGCGGTTCGAGGCGCCCCGGACGTGATCGCGGTCGAGGATGCGCTGGCGCGCGTTCTGGCGCTGGTCGGCCCGACCGGGGCCGAGACGGTGCCCCTGCGCGACGCGGCCGGGCGCCACCTTGCCGCGCCGCTGCGTGCGACGCGCGACCAGCCCCCGTTCGATGCGGCGACGATGGACGGCTACGCGATCCCCGATGCCGCGGCCGGCCCCGGCGCCAGGTTCCGCGTGATCGGCGAGGCGGCGGCGGGCCATCCCTTCGACGGCGCCATCGGCCCCGGCGAGGCCGCGCGGATCTTTACCGGCGCGGCGCTCCCCCCCGGTGCGGCGCGGGTCGTCATGCAGGAGGACGTGGCGCGCGACGGCGATGGCATCACCCTGTCCGAACGGGTCGAGCCGGGGCCGTTCATCCGCCCCGCGGGCTGCGACTTCACCGCCGGCACCGCCTTTGCGCCCGCGCATCCGCTCAGGCCCGGCGATATCGCGCTGATCGCCTCGATGGGCCACCCCACCGTGCCGGTCCGCCGCCGCCCGGAGGTCGCGCTGATCGCGACGGGGGACGAGTTGGTGCAGCCGGGCGAGACGCCGGGGCCGGGTCAGATCGTGGCCTCGAACGGGTTCGGCCTCGCCGCGATGATCGAACGGGCGGGCGGCATCGCGCGGCTGCTTCCGGTCGCGCGCGACACCGAGGCGTCGCTTTCGATGGCCTTCGATCTCGCCCGCGGGGCCGACCTCGTCGTGACCATCGGCGGGGCGTCGGTCGGCGATCACGACCTCGTCGCCCGCGTGGCCGAGACCCGCGGGATGGAGCGGGCGTTCTACAAGGTCGCCATGCGGCCCGGAAAGCCCCTGATGGCCGGGCGCGTCGACGGCACTCCCATGATTGGCCTGCCCGGGAACCCCGTCTCGTCAATGGTTTGTGGCGTGGTATTCATCCTTCCTGCGATCCGCGTCATGCTGGGCGGTGCACCGTCGTCGGCCGCGCGGCGGCCGTTGCCGCTTGCCGCAGCGCTCGAGCAAAACGGCCCGCGGGAGCATTACATGCGCGCCCGCATCACCCCCGAGGGGGTTGCCGCCTTCGACCGGCAGGACAGCTCGCTTTTGTCGGTCCTGGCCCAGGCCGACGCGCTGATCGTGCGGCCGCCGCATGACAGGGCCAGGGACGCGGGCGACATGGTCGAGGTGGTCGATCTCGCATCGGCGTGAGGTTGCCGATTGACACAAAACGGGAACATGGCTAGGCTCTGATCCGAACGGGAAAAGGGTCTGGCCGCCATGCTGACGCGCAAGCAACTGGAACTTCTGGATTTCATCAATCGCCGCCTTCAGGCCGAGGGTGTGCCACCGTCTTTCGACGAGATGAAAGATGCGCTCGACCTGCGGTCGAAATCCGGCATCCACCGGCTCATCACCGCGCTCGAGGAACGCGGCTTCATCCGCCGCCTCGCCCATCGTGCCCGCGCGATCGAAATCGTCAAGCTGCCGGAATCGCTGGAACGCAAGGGATTTCAGCCCCGCGTGATCGACGGCGACCGGCCCGACGCGCCCCCGCCGCCGCAATCCATGCCGCTGACCGTCGACGCGGTGGACGTGCCGCTCATGGGGCGGATTGCGGCCGGCGTCCCGATCGAGGCGATATCCGAGGTCTCGCACAACGTCGCGGTGCCCAGCCAGATGCTTTCGGGGCGTGGCAACCACTATGCGCTCGAGGTGCGGGGCGACTCGATGATCGATGCGGGGATCAACGATGGCGATGTTGTGGTCATCCGCGAAACCGCCACCGCCGATGACGGCGATATCGTCGTGGCACTGGTCGAGGGGCACGAGGCGACGCTGAAACGCATCCGCCGGCAGGGCCGCTCCATCGCGCTCGAGGCGGCGAACCCGGCCTACGAGACCCGGGTCCTGCCCTCGGACCAGGTCAAGGTGCAGGGCCGCCTGGTCGGGCTGATCCGCACCTATTGATCCGCGGGCGCGGCGTCTGCTGCCCGACCTTCCCGCGCGTTCCAGGGTCGTTCGCCGGTCGCCTGCCGCGCGGTGACGACGCGCCAGCCGCCATCGCTCTGCCATAGGGCGACCGACCCGCTTTCCTCGAGCGAGGCCGAGTCGAACAGCAGGCAGCCGCCCGCATCCTCCAGCACGGCGGTCGTCACCACGATCAGGCCGGGCCGGCAGGCCGCGCGCGCGGCCTCCTCTCCGCCGCGGCCCCAGGCGTGAACGATCCCCTCGGGCAAGGCACCGCGGGCAAAGGCGGTCTCCTGATCGACCGGATCACCGTCATTCTCTAGCCAGACCCGCGCGGCGAACCCCGCCCCGCGCGGCTTGCTCAGCACCCGCCCGCCCTCTGCCCTCAGCCCGACCAGCCCCCCCGAGGGCGCAATCAGCAGATCGGGGCGCGGCGTTCCGGCCCACAGGGCAAAGGCCACCATCGCCGGTACCAGCCCCGCCCACCGCGCCCGGCCCTGCCACAGCAGGATCGTCACCGCCCCGGCGCCCAGCAGGGGCAGGACCGCCTTGGGCGGGGATGGCACCGAGACGACCGCGCCGGGCCATGCGGCGACCGTCGCCGCGACGCCGAGGATCCAGTCGATCCCGGCCCCCATCACCCACAGCCCCACCCAATCGAGGCCGAGCGGGCTCAGCAAGCCGGCGGCCACCGCGCCCGGCATGACGACAAGCCCCATCACCGGAACCGAGGCGAGGTTCGCCACCAAGCCCCAGCGCGACATGGCGTTGAAATGCGCCGCCCCGACCGGCGCGGTGGCAAGCCCCGCCACGGTCGACGAGATCACGACCGCAACCATGCCATCGGCCCAGCGGGGCCAGCGCCGGCCGCCGCTGTCGCGCAGCGCGCGAAACACCGCGACCAGCGCGGCGGTGGCGGCAAAGGACATCTGGAATCCGGGGCTCGCCAATGCCTCGGGGCGCAGGAGCAGCACGATCAGCGCCGCGATGGCCACCGCGCGCAGGGTCAACGCCCGCCGGTCGAGCATCACCGCGACAAGCGCGATTGCCGCCATGACAAAGGCGCGCTGCGTCGCCACCCCCGCCCCCGAGATGGCGAGATATCCCGCCGCCGCGACCAGCGCCCCGCCGGCGGCCCATTTCTTGGTGGGATGGCACAGCGCGAGGCCCGGCACGGCGGCCAGCCCCAGCCTCAGCACCCAAAAGACGAGACCCGTCAAAAGCCCCACATGCAGCCCCGAGATGGCCAGCAGATGCGCGAGGTTCGTGGCCCGCAGCGTCTCGAGCGTCGCGGCCCCGATCCCGCCCCGGTCGCCCACGACCAGCGCGGCGGCGACCGCGCCTGTCTCGCCGTCGAGCCGCGCGCGCACGGCGCGGCCGAGCCTGTCGCGCAATCGCTGCACGGCGAGGCCCGTTTCCGACGCGCGGGCCAGCAGAACCGGCGTGCGGGTATAGCCCACCGCGCCGATCCCGCGAAACCACGCCATGCGCTGAAAATCGAAGCCGCCGGGCTCGACCGGCCCTTCGGGGCGCGAAAGATGCGCGGTGGTCATTACCCGGTCGCCGATGCGGGGCGCGTGCCAGCCTATATCGCCATGCAGCGACACCCGCACACGGCTTGGCACGGCATCGGGCGGCATGCGTTCGAGCACGACCCGGTCGAGCGTCAGCCGCGGCTTGTCCGAGGCCGAGCGGTCGATGGCGATCACCCGCCCCTCGACCGCGCCGTAATACCGAAACTCCAGCACCGGGGCCGCGACCGCATGGGTGCGCGCCCCCGCCAGCGCAAAGCCCAGGAGTCCCAGCCACAGCGCCCAGGCCAGCGGCACCCGCCACAGCCCCGCAGCCAGCGCGCCCGCCCCCGCGGCCAGCCCGAGCGCGACCGCGCGCCAGGCCTGCGGCGACGGTTCGGCCCGCAGGCCGAGATACGCCGCGATCCCCACGGCCAGGAAAACCGGCGCCCAGGGCGCCAGGTATCCGCGCTGGCGCGGCAGGAACGCGATGGCGGCGATGCGCGACATAGCGCGAGTTTTGCGCGCCCCGCGTTAAACGGCGGTTAAGTGCGACCGGGGCGCCTGTCTTGTCTCGCCCCGGACCAGCGGCTAAACCCCGCCAAAGCTGTCTGCCCAAGGATGCCGCATGGCCTCGACGCCCCAGACCGACACGCCGGTCGTCACCCGTTTCGCGCCCTCGCCCACGGGGTTCCTGCATATCGGGGGCGCGCGCACGGCGTTGTTCAACTGGCTGTTCGCGCGGGGCCGTGGGGGCAGGTTCCTGCTCAGGATCGAGGATACCGACCGCGCGCGCTCCACCCAGGAGGCGACCGATGCGATCCTTTCGGGCCTCGTCTGGCTCGGGCTCGACTGGGACGGAGAGGCCGTCAGCCAGGCTGCCCGCGCCGCGCGCCACGCCGAGGTGGCGCACGAGATGCTGGCCGCGGGGACGGCCTACAAATGCTTTGCCTCGCAAGAAGAGATCGCCGCCGCGCGCGAGGCCGCGCAGGCCGAGGGACGGTCGAGCCTCTTCCGCTCGCCCTGGCGCGATGCCGACCCGGCCGATCATCCCGACGCGCCTTTCGTCATCCGCATGCGCGCGCCGCAGGACGGCGAGACGGTGATCGAGGATGCCGTTCAGGGCCGCGTGACGATCCGCAACGACCAGATCGACGACATGGTGGTGCTGCGCTCGGATGGCAGCCCGACCTACATGCTTGCCGTGGTGGTCGACGATCACGACATGGGCGTGACCCACGTCATCCGCGGCGACGACCATCTCAACAACGCGGCGCGGCAATCCCTGGTCTATCGCGCGATGGGCTGGGCGCAGCCGGTCTGGGCGCATATCCCGCTGATCCATGGCGAGGACGGCAAGAAACTGTCCAAGCGGCACGGTGCGCTCGGCGTCGAGGAATATCGCGACATGGGCTATCCCGCGCCCGCGATCCGCAACTATCTCGCGCGGCTGGGGTGGAGCCATGGCGACGACGAGGTGTTCGACGACTCGCAGGCGCGCGACTGGTTCGACCTAGGCGGGATCGGGCGGGCGCCCGCGCGGCTCGACTTCAAGAAGCTCGCCCATATCTCGGGCCAGCATTTCCAGCGGATGAGCGCGGAGGACATCCTGTCGGGTCTGGCGCAGTTCCGCGCCGCGACCGGGATGCCGCCCTTGCCGCCCGAGAAGACGAGCGCGCTCGAGACCGCCCTGCCCCATGTCACGGGGCGCGCGAAAACCTATCCCGAGCTTCTCGAGGCGGCGGCCTTTGCGCTGGCCGACCGCCCGCTCGAGATCGAGCCGAAGGCCGGGAAATCGCTCGATGCGAACGCGCTGCAACTGTTCGGGAAATTGACGCCGCACCTGCAAAATGCTAGCTGGTCGCGTGACGCTCTCGAAGCGGCCGCCGCCCATGTCGCCGAGGAAAACGACGTCGGGCTCGGCAAGCTCGCCGGCCCGCTGCGCGCGGCGCTCGCAGGCCGGACCGCGACGCCCAGCGTCTTCGACATGATGATCGTGCTGGGCCGGGACGAGACCCTGGCCCGCATCGGTGACGTAATGGCCCGACGCCCGGCCGCACCCTGATACCGGCGGCCCAGAGAGGCCGCACCACCAACAGAGGAAGGATCTCCACCATGGCCGAGGATCGAAAAGTGGCGACGCTCTCCATCGCCGGAGAGACCTACGACTTGCCGATGCACTCCCCCACGGTCGGGCCGGACGTCATCGACATCCGCAAGCTCTATGGCGATGCAGGCGTCTTTACCTACGATCCGGGCTTTACCTCGACGGCGTCCTGCGACAGCACGATCACCTTCATCGACGGCGAAAAGGGTGTCTTGCTGCACCGCGGCTACCCGATCGAGCAACTGGCCTCGAAATCGCATTTCCTCGAGGTCTGCTACCTGCTGCTCTACGGCGATCTGCCGACCGCGATGCAGCTCGAGGATTTCGAATCGCGCGTGACCGATCACACGATGCTGCACGAGCAGATGCAGTATTTCTTCCGCGGGTTCCGGCGCGACGCGCACCCGATGGCGGTCATGGTCGGCGTGGTCGGCGCGATGTCTGCCTTCTATCACGATTCGACCGATATCTCGGACCCCTGGCAGCGCGAGGTCGCGTCGATCCGCCTGATCGCCAAGATGCCGACCATCGCCGCGTGGGCCTACAAGTATTCCGTGGGGCAGCCCTTCGTCTATCCGCGCAACGATCTCGACTATGCGTCGAACTTCCTGCGGATGTGTTTCTCGGTCCCGGCCGAGGATTACGTGGTCAACCCGATCCTCAGCCGCGCGATGGACCGGATCTTCACCCTCCATGCCGATCACGAGCAGAACGCCTCGACCTCGACCGTGCGGCTGGCCTCGTCCTCGGGGGCGAACCCGTTCGCCTGCATCGCGGCGGGCATCGCGTGCCTCTGGGGGCCCGCGCATGGCGGCGCGAACCAGGCCTGCCTCGAGATGCTGCGCGAGATCGGCACGCCCGGCCGCATTCCCGAATTCATCGCCCGCGCCAAGGACAAGAACGACCCGTTCCGCCTGATGGGCTTTGGCCACCGGGTCTACAAGAACCACGATCCGCGCGCGACGGTGATGAAACAATCCGCGGATGAAGTGCTGGATCTTTTGGGGATCGAGAACAATCCGGTCCTCCAGACCGCGAAAGAGCTGGAGCGTATCGCGCTCGAGGACGACTATTTCCGCGACAAGAAGCTCTTTCCCAACGTCGATTTCTATTCCGGCATCATTCTCGACGCGATGGGCTTTCCGCAATCCATGTTCACCCCGATCTTCGCGCTGGCGCGCACGGTGGGCTGGGTCAGCCAGTGGAAGGAACAGATCTCGGACCCGCAGCTCAAGATCGGCCGCCCCCGCCAGCTCTACCAAGGCGAGACGCAGCGCGATTACGTGGATGTCGAGAACCGCGGATAACGCGGCAAGGGGGGCGACCCGGTTGTCGCCCCCTGCCCTCGCGGGTCAGACGCGCCCGATCGAATCGAGGAACGGGTAGTCGGTATAGCCGCGCTCGTCCCCGCCATAGAACGTATCCTCGTCCTGCGGGTTCAGCGGCGCGCCGGTGCGGAAACGCTCGGGCAGGTCGGGATTGGCGATGAAGGCGCGTCCGAAGGTCACCGCCTCGCAATCGCCGCGCGCGATCATCTCGGCGGCCGCCTCGGCGCTCAGGTCGCCATTGGCGATATAGGGCCCGCTGTAATGGCCGCGCAGACGGCGCAACAAGGCACGGTCGGCATCGGGCGTATCGGCGCCGCGGAACTGCTCGATCGTGTGGATATAGACGAGCCTTTCGGCATCGGCGAGCTTGTAGGCCTCGGTGAACAGGGCCTCCCGGTCGCTGTCGGAAATGTCGTTGGCCTGGCCCAGCGGCGAGAACCGGATGCCGGTGCGTTCGCGCGGGCAGACCTCGGCCACGGCGCCGATCACCTCGCGCAGGAACCTCAGCCGGTTCTCGATCGAGCCGCCATAGCCGTCCTCGCGCTTGTTGGTGGAATCCTGCAGGAACTGGTCGATCAGATAGCCGTTCGCGGCGTGGATCTCGACCCCGTCGAACCCCGCCTCGAGCGCGCGGCGCGCCCCGTCGCGATAGGCATCGACCATCGCGGCGATCTGGTCCGTCGTCATGGTCTGCGGCTCGGAACAGTCCTCGAATCCGTTGCGGGTAAAGGTCTTGGTCTCGGCCCGGATCGCCGAAGGCGCGAGCGGCGCGGCACCCTCCGGCTGAAGCGAGACATGGCTGATCCGCCCGACATGCCAGAGCTGGCAAAAGATCCGCCCGCCATTGGCATGAACCGCCTCGGTGATCTTGCGCCACGCCGCGACATGGCTGTCGGCATGGATGCCGGGCGTATCGATATAGCCCTTTCCCGTGGGATCGACCTGCGTCGCCTCGCTGACGATCAGCCCGGCCGAGGCGCGCTGCGCATAGTAGGTCTGCGCCCAGTCGCGCGGGGTGCCGTCCTCTTGCGACCTGTTGCGCGTAAGCGGCGCCATCAGAACCCGGTTGGGTAAATCGAGCGCCCCCATTGCGACAGGGGCGAAAAGGCGGGAAAGATCGGTCATGGGGCCTCCGGGGCGCGCGTGGTTCGATATCGTCGTGCCGGGGCTAACCACGCCCCGCGCCATTCGTTCCGACCGCGCGACCGGCTTTCGCCGCAAACCGTCCCAACCCGCTGGAGCCACGCCGATGAAGATGCGGATCGAGGTCGAACTCGACTATGACGCCGAGGGCGTGGTCGACGTGCTCATGCAGATCGAAACCGCGTGGATGGTGGATCAGACCGTGACCGAAGAGCGACTGGACCCCGGCCGCACCGCCCACGCGATCCGCATCGAGGGCGAGGACAGCATCGGGTCGCGCGTCTGGCTGCGCCCCGAGGGGCGGTTCCGCTGCGTCTATTCCGCCAATGTCGAGATCGCGCGCCCCGCCATCGACATCGCGACCCTGCCCACTGACCCGGTCTGGAGATTGCCCGCCGAGGCCGTGCCCTATCTCATGGCCTCGCGCTATTGCCCCTCGGACGAGTTCCAGTCTTTCGTCGCGGCCGAGTTCGGCGATATCGAGGCGGGCGCCTGCATCGCACGCATGGCCGACTGGATCGCCAAGCGCTATACCTATTCGCCGGGCGCGTCGGGGCCGTGGACGACCGCGCTCGACACCTTCGTGCAGAGGCGCGGAATCTGCCGCGATTTCGCCCATGTCCTGATCTCGCTCGCCCGCGCCAAGGGCATTCCCGCCCGCATGGTCAGCGGCTACTGCCCCGAGGTCCGGCCGCAGGATTTCCACGCGCTGGCGCAGGTCTGGCTGGACGGTGCCTGGCATCTCGTCGACCCGACCGGCATGGCGACGCCCGACCGGCTCGCGATCATCGGCGTGGGGCGGGACGCGGCCGATATCGCGTTCCTCACCTCCTATGGCTGGCTGACCCTGCGCCAGCAGAATGTCGCGGTACACGAGATCGCCTGAACCGCGTCAGCGCCCCTCGAAGGCCGGGGGGCGTTTCTCGGCAAAGGCCAGCGCGCCCTCCTTGAAATCGCGGGTCTGCCCGCAGGCCCCCTGCACCTCGGCCTCGAGCGCGATCTGCTGCTCGAAATCATTGTCCCAACTGGCGCGCAAGGTGCGCTTGACGCCGCGATAGGCCTCGGTCGGGCCAGCGGCCAGCGCCCGGACGCGCGCCTGCCAATGGTCGGCAAAGCGGTCGTCGGGCACGGCCTCCCAGATCATGCCCCAATCGGCGGCCTGTCGGGCCGTGATCGGCTCGGCGAACAGGGCGGCCCCCATGGCCCGCGCGAACCCGACCTGGCGGGGCAGCCAATAGCTGCCCCCGGCATCGGGGATCAGCCCGATCCGGGTGAAGGCCTGGAGAAACACTGCCCCCTCGGCGGCGATGACCACGTCGCAGGACAGCGCCAGGTTGGCCCCCGCCCCCGCCGCCGCACCGTTGACCGCGGCGACGATAGGCACCGAGCAATCGCCCATGGCCCGTAGCATCGGTGCATACTCGTCCCGCAGCACCCGTTCGAGATCCATGGCGCCCGCATTGGCGCCATCGCCCAGATCCTGACCCGCGCAAAAGGCGTCGCCCTTGCCGGTCAGGACGAGAACCCGGGCCTCGCCCGAGAGCGACCGGATCGCGTGGGTCAGCTCGGCGCGCATCTGCGCGTTCAGCGCGTTCTTGCGCTCGGGGCGGTTCAGCGTGGCGGTGGCGATGCCATCGCGCAGGGAAAAGCGGATCGTCTCGTAGTCCAAGGCGCGGCCTCCGGTCAGGGTCGGCCGCACCCTAGCGGCTTGGCCGGCCGGGGGAACCCCTCTCGCGGCGGGTCAGTCCCGGCGATCGAGGATCGCGTCGAGCCGGGCGCGCTCTTCGGGGTCGAGATCGTCTGGAGGCGCGGCCTGCGCCCGCCGCCGCGTGGCGACCACGGCGATGCCGGCCCCGAGCAGGAGCATCGCGGGCCCCGCCAGCCAGAGGATCAGGTTCGAGCCCGTCAGCGTCGGGTTGAGCAGGATATACTCGCCATACCGGTCGGTCAGGTAGGCGATCACCTCTTCGTCGCTATCGCCCGCGACGAGGCGTTCGCGCACCGCAAGGCGCAGATCACGCGCCAGGTCGGCATTCGAGTTGTCGATATTCTCGTTGCGGCAGACGAGGCAGCGCAGCCCCTCGGACAGGTCGCGCGCCCGCGCCTCGAGCGCGGGATCGTCGAGGATCTCGTCGGGCTGCACCGCGAATGCGGGTGCGGCGACCAGCGCCAGGATGAGCGCGAGCCGCCTCATTCCGCCGGCACCGCGCGGCGGGGCGCCTTGGCCGCGCCGGCCGCGACACGGTGGCGCCGGTCCGACAGGCTCAGCACGCCGCCAAGCGCCATGATGATGGCGCCTGCCCAGATCCAGTTGGCGAAGGGCTTGATATAGGTGCGCACCGCCCAGCCACCGTTATCTTGCGGATCGCCGATCACCACATAGAGGTCGCGCAGCACGCCGTTGTCGATGGCGGCCTCGGTCGTAGGCATCTGGGCAACTGGGTAGAACCGCTTTTCGGGCTCAAGCGTGGCGACCGCGCGACCGTTGCGCGTGATGTCGATGGTGCCCAGCGTGGTGACATAGTTCGGCCCGTCGAGCTGGCGGACCCCCTGCAAGGTCAGGTCATAGGGACCGACGGTAAAGGTCTCGCCCTCTTGCGCCACGCGGATATCCTCGACCTGCCACGCGGTAAGCGCCGCGATGCCGAAGATCGTCACCCCGAACCCGGCATGGGCCACGGCCTTGCCCCAATCGGCGCGCGGCAGCCGCACCAGCCGCATGACCCGCGACGACAGATCGCCCCGCCCCGCCCGAAGCCGCAGATCGGCGATGGTGCCCAGAACCAGCCACGCCGCCAGCACCGCGCCCACCGGCGCAAGGATCGAGCCGCCGGTCTGCATCACCCAGACGAACGCGCCCAGGGCGATCGACAGCACGAGCGCGCCCCAGAGCTCGCCCACGACACGGCCGGGCCGCGCACGTTTCCACGGCATGACCGCCCCGATGGGCAACAGCGCGGCCAGCGCCACCATGAAGGGCGTGAAGGCCGCGTTGAAGAACGGCGCACCCACCGACAGCTTGCGGTCAAAGGCCATCTCGGCAATTAGCGGCCAGACGGTGCCGACGAAGACGACGAAACACGATACCGCCAGCAGCACGTTATTGGCCACCAGCGCGGTCTCGCGGCTGGCCAGCCCGAACACGCCCTTGGCCTGCATGCCGCCGGCCCGCGCCGCGTAGAGCGTCAGCGCGCCGCCGGTAAAGACCCCGGTGATCGCCAGAAGGTAAACGCCGCGTTCGGGATCGGTGGCGAAGGCATGGACGCTCGTCAACACGCCCGAGCGGACGATGAACGCACCGATCAGCGAAAAGCCGAAGGCGAGGATCGCCAGCAGGATCGTCCACGCCTTGAGCGCCTCACGCTTTTCCACGACGATGGCCGAATGCAGCAGGGCGGCGGCGATGAGCCAGGGCATGAAGCTCGCGTTTTCGACCGGATCCCAGAACCAGAACCCGCCCCAGCCAAGCTCGTAATAGGCCCACCAGGACCCCAGCGCGATGCCGATGGTCAGAAAGAGCCACGCGGCCAGCGTCCAGGGCCGCACCCAGCGGCCCCATGCGGCATCGACCCGCCCCTCGATCAGGGCGGCGACGGCAAAGGAAAACGCCATCGAAAGCCCGACATAGCCGAGATAGAGGAACGGCGGATGGAACGCGAGGCCCGGATCCTGCAACAGCGGGTTCAGATCCTCGCCGTTCATGGGCGGAACGGCCAGCCGCTCGAACGGGTTCGAGGTGAATACGAGAAAGCTGACGAAAGCCACGCTGATCGCGCCCTGCACGCCCAGCACCCGCGCGCGCGTCGTCTCGCGCAGGTTGCCGCCGAACCACGCCGCAAGTGCCGCATAAAGCGCAAGGATCAGGCACCACAAGAGCATCGAGCCCTCGTGATTCCCCCACACCCCCGCGATCTTGTAGATCATCGGCTTGGCGGTATGCGAATTGAGCGTCACCAGCCTCAGCGAGAAATCCGAAGTCACGAAGGCCCAGGTCAGCACCGCGAAGGCAAAGCTCAGCAACAGGAATTGCGAGGTCGCGGCGGGCGCCGCGGCCTCCATGTAGCCGCGCCATCCCTTCCAGGCGCCGACCAGCGGCAGGACGCATTGCAGGGCCGCCATGACGAGGGCGAGGATGAGGGCGAAATGGGCGAACTCGATCAACATGTGTCACGGTATAGCGCGCCCGGACGCCGGCCCCAAGTCACGGCTTTGTAAATCGGCGGGGGCATTCCGCCGCGCCCCCGCCCGTCGCCCACGCAGCGCTCAGGGCGGCATCAGCCCGCCGCCCAGGCCATAGCCGATCCCGCCGAGGATGACGGCGCCCAGCACCAGCCGGACCAGCCACTTCAGCGTATCCTCGATGGCGCCCAGCCGCTGCTCGACATTGACGCGATGCACCTCGTCCACCGCGCCCCGCATCTCGAGCGCGCCGATCCGTCGCTCGAGCTCGGTCAGCCGCGCCTCGCTCATCGGCCCGCCTCCCACGCGGCCAGCGCGGCGTTGCCGTCGCGCGGATCTTCGGGGACGGTGGGCACCACCGGCGCGCCCATGCGGAACGCGCGCCGCATCTCGTGCGATTTCACCTGGACGCGCGCGCCGAAATAGAACGACACGATGGCACCCATCAGCCACCAGAGCGGGTCGGGCACCGCGGCCAGCCCCGTCATCCGGGCGGCGAACCAGACCGGATCGACCATCGCCGCCCCGATCATGGTCAGCGTGCCCAGCGCCATCGCGGGCCGCGGCAGGCGGTTCAAGCCATCCATCAACCGGTCGAACCGGCCGCGGGGGCGATCCGCGAACTCGGCCGCATAGGCGGACAGGACCGCCTCGGCCAGCGCGGCGTCGCGCGCCGCCGACGATTCGGCCCCCTCGCGGAACAGCCCGACCGTATCGGCCACGGCGCGCGCGGTGCCGGCAACGACCCGGCCGCCGGGAATCAGGTTGCTCAGCCCCATGCCGCGACCCTCCGGCGATGCTCGGCCGGGCTCAGGTGAAAGGCGGGCGAGATGAACGCCTCGGCCCGCGTGATCCACCCGCCTTTGCCGCCGTCCCGCGCGCGGGCGAACTTGCGCAGCGATGGGCGCGCATCGGCGAGGCGATAGTAGAAATTGCGCCGCTCGATCCCGTAGGCATCGACGATATGGGCAGGCGCCGCGCGCGCCGCCTTATGCGCGGCGGCCGCCGTTTGCGGCCCGACGATGCCGTCGATGGCGCAGGGAAAACCCATGCGACCCAGCAGCGCCTGCAACAGCCGCACCGCCTGCGCCCCGGCGTTCACCTGCATGTCGAACACCGTCGGATGCAGCGGCGCGGGCAGCAGATCCAGCCGCGGCCCCTTGAAATAATGGTGCACAAAGATATCGGCCGCGCGGGCCGCGTCGATGCGGTGGATATCGGCGATATCGACATCGCCATCCCCGTCGAGATCGAGCCCCAGCGCCCGCAACGTCCCGATGGTGACACCGTGTTTCGTGGCCCCGCCGGGATCGTCGGGATCGTTCACGAACCCGCCTTCCCGCGCGACGATCTCGGCCGCAATCTCTCTCACGCTCGTCATGTCTGCCCCCGCATCGATCCCTCACCGATGCAAAGACTGACGCGGGCGCGTTAATTCGTGGCCAACTCGGCGTCCGGTTCCTGGTAAACGCCCTGTTCCTTCAGCGCGTCGACCACTTCCTTGGGCATGTAGCTTTCATCGTGCTTGGCGAGGATCTCGGTCGCCCGGAACTCCCCGTCGACGAACCGGCCCGTGCCGACCATGCCCTCGCCCTCGCCGAACAGGTCGGGCAGGACACCGGCATAGCTGACCGGGACCGAGGCCGCGCCATCCGTCACCTTGAAGCGGATCGTTTCGCCCTGGCCGCGGGCCAGCGTCCCCTCTTCGACGAGACCGCCGATGCGGAACACCTCGTCGGGGGCGGGCGGCAGTTCGGACACCTGGCTCGGCGTGCGGAAAAAGTTGATCCCGTCGCGCATCGCGTATCCGACAAGAGCAGTCGAGCCCGCCAGCGCGATCGCCGCGACAAGCAGCACCTGGATGCGACGTTTCTTTTTCAGACCCTTCATCGGCGCCTCACGGGAAAAGCGGGGCCATCGTCAGACCCTCGGTTTCTTCTAAACTGAGCATCAGGTTGGCGTTCTGCAAGGCCTGTCCCGAGGATCCCTTGGTCAAATTGTCGAGCGCCGCGACCACGATGGCGCGGCCCGCGCGCCGATCCTCGACGACGCCGAGATGGCAATAGTTCGACCCCCGCACATGCCGGGTCGACGGCACCTCGCCCATGGGCAGGGTCAGGACGAATGGCTCGTCGGCATAAGCCCCGGCCAGCGCGGCATGGATGTCGCCCGCCGCGCCGCGGACATAGCAGGTCGCGAGGATGCCGCGATTGCCCGGAACGAGATGCGGGGTGAACTGGACCTCGACCGGACGCCCAGCCAGTGCCGAGAACTCCTGGTCGAACTCGCCAAGATGACGATGGATGCCGCCCACGGCATAGGGATGCCAGCCCTCCGACAGCTCGGCATGCAGCAGATTCTCCTTGAGGGACCGCCCCGCGCCAGACACGCCGCATTTGAGATCCATCACGATCTCGTCCAGATCGATCAGCCCGGCGGCGATCAGCGGCCGCAGCGCGTATTGCCCCGTGGCCGCGTTGCAGCCCGTGCCCGCCACCAGCCGCGCTGCGCGGATCTCGTCGCGGTAGAACTCGGTCAGCCCGTACACCGCCTCGGCCTGAAGCTCGGGCGCGGCATGCGGCTGGCCGTACCAGCGCCGGTATTCGGCCGCGTCGCGCAGACGGAAATCGGCCGAAAGATCGACGATCTTCATGTCGCGCGGCAGCGACGCGATCACCGCCTGGCTGGTCGCATGCGGCAGCGCGCAGAACACGAGGTCGATGGCGCCCATGTCGATCTCGTCGATCCGGACGAGCGGCGGCAGGTCGAGATGGCGCAGGTGGGGAAAGACCTCGCCCATCCGCATGCCCGCCTTGCGGTCGGCCGACAGCGCGGCGATGCGCAGGCCCCGATGGCCCGCGATCAGCCGGACAAGCTCGGCCCCGGTATAGCCCGAGGCCCCGAGAATGGCGACGTTTCTCATCATGCGATCTCCGTCGATCCGGGCGCTCAGGCCTCGGGGGCCTTCTGGAATGTCACCTGCCGGCGCAGGAACTGGGTCGCGCGGCTCGACACCCGCTTGGGGTCGCCCGTCGTCAGGAACCGCGTCTCGCCGCCGCCTGCCATGTCGGGATGGCGCTCGAGGTAATCGGCGAGGCTTTCGGCGACGAGCTGCGGTTGGGAATAGACCTCGACCCCGTCGCCCAGCGCGTCGCGAAAGATATCCTCGACCAGCGGATAATGCGTACAGCCCAGCACGGCCGCCTGGGGATGCGGCATCTTGCGCTTGAGCGCGTCGACATGGCTGCGCACCAGGGCCTCGGCGAGGATCAAATCGCCCTCCTCGATGGCGTCGACCACCCCGCCGCAGGCCTGCGTCTCGACATCGACCCCGATGGCGCGGAAAGCCAGCTCGCGCTGGAAGGCCCGGCTCGACACCGTGGCGGGGGTCGCGAACAGCGCGACATGCTTCAGCCCGACCTCGCGCGGGGGCGAATTGTCGCCCCAGTTGCGTTCGGTCAATGCCTCGATCAGCGGAACGAAGACGCCCAGCACCCGCTTGTCGCGCGGCACCCAGGTCTCCTGCATCCGGCGCAGCGCGGCGGCCGAGGCGGTGTTGCAGGCCAGCACGACCAGGTCGCACCCCTCGTCGAAGAGCCGCGCGACCGAGGCCGTCGTCAGCCTGTAGATATCGTCGGCGGTGCGCACGCCATAGGGCGCGTTCGCGTTGTCGGCGAAATAGACGAACGGCACATCGGGCAGCCGCGTGGCCACCGCGTCCAGCACGGTCAACCCGCCGAGCCCGCTGTCGAAAATCCCCACCGTCATATGTGTGTCTCCGGTCCCGCTTTGCGACGCGCGGCCCACCGGCAACATATCCGGGCGGCCCCGGACCGAGCCATTAGGCGCTGAAAGGCGCAAAGTCCATGCAAAGCGCGGCCCGCGCCCCCGCGATCGGATGCCGCCTTGCCCTTGTTTTCATGGGGGCCGCATCGCCTTTCGGCAAGATTTCGCGAAACGATCTGTCTGGGGCGATGGAAACGTGCGATTTCTTCCCATCTTGGCATGTGAAACGACATAAACCCTGACGAAGGGTCAGGATGAAAAGCGAGCACGAGATGGATTGGGACAAGCTGAGGATTTTCCGCGCGGTGGCCGATGCGGGCAGCCTGACGGCGGCCGGCGAGACGCTGCATCTCAGCCAGTCGGCGGTGTCGCGCCAGATCCGCGCGCTCGAGGAATCGCTCGATACCACGCTGTTTCACCGCCATGCGCGCGGGCTGATCCTGACCGAACAGGGCGAGCTTTTGCACGATGCCGCCTCGGCCATGTCGCGCCGGCTCGAGACGGCGGCGGCGCGCATCCGCGACAGCCGCGAAGAGGTGTTCGGCGAGCTGCGCGTGACCACGACCACCGGCTTTGGCACGCTATGGCTGGTGCCGCGCCTGCCCAAGCTCTACGAGCGGTATCCCGACCTCAAGATCGACCTCATGCTCGAGGAACGCGTGCTCGACCTGCCGATGCGCGAGGCCGACGTGGCCATCCGCATGAAGGAACCGAGCCAGGCGGACCTGATCCGCAAGCGGCTCAACACCGTGTGGATGCGGCTCTACGCGATGCCGAAATACCTCGAAGAGCGCGGCGTGCCACAGACCGTCGAAGATCTTTCGACCCATCGCCTGATCTCGCAGCACATCACGACGCACCAGGTCTCGGCCGGCGAGACGCTGATCGAGAGCCTGCTGTCGGTGGGCATCCCCTCGACGCTGACGGTGAACAACTATTTCGGCGTCCTCCAAGGCGTTCTGACCGGGCTCGGCATCGGCGTTCTGCCGAATTACCTCGTGGTCGATTTTCCCGAGATGGTGCGCGTCCTGCCGGATGTCGAATCGTCGCGCATCCCGGTCTATCTCGCCTATCCCGAAGAGCTCAGGAACTCGCAGCGGATCATGGCCTTCCGCGATTTCGTGCTCGAGGAACTGGCGCTGACCGCGAAACTCGCCGAAGGCTGACCGAGCTATGCCCGGCGGTCATGGCGGGGTTGCATCAGGGCGTTTGCGATCCGTCTTGTGAAGCGTCGACCCGGCCCATATCTGGGCGTCGAAGGCATGGCGACCAGGTCGCGTGTCTTTACCTCCCTGTTGGACTGGCCGGGCCTTGGGCCCGGCCTTTTTTTATGCCCGGGCGGCGTGGGAACCCGCGCTCAGCGGGGCCGGTCGTCGACCGGCAGATAGGTTCCGCCCCAACGCTCCCCGGCCGAGCGCGGGGGACGCGCGCCGGCGGTCCCGCCGCCGATCCCGATCAGCGCGCGCAGGGCCCTGGATTGCGCGTCGAGAAACGCGCCCAGCCGCGACCGCCGCCGCAGATGCGACGAGGCAGGCAGCACATTGTCGTCGAGGGGAAAGGAAGAATGGCTCATCTCGGTTGCTCCGGGTACTGAACGACGGGACCAGATCGCTCAATCTTGGTGAATCTGTGGCGACGCGAACGGAAAAGCCCGGCACCCGCGTTCGGGATGCCTTTCCGCAACTCCGATCCTGCGCGCGAAAGATTAATGCCGCCTTGACACCGGCCGAGCCCCCCCGGAAATGAAGACGCAATTTTCCTGAAAGGCCGATGAAATCCCCATGGCCCAGCCTTCCGAGCCCGCCATCACCCCCGATCTCGTCGCAGCCCACGGGCTCAAGCCCGACGAATACGAGCGTATCCTCGGGATCATCGGCCGCGAGCCGACCTTTACCGAGCTCGGGATCTTCTCGGCGATGTGGAACGAGCACTGTTCCTACAAGTCGTCCAAGAAATGGCTCAGAACCCTGCCCACGGACGGGCCGCAGGTCATCTGCGGGCCGGGCGAGAACGCGGGCGTGGTCGATATCGGCGATGGCGACGCGGTCGTTTTCAAGATGGAGAGCCATAACCACCCCTCCTATATCGAGCCCTACCAGGGGGCCGCGACCGGCATGGGCGGCATCCTGCGCGATGTGTTCACCATGGGCGCGCGGCCCGTCGCGGCCATGAACGCGCTCAGCTTCGGGCGGCCCGACCACCCCCGGACACGGCGGCTCGTGCATGGCGTGGTCGAGGGTATCGGCGGCTATGCCAACGCCTTCGGCGTGCCGACCGTCGGCGGAGAGGTGCGGTTCGACCCCTCCTATGACGGCAATTGCCTGGTGAACGCCTTTGCCGCCGGGATCGCGCGCGCCGACCGCATCTTCTACTCGGCCGCCTCGGGCGTCGGGCGTCCGGTCGTCTATCTCGGCGCGCGCACCGGCCGCGACGGGGTCGGCGGGGCCACCATGGCCTCGGCCGAGTTCGACGACACCATCGAGGACAAGCGCCCCACGGTCCAGGTCGGCGATCCCTTCACCGAAAAGCGCCTGATGGAGGCCTGTCTCGAACTGATGGAGACCGGCGCCGTCATCGCCATCCAGGACATGGGCGCGGCCGGTCTGACCTGCTCGGCCGTCGAGATGGGCGACAAGGGCGGCCTTGGCGTCCGGCTCGATCTCGACGCGGTGCCCGTGCGCGAGACGGCGATGACGGCCTACGAGATGATGCTCTCCGAAAGCCAGGAGCGCATGCTCATGGTGCTCGACCCCGCCTGCGAGGCCGCGGCCCGCGCCGTGTTCGACAAGTGGGATCTCGACTTCGCCATCGTCGGCGAGACGATCCCCGAGGACCGGTTCATCGTGATGCATCGCGGCGCGGTCATGGCCGATCTGCCGCTCTCGACGCTGGCGGGCTCGGCGCCCGAATACGACCGCCCGTTCGAGGATACCCCGCTGCCCGACCCGGCGACCGACCTGCCCCGGATCGCCCCCATGGACGGTCTGCGCGCGCTCATCGGGCGCCCCGATCACGCGTCGAAGCACTGGGTCTACGAACAATACGACACGCAGGTGATGGCCGACACGATCCGCACGCCGGGACTCGGGGCGGGCATCGTGCGGGTGCACGGCACGGACAAGATGCTCGCCTTCACCTCGGACGTGACGCCCCGCTATGTCGAGGCGCATCCCGAAACGGGCGGCGCGCAGGCCGTGGCCGAGGCGTTCCGCAACTTGGTCGCCGTCGGCGCGCGGCCGCTGGCCGCGACCGACAACCTCAATTTCGGCAATCCCGAAAAGCCCCGGATCATGGGCCAGCTCGTCGGCGCGCTGCGCGGCATCGGCGCGGCGTGCAAGGCGCTGGGCATGCCCATCGTGTCGGGCAACGTGTCGCTCTATAACGAGACCGACGGACGCGGCATCCGGCCGACCCCCACCATCGGCGGCGTCGGGCTGATCCCCGAGGGCTCCGCCCCCATCCTCGGCCCCGCGCAGGAGGGCGACCTCGCGCTATTGCTAGGGGCGGCGGGCGGGCATCTCGACCGCTCGGCGCTGATGCAGGCCCTGGGCCACGAGGACGGCCCCCCGCCCCCCGTCGATCTGGATGCCGAGGCGCGCCACGGCGCCTTCGTACTCGACCAGGCGCCGCTCATCCGCGCGGCGCAGGACCTGTCCGATGGCGGGCTGGCGCTGGCCGGGTTCGAGATGGCCGCCGCGGCGGGGTGCGGGCTGACGCTCGACCGGGTTTCGGGGCTGGGCGAGCTTTTCGGCGAGGACCAGGCGCGCTACCTGCTTGCCGCGCCCTTCGACGCGGCCGAGACGCTCATGATCGAGGCCGGGCGCGCCGGCGTTCCGCTGGTCATGGTCGGGCGGTTCGGCGGGGACGAGATCGTTCTGGGCGACGAACGCGCGCCCCTGTCCGAACTCGTCGCCCTGTGGCGCGGGGCCTTCGCCGCGGCGGTGGGCTGAACCGGTCGGAATAGCCCCCGGCTCGCCTTGCAGCGCGGCGCCGGGGGGCTTACCTTTCGTGCGACCGAAGGACGAGGAGCCGCCCATGGCGATGGATGCGCGAGACATCGAGGAGCTGATCCGGGCCGAGTTCCCAAATGCCCGCGTGACGATCACCGATCTTGCCGGCGACGGGAATCACTATGCCGCCGAGGTGATCGACGAGAGTTTCCGCGGCAAGAACCGCGTTCAGCAGCAACGCGCCGTCTATGCCGCGCTCAAAGGCAAGATGGACGGCTCGGCGGGCGAATTGCACGCGCTGGCGCTGACCACGCGGGCGCCCGAATGACCGCCTGGGGGGTCTCGGCCGCGCTGGCGGCCGCGATCCTCGTAGTGCTGGCGCTGCGCGTGCGCGCCGTGCTCCGGGCCGAGCGTGGCGCGCTGCGCGGTGCCGCGCCGGGCGACGGGGTTCACGTCATCGTCTCGGACTACCAGTCCGGCACCGGCGGTGGCCATTACAGGGAATACACGGTTCCGAAAGACCCGCAGGCCTATGCGCGTCTTTTCGTGCCGAGGGACAAACGAGGAAGAAAACCATGAGCGCCGAAGACCAGATCAAGCAGACCGTGACCGCGAGCGACGTGGTCCTGTTCATGAAGGGCACCAAGTCGATGCCGCAATGCGGCTTTTCCAGCCGCGTGGCCGGGGTGCTGAACTACATGGGCGTCGATTATACCGACGTGAACGTGCTCGACGACGAGGATATCCGCCAGGGCGTCAAGGATTACTCGGACTGGCCGACCATCCCCCAGCTCTATGTCAAGGGCGAGTTCGTGGGCGGTTGCGACATCATCACCGAGATGACCCTGTCGGGCGAGCTCGACCAGCTCTTCGAGAAAGAGGGCGTGGCCTTCGACAAGGACGCCGCCGAAAAGATCCGCCAGGCCAACGGCTGAACGGCCTGCGCCACCGCTGAACGGATCGAGGGGCCGGCGACGGCCCCTTTTCCGTTCGCGCCCCCACTTCTTTCCGGCGCCCCGCCTATTCCGACGGGGCGAGCTTCTGTTCGGTCTCATCGGCCAGCGCCTCGGCGCGGGCGGCCATCTCGCCCATGGCGTCGAGCAGGCTGCGCGGGATGACCGGCACCTCGACGCGGCGCGGCTCGGGGGTGGGGGCCGCGTTCAGACGCGCCACCTCGGCTTCGAGCTCGGCCGTGCGCGCCGTCGCCGCGCGAAGCTGCTCGTCGATGCCCGCGGCCTTGTCGGCCAGAAGAAGCCCCGCCATGAGCAGCATCCTGTCGGGCGGCATCCGCCCCAACTGATCGAGCATCACCTTGGCCTCGGCATCCAGCATGGCCGCCGCCGACCTGAGGAAATGCTCTTCGCCGTCCTGGCAGGCGACGGCGAATTCGCGGCCGCCGATGACGATGGTTTCCTCAGGCATCCGCATCCTCCGGCTGTTTCTCGGGCGCCTCGGGCAGCGCCCGGCCGAGCAACTCGATGATCGCATCAAGCTCGGCGCGGTCGCTGCGGCGCATGGCGCGCGCGGTCTCGAGCTCGGTCATCACCGCCGAATTGATGAGATGCGCCTCGCCCACCCCTTCGGCATTGGCATGGCGCAGCGCCTCGCAGGCCTCGTGCAGGTCGTCGGCCACGGCACGGACGCGATTACGGTCCGCATCGGTGTCGGCCAGCACCTTGCGCGTGCGTTCCAGCTCGTCGCGCAGCTCGGCGATCTGGGCCTCGTAGCGCGATTTCGACGCGGTCAGCCGCTCCTGAAGCTGGGCCGCGAACTCGCGCTCGGCCTCGACCTCGCCGCGCAGCGCCTCCAGCTCGGCCGGGTCGATGGCGGGCTCGGCCGGTTCGGGCGCCTCGGCGGGGGCCGCCTCGGCCGGAGGCTCGGGCGCGGGGTCCGGTGCGGGGGCCGGCCGCTCGGGATGCAGATGCTCGAGCCCCGCGCCGATCCGGTCGAGCGCGCGGGCAAGACGTTGCTGGAACTCGGAGATGTCCTCCATCCGGCAGTTTCCCCCCTTGGGTGATTCGGAGCCTTCGCCACAGGTTAGCGCCATGCCCCCCCCGAGATCAGCCCCCAATCTGGACCCGGCTCCGCGCCGCGCACGGGGCGAGGTCAGCTTGCATCCCCTATCGGGGGTGCTATTCCGGCCTGAACCCTTTGCGAGAGGACCGGAGCCCCGTGGATATTCAAGCCCTGCGCGACCGCAACCCCGATCACTGGCGCCGCTCGACGGCGATCCGAATGCTGGCGATGGATGCCGTCGCCGCCGCCAATTCCGGCCATTCCGGTATGCCGATGGGCATGGCCGATATCGCGACCGTCCTGTGGTCGAAACACCTCAAGTTCGACGCGGCCAATCCCGACTGGCCCGATCGCGACCGGTTCATCCTGTCGAACGGCCACGGCTCGATGCTGCTTTACGCGCTGCTCTACCTGACCGGCTACGAGGACATGACGCTCGACCAGTTGCGGAACTTCCGCCAGTGGGACGCGATCACCGCCGGTCACCCCGAGCATGGTCACGCCAAGGGCATCGAGACGACCACCGGCCCGCTGGGCCAGGGTCTCGGCAACGCGGTGGGTTTCGCCATCGCCGAGGAATCGCTGCGCGCGCGGTTCGGCCGCAAGGTCGTCGACCATCATACCTACGTCTTCGCCGGCGACGGTTGCCTGATGGAGGGGATCAGCCACGAATCCCTCGCCATGGCCGGGCATCTCGAGCTGTCGAAGCTCATCGTGTTCTTCGACCATAACGGCATCACCATCGACGGCTCGATCGATCTGACCGACTCGGTCGACCAGGTGAAACGCTTCGACGCCGCGGGCTGGCATACCCAGCGCATCGACGGCCACGACCCCGAGGCCATCGACGCCGCGATCGAGGCCGCAAAGAAATCCGGCAAGCCGTCGCTGATCGCCTGCGAGACCCATATCGCGCTGGGCTCTTCGGCGCAGGATACCGGCAAGGGCCACGGTGCGCTGACCTCGGACGAGATCCTCTCCGAGACGCGCCGCGCCTATGGCTGGGAACACGGGCCTTTCGAGATCCCCGAGGATATCCTGTCGTGGTGGCGCGAGACCGGCCGCCGCGGCGCCACGGCTTTTGCCGAGTGGAGCAACCGTCTGGACGAGCTGGGCGCGGGCAAGCGGCGCGAGTTCGACCGCGTCGTCGCGGGCGAGATCCCCAAGAAGCTCGCCGGCACGATCCGCGCGCTGAAAAAGCAGGTCGCCGAAAGCCGCCCCGAGATCGCGACGCGGAAATCGTCGGAAATGGTGCTCGAAGTGGTGAACCCGGTCATGACCGAGACGCTGGGCGGCTCGGCCGATCTCACCGGCTCGAACAACACGCTGACCGGCGACATGGGCGTGTTCTCGGCCAGGGACCGCAAGGGCCGCTATGTCCATTACGGCATCCGCGAACACGGCATGGCCGCGGCGATGAACGGCATGGCGCTGCATGGCGGCGTGCGCCCCTATGGCGGCACGTTCATGACCTTTTCGGACTATGCCCGCCCCGCGATCCGGCTTTCGGCGCTGATGGGCGCGCCCGTGATCTATGTCATGACCCATGACAGCATCGGGCTGGGCGAGGACGGCCCGACCCACCAGCCGGTCGAGCACCTGGCCGCGCTGCGCGCCATCCCCAAGCTGCAGGTGATCCGCCCCGCGGATACGGTCGAGACCGCCGAGGCGTGGGAAATCGCGCTGCAATCGACCGACCGCCCGACGCTGCTGTCGCTGACGCGCCAGAACCTGCCTGCCGTGCGCACCGAGCACAAGACGCGCAACCTTACCGCCCAGGGCGCCTATGTGCTGGCCGAGGCCGAGGGCAAGCGGCAGGCGGTGCTGATCGCCTCGGGATCGGAGGTGTCGGTCGCGCTCGAGGCGAAGGCCGCGCTCGAGGCCGACGGCATCGGCACCCGCGTCGTCTCGATCCCCTGTTTCGAGCTTTTCGCCGCCCAGGACGAGGCCTATCGCCGCCGCGTCCTGCCCGCCGGCGCCGTGCGCGTCGGCATCGAGGCCGCGGTGCGCGACGGCTGGGACCGCTGGCTGCTGGGCGAGCGCGGCCGCGAGGCCAAGGCGGGATTCATCGGGATGGAGGGCTTCGGCGCCTCGGCCCCGGCCGAAACCCTGTTCGAGAAATTCGGCATCACCGCCGGGGCGACGGTCGACAAGGTCAAATCCCTGCTCTGAGCGGTCCGCCCGCGGGGCCGTCGCGTCGTGGGTATTTGAGAAAGAGAAGACGGGGGGCGCGGGTCACAGGCCGCGCCCCTTTCGCATCGGGGCCGGGTGGACCGGCAGGGATACTCCATGGACCAGGTCAGCCGCGCGCGCATCGCCGTCATCGCGATGTTCTTTTTCAACGGCGCGCTTCTGGGCGCCTGGGCCGCGCGCATTCCCGCCATCGTCGCGCGGTTCGAGCTGTCGGAACAGGCGCTCGGGCTCTTGCTGCTCTGCATCGCGGCCGGCGCCATCGCGTCCTTTCCGCTTGCCGGCGCGCTGTCGGACCGGATCGGGGCCGCGCGGCTGACACGAATGATCGCGCTGGCCTACGCGATCGGGCTGGCATTGGTCGGGCTTGCCCCGACCGTGCCGCTGCTTGCGGTGGCGCTGCTCGTTTTCGGGGCCGGGCACGGGGCGATGGATGTCACGATGAATGTCTGGGCGGCCGAGGTCGAGCGCGCGCGCGGCCGGCCGATCATGGCCTCGTTCCACGCGATGTGGAGCCTCGGCGGCGGTCTCGGCGCGCTGCTCGGCGCGGGGGCGGCGGCGCTGTCGATGGGGCCCGGCACCCATTTCACGACTTTTGCGCTGATCTCGGGGGCCGCCGCGCTTTGGGCCGCGCGCGTGCCGTGGAGCTCGACCGTGAGCGGCGGCGGCACCGTGTTCGCCCTGCCCGCCCGCGCGCTGCTCATGGTGGGGTTGCTCGCGCTGTGTTCGTCGGTGATCGAGGGGGCGATGACCGATTGGTCGGCGGTGTTCTTGTCGGACGCCCTGGGCGCATCGGAGGGGGTGGCGCCTTTGGGCTATGTCGCCTTTGCCGTCACGATGGTCGCCGCGCGCCTGACCGGGGACCGGGTGACGGCGCGGCTGGGGCCGGTGCGGGTGGCGCGGATCTCGGGCATGCTGGCCTCCATCGGCATCGTGGGGCTGCTGATCGCGCCCGGCCCGTTCTGGAGCCTGCCGGCCTTTGTCTTTACCGGGCTCGGCGTCGCGCTGATCGTGCCGCTCTGCTACAGCCGCGCGGCCTCCGATCCCGATCGCCCGGCGGGCCAGGCGATGGCCGGGGTGGCCACGCTGGGCTATGGCGGCATGCTGATCGCGCCCGCGGCCATCGGTTTCGTCGCCCACGCGTCCAGCCTGTCGTTATCCTTTGCCATGCTCGCGATCCTCGGCGCCGGCATCTGGTTGCTGGCCGGGGGGCTGGCGCGGCCGCGCTAGGTCTCAGGCGCCGCTTGCGCGGAGCCAGTCCACCAGCCGCGCGGTCGAGGCATCCTTGCCGGCGCTGTCCTTTTCGCCCGAGAGCACCGGGGCGAGATCGTTGGCCAGTTCCTTGCCCAGCTCGACCCCCCATTGATCGAAGCTGTTGATGCCCAGCAGCACGCCCTCGACAAAGACGCGGTGTTCGTAAAGCGCCACGATGGACCCGAGCACCGCCGGCGTGAGCCTTTCGTAAAGCAGCGTGGTCGAGGGGCGGTTGCCGGGAAAGACCCGGTGGCGGGCCTGCCGTTCGAGCTCGGCCCCGGTGAAGCGGTCGCCCAGCGACGCCCGCGCCGCATCCAGATCGCGCCCGCGCATCAGCGCCTCGGACTGGGCGAGGCAATTGGCCATCAGTAGCCGATGCTGGTGTTCCAGCCCCTCTTCGAAGCCCTGCGCGCCGACCATGAACTCGCAGGGCACGATGCGCGTGCCCTGGTGGATGAGCTGGTAGAAGGCGTGTTGCCCGTTGGTGCCCGGCTCGCCCCAGACGACCGGCCCGCTATCGACGGGCAAGACCTCTCCGTCCATCGAGACGCGCTTGCCGTTGCTCTCCATCTCGAGCTGCTGAAGATAGGCCGGCAGCCGTGCCAGCCGCTGCTCGTAGGGCAGCACGGCGCGCGTGGCATAGCCGCAGCCCTGGTTGTGCCAGATGCCCACCAGCGCCAGCATCACCGGCATGCTCTCGATCGGGTCGGAGGAGCGGAAATGCCCGTCCATCGTCTCGGCGCCGGACAGGAAATCGCGAAAGGCGCGTGGCCCTATGGCGATCATCAGGCTCAGCCCGATGGGCCCCCACATCGAGTAGCGCCCGCCGACCCAGTCCTCGAACCCGAAGACGCGGGTCTCCGAGATGCCGAAGGCCGAGGTGCGGTCCTGCGCCGAGCTCAACGCCGCGAATTGCGCCGCCGGGTCGCGCACCTTTTCGGCCATCCAGGCGCGCGCGGTCTCGGCATTGGTCATCGTCTCGACCGTGGTGAAGGTCTTGGAAGCCACGATGACCAGCGTCGTCTCGGGATCGAGCGGCGCGAGGATGTCGGCGATATGCGCGCCGTCCACGTTCGAGACGAAATGACAGCGCGGCCCGTCATGCCAGGGCGCGAGCGCCTGCGTCGCCATCGCCGGGCCGAGATCCGAGCCGCCGATGCCGATATTGACCACGTCGGTGATCGGCCCGCCGCGGCCCTTGAAGGTGCCCTCGCGCACCGACCGGGCGAAACCTTCCATCCGGGCCAGCGTGCCCATGACCTTGGGCATCACGTCGCGCTCGTCGATGCGCACCGGGCCGCCGTCGAGATTGCGCAGCGCGGTATGCAGCACCGCGCGGCCCTCGGTCTCGTTGATGCGGCGCCCTTCGAACATGGCCTCGCGCCGGTCGCGCAGCCCCGCCTCGTCGCAAAAGGCGATCAGCATGTCGCGCGTCTCGGCATCGAGATTCGTCTTGGAATAGTCGAAGAGCAACCCGCAGGCCTCGACGCTGAACTCATGCGCGCGGTCCTGGTCCATCAGGTCGAGGATCGGGCGGTTCTCGACCTCGGCGGCCCTGGCCTTCAGCTTGTCCCACATCTGCGTCACTCCCTTGCCCAGTGCACGGTGGCCCGGTCGAGAACCGTGGCGATCGGGGCCTCCATCGGATCGGCGCGGCGGGCCGTCTCGAGCGCGGCGCGTTTGTCGTCGCCGGTAATCAGCACATGGGTCGACATGGCCCCGCGCAGCACCGGGCCGGTCAGCGTCAGCCGCGGCTCCAGCCCTTCGGCGGCATCGACCTCCATCACCGGGGGGGCGTCCTCGGCCAGCGCGCGGGCAAGCTGGGGCGCGCCCGGAAACAGCGAGGCGCAATGCATGTCGGCGCCCATCCCCAGAAGCAGGATCGACAGGGGAAGCTCGGGCGCGATGCGCGCCTCGAGCGTGTCCATCGCCGCGCCCTCGTCGGGCACGAGGCGGATGAACTGCGCGGCCGCGGCACGGTCGCGCAGCAGGCGTTCCCGCAAGAGCCGTTCGTTCGAGCGGTCGTGATCGGGCGGCACGCGCCGCTCGTCGGTCAGCAGCACATGCACCCGGTCCCAGGCGAGATCGGTGCCCGACAGGATATCGAAGACCGGGCCGGGCGTGCTGCCCCCCGGCACCGCCAGCGAGACATGGCCATGCCCCGAAAGCCCCATCGTGATCTCGGAGGCCAGCCGGTCGGCCACCTGCATCATCATCGCTTCGGCGTCGGGATATTCGATCAGCTTCATCGGAATGTGCCTTGCGGGACGGGAAAGGTCGGGCGGAGCCTAGCCAGTCGCGCCAAGCTTCGCCAGTGGGCTTGGACCAGCGGCGGCGGGGTCGGGCCTATTCGCGGATCTCGCGCCAGCGCCGGTTCTCGCGGTGCAGCAGCATCGCCGATTCCTCGGGGCCGGAACTGCCGGGCTCGTAGGGCACCGGCGCATCCTCGCGCCGTTCCCATCCCTCGATGATGGGGTCGGTCCAGGCCCAGGCCGCCTCGACCTCGTCGCCGCGCATGAACAGGGTCTGGTTGCCGCGCATGACATCCATCACCAGCCGCTCGTAGGCCTCGGGGATCTCGTCGGCATCGGGGCCCAGCGCATCGGCGAAACTCATGTCGAGGGGCACGTCGACCAGCCGCATCCCCCCCGGCCCCGGTTCCTTGATGGTGACGCCCAGCGTCATCCCCTCGTTGGGTTGCAGCCGGATCGTGAGGATATTGCGGTGCCGCCCCGCCGCCGCGCCGAAGATGGAATGGGGCGCGTCCTTGAACACCACGGCGATCTCGGATTGGCGCGCGCGCAGCCGCTTGCCCGTGCGCACGTAGAACGGCGTGCCGGCCCAGCGCCAGTTCGAGACATGCAGCTTCATCGCGATGAAGCTTTCGGTGATGCTGTCGTCATCGTCGACATCGGCGTGATAGGACGCGATCTTGCCCTTGGCGGCATATTGGCCGCGCACGATATCGTCGCGCTCGACCGGCTCCAGCGCGCGAATCACCTTGAGTTTCTCGTCGCGCACCTCGTCGGGCTCGAACCGCGCGGGCGGCTCCATCGCGATGAGGCACAGAAGCTGCATGAGGTGGTTCTGCACCATGTCGCGCATCGCGCCCGAGCGGTCGTAATAGCCGCCGCGCCCGCCGACGCCGACGGTCTCGGCCACGGTGATCTGGATGTGATCGACATACTGGCTGTTCCACAGCGGCTCGAACAGGACGTTGCCAAAGCGGACCGCCATCAGGTTCTGCACCGTCTCCTTGCCCAGGTAGTGGTCGATCCGGTAGATCTGCGTCTCGTCGAAATGCGCGGCGAGGGTGCGGTTGAGCTCGCGCGCGCTTTCCAGATCGCGGCCGAACGGTTTCTCGATGACGATGCGGCTTTCGGAATTGGCCACGCCATGGGCGTGCAACCGTTCGGCCAGCTCGCCGAAGAGGCCGGGCGCGACCGAGAAATAAAAGGCGCGCACGACATTCTCGCGCATCAGCGCGGCCAGCGCCTTCCAGCCGCTCTCGCCCGTGGCGTCGATGGCCACGTAATGCAGCCGCGACAGGAACGCGGCCATCTGCTCTTCGGACAGCTTGCCCTTGCCGATGAACTCGACCAACGCCTCGCGGATATCGGCGCGATAGCTTTCGTCGGCCAGGTCCGAGCGCGCGGCGCCGATGATGCGGGCATCCTCGGGCATCTGCCCGGCCACGAAGCGCCGGTAGAGCCCCGGCAGGATCTTGCGCCGCGCCAGGTCTCCGGTGCCGCCAAAGATCACGAGGTCGAACGGATCGACCGGAATGACGCGCGAAACCATGCAAAGCCCTTTCGTTCTGTCCCGGCGATCACTTGCCGCAGACCGGCGAAGGGTCAACCCCCGGCGCGACCGCTAACGGCCCGGCCCGCCGCGCGCCCCGCTCAATCCTCGAGCTCGGCATCCCAGTAGAGGAAATCCAGCCAGGTGCCGTGCAGGTGGTTGGGGGGGAACTTGCGGCCCATGTTCTTGAGCTCTTCGGCACCGGGGCGGCGCGGCGGCTTGCGCAGGCTCATGCCGCAGTCGCGCAGGCTGCGCGAGCCCTTGGCGAGGTTGCAGCGCGCACAGGCCGCGACCACGTTCTCCCAGCTCGTGCGCCCGCCGCGGGCGCGCGGCACGACATGGTCGAAGGTCAGATCGCCCGTCGATCCGCAATACTGGCAGCGAAACTCGTCGCGCAGGAACAGGTTGAACCGGGTAAAGGCCACGCGTTTCTGAGGCTTGACGAAATCCTTGAGCACCACGACCGACGGGATGCGGATGCGCGTCGTGGGCGAATGCACCCAGGCGTCGTATTCCGCCACGATCTGCACCCGCTCGAGAAAGGCGGCCTTGATCGCGTCCTGCCACGGCCAGAGCGATAGCGGATAATAGGATAGCGGGCGATAATCTGCATTCAGGACGAGCGCCGGGTGATGTTTCAGCGAACCGGGTTCGCGGACGAAGCTCGTTCTGAAATCGCCGTCCATTCCGACATCGGGCCGCGGTGCGCCCGCTCCTTGTCACGATGGGACAGAGCGGGTACCGCGCCCGTCCTGTGGCCGACTATATATAGGCAAGCAGGTCGCGCAAGCCTCGCCCGCACGCAGCGGCGCCGGGATCGCGCGCGCAGTTGTGTCGCGGGGTGTGGAAATATATGCCGCGCGCCCGCCGGGGCGGGCTTGATCCCCGAAACATAAGGGCGTATTGCGCGACCTCACGCCTGTTCCTTGGGGTTCACGGCTCCCTCCCATATGTGGTGCGCATCCGGCGCACCCCGTCAACTGAAGGTCACGAGCACATGGCTGTCCCTCAGAATAAAGTCACCAAATCGCGCCGCAACATGCGCCGCGCCCACGACGCGCTGACGGCTGCCAACCCGGCCGAATGCCCCAATTGCGGCGAGCTCAAGCGCCCGCACCACGTCTGCGGCGCCTGCGGCCACTATGCCGCCCGCGAAGTCGTGGCGGTTGCCGATGCCTACGACCTCGACGACGACGCGGCCTGAGGCCGCGCACGACGGACGCCATGGCCGACGCCGGCTCGCCTGAACTCGGGACGACGGAACCGCCGCGCGGACCCATCGTCCTGTCCATCGACGCCATGGGCGGCGACAAGGGCCCCGAGTCGGTCGTCGCCGGCATGGCGAAATCGGCCGCGATCAATCCCGACCTTCGTTTCCTGCTGCACGGCCCCGAGGCGGTGCTGGCCCCCCTGGTGCGCAAGCGCCGGATCGGGGATCGCTGCGAGATCCGCGATGCCGCCGGCACCGTGTCGATGAACGACAAGCCGAGCCACGTCATGCGCAACGGTCAGGACACCTCGATGTGGTCCTGCATCGACGCGGTGCGTGACGGCGAGGCCGAGGTTGCGGTAAGCTGCGGCAATACCGGCGCGCTGATGCTGCTGTCGATCGTGCGGCTGCGCAAGCTGCCGGGCGTCGGGCGGCCGGCCATCGCCTGCCTCTGGCCGTCGCGCGGGCCCACGGGGTTCAACGTCATGCTCGATGTCGGCGCGGATGTGCGCGCCGAGCCGGCGGACCTGCTGCAATACGCGCTGATGGGCACCTCCTACGCCCGCAACGGACAGGGGATCGAGGTGCCGCGGATCGGGTTGCTGAACAACGGGGTCGAGGAACACAAGGGCCGCGCCGAGCTGAAAGAGGCGCATGCCCTGATCGAGGCCGCGGCCGCCGAGAACCGGTTCGAGTTCGTGGGCTTCGTCGAGGGCAGCGATATCCCCTCGGACCGGGTCGACGTGATCGTGACCGACGGCTTCACCGGCAATATCGCGCTCAAGACCGGCGAGGGCACCGCCCTGCTCATCCGCGAGCTTCTGGGCGACGCGTTCCGCTATTCGACCCTGTCGCGCCTCGCCGCGATGCTGGCGCTGAGCTCGCTCAAGCGGCTGCAAAAGCGCATCGACCCCCGCCGCGTGAATGGCGGCGTTTTCCTGGGGCTGAACGGCACCGTCGTCAAAAGCCACGGCTCGGCCGATGCCACGGGCGTTTCGTCGGCGATCAAGCTCGCCTACGAGCTGGCCCGCGCCGATTTCACCAACCGCCTCGCCGCCCGCGTCGCCAGCGGCGGCGGGCCTGTGCCCTCGACCGCCGAAAGAACCGGATCATGAGCGTCCTGCGCGCCCGCGTGCGCGGCGTCGGGCATTACCTGCCCGAGCGCGTCGTCGAGAATGCCGAGTTCGAGGCGACGCTCGACACCACGGACGAATGGATCCGCTCGCGCTCGGGGATCGAGCGGCGCCATTTCGCGGCCGACGGCCAGACCACGTCCGACCTTGCCACCCGCGCGGCGCAGGCCGCGCTGGACGATGCGGGGATGGCGGCCGGCGATATCGACGCGCTGATCGTCGCCACCTCGACCCCCGACCTGACCTTTCCCTCGGCCGCGACCATGGTGCAGGCCCGGCTTGGCATGACCGGCGGCTTTGCCTTCGACATCCAGGCCGTCTGCGCGGGGTTCGTCTTTGCCCTGGCCACGGCGAACGCGATGATCGTGGCGGGCCAGGCGAAATCGGTCATGGTCATCGGGGCCGAGACGTTTTCGCGCATCATGGACTGGACCGACCGCGCGACCTGCGTGCTGTTCGGCGACGGCGCGGGCGCGCTGATCCTCGAGGCCGGGGACGGCGCGGGCAATGCCGCCGACCGCGGCATCCTCGCCGCCGATCTGAACTCGGACGGGCGGCACCGCGATATCCTCTATGTCGACGGCGGCGTGTCGACGCAAACGGTCGGCCATCTCAGGATGGAGGGGCGCGAGGTTTTTCGCCACGCGGTCGAAAAGCTCGCCGCGACGGCGCATTCCGCGCTCGACCGCGCGGGGCTCGGCCCCGACGATGTCGACTGGATCGTGCCCCACCAGGCCAATCTGCGCATCATCAAGGCCACCGCGCAGCGCATGGGCGTCGGCATGGACCGGGTCGTGGTCACGGTGGCCGATCATGGCAACACCTCGGCCGCCTCGATCCCGCTGGCGCTGTCGGTGGCGCACGCGCGCGGCCAGATCGCCGAGGGCGACCTGATCGTGACCGAGGCGATCGGCGGCGGTCTCGCCTGGGGATCGGTCGTCCTGCGCTGGTGATCGGCGGATCGGCGCGGGCCACAAGCCCTTGACGTTGACATGTTTTGTCCGCCTCGTCATGCTGCCGGGGCAACCGGGGGGATGCGTATGGCAGGCAAGACGCTCACGCGAATGGACCTCAGCGAAGCGGTGTTCCGCGAAGTCGGGCTGAGCCGTAACGAAAGCGCGCAGTTGGTCGAATCGATCCTGCAACACGTCGCCGATGCGCTCGTCGCCGACGAACAGGTCAAGATCTCGTCCTTCGGCACCTTCACCGTCCGGTCCAAGAACGCCCGGATCGGCCGCAATCCCAAGACGGGCGAAGAGGTGCCGATCCATCCGCGCCGCGTGCTCAGCTTCCGCCCGTCGCACCTGATGCGCGAGCGTGTGGCCGAGGGGAACAAGGCCTGATCCCATGGCCAAATCGCCCGATGCATTCCGCACGATCAGCGAGGTGGCCGAGTGGCTCGACGTGCCCGCCCACGTGCTGCGATTCTGGGAATCGCGCTTTACCCAGATCAAGCCGGTCAAGCGCGCGGGCGGCCGCCGCTATTACCGCCCCTCGGACATGGAGCTTTTGGGCGGGATCAAGCGGCTGCTGCACGATGACGGGCTGACCATCCGCGGGGTGCAGAAACTCCTGCGCGAAGAGGGCGTGAAACAGGTCGCCCAGCTTTCGCCGCCGCTCGACGGGTCGGGGATGGGCCCCGATGTGCGGCTGGTGTCGCCGCGGGGCGACAATGTCGTGCCGCTCGCCCCGGCGGCGTTCCGCGCGGGCGTCGACGCGCCGCCCGACCGCTGGCCCTTTGTCGACGATGCGCCCGAGGCCGTGCGCAGCCTGACCGAAACGCCCCCGCCCGACGCGCCGAAGCCCCGGTCGGTCGAGATCACGCCCCCCGCAGGGTCCGCGCAGGACGCCCCGCCCGAGCCGGGCGAGGCGCCCCACGCGACGACCGCGACCGATCACGCAAGCGACGCCCCTGCCCCGCGGGAAATGCCAGAGCCCGAGGACGCGCCGCAGCCTGATGCAGCCCCCGACGATCCCCCGCAGGAACCTGCCGAGATCGCCGCCACCGCGCCCGAGCCGCAATCCGGGCCCCCGTCAGACGCCTCGCCAGCCGAGCCCGAAGCGGAGCCGTCGCCACCGCCCCGCCCCACCCCCGCGCGGGTTCCGCTCGGGGCCGGGATCCTGCGTCCCGATCCATCGCTCGCCAAGGCGCGGCCCGGCATCCTCGTGCGGCTCGACCGGCTGGGCGCGCCGCACGCGCGGACCCGCGACGAAGTGGATGTCGAGCGGTTGGCGCATCTTCTCGACCGGGCACGCGATCTCGCCCGCGCGATGGCCTCGGTCGACGATTGACGCGACGCCGCGGCAGGCGCGATTTCCCCCAGATCGGCCCTTGCCCCCGTCGCCGGTTTCGGTAGAACGCATCTCAGTCGGGCTATGGCGCAGCCTGGTAGCGCGTCCGTCTGGGGGACGGAAGGTCGCAGGTTCGAGTCCTGCTAGCCCGACCATAAAAAACGCCGGCATCCTCGCGGATGCCGGCGTTTTCATGTCCACGCCCTTGCGGGCGGCGACGTCTCGAAATCACATCACGTCGCGGAACGCGTAGCGTACGATATCCTCGCGCTTGAGCCCCATCGCGGCAAGCTCGGCATTGCTCTTGTCCTGCAGGCGATGAACCAGCTTGAGCCGCGCATCGGCCTCCATGCTGGCCGTCATGATGCGGCCGATCCGCGCGAATGCGCGGCGGAACGGGCCGGGGGATGTCTGAACCTGGGCAACCATCTTCTTGTCCTTTGGGAATGGCGTTGCGCAGCATCTAAGCCCCCGCCCCGCCCCTTTGAACGGCCATTGCCGCAAGCCCGCCATGCCTTTGCCGCAACGCAGCGGCGTGGTATCGCCTTTGCCGTTTCGCCCCGGCCTCCCGGCGGCTAAGAACGGGGGCGACCGACCGGGAGACCAGCATGAGCGTCTTGGCCAGCCAGCAGATCGAGGCGCTGATCGCGTCAGGCGGGATCGTCGCCGATCCGCCCGTCGACGCCGCGCAGGTGCAGCCCGCATCGCTCGACCTGAGGCTCGGGACGCGGGCCTTTCGCATCCGTGCCTCGTTCCTCGCCGGGCGCGGGCGCGGCGTGGCCGAGCGGCTCGGCGAGGTCTCGATGCACGAGATCGACCTGACCCCCGGAGCGGTGCTCGAAAAGGGCTGCGTCTATCTCGTGCCCCTGATGGAGCGGCTGAGCCTCCCTTCCGACCTCGCCGCCGTCGCCAATGCCAAGAGCTCGACCGGGCGGCTCGACCTTCTCACCCGCGTCGTGACCGATGGCGGGACCGAGTTCGACCGCATTCCCCAAGGTTACGACGGCCCGCTCTATGCCGAGATCTGCCCGCGCTCATTCTCGGTGCTGGTGCGGCCGGGGATGCGGCTCAACCAGATCCGGTTCCGGCGCGGCAGCGCGGTGCTGGACGATGCAGCGCTGACCGCGCTGCACGCGACCGAGGGGCTGGTCAGCGGCGGCGAGCCGGTGATCGACGGGGGCCTCGGCTTTTCGGTGGACCTGAAACCCGCGCAGGGCACCCATGTCGGCTGGCGCGCCAAGCCGCATACCGGGCTCGTCGATCTGGACCGGATCGGCCATTATCCCGCCTCCGAGTTCTGGGAGCCGCTGCATACCGCCGAGGCGCGGCTTATCCTCGATCCGGGTGCCTTCTATATCCTCGTCAGCCGCGAGGCGGTCACGATCCCGCCCGACCACGCCGCCGAGATGGCGCCCTATCTCGCCATGGTGGGCGAGTTCCGCGTGCATTACGCCGGGTTCTTCGATCCGGGCTTCGGACATGCGGCCGCGGGCGGCACGGGCGCGCGCGGCGTGCTCGAGGTGCGGTGCCACGAGGCGCCCTTCGTGCTGGAGCACGGACAGATCGTGGGGCGGCTGGTCTACGAGCGGATGGATGAACGCCCCGCCCGGCTTTACGGGCGCGAGATCGCGTCGAACTACCAGGGGCAAGGGCTCAAGCTCGCCAAGCATTTCCGCGCCGACTGACCCGCGACCCCCTAAAAGCGCCCGAACCTCCGGGCGACCCGCATCGCCTGTTTCGTCCGTTTCCCGCTGACCTGCGCCGCGCGTCCCTGTTTCGCCGCGCCCGGCGTGCGGGCCGCGCCGAAAGCGCGGTTGATCCCCGCGTTCATGCCGCGGCTCATCAGGCGGCGCAGGATCATGCGCACGGCCATCGTGCCGATCTGTCCGAGGTTCATGTCTGGTCTCCATCCCGTGGATCTGACGTGTCTTGGTCCTGCGGGAACATAGTGGCTTGCGCGTCGGATTTCGACTCCGCCGCATCCTCGCTCGCATCGGGGGCCTGCCGCGCGTCCAGCAGCCCCGCGGCGCGCAGATCCTTGAGCCCCGGCAGGTCGCGCGCCGAGGACAGGCCGAAATGGTCGAGAAACGCCTCGGTCGTGACAAAGGTGACGGGCCGCCCCGGCGATTGACGCCGCCGCCCCAACCGCACCCATTCCAGTTCGAGCAACTGGTCGATTGTGCCGCGGCTGACCGCGACGCCGCGGATCTCCTCGATCTCGGCGCGGGTGCAGGGCTGGTGATAGGCCACGATGGCCAGCGTCTCGATGGCGGCGCGGCTGAGCTTGCGGGTCTCGACGGTCTCGCGGCTCATCAGGAAACCCAGATCGGGCGCGGTGCGCATGGCGTAAAGCTCGCCCACCCGGACAAGCTGCACCCCCCGCCCCTCGTAGCGGCGCGCCAAAAGCCCCAGCGCCGCGCGCGGGTCGCAGCCATGCGGCATCCGCGCGGCGAGGTCGGCCAGTCCGACGGGCTCGGCCGTGGCAAAGAGGATCGCCTCGACCATCCGTTCCTGCTCCGACAGGGGCGGCGCCTCGAAAAGCGGGCTCTGGCGGTCGTCAGCCATCGCGGCGGCGGATCTCGATGGGGGCAAAGCTCTCGCCCTGGCGGATCTCGATGCGGCCCGCCTTGACCAGTTCGAGCGAGGCCGCGAAATGGCTCGCCATGGCCGAACGGCGGCGCCCCGGCGCCCCCGTCCAGTCGCCGGGCAGGTAGCTCGCCAGATCGGTCCAGGCGCCCGCGAACCCGATCAGCCCCCGCATCCGCTCCAGCGCCTGGTCCAGCGTCATGACATCCTCGCGATCCATGGCGTAGGGCCGGAAATCGTCGCGCGTGCGGACATGGGCATAGGCCTGCATCAGGTCGAGAAGCGTCGCGGTCCAGCGCACCTGCCGCACCCGCTCCACCCGTTCGGGCAGGCCGCGCGCAAAGAAATCCCGCCCCTTGCGGTCGCGCGCCATCAACCGCGCGCCGGCATCGCGCATCGCCTCGAGCCGTTCGAGCTGAAAGGCCAGGTGCGCCGCCATCTCGGCGCCCGAAGGCCCCTCTTCGGCCGGGTCGGGCGGCAGAAGCAGCCGCGACTTGAGAAAGGCGAGCCATGCCGCCATCACGAGGTAATCGGCCGCCAGCTCGATCCTGAGTTCGCGCGCCTGCTCGACAAAACCGAGATATTGCCGCGCCAGCGCCAGCACGCTGATCTGGCGCAGATCGACCTTTTGCGTGCGCGCCAGCGTCAGCAGAAGGTCGAGCGGCCCCTCGAACCCCTCGACATCGACGATCAACGCCTCGGCGGCAAGCCGTTCGGCCACCGCGCCGCCAAGGGGCGTGACCTCAGCCATAGACCTCGCCATCCACGACTTCGGACAGCTCGAACTCGAGCGCGTCGATATCGGCCAGCTCGGGCAGGCGGCGGCGCGCCAGCGCGGCCTCGGCCCGGCGAAGCGCGTCGGCCCCCATCGGACCCGCGGCCGCGATGCAGCCCGCATTGTCGTCCCGCCCGCCATTGCCGAACAGCGCGATATCGCAGCCCGCCTCGATGGCGGCGCGGGTGCGCGCGGCGATGGTGCCGCCCAGTGCGTTCATGCCCAGATCGTCCGACATCAACAGCCCGTCAAAGCCGATTTCCTCGCGGATGGTCCAGATCAGCCCCGGATCGGTCGTCGCCGGACCATCGCCCAGATCGGTAAAGACGACATGCGCGGTCATCCCCAGCGGCAGGTCGTTCAACGCCCGGAACGGCGCGAAATCGGTTTCGAGCTCGCCGCGTGCGGCGCGCACGACGGGCAGTTCGTGGTGGCTGTCGGCGCGTCCGCGACCATGGCCGGGCATATGCTTCATCACCGGCAGCACACCGCCCGCAAGACAGCCCTCGGCGGTGCCGCGCGCCGCCGCGATCACCGTCTCGGGGTCGTAGCCATAGCAGCGGCTCTTGAGGAACGGATGCGTCTCGGCGCGCGCCACATCGGCGGTCGGCACGCAGTTCACGTCGATGCCCACGCCGCGCAGCTCGTCCGCGATCAGCCTTGCGCGCAGCCACATGGCGCGGCGCGGATCGCGCGCCGCCTCGACCGTCGCCAGCGGCGTGCGCCATTCGCGCCAATGCGGGCGGCGCAGGCGTTGCACCCGCCCGCCCTCCTGGTCGATGAGGATCGGCGCCTCGCGCCCCAGCGCCATGCGCACCGCATCCGTCAGCGCGGCGACCTGGTCGGGGCTGTCGATATTGCGGCCAAAGAGGATCACGCCCCAGGGGTCGGCCTCGCGCAGGAACGCCGCCTCGTCCGCGCCGAGGGTCAGCCCCCCGATGCCGATGATCGCGGCCGAGGGCGTCACTTGACCTCGACCGGGATGCACTCCACCCGGCCCGCCATCAGGGTCGAGCAGAACCGCCGCGCATCGGCGAGATCGGCGAACCCCTCGACGCGCAGACGAAAGAAGGTCTTGCCGCCCGAAACCGAGCGCTGGACGACGCGGCGCTTGCCCTCGAAATATTCGGCAAAACGGCCGCCGATCCGGTCCCATTCCTCGCGCGCCACATCCTCGCTGCCATAGGCGCCGAGCTGCACGAGCCGCGTGCCCGGCACCAGCGCGTCGGGCGACACCTCGGCCACCGAAGAGACGGATGCGGCGGCGGGGGCGATCTGCGCCGCCGGGTCGGCCGAGACGGTCGCCACGGCATCCACGCGCGGCGCGCGGGGGCGCGGTTCGGGGCGGACCGAGCTTGTCGTGGTGCCCAACCCCTCTTCCTCGGGGAAAAGCGACGTGGCCGAGGTCGGCGCCTCCTGCATCAGCGCTTCGGCCACGGCGAGGTCGGTCGACAGCGCGTCCTCGGGCGCATCCTCGAGCGACAGCGGCGCCTCGGCCTCCTGGCCCGTCAGCGCCTCCAGCGTCGCGATATCGGGGGTCAGCACGCGCAGCATGGGTACGGCCGCGTCGTCCGCATCGGCCTCCGCCGCCACCGGGGCCTGCGGCGTCTCGACCGGCTCGGGCGGATCGAGCGCAGCCAGCGCGTCGCCCGGCAGATCCTCGTCGGTGAGGTCCACCCCCGCGGGCGCGAGCCGCAACTCGTCGGCCATCTCGCCCGCGCTGCCCAGCGCGGCGATCTCGTTGACCTGGAGCCCCTGGTTCGGCGCCACGTCGCCGCCCGGATCGTCGGGCGCCACGCGAAAGGCCCCCTCGATCGCCTCGATCACCGGGATGCCCGAGACGTCGCGCACGAGAAGCTTGTAGCCCCACACCGCCATTCCGCCGATCAGCGCAAGCGAGACCAGCGCCCCCGAAAGGTTGACGAGATTCTGGATACGGGCGCCGCGCGCATCTTCGCCGGCGGCCACGTAATCCGCCTCGTCATACGAGTATTCCGTCATAACTGCCTCATGCCGCGGGACGTTGACCGCCCCTGCGTTTCTGCTGCCTTGGCCCCGCCGGGATCGTGCGAACTGCGCAGCGCGGCGCGGCTCAGCGCATTTCCTCGGCAGGCGTGACGCCAAGGATAGACAGACCGGCCGAAATCACAACGGAAACGGCCTGGGGCAGAACAATTTTCGCCGATGTCGCACGCGGGTCACTCTCCTGCCAGAAACGCAGGCCGGGCGCATCGTTGCCCTTGTTCCAGAGCGCGTGAAAGCTGCCTGCGAGATCGTAGAGGTAAAAGGCGATTCGATGCGGCTCGTGGTTGCGGGCCGCGATCTCGACGATGCGGGGGAACTCGGCAAGGCGCCGCGCGACCTCGATCTCGGCCGCATCCGTAATTTCGGCCGTGCCGGACGCGATCCCGGCGGCTTCGGCCTTGCGCAGGACCGACCGGCAGCGCGCATGGGCGTACTGGACATAGAATACCGGGTTGTCCTTGGTCTGCTCGACCGCCTTGGCGAAATCGAACTCGAGCGGCGCGTCGTTCTTGCGCGTCAGCATGACGAAACGCGTCACGTCCGCCCCGACCTCGTCGACCACGTCGCGCAGCGCGACAAAAGTGCCGCCGCGCTTGGACATGGTGACGGGCGTGCCGTCCTTGCTGAGCTTGACGAGCTGGCAGAGCTTGACGTCGAGCGGCACCTTGCCGTCCGACAGGGCGCTGACGGCGGCTTTCATGCGTTTGACATAGCCGCCGTGATCGGCGCCGAACACGTCGATCAGCGCGTCGAAGCCGCGGTCGATCTTGTCCCAGTGATAGGCGATATCGGGGGCGAAATAGGTCCAGGACCCATCCGATTTCCGGACCGGGCGATCCACGTCGTCGCCGTGATCGGTCGAGCGGAACAGGACCTGCTCGCGCGGCTCCCAATCCTCGGGGGTCTTGCCCTTGGGCGGCTCGAGCGTGCCGCGATAGATCAGCCCCCGCGCGTCGAGCGTGGCGATGGCCTCTTCGATCCGGCCGGTGCCATAGAGCGATTTTTCAGAGAAAAATCGATCCATCTCGATGCCGAGCGCCGCGAGATCGGACCGGATGAGGTCCATCATCGCATCGGTGGCAAAGCTGCGCGCCTCGTCGAGCCACACCTCCTCGCCGCGATCGAGCCAGGCATCCCCGACACGGTCCTTGAGCGCCTCGCCCACGGCGATCAGGTAATCGCCCGGATAGGTGCCGTCGACGAAATCGACCTCGCGCCCATGGGCCTGAAGATAGCGCAGATAGGCCGACCGGGCGAGCGTATCGACCTGCGCGCCGCCGTCGTTGATGTAGTATTCGCGCGTCACGTCCCAGCCGGTGAAAGCCAGCAGGTTGGCCAGCGCATCGCCGAATACCGCGCCGCGCGTATGGCCGACATGCAGCGGGCCGGTCGGGTTCGCCGAGACGTATTCGACATTGACCCGCCGTCCCCGGCCCAGGTCGACGCGGCCGTATTCCGCGTCCTGCGGGACACGTCCGACCAGCGTCGACCAGGTGCCGGGCGCGAGATCGAGGTTCAGGAATCCCGGTCCCGCCACGCTCGCCCCGTCCACCATGTCGAGCGCGGAAAGCCGCGGGGCCAGCGCCTCGGCGATCTCGCGCGGCTTGCGTCCGGCGGGCTTGGCCAGCACCATCGCGGCATTGGTGGCCATGTCGCCATGGGCCGCGTCGCGCGGCGGCTCGACCGCGACATTTCCGAAATCGAGCCCCTCGGGCAGGTCTCCGGCACGGGTCATTTCCTCGAGCGCGTCGATCACATGCGCCCGCATCTCGGCATAAAGGTTCATCGCGGCCTCGGTCTGGTTGGCCCCGGCGGCGCGTCGGCGCCTGGTCCGGGCGATCCGGGTCTAGACCGCGCGGGGCGCCCGGTCAACGCGGGCCGCGGCCCCCCTCAGGCCGCCGCGCCACCGGCATCGTCCCCGCCCTTTCGCGCGCCGTTCGGGCCGCGCTCGCGCGTCGCCTCGCCGGGGGGCAGCATCGACACGATCCGCACGCCCGGACCGGCCGCCACATCGGCGTCGTCCGAGACGAACTGGATCTCGTCCGAGGTGTCGATCCAGGCGAGGATCTCGGCCTCGGGGCGTTTCGCGCGCCAGTCCTCGATGGTGTATTCCTCGCTCAGGCGCGTGACGCGGAAGGTCCAGTCGCGCCACATCCGGCGATTGAGCTCGTGATAGGTGGCGCCCCCCGCGATGCTCTGCCCGCCGAGCGTCGAGGGCAGCGAGTGGCGCACCGAGCTTTTCTCGCGCTCCACCTGGAACACGTTCTCGCGGCCGAACTCGGGCGCGAGATCGGTGGCGACGAGCGTGTTGTAGGCGTCGTTGTCGGTCGCCGCGACGATGGTCTTGTAGCCCGCGATCTCGATCTGCAACTCGGCCGTCTCGCTCAGGATGTCGCCGAAGAACGTGTCGATCCCGATCTCGCGGGCGCGGCGCAGGTTGCCGCGGTTGGGATCGGTGATGAGCACCGGAACCTCGGCCTGTTTCAACGCCTCGGCAAAGCCCGTCGTCCAGTAGCTGCCGCCGACGAGGATCACGCCCGGCCGCTCGGACGCCGTCACCCCGAGCAACCGCGCGACCGGCGCCAGCGTGAATCCGTGCACCACGACCGAGGCCGCGACCAGCGCAAAGGCCAGCGGGCCGATCAGCGCCCCGTCGGCCACCCCGATCTCGACCAGCCGCCCGCCGAACAGCCCCGCGACCGCCACGATCACCACGCCGCGCGGGCCGGTGGTCGCCACAAGGACCTGTTCGCGCCAGGGCAGTTTCGTCGTGGCCAGCGCCAGAAGCACCGATACCGGCCGCGCGAATGACAGCACCAAAAAGACGAAGATCAGCGACCGCCACGTCAACTGCCCCAGCGTCGAGAAATCGAGCGAGGCGGCCAGCAGGATGAACACCCCCGACACGAGCAGGATGGTGGCGTGTTCCTTGAACCGCCGCAGTTCCTCGAACGACGGAATGCGGCTGTTGCCGATCACCACCCCCATGATCGTCACCGCAAGCAGGCCGGATTCGTGCAGCACCATGTCCGAGACGGCGAATACCGCCAGCACCAGCACGAACAGCACCGGCACCTTCATGAACTCGGGCACGCGCGCGGTCTTGAACGCCCATGCCGTCAGCACGCCCGCCGCAGCGCCAAGCGCGGTGGCGATCCCGATGCCCAGCACCAGCGTCAGCATCGCGGTCGAGACCGTCTCGGCAGTGCGCAGCACCACCACCACCTCGAAGGCCAGAACCGCCGCCAGCGCGCCCACGGGGTCGTTGAGGATCGCCTCCCATTGCAGGAGCGCCGCCGGGCGCCGCGCCAGCCGGGCCGAGCGCAGGAGCGGCGCGATCACCGTGGGGCCGGTGACGATCATCAGCCCGCCGAACACCGCCGAGCTTTCCCAGCTCAGCCCCGCGCCGTAGCGCAGGCAGAGCGTCGACAGAAGCCACCCCACCGGCGCCCCGATCACCACCAGCCGCCGCACGCCCGACGCGGCATCGCGCAGCGTGTGGAAGTTGAGCGTGAGCCCCCCCTCGAACAGGATGATCGCGACGGCGATCGAGATCAGCGGGATGTAGATGTCGCCGATATCGCGCGCGGGGTCGAAAAACCCCATCGCCGGGCCGACGATGACGCCCACCAGCAGCATGAGCACGATGGCCGGCATCCGCAGCCGCCACGCGACCCATTGCGCGCCGACGCCCAGCGCCCCGACAAGTGCTATGGCCGCGACCGGGTCGAGCCCCTCCGCGCCGGTGCCTGTGGCCATTCCGATTTTCCCCCGATGGCGTCGATGAAGCGAAGATAAAGCACGCGCGCCGTTTGAACAGTGCCGGTCCCGCGCGACGCCTCAGATCGCCTCGGCCAGCGTGCCGCCGATCAGCTCGCGATGGGACTGGATGGCGAAACGGTCGGTCATCCCCGCGATATAGTCGAGCACGATGCGCGCCAGCGCGGTCTCGTCGGCGACCTCGTCCACATCCTTGCGCCATTGCTTGGGCAGCAGGTCGGTGCGTTCCATGAACAGCGGAAAGAGATCCTCGATGACCTGCGTGACCTTGGCGCGCATCTCGACCACCTCGGGCGCGCGATACATGCGGTGAAACAGGAAATCGCGGATCACCTTGAGATCGGCAAAGACAGGGTCGCTGAACCGGATGATCGGATGGCCCGCGAGGCGCACGTCGCGCGGCGTGCGCGGATCGAGCGCGGCGAGCCGCAACCGCGCCTCGGCGATCACGTCCTCGACCAGCAGCCCGAAGAACCGGCGCAGCGCCTCGTGGCGGCGGCGATAGTAGTTCAGACCGGGATAGAGCCGGTCGACCCGCGCGAAACAGCCGCCCAGCAGCGGCAGCTCGGCCAGCTCGTCGGTCGAGAACAGCTCGGCCCTGAGACCGTCATGCAGATCGTGGCTGTTATAGGCGACATCGTCGGCGATGGCCGCGACCTGCGCTTCGGCGCCCGCATGGGTGTCGAGCTCGAGATCGTGGCGCGCGTCGTATTCGGCCAGCGCATAGGGGCGCGGATGGGCCACGGGGCCGTTATGCTTGGCGATCCCCTCGAGCGTTTCCCAGGTCAGGTTCAGCCCGTCGAACCCGGCATAATGGCGCTCCAGCGAGGTGACGATGCGGATCGCCTGCGCGTTGTGGTCGAACCCGCCATAGCCCGCCATCAGCGCCTGCAACGCCTCTTCGCCGGTATGGCCAAAGGGCGGATGGCCCAGATCGTGGGCCAGCGCCACCGCCTCGGTCAAATCGGTGTTCAGCCCCAGCGTGCCCGCGATGGTGCGCGCGACCTGCGCGACCTCGATCGAATGGGTCAGGCGCGTGCGGAAATAATCCCCCTCGTGCTCGATGAACACCTGCGTCTTGTGCTTGAGCCGCCGAAAGGCCGAGGCATGGATGATGCGGTCGCGGTCGCGCTGGAACGGCGAGCGAAAGGTGCTTTCGTCCTCGGGATAGAGACGCCCGCGGCTCTGGTCGGGATCGGCGGCATGGGGGGCCTGCATGGCGGCGTCCTTGTTGTCCTGTCGCAGGGGCCATATATTCGGCAAGACCCCGGAAAGCAGGCTGAACACCCCATGAACATGCCCCCGAAAGTCACCGATCGCGCCTTTGAACGCCTGGCCGAGATCGGCGCCGCCGCCGAAGGGCGCGCGCTGCGCGTTGCGGTCGAGGGCGGGGGGTGTTCGGGGTTCCAGTACGATATCCGCCTCGACGAGCCGGCCGAGGACGATCTCGTGCTCGAAAGGAACGGCGAGCGTGTGCTGGTCGACAGCGTGTCGCTGCCTTTCCTCGCGGGGGCGGTGATCGACTTTACCGAAGAGCTGATCGGCGCGCGGTTCACCATCGACAATCCCAACGCCTCGAGCTCCTGCGGCTGCGGCGTCAGCTTTTCGATGTAGCGCCCGCGCTCTGGACTTGGGCGCGGCCGCGGTGCACCAGATCGCGGACCGAACACCGATCCGGGGGCCGACATGCGTATCGCCAGCTTCAACATCAACGGCGTCAAGGCACGTCTGCCGATCCTGCTGGACTGGCTGCGCGAGGCTCGGCCCGACGTGGCCTGCCTGCAAGAGATCAAGTCCGTGGACGAGGGTTTCCCCCGCGAGGCGGTCGAGGATCTGGGCTATACCGTCGAGACCCACGGCCAGAAGGGCTTCAACGGGGTGGCCATCCTGTCGAAACTGCCGCTCGAGGACGTGACGCGCGGCCTGCCCGGCGACGATGACGACGAACAGGCCCGCTGGATCGAGGCGACGGTGATGGGCGCCCGCGCGGTACGGGTCTGCGGGCTCTATCTGCCCAACGGCAACCCCGTGCCGGGGCCGAAATACGACTACAAGCTCGCCTGGATGGAGCGGCTCCACGACCGCGCGCGCGCGCTTCTCGCCACCGAGGAGCCTGCGGTGCTCTGCGGCGATTACAACGTCATCCCGATGGACGAGGATGCCGCCCGCCCCGATGCCTGGCGCGAGGATGCTCTGGCCCGCCCCGAGACCCGCGCGGCCTTTCGCCGCCTCGTGTCGCTCGGCCTGACCGAGGCGTTCCGCGCGCGCCACCGCGGACCGGGGCATTACTCGTTCTGGGACTACCAGGCGGGGGCGTTCGACCGCAATGACGGCATCCGCATCGACCACCACCTTTTGACGCCGCAGGCCGCCGATCTGCTCGATGATTGCTGGATCGAGGCCGATCTGCGCGCGCGCGAAAAGCCGTCGGATCACGTTCCCGTCTGGGTCGAGCTCGACGCCTGAGGGGCCGGGGCGGCGCCGGACCTTTCCGGCGGGCGGGGCGTTCGCGTCCCGACCCCGCAAAGCGACCCGATGACATGCCCCGTTGCCCTGCCCCGATCTGCCTTGCCCTCGCGCTTTGCGCCGCCCCGGCGGCCGCATCTGTGCCGGCCGGGCTGCTGGCCGGGCCGGCGGCGGCCGATTCCGCGCCCGCGGCACGGATGACGGAGGCACGACCCGCCCCTTGCCCGCTGGGGCAGGTGCGTCTTGCCGCCGCCTGTGGTCCGCCCCCGCAGCCGGCGCCGGCCTTCGATCCGGGCGACGCGCTGCCCGCCCTGCATGGCGACGCCGTGTCGCTGGCGGGCACCGACCTGCCCGACGCCCCCGCGGGCGAGGGCTACGTGCAGGTCGGGCCCTATTTCTTCCGCATCGACCTCGAGACGCGAACGGTGCTCGATATCGTGGCGCTGGTCGACGTGATCCTGCGCTAGCGCCTATTCGGCGGCCAGTTTGCGCGGCTTGAGCATGGGCTTGAGATAATGGCCCGTGTGGCTTTCGGCGATCTCGGCCACCTCTTCGGGGGTGCCGGTCGCGACGAGCTGCCCGCCGCCATCGCCGCCTTCGGGGCCGATATCGATCAGCCAGTCGGCGGTCTTGATGACGTCGAGGTTATGCTCGATCACCACGACCGAGTTGCCCTGGTCGACAAGCTGGTGCAGCACCTCGAGCAGCTTTTTCACATCCTCGAAATGCAGCCCCGTGGTCGGCTCGTCGAGGATATAGAGCGTGCGCCCGGTCGAGCGGCGCGCAAGCTCCTTGCTGAGCTTGACGCGCTGCGCCTCGCCGCCCGAAAGCGTCGTGGCCTGCTGCCCGACCTTGATATAGCCCAAGCCCACCTGGCACAGCGCATCCATCTTTTCGCGGATCGACGGCACCGCCCTGAAGAATTCCTGCGCATCCTCCACCGTCATGTCGAGCACGTCGGCGATGCTCTTGCCCTTGAACCTGACCTCGAGCGTCTCGCGATTGTAGCGCGCGCCGCCGCAGGTCTCGCAGGTCACATAGACGTCGGGCAGGAAATGCATCTCGATCTTGATGACCCCGTCGCCCTGGCACGCCTCGCAGCGCCCGCCCTTGACGTTGAAGCTGAAGCGGCCGGGCTTGTAGCCCCGCGCCTTGGCCTCGGGCAGGCCCGCGAACCAGTCGCGAATGGGCGTGAAGGCCCCGGTATAGGTCGCCGGGTTCGACCGCGGCGTGCGCCCGATCGGGCGCTGGTCGATGTCGATGACCTTGTCGAGATGCTGCAACCCCTTGATCGTCTCGCAGGGGGCGGGCGTCTGGCGCGCGCCGTTGAGCTGCATGGACGCGGTCTTGAACAGCGTCTCGATGGTCAGGGTGGATTTGCCGCCGCCCGACACGCCGGTCACGCAGACGAACTTGCCCAGCGGAAAATCGACGGTCACGTCGCGCAGGTTGTTGCCGCTGGCCTTGACGACCGTGATCGCCTTGCCGTTGCCGGGCCGGCGGTCGGGGTTCACGGGGATCTCGCGCCGCCCGGCGAGGTAGTCGCCGGTGATGCTGGCCGGGGTGTCCATGATTTCCTGCGGGGTGCCCGAGGCCACGACCTGCCCGCCATGCACGCCCGCGCCGGGGCCGATGTCAAAGACGTAATCGGCCTCGCGGATGGCTTCCTCGTCATGCTCGACCACGATCACGGTATTGCCCTGGTCGCGCAGGTTCTTGAGCGTCGTCAGCAGCCGGTCGTTGTCGCGCTGGTGCAGCCCGATGCTGGGCTCGTCGAGCACGTACAGCACCCCCGTCAGCCCCGATCCGATCTGGCTGGCAAGGCGGATGCGCTGGCTCTCGCCGCCCGACAGGGTGCCCGCGTTGCGCGACAGGGTCAGGTATTCGAGCCCCACGTTGTTCAGGAACCCCAGCCGCTCGCGGATCTCCTTGAGGATGGCGCGCGCGATCTCGTTCTTCTGCGCGGTCAGGCTTTGCGGCACGCTTTCGCACCACTCATGGGCCTCGCGGATGGATTGCTGCACCACCTCGCCGACATGCTTGCCCGCGATCCTGACGGCCAGCGCCTCGGGGCGCAGCCGGTAGCCGTCGCAGACCTTGCAGGGGCGGTTGTTCTGGTAACGCTCGAACTCTTCGCGGATCCAGCTCGAGTCGGTCTCGCGATAGCGCCGCTCCATGTTGGGGATGACCCCCTCGAAGGGGCGCGCGACATGGTAGACGCGCCCGCCCTCGTCGTAACGGAACGTGATCTCCTCCTTGCCCGAGCCGAAGAGGAACACCTGCTGCACCGCCTCGGGCAGATCCTTCCACTTGGTCGACAGCTTGAACCCGTAATGCTTGGCGATCGACTGGATCGTCTGCGTGTAATAGGGCGACTTGCCCTTGCGCCAGGGTGCGATGGCCCCGTCGGTGATCTTGAGGTTCTGGTCGGGCACCACCAGCCGCTCGTCGAAGAACAGCTCGGCCCCCAGCCCGTCGCAGGCCGGGCAGGCCCCGAAGGGCGCGTTGAACGAAAACAGCCGCGGCTCGATCTCGGGAATGGTGAAGCCCGAGACGGGACAGGCGAAATTCTCGCTGAAGGTGATCCGCTCGGGCTCGCCCTCCTTCGGCGCGGTCTCGAGGATGGCGATCCCGTCGGCCAGGTCCAGCGCCGTGCGGAAACTGTCGGCCAGCCGCGTCTCGAGCCCCTCGCGCACCACGATCCGGTCCACGACCACGTCGATATCGTGGCGGAACTTCTTGTCGAGCGTGGGCGGCGCGTCTAGCTCGTAGAACTCTCCATCCACCTTGACCCGCTGGAACCCCTGCTTGCGCAGCTCGAGGAACTCCTTGCGGTACTCGCCCTTGCGGTCGCGCACGATGGGCGCGAGCAGGTATCCGCGCGTCCCCTCCTCCATCCGCATGACGGTGTCGACCATGTCCTGCACCTGCTGCGCCTCGATGGGCAGGCCGGTGGCGGGCGAATAGGGCGTGCCCGCCCGCGCGAACAGAAGCCGCATGTAGTCATAGATCTCGGTCACGGTGCCGACGGTCGAGCGGGGGTTCTTGCTCGTCGTCTTCTGCTCGATCGAGATCGCGGGCGAGAGGCCGCTGATGTGATCCACGTCGGGCTTTTGCATCATGTCGAGGAACTGCCGCGCATAGGCCGACAGCGATTCGACATAGCGGCGCTGGCCCTCGGCATAGATCGTGTCGAAGGCGAGGCTCGACTTGCCCGAACCCGACAGCCCGGTGATGACCACCAGCCTGTCGCGCGGGATATCCACGTCGATGGACTTGAGATTGTGCTCGCGCGCGCCGCGAACCTCGATCTGCTTCAGCTCGGCCATTGGAACCTCATCCGGGGCACAAGGCCCGAACATAGGCGCGGGCGCTCCGGGTTTCTACAGGAAAACGGGAACGATCCATGAACGATCCGGTGATTGTGTCCGGCCCCGCGCGAGACGGCGGGACCGGCGCCGCCCTGCCGGATCAGGACCGGCCGTAACGGCGAAAGAACGACACCGCCAACCCGCCCGCGCCGATCAGCGCGGTAAAATAGCCCACCGGCACGATCCACTGGGGATAGACGCCGGGCGTCTCGGCATCGACGGCCGGCGCATCCGACAGCATGGGCACCAGCGCCACGATCAGGATGCCTATGACGAGGATTGCGGCCCAGGGTAGCATTGCACGCATTGTTCGATCTCCTTTCGACGCTCAATGCGCGGGCGCGGCGGTCGTTCCGGCCCGCCCTGCCCGCGCGGCCAGCGCAAGCGTCGCGACGAGCCCGGCGACCGAAACGGCCAGCGTCACGCCCCAGACCCCCGCCATCCCGCCCGACATCGCCGCCATCGCCAGGACCGGCGTGCCCAGCGTCGTGCCGACATTGCCCATCTGCGCGATGCCGCCCGTGGCCAGCGCACGGTCGGCGGAGGAAAGGTTGTAATGCGGAATGGCGGCAAAGGCCCCTCCGGGCACCAGCCCGGTCGCCGCGAACATCACCCACAGCGCCGGCCCCCACCCCGCCCAGAGCGCCATGGCCGAGACGCCCGACAGCACGAACCCCACCGCCATCACCGCTGCGGGCGCGCGATGGCGCGACGCCCACCCGCCCGCGAAGGTCCCCGCGAGGTTGAGAAGCGGCAGCACCGCGCCGAGGCCCGGCCGCCCGAGCAGATCCGGCAAGAGCGCGATCAGCGCGACGAACAGGAAGGTGTAAAAGACGAAACACGCCCCCGGCAACGCCCGGTCGACCCGCCCGTAGATCGCCGCGTGAACCGCGACGGGGCGCAGCACCAGCGGGCGGCGCGCCTGCCGCGCGGTCATGGCGGCGAGGATCGCGGCCAGAAGCGCCATCGCCCCGGCATGCAGCGCGAATACCGCCGCCAGCCCACCCGCCGCCACCAGCGGCGGCACGAGGATCGCCGCCGCGGCAAAGGCCAGCCCGAAGAACATCGCCCAGATCCCCATGGCCACCGGGCGGTCGCGATCGCCCGCGGCGGCGGCGATCAGCGTCGGCCCCGCGACCACGATGCCCAGATGGCTGACCCCTTCGGCGATGCGCAAAAGCGTCATCAGCCAGAGCGGCGGCAGCGCGACCTGCACCAGCGACAGGGCCGCGCCCGACCAGAGCGCGCCCAGCATGACCCGGCGCGGGCCGAGCGCGGCGACCACCCCGCCCGCCAGCGCCCCCGCCGCGATCCCGACGATCCCGGTGATCGACACGAGGAACGCGATCCCCGCCACCGGCAGGCCGTAGGCCTCGGCCGTGGCGGGCAGCGCCAGCGCGATCTTGGCAAATTGCCCCGCCCCCAGCAGGCCGGCCACGAAGACGGCGAGGATCAGCCCCCAGCGGGTGCCGCCCCTCATGCGCGGACCGGGGCGGCCGGGTGCCTCCCCGTCGCCCCGGCCGGGTTCGCGGGCCGTTCGCTCAGGCGTCGGCCTTCATGTCGCGCAGCAGGGCACCATAGCCGCCCGCATTGAGAAAGACGCGCTCGGCGCGCTGCATCGGCCGGTCGAGCGCGGCGTTGCGATGCGGGAACCGGCCGAAACGGCGGATCACCTCGCGATGCGCGCGCGCATGCAGCAGGTTCTCGGCCCCCGTCTCGGGCATGCGCATCGACATCAGCCGCACGCAGCGATCCTGGTCGCACAGGTTCTCGGAATGCATCAACGGCAAGTAGAAGAACTGCCGCTCCGGCTCGGCGATGCGCAGGTCCCAGCGGCGCGAGATGGCGACCTTGGCCGCCGACAACGCCATCGCATCCAGCGCGAAAGCCCGCGGATCGTCGCGGAACATGTTGCGCGGGAACTGGTCGGCCACGATGATATAGGCCAGCGCGCTGCGCGACGCGGTCAGCCACAGCGACAGCCCCCCCGCGCGCAGCGCCTCCCAGTCGCCGAGAAAACGGTCGCGGATCTCGGCGTCGAGCGCCTCGGACCCGTTATACCAGCCGGACGGTCCAACCTCGTCCAGCCAGAAGCCCAGAACCTCGTCGGGTGTGGACATCGCAATGTCTCCTCGCATGGCCGTCCCCCGCGGCAGGGTGACGCAACCGTATGGAATTGCAAGCATGGTGAAGCTTCAAGCCGCATTCGTCGGCGCCGGCGGAGTATCGCCGTCCTCGCTGCTCTCCTCGGCCTCCTGCTGATCGGCGACCCATTCCTGTGCCACGGTCAGCGCGACGGTCGTCGCACCGGGGTTGATCGCGACATAGGAGCCCGGATCCTCGGCCGCGGCGCGCCGCGTCATCCGCCACGCGGCATAAAGCGCGATGGCGCCGAACAGGATGACCAGCAGCACCCAGAACCCCGGCGGCCCGAACAGCCCGATCAGCGCGCCGGTGGCGATGGGGCCGGCGATGGCGCCCAGCCCGTTGAGAAAGATCAGACCGCCCGAGGCCGCCGACATGTCCTCGTTGTCGAGATAGTCGTTCGTATAGGCGATGAGCAGCGCGTAGAGCGGGTTGGCCATGCCCCCCAGCACGAAGCCCATGGCGATCAGCATGGTGGGCGAGCCGTCCGAGGCGACCGCCGCCGCGCAGGCGATGCCGCCCACCGCGCCCGACGCCATGATGAGCGCGCGGCGGTCGATCCGGTCCGACAGCCAGCCGATGGGATACTGGAACAGCAGCCCGCCCAGGTAGATCGCGCCGACAAAGGTGGCGACCTGCGGCACGCTCAGCCCGATCTGCGTGCCGTAGACCGCCGCCATGCCGAATTGCGACGAGTTGATCCCCCCCGACAGCAGCATCCCGATGCAGCCCAGCGGCGAGGACTCGTAGAGCCGCCGGAAACTCATCGGCTTGGTCGTCTCGAAGGCCGGCGTGGGCGTCGCCGACAGAAGGATCGGCGCGAAGGACAGCGACACCAGCACCGAGGGCACGATGAACAGGATGTAGCCCGACGGATCGCCGGTCACGACCAGCGCCTGCGCCGAGACGATCCCCGTCATCTGGACGATCATGTAGACCGACAGCGCCTGTCCGCGCTTATCGTTCGTGACCGAGTTGTTGAGCCAGCTCTCGGCGGTGACATAGACCCCCGAGAAACAGAACCCGATGACGATGCGCAGCGCGATCCAGGACCAGGCGTAATCGAGCGACGGGTACAGGATCAGCACCGCCGAGATCAGCGAGGCGAGCGCGGCGAAGACGCGGACATGGCCCACGCGCCGGATGACCCCCGGCGCAAGCTGCGAGCCGCCGAGAAAGCCCACGAAATAGGCCGACATGACCAGCGACATCTCGAAGGTCGAGAATCCCTCGATCTCGCCGCGCACGCCCAGCAGCGTGCCCTGCATCCCGTTGCCCACCATGAGCAGCCCCATTCCGAGAAAGAGCGGCCAGGTTCCCGTCAGCACTGAGATCATCGCGGCTTCCTTCCGGTCGGTCGGGACATGACGCACGGCCGGGCGCGCGCCGCGCGCCCGTTCCCGACATCGCGTGTCGTTCGCGCGGCCAATGTCACCCCCCCGCCCGATGGGCAAGCCTCATCGCGCGCGGGGCGGGACCGATTGGCGCGCTCCTGCCCATCGGTCTCTGTTTCCACAAATACTCATGCCCGGCCGGGCACCCGCACAAGACCCCGCGGATCAGCGCGCGGGCCTGTCCCCGGGCAGCAGGAGCGAGGCGTCGCCATAGCTGAAGAACCGGTAACGTTCCTCGATGGCATGGGCATAGATGCGGCGGATCGGCTCCACCCCCATGAAGGCCGAGACCAGCATCATCAGCGTCGATTTCGGCAGGTGGAAATTCGTCATCAGCCCGTCGGCCACGGCGAACCGGAACCCCGGCGTGATGAAGATGTCGGTCTCGCCCGTCCAGGAGCCGATCCGCCCGCCATTCTCGCGCGCCGCCGTCTCGACGAGGCGCAGTGCGGTGGTGCCCACGGCGATCACCCGCCCGCCCGCCGCGCGGGTGGCGGCGATGGCCGCCGCCGCCTCGGGCGTGACCTCGCCCCATTCGGCATGCATCCGGTGCTGCGCGATGTCGTCCACCTTCACCGGCAGAAAGGTGCCCGCCCCCACATGCAGCGTCACATGCGTCAGATCGACCCCGCGCGCGGCCAGCCCCGCCATCAGCGCGGCATCGAAATGCAGCGACGCGGTGGGGGCGGCCACCGCGCCCCGCCGGCGCGCCCAGATCGTCTGGTAATCCTCGTGATCTCGGGCATCGGCGGGGCGGCGGGCGGCGATATAGGGCGGCAGCGGCATCGCCCCGGCCTGTTCGAGCGCCGCGTCGAAGGCGTCGCCCTCGGCGTCGAAGCGCAGCCGCGCGGTGCCCTCCTCGCGGCCCTCGACCACCGCCGAGAGCGCGTCGGAAAAGACCAGCGTCTCGCCGTCGCGCACCTTGCGAAGCGGCTTGAGCAGCGCGCGCCACGCCCCGTCTGCCAGCGGCTCGAGCAGGGTCGCCTCGATCCGCGCGCCCGCCGCCCCTGCCCGGTCGCGCCGCCCCGTCAGCCGCGCGGGAATGACGCGGGTATCGTTGAGCACCAGCCGATCGCCGGGGGCCAGCCACTCGGGCAGGTCGATGGCGCGGCAATCGGCGATGCGCGCGCCGTCGGCCACCAGCATCCGCGCCGAGGACCGGGGCCGCGCGGGCCGGGTGGCGATCAGCTCTTCGGGCAGGTCGAAATTGAAATCGCTGAGTTTCACGGGTCTGGCGGGCCTTCAGTTGCCGGGACGTTCGGGCGGCGGACGGCGAAAGATCTCGCGGAACATGCCGGGGGTCAGGATCGAGAGCGGGTTGGCGGCTACCTGCGGCCGATCGACCGGCCCGCGCAAGGTGAAATTGACCCCGAACAGCCCCTCGCCCCGGCGGGTGAAGATCGCGCCGATCCGGTTGACGAGGTAGAGCGGCGAAAGCACCCCCTGCAGGTCCATCAGCTTGCGGCGCGGATCGAAACTGCCATCGACCGACAGCCCCATCGAGCGGCCCGTGGCCGACGAGCGGTAGATCGTCACCAGATCGGGCGTCAGGCGGAACTCGGCCTCGACCCGGTCAAAGATGATTCCCTGCCCCTGCAACTGGTCCACGAGCCCCACGACGCTGATCGCGGCCAGAAGCTCGGCGATGGCGGGGGCGTCGCGCAGCACGATGGTATCCACGCTGACCCGTCCGTCGTAGGCGCCGCGGATGCCGGTCGGGCGCAGCACGATCTCCATCGCGCCGCCGCGCAGGTTGCTCAAAAGCCCCGCGTCGCGCAGCACCGCCCCCGCGCTTCGCGAGGTGATGCGGATCGCGGTGCCCTGCGCGCCGCCCTCGAGCTGCCCGTCGATCTCGACCCCGCCATTGACCTTGCCGCGGAACGTCCCCTGCAGCGCCGCGCCCGGCGCGATCTCGACCCGCGCGGGCGTCAGCGCGACCGTATCGGTCAGTTGCAGCCGGTCGAGCGCCAGCACCACCGGGCCGCGCCCGCTCCCGCCATCGCCGCCGCCGCCGCCGCCCGCCTTGCCCAGATCGGCGCGGCGCAGGTCGATGCTGCCGCCCGGCACCCGGATCGCGGGCGGCCCGCCCGCGCGGGCCTCGATGGTCACGGGCGCGTCCAGCCAGTCGCCCAGCACCACGCGGTCGAGCCGCAGCGCGCGAAAGGACGGGCCGGGCGCGAAGGTCACGCGCCCCCGCGCCGAGAGCGCCGGCGCGTCCAGCGCAAAGGTGTCGAAGCGCGGGCTTTCGCCCAACCGCCCCTCGAGCCTCAGCCGCCCCCCCTCGTCGGGGCGCTTGGCCCAGTTCACGCCGGCGATGCGCATCCCGATCCCGCGCAGGTCGGTCTCGAGCGTCAGGCGCGGCGGGCGGTCGCGGCGCAGCTCGATGGTCAGATCGCCCTCGCCCCGGCCCGTGACCAGCCCCGGCGGCAGGCCCACCCCGAACCGCGCCAGCCCCTCGGGGCTCAGCGCGACCCGCCCCGCGACCCGGCCGGTCCCCCGCTCGGGCCCGGCAAAGGCGGTGCGGAAACTGCCGGTAAAGGGCACGCCCTCGACCTCCATCGCGCCGGAGAGCGACAGCGCCCCGTCGCCCACGGCAAGGCGCAACCGCTCGGCCGTCAGCACGCGGCCGGGCATCGCCCGCTCCGAACGGATGTCGAACAGGTCGCCGCTGGCCGCGATCTCGATGGCCGCGCCCGGCGGGTTGGGGCGCAGGGGCACCGACACCGTCGCGGCAAGCTCGGCCCGCCCCGTGGCAAGGTCCGGCCCCCGCCCGGCCCGCGTCAAGAGCGACATCGGCTCGGCGTCGAGCAGCGCGAGGATCGACCCGACCGGCCCCGCGGCGGCCAGCGCGATCTCGCCGCGGGCGGGCCGCGCGCGGGTGTCGGGGATGGCAAAGGTCGATCCGCCAAGGGCGACGGGTTCCCCGCCGGGCGGCGTCATCGTGCCCGCGTCGAGCCTGAGCGCCAGCCGGTCCTCGCCCAGCGTGAAATACCCCGCGCCCCCGGTGATCGGCGGCAGGAACCCCACCGCGCGCGCCTCGGCCGCGTGAAAGGCAAAGCTGATCCCGGTCGCGATATCCCTCGCGCCGGGCGCGCGGCGCAATGCAACGGTCAGGTCGCGCGCCTCGCCCGAGACGAGGTTCCGGGCCACCCAGTCGCGCGCGCGGGGCGCGGCTGGCAAGGGCCACACCCCCGGCAGCCGCGCCACCGACAGCGCCTCGGCGGTGAGGTCGAGCCCGCCTTCCCAGCCGTCGGGGCCGGCGGTGACCCGGCCGCGCGCGCGGATCGTTCGGGCCGGGTCGCCGCCCGGATCGGGCAGCGCCGCCTGCCCCAGCGTCAGGGTAAACGGATCGAAGGAGATGCGCAGGTCGGCCAGCCCCCCCGCGGCCTCGAGCGCCTCGGGAAAGAGGCCGGGCGCGAGCCGCAGCCACTCGAGCGCGATCTGCGCCACCACCGCGCGCGGCACCCCCGCCACGCGATCGCGCAGATAGACCCGCCCCGTGATATCGGCCTCGGCGGCGCGGGCGCGCAGGCGCAGCGCCTCGATCTCGATCCGCTCGGCGGCGGGATCGTAGGAAAAGGCCAGGTCGGCCGCCTCGAAGGGCAAGGGCGCGGCGCCGCCCGGCGTCACCCGGCCCGCCCCGAGGTCGAGCCGACCCGACAGCGCGCCCATCGCCCCGGACGCGTCCAGCCGCGCGTCGAGCGCGCCCGAGATCGGCGCGTCGAGCGGCATCCGCCCGCGCAGCGCGGGCACCAGGTCGCCGAGGTCGCGCGCGGCGAACCCCTCGAGCCTCAGCCCCAACCGCGCCCCGTCGTCGCGTGCGGCGGTCTCGAGCGACAGATCCAGCCGGGCGAGGTCGTCCGAGCCGTTGAAGATCTCGGCCTCCATCCCCAGCCGCAGCCCCGCCGCGTCGCGCGTCAGCGATGCAGCCCCGCCCGTGACCTGCCAGACCCGGCCGCTGGCCGCGTCCTCGAAGGCGACGGCCAGGTGGGCCAGCGCGATCTCGTCGATCAGGTCGAGCGGCGGGCGGTCGAGCAGCGCCTCGGCGGCGGCGAGGATCGCGGCCGGGCTGTCGGCGCGAAACGTGCCGCCCCCGCCGAACCGCAGCTCGAAGGCGCCATCGGCATCGCGGCGCACCAGGAGCTCGGCGCGGCTGACGCGCAGCACCCGCGGCGCGATCCGCCCCGACAGCGCCGCGCGCGGCGAGAACGCCACGCCCACGTCGCCGAACCCCGCAATCCGCGTCCCGTCCGCCGCCCGCAGGCCGACGCCGCCCAGCCACAGACGCGGCTTGAAACTGCGGTCGATGCCGATCTCGATGGCACCGAGCTCGACCGCCATGCCGGCCAGCCGCGCGTCGATCCGGGCCTCGATGCGGTCGGTCAGCCGCGGCGGCACGGTGAGCCGCGTCTCGCTCAGCGCCAGCGCCGCGACGATGGCCGCCACCCCCAGCGCCATGCCCAGCGCAAGGCCCAGCGTCACGCGCAGCGCGGCGACATGGCGCTGCCGCCACGTCCTGCGCGGGGAAGGTCTGGGGTGGTCTGCTCGCATGGCCCGTTCCGGTCGCCCTGCGCGCCAGCATTGCAGAAACCGCCTGCCTGCGCGAGACACGTTTGCGACGGCGCCCCGCGGCGCTAAGCTCCGGCCCGCGCGTATCCGCGCCGCCCGTTTCACCGAAAGGACATGCCAGATGGATCTGACCGGCCAGCCCGCCCCCGAGTTCACCCTGCCCCGCGATGGCGGCGGCGAGGTCGCCCTGTCGGATATCGACGGTGCGGTGGTCCTCTATTTCTACCCCAAGGACGACACCTCGGGCTGCACCAGGCAGGCCATCGCTTTTACCGAGCGCGCCGACGATTTCGCGGCCGCGGGCGCCACGATCCTCGGCGTGTCCAAGGATCCGGTGACGAAACACGACAAGTTCCGCGACAAGCACGGGCTCAGGATCGCGCTTTTGTCGGATGCCGAGAGCGACGTCTGCGAACGCTACGGCGTCTGGGCCGAGAAACAGATGTACGGGAAAAGCTTCATGGGGATCGAGCGCTCGACCTTCCTGATCGGCCGCGACGGGCGGGTGCTGCGCGAATGGCGCAAGGTCAAGGTTCCGGGCCATGTCGACGAGGTGCTCGAGGCCGTCCGCGCCCTGTGAGCCTGCGCGGCCGCATCCGCCGCCTCTACGAGGCCGATGCCCCATGGCCGCGACGGTTCCGCGCCGCGCTGGCGATCTTCGACGTGGCGACGGTCGGCTATTTCCTGTTCACCGCGACCGCCGAGATGGGCGTGGCCATCCTTGCCGCAGACATCGCCATCGGGATCGTGGTGGGCGCCGATCTCGCCGCGCGCTTCGTCATCGCCGGCAACCGGGCCAGGTTCTTTCTCAACCTGGCCAACCTCGCCGATATCGTGGTGCTGATATCGCTCGCCGCGCCCATCGTCGCGGGATCGAACCTCGCCTTTTTGCGGGTGCTGCGGCTCTTGCGGCTGGTGCGCAGCTACCGGCTCGCCCACGAGATCGACCGCGCCTTCCGCTCGGTCTCGATCAACTCGCGCGTGTCGCTGGCGGCGGCCAATCTCGTCGTCTTCGTCTTTGTCGTGACCAGCCTCGTCTGGGTTTGGGAACATGACCGCAACCCGGCGCTCAACACCTATGTGGACGCGGCCTATTTCACGATCACGACCCTGACGACCACGGGCTACGGCGATATCGTCCTGACCGACCGGATCGGGCGGATCATGACGATCTTCATCATGGTGTTCGGCGTGGGGTTCTTCCTCAACCTCATCCAGGCGATCTATCGCCCCGCCAAGATCGAGCAGCCCTGCCCCAATTGCGGGCTCAGCCTGCACGACCGCGACGCCAGCCATTGCAAGCATTGCGGCACGGTCATCTATATCGAAACCGAGGGCGATACCTGACCGCAGGCCCCCGCCGCGCGCTGCGCGGCTTTGCGCATGACGGGGCGGAACTTGGGCAAATATCCGCCGACATGCCCCCCGATGGCCGTGATCGGCCCCCTTCTTGCCCAAAATCGTTGCGGATCGCGGACCGGGCCGGTAGTCAGGCCCCCAACGAGCGTCCCAGAGGTCGCCGTCGAAAACCGGGACAGCAAGAGGATTTGCCACGTGTCGAACGGTACTGGACGATTTGGCGCCGCGTTGTTCCGCGCCTTTCCGGAACGACGCCTGTTCCTCCGCTCCGATACCGAAACACGTTTCGTCCGACTCTCGCCCGCCACCCAGTTCTTCGCCCTCACGGGCAGTGCCGTCCTCGTCGGCTGGACCATCATCGCCTCGGCGGTGGTGCTGATGGATTCGATCGGCTCCGGCCATTTCCGCGACCAGGCCGCGCGCGAACAGGCGCTTTATGAAAGCCGCCTCAACGAGATCTCGACCGAGCGCGACGCGGCCATCGCCGCCGCCGACGCCGCGCATGGCCGTTTCTCGGCTGCGCTGACCAGGATCAGCGCCATGCAATCGGAGCTGCTCGCCTCGGAAACCCGGCGCGAAGAGCTCGAGCGCGGGATGGAGATCGCCTATGCCAACCTGCGCGACGCGGTGATCGCGCGCGACGAGGCGCGGGCCGCCCGCGGCGAACTGGCCGCGGCGCTGGCCGGCGAGGGCGACGGGGCGAGCGATTTGGCCCGCGTGCAGGAGTTCCAGGCCACCATCGACATCCTCGCCTCGGCCCTCGACAGCACCGCCGAAGAGCGGAACGCGATGGCGCTCCACGCCGACGAATCCGCCGATTTCGCGCAGGATCTCGTCTTCGAGGCGCGGCTGGCGCAGGACCGCAACGACAAGATCTTCGAACAGCTCGAAGAGGCGCTGTCGATCTCGGTCGAGCCGCTCGACAAGATGTTCCGCAATGCCGGGCTCGACACGCAATCGCTGCTCGACACGGTGCGGCGCGGCTATTCGGGCCAGGGCGGCCCGCTGACCCCGATGCGCTTTTCGACCAAGGGCGAAGGCCCCGATCCCGACGAGGAACGCGCCAACGCCCTGCTGGAAAAGCTCGACCGCATGAACCTCTATCGCATCGCGGCCGAAAAGGCGCCCTTCGCGCTGCCGGTCCAGTCGTCCTTCCGCTTTACCAGCGGATTCGGCCGCCGCTGGGGGCGGATGCATAACGGCACCGACTTCGCCGGCGCCCACGGAACGCCCATCCACACCACCGGCGACGGGGTCGTGACTTTCGCCGGGCGGCAGTCGGGTTACGGCAACCTGGTCAAGATCCAGCACGAGTTCGGCATCGAGACGCGCTATGCGCACATGTCCGCCATCCATGTCGAGAAAGGCCAAAGGGTCTCGCGCGGGGACCGGATCGGTGCTATGGGGAATACCGGCCGATCGACCGGAACCCATCTTCATTACGAGGTCCGCGTTGGCGGCAGGCCCGTCAACCCGATGACCTACATCAAGGCAGCGCAAGATGTTTTCTAAGAGCAAGATCAACGAGCCCGGCCCCAAACGCGGCGGCGAGGCCGTCTCCAAACCTTCCAGCGAGAATTCCATGACCGCGCAGAAAACGCCCAGCGACATGCCGTCCTCTTCCTCCAAGGCGAAACCGCCCGCGTCGATCCTGTCGACCGATCTCGTCATCAAGGGCAACATCAAGACGACCGGCGACATCCAGATCGAGGGCAATATCGAGGGCGATATCCGCGCCCACCTGCTGACGATCGGGGAATCGGCCACCGTGAAGGGCGAGGTCATGGCCGATGACGTGGTCATCAACGGCCGGATCGTCGGCCGGGTGCGCGGTCTCAAGGTGCGGCTGACCGCGACCGCGCGGGTCGAGGGCGACATCATCCACAAGACCATCGCCATCGAATCCGGCGCCCATTTCGAGGGCTCGGTCGCGCGGCGCGACGACCCGCTCAACACGAGCGGCAGCGCCGGCCGCTCGGCCCCGCCGGCGGGACCGGCCAGCACGCCGGGCAGCCAGGGCGCGGGTGCCGGGCCGATGGGTGCGGGCTCCTCGGGCGGCGGCGAGGGCGGCGACGCCTGAGACGTCGCATCGGCCGGATATGTGGCGGGCGTCCCTCGGGGCGCCCGTTTTCGTCCCGGCCCCGCGGGATGGCCGGCCGGGGATGAGTATTTGCGGAAACAGAGAAGGGCCGCGCGTGCGCGAGGCCCTGCCGGGGGCCCCGCCCCCTCTCTCTCTCTTCTCTTTCACAAATACCCGGTCGCCGCGGTCGCGGCCGGGACCGGCGCCGGGGTCGCGCGGTCAGGCGTCGGCCTCGGCCTCGGCACGGCTCTTGCCGGTCACGTCGAGCGCGAGCGTCGCGGACATGAACTGGTCGAGCGCGCCGTTCAGCACGCCTTGGGTGTCGCTGGTCTCGACGCCCGTTCGCAGGTCCTTGACCATCTGGTAGGGTTGCAGCACGTAGGACCGGATCTGGTTGCCCCAGCCCGCATCGCCCTTTTGTTCATGGGCCTCGTTGATGGCGGCGTGGCGCCGTTCCAGTTCCATCTGGTAGAGCTTGGATTTCAGCGCCTTCATCGCGATATCGCGGTTCTGGTGCTGGGATTTCTCGGAACTGGTGACGACGATCCCGGTGGGGATATGGGTGATCCGCACGGCCGAATCGGTGGTGTTGACGTGCTGGCCGCCCGCGCCAGACGAGCGGTAGGTGTCGAGCCGGATATCGGCGGGGTTTACCTCTATGTCGATATTGTCGTCGACCACCGGGTAGACCCAGACCGAGCTGAACGAGGTATGGCGCCGCGCGGCGCTGTCATAGGGCGAGATGCGCACGAGGCGGTGCACGCCCGATTCGGTCTTGAGCCAGCCATAGGCGTTGGGCCCGCTGATCTTGTAGGCGGCCGAGCGGATGCCGGCCTCGTCGCCCGCGCTTTCGGATTGCAGCTCGACCTTGTAGCCGCGTTTTTCGGCCCAGCGCACATACATCCGCGCCAGCATCGCCGCCCAGTCGCAGCTTTCGGTGCCGCCCGCGCCCGCGTTGATCTCGAGAAAGGTATCGTTGCCGTCGGCCTCGCCGTTCAGCAGCGCCTCGATCTCGGCCGCCCCCGCGCGGTCGCGCAGATCCCTGAGCGCGGCCTCGGCCTCGGACACCACGTCGTCGTCGCCCTCGGCCTCGCCCAGCTCGATCAGTTCGCGGTTGTCCGACAGCTCCTGCGCCATCGTCTCGTAGCGCTCGATCGCGTCGACCAGCGCCTGGCGGTCGCGCATGAGCACCTGCGCGCGGTCGGGATCGTCCCAGAGCGTCGGATCCTCGACGCGGGCGTTGAACTCTTCGAGGCGGTAGGACGCGGTTTCCCAATCCATCCGCTGACGCAGCAGCATCAGCGAATTCTCGATCGCGTCGATCACGGACTGGGTCTCTGCGCGCATGGGCGGGCTCCTTGAATGTGGTGACGATCTAGCAACGCCCGCAGGCTCCGGCAACCGGCGCTAGTAGAGCCCGCCCGAGCTGAGCGTGCCGAAGGTCGCCTTTTTCTTGGGGATCACGACCTGCTGGCCGGTGGCGTTGCGCACCGCCTGCCCGCTGTTGCCGCCGACCTCTTCGACGAGGGGCAGGTTGGCCCCCATGGCAAAGCCCCCGTCGAAGGCCACGCCGAAGACCGGCTCTTCGCCGAGGCGGAAATACTCGGCTACCACGTTCTTGCCGCTGGCCCCGTCGCTGAGCCGCGCACCGGTGAAGCGGTCGATCTTGATGAAGGTGCCGCCCGGCGGCACGGCAAAGGGACCGCCGCCGTATTTCTCGGTCGCGGCCTTCATGAAGCGGTCGAAGACCGGCGCGCACATGCCCCCGCCCGAGGCACCCTGCCCGAGGCTACGCGGCTGGTCGTAGCCGATATAGCAGCCCGCCGCGATATTGCTGGTGAAGCCCACGAACCACACGTCCTTGGCGTCGTTCGTCGTGCCGGTCTTGCCCGCCACCGGCACGCCGAGATTGACCTTGCCGCGGGCGGTGCCGCGTTCGACCACGCCCTTCATCATGGAGGTGAGCTGGTAGGCGGTGATCGCATCCATGACGCGTTCGCGGTTGGACACGATGCGCGGGGCCATGCCCGCCTGCAGCGTCGCAGAGCCGCAATCGAGGCACTCGCGGCGGTCGTGGCGATAGACCGTCTTGCCGTAGCGGTCCTGCACCCGGTCGACCAGCGTCGGCTCGACCCGCTCGCCGCCATTGGCGAACATCGCGTAGGCGGCGACCATCTTGTAGAGCGTCGTCTCGTCCGCGCCGAGCGAATTGGCGAGGAACGGCCCCATGTTGTCGTAGACGCCGAAGCGTTCGGCGTAGCTGGCCACCACGTCCATCCCGACCTCCTGCGCGAGGCGCACGGTCATGAGGTTGCGCGACTGCTCGATCCCGGTGCGCAGGGGCGTCGGGCCGTAGAACCGGTTGGAGTAGTTCTTGGGCCGCCACAGCCCCTGCGGCGTGTTGATCTCGATCGGGGCGTCGACGACGATCGTCGCCGGCGAAAAGCCCGAATCCAGCGCCGCGGCATAGACGAAGGGCTTGAAGCTCGATCCGGGCTGGCGCGTGGCCTGGGTCGCGCGGTTGAACACCGAATGCTGGTAGCTGAACCCGCCCTGCATGGCGAGCACGCGGCCCGTATCGACATCCATTGCCATGAACGCGCCCTCGACCCGGGGCACCTGCCGCAGCGTCCAGCGGATGAAGCTGCCATCCTCGTCCGAGGTCATCGCGCGCACATGCACCACGTCGCCGCGTTCGAAATTGTCGAAGAAATCGCCCTTGATCCACGAGATATCGTCGCGCGGCACGGTGCCCTCGCCTTCGCCCTCGATGCCGAGGCTCAGGGTGTTCTCGGCCACGTCCAGCACGACGGCGGGGCGCCAAGGGCTGTCGAGCTCGATGTCGCGGGCGACATTTACATCCCCGAGCGCCTCTTCCCAGTCGTCCAGTTTCTCGGCGGGGATGGATTTGCCCGTGCCGCGCCAGCGCCCCAGCCCGCGGTCGTATTGCTCGAGCGCGCGCTGCAGGCTCGCCGCGGCGACCTTTTGCAATTCGGGGTCGAGCGTGGCGCGCACGCTCAGCCCGCCCGAAAAGAACTCGCCCTCGCCGAAATCGCGGCTGAGCTGGCGGCGGATCTCGTCGGTGAAATAGTCGCGCGGAGGGAGCTGTTCCTTGAAGCCGGGCAGATCGCCGTTCTGCACCGTCAAAAGCGGCGCCTCGCGTGCCGTGCGGTATTCGTCCTCGGTCAGGAACCCGTTCTCGAACATCTCGCGCAGCACGAAATTGCGCCGCTCGAGCGCGCGATCTTTGGCGCGCACCGGGTGATAGGTCGAGGGCGCCTTGGGCAGCGCGGCGAGATAGGCGGCCTCCTGCGCGGAAAGCTCGGTCAGGGGCTTGTTGAAATAGGTCTGCGCCGCGGCCGTGACGCCGAAGCTGTTCTGCCCGAGGAAGATCTCGTTGAGGTAGAGCTCGAGGATATCGTCCTTGCTCAGCGTCTTTTCGATGCGCGCCGCGAGGATCAGTTCCTTGACCTTGCGTTCGGCCGACCGCTCGCCGCCCAGCAGGAAATTCTTCATCACCTGCTGCGTGATGGTCGAGGCACCGCGCACGGCGCCGCCCTGCGCCGCGTCCAGCGCGGCGGCGAGGATGCCGCGCGGATCGTAGCCTTGATGGGTGTAGAAATTCTTGTCCTCGGCCGAGATGAACGCCTCTTTCACGAGCTCGGGGATTTCCTCGGCCGGGGTGAACAGGCGGCGTTCCTTGGCGAACTCGTCGATGATGCGCCCCTCGCGCGAATAGATGCGGCTGATCGTCGGGGGCGTATAGCGGGCAAGCTGGTCGGTATCGGGCAGATCGCGCCCGTAGATCCAGAAGATCGCCCCGATCCCGATCGCCGCGGCCATGACACCGAGCGTGAGAAGGGTGAAGATCCCGCCGAGGATGGAAAGGACGAAACGGATCAAGTCAGGGCTCCCGAGGCCGGTGCCGGCGCGGCGGGGCCGCGTGCCGGGGATGGCCCCTCATACATGCGAGGGGTTACGAAATCAAAACCGGAACCGGCGGCGCACCGCCGATGACACGCGCGCGTGAAGGCCGCGCGAGGGGCGCGCCGCCTACTGGCGCAGCTGGCGCCCCTGGATGGCGTCATAGCGCGACCAGTTCTCGATGCCCGCGCGGATGCCGTTCACCGCCGCCTGCCGCCACATCGGGTCGGCCAGCCGCGCGCGGTCCGCGGCGCTCGAGAGAAACCCCAGCTCGATCAGCACCGACGGGATATCGGCGGCCTTGAGCACCGAGAAATCGGCCCTGAGCCGCGGCCGCTTGTGCAGGTCGCCCGTCTCGCGCGCGAGCCCCGCCACGATCTCGTCGGCCAGCCGTTCCGAACGCGGCAGCGTCTCGGCGCGGGCCATCTCCATCAGCACCAGCGCCACCTCGTCGCCCGCGGCCATCAGGTCGAGCCCCGTCAGCAGGTCGTCGGGCTCGTGCCGCTCGACCAGCTTCTGCGAGGCCTCGTCGGCGCCGTCGGTGCTGAGCGTATAGACCGTCGCCCCCGATGCCTGCCCCTCGTCCAGCGCGTCGGCATGCAGCGACAGGAACACGTCGGACCGGGCCTCGCGCGCGATGCTCATGCGCCGCTCGAGCGGTACGAAAACGTCGTCGGTGCGCGTCAGCGTGGCCTCCATCCCCAGCCGTTTGAGCGCGGCGGCAAGCTGCTTGGCGATGGCCAGCACGATATCCGCCTCGTTGACCCCCTCGGCCTCGGCGCCGGGGTCGATGCCGCCATGGCCGGGGTCGATGGTCACGCGCAGCGGCCGCTCGCCCGACTGGCGGCGCATCGGCTCGATCGGGGCCGCAGCCCCCTCGGCCTCGGCATCGTCGCCGGCGCCGAACAGCACGCTGTCGGGGGGGCCCGCGTCGCGGGCAAAGGCCTCGGCGGTGACGGGGGCGAGTTGCAGCTTCATCCGCGCGATTCCGCCCGGACCCCCGGTCGACAACCCCGCCGTCTCGACCGCCATGGGCCCGGCCAGCGCCAGCACCAGCCGCGACCAGCCCTCGCGGAACCGGCCCGTGGTCACGCCGCTGACCATGTCGGCGGCGACGATCTCGGTCAGGGTGGTGCCGGCGAAATCGACCTCGCCGAAATCGATGACGAGGCGGCGCGGCTCGTCCAGGGTAAAGACCCGCCAGGGCACCGGCTGGCTCAGCGCCAGGTCGACCAGCAGATTCGATCCGAAATCCTCGATTCGGCTCGCGGCCACGTCGATGCGCGCCAGCGCGGTCATGCGCTCCGCGTCCTGCGCCCCGGATTGCGCGGCCGCAGCCTGTCCGAGCCAGAAGCTCGCCAGCGCGGCCATAGCCAAACGTCTGAACATGTGCCCAAGCCTTGATCTGCCCGACCGGGATCTGACGCCCCGTATCCGGTCAGACTAGCAAGAACCCGCCGATGGCGAAACCCGGTTTATCCACGTCGTTCGCGTGTCGAGACCCATTCCGCCAGACGGTCGAGCCCCAGCGCGATCTCGTCCGGCGCGCCCGCATAGGACAGGCGCAGCATGTGCCGCCCCCGCACCGGGTCGAAATCGACGCCGGGCGCCACCGCGACCCCCGCGCGGTCGAGGATCTCGGCCGACAGCGCAAGGCTGTCATCGGTCAGGTGGGACACGTCGGCATAGACGTAGAAGGCCCCGTCGGGCGGCGCGAAATCGGGAAAGCCCGCGCCCGGCAGACGCTCGAGCATGAGCGCGCGGTTCGCGGCATAGGTGGCGCGGGTCGCCTCGAGCTCGGCCATGCAGTCGAAGGCCGCCAGCGCCGCCACCTGCCCCGCGTGGCTTGGACAGATGAACATGTTCTGCGCCAGCCGCTCGACCGCGCGGACATGATCGGGCGGCACCACCAGCCAACCGATCCGCCAACCCGTCATCGAGAAATACTTGGAGAACGAATTGACCACGTAGACATCGTCGCCGAGCTCAAGCGCGCTGACCGCGCGCGTGCCGTAATCGATGCCGTGATAGATCTCGTCGGACACCACCGAGATCGCGCGCGCCCGCGCCGCCTCGAGCAGCGCGCCGAGGCCCTCGCGCGACAGCATCGTGCCCGCCGGGTTGCCGGGCGAGGCCAGGATCAACCCCGCGAGATCGGCGGGCAGCCCCCCCGGCACCGGCTGGAACCGGTCCGCGGCGGCGGTCTCGAAACAGACGGGATCGAGGCTCATCGCCTTGAGGATATGGCGGTATGACGGGTAGCCCGGCAGCCCCAGCCCGACCCGTTGTCCTGCGTCGAACAGGGCCGCAAACGCCAGCACGAAGGCCGCCGAGGCGCCCGCCGTCACGACGACCCGCGCGGGGTCGAGATCGACGCCGTACCACTCGCCGTAATGGCGCGCGATCCGCGCACGCAGCGCCGGCAGGCCCAGCGCGACGGTATAGCCCAGCGGCCCCTCCTCCATCGCGGCGACCAGCGCCGCACGGGCGCCCGCGGGCGCGGGCGTGCCGGGCTGGCCGATCTCCATGTGGACGATGTGACGCCCCGCGGCTTCTGCGGCGCGGGCGCGCTCCATCACGTCCATGACGATGAAGGGGTCCACCCGGCCCCGGCTCGACTGTCGCATGCCGCCCTCCGCTCCTTGCTGTCGCGGGCCTCCCTGCCCGCCCTGTCCGGCCCCGTCAATCGCGCGGCGACCGACGGGCGCGCCATCACGATCCCGACAGACGACTTGATCGCGCGCCCGCGATCGGGGAAGGCTCTGCCGCGAATCCATTCCCGCCCAGACCGGAGCGCCGCCCATGCTGAGACCCCTCGCCCTGAGCCTCGCGCTCGCCGCCGGCCCCGCCGCCGCCTTCGACATCGACGCCATGACCGAGGCCGAGCGCGAGAGCTTCGGCGCCGAGGTCCGCGACTACCTGCTGGAAAACCCGCAGGTGCTGATCGAGGCGCTTGGCGTGCTGGAACAGCGCGAACAGCAGGCACAGGCCGCCGCCGGGGCCGACATGATCGCGTCGAACTCGGCGGCCATCTTCGAGGATGGGGTGTCCTATGTCGGCGGCAATCCCGAGGGCGACCTGACCGTGGTCGAGTTCCTCGACTACCGCTGCGGCTACTGCAAACGCGCCTTCGGCGAGGTCGAGGAACTGCTGGCCTCGGACGGCAACATCCGCTTCATCATCAAGGAGTTCCCGATCCTCGGCGAACAGTCGATGCTGGCCTCGCGCTTTGCCATCGCGGTGCGCCGCGCCGCCGGAGACGAGGCCTACAAGGCCGTCCATGACGAGATGATGCTGACCTCGAGCGACATCACGCCCGACTACCTCGCCGATCTCGGCGAGGACCAGGGGCTCGACTGGGACGAGATCCAGAGCGGCATGGAGGCCCCGCAAGTGACCGAGGAAATCGCCGCCAACCGCGCGCTGGGCCAGACGCTCGAGATCAACGGCACCCCCAGCTTCATCTTCGGCAACGAGATGGTGCGCGGCTACGTCCCGCTCGACGTGATGCGCGATATCGCCGAAGGACAGCGCGAGGAAGGCTGAGCCCCCGCCGGAAACGACCCCGCTCGCCATCGGGTATTTGGAAAGAGAAGAGTCGACACGCGCCGCGCCAGTCTCTTCTCTTTCTCAAATACCCCGTCGCGACCGACCGCGCGGGCGCGCCCGTCAGGCCGTGGGATCGAGATGCAGGTAGGTCTCGTCGAAGCGGCGCGACAGGTGTTCGCCGGCGAGCCGCGGCGTGACCGATCCGGGCGGCGATATGTCGGTGTCGTAGTCGGGGTTGAAAAAGAGCGGCAGCGAGATCCGCTCGGCCTCCGATCCGATGACGCGATGCGGCGTCGCGCGCACCTCGCCCGCGGTCCAGATCTCGAGCATCTCGCCGAAATTGACCACGAAGGCGCCCGGCCGGGAGGTGACCGGCCGCCAGTCGCCCGCGCGCCCCTGCACCTCGAGCCCCGGAACCCCGTCGCCTGCCAGAAGCGTCAGACAGCCGTAATCGGTATGGGGCGCGATGCCGAAATCCCGCTCGCCCGCCCAGGGGGGCCGTGCGGGATAAAAGTTGCCCCGCAACAGCGCCATCGGCCGGTCGAACCGGCCGTCGAAATGGTCGCGCGGCGCGCCCAGCGCCTCGGCCAGCGCGCGCAGGAGCGTCATCGAGACCCCCATGGTGCGCGCGTAATACCGCTCGAGCGTCGCGCGGAACCGCGGGCGCCCCTCGGGCCAGCGGTTGGGCGCGTAGTATCTGAGCCCGCGCGCGGCCAGCGGATCGCCCGGCGCAAGCTCGAACCCCATGTCGAAGACTTCCTTGTAGTCGGGGTTCGAGCCCGGATCGACCCGTTCGCCCAAGGGCGCGCCCCAGCCGCGGTTGGACCCCGTCGCCGCCATGTCGATGCGCGACTTCTCGGCCTCGGGGGCGTGAAAGAACGCGCGCAGCTCGACCAGCACCCCGGCGATCTCCTCGGCGTCGATCGCGGTGGAATGGACGGTGAAGAACCCCGAGACGCGCGCCGCCCGCGCCAGGTCGGCCAGTGCCGCGGCGCGGCCCGGCGCCCCCGGCACGAGGTCGCGGGCATCGATCTCGGGGATATCGGTGGCGCGCATGGGGCCTGCTCCGGTCATGGGCGTGCGCGCGGGGTTTTACCATTGGCCGCGCGCTCCTTAGGTTGCGTGTCGAATCGCACCTGTCAATCGGAGAGACCCATGGCCAGACGCAAGCTCGCCGCCGGAAACTGGAAGATGAACGGCACATCCGCAATGCTGGCCGAGATCGACACCCTCGCCCGCGATCACGCCGACGCGCGGTGCGAGATCCTGATCTGCCCGCCCGCCACGCTGATCGCGCGCATGGCCGAGCGCGCCGGACCCATCGCCGTCGGCGGACAGGATTGCCACGCCGCGGATTCGGGCGCGCATACCGGCGACATCTCGGCCGGGATGCTGCGCGATGCGGGGGCGAGCCATGTCATCCTCGGCCATTCCGAGCGGCGGGCCGATCACGGCGAGGATGACGCGACGGTGCGCGCCAAGGCGCAGGCCGCGCTGTCGGCGGGGCTGGTCGCCATCGTCTGCGTGGGCGAGACGCTGGAGCAGCGCGAGGGCGGCGAGACGCTCGACGTGATCTCGGGGCAGCTTGCCGGGTCCCTGCCCGACGACGCGACCGGGGCGGCGATCGTCGTGGCCTACGAGCCGGTCTGGGCCATCGGCACCGGCAAGGTGCCCACGCTCGAGCAGATCGGCGAGGTTCACGCCCATATCCGCGCCGCCCTGACCGACCGGTTCGGCCCCGAGGGCGAGGCGATGCGGCTGCTCTATGGCGGATCGGTCAAATCCGCGAACGCGGGCGACATCTTTGCCGTTGCCGATGTCGACGGCGCGCTGGTCGGGGGCGCGTCGCTCAAGGCTGAGGATTTCGGCGGCATCGTCGCCGCGCTCGATCAGGCGTGATCGAGCGGGCGTTCGCGCGTCACGTCCAGCCCGTAGAGCCAGTCGAAACGCCGCAGCATGGCGCCGGGGGCCACCGCGCCCACGGCGCGCAGCGCGGCATGGGCCGCCACCCGGCGCGCGCCGCCCAGGTGATAGTTGCGCGCGTTGGCCGCGGCGGCGGCGATGGCACGCTCGGCGCGGGGGCGGCGGGCGGCCTCGTAGTCGCGCAGCCCCGTCGCGCGGTCGGGCGCGGCCAGCGCGGCGGCCAGCCACCACGCATCCTCGAGCGCGAGATTGGCGCCCTGCGCGAGGAAAGGCAGCGTCGGGTGGGCGGCGTCGCCGGCCAGCGCGCGGCGGCCGTCCTGCCAGACCCGCGCCACCGGGTGCAGGAACAGCCCCCAGACATGCACCGTCTCGACCCGGTCGAGCAGAGGCGCGAGTTCGGGGGCGAGCCCGGCAAAGCCCGCGCGGAACGCGGCCGGATCGCCCTCGAGCCGCCAGCCCTCCTCGGTCCAGGCGCCGCGTTCCTCGACGCCGACGAGGTTCACGCGGCCCCCGGCCAGAGGATAGCGCACGAGGTGGCGGCCCGGCGCGGTAAAGACATGCGCCTCGGGCGGGGCGTCGCCGGGCACCGTCGCGCGCCATGCGACCTGTCCGCTGAAGCGCGGCGCGCCCGGCCCGTTCAACGCCGCGCGCAACCCCGAGCGCAGCCCGTCGGCGGCCACCACCGCGCCCGTGGGCACAGCGTCGGGATCGGTGCGGCGGCCCAGCACGATCCGCACGCCGGCGTCCTGCGCGGCCGCGGCCAGCACCTCGACCAGGGCGGGGCGCGCGATCATTCGGAACTCGGTCGGCTGGGGCATGCCGAGCAGCGTGTCGCCGCCCGCGCGCAGCACCACGGCGCGGCTGCGCACCGACACGGCGCGGATCGCCTCGCCCACGCCCAGCCCGTCGAGCACGGCCATGCCGTTGGGGCTGAGTTGCAGCCCCGCGCCGACCTCGCCCAGTTCGGGCGCCTGTTCGTGGATTTCGGCGTCGAGTCCGCGCCGGGCCAGTGCCAGCCCCGTGGCGAGCCCCGCGATGCCCGCACCGATCACGGTGACGTCGCTCATCGTCTCATGCCCCCTTGCGGGCGGAACGCGGGGCCGCCGGCCCCGCGATAGCGGCGCGCCTGCGGCCCGAGCCCCGGCGCGCCCGGCCGCTCAGTCCTCGCGATGAACCTTCTCGCGGCGCTCATGGCGCTCCTGCGCCTCGAGGCTGAGCGTGGCGATGGGCCGCGCGTCCAGCCGCTTGAGCGAGATGGGCTCTCCGGTCACTTCGCAGAACCCGTATTCGCCGTTCTCGATGCGGCGCAGCGCGGCGTCGATCTTGGAGACCAGCTTGCGCTGGCGGTCGCGCGTGCGCAGCTCGAGCGCGCGATCGGTCTCTTCGCTGGCGCGATCGGCGACATCGGGAATGTTGCGGGTTCCGGCTTGCAGACCCTCGATGGTCAGCTTGCTCTCGTTCAGCAGATCGGCCCGCCAGTTCAACAGTTTGCGGCGAAAATACTCGAGCTGCATCTCGTTCATGAACGGCTCGTCCTCGGCGGGACGGTAATCGTCACGTAGGAAGGTTTCCACCTTCATGTCGCACTCTCCCCATTCGGCGCCGTGCATATCGGCCATGCGCCTTACTCCCCTTGTCCGTGGCGTCCACATAGCCGACCGGACCGGTCCTGTCACGCGCGATATGCCCCCCGCCCGCCGCGCTGCGGCACGCTCGCACGCCGCCCGCGGCCGGGTGCCGCAGGGGCATGACGCTGCGTCGCGAAAAAGGCGGCGCGGGTCAGAGCAGGCGGTCGACGATCAGCGTCAGCACGAAGCCCAGCAACGAGCCCGCGATCGCCGTGGCCACCGCGTATTGCAGCTTGTCGGCGCGGGTGCCGCCCTGCCGCGCGGCGTTGCGCCAGCCGAACACGGCGCCGCCCAGCGCCCCTGCGATCACGATCATACGTCTTCCTCCATGCCGCGGGCCAGCGGCGAGATCGCGGCGATCTCGCCCATGCGGCGCAGCACTTCCCTGTCCGAGCCGAAGCCATAGCGCGCCCAGCCCAGCGCCTCTGTCCGCAGGCGCAGCCCCTCGCGGGTGCGCCCCATGATGTCGAGCGCCTCGGCCTTGACCAGCATCAGCGTGGCCAGAAGCGCGGCGTTCTCGGCGCGCATGACCACGTCGAGATTGTCGTCCACTATGGCCAGCGCCGCCCCCGCCTGCCCCGAGGACAGGGCAAAGGCGGCAAGCTGCATCGCGATATGGGCCTCGTGCAGCTCGGTCGCCGGATCGGCGGCATAGATCCCGCCCGCCTGCAGGAACGAGGCGAGGGCGAGATCGGTATCGACCCCGAGCGACAGCCGCCCCAGCGCAAAGAGCGAGAAGGCCAGCCGGTTGTCGTTCCAGTCCGAGGCGCGCGCGATCTCGACCGCGCGCGTGGCCGCCGCGCGGCGGTTGCGATCCGAGGTTCCGGGGCCAAGCGCCGTTTCGATGGCCGTGATCCAGTCGCGCCGCGTCTCGGCCTGCTGCGGCTCGGCCCGGCGCGCGCCGGCGGGGTTCAGCCGCGCCAGCAGCCCCGGCAGCCGCGCCGCCACCTCGTCGCGCGTCATCCCCGAACGCAGCTCGGGCGCATAGGTCATGCGCAGGATCAGCATGTCGAACCCGGTCAGAACGGTGTGGAAATTGTCGTCGTTGAACACGCTGTCGGGCAAGCGATACAGGTCGTTGAGCGGCCCCAGTGCCTGGGCCAGTTCCTCGTGCAGGCAATCGCGCAGCTCTTGCGGGGGCACGTCGGCGGGGATGAACACCGTGATCCGCTCGCGCGTCTCGAGCGTCGTCCAGTCGATGGTCTCGGCCCGGCGGTTCGCCGCGAACTCGGCCCATGAGCCGATGCGCGGCACGACGAAACAGGCGGCCTGCGGCACCGCGCGCTGCAAATCGCGCCGCGGCACGATGGCCACGGTCAGCGACGCCTCGGCATCGGGGGCGATGCGACGGATGTCGATGCGCGCCTCGCGCCTCAACCGCCGCAGCAGGTCGGCGAGATCCGCCTCGAATGTCGGCGGCGGCTGGCCGGTGACGCGCAGGGTGATCGGCCCCTCGAACCGGGTGAACACGGGCAGCGCCTTGCCCGATTCCAGCATGAAGCTGAGATCGAGGAAATCGCGCGCGATGGCCGTGTTCGACCGTTGCGGCCGGGTGACGCGATGGGTGGCAAAGGTTTTCATCGGGGGCAGGATCGACGGCCCCTCGGGGCGGCGCCCGCCATCGGGCGGCGGCGGCGCGGCGCAGGCGGCCAGCGCAAGCGCCAGGGCGGGGGCGAAAGCGGCAAATCTCACGGGCGCAGGTCCTCAGCCGGGAAAGGGGGCGTGCCGGGCGCCTGTGGGCCGCGCCAGGGACGGGCCGCGGGGCCCGGCCGCCCGGCATCCGCCCGGCGCGGCCTCTGGCCGGTCTGCAATTCGCGGATCATGCTCGCCCCGTTCACGTCTTTTGCGGCATCCTGCCCGATCCCGGTGCGGATTGACAGATGGCGCGGCGGGGTTTCGCGCAAGGCCCCGCGCGCATTGACGCAGCGCCGCACCCGCTTAGGTCGCAGGCCAGTCCCGCCGCATCCGCGGCCCATCCACCGACAGGAGCGCATGATGATCAACAAGCACGGAACCGCCAACTGGAAAGGCAGCCTGAAACAGGGCACAGGCACGGTCTCGACCGAGACGGGCGTGCTCGACCGGCAGAATTACGGCTTCAAGTCGCGCTTCGAGGACGGCACCAACACCAACCCCGAAGAGCTGATCGGCGCGGCCCACGCCGCCTGTTTCTCGATGGCGCTCTCCATGATCCTCGGCAATCATGACCTCGAGCCCGAGAATATCGACACCAAGGCCACCGTCTCGCTCGAAGAGGTCGAGGGCGGCTTTGCCATCACCAAGATCCATCTCGACGTGACCGCCTCCGTTCCCGGCGCCTCCGAGGACAAGTTCCACGAGGCCGCCAATGCCGCCAAGGAAGGCTGCCCGGTCTCCAAGGCGCTGGCCGGTGCCACGATCACGATGGACGCCAAGCTGGCCTGAGCCGGACCGCGCATCGGGGGGCGGCAGATTGCCCGCCCCCCCTTCCGCGGGCGCGGCACGGCTTTTCGCGGGCCGCGCGCGCCCCCATATTGGCGTCATGCTCAAGCTCGCCCCCATCCTGCTCGCCATCGCCTATGCGCTCGTCAGCTACCGGTTCTCGGTCTGGCGCACGAAAAAGCAGCTCGACGAGCAAAGCACCGAACTGGCCGACGCCAGGCTCAAGACCCTGACCGACCGCATGGCGCAGGCGCTCGATCTACCGCGCATCCGCGTGCATATCTACGAGGTCGCGCCGATCAACGGGCTGGCGGCGCCCGACGGCCGGATCTTCATCACCCGCGGCTTTTTCGAGGCCTATCGCCGGGGCGAGGTCGCGGCCGAGGAACTGGCCAGCGTCATCGCGCACGAGCTGGGCCATGTCGCGCTGGGCCATTCGCGGCGGCGGATGATCGATTTTTCGGGACAGAACGCGATCCGCACGGCGCTGATGCTGGTGCTGGGCCGCATCATCCCCGGCATCGGCATCTGGATCGCCAACGCGCTGACCTCGATGCTGGCGGCGGGGCTGTCGCGCTCGGACGAGTACGAGGCCGACGAATACGCCTCGGCGCTGCTCATCAAGTCGGGCATCGGCACCGGGCCGCAGAAATCGCTCTTTACCAAGCTCGACGGCTTGACCGGCAATGCCGGCGGCACCCCCGCCTGGCTGCTCAGCCACCCCAGGACGGCCGAGCGGATCGCCGCGATCGAGACCAACGAACGGCGCTGGCTGGGCGCCTGACGGGCGCGCGCGCTCACTCCAGCGTCAGGTTCGAGATCACGGCCTCGACACGGCTGTCGGTATCGTCGGCATCGGCCGAAACGGCGACCCCCAGCAGGACCGGGAACGCGCCCTCGAAGGCGCGGTCGAGATCGGCGCGCAGATCGACGCGGGCCGAGGCGCGCCCGGTGCCCGCGGGCTCCATCACGACGGTCTGGCCCTTCCCGTCGAAATAGGGGCTGGGAAAGGACGTGCCCCGCGCGTCCTCTGGCCCGCCCCATGTGTAGATCAGCAGCCGCACGCCCTCGGCCCCCATCAACCGCCGCAGGGGCGCGTCGCGCAACGCGTCCGCGGCCTCGGGCGTGGCGAGGACGAAATAGATCGCGAGATTGCGGTCGTCCCCGCCCTTGACCCGCAAATCGGTCGGCGGAACCGATTCCGTCACTTCCCAGTCCCAGGCGGCCATGCGCGCCCCGCCCATCGCGGCACCGAGCCGGCGATAGAGGATCGACACCGTCCCCTCCGAGACCACCCCGAGGCTGTCGCCGCGCGGCGCGTACTCGTTCGTCCTGAGCCGCAACAGCCCCTGCTCGGCCCAGTCGCCGTCGAACGAAAGCTGCGCGGCGCGGGCGGCGCCTCCGGGCGCCAGCGCGGCAAGTGCAGCGGCCAGCGCGATGGCGGGGGCGATGGGGGCGGATCGGATCATGGGGGGCCTCGCTGACATGCTGTCCCCGCACCAAACCGCATCGGAGGCGGCGATCAACCGGTTCGGCCCGGACGCGCGCTCACATCCCCGTCACCCGCGCCCGTTTTTCTTCTCTTTCCAAATACCCCAAAGCCCCGGCCGCGACAGGCGCCCCGCCCCGCCCCCTATCGCCCGCCGGCCGGTCCGGGCTCGCCCACCGCGTCCTTGGCCACCGCGATCGCCTTGAGCACGGCATGGACCGCGGCGCCCTCGGCGATGCCCAGCGCCTCGGCCGAGCGGCGGGTGATGCGCGCCAGCAGCACCGCCTCGCACGCCTGCAGCTGCACCATCACCCCCGGCCCCGTGCCGCGCCGCAGGCCCGTGACCACCGCGGGCAGGATATTCAGCGCCGAGAGCCCCTCGGGGCGGCCCGTGGCGAGGATCACGTCGGTCGCGGCGATCCGCACCCGCAGCCGCGCGCCGGGGGGCTGGGCCACCGCCGGCAGCAAAAGCCGGTTGCCGCCCGCGTCGAGCTCGCTCAGCCCGTCGGGGTGGTGGGCGATCACCCGCGCCTCGATCACCGCCCCCGCCGCCATCGCGCCCAGCGGCGTGACGCGCGGATCGCCCAGTACCTCGGCCGCGTCGCCCTGGCGCAACACGCGTCCCTCGCCCAGCGCCACAACCGTCGTGGCCAGCCGCGCGACCTCGGCGCCGGAATGGCTGACATAGAGGATCGGCACCGCCACCTCGTCGCGCAGCCGCTCGAAATAGGGCATGATCTCGGCCTTGCGCGGCTCGTCCAGCGCGGCCAGCGGCTCGTCGGCGAGGATCAGCCGCGGCCGCGCCATCAGCGCCCGCCCGATGGCCACGCGCTGCTTCTCGCCGCCCGACAGCGCACCGGGGCGCCGCGCGAGCAGCGGCCCCAGCCCCAGCATCTCGATCACGCGCGCGTCGCCCGCATCGGCCCGCGCGCCCGCGAACCAGCGCCCATAGGCGAGGTTCTGCGCGACGCTGAGATGGGGAAAGAGCCGCCCCTCCTGAAAGATGTAGCCGAGACGCCGCTTGCGCGGGGGCAGGCACACCCCCGCCGCGGTATCGAGCAGAACCCGTCCCTCGAGCGTCACCCGCCCCGCCTGCGGGCGCAGCAGCCCCGCGACCGCGTCGACGATGGTCGTCTTGCCCGAACCGGAGCGGCCGAACAGCACGGTGATCCCCGGCGGCGCGTCGAACCGGGCCGCGATCGCGAACCCGTCGAAGGCGTGGGTGACATCGACCGACAGGCTCATGCGCCGCCCACCCTTTGCGCGAGGCGGCGCGACACGCCCTCGGCCACGAGGAGCGCGCCGACCGAGACCGCGACCGAGATCGCAACCAGCATCAGCACCGCGCCCTCGCCCCCCGGCACCTGCAAGAAGGCGTAGATCGCCGTAGGCAGGGTCTGCGTCTCGCCCGGAATGTTCGACACGAAGGTGATCGTGGCCCCGAACTCGCCCATCGCCTTGGCAAAGGCCAGCACCGCGCCCGCGACGATGCCCGGCGCGACGAGCGGCAGGGTCACGGTGGCAAAGACCCAGAACCGCGAAGCGCCCAGCGTGCCCGCCGCCTGTTCGAGCCGGGGATCGACCGCGTCGAGCGACAGCCGCATGGCGCGCACCATCAGCGGGAAGGCCATGATCGCCGCGGCCAGCGCCGCCCCGGTCCAGCGAAAGGCAAAGACGATGCCGATCTCGCCCAGCGCCGCCCCCAGCGGGGCGTTCGGGCCGAACGTCATCAAGAGCGCGTAGCCCGTCACGACCGGCGGCAGGATCAGTGGCAGATGCACCGCGGCGTTGAGCACCTGCCGCCCCGGAAACCGCCAGCGCGAGAGGGCATAGGCCACGAACAGGCCCGGCGGCAGGCTGCACAGCGTGGCCCAGAACGCCACACGCAGCGACAGCCGCACCGCCTCCCAGACCTCGGGGCCGACGGGCTGCACGCTCAGCCTCCGGGCCGGCCGAAGCCCAGCCGCGCGAAGACCGCGCCGGCCTGCTCGCCCGACAGGTGGGCGAGGAAGGCCCGCGCGGCGGGGCCGTCGCGCCCCTCGAGCGCCGCGGCCGGGTAGAGGATCGGGGGGTGGCTGTCCTCGGGAAAGGTGGCCACGACGCTCACCCGCGGCTCTGAAAGGGCATCGGTTTCATAGACGATGCCCAGCGGCGCCGCGCCCCGCGCGACCAGCAGCAGCGCCGCGCGCACGTTGTCGGCCTGCGCCACGCGCGGCGCGAGATCGTCCCACAGCCCCAGAGACCGCAGCGCCGCGCGCCCGTAGATGCCCGCGGGCACCGCGTCGACCAGCGCCATGGCGAGCCGCCCCTCGCCCAGCCGCGCGCCGATCCGCGGCCCGAGCGCGAGCGGCGCGGCCTCCGCCCCGTGGGCCACCAGGACCAGACGGTTTGTCAGGAGATCGGCCCGCGTGCCCGCGGCCAGCAGCCCCGCCGCGTCGAGCCGGTCCATCCAGTCGGGATTGGCCGAGATGAAGATATCGGCCGGCGCGCACGCCTCGATCTGCCGCGCCAGCGCCGAGGACCCGGCATAGGACAGCCGCAGATCGTGGCCCGTCGCGGCCTCGAAACCCGGCGCGATCTCGTCGAGCGCGGTCTTGAGGCTCGCCGCCGCGAAGACCGTCACCGTCTCGGCGCGCGCGGCAGCGGCGCCGAGGGCGAGGGCCATGACCAGGAACGAACGCAGGATGAACGGCACGGGCGGTCTTTCGGGCTTGGGGTCGACGGATCTCGCGGGGTCGGCAGGATGGCCACGCGCGGGGCCGGACCCCGCCACGCTCGGGCGATACATCGCCCGCCCCCGTGCCCGGACGCAACCCTGTCCGCCGCGGGCGCGCGGGGCTTGGCGGCCCGGCCGATGCGCGCTAGCCTCGCGCCCATGCTGCGCGGCCCCGCCCCCCTTGCCCTCGTGCTCGCCCTTGCCGCCTGCGGCGAGGCCGGCGCCGGCGCGGGCGATCCGCTGGCGCTGCGCTGCACCGTCTCGGATGGTGCGAACCAACTCCCCGCGGGTTTTCCGGCGGCCTTCTGCGACAGGTTCCGCGCGGCGCTCGCGCTCGAGACGGGGCGGCCCGTGACCGATGCCGATGACGCCGCGGCCGGCGTCGCGCTCGAGGTGATGCGTCCCGGCATGGCACGCGCCATCCTCACCGTCGGCGCGGCGCGCGCCACGGTCACGGTCTCGACCATGGATGCCGACCTGTCGGCCGAGGCCGCCGAAACGGTCGTCCCGGCCCTCGCCCGGCTGCTCGACGCCCGCTAGGACGCCGCCTCGACCGCCTGGTGCTGCGTGCCCAGCCCCTCGATCGCGATCTCGATCCGGTCGCCCGGCTTGAGGAACCGGGGCGGGCGATGGCCCATGCCCACCCCTTCGGGCGTGCCGGTGGCGATCAGGTCGCCCGGCAGCAGCGCCATGAAACGGCTCATGTAGGACACGATCCGCGCCACCCCGAAAATCATGTCGTCGGTGTTGGAGCTTTGCATCGTCTCGCCATTGACCTTGGTCGACAGCGCCAGCTTCTGCGGGTCGGGCACCTCGTCGGCGGTGACGAGCCACGGCCCCAGCGGCCCGAATCCCGGCGCCGACTTGCCCTTGACCCAATGCCCCCCGTGCTTGAGCTGGAAATCCCGCTCGGACACGTCGTTGACCACGCAATAGCCCGCGACATGGGCCAGCGCGTCCTCCTCGGACACATTATAGGCATGCGAGCCGATCACGATGCCAAGCTCGACCTCCCAGTCGAGCTTGCGCGCACCGGGCGGGATCACCAGCGGGTCGTGCGGGCCCGAGATGCAGGATGTCGACTTGTTGAAGATGATGGGCTCGTCGGGCGGCGGCGCGCCGAACTCGGCCGCGTGACGGGTATAGTTCAGCCCGATGCAGAGAAAGTTCGGAACATGTCCGAGGCAGGCGCCGATCCGGCCCGGATCGCGCACCGCCGGAAGCGCCGCCGGATCGAGCCCGCGCAGCCGCTCGAGGCTTTCGGGCGACAGGGTGGTGCCGTCGATATCGGCGATTTCGCCGGACAGGTCGCGGACCTGCCCGCCCGCATCCAGCAGGCCCGGACGTTCGGCGCCGACAGGCCCGTATCGCAAGAGTTTCATGGCGATGCTCTCCGTTTCCAACTCGCGGCAATCTGACCCGCCGCGCCGCGCCGGGGCAACCCCCCCCTCGCGCCCCCGGCCCGCGATCGGCCTTGCGGCTTGAGCCGGCGGCGCGCTTGGGTGTAGCAGGGGCGCGCGGCGCGCCTGCGCGGCCGCCCCCTGTTTCGCCGCGTCGCCCGAGGCCCGCCCATGTCCCGCACCGATCTCGCCCCCCTGCCGCCCGGCCCCGGCGGCGACGCCCCCCGCGCGGAGGCGGCCGCGACGGGGGTCCGCGCGGCCTTTATCGAGGGGTTCTGGGCCTGCGCGCCCTTCATCCTCATCATCGTGCCCTTCTCGCTTCTCTTCGGCGTGGTCGCGCGCGAGGCGGGGCTCGACATCCTCCAGGCCATGGCCATGTCGGTGCTGGTCATCGCGGGGGCCTCGCAGTTCACGGCGCTGGCGCTCTTGCAGGACCAGGCCCCGGTATTCATCGTGCTCCTGACCTCGCTGGCGGTGAACCTGCGCATGGCGATGTATTCCGCCGCGCTGGTGCCGCATCTGGGCCATGCCTCGCGCGGGGTGCGCGCGGCGGTGGCCTATCTCATGGTCGACCAGGCCTTTGCCGTGGCGATCCGCCGATACGAGCAGGATCCGCCGCTGGGCCCCTCGGCGCGCGTCGCTTTCTATTTCGGCGGAATGAGCCTGATCGCGCCGCTCTGGTACGCCTTCACCCTGATCGGGGCGGTGATCGGGCGGGCGATGCCGGCCGCGCTCTCGCTCGATTTCGCGGTGCCGGTCTGCTTCATCGCGCTGCTCGCGCCGCTCCTGCGCACGGGGCCGCATATCCTCGCGGCGCTGGTCTCGGCGCTGGGCGCGATCGCCTTCGCCTGGGTGCCGTGGAGCCTCGGGATCATCATCGCCGCCCTGCTGGCGATGATCGCGGGCCGCCGTTGCGAACTCTGGCTCGCCCGGCGCGAAAGGGCGGCACCATGACGCCCGAAACCCTGCCCGCGGCCGATGCGATTCCCGATGCGCTGGCCTGGACGGTGATCGTGCTGCTGGGGCTCGGCACCTTCGCCATCCGGTTCTCGTTCCTCGGCCTGCTGGGCGACCGGCCCCTGCCCGAATGGCTGCTGGGGCATCTGAAATACGTGGGCGTCGCGGTCTTTCCCGCGCTGGTCACGCCGCTGGTGCTCTGGCCCGAGGCGACGCAGGGCGCCTTCGATCCGCTTCGCCTCGTGGCGGCGCTCGCGGCCTTCGCCGCCGGCTGGCGCATCTCGGTGGTCGCGGCCATCGTGGCGGGGATGGGCACGCTCTACGCGCTGCAATTTCTCGCCACGCTGATCTGACCGCCCGGATCTTCTCTTTCCCAAATACCCATGTCGTCCGGCACGGCCCCCGCGGGCCGGCCGCGCGCGGGGCGCGTCCGGCTCAGCCGCCGCGCCCGGCCAGCGCCCGCGCGATCCGCTCCAGCGCATCCTCGATGGCGCCTTCAGAGGCGGCATAGCTCAGCCGCAGGAACCCCTCGCCCCGCGCGCCGAAACTCGTGCCCGCCACCGTCGCGACCCCCGCCCCGTCAAGCAGCAGGTCCTGGCAGTCGCGCGAGGACAGCCCCGTACCGGTGATGTCGGGAAAGGCATAGAACGCGCCGCCCGGCTCGGCGCAGCGCAGGCCCGGTATCGCGTTCAGCCCGTCCACGATCAGGCGGCGCCGGGCGGCAAAGGCCCGCATCATCGCGTCGACCGCGTCCTGCGGCCCCTCGAGCGCGGCGATGCCCGCGGCCTGGGTCGCCGCGTTCACGCAGGAATGGTCGTTGATGCAGAGCCGCGTCACCGGCTCGAGACAGGGTGCGGGCCAGATGCCGAAACCCAGCCGCCAGCCCGTCATGGCATAGGTCTTGGACCAGCCGTCCAGCACGATCAGCCGGTCGCGGATCTCGGGATAATTCAGCAGCGACACATGCGCCTGCCCGTCATAGAGCATGCGCGAATAGATCTCGTCGGACAGGATCGCCACGTCGGGGCGGCCGGCCAGCCCCGCGACGAGGCGGTCGATCTCGGCCGCCGGGGTGACGCCGCCCGTCGGGTTGCCGGGCGAGTTCACCACGACAAGCCGCGTGCGCGGGGTCAGGCGCGACAGCACGTCATCCGCCGACATGCCCCCCGCCGCGTTCAGCGGATAGGGCACCGCCGTCGCGCCGCTATAGCGGATGGCGCTGCCATAGATCGGAAAGCCCGGATCGGGATAGAGGATCTCGGCGCCCGGCTCGCCAAAGATCAGCATGGCGAAGAACATCGTGGGCTTGCCGCCCGGCACGATGACGACATGGCCGGGATCGACCTCGGCCCCGTGGCGGCGATGCAGGTCGGCAGCCACCGCCTCGCGCAGGGCGGGCAGGCCATTGGCCGGGGTATAGCCATGCGCGCCGTCGCGCAGCGCCCGCACCCCCGCCTCGACGATATGCTCGGGCGTGCGGAAATCGGGCTGGCCGATCCCCAGATTGACGATATCGATCCCGGCCTGCGACAGCCGCGCGGCCCGCGCCAGCACGTCGAAGGCCGATTCGGTGCCGAGCCGCGACAGGCTTTCGGCGAATTTCAGCGCCATGCGTCCCCCTCCCCCATGTTGACGCCAGATAATCAGGCGCCGGGCGGCGTGGAAAGGGTCGCGCGGGGTTGCCGCGCGCGCGGGCCGGCCCCATGCTGGGGATCGCTCGACATGCCCCGAGGGGGAACACGATTTGATCGACCCGACCTGGATCGCGGTGGACTGGGGGACGACGAACCTGCGCGCCTGGGCCATGGGTGCGGACGACACCGTGCTGGGCGAGGCCGTGGCGGCCTCGGCCCCGCTCGCGACGCCCGACCTGTTCGAACGCGCGCTCATGACACTCGTGCGCGACTGGAGCCTCGGGCCCGCCACACCCGTCATCGCCTGCGGAATGCTGGGCGCGCGAGAGGGCTGGGCCGAGGCGCCGTACCGCGCCGTTCCCTGCACGCCGCTGTCCGACCGGCTGTTGCGCGCGCCCGCGCGCGACCCGCGGATCGCCCTGCATATCGTGCCGGGCCTGAAACAGGACCGCCCCGCGGATGTCATGCGCGGCGAAGAGACCCAGATCGCCGGGTTCCTTGCCACGACTCCCGATTTCGACGGGGTGATCGCCCTGCCCGGATCGCATACGAAATGGGCCCGCATCAGCGCCGGAGAGGTCGTGTCCTTTCAGACCGCCATGACCGGAGAGCTCTTTGCCGCCCTGTCCGAACATACCGTGCTGCGCCATGTCGCGGGCGGCCCGGACTGGGACGAGGACGGGTTCGCGCAGGGCGTGACCGAGGCGCTGTCGCGCCCCGAGGCCATCGCGCGGATGCTGTTCGCGATCCGCGCCGAGACGCTGCTGGACGGGCTCGCGCCGGGGGCCGCGCGGGCGCGGCTGTCGGGGCTGCTGATCGGGGCCGAACTCGCCTCGGCGCGGCCCTATTGGCTGGGCATGCGGGTCGCGCTGCTGGGGGCGGGGCGGCTGACCGGCCCCTACGCCGCCGCGCTCACGCTGCAGGGCGCGGCACCGCTGCGCGTCAATGCCGAGGCCGCGACCCGCGCGGGCCTCGCCGCGGCCTATGCCACGCTTTCCGCGGCGGGATGAGCCGGCCGCTCATCGCCATCCTGCGCGGCATCGCGCCCGCCGAGGCGGCCCCGGTGGCCGCGGCGCTGATCGCCGCCGGCATCACCCGCATCGAGGTTCCGCTGAACTCGCCCGACCCGCTGGACAGCATCGCGGCCATGGCGCAGGCCCATGGCGACCGCGCGCAGATCGGGGCGGGCACGGTCCTGTCGCCCGCGCAGGTCGCGCAGGTCGCGGATGCGGGCGGGCGGCTGATCGTGTCGCCCGATTGCGACGCCCGCGTGATCGCGGCCACGCTCGAGGCCGGGCTCGTCAGCCTGCCCGGCGCGCTCACCCCGACCGAGTGTTTCGCCGCGCTCAAGGCCGGGGCCACCGCGCTCAAGATCTTTCCCGCCTTTCGCATGGGGCAGGACGGGCTGCGCGCCCTGTGCGCGGTGCTGCCGCCTGGAACCGCGCTTTACATGGTGGGCGGGGTCGAGCCGCCCGACTTCGCCGCGTGGCGCGCGGCGGGCGCCACGGGTTTCGGGCTGGGCGGCGCACTCTACCGGCCCGGCGACGCGCCTGAAACGGTGGCCGCCCGCGCGGCGCGCGTCGTTGCCGCCTGGGACGCGGTCGCCCCGTGAGCGTCGCGCGCACCTTCGACGCGACGCGCTGCCTGCTGGGCGAAGGCGCGTTCTGGCACCCCGTCCGGGCGCGGTTCATGTGGTTCGACATCCTGTCGATGCGGCTTATGTCGCGCGAGGCGGGGCAGACGCGGATATGGAGCTTTAACAGCTTTGCCTCGGCCATGGGCTGGGTGGATCGCGACCGGGTGATCGTGGCGACCGCGACGGATCTGCGGCTGCTCGATCTCGAGACAGGCACGCAGGAACCGCTCTGCCCGCTCGAGGCCGACGATCCGGCAAGCCGGTCCAATGACGGGCGGGCCGATCCGCATGGCGGGTTCTGGTGCTCGACCATGCGCATCGGGGACGATGGCGGCGCGGGCGCGATCTATCGCTATTTCCGGGGGCAACTGACCCGGCTGCGCGATGGCATCGCCATCGCCAACGCGATCTGTTTCGCGCCTTCGGGGCGGGTGGCCTATTTCACCGATACGCCGACGCGGCAGGTCATGCGCTGGCGGCTCGACGCCGAGGGCTGGCCCCTGGGCGAGCCCGAGCCGCTGATCGACCTGCGCCCGGCGGGCGTGAACCCCGACGGCATGGTGACGGATGCGGCCGGCAACCTGTGGCTGGCGCTGTGGGGTTCGGGGCGGGTGGCGGTGTTCTCGTCCGAGGGGCGCCAGTGCGGTTCGCATCCCCTGCCCGCGGCGCAGTCGAGCTGCCCGGTCTTTGGCGGACCGGGCTATACCACGCTGCTCGTCACCTCGGCGGCGGCCGAGCTGTCGCAGCCCGACCTGACCCGCAACGCGGCGCATGGCCGGACCTTCGCACTGCGCGGACTGGGCCCCGGCCGCCCAGAGCCGCGGGTGATCCTCTAGCGCCGGGGGTTTCGGGCGGACGCCTCAGCCGCCGGGTCGGATCAGCGACCACCCCGCCTTGCCCAGCAAGAGCAGCGACAGCACCAGCAGCAAGAGCTCGATGACGCGGCGATACTGGTCGTCCGAAAGCCTGCCCGTCACCACCCGCCCCGCAAAGGTGCCCGCGATCCCCGAGACGACCAGCAAGGCCGTCAGCCGCAGATCCAGCGCGTCGAGCTGACCCAGCGCCCAGTAGCCGGGCAGCTTGGCGAGGTTGCCGATGGCAAAGGCAATGGCGATGGTGCCCGCGAAGGTCAGCCGCCCGAGTTGCTGCGGCATCAGGTAGGCCTGCGCGGGCGGCGACCCGGAATGGGTGATGAAGGACGCGATCCCCGTCAGCACCCCCCAGAACAGCCCCGGCCCCACGGCCGCGCCGGCCTGTGCGTCGGGCGCGCGGGCCGTCCAGCGGCGCGCGACATACCAAAGCCCGATGCCCCCCGTCACCGCCAGCAGCGCCCATTCGGGGGTGAAGGGGATGACCAGCGTGGCGATCACGGTCCCGGCAAGCATCCCCGGCACGAGGATGGCAAGGTTGCGCCCCGACCAATGCCGCCGGTAGAGCCAGACCCCCACCCAGTCGGTGACGATATAGACCGGCAGCAGGACCGCGGCGGCCTGCACCGGGTTCATCATCAGCGCGAGCGCGGGAACGGTCAGCGCCGCGGCCGCGGCCAGCCCGCCCTTGGACATGCCGACGACGAACGCGGCCAGAAGGAGCGGGATCAGATGCTCCACGAACGGGTCTCCGGCATCGTCGGCGATCAGGGGCGGGGGACGCGCGCCTCGACCCGCGCGCGCCTCCTTCCGTCAGGTCTCTTCCAGCATCCCCTTCTGACCTGCAAGCTCGGTCATGCGCTTTTGCAGCTTGTCAAAGGCGCGCACCTCGATCTGGCGGATGCGTTCGCGGCTGACATCGTATTGCCCCGACAACTCTTCGAGCGTGATCGGCTGGTCGAGCAGCCGCCGCTGCGTCAGGATGTCCTTTTCGCGGTCGTTCAGCACATCCATCGCGTCGGTCAGCAGGGCACGCCGCGTCTCGAGCTCGTCCCGCTCGGCATAATCGCCGGCCTGGTCGGCGCCCTCGTCCTCGAGCCAGTCCTGCCACTGGGCCGACCCCTCGCCATCGTTCGAGATCGTCGCGTTGAGCGAGGCATCCGACCCGGCCATGCGCCGGTTCATCGAGATCACCTCGTCCTCGGTCACGCCGAGATCGTTCGCGATCCGGGCCACGTTCTCGGGCCGCAGGTCGCCCTCTTCGAGCGCGCCGATCCGGTTCTTGGCCTTGCGCAGGTTGAAGAACAGCTTTTTCTGCGCGCTGGTCGTGCCGAGTTTCACCAGCGACCAGGATCGCAGGATATATTCCTGGATCGAGGCGCGGATCCACCACATCGCATAGGTCGCTAGGCGGAACCCCTTTTCGGGGTCGAACCGCTTGACCGCCTGCATCAGGCCGACATTGGCCTCGGATATCACCTCGGCCTGCGGCAACCCGTAGCCGCGATAGCCCATCGCGATCTTGGCGGCGAGCCGCAGATGGCTCGTCACCAGCCGGTGGGCGGCCTCGGTATCCTCGTGCTCGACCCAGCGCTTGGCCAGCATGTATTCCTCGTCCGGCTCCAGCATCGGGAAACGCCGGATTTCCTGCATGTACCTGTTCAGACCCTGTTCCGGGGACGGCGCCGGTAGGTTCGCGTAGCTTGCCATGATCCCTCCAATCGGGGCCTATTCGGGCCCGTTGCATCCTATGTGGTGAACCGATCGGTTCAGTTCAAGTTCACCCTCTCGATCCGTCAATGGGCACCCTGCCCCGGCAGGTCCGCCCGCGCGACGCTTTGTCGGCAGCTACACGCGGTTGTGACGCAGGAGGCTTAGCAAACCGTCAATATCGGGCGGCAAGGGGCATTCGAAATGCATGGCATTTTCGGTAACGGGATGTTCGAACCCCAGCGTCGCGGCATGCAGCGCCTGTCGCCCGAACCCCGCAAGGGCCGCGCGCACCGGCTCGGGGCCACCCGGCGCGCGGCGCGCACCGCCATAGACCGGATCGCCGATCAGGGGATGCCCGATATGGCGCATATGCACCCGGATCTGATGCGTGCGCCCGGTCTCGAGCCGGCAGGACACCAGCGCGGCCGGGCCAAGCGCCTCTTCGGTGACAAGGCGCGTCACCGCATGCCGCCCCCCCGTGAACGTGACCGCCTGGCGCTGGCGGTCATGGCGATGGCGGTCGAGCCCCGAGGTGATCTTGATCGTGCCGCCCGGCTCGACCGAAACGCCGCGCGTGCCGCGCAGACGCGCCGATCCGGCATCCGGCACCCCGTGGCAGATCGCGAGATAGCGCCGCTGCGCCGTGTGGGCCGCGAATTGCGCGGCAAGCCCGTGATGCGCCCGGTCCGTCTTGGCCACGACCAGCAACCCGCTGGTGTCCTTGTCGATACGATGGACGATGCCGGGCCTGCGTTCGCCGCCGACGCCCGAGAGTCCCTCGCCGAAATGGTGCAGCAGCGCGTTCACCAATGTCCCGTCGGGCGATCCGGGCGCGGGGTGGACGACCATGCCGGCGGGCTTGTTCACCACGATCAGGTCGTCATCCTCGTGCACCACATCCAGCGCGATCGCCTCGGGCGCCATGTGGCTGTCGACCTCGTCGGGCACCGCGACGGCGATGATGTCGCCCTCGGCCACGCGCGCGCGCAGATCGGTCAGCATGGCACCGCCCCGGCTGACCGCCCCGCACTCGATCAGCCGGGCAAGGCGCGAGCGGCTCAGATGGGCGGCCTCTGGCACATCGCGGGCCAGCGCCTTATCAAGGCGGGACGGTGGATCGGCCGCGATGACGACGTGAACGAGGGTCTGGGGCATGGACGAACCTCCGGCGGCCGACAGGGGCCTCGTGGCGCTGAAATGGCTGGTGATCGTATTGATCGCAACCTCCATCGCGGGGATCGTGGCGATCGTGGCGCTGTTCTGGACGCGCCTGCCGCGCCCCGCGCCCCCCCTGCCCGCCGGCATCGCGCTGCCCGATGGCACGCGGGTCGAGGCATTCACCCGCGGCCGCGGATTCCTGGCCGTCGTCACCGATGCGGGCGAGATCCTGATTCTCGACCCTGGGGGACGCCGCGTGACGCAACGCATCGTCATCGAGACGGACGGGGAGTGAGCGAGGATGGGGGTGGTACCACCTCCCCGGCTCGAACGGGGGACCTCCTGATCCACAATCAGGCGCTCTAACCAACTGAGCTAAGGCGGCACTCGGCGCCGATCTAGTCGCTCGCGCGAAACGATGCAACCCCGTCCGCGCCCGCGACTTGCGGCGATTGCGCCCGCGCGCTAGGCCCTCGGCATCCCCCGCAACGGAGCGTTTCCCTTGGGCATCAACGACGAAAGCAACATCGAGGCGAACCTGCAGATCGGACCCACCGATGCCGGCATGGTGCGCATCTACGTGGAGGGGCCGGGGCTCGAAGTGCCGATGGATTTCGAGCCCGACGAGGCCGAAGAGATCGCCGAAGAGATTCGCGCCTCGGCCGCGCGGGCGCGCGCGATCGCGCGCAAGAAACGCTGACGCGTCACGAGCCCAGCACCAGGCCCGGATCACGCATCGCCTGAAGCCGCCGCGCCGCATGGGTCGCGAATCGCTGCACCATCGCCTTGCGGCGCGAGGGCGGCAGCCGCGCCTCGCAGCCCATGCGCAGGATCTCGGCATCATAGGCATCGGCGACGATCAGCCCGCTCGTTTCGGGCAGCAGATCCGTGGGAAACTCGGCATCGACGGCCCAGAAATACCGGTCGCACCATTGCAGATAGCCCTCCCATTTAACGTCGCCCATGAAATCCGCGCGCGACGACTTGCACTCCACGATCCAGATCTCGCCCTTCGGGCCCAGCGCCATCACATCGACGCGCAGCCCCGGACACGGCACCAACTCCTCCACGCAGACAAAGCCGTGCCCGAAAAGGTGGCGCACGACACCACGGGCCAAAAGCTGGCCGGGGCGCGAGCGGATCGCATCCGTCTCAAGGGTCATACTCATCCGCAAACTGTGAACGAAACATAAACGCGCCGCAAGTTTCTCGTCTTCTCTTCGATAAATACCCAATTCGTCCGGCGGCTACGGGCGATCCGGCCGGGGCGATGCAAAGACCGCGCCGCCACCCCTTGTCGCGGGGCACGGGCGGGTCTACCTGTGGTCGCAGGCGGGCACTGCGCTTCTCGTGAAGGGAGCAATTCCGGTGGCCTTAAGCAATTCCGAGGGAGTTGGCTCTGGTCGGGCCGTGGTCCGGCTACCTGACGCCCACCTGTATATACAGGTCCTCGGGAATTCGCGATCCCCACGGTTGTCGTGGTCCCGCCGTTTGCCCATCCCACCGGCAGGTTTGAGCAGGTCGATCTGAAAAGATTTACAGGCGATCCCAACCGTTACGGCCAATGCCTCGCGACTGGCTCTCGATCAAACCTGAAAGCGAGGCCGCGGCCCAAGGCCGCGACGCCGTATCCGCGTTATTTGCGGTCGGTGCGGATGCGCACCGGCTTGCGCTCGGGCGTCCGCGCGGCGGCATTGGCGACGAGGAGCAACGACACCACCAGCAGGGAGGCAAAGCCCAGGGTGGCACCGGCCAGCCCGGCCATGACGGCGAGCGCGGCGGTCAGAAGGGGCAGGATTCGTGTAGCATGTGACATGGTGACGTCTCCGGGCGATCAGGTCGTGAAGGCCTCGGGTCGTGCTTGCCGGGCCATATGATCAAGAACGGCATTGACGAATTTCGGTTCCTTGCCCTCGGGAAAGAAGGCCTGCGCGATCCCCACGAACTCGACGATCACGACCTTGGGCGGGGTGGGCATCGTCGCCATCTCGGCGCCCGCGGCGCGGAACAGCGCGCGCAATACCGGGTCGATCCGGTCGATCGGCCACTTGGCGACGAGCGCGCGGTCGGTCATCTGGTCGATGTGGTTCTGGCGCGACACGGCACCTTCGAGCAGGGCGCGGAAATGGTCGACATCGCCCTCGGCCATCTCGCCCTCTTCGTAGACGGCGCCAAAGCGGTGGGTCTCGAACTCGGCCCGGACGCGGTCGATGGAAAGCTGCGAATGCTCCATCTGGAACAGCGCCTGAACGGCATAAAGCCGCGCCGCCGATTTCATCTGGCGCTTGTCGCCCGACATGGCCTAGCCCTCGCCGCCGGTGCGGAACCCGATGCCCTTGGGCGCGCCCGACCAGCGTCGCGACAGCGCGATCAGGTGCAGCGCCGCGTTGGCCGCGCCTCCGCCCTTGTCCTGCGGGCCCGCCCGCACCTCGGCCTGCTCGTAGGTCTCGACGGTGAGGATGCCATTGCCGATGCACCCCCCGTCGAGCCCCAGCAGCGTCAGCGCCCTGGAACTGTCGTTGCAGACCGTGTCGTAATGCGTCGTCTCGCCGCGGATCACGCAGCCCAGCGCCACGAAACCGTCGAAATCGGCGGTCCGCTGGGCGATGCGGATGGCGGTCGGGATCTCGAGCGCGCCGGGCACCTCGACCGTTTCATGCGTGGCCCCGACCGCGTCGAGCGCCCGACGCGCGCCCGCGACCAGCGCATCGGCGATATCGCGGTAGTAGGGGGCAACGACGATCAGCAGCTTTGGCGCCTCGTCGAAACGCGGGGCCGGGAGTTCGTAATGCGACTGGCCGGCCATCAGCGATCCTCCGGGATGCGGCGGGTATCGACGATCTCGAGGCCATAGGCCTCGAGCCCCACGATGCGGGGCCTGGGCGAATTGCTGAGCAGGATCAGGCGGTTGAGCCCCAGCGCGCTAAGGATCTGCGCGCCGAGCCCGTATTGGCGCAGCGTCTGTGGCGACACGTCATCGTCATTCGCGATGCGCATCGTCAGGTCGCGCAGCAGCACCAGCACGCCGCGACCTTCGGCGGCGATGGCGCGCATGGCGCCGCGGAACTCATCGGCCACGCCGGCTGGGCCGATCCCCGCGATATCCTGCAGCGGGTCCATCGCGTGCATCCGCACCGGCACGGGATCGTCGCCCGAGACATCGCCCTTGACCAGCACGATATGCTCGGCGCCCTGCGTGGTGTCGGTGTAGATCCGCATGGACCAGTCGCCGCCAAAGGCGGACGTCACCTGCCGCTCGGCGCTCAGCCGGACGAGGTTGTCGTGGCGCCGACGATAACCGATCAGATCGCTGATCGTCCCGATCTTGAGCCCGTGACGCTGCGCGAAAGCCACGAGATCGGGCAGCCGCGCCATCGTTCCGTCCTCGTTCATGATCTCGCAGATCACGCCCGAGGGGTTCAGCCCGGCAAGCCGCGAGATATCGACCGCCGCCTCGGTATGGCCCGCGCGGACGAGAACGCCGCCCTCGCGCGCGCGCAGCGGAAACACATGGCCCGGCGTGGCGATATCGGCCGATTGCGTCGCGGCGTCGATGGCGACGGCGACGGTGCGCGCGCGGTCATGCGCCGAGATGCCGGTCGACACCCCCTCGCGCGCCTCGATCGAGACGGTGAACGCGGTCTCGTGCCGCGACGAGTTGCTCGATGCCATCAGGGGCAGCCCCAGCGCATCGCAACGCGCCGATTCCAGCGCGAGGCAGATCAGCCCCCGCCCCTCGCGCGCCATGAAGTTCACGGCATCGGGCGTGGCCATCTGGGCAGGAATGACCAGGTCCCCCTCGTTCTCGCGATCCTCGTGGTCGACAAGGATGAACATCCGCCCGTTGCGGGCGTCTTCGATGATTTCCTCGATCGAGGAAATGGCGTCGGTATAACTGATATCGTCCATGCGCGCGCAGATAGCCGGTCGCCACGGCGAAGGCCAGAGGCGACGGTCATCCGCGACGCGGTGCGTTCCCCCGGCACGCATGTCGTCGGGGCGTTTCGGGTCGGGCGACCCGATGACCGGATCGCCCGTAAGCGAGGAAAGGTGGCGCCACCTCTGCGGCGCAAGAACAGTGGCGGGGCGCTACCCCCGGCCGATCGTCCCACCGGTGAAAATCTCGGGCGGACGGACCGATTGCCAGGCCGGACCGCCCCCGTCGTCTTGCTGTCGTCATCTGCGCGCGACACCGGTATCGCAGACGCGCCTTAACGTCAGGTGAACGGGGTGCGCGATCTTTTCCGCGCGAGCGAGGAAATGTTCACCTTTCATTCACATCTGCCCGCCAGGGTGACGGTGACGAAACGGTAAGGGCGGTCGGGATGGAACGGGCGGGTACAGGCGACGGGTCAGGCCATGTCGCGCAGACGCGCGACGTAGCGCGCCATCGTGTCGACCTCGAGGTTCACGGGGTCGCCCTCGGCCAGCTCGCCCCAGGTCGTCACGGCCTTGGTATGGGGGATGAGATTCACGCCGAACCGCGTGCCGTCGACCTCGTTCACGGTCAGCGACGTCCCGTTCAGCGCGACGGAGCCCTTGGGCGCGATGAACCGCGCGAACGCCTCGGGCGCGTCGAGGGTAAAGCGCGTCGATCCGCCCTCGTCACGCAGCGATACCACCTGCGCGACCCCGTCGACATGGCCCGAAACGATGTGGCCGCCCAGCTCGTCGCCCACCCGCAGCGACCGCTCGAGGTTCACCCGCCGCCCGCGGGTCCAGGGCCGCGTGGCAAGTGCGGTGCGCGCGACCGTCTCGGCGCTGATCTCGACATCGAACCAGTTGCGCGGCTCGGTGCCGGTGGCGATCACGGTGAGGCAGATCCCGTCGCAGGCGATCGACGCCCCCCGCGCGATCCCCCCGACGTCATAGGCGCATCCGATCCGGGCGCGCAGATCGCCCGATTGCGCGACCTCGAGGATTTCGCCGATATCGGTTATCAAGCCGGTGAACATCCGACACTCCTTTGTGCGGGGGATTTCGGTCGGGTATCGCCAAGAGGCGGCGGGCGGGCAAGACCGGGCGCGGGAATACGCCAAAGAATCGCCGGATTTCCGGGCAATGATAGCGGCGCGATGCCAGACGGGCGACCAGATGACGACGACCGACCGCCATTTCCTGTTCCTCCAGGGGCCGCACGGGCCTTTCTTCGCCCGGCTGGGCGCCATGCTGCGCCGCGCGGGCGCACGGTGCTGGCGGGTGGGGTTCAACCGCGGCGACCGGGTGTTCTGGCCCGGCAAAGACAGCTTCATCCCCTATGACGGGCCCGCCGATGCCTGGCCGCGCGGGTTCTCGAGCCTTGTCGACAGGCTCGGCATCACCGACCTGGTGCTCTACGGCGACACGCGGCCCATCCATGCCCGCGCGGTCGAGATCGCGCGGGCCAGGGGACTGCGTATCCATGTCTTCGAAGAGGGCTACCTCCGCCCCTATTGGGTCACCTACGAACGCGGCGGCTCCAACGGGAATTCCGACCTGATGGAGATCGGGGTGGACCGGATGCAGCAGGCGCTCCGCCGGGCGGAGGCCGAGCTGCCGGTGGCGCCCGCGCATTGGGGCGACATGCGCCAGCACGTCTTTTACGGCGCGCTTTACCATGCGTTCGTGCTGCTGGGGAACGGGCGGTTCCGCAATTTCCGCCCGCACCGCGCGCAGACCGTGCGCGAGGAATTCCTGCTGTATCTCAAACGCCTGCTTCTGATGCCCGCCCATTGGATCGACCGCAAGATCGCGACGCGCCGCATCACCAACGGGGGCTTTCCTTACCATCTGGCGCTGCTCCAGCTCGAACATGACAGCAATTTCCAGCACCATTCCGGGTTCGCCACGGGGGCGGAGTTCCTGTCGCTCGTGGTCGAGGGCTTTGCCCGCGGCGCGCCGGGGCATCATCATCTCGTCTTCAAGGCGCATCCGCTCGAGGATGGGCGCGGCGACCAGCGCCGCCAGATCCGGGCGCTCGCGCGCAGCCACGGGGTGGCCGACCGCGTCCATTACGTTCGCGGCGGCAAGCTTGCGCAGATCCTCAACCAGGCGCGGTCGGCCGTCACGGTGAACTCCACCGCCGCGCAGCAGGTTCTGTGGCGGGGCCTGCCGCTCAAGGTGTTCGGCCGCGCGGTCTATGCCAAGCCGCAATTCGTCTCGACCCAGCCCCTGCCCGAGTTCTTTCGCGCCCCGACCCGCCCCGACGGCCGGGCCTATCGCGATTATCGCCACTATCTCCTCGAGACGAGCCAGATCGCCGGCAGCTTTTACTCGGCGCCCGGTCGACGCCAGTTGCTGCGGCAGGTGGTCGACATGATGCTCGCCCCCGACGATCCCTATCGCGCGCTCGAACTGGGAACCGCGGCGCCACGGCAACAGCTTCATGCCATCAACTGACCCGAACCTGCCCGCCAGACTGGATTTTTCGCGATGCAGGCTCTAGCGTCAAAAGAAAACCAAGAAACGGCAGGCAACAAGGTCGAGGAGACCGGGCAGTGAACATCCAAAAATCGCGCTGGGCGCTGGGCCTCGCGATCCTGGCCGTGGCCGCCACGGTCAGCGCCTGCGGCCTGCCGCGGGTTGGCCCGAACAAGCGCGAGATCTTTGCGGGCTCGGTGCAGAACCAGGGCGATGCCTTCATCGTTTCGGTCAATTCGCGCGTCACCCGCGCGACCTCGATCTTTCCGACGCTGGGGTTCTCGCGTAGCTTTCTGAATGCGGGCGTGCTGGGGCCCGACACGATCCGGCCCGGCGACACGCTGGGGCTGACGATCTACGAGAATGTCGAGGACGGGCTGCTCGTCCCCGAAGGCGCGCCCGCCACCACCCTGGAAGAGGTGCAGGTCGACGGTGCGGGCTTCATCTTCGTGCCCTATGCCGGGCGTATCCGCGCGGCGGGCAATTCGCCCGAGGCGGTGCGGCGGCTGATCGCGGACCGGCTGGGCAGCCAGACCCCCGACCCGCAGGTGCTGGTCCGCAGGCTCGCGGGCGACGGCGCGACGGTGTCGGTCGTGGGCGGCGTCGGCGGACAGGGCGTCTATCCGATCGAGCGGCCGACGCGTACGCTTTCGGCGATGCTGGCCCGCGCCGGGGGCCTCGCCATTCCGCAGGACGTGGCGCAGATCACCGTGTCGCGCGGCGGGCAGAACGGCAAGATCTGGTTCGAGGATCTCTATTCGCACCCCCGCTATGACATCGCCCTGCGCGACGGCGACAAGATCCTCGTCGAGCAGGATGAACGGTCGTTCACCGCGCTGGGCGCGACCGGGGCGCAACAGCTCGTGCCCTTCGACCGGCAGACGATCTCGGCCATCGAGGCGATCGCGTTGGTGGGCGGGCTGTCATCGGTGCTTGCCGACCCGACGGGGGTGTTCGTTTTCCGCAACGAACCCGAAGAGATCGCCGAGCAGGTGCTGGGCCGCACCGACCTCACCGGGGCGCAGCGCATGGTTTATGTGCTCGATCTGACGCGCCCCAATGGCATGTTCGAGGCGCGCGATTTCGCGATCCGCGATGGCGACACCGTCTATGTGACCGAGGCGCCTTACGTTCAGTGGCAGAAAACGCTCTCGGCGCTGACCGGGTTCACCGGCGCGGCGGGCGGGCTGGCCTCGGCCGGGCAGTGACGGCGACCGCGCCGGGGCGGCTGCGGGTCTATAACGGCGGGTTCGCGCGTCGTCGCATCCGGCGCATCCTGCAGCTTGTCGGCTGGCAGATCCGCACCGGCTGGCCCCGCGACGGCGATGCCGTGGGTGTCTGGGGCCACGCGCCGACCGCATGGCGGGGCGAGCGGGTGGCGCGGCAAAGCGGTGCGCCGCTGGTACGGATCGAGGATGCGTTCCTGCGGTCTCTGCATCCCGGCCGGGCGGGCGAGGCGCCGCTGGGGGTGATGATCGACACCACGGGCGGCGCGCATTACGACCCGCGGAGGCCCTCGACGCTCGAGCGGATGCTGGCCCGCGATCCGTTGGACGACACGGCGATTCTCGACCGCGCGCGCACGGCCATCGACCGGATCCGCCGCCTGCACCTGACGAAATACGCCGCCGTCCTGCCCGATCTCGGCATGCCCGAACCGGGCTATGTTCTGGTGATCGACCAGACGCGGGGGGATGCGTCGGTTCGGCTGAGCAATGCCGACGCGGATCGGTTTCGCGAAATGCTTGCCTTTGCCCGGATCGAGAACCCCGGCGCGCGCATCGTCATCAAGACCCATCCCGAGACCGCCGGAGGCCATCGCGCCGGGCATTTAAGCGCAAGCGATCTGGATCCCCGAACGATCTTTTTCGACGCGCCCGCAAGCCCCTGGGCGCTGCTCGAAGGGGCGGTCGCGGTCTATGCCGTCTCGTCGCAGATGGGGTTCGAGGCGATCCTGGCGGGGCATCGACCGCGCATTTTCGGACAGCCCTTTTATGCGGGCTGGGGCCTGACGCAGGACGAAACGCCCGTGGCGCGGCGCGAAAGGCGACTCACCCGCGCCCAACTCGTCGCCGCCGCGCTGATCGAGCATCCGACCTGGTACGATCCGTTCGAGGACCGGCTTTGCGCGCTCGAGGAGGTGATCGACACGCTCGAGGCGCAGGCCCGTGCCTGGCGCGAGGATCGGCACGGCTATGTCGCCTGCGGGATGCGCCTGTGGAAACGGCGCCCGATGCAGGCCTTCTTTGGCGGCGTGCGCCCTTTGCGCTTTGCCGATACGGGGGCGGCGGCGCGGCTTGCCGCCGATCTCGACCGTCCCGTTCTGGTCTGGGCGGGCAAGGCGGCGGGCGACCTCTCTGCGCCGTGGGTCTTTCGCGTCGAGGACGGGTTTCTGCGGTCACGCGGGTTGGGCGCGGACCTGGTGCCGCCGCTTTCGCTCGTTCGCGACGCGACCGGCATCTATTACGACCCCGCCGCGCCAAGCGATCTCGAAACGCTGATCGCGCAAAGCCCCGATCTACCGATTGACGAAATCGAACGTGGGCGACGGCTGATTGCCTATTTGATCGCGCAAAACTTGACGAAATACAACATTCGTGGCGCACTGCCCCCTTTGCCGACGGGGCGGCGCATCCTCGTTCCCGGGCAGGTCGAGGACGACGCATCGATCCGCCTGGGATGCGGAGCGGTGGCCACGAACGCCGCGCTTCTAAACGCCGCGCGCGAGGCGAACCCCGACGCGGTGCTGATCTACAAGCCTCACCCGGATGTCGAGGCGGGCCTGCGCCCCGGCAAGATCACGGCGGGGGCGGCCGATATCGTCGCCACCCAAGCCGACCCCGCGGCGCTGCTTGCACAGGTGCAGGAGGTATGGACGATGACCTCGGCGCTAGGGTTCGAGGCGCTTTTGCGCGGTGTCCCGGTCACATGCCTCGGGATGCCGTTCTATGCCGGCTGGGGCCTGACCCGCGACCTGATGCCCGCGCCTCCGCGTCGCGGCCCCGGCCCGACGCTCGAAGGTCTCGCCCATGCCGCGCTGATCGGCTATCCGCGCTACCGCGATCCGGTGACGGGCCTGCCCTGCCCGGTCGAGGTCGTGGCGCGGCGGCTGGGGCACGGCCCCCTGCCCCGGCCCGGCCCGGGCAACCGCGCGTTGGCCAAGCTGCAAGGCGCGTTTGCGGGCCAGGCGCATCTATGGCGGCGCGGCTGAGCCGATCAGGCGCGGTCCCATTGGCTGAGCGTATCGGGCCCCACCTGCTCGACCGAGGCAAGGCGGAAACGGGGCGCATCGGCGAGGCGCCCGAGCCCGAGCGCGCCCAACGCCGGCAACCCCTCGGCCCCCATCGCGATGCCGGCCGAGAACAGCGCGAGCCGATCGACGAGATCGGCCTGGATCAAGGCGGCGGCAAACGAGGCGCCGCCCTCGCACAGGACGCGCGTCAGCCCGGCCGCGCCCAGCGCCTCGAGCATCGCCACCGGGTCGAGCTGCCCGCCGCGCACGGGCAGTTCGATAAGCCGCGCGCCTTTCGCGGCCCAGGCCGCGCGGCGGTCCGCGGGTGCCTCCGCGCCGTGGCAGAGCCAGGTCGGGGCCACACCCGTGCCGAGCCGCCCTTGGGGATCGAGGTCGAGCTTGCGCGCGGCCACCACCCTCACGGGTTGGGGCGCATCGCCGAAACCGCGCAGGGTCAGCGCCGGATCGTCGGCGCGCGCCGTTCCACCGCCGACCAGCACCGCATCATGGCTCGCGCGCATCGCGTGCACCCGCATCCGCGCGGCCGGTCCGGTGATCCAGCGCGATTCCCCGCTGGCCGTGGCGATGCGCCCGTCCAGGGTCGCGGCCAGCTTGAGCGTCAGCATCGGGCGGCCTCGGGTCACGCGCGACAAGAACCCCGCCTGATCACGCCGCGCGATCGCGGCGCCGCAGCCGGTCGCGACCTCGACACCCGCGGCGCGCAGCATCGCGTGCCCCTTGCCCGACACGCGCGGATCCGGATCCTCGAGCGCGGTGACGACCCGCGCGACGCCCGCCCGGATCAGTGCCTCGGCGCAGGGCGGCGTGCGGCCGTGATGCGCGCAGGGCTCGAGCGTGACATGGGCTGTCGCGCCACGCGCGGCGGCACCGGCCTGCTGCAGGGCGCGGGTCTCGGCATGGGGCCGGCCACCATCGGCCGTCCAGCCGCGCCCGATTATCCGGCCATCGTGAACAATGACGCAGCCCACGGCCGGATTGGGCCAGACGCGCCCAAGCCCGCGACGGCCAAGCGCCAGCGCATGGGCCATGTGGCGCGCATCGTCTTGGCCGCTCACCCCTCGGGCTTGGCCAGGGGCCGCAATTCGCTCACGAAGCGGTCGAAATCGTCCGCGGCCTGGAAGTTCTTGTAAACACTCGCAAATCTCACATAGGCCACGGTGTCGATCCGGGCGAGGCTTTCCATGACGATCTCGCCGATCAGCTTGGAGGAGATGTCGGTCTCGCCCATGCTCTCGAGGCGACGCACGATGCCCGAGATCATCTGCTCCATCCGCTCGGGCTCGATCGGGCGTTTCTGAAGAGCGATGCGGATCGACCGCTCGAGCTTGTCGCGGTCGAAATCCTCGCGCCGGCCGCTGGTCTTGACCACGACGAGATCGCGAAGCTGCACCCTTTCGTAGGTGGTGAACCGGCCGCCGCAGGCCGGGCAAAGACGGCGCCGGCGAATGGCGACGTTTTCCTCGGCCGGACGCGAATCCTTAACCTGCGTATCCTGGTTCAGGCAAAACGGGCAGCGCATGAACCCTCCCTCGGCTCGGCCGGGCCTCCGACCGCTATCACCATAGGCCGCCCCCCGCCGATTGGGTAGGGCGCAATCCCCCGCGCTAGATACGGGGCTTGAGAACCGATGCAAAGCGACCACGTTCCGAGGTCTCAATCATCGAAAGGACTGAGTCGCATGACGAAAACGCTTTTCATCACCGGGGCATCGTCGGGAATCGGCGCCGAAACCGCGCGCCATGCCGCCGCCGCAGGCTGGAACGTGGCGCTTTTCGCGCGGTCCGAGGACAAGCTGCGCGCCTTGGCCGACGAGATCGGCGCGCAGGCCCTCGCGCTGCCCGGCGATGCGACGGACCTCGCCGCGCAGCAGCAGGCCGTGGCGCGGGCGGTCGAGAAATTCGGCGGGCTCGACGCGGCCTTTGCCAATGCCGGGCGCGGCATGGCCAGGCCGGGGATCGTCGAGGGGGATGCGGACGACATCGCGGGCATGGTCGCGCTGAACGTGACGGGGCTGCTCTGGACCGTGCGCGCCAGCTTGCCCGAGCTGAAAAAGACGCGCGGGACGATGGTGCTGACCGGATCGGCGGCGGGACGGCGCCATATCGCCGGCTCGATCTATGGCGCGACCAAGTGGTTCGTCCACGGCTATGCCGGCAACCTTGCCGAGGAGATGCGCGAATGGGGCGGGCGGTGTACCGTGATCGCGCCCGGAATGGTCGACACGCCGTTCTTCGACGAAGGCCAGCCCGACAAGCTCAAACCCGAGGACGTCGCCGATGCCGTCATGCACGCGCTGACCGCGCCCGAGCGTGCGGCCATCCGCGAGGTCTTTCTCATGCCGCAAAACTAGGCAGACGCGCCTGCGGCATCAGGGAAAGGCAAGGGCGATGCGGCGATCATGGGGCGCGTCGCGATGTTCCCATAGATAGATGCCCTGCCATGTACCGAGGCACATCCGGCCGCCATCGACCGGGATCGACAGGCTGACCGGAAGGTGCGCGGCCTTGATATGGGCGGGCATGTCGTCGGGCCCTTCGGCGCGGTGGCGCACCCAGCGCATGTCGGGCTCATCCGCGCGTGGCACCAGCCGGTCGATCCATCCCATCAGGTCCCGCTGCACATCCGGGTCGGCGTTTTCCTGAATGACGAGCGAACAGGACGTGTGCCGCACGAACAGGGTAAGCACGCCGTCGCGCGGGGGAACCGACGCCGCGACGCGGTCGGTGATCTCGTAAAATCCGGGGCCGCGGGTCGTCACGCGGATCTCGTCAATCATCCTGCGGCCGCTCGCAAAGAAGTCGCGCATGGGCAGCGGTCACGCCGAGCCCGCCCTGAAGCCGGATCAGCCCGGTCGCCGTGGCCCGCGCCGGATCGAGGCCGAAAACGATGCCCTCCCCGCTTTGGCGGATCGGGGGGGAATAGCGATAGATCTTGGTGGCGGGCGGCAGGGTCAGGTTGCGGGTCACGTAATCCCCGGCCGCGCACCAGAAATTCCGGGCCCCGGCCCGGCCCGTCCAGGCGACGGAAAAGCTCGACGGGGAAAGCGGTTCGACCGCCATTCCGTTGCGCGCGGTCCAGGCCTGGGCCGGGAGCGCGGTCGAGATCAGGGCGGCGAAGGCGGCGGCGACGCGGATCGGGCGCATGGGGGATCTCCGTTGAACGTGGATCGAAAGGGCGCGGGTGTGCGTTTCGTTCCGTGATCCCCAAGGAGAGAGCGAATGTCCAATCACGACAGAGACGACGACCACCCGGCGCATACGCGCGGCACCACGAACGACCCCGAACAGGCGACGAATACGCCCATGCCGCGAAAGGCGCCGGTGCGCGCGGCCCCGACCCCGCCCGATGACGACGATAACGGCAAGCCGACCGGGCCTGGGACGACGGCCGACCGGAACCAGGCGAACCGCACCTGATCGCGGGGGCCGCCCGCCGGAGGGCCGGCGAAGCGGGCCGGGTCATTCGGCGGCCTCGGTGCGGGCGGGGATGGCGCGGGGCGGGGTGTCATCGTCGCCATCCTCCGCATCGTCATCCTCGGGGTCGAAGCCCACGGCCATTTCCTTGTTGGTGCGGGCACCGAGGCGGCGGAGCTTGTCGAACTGCCCCAACACGTTGCCCGATCCCCGCGCCATCCGGTCGAGCGCCTTGGTATGCTCTTCCTGCGCGCGGCCGAGATGGGTGCCCACCTTGTCGAAAGCCTCGATCACGCCGGCCATCTTGTCGTGCAGGTGGCCCGCACGCCGCGCGATTTCCTCGGCGTTACGCTGCCGATTCTCGACGGCCCAGACATGCTGGATGGTGCGCAGGGCCATCATCAGGGTCGTGGGCGTGGCGATGCCGACACGTTTCGCAATGGCATAGGCGGTCAGGTCGCCCTGCAGTTCCAGCGCCGCGGCCAGCGCGCCCTCGACCGGCATGAACATCAGGACGTAATCGACGGATCCGTCGACCATCGCGGCATAATCGCGCGCGGCCAGTGCGTCGATATGCGCGCGGACGGCAGCGACATGGGCGCGTAACTGGCGCGAACGCTCGTCTTCGTCGGGCGCGTTCACGGCGGCCTCGTAGGCCACCAGCGACACCTTGGCGTCGATCACCACGCATTTGCCCGCGGGCAGGCGCACGACCACGTCGGGCCGGCGCCGTCCGCCATCGGGATCCGCGACGTGGAACTGCGTCTCGTATTCGCGCCCGCGCGTGAGGCCCGAATCCTCGAGAAGCCGTTCGAGCACCATTTCGCCCCAGGCCCCCTGTTTCTGCTTTTCGCCCTTGAGCGCGCGGGTCAGGGCGACCGCCTCCTGGCTGACCTGTTCCGAGCGGCGCGAGAGCTGTTCGATCTCGGTCTTGAGGCGCTCGCGGTCCTTGGCGGCGTGGGTATGCGCCTCGCGCAATTCGCGCTGGAAATGGTCGACCTGCTCGCGCATCGGGGCAAGCAGCGCCTCCATCCGTTCGCGATTGGTTTTCCCGAAGGTCTCGCCGTTGGTCTTGAGCAATTCGTCGGCCAGCGCGGCAAAGCGGCCGGTCATGTCCTCGCGCAACTCCTTGAGCAACGCGACCTCTTTCTCGTGGGCCTGCGCGCGCGCGGCCATGTCGCGTTTGAGCCCCTCGTTCTCGCGGCCGAGATCGTCGTTCCGCTTGCGGGCGGTGGCCAGCGCGTCTTCGACGCGGGTGCGGGCCTCGGCCGCCTCGCGGGCGGCGCGGTCGCGTTCGGCGGCGGCATCCTTCAGCCGCGCCTCGAGCCCGCGCAGATCGGCCGACAACCCGGCGGTGTCGCGATCGAGACGCGCGATCCGGTCCCGATCCGCCTCGGACCGGGTGGCGGCGTCTCGCAGCCGCGCCTCTCTCACGGCGATATCGGCTATAAGCCCGTCGCAACGGGCCTGCATCCCTGCCCCCCGCCGCCACAGGGCGACAAGCGCGATGCAAAGGGCGAGGATCGCGCCCACAAGGATCGCATCTGGCAGGGTCACGGGCATGTCGGGCATCGGGGCGGTTCCAGCGAAATCGGATCGCCCCGAACGTTCGCCTTTTGATCCATCCTGTCAAGCACGCTCGCCCGACAGGCTGAACGACACCTTAACGGTGTGGCGAACCGGGTCCGGGCGCGCGGCCCGGACCCCATACTTTACTGGTCGAGAAACGACCGCAGCTTGCGCGAGCGCGAGGGATGCTTGAGCTTGCGCAGGGCCTTGGCCTCGATCTGGCGGATGCGTTCGCGGGTGACGCTGAACTGCTGGCCGACCTCTTCGAGCGTGTGATCGGTGTTCATCCCGATGCCGAACCGCATCCGCAGAACGCGTTCCTCGCGCGGGGTGAGCGAGGCCAGAACGCGGGTCGTCGTCTCCTTCAGGTTCTCCTGAATGGCCGAATCGAGCGGCAGGACCGCGTTCTTGTCCTCGATGAAATCGCCGAGCTGGCTGTCCTCCTCGTCGCCGATGGGGGTCTCGAGCGAGATCGGCTCCTTGGCGATCTTCATCACCTTGCGGACCTTTTCGAGCGGCATCTGGAGCTTTTCGGCCAGTTCCTCGGGGGTCGGTTCGCGCCCGATCTCGTGCAGCATCTGGCGGCCCGTGCGCACCAGCTTGTTGATCGTCTCGATCATGTGGACGGGGATGCGGATCGTGCGCGCCTGGTCGGCGATGGAGCGGGTGATCGCCTGCCGGATCCACCATGTCGCGTAGGTCGAGAACTTGTAGCCGCGGCGATACTCGAACTTGTCGACGGCCTTCATCAGGCCGATATTGCCTTCTTGAATGAGATCAAGGAATTGCAGGCCGCGGTTGGTGTATTTCTTGGCAATCGAGATGACGAGCCTCAGATTCGCCTCGACCATCTCCTTCTTGGCCTGACGCGCCTCTTTCTCGCCCTTCTGGACCTGCTGCACGATGCGGCGGAATTCCGAGATGTCGACGCCGACATACTGGCCGACGGTCGCCATCTCGCCGCGCAGCTCCTCGAGCTTGTCGCGCGACCGCTCCAGCAGGCTTTGCCAGCCGCGGCCCGATTTCTCGGACATCCGCTCGATCCAGGTGGGATCGAGCTCGGCGCCGCGATACTCGTCGATGAACTCGCGCCGGTTGATGCGGGCCTGGTCGGCGAGCTTCACCATGGCGCTGTCGATCGACATGATCTTGCGGTTGATGCCGTAAAGCTGGTCGATCAGCGCCTCGATCCGGTTGTTGTGGAGGTGCAGCTCCTTGACCAGAACGACGATCTCGCCGCGCAGCTTCTGATAGCGGGCCTCTTCGGATTTCGAGAAACGGCCATCCTCGTTGAGGGTGGCCGACATGCGCAGGTCCTGCATCTCGGACAGTTGGGTATAGTCGTCCGCGATCACGTCGAGCATCTCGAGCACGCGCGGTTTCAGCGCCGCCTCCATGGCGGCGAGGCTCATGTTGGCCTGTTCGTCCTCGTCCTCGTCGTCGTCGTTCTTGGCGATGGGGTTGCCGTCGGCGTCGAGCTCGGGCTCGGCATGGCCGCGCGCCTGCCCGCCCGCCGGCGCCGAGGCGGCCGCGTCGAGATTGCCGACCACCGGCGCCTCGTCACCCTCGCCCATCTGGGTCCCGAAGGTCGTCTCGAGGTCGATCACGTCGCGCAGCAGGATCTCTTCGTTCAGGAGCTCGTCGCGCCAGATCGTGATCGCGTGAAAGGTCAGCGGGCTTTCGCACAGGCCCGCGATCATCGTGTTGCGCCCGGCCTCGATCCGCTTGGCGATGGCGATCTCGCCCTCGCGGCTGAGCAGTTCGACCGACCCCATCTCGCGCAGGTACATGCGCACCGGGTCGTCCGTGCGGTCGAGTTTCTCGGTCTCGGTCGAGGACACGGCGACATCGCGCGAGCCCGAGGTGGTCGCGATCTCGGTCGAGGGCTTGGTGCCGTCCTCGGCCTCTTCTTCCTCGATGATGTTGATGCCCATTTCCGAGAGCATCGACATCACGTCCTCGATCTGCTCGGAGCTCACCTGGTCGGGCGGCAGCACCTGGTTGAGCTGGTCATAGGTGATGTAGCCCCGTTCGCGCGCCTCGCCGATCATCTTCTTGACGGCGGTCTGGCTCATGTCGAGCATGACCTCGCCATCGGACTCGTCGGGCTTGCGATCTTCGGTGGTTTCCCTGGTCGCCATCCGGCACTCCCCTTTCGTCGCCGGGACTGTCCCCGGACCCCGGCGAATCACAGCGGCGAATCAGTGATTCGCACAACCGGGCCTCGCCGACCCATAACAAACTTGCCGGGGATGGCCCATACAAGCCGGGCCATCCGGCATCATGATTCGCCCCCGAAGCCGATTCGCCGCAACAGGCCGTCGAGCGCGTCCTTCTCGTCCTTTTTCAGCCGCGCACCGTTTGCCGCGCGCTCGATCTCGGAGCGATCCTCGGACTCGGCACGCTCAGCCGCGGCGATGGCCTCGCGCGCCTTGCGCAGACGCCATGTCAGCGCCTCGTCGGGAACGCGCGCGATATCCTCCAGCGCCTCGACAAGCTCCCGCTCCGCCCCGTGGCGCGCGGTCAGCTTGGCGAGTTCTTCGGCCAGGCACTGCGCCGCGAGATCGGGATCGTCGCCCCGCAAGGCAGGCAGAATCGCCAGATGGCGCGCCGCCAGCAGCTTTTCAAGGGCGGCGACGCCGATTGCCCGCTCCACCGCGTCGCGGCAGGCACCGGGTTCGGGGGCGGCGACCGCCAGCAGGGCCTGCATCGCGCGGTCGCGCCCGGCCTCGGCGAAGGAGATCCGGGCCAGCGCCGCCTCGAACCGCGGCAAGAGCGCCGGAAACTTGAGGATCAGCGCCAGAACCACCGTCTCGCGGATGGCCTGCACGTCGCCACCCTGCGCCAGGTCGGACACGCGCGCCGCGCCGGTTCCCGGCTCGGGGCCCTTGCGCCATGCGGCGCGCCCGCGCCCGTCGGGCCGGTCGGGCCCGCGGGGGCGAAAGAGCTTCCAGCGGAGTTCCTTGAAGGCGTCGCCGTAATGCCGCTTCACCGCGCCGTCGCGGATGCGCCCCAGCACCGCGCGCAGATCGGCGTCGAGCGCGGCGCGGCGTTCGGGACTGTCAAAGACGCGGCCTTCGGTCGCCCGCTGCCACAACAGATCGACCATCGGGCGCGAGGCCGCCAGCACGTCTTCCATCGCGGCGGGGCCGCCGGCGCGCAACAGGTCGTCGGGGTCCTGCCCCGCGGGCATCAGGCAGAACCGCAGCGACCGCCCCGCCTCGAGCAGCGGCAGCGCCAGGTCGACCACCCGCAGCGCCGCCCGCTGGCCAGCCGTGTCGCCGTCGAGCGCGATCGCGGGCTCGGGATGGATGCGCCACAGGAGCTGCAATTGCGGCTCGGTGATCGCCGTGCCGAGCGGCGCGACGGTCGCGCCGAACCCCGCCTCGGACAGCGCGATGACGTCCATGTAGCCCTCGGCCAGGATCAGCGGCGCGCCCTTGCCCGCCGCCTCGCGCGCGGGGGCGTGGTTGTAGAGCATCCGCCCCTTGTCGAAGATCTCGGTCTCGGGGGAATTGAGGTATTTCGCGTTGTCGGACGGGTCCATCGCCCGCCCGCCGAAGGCCACGCAACGCCCGCGCGGATCGCGAATGGGAAAGACGATGCGGTTTCGGAACACGTCATAGGGCTGGCCGCCCCGTTCGGGCCGCCGGGCGAGCCCCGCGGCGAGGATCAGGTCCTCGGCCACGCCCTGGGCCGTGAGGTGGTCGTAGAGGCCGCGCCAGCCATCGGGGGCAAAGCCGAGATCCCAGCGCGCGCAGGCCGCGTCGTCCAGCCCCCGCCCCGAAAAATAGGCGCGCGCCGCCGCCCCCCCGCCCGCGCGAAGCTGCATCCCGAAGAACCGCAGCGCGGCCTCGCAAACCTCGATCAAGCGGGCGCGGCGGTCGGTTTTCTCGGCCGCGCGGGGGTCGCGCTCGGGCATGGCGAGCCCGGCCTCGTCGGCAAGGATGCGCACGGCCTCGATGAACTCGACATTCTCGGTCGCCATGACGAAGTTGACCGCGTCACCCTTTTCGTGACAGCCGAAGCAGTAATAGAACCCCTTGCGGTCATCGACGTGAAAGCTCGGCGTCTTTTCGTGGTGGAACGGGCATGGCGCCCAGAGATCGCCGCGCGACTGGTTCGACTTGCGCTGATCCCACGTCACCTTGCGGCCGACCACCTGCGCGAGGCTGGTGCGGCTGCGAAGCTCGTCCATGAAACCGGGGGGCAGACTCATGCCCCGAATATCGGCCCGCGCCGGGGCCGTGTCCAGCGCCGCGCGCCGCTCAGCAGGAGTCGATGGTGCCCTGCGCCAGCGGCTGGCCGTCGCTCGAGGTGACGCGCACCGCGACCCCGCCCGAGCTTTCGATCAGCGTCCGCGTCGCCTCGGCCGCGCAGAGGCTCGCGGCGAAGTCGGTGTCGAAGCGGCGGGCGTAATCGCTCCGCTCGCCCTCGGTGAACTCGGAGGCCGCGTCGCCATGGGCCATCCGCATCAGCAGCCGCCCCTCGACCACCGAGGCGCCGGCGAATGTCAGGTCCTCGGTAAAGGCGGTGCCCGCGCGTGCGTTCATCGCCGCGGCGACATCCTCGATGCCGGGGGCCGCTGGGGCGGCGACGGGCGGCGTGTCGGGGGCCGTGCCCACGCAGGCCGAGAGCGCGAGGGCCGGAAGCAGCAGCAGCACGCGGGACATGGGCGAAATCTCCGGTTCCAGGGGTCGGCGGCGCGATGATGCGCGGAAAGCCGCCTCCGGGCAAGCGCCACCGGCGATGTTTGGCCGCACCCGCTCGACACCCGCCGGGCGGCGCTATGTCGTGGATCGCAGCCCGGGACAGGGCTTGCCAGACATCAGGAGAGACCAATGATCCGCAGAACCTTCATCGCCGCGACCGCTGCCCTGACCGTTGCCGGGGGCATGGCCTTTGCCCAGGATGGCATGACCGTCGTCGAGACCGCGCAGGGCAACGAGAACTTCTCGACGCTTGCCGCCGCGATCGAGGCCGCCGGCCTCGTCGAGACGCTGAACGGCGACGGCCCGTTCACCGTCTTCGCCCCGACCAACGACGCCTTTGCCGCGCTTCCCGACGGCACCGTCGACACGCTGCTCCAGGAAGAGAACCGGGATCAGCTCACCTCGATCCTGACCTATCACGTCGTGCCGGGCGCCGCGATGTCGGGCGACCTGTCCGATGGCCAGATGCTCGACACCGTGAATGGCGAGCAGCTCGAGGTCAGCATCGACGGCGACACCGTGACGGTGGGCGGCGCGACCGTGCAGATCGCCAATATCGAGGCCTCGAACGGCGTGATCCACGGGATCGACTCGGTGCTGATGCCCTCGGGCGACATGTAATCACCGACGCATCCGGGCCGCGAGGCTCGGGAGGGGGGTCGCCTTTGGGCGGCCCCTTTTCGTTTGCGCGGGGCAACGATCGGCGCGAGGCGCCTGAATCGTCGCCCACGCATGGCCAATGCCGCGCCCTCGTCCTGCCCGCGCCGAAAAGCTGCCGCAATTCTGGGGTGTTCTTGGCGGACTGAAGGGCCGGATCCCGACCTTCCGACCGGATTGGCGCCACGCCTGCGGGCCCTGCCCCGCGGGCGCCGCAGAACCGCCGCCGATCCGCCATGGAACCGCGTCAGACCGGCCTTTGACCGTTGCGCCGCCATGCGGCGCGCCTTGCGGGAAGGGTACGACATGACACCGACGCAACCGACGATCCGGACCGGACAGGCGCCCGCGTACGCCCGGCGGCTCGCGCGGTTCCGCGACGAGGAGGACGGATCCTTCGTCATCGTCGGGCTGCTTCTGTTTCTCGCCATCATCCTCGTCGGCGGGCTGTCGGTCGACATCATGCGTCACGACTACAACCGCGTGATGATGCAGAACACGCTCGACGCCGCCGTCCTCGCCGCCGCCGACCGCAATCAGCAGCTCGACGCCAAGGCCGTGGTGCGGGACCATTTCGCCAAGGCGGGCATCTCCGACAGGCTCGACGACGTGAAGGTCGTGACCAATTTCAACTCCAAGATCGTCACCGCCGAGGCCAGCACCGATGTCTCGACAATCTTCCTGCCCGCCGTGGGGATCGACCGGATCCCCGCGCTGGTGGGCGGCACCGCGCGCGAGGATGTGGGCGATATCGAGGTGTCGATGGTGCTCGACGTGTCGGGATCGATGGGCAGCAATTCGCGGCTCAAGAACCTCAAGAAGGCCGCCGTCGATTTCGTGGACCGCATGATCCCGACCGAAACCGACGGCACGCTGCGCGGCAAGACCTCGATCTCGATCGTGCCCTATGCCGAGCAGGTCAATATCGGCGCCAATGTCCTGAAACACATGAACAAGGTGCAGCAGTCGCATGACGACAGCGCCTGCGTCGATTTCCGGTCCACCGACTTCTCGACGCCCGCGCTCGACGACGACAGCGTGATCTGGCAGACGGCGCGGTTCGACCCCTGGTCGACCGCCTACAACTCGGGCGATTACAGGGCGCGGCGCTGGGGCTGCCGGTCGGACGCGGCGTCCAGGGCGCTGATCCTGGGTGACGATCCGGCCGTGCTCAAGGCGCATATCAACGCCATGACCGATGACGGCAACACCTCGAGCGATATCGGTTTGAAATGGGGCGCGGCCTTCCTCGACCCCGGAATGGAGGAGGTCGTCGATGGCCTCGTCGATGACAAGGTCGTGGCCGCCAAGTTCAAGGGCCGGCCATGGGATTACGACGACACGCGGGTCAAGGTCATCGTGCTGATGACGGACGGTGCGAATACGAGCCAGCACATGATGAACCCCGCCTATGCCGGCGACAATCTCTCGAATGTCTGGGCCCGTTGGGTGGACGGCAAGCGCATCCACTCGGTCTTTGTCCCGCAATACGACAGCGATCACGAGAACCGCGATGCGGACGAGCATTGGTGGCTGCCCCATGAACGGAAATGGGCCCGCAAATCCGAAGGCGGCACCGAGTTCGTCGAGCGCAAGGTCGAACAGAATTGCTGGTGGACCTGGTGGGGCGGCTGGCAATGCTCCGGCCCGCGGACCGACAACTGGGATGTCGACTGGGCGGGCGGCGAACTGCCCCCCGTCAAGACCGCCGGGAGCGATGTCCGCCTGACCTGGCAGGAGCTCTGGAAGCACGCCAATACCGACTGGTTCGCCGATTACGGCTATGCCCGCCAGTGGGACCGCGACGGCGACAGCACCCGCGAGAACGAGTTCCTGAACGCCGCGATGGTCGTCATCGGCGGCGGGACCAAGGACAGCCGGATGGAACAGATGTGCACCGAGATCAAGAAAAAGGGCGTCATCATCTTCAGCGTCGCGTTCGAGACGACCGACAACCATGCCGTCAAGGTCAAGAACTGCGCCACCTCCGAGAACCATTTCTTCCGCGCCAAGGGCACCGAGATCGTCACCGCCTTCAGCGCCATTGCCTCGACCGTCAACCAGCTGAGGCTGAGCCAGTGATCCGCGCGTTCCGCCAATTCCTGCGGGACTGCCGCGGCAGCGCGACCGTCGAGATGGCGCTGATGTTCCCGCTGATCCTGTGGCCCTTCCTCACGGGGATGGAGGCGGGGTCGATGCAACTCAGGCGGGTCATGCTCGAGCGCGCGATCGACGAGGTCGGGCGCGACCTGCGGCTGGGCTATGCCGGGCTCGACACGCCCGACAAGCTCAAGGCGGCCGTCTGCCGAGAGGCGCTGGTTCTGCCCGGATGCGCCGACAACATGATGCTCGAGATGACGGTGGTCGATCCCGCGACCTTTACCCCCCCCGCCACGCGCCCGACCTGCATCGACCGCTCGGAAAAGGTGCAACCCGTGCTGTCCTACCGGCGCGGCGGCAAGAACGACATGATGATGCTGCGGTTTTGCATCCTCTATGACCCGATCCTGCCCGGCACGGGGATCGGCGCGGGCATGATCCGCCCCGGCAAGGGCGGCGTGCCGATCTTTGCCACGACCTTTTACGTGAACGAGCCATGAGCATGCCGTCCCGCATCGCGCACCGCCTGCGTCGGTTCCGCCGCGACGAGGCCGGATCCTATGTCGCCGAGACGTTGCTGATCCTGCCGCTTCTCATCTGGGGGGTGCTGGCGACGCTGGTCTATGTCGACGGCTACCGCACGCAGACGGCCAATCTCAGGATCTCCTATTCGCTGTCGGACATGATCTCGCGCACGCGCACCTCGCTCGGGCCGAACTACGTCGACGGGCTGGGGCGGATCTACGACCATCTTTCGGGCGGCAGATCCAGCACCTCGCTGCGGGTGACGCTGCTGCACTGGAACAAGAGCGACGACAAGCACTACCTCGACTGGTCCGACAGCACCGATGGCGGCCAGCCGCCGCTGACCCAGGAGACGCTATCGACGGTGCTGCCGCGCGTGCCGACCCTGTTCGACGGCGACCGGATCATCGTGCTCGAGACCTGGATGGATTACGACCCGCCCTTCAAGACCGGGATCGACAAGCGGACCTTCGGCAATATCACCGTCACCTCGCCCCGGTTCCTGGCAAAGATCGGCTATGACCCGGCCTTGTGATCGCCCCGCGCAAGGCGCAGCGCCAGGATATCGGCCATGCTGCGCGCCTGCGCCCCGGCGGTGACGCCACCCACGCCCACGCGCCGGCCCATGCGCCACCACATCCCCGGCGCCCAGGCGAACCCCGCCCCGTGGTCGAGCCGCAGGATGAACCCCCCCGAGGGCTTGGCCGCGAACATTCCCCGGTCGACCGCCGCGATGGACGAGATCGGCGCGAGGACGCGCCCGCCCTCTTCGCGCAGCGCGTCGCCGGTCAGCACGATGGCGCAGCCGGTCGCACGCCAAAGGCTCACGGCGGCAAAGGCGCAGCCCGCGGCCAGCGCCAGCAGCGCCAGCACCCCGGCGAGCGTGCCGCCCCCCGCCGCGGCGAGCCACGCGAGCAACGCGGCGAGCCCCCCCAGCACGGCCGCGGCAAAGATGCGGCGCGGCGGCGAGGCCTCGAGGCGGGCGAGCGTGTCGGGCGCGTGATCCATCCCCCTCGCCTACCCCGACCGCGCGCCGCGGAAAAGCGCGATTGCCCGCGCGGGGGCCAAGCGGCTAGTCTGGTGCCGCCGCGCCCCGCGCCCGGTGCCGTTTCCCCTGCCGGAGCCGCGATGCCCCCGCTCGCCCCTTTCGTCCTCGCCGCCGCGCTGGCCGCCTGCGCCCTGCCCCAGACCGGGCGGCCCTTTGCCGATATCGATCGCGCGGCGCCGGGCCAATGGCCGCTGCTCGTGCCGGTCGAACGGATTCTCGCCACAGCCCCCGCGCCCGCGCGGGTGACGCCCGCGCTGACGCGTTCGCTCGAGACGCGGGCGGCGGATCTGCGGGCGCGCGCGGCGGTGATGCGCGGCGGCGCGCTCAGCCCCGAGGATCGCGAGCGGCTGCGCGCGGCACTGGCGCGGCTGCGCGCGGCGCAGGGCCGTGCCGCCGCGGCCACGTGACCGGCCGGGCCGGGGCCGCCGGTCTGGCGGGCCGGCGCGAATGCGGCTAAGCCCCGGCCGCAGGTCCGCGCGTCGCGCGGACTGCCCGCCGCTCAGCCAACCCCGGAGACCGCCGCCATGACCACCACGCTTCGCCTCGGGATCGCAGGCCTCGGGACCGTCGGCGTCGGCGTGATGCGCATCGTCGCCGCCCATGCCGACCTGCTGGCCCGGCGCACCGGGCGCGAAATCGCGGTCACGGCGGTTTCGGCGCGCGAGCGCGGCCGCGACCGCGGCATCGACCTGTCCGCCCACGCCTGGGAGGACGACGCCGTCGCGCTGGCCCGGCGCGACGATGTCGACATCTTCGTCGAGTTGATCGGCGGCGAGGACGGGGTCGCGCGTGCCGCGGTCGAGGCGGCCATCGACGCAGGCAAGCATGTCGTCACCGCCAACAAGGCGATGCTGGCCGTGCACGGTCACGCGCTGGCCGAACGGGCCGAGGCGGCCGGGGTCGCGCTCCGCTTCGAGGCGGCGGTCGCGGGCGGCATTCCCTGCATCAAGGCCCTGTCCGAGGGGCTGGCGGGCAACCGCATCAAGCGGGTGATGGGCGTCATGAACGGCACCTGCAACTATATCCTCACCCGGATGGAGGATGCGGGGCTGCCCTATGACACGGTCTTTGCCGAGGCCCACGCGCTGGGATATCTCGAAGCCGATCCCCAGCTCGACGTGGGCGGCATCGACGCGGCGCACAAGCTCGCCCTGCTCGCCGCGCTGGCCTATGGCACGCGGGTCGATTTCGAGGGCGTCGCCATCGAGGGGATCGAGCGGGTATCCATCGCCGATATCCGCCACGCGGCCGACCTGGGGTTCCGCATCAAGCTGCTGGGCGTCGCGCAGATGACGGGACGGGGGCTCGAGGCGCGGATGGCGCCCTGCCTCGTGCCCGCGAAATCGCCGTTGGGCCAGTTGCAGGGCGCGACGAACATGGTCGTGCTCGACGGCGACGCGGTGGGCCAGATCGTGCTGCGCGGCGCGGGCGCGGGCGAAGGCCCGACCGCCAGCGCGGTGATGGCCGACGTCGCCGATATCGCGCGCGGCACGCGGATGCCGGTCTTCGGCCAGCCCGCCGGGACGCTCGCGCGGCCGTTCCGCGCCACGGCCGGCACGCCCTCGCCCTATTACCTGCGGATGGATCTGCACGACAAGCCGGGCGCGCTGGCCAAGATCGCCGCCTGCCTCGGCGAGGCGGGCATCTCGATCGACCGGATGCGCCAGTACGACCACGCCGAGACCGTCGCCCCGGTCCTGATCGTGACGCACAAGGCGGCGCGGGCCTCGCTCGACGAGGCCATCGAGAGCATGGGGCGGACCGGCGTTCTGGCCGGCGACCCGGTCGCCCTGCGGATCGAGACGCTTGCCGTCTGAGCCGGCTCGCGATGCGCCCAGGCGACCCCGCGCGCCCCATTGCGTCATGGTTCCGGTAACGGACTTGTGCGCGGCGCGGCGCGCGCGCTAGACCCGGCCCCGAACGCGCCGCGCCACCCCGGCCGCGCCAGAACGGAGTGCCCGCCGATGGCCAGGCCCGATTTCAACGACCGTATGCTGTCCCTCGGGCTTGCCCGCGTCAGCGAGGCCGCGGCGCTCGCCTCGGCGCAGTTCATCGGCCGCGGCGACGAGAAAGCCGCCGACCAGGCCGCCGTGAACGCCATGCGCGAACAGCTCGACAAGCTCGACATCGCGGGCACGGTCGTCATCGGCGAGGGCGAGCGCGACGAGGCCCCGATGCTCTATATCGGCGAGGAGGTGGGGACCGGTAAGGGCCCCGAGGTCGATATCGCGCTCGACCCGCTCGAGGGCACGACGCTGACGGCCAAGGACATGCCCAACGCCCTGACCGTGATCGCCATGGGGCCGCGCGGATCGCTGCTGCATGCACCCGACGTCTACATGGACAAGCTGGCCATCGGGCCGGGCTTCAAGTCGGGGATCGTCACCATGGCGATGAGCCCCGCCGAACGCGTCTCGGCGCTGGCCGCGGCCAAGGGCGTCTCGACCCGCGACATCACCGTGTGCGTCCTCGAACGCCCCCGCCACGAGGCGCTGATCTCCGAGCTGCGCACCACCGGCTGCGCGATCCGGCTCATCACCGATGGCGACGTGGCCGGCGTGATCCACACCGCCGAGGCCGAGCGGACCGGCATCGACATGTATATGGGCTCGGGCGGCGCCCCCGAGGGCGTGCTGGCCGCCGCCGCGCTGAAATGCATGGGCGGGCAGATCTTCGGCAAGCTGATCTTTCGCAACGACGACGAACGCGACCGCGCGCGCAAGGCCGGCGTGACCAATTTCGACCGCGTCTACACCCGCGACGACATGGTGACGCAGGACGTGATCTTTGCCGCGACGGGCGTCACCGACGGCTCGATCCTGCCCGGCATTCGCCGCGAGCCGGGCTATCTCACGACCGAGACGATCCTCATGCGCTCAAAGACCGGGTCGGTGCGGCGCATGACCTATCGCAACCCCGTCGCCTACAGCCCCGGCGCGCCGGCATGATCCCCACGGGCTTTCCCCCCGCCGAAGAGATCGCGCGGCTGTCGGCGGGCATGCTGCTCGAGGTGGGGGCGGTGCATTTCAACGCGGCCGAGCCGTTCACCCTGGCCAGCGGCCTGCCCTCGCCGACCTATATCGACTGCCGGCGGCTGATCTCGTTTCCGCGGCTGCGCGCCACGCTGATGGATTTCCTGACCGTCACCGTCATGCGCGACGCGGGGTTCGAAGCATTCGACATCGTGGCGGGCGGCGAGACGGCCGGCATCCCCTTTGCCGCCATGGTGGCCGAGCGGATGGCCCTGCCCATGGCCTATGTGCGGAAAAAGCCCAAGGGCTACGGGCGCAACGCGCGGATCGAGGGGCTGATGCGCGAGGGACAGCGCGTTCTGCTGATCGAGGACCTGACCACCGATGGCGGCTCCAAGCTGAGCTTCGTCGACGCGATTCGCGACACCGGGGCGACCTGCGCCCATACCGCGGTCATCTTTTCCTACGGCATCTTTCCCGAGACGGTCCCGACGCTCGAGGGGCACGGCGTCCGGCTGCATGCGCTCTGCACCTGGTGGGACGTGCTGGCCGAGGCGCGCGCCCGCGCGGCCTTCGACGCCGGGACGCTGCGCGAGGTCGAGTCGTTCCTCGTCAGCCCGCGCGCCTGGCAGGACGCGCGGCGCGGGGACGGCGGGGGATAACTTCGCCCCCCATGCCTGCCGGGCGGCCACCGTATCTTGGGGGCGCAATCGACCGGCACCCATGATAGGGTGGCTCACGCCCGCGAGTTATCCCCCATCTCACCCGTTGAAGGGGCGCCGCATCCCGCGGTAGATCCACGGGCGACGAATGAACCCAAACCGGGGATGGCAGGGCGATGACGCAGGTTACAGTGATACGTCCGGGCGGTCCGGGGGCGGCCCCCGGTGCCGCGGGCGACGCGGCGCGGACCGAGGTGCTGCCCCATTCCATCGAGGCCGAACAGCAGCTTCTGGGCGCGATCCTCACCAATAACGATCTCTACGACCGGGTCGCCCAGATCATCGGGGCCGAGCATTTCTACGACCCGGTGCATCGCCGCATCTTCGAGGTGGCGGCCAACCGGATCGCCATCAACACGCTGGCCTCGCCGGTGACGCTCAAGGCGTTCCTCGCCGACATGCCGGGCATCGACGAGCTTGGCGGGCCGGAATACCTCGTGCGGCTGGCGGGCGCGGCGGTGGGGTCCTATGCGGCGCGCGACTATGCGCAGATGATCTATGATTTCGCCGTGCGGCGGAAACTGATCGAGCTCGGCCGCGACATCGCCGGCAAGGCCGCGCGGGTCGATGAGACGAACGAGCCGCGCGACCAGATCGTCGAGGCCGAGCAGCGGCTCTATTCGCTGGCCGAGGCTGGGCAGGTGAACCAGGGCTTTCAGTCCTTCCTGCGCGCCGTGACCGAGGCCGTCGAGAACGCGAACGCCGCGCATGGCCGCGCGGGCGGTCTGGCCGGGCTGTCCACCGGTCTGGCCGACATGGACGCCAAGCTGGGCGGGCTTCACCGCTCCGACCTGCTGATCCTCGCCGGGCGCCCGTCGATGGGCAAGACCTCGCTGGCCACCAACATCGCCTTCAACATCGCCAAGGCCTATCGCGAGGGGCCCGGCGGGGACCGTTCGCCCCAGAATGGCGGCGTCGTCGGGTTCTTCAGCCTCGAGATGAGCGCCGAGCAGCTTGCCGCCCGCGTCCTGTCCGAGGCGGCCGAGGTGCCGTCGGAACGCATCCGCCGCGGCGACATGACCGAGGCCGAGTTCCGCCGCTTCATCGACGCGGCCAAGGATCTAGAGGCCTGCCCGCTCTATATCGACGACACCCCGGCCTTGCCGATCAGCCAGCTCGCCGCCCGCGCCCGCCGGCTCAAGCGCGAATGGGGACTCGACGTGCTGATCGTCGACTACCTCCAGCTCGTGCGCCCGGCCTCGGCCAAGGACAGCCGCGTGAACGAGGTCTCCGAGATCACGCAGGGTCTCAAGGCGATCGCCAAGGAGCTCGACATCCCCGTCGTTGCGCTGTCCCAGCTTTCGCGGCAGGTCGAGAACCGCGAGGACAAGCGCCCGCAGCTTTCCGATCTGCGCGAATCCGGCTCGATCGAGCAGGATGCGGACGTGGTGATGTTCGTGTTCCGCGAGGAGTACTACAAGGAACGCGAGAAGCCGGGCGAGAACGAGCTCGACAAGATGGCCGCATGGCAGGACGAGATGGCGCGGCTGCACGGCCGCGCCGAGGTCATCATCGGCAAGCAGCGCCACGGCCCCATCGGCACCGTCCATCTCAGCTTCGAGGGGCAGTTCACCCGCTTCGGCAACCTCGTGAAGCCCTATCAGGACGGCGCGAACGAACTGCGCTGAGCGCGGGCGGCAACAACCCGCCGCGCAGGGGCCCGCGCGGCGGCTTGGCGCTTGACCTTCGGGGCGCGCCGGAAAATGACGGCCCCATGGGAACCGCACATCTGACCGTCGATCTCGCCGCGCTCGCCGATAACTGGCGCGCGCTCGATGCGCTGAGCGGGGCGGACTGCGCCACCGGCGCGGTGGTCAAGGCCGATGCCTACGGCCTGGGGATCGCCCCCGTCGCCCGCGCCTTGTGGGAGGCCGGTGCGCGGCGTTTCTTCATCGCCGTCGCCGAAGAGGGCGCCGCCCTGCGCGCGGCCCTGCCCGAGGCCGAGATCCTGCTCTTTTCGGGGCATATGGCGGGCGATGCCGATGCCATCGCCGCGGCGGACATGGTGCCGCTGCTCAATTCCATCGAGCAGTTGACCCGCCATTTCGAAACGCTGGGCGACCACCCCTTCGGCATCCAGCTCGATACCGGGATGAACCGGCTGGGGCTGGAACCGGCCGAATGGGCGGCGGCGCGCGATCTGGTGCTGGCGCAGCGGCCCCGGCTCGTGATGAGCCATCTCGCCTGCGCCGACGATCCCGAGGACGCGATGAACGGCCGCCAGCTTGCCGTGTTCCACGAGATGACCGATGGCATCGAGGTGCCGCGTTCGCTGGCCGCGACGGGGGGGATCGGGCTCGGGCCCGAGTATCATTTCGACCTGACGCGGCCGGGAATCGGGCTTTATGGCGGTCTGCCCTTTGCCGAGGCCCGCCCGGTGGTGGCGCTGTCGGCCCCCGTCGTGCAGGTCCGCGAGGTCGCGGCGGGCGAAACCGTGGGCTACGGCGCCTCCTGGATCGCGGACGAGGATGCGCGCATCGCCACGGTCTCGGCCGGCTATGCCGACGGGCTGATTCGCGCCATGGGCAACGAGGCGGTGCTGTTTCACGGCGCGACGCCGTGCCCGCTGGTCGGGCGCGTCTCGATGGACCTCCTGACCGTCGATGTCAGCCACCTGCCCGACATTCCCGACCGGCTCGATATCCTCGGCCCCGAACAGGGCATCGACGATCTGGCGACCGCCGCCGGGACGATCGGGTACGAAATCCTGACGTCCCTCGGCGGCCGGTATCACCGCGACTACCGCTGATCGCGGCCGCGCGGTCCGGCCCCGCCACGGGTTGATAACGCAACCGGATTTCCCCCGTGAGCCGCGCCGATCCGACGGGTTCGCGGCGCTTTCGCACGCCCGGCGGCGCGATTCGTGATGGGACGCGCCGCGCCTTCGCGGAACCAGACGGCCCCCCTGCGATTGAGGCCATAAGCGAAACGCCGCCGACTTGTGAACCGGAGACCGAAACGATGACGCCGAAAGCGCGCAACGGAACGATCGACACGACCGCCCTCTTGCAGATGATCTCGGCGATCATCCTGGGGCTGGCCACGCTCGCCCTCGCCGCGGCAACCCTTGCCGGGGCGCTGGGATACCTGCCCTACCTCTCGCTGAGCCTGACCTTCGGCGATACCGTCCTGCCCGATGCCGGGCTTTACGTACAAATCGCCCTGACCTTCATCCTCGTGGCCATCCTCGCGGCCCTGCCCTCGGGCTTTCGCGTAACCCGGCTCGAACGGACGCATCGCGATTTCCGCATCAGCATGTCCGACGTGATGGAGGCCTATTACGCCGCCCATCGTGCCGACCGCGAGGGCGTGTTCAACCTCGCGTCCGAGTTCGACGCCGTCAAGGAACGCATCCAGTTCCTGCACCAGCACCCCGATCTCGGCCATCTCGAACCCGATATCCTCGAGGCCGCGGCCGAGATGTCGTTCGCCTCGCGCGAATTGGCGCAGACCTACAGCGACGAGAACGTGAGCCGCGCCAAGGGTTTCCTCAAGCACAGGCAGGAAGAGATCGAGCTTTTCGCCGAGCGTATCGACCGCGCGCTGACGATCTCCTACGAGCTCAAGCGCCAGCGCGAGGAAATCGAGATCGAAGAGGATGCGATGGAAAGCCGTCTCGCCCACATGGAAGAAGAGTTCGGCGACCTGCTCGAAGAGCTCGGCTTTTCGCGCAGCCGCACCCCGCGCGAGAACGTCATCGCCCTGCCCCACGCGACGGCGGCCGAATAACGGCAGGCGCGCAACGGCACCCGGTCAGTGCAGCCGGGCCGTCCTCGGCCGGGGCGCCGCGGGTTCGGTGCGCAGATCGGCCGGGCCGCGCAGCAAGGCCAGCCCCACCTGCTGGGCCAGCGAAACGGCAAGCGGCGCCATGTCGAGCCGCATCAGCAAAGACGCGATCAACAGCGCCTCGTCGCGTTCGCCCGTCGCGGACTGGGCGACGAAATGGGCAAAGATGGCCTCGTCCGATCCGACACAGGCACATCCCGGCGCATGGGTCATCAGCGGACGCCGCCCCATCTCGGCCAGGATGGTCACGAGGTCGCGAAAGGCCCGCGCCGTGCGCCGACCCGCCTCGGGGCCGAGCCGCGCGAAATCGGCATCCATCTCGTCGCGATGCACCCCGCCCGCGCACCAGAGCCGCATCGCGAGGATCGCGCGCCGCTCCATCGCGGACATCGCTTCGATACGGGTCACGGCGATGGCACCGCGGGTGGCAGCGTCGGAAAGGGGGGGATTGCCGGGCACGGGACAGGCTCCGTCATGGAAAACATGACCGCAGGGAACCACGATCGTGCCGGCCGGTCAATCCTGATTGTTTAGATCAGGATTCTTTTGCCTGCGGAAAGACGAAACACCGGTCGCGCCGGATCGCCAGCCACATCGGCGTCCCCGGCTTGGGCAGGAACACCGATGGCACCGTCGCGGTCAGGCACGGCCCGGCCTCGAGCCGGAACTCGACCAGGCTTTCGCGCCCGATGAACCGCGCGCGTTCGACCACGGCGCGGGCGGGCGTGCCGTCCTGCGGGGTCGGGTTGGGCCCGCGCCCGGCCCGGTCGAAATCGATCCTGAGATGCTGGGGCCGGATCACGATATCGACCCGCGTGCCGTCCGGCACGCCCGGCGCCAGGAATTGGCCAAAGGGGGTCTGCGTCAGCGCCCCGTTCACTTCGCCGGATATGACGTTGATATCGCTGAAGAACCCGGCGGCCTCGCGATCGACGGGATTGTTGTAGATGTTATAGGGCGCACCCGTCTGCACGATCCGGCCCTCGCGCATCAGCGCGATCTCGTCGGCCATGCGCATCGCCTCCTGCGGCTCGTGGGTAACGAGCAGGACGGCGGTGCCCTCTTCCTTGAGCACCTCGAGCGTCTGGTCGCGGATCTCGTCGCGCAGCCGGTCGTCGAGCCCCGAGAACGGCTCGTCCATCAGCATGACGCGGGGGCGCGGCGCGATGGCCCGCGCCAGCGCCACGCGCTGCTGTTCGCCGCCCGACAGCTCGTGCGGATAGGCGTCGATATGCCGGTCGAGCGACACCCGCCCCAGCAGCGCCTGCGCCCGTGCCCGTTTCTCGGCCCGCGATCCGCTCAGGCCGAAGGCCACGTTATCGGCGACAGACATATGCGGGAACAGCGCGAAATCCTGGAACATCAGCCCGACGCCGCGATCCTCGGGCGGGACCGAGCGCGCGGCATCGCAAACGAGCCGCCCGTCGAGCCGGATCTCGCCCGCATCGGGTCGGTCGACCCCGGCGATCATGCGCAAGGTCGTCGATTTGCCGCAGCCCGACGGCCCCAGCAGGCAGGTGACCTGCCCCGGCGCGATCGAAAGCGACACATCGTCGACCACGGCCCGTCCGCCGAACCGGCGCGTCAGGCCGGCGATCTGGACCCTGGGGGCATCGGGCATCTGCAATCCTGAGCAAAGCTGTCGGGTAGATGGCCTAGCAGCGCCGCGCCCGGTCTTCAAGCCAAAGGCTCAAAGCGTGAGGTTCACCGCGCCGCCATCGACCAGCAGGTTCTGACCGACGATGAACCCCGCATGGGTCGAGCACAGAAAGGCGCAGGCGGCGCCGAACTCTTGCGCGGTGCCGTAGCGGCGGGCGGGAATCGTCGCCTCGCGCTCGGCCCGCGCCGCGTCGAGGCCGATGCCCCTGGCCTCGCTCACCCCGCGGTCGAGCGATGTCGCCCGGTCGGTGTCGTGGATGCCCGGCAACAGGTTGTTGATCGTGACGCCATGGGGCGCGACCTGCCGCGCCGTGCCCGCGACATAGCCCGTCAGCCCCGCGCGGGCCGAGTTGGACAGGCCCAGCACGGCGATGGGCGATTTCACCGATTGCGAGGTGATGTTGACCACCCGCCCCCAGCCGCGCTCGATCATGGCGGGCAGGCAGGCCTTCATCAGCGCGATGGGGGTCAGCATGTTGGCGTCGAGCGCGGCGATGAAATCGTCGCGGTCCCAGTCGCTCCACATGCCGGGCGGGGGGCCGCCCGCATTGGTGACGAGGATATCGGGCGATCCCGCGGCCGCCAACACCTCGGCCCGGCCGTCCCCGGTCGTGATATCGGCGGCAACGGCTGTGATCTCGACCCCGAAACGCGCGCGCAGGTCGTCCGCCGCGGCCTCGAGCGCCTCGGCCCCGCGCGCGTTCATCACCAGGTCGCACCCCGCCTCGGCCAGCGCCGCGGCGCATCCCAGCCCGAGCCCCCTGGACGAGGCCGTCACCAGCGCCCGCTTGCCCTTCAGTCCCAGATCCATGCGTCATCCCCGTCGTTTCGGCTTGCCTAGCATCGGCGCGCCGCCCACGAAAGCGGCCTTTGCACCGCCCCGTCACGCGATGGCCCCGATGCGGCCATCGCGGCTCCGCGCTCTCGCCATCTTGACGCGCGACGATTGCCCGGATCGCCCAACCCGCATAGGATCGCGACGATGCCGCACGCCCGTTTCGCGCCCCGCCTTGCCTCGCGACACACCGGCGGGTGCGGCCGCCGCCGCGCGCCGCGCACGATACCGCCCTCTACCGCCCCGCAACGAGCCGCCAGATGACTGCCCCCGCCCCGCCCGGTCCCACACCCGCCCAGAGCCTGCCGGTCTATCCCGCGCAGGATTTCGTCGCCGTCGATGGCGCCAACCTGGGCGATCCGCTGGGCGTGGCCGACGATCTGCTGCCGGGCGACGTGTACCAGCTCGGGCCCGGCGCCGCGCGCACGCGGCTGTCGGTCCTGGCCCTGCCCGGCCGCACCCATCTCGAGGTGGCGCAGGACACCGATACGGGGCGGCCCGGCGCGCCCCTTCATATCGATTGCTGCTGCACCTTCATGTCGCCCGACGGCACCACGCTCGAGGTGATGGTGCTGGTCGAGATCGCGCCCGAGGGCGCCACCATCGCCGCGGTGCATGTCTTTCCGCTGGCCGAGATGGCGGCGCGGGTCGATTACGCGCTCGTCGCCATCGACCGCCGGCGCGCGCGGATGCGTTTTGCCGAGACGGCCAGCGTGTCGTTCACGCGCGGCACGCACATAACCACGGCGCGCGGAACGCAGGTCCCGATCGAGGATCTCGCCGTCGGCGACCGCGTCCTGACCCGCGACCACGGCGTGCAGGAAATCCGCTGGATCGGGCAGCAGACGGTGCGCGCGCTGGGGGCGTTCTCGCCGATCCGCATCGCGGCGGGTGCGCTCAACAACGCGGGCGACCTCGTGGTCAGCCCCAATCACCGCCTTTTCGTCTATCAACGCCGCGACCGGCTGGGCGCGGGCCGGGCCGAGGTGCTGATCAAGGCCAAGTACCTTCTGAACGGCGACACCGTCACCCGGACCGAAGGGGGGTTCGTCGATTACTACCAGCTTCTCTTCGACCGGCACGAAATCATCTATGCCGAGGGCATCGCGGCCGAGACGCTCATGGTCGATCACCACACCCGCCCGACCCTGCCGCGCCACCTCGCCGACACGCTCGGACGCTCCGACCCCGGCGCCCGCGCGATCGAGCTCTCCGAGGGGATGATCGACGCGCGCACCGCCGCCGACATCCTGCGCCGCGCCTCGGTCGGTTGAGCGGCGGCCTGTTTCTTCTCTTTCCAAATACCCGGATGGCGCGCCCCCGGCGGCAAGCGCATCAGTCGGGGCGATAGAAAAACTCTTCCCGCACGATGGCGCCGTCAGCCAGGTGATAGACGGCGACCTCTTCGCTGCGGATGACATCGCCGCCCGATTTGTTCCGCGCCTCGACATGGAACACCAGCGCAAAGCGGTCCGGCCCGTGCGGATAGGGGCCGTCGATGCGTTGCGACAGCGTCTCCATCGCGCCGTCCCACCAATCGTGCTTGCCCTTTATGGCGTCGCGGCCCCGCGTCTCGCGACCCTGCCCCATATCCATGGCCTCGACGCTGACGGCATCCGTGGCATAAAGGCGGTCGATATTCTCGCGCGTCCGCCCCTCGTGGCAGCCGGCGATCAGCTCGGCGGCGATCTCATCGCGTGACATCATTTGCGTTCCCCCTCTGTTCGACTCACCTTGTCCGATCCGTCGCGCCCCGGTCAACCCCGACCGCGCGCGGGGCCAGATTGCGCGCCCGGCGCGGCGCCCGTATATGCCGCCCCATGTCAGACCGTTCGCACAACGCCCCCGCCCTGCCGCCCGAGATCGCGCGGCGCCGGACCTTCGCCATCATCTCGCACCCGGATGCCGGCAAGACGACCCTGACCGAAAAGTTCCTGCTTTTCGGCGGCGCGATCCAGATGGCGGGACAGGTCCGCGCCAAGGGCGAGGCGCGGCGCACGCGCTCGGATTTCATGCAGATGGAAAAGGATCGCGGCATCTCGGTCTCGGCTTCGGCCATGTCCTTCGATTTCCACGCGGAATCGGGCGAGGCGCTGCGGTTCAACCTGGTCGATACGCCCGGCCACTCGGATTTCTCCGAAGACACCTACCGCACCCTGACCGCGGTCGATGCGGCGGTGATGGTGATCGACGGGGCCAAGGGCGTCGAAAGCCAGACCCGCAAGCTTTTCGAGGTCTGCCGCCTGCGCGACCTGCCCATCCTGACCTTCTGCAACAAGATGGACCGCGAAAGCCGCGATACCTTCGACATCATCGACGAGATCCAGGAAAACCTCGCCATCGACGTGACGCCGGCGTCCTGGCCCATCGGCATGGGGCGCGACTTCCTCGGCTGCTACGACATCCTGAACGACCGGCTCGAGCTCATGGACCGCGCCGACCGCAACCGCGTGGCCGAGACCGTCAGGCTCAAGGGGCTCGACGACCCCCGCATGGCCGATCACATCCCCCCCGCCCAGCTCGCGACGCTGCGCGAAGAGGTCGAGATGGCGCGCGAGCTGCTGCCCGCCTTCGATGCGCAGGCGCTGCTCGACGGAACGATGACGCCGATCTGGTTCGGCTCGGCCATCAATTCCTTCGGGGTCAAGGAACTCATGGACGGGATCGGCCGCTACGGCCCTCCGCCCCAGCCCACCGCCGCCGAGCCGCGCCAGATCGCGCCCGACGAAAGCCGGGTTTCGGGCTTCGTCTTCAAGGTGCAGGCCAACATGGACCCGCGCCATCGCGACCGGGTGGCCTTCTTGCGGCTCGCCTCGGGGCATTTCACCCGCGGGATGAAGCTGACCCATGTGCGCAGCAAGAAACCGATGGCCGTGACGAACCCGGTGCTGTTTCTCGCCTCGGACCGCGAACTCGCCGAAGAGGCCTGGGCCGGCGACATCATCGGCATTCCCAATCACGGGCAGTTGCGCATCGGCGACACCCTGACCGAGGGCGAGGCGCTGCGCGTCACGGGCATCCCGTCCTTTGCGCCCGAGCTGTTGCAGAACTGCCGCGCGGGCGACCCGATGAAGGCAAAGCATCTCGACAAGGCGCTGATGCAATTCGCCGAGGAAGGCGCGGCCAAGGTGTTCAAGCCGACGCTCGGCGCGGGGTTCATCGTGGGCGTGGTCGGCGCGCTCCAGTTCGAGGTGCTGGCCAGCCGGATCGAGCTTGAATACGGCCTGCCGGTGCGATTCGAGCCGTCGCAATTCACCTCGGCGCGATGGGTCCACGGCCCCCGTGACAAGGTCGAGGCTTTTGCCGAGGCCAACAAGGGGCACATGGCGCTCGACAATGACGACGACCTCGTTTTTCTCACCCGCCTTCAATGGGATATCGACCGCGTCGGGCGCGACTGGCCCGATATCGCGTTGTCCTCGACCAAGGAAATGATGGTCTGATCCCGCCGCGACACGTTCGCGGCATGTCCGGGGGCAAAGATTGACGCAACGGCCCGGCCCGGATAGACAGTGGCCGGGTCGCGATGCGCGCGATCTCGAACGGGGGCGCTGGACGACGTCCCGATCTTGCGGAACACCGCCGCATATCCAACGGACGTACATGACGACATTCAGCGACCTCAAGCTGGGACCGAAGGTCCTGCGTGCAATCGAAGAAACGGGCTACGAGACGCCCACCCCCATCCAGGCCCAGGCGATCCCGGCCGCGCTCGAAGGGCGCGACATCCTCGGCATCGCGCAGACCGGGACGGGCAAGACCGCGTCCTTCACCCTGCCCATGATCAGCCTGCTGGCCCGCGGCCGCGCCAAGGCGCGGATGCCGCGCAGCCTGGTGCTGGCCCCCACGCGCGAGCTTGCCGCGCAGGTGGCGGCCAATTTCGACACCTATGCCAAGCACGTCAAGCTGACCAAGGCGCTGCTGATCGGCGGGGTCTCGTTCAAGGAACAGGACCAGTTGATCGACAAGGGCGTCGACGTGCTGATCGCCACGCCGGGCCGCCTGCTCGATCATTTCGAGCGCGGCAAGCTGCTGCTGACCGACGTCAAGATCATGGTCGTGGACGAGGCCGACAGGATGCTCGACATGGGGTTCATCCCCGATATCGAGCGGATCTTCAGCCTCGTGCCGTTCACCCGGCAGACGCTGTTCTTTTCGGCCACCATGGCGGCCGAGATCGAGCGGATCACCAACACCTTCCTGTCGAACCCCCACCGGGTCGAGGTCGCGCGCCAGGCGACGGCCTCGGAAAGCATCGACCAGTTCGTCGTGCCCTTCGAGCCGTCGCGCCGCGACCGCGCGGCCTCGGAAAAGCGCGCCGCGCTTCGGGCCGTTCTCGACGGAGAGGGCGACAAGCTGACCAACGGCATCATCTTCTGCAACCGCAAGATCGACGTGGATGCCGTCTCCAAGAGCCTGAAAAAGCACGGCTATGACGCGGCGCCGATCCATGGCGATCTCGACCAGTCGCAGCGGACGGCGACGCTCGACCAGTTCCGGGCCGGCGATCTCAAGATCCTCGTCGCCTCGGACGTGGCCGCGCGCGGGCTCGACGTGCCCAGCGTCAGCCATGTGTTCAACTTCGACGTGCCGAGCCATGCCGAGGATTACGTCCACCGCATCGGCCGGACCGGCCGCGCCGGGCGCGACGGAAAGGCGATCACGATCTGCTCGACCGCGGACGAGCGCAATCTCGAGGATGTCGAGGCGCTGCTCGAAAAGACGATCCCGCGCATGGCGCTGCCCGGCAAGACCCCTGTCCCGTCCGCCGACACCGCGCCCGCCGCCGATGCCCCCGAGGCCGATGCCGAGGCGCCCAAGCCCCGCGCCCGCCGCACGCGCAGCCGCGCCAAACCGGCGACCGACGAGGCCGCGCCCGCGACAACCGCCGAGACCGCGCCATCGGAGGCCCCGGCGCCGCAGGCCGCGCCCGAGGTCGAGGCGGTGGATGCCGATCACGACACGCCCCGCGTTGAGACGACCGAGCGCGAGCCGCGCAGCCGCGGCAGGGGCGGACGCAGCAGCCGCAAGCCCGCCGAGGACAGCCAGGCCACGGCCCCCGTGCGCGACGACACCCGACGCGACGACACCCGACGCGACGACCGCGGCCGCGGCAAGCCCGTCGTGGGCATGGGCGACCACATGCCGACCTTCATCGAGAAATCCTTCGAAGAGCGGATGACGGGCTGAACCAGCCCGACGCGCCCTCCGAACGACAACGCCCGGCCGAAAGGCCGGGCGTTTTGCTTATCCGCCCGCGCGGGCCGCGGCGGGCGGTCAGCTCAGCCGGCTGACCACCACCCGCACCTCGGGCTTGCGGCCGATCTCGTTCACCGCGGTCTGGCGCGCGATGCGGCGCAGCGCCTCGTCGAGCTTGTCGTCGTCGCGGAGCGTCCGGTCGTCGGCGCGCTGCATGAACTGGGCCAGGTCGGCCTCCATCGTTTCGACCAGATCGCCCGAGCGTCCGGTTTCGGGCAGGCCCATCAGCTCGACCCAGGGATCGCCCAGCGGCGTGTCGTCCTCGTCGATGATGAGCGTGACGATCACCGCCCCGTTCAGCGCCAGCCGGATACGGTCGCGCACCACCCCGTCCATCGCGCCGATCTGCACCGAGCCGTCGAGATAGGTGCGGCCCGTCTCGACATATTCGACCACCTCGGGCTTGTTGCCCGACAGCGAAATGCAGGTGCCGTTGGGCGCGAGAACCCCGAGCCGCCCGCGCGATTCGGCCAGCTTGGCGTGTTCGCGCAGATGGCGATGTTCGCCATGCATCGGCACGACGATCTGCGGGTTCACGAGGTCCTGCATCGCGATCAGGTCGGGCCGGTTGGCATGGCCCGAGACGTGGTAGCGCCCGTTATCGTCATCGGCCACGTCGACGCCCTTTTCCGACAGGGCGTTCATGATGCGGATCACCTCGCGCTCGTTGCCGGGGATGGTCTTGGACGAGAACAGGAAGGTGTCGCCGTCCTTGAGTTCGAGCCCGAGATACTTGCCCCGGCTCAACTGCGCCGAGGCCGCGCGCCGCTCGCCCTGGCTGCCCGTCACGATCAGCATGACGTTGTCGCGGGGCAAGTCGCGCGCCTCTTCGGGGGTGATGGTCGAGGGGAAATCGGTCAGCACGCCGGTTTCGACCGACGCCTCGATCATGCGCCTCATGGCCCGGCCCAGCAGGCAGACCGACCGCCCCGCATCGACGCCCGCCTGTGCCAGTGTGCGCACCCGGCTGACATTCGAGGCGAATGTCGTCGCGACCACCATCCCGTCCTGTTCCGACACGAAGCGCCGGATCTCGGGACCGACCGAGGATTCGGACCGCCCTTCGTGATGGCTGAACACGTTGGTCGAGTCGCAGACCAGCGCCTTGACGCCATCCCTGGCGACCGAGGCCCAGAGATCGCGGTCGAACGCCTCGCCCACCCCCGGCTGGTAGTCGATCTTGAAATCGCCCGTGTGGATGACGCGGCCCGCGGCGGTGTCGATGACCAGGGCCGAGCTTTCGGGGATCGAGTGGCTCACGGGCAGGAAGCCGACGGTGAACGGCCCCACGGTGATCGTTTCGGGCCAGGCGCCGCGCGTCTGCACCTTGTCGGGGTTGTGCCCGTGCTCGTCCATCTTGCGGCGCGCGTGATGCGCGGTAAAGCTGCGCGCATAGACCGCGCAATCGAGCTTGCCGAAGAGGTGGCCCACGGCGCCGACGTGATCCTCATGCGCGTGGGTGATGAAGATCCCGTCGACGCGGTCCTTGCGCTCTTCGAGCCAGGCGATGTCGGGAAAGATCAGGTCGACGCCGGGCGTCGTGTCCATGTCGGGAAAGGTCACGCCCATGTCGACGACGATGAGGCGTTCGGCCCCCGGACGGCCGTAGCCGTAGACATAGCAGTTCATGCCGATTTCACCCGCCCCGCCGAGGGGCAGGTAGATCAGTCGTTCTTCGCTCAATTTGTTTCCAGTTCCATATTGTGGCGATGGATCACGGTCAGCCCGTGCATCGTCAGATTGTCTTCGAACACGTCGAACAACGCGTCCCCCTGCTGGAAAAGAGGCGCCAGCCCGCCGGTTCCGATGACCTTCATGGGGCGCTCGCGCTCTGCGCGGATGCGCGCGACGATGCCGCTCACGAGGCCGATATATCCCCAGAATACGCCGGACTGCATGCAGTCCACCGTGTTGCGTCCTATGACTTGGGGCGGCATGGTCACGTCGACAAGGGGCAGTGCCGCCGCAGCCTCGTGCAGCGCGGCCAGCGACAGGTTCACCCCCGGCGCGATCACCCCCCCGATATAGGCCCCGTCGGCAGCCACCACGTCGAATGTCGTCGCCGTTCCGAAATCGACGACGATGATATCGCCACCGTGCAGGTCGTACCCGGCCACCGTGTTTACAAGCCGGTCGGGGCCCACCTGCGTGCCCGGATCGACCCGCACATCGACCGGCAGCGCGCAATCGGGTTTGCCCACGACCAGCGGCCGGCAATCGTAATAGCGGTTGCACAGCACCCGAAGATTGAACACGACGCGCGGCACCGTCGACGAGACGATGACCGCGTCGATGGTCACGTCGATCTTTTGCAGCGCCATCAGCGTGCTGAGCCACACGTAATATTGATCCGCGGTCCGCTGCACCTCGGTCGCGGTGCGCCAGGTTGCCAGGAACCGCTCTCCGTCCCAGATGCCGAAAACGGTGTTCGTGTTGCCCACGTCGATGGTCAGCAGCATGGCATACCCCGCTCAGCCCGTCGGGAAATGGATATCGGCCGCGGCGATGCGCCGTTCGCCATGGGCAGTGTCGAGCACCAGCCGCCCGCCCTCGTCCAGCGTGACGAAACGGCCCGTTATCTCGCCGCGGGGCGTGCGGGCGGTGACGATTTCACCCAGCCGCGCGGCATGGCGCAGCCATTTCTCGCGGATGGGCTCGAACCCCAGCCGTTCGAGGATGGATTCCTGCGTCGCGTAATAGCCCGCCAGCCGGTCGAGCACGGCGCGCGGGTCCGGCGCGGGATCGAGCGCCACGGGCGAAAAGGCCGCGTCGCGCATCTCGGGCGCCGTGCCGAGATTGACGCCGATGCCGATGGCCAGCCAATCGACGCCCCCCGCGCCCCCCCGCGTCTCGAGCAGGATACCGGCCAGCTTGCCGCCGTCGAGCAGCACGTCATTGGGCCATTTCAGCGACAGCCGCCCCCGCGCGACGTAGTGGGTCAGCGTCTCGAACAACGCGTTCGCCGCCATGAAGCTGCGCAGCGCCGCCCAGCCCGCCGTGCCCGTGGGGCGCATCATCAGCGTCGCGGCAAAGCTGCCCGGCGGCATGGCCCATGGGCGGCCCTGCCGGCCGCGCGCCCCCGTCTGCGCGCGGCTGAAGATCCAGGTCGGACGGACCAGTTCGGGGACGCGCCGCAGCCCTTCGGCATTGGTGCTGTCGCAGCTTTCCAGCGCGATCAGGTCATAGCCTTCGGGCCAATGCGGTGCGGGATCAGTTGACAAGGGTGGCCGCCGCGGCCGCTGCGACCCCGTCGATGCCGAAAAGGTTGACGATCCCCACCACCATGATCAGCGCCGATCCCATCAGCACGCCCCACAGGACCGGCGGGCCGCCCGCGTCCAGCGCCTCGGACTCGGACCCGAAATACATCAGGTAGATGATCCGCAGGTAGTAATAGGCCGCGATGGCCGAGGCGATCACGCCAAGCACCGCCAGCCACCCCAGCCCCGCCTCGATGGCCGCCGACAAAACGTAGAACTTGCCGAAGAACCCGACCAGCGGCGGAACCCCCGCCATCGAGAACATGAGCACCAGCATCGCCAGCGCCCGCAGCGGGTCGCGCCGCGCATAAAGGTTGAGCGAGTCGATCCGCGTCACGGGTTTGCCGTCCTTCTCCATCCCCAGGATGAAGGCGAAAGTGCCGACATTCATCACGACATAGATCGCCATGTAGATGAGCATCGCCTGCACGCCATAGACGCCGCCCGCGGCGAGGCCCATCAGCGCAAAGCCGATATGGTTGATCGAGGAATAGGCCATCAGGCGCTTGATGTCCTTCTGCCCGATCGCCGCCACGGCGCCGAGGAACATCGAGGCCACCGACAGCGCCGCGACGATCTGCTGCCAGTCCCCGGTGACGCCGCCGAAGGCATCGTGCAGCACCCGCGCCAGCAGGCCCATGGCCGCGACCTTGGGCGCGGTGGCGAGGAAGGCCGTGACCGGGGTGGGCGCGCCCTCGTAGACGTCGGGCGTCCACATGTGGAAGGGCGCGGCCGACACCTTGAAGGCCAGCCCCGACGCGATGAAGACGAGGCCGAACAGCAGCCCCAGCGGCGCCTGCCCCTCGCCCACGGCGGCAATGATGCCGGTGAACAGCGTCGTCCCGGCAAAGCCGTATGTCAGCGAGGCACCGTAGAGCAGCAGCCCCGAGGACAGGGCGCCCAGCACGAAATACTTGAGCCCCGCCTCGGTCGACTTGATGCTCTCGCGCCGCAGCGACGCGACGACATAGAGCGCGAGAGACTGGAGCTCGAGCCCCATGTAGAGCGTCATGAGATCCCCGGCCGATACCATGACCATCATGCCGACCACGCTCAGCGTCACCAGCACTGGGTATTCGAAACGCAGGATGCCGCGCCGCTCCATGTAGCTTTCGCTCATCACCAGGACGACGGCCGCCGAGAGCAGGATCGTGACCTTGGCAAAGCGGGCAAAGGCATCGTCGACGAAGATCCCGCCAAAGGCGATCCCCCCGCCCGATTTCAGCCCCACCCAGAAGGCCGTGACGGCAAAGACGGCGGCGGTGATCCAGACCAGCGGGCTCGCCCAGCGATCCTTGCCGCCATAGACGCAGACCACCAGCGCCAGCATGGCGAATATGGCCAGCAGCATCTCGGGCAGGATCGTGGAGAAATCGGCGGAAGTCATAACCGCGGCTCCTTAATTGGCCTGCGCGACTTCGGCCGGGCCGGTCAGGCCCGCCGCGTCGAGCGCGAGGTTGCGGTCTTGCAGAAGCTCGGCCACGGCGGGGCCGATCCGGTCGAGAACGGGGGCGGGATAGACGCCGAGCAGGATCGTCATCGCCACCAGCGGTGCGAATATCCAGCGCTCGCGCGCCGTGAGGTCCGTGATCGAGCGCAGGCTTTCCTTGATGAGATCGCCCATCACCACCCGGCGATAGAGCCACAGCCCGTAGGAGGCCGAGAGAATGACGCCCGTGGTGGCCACGGCGGCGACCCAGGTATTGGCCTGGAACATGCCCATCAGCGTCAGGAACTCGCCCACGAACCCGCTGGTGCCGGGCAGGCCGACATTGGCCATGGTGAACAGCATGAAGATCAGCGCGTATTGCGGCATCCGGTTCACGAGCCCGCCATAGGCGTCGATCTCGCGGGTATGCATCCGGTCGTAGATGACGCCCACGCACAGAAACAGCGCCCCCGAGATGAAGCCGTGGCTGATCATCTGAAAGATCGCCCCGTCGAGCCCCTGCTGGTTCGCCGCAAAGATCCCGGCGGTGACATAGCCCATATGGGCGACCGACGAATAGGCGACGAGCTTTTTCATGTCGGTCTGGGCCAGCGCCACGAGCGAGGCATAGACGATGGCGATGGCGCTGATCCACAGCACGAAGGGCGCGAGCAGCTCGGACGCGACCGGGAACATCGGCAGGCTGAAACGCAGAAAGCCGTAGCCCCCGAGCTTGAGCAGGATCGCGGCCAGCACGACCGAACCCGCGGTCGGCGCCTGAACATGCGCGTCGGGCAGCCAGGTATGGACCGGCCACATCGGCATCTTGACCGCGAAACTGGCAAAGAAGGCCAGCCAGAGAAGCGTCTGCAACCCGCCCACGATCTGGATGCCCAGCACCTCGATCGTGCCGAAGTCGAAGGTATGATCGAGCAGCGCCACGATATCGGTCGTGCCCGCATCGCCATACATCGCCAGCATGGCGACCAGCATCAGCACCGAGCCGAGGAAGGTGTAGAGGAAGAACTTGAACGCGGCATAGATGCGGTCCTTGCCGCCCCAGATCCCGATGATGAGGAACATCGGGATCAGGCCGCCCTCGAAGAAGAGGTAGAACAGGATCAGGTCGAGCGCCATGAATACGCCCAGCATGAGCGTTTCGAGCAGCAGGAAGGCGATCATGTATTCCTTGACGCGGACCTGCACCTCCCAGGTCGAGAGGATGACCAGCGGCATCAGGAACGTTGTGAGCATGACGAAAAGCACGCTGATGCCGTCCACGCCCATCTTGTAGGTCAGCCCGCCGATCCACTCGCGCTCTTCGACGAACTGGAACCCACCGCCGGGCTCGAACCCGGCAAGGATCAGAAGCGACAGAAGGAAGCTCGCCGTGGTCGCGATCAGGGCCAGCCAGCGCGCGTTCTGGCGGCTGGCCTCGTCATCGCCGCGCAGGAAAAGCGCGAGGATGATGGCCGCCAGCATCGGGATGAAGCAGACGATGGAAAGAAGGCTGTTCATGGTCAGTTGGCCCCTCCGGCCAGCGTCATCCAGGTGATGAGGATCGCGATCCCCAGCACCATCGCGAAAGCGTAGTGGAACAGGTATCCGCTCTGGGCGCGGCCGGCGAGCCGCGTGAAGAACGGCACGATCCCCAGCGCGATCCCGTTGATCGCCCCGTCGATGATCGTGCCGTCACCGCGTTTCCACAGCGTGCGCGCCACCCAGTTGGCCGGGCGCACGAAGACGAAGTCGTAGATCTCGTCGAAATACCACTTGTTCAGCAGGAACAGGTAGGCGGGGCGCGCGGCGGCGGCGAACTTGGCCGGGGTGTCGGGGCGGCGGATATACATCAGCCACGCCAGGACGAACCCGATCAGCATGGCAAAGAACGGGCTGGCCTTGACCCACGCCGGGGCATGGTGCGCCTCGTCCATGACGTGATTGTCGGGGGCCATGTAGATTGCGCCCGCCTCCCAGCCGCCGGCCATGACCTCGGCATGGGTGCCCTCGCCGCCATGCCCGTCGGCGGTCGGCTCGGTGATGTCCTCGAGCGCGGCGGCCGCGTCGCCCTCAGCCACTTCCTCGAGCGCCTGGCCCAGCCCCTCGCCGATATCGTCGCCGGCCCCGCCGCTTTCCGCGCCGTGATCGTCGGCCGCCGCCGCCTCGGCATGGGCGGGGATCCCGAAGAACCGGTTCACCTGCGCATGATCGCCGAAGAACGAGCCGTACCAGACCATCCCCGAGAACACCGCCCCCAGCGCCAGCACGCCCAGCGGCGCCAGCATGACCATGGGGCTTTCATGCGCGTGCTCGTGGGTGTGTCGATCGCCGCGCGGCTTGCCGTAGAAGGTCAGGAACATCAGCCGCCAGCTGTAGAAACTGGTCATCGCCGCGGCCAGCACCAGCAACCAGAAGGCATAGTTGCCCACGCCCGACTGCGCGCCCCAGGCGCTTTCGATCACGGCGTCCTTGGACAGGAACCCCGCGAAACCGATATGGGTCAGCGGGATGCCGACGCCGGTGATGGCCAGCGTGCCGATCATCATGGCCCAGAACGTGTAGGGCAGCTTCTTGCGCAGGCCCCCGTAGTTCCGCATGTCCTGCTCGTGATGCATCCCGTGGATGACCGAGCCCGCGCCGAGAAACAGCATCGCCTTGAAGAAGGCATGCGTGAACAGGTGGAACATGGCCACCGAATAGACGCCCACCCCGGCCGCGACGAACATGTAGCCAAGCTGCGAACAGGTCGAATAGGCGATGACGCGCTTGATGTCGGTCTGCACCAGGCCCACGGTCGCGGCAAAGAACGCGGTCGAGGCGCCGATGACGGTGACGAACATCATCGCGTTCGGCGCGTATTCCATTATCGGCGACATGCGGCAGACGAGGAACACGCCCGCCGTGACCATGGTCGCGGCATGGATCAGCGCCGAGACGGGGGTCGGCCCCTCCATCGCGTCGGGCAGCCAGGTGTGCAGGAAAAGCTGCGCCGATTTGCCCATCGCCCCGATGAAGAGGAGCACCGCGACGACCTCGACCGCCGTCCAGTCGCGCCACAGGAAGGTGAGCTGCGTCTCGGCGAGCTGCGGCCCGGCGGCAAAGATCGTGTCGAACTGGACCGAGTCGACCAGCAGGTAAAGCGCGAGGATGCCCAGCAAAAAGCCGAAATCGCCCACCCGGTTGACCACGAAGGCCTTGATCGCGGCGGCATTGGCCGAGGGCTTGCGGAAATAGAACCCGATCAGGAGGTATGAGGCGAGGCCAACCCCCTCCCAGCCAAAGAACATCTGCACGAGGTTGTCGGCCGTCACCAGCATCAGCATCGCGAAGGTGAAGAACGACAGGTAGGCGAAGAACCGGGCGCGATAGGGCTCGTTCTCGCGGAAATTCTCGTCATGGGCCATGTAGCCGAAGGAATAGAGATGCACGAGCGCCGAGACCGTGGTGATGACGATCAGCATGATCGCCGTCAGCCGGTCGAGCCGGATGGCCCAGTCCGTCGACAGCGTCCCGCTCTCGATCCAGCGCAGCACCTGCACCCGCTCGGCCTCGCCGTCGAACGAGAAAAAGACGATCCAGCTCAGCAGCGCCGCCAGGAACAAGAGGCCCGTGGCCGTCCATTGGCCGGCCTTCTCGCCCATCAGACGCCAGCCGAACCCGCAGATCAGCGCGCCCAGCAAGGGCGCGAAGAGGATGATCGTGGTCATACGTTCAGCCCTTCATCACGTTGACGTCTTCGACGGCGATGGTGCCGCGGTTGCGGAAGAAGCAGACCAGGATGGCAAGCCCGATGGCCGCCTCGGCCGCCGCCACCGTCAGCACGAAGAGGGTAAAGACCTGTCCCACCATGTCGCCGAGAAAGGCCGAGAACGCCACGAAGTTGATGTTCACCGCCAGCAGCATCAGCTCGATCGACATCAGGATGATGATGACGTTCTTTCGGTTCAGGAAAAGGCCGAAGATGCCGATGACGAACAGCATCGCCGCCACCGTCAGGTAATGTTCCAAACCGATCATCACTCTCGTTCCTCCGGGTCTAGTGCCCGCTAAAGTATCCGTTCGCCACGGCGACGGCCGTGGCTATCCCGATGGCAACGGCGATCCAGGCGCCGCGGCTCACAGCCCCTGTCCGGGTTTGACATCCTGCATCGACATCGACTTTTTCGGGTCGCGCATCATCTGGGCGACGACGTTCTGCCGCTTGACGTCGCCGCGATGGCGCAGCGTCAGCACGATCGCCCCGATCATCGCCACCAGAAGGATCAGCCCGGCAAGCTGGAACAGCAGGAAGTAACGCTCGTAGACGAGCAGGCCGATGGCCTCGGTATTCGAGATCCCGGCGGCAGGCGTCGCGGCGGCGATATTGTCGGGCGCGAGATCCGAGGCCTGCCATACGCCGAAGGCGATGCCGAGCTGCATCAGGATCACGACGCCGATCAGCAGCGCGATGGGCAGGTATTTCGACATCTCGGCTTTGAGCGCCGCGAAATCCACGTCGAGCATCATCACGACGAACAGGAACAGCACCGCGACCGCGCCCACATAGACGATGATGAGCAGCATCGCGACGAATTCCGCCCCGACCAGCACGAACAGGCCGGACGAACTGAGGAACGCGAGGATGAGCCACAGCACCGAATGGACCGGGTTGCGGGCGATCACGGTCATGAGCCCCGCCATGATGACGAGGATCGCGAACATCCAGAAGGCGACGACGGGAACGATCATTTCGCGTGGTCCTTCGCAGGGTCTGGCCGGCGGCGAGCGGGCCGCGCGATGCCGTCGGTGGCAGCGGTCATGTCATCCTCAGCGATAGGGCGCATCGATTTCGAGGTTGCGGGCGATCTCGACTTCCCAGCGGTCGCCGTTCTCGAGCAGCTTGGCCTTGTCGTAGAACAGCTCCTCGCGGGTCTCGGTGGCGAATTCGAAATTGGGGCCCTGCACCACGGCATCGACCGGGCAGGCCTCCTGGCAGAGACCGCAATAGATGCACTTGGTCATGTCGATGTCGTAGCGCGTCGTGCGGCGCGAGCCGTCGGCGCGCGGCTCGGCGTCGATGGTGATGGCCTGAGCGGGGCACACGGCCTCGCACAGCTTGCACGCGATGCAGCGTTCCTCGCCGTTGGGATAGCGGCGCAACACGTGCTCGCCCCGGAACCGCGGGGAAAGCGGACCCTTTTCATGCGGATAGTTCACCGTCGCCTTGGGGGCGAAGAAATATTTGAGCCCCAGCCTCAGCCCGTTGAACATGTCGAGCAGCAGCCAGTACCGCCCCATGCGCACATAATCTATCGTCGCCATTGTCAGCCTCCTACGGCCCAGCGGGCATAGGCCCCGCCGAAGAGTTCGAAATGCGCGGCAAACGACACCAGCACCACCCAGATCAGCGAGAAGGGCAGGAACACCTTCCAGCCCAGCCGCATGAGCTGGTCGTAGCGGTAGCGCGGCACGACCGCCTTAACCATCGCGAAGAGGAAGAAGAAGAACGCCATCTTGAGCACCATCCAGAACGCCCCGTCGGGCAGGAACGGCACCGGGCTCAGCCAGCCGCCGAAGAACAGCAGGCTGATGACGGCGCAAAGCAGGAAGATCGCGATATATTCGCCCGCCATGAACAGAAGGAACGGGGTCGAACTGTATTCGACCTGGTAGCCCGCGACGAGTTCCGACTCGGCCTCGGGCAGGTCGAAGGGCGGGCGGTTCGTCTCGGCCAGGCACGAGATGAAGAACAGGAACACCATCGGCAGATGCGGCAGCCAGTACCAGTTGAACAGGCCGAAATCCCCGTCCTGCGCCCGCACGATATCGCCGAAGTTGAGCGACCCGGTCGTGATGACGACGCCGATGATGATGAGCCCCAGCGACACCTCGTAGGAGATCATCTGCGCGGCCGAACGCAGGCTGCCCAGGAACGGGTATTTCGAGTTCGAGGCCCAGCCGCCCATGATGACGCCATAGACCTCGAGGCTCGAGATCGCGAAGACGAACAGGATGGCCACGTTGATATCGGCCAGAACCCAGGTGTCGTTGAACGGAATCACCGACCAGGCCAGCATCGCGAGCACGAAGCTCAACAGAGGGGCGAGGAAGAACACCGCGCGGTCGGCGCCCGCGGGCACGACCACCTCTTTCAGCACGTATTTCAGCGCGTCGGCCACCGATTGCAGCAGCCCGTAGAAGCCCACCACGTTGGGGCCGCGCCGCATCTGAACGGCGGCCCAGATCTTGCGGTCGCCATAGACCAGGAACAGCAGCGAAATCATCACGAAGGCGACGATCAAGAGCGCCTGCGCGACGAGGATCACCCCGGTTCCAAGGGATGTCTCGAAAAAGCCTGACATCAGCGATCCACCTCAACCATTCTCAGACCGTCGGAATACCGTCTTCGCCGCAGCGCGCGACCACCACCTCGGCGTCGATCGTGCGTGCGCCGGGGGGCAGCGCGGGCGACACGGTGTAAACCGCATCTCCTCGCCAAACGCCACCCTCCTCGTTGACATTCGTGCGCACGAGCCGGGCGAAACCGAACCCCCGGATCAGCGTATATTGCGCCGCGACGCATTCGGCATAGGCCTCGACATCGGCCGGGCCGCGCGCGCCGCGCATCTCGACGAGGAAATTCACGAGATCGTCGTCGAGCAGCCGGGTCTGCGCCCCGAGCCAGCGCGCCCCCTGAGGGGGCAGGCCCATCCGCGCCGCCTCGGCCACCGGGTCGGGCGGGGGCGGCGCGGCCGTGCAGCCGCCCGAGACGAGCGCCAGCGCCAGGACCCACCCCCCCCGCAATCGCCTATTCCGCGGCCAGTTGCGGCGCCGCGCGGTCGCGCGCGCGCTGCGCCAGCTCGCCCATCAGCGCACTGGCCCGCAGGATCGGGTTGGCCAGATAATGCGATGTCGACGACGCCTTGAGCGGCGTATCGGCGATCTCGCCCGGCTCGAGCGGGTGAAGCTCGTTTTCGGGCACATCGTCCACGGCCCCCAGAACGGGATGCGCCGCGACCATGGCGCGGCGCAGCGCGGGCAGCGAATCGTAGGGCAGGACCGCCCCGATCTCGGCCGAAAGCGCGCGCAGGATCGCCCAGTTCTCCTTGGCCTCGCCGGGCGCGAAACTGGCGCGCAGCGCGATCTGCGGTCGCCCCTCGGTGTTGACGAAAAGACCGTTTTCCTCGGTGTAGCAGGCGGCGGGCAGGATGATGTCGGCGCGGTGCGCCCCCCGGTCGCCATGGCTGCCCTGGTAGATCACCGTCGGGCCGGCGGGGATCTCGACCTCGTCCATCCCCAGCGAGAACACCGTCTCGGCACCGGCCAACGCGGCCGCCATGCCGCCGTCGCAGACCGCGCCCACATCCATCGCGCCCACGCGGCTTGCCGCGTTGTGCAGGATCAGCACGCCCGATCCGGTCGCCTCGGCATAGCGATGCGCCTCGGCGAGGATGGCCGCGCCGTCGTCGCGGCGCAGCGCCTCCTGACCCACGATCACGATCGAGGACGCCTCGCGCAGCTCGTCGCTGACCCCGGCATCGGCCAGCCGCGTCAGTTCGGCCGGGCTGTCGCCCGCATGGGCATAGTCATAGCTCAGGTTCTCGGCCGCGCCGACGACGACCACATCGCCGCCGCGCAGCCACGCCTTGCGGATGCGCGCGTTCAGAACCGGCGCGTCGCGGCGCGGATTGACGCCCACCAGCACGACGAGCCGGGCGAAATCTATATCCTCGATCCGGGCGGTGCCGGCATAGCCGCCGCGATTGCCCGCCGGGAGTTTGGCGCCATCGGTGCGGCACTCCACCCGGCCGCCCTGCCCCTCGATCAGGGCCTTGAGCGCAAAGATCGCCTCGGTCGGGGCGAGGTCGCCGACCAATCCCGCGACCTTCCGGCCCTTGATCGCCTCGGCCGCGGCCGCGAGCGCCTCGGGCCATGTGGCGGGGCGCAGCTTTCCGTTTTCGCGCAGGTAGGGCCGGTCGAGCCGCTGGCGCCGCAGCCCGTCCCAGACATAGCGCGAGCGGTCCGACAGCCATTCCTCGTTCACGCCGTCATTGTTGCGCGGCAGGATGCGCATGACTTCGCGCCCCTTGGTGTCGACCCGGATGTTCGAGCCGAGCGCATCCATAACGTCGATCGATTCGGTCTTGGTCAGCTCCCACGGGCGGGCGGTGAACGCATAGGGCTTGGAGGTCAGCGCGCCCACCGGGCACAGATCCACGATATTGCCCTGCAGCTCGGAATCGAGCGTCTCGCCCAGGTAGGACGTGATCTCGGCATCCTCGCCGCGCCCGGTCTGGCCAAGCTCGGGCGCGCCCGCGACCTCGGTGATGAAGCGCACGCAGCGCGTGCACGAGATGCAGCGCGTCATATGCGTGCCCACCAGCGGCCCGAGGTCGAGATTCTCGACCGCGCGCTTGGGTTCGCGATAGCGCGAGAAATCGACGCCGTAGGCCATCGCCTGGTCCTGAAGGTCGCACTCCCCGCCCTGGTCGCAGATCGGACAGTCGAGCGGGTGGTTGATGAGCAGGAACTCCATCACGCCTTCGCGGGCCTTTTTCACCATGGGCGAGTTGGTCCGCACCTGCGGCGGCGCGTTGTCGGGGCCGGGGCGCAGGTCGCGCACCTGCATGGCGCAGGACGCGGCGGGCTTGGGCGGGCCGCCCACCACCTCGACGAGGCACATGCGGCAGTTGCCCGCGATGCTGAGCCGTTCGTGATAGCAGAACCGCGGGATCTCGATCCCGGCCACTTCGCAGGCCTGGATCAGCGTCATGGCCGGATCGACCTCGACCTCGTGCCCGTCGATGATGATTTTACGCAGATCGCCCATTGCGCCACTCCGTAGCTCGTCTGAGATCGCGCCCCGTCTAGACCGATCGACGGGCCGCGAAAACCGCTTCTTCGGAAATCCGTTCGTTTTGTCGCGGACCCCGAGGCCCCGCGCCTACCAGCGTTCGCAGCGGCCCGCGAAGGCATAATAGGCCAGATCCGCCTCGGAATAGCGGCGGATCGTGTCGAGATGCGCGCCCGCATAGCCGGTCTCGCGCGCGCAATAGGCCGACGTGACCTCGACCGCGCGCCGCAGCGCGGGCTCGTAGGGGGCGATGTTCTCGCCCACGTAAACCGTCAGCCTCTGGCCCGGAACGGCCGCGATGATGGCCTGTTCCGGCTTGAAATCGGGCATGTAGCCCGGATGGTGGCCGTCGGGCACCGGCCCGCCGGGCGGGATCGGCGGCACCGTGTTCGACGCGCAACCGGCCAGCACGAGCGCGGCGAGGATCAGGACCCCGCGCATCAATTGGCCTTGAGCAGGCGGCCGGCCTGCGTCCCGCGCGCCATTTCCTCGCGCCCCACGGCGCAGAACCCCGAGGTGTTGCCCGCCGTCGCCCCGCGCGCCGCCAGGTCGGCGCGGATCTCGGCGCGCAGCGCGTCCTCGGCCGCATCGTTATCGGTCAGCTGCTTGATCTCGGCCTGGCTGTAGCCCGCCTCGAGTGCGTAGCTTTCGAGCGACTTGAGAAAGGTATAGGCCCGCACGAGCCGCGGCGAGATCTGCGGGCAGTTCTTGCGGATCTCGTCGGCCAGCCCGATGGCATAGAACCCCTGCCGCACGGTCGGGTCGTTGACCAGCGCATGTTGCGCCAGCGCGGCCCCGCCAAGCGTCGGCATCAGGGCAAGAAGGGCGGCAAGGATCGAGCTTCGCGGCATTGTCAGAACTCCGGTCGCGGGCGCAGGAAACGCGGCCCGCTCGGGGGGAATATGTCGCGCCCGCCCCCTCGGGGCAAGGCGGCGCAGGGCAAAGAGCGTCACCAAGAGGTGAGCGGCCGCTCACTCACCGCCCCGTGCAGCGTCCCGAGAACACCAGCCGCCCGTCCGGCGCCTGACCGACGCTCCAGTCGTCGGGGCCGCCAACCGTGGTCCAGTCGATATCCGAGGTGCCGAAATAGCGGATGCAATGCATGGTCGCGGGGTGGCGGACGCTTTCGCGCAGTTGGGGCAGGCCCGCCCCGCGCGCATCGACGAGAACCTGGAACTCGGGCTGCGCGCGATCCGCCGCGATCTCGGCGGCAAAGGGCAGCTGCCGTTCGGGAACCATGCGCAGCAGGCGGTCGCTGCCCGGATAGGGGATCGAGGGAAGGCTGCCGCAAGAGGCCGTCACCGCCCCCGCCATCGCCATGATTGCCAGTCTGCCCGCGCGCACTGCACCCTCCACACCGCCGGAACCCCGCGTCCCCGGTCCGGCTATAGCGGATCGACCCGGCCCCGGCAAACCCCGTGTGACCGCTTAACCGGGGGATTTCGCTGCAAAACCCGGCGGCTTGCGGGTTCAGGCGCCCAGGGCAGGCGCGCACCGCTCGGCCGCGGTGCGCCGCGCATCCGCGCCCGCCCAGTCGAAGGCTTCGGCGGTGGGGCCGAGGCGGCGCAGCAGGTCCAGCCGCTCCAACGCCTCGCCCAGCGTCGGGCGATGGCCCTGCGGCACGTACCACAGCACGAGGTGCTGCTCGGCCAGCGCGGTGAACCACTCGGCCCGGCGGGTGTAGAACTGGCGATGCACCGTGTCCCAGACGAACCGCTCGAGCGCGGCGACATCCGTCCAGACCGTCAGGTTCGAGATCGCCCGCAAATCGCCGTCAATCTTGGCCTCGGTGTTGCCGGTACCGGGCTCGCCCGACCCCTCCATCATCCAGACGAATCCCGGCATCCGCTTGCCCATGCCGTTGACGCGGTCCAGCGCATCCATGAAGGGGGCGACGCGCGGATCGTCGGTATCGGCGGCCAGCACGCCCACGTTAAGCTGTGCCAGATGCGTGCCGGGCGGCTGGGGAAAGGCGCCGCCCGTCACTCGGCCGCCATGGACGGGCGCTTGTGCCTGATGCGATCCTCGATCTCGTCGCGGAAATGCCGGATCAGCCCCTGGATCGGCCAGGCCGCCGCGTCGCCCAGCGCGCAGATCGTGTGCCCCTCGACCTGCTTGGTCACGTCGAGCAGCATGTCGATCTCTTCGGGGTGGGCATCGCCGCGCACGAGCCGTTCCATCACCCGCATCATCCAGCCGGTGCCTTCGCGGCAGGGCGTGCACTGGCCGCAGCTTTCGTGCTTGTAGAACGCCGCAAGCCGCCAGATCGCCTTGATAATATCGGTGTTCTTGTCCATCACGATCACCGCCGCGGTGCCAAGGCCCGACTTCTGCTCGCGCAGCCAGTCGAAATCCATGATCGCGTCCTTCATCACCGAACCGGGCAGGCAGGGCACCGATGAGCCGCCGGGAATCACCGCCTTGAGGTTGTCCCAGCCGCCGCGGATGCCGCCGCAATGGCGCTCGATCAGCTCTTCGAAGCTGATCGACATGGCCTCCTCGACGACGCAGGGATTGTTGACGTGGCCCGAGATCGCGAAAACCTTGGTGCCCGCGTTCTTGTCGCGGCCAAAGCCCGCGAACCACGACCCGCCCCGCCGCAGGATGGTCGGCACCACCGCGATGGATTCGACGTTGTTCACCGTGGTCGGGCAGCCGTAAAGCCCCGCGCCGGCGGGAAACGGCGGTTTCATCCGCGGCATGCCCTTCTTGCCCTCGAGGCTTTCGAGCAGGGCGGTTTCCTCGCCGCAGATATAGGCGCCCGCGCCATGGGTGAGGTAGATGTCGAAATCCCACCCCGACCCGGCGGCGTTGCGGCCGAGCAGCCCGTCGTCATAGGCCTCGTCGATGGCCGCCTGAAGCGCCTCGCGCTCGCGGATATACTCGCCGCGGATGTAGATATAGGCGGCATGGGCGTTCATCGCGAAGGACGCGATCAGGCAGCCCTCGATCAGCGTATGCGGATCGTGGCGCATGATCTCGCGATCCTTGCAGGTGCCCGGCTCGGATTCGTCGGCATTGACGACGAGGTAGGACGGCCGGCCGTCCGACTCCTTGGGCATGAAGGACCATTTCAGCCCGGTCGGAAATCCCGCGCCGCCACGGCCGCGCAGGCCCGAATCCTTGACCTCCTGGACGATCCAGTCGCGCCCCTTCTTGATGAGGTCGCCCGTCCCGTCCCAATGTCCGCGCGACTTGGCCCCCGCGAGCGAGCGGTCGCCCATCCCGTAGAGATTGGTGAATATGCGGTCCTTGTCGTCCAGCATGGTCGGCCCCTCGGCAGGTTCGGTTCGGCTGTAGCGCACTATCTGTCGTCTTCGCGGCCGCTTTGCCAGATGCGAAATGTCGCGACAAGCGCCCAGACGAACGCGGCCAGCGCCGCGAGGTCCACCACGAAGACCGCGCGCGGCGGCAATCCCAGCGCGCCGCCGACCAGTTGCGCGCCGAACCACGCGATCATCGTGATCGCCATGACGACGCCCACGTTACGCGCCCGGCGGGCGCGCGCAAGCTGCCTGTCGTCGCGGCTCATGCCGGGGCGCGGGCGTCTCTGCGGGGCGGCGGCACCGCCCCGCGCTCATTCGCGGCTGGGCTCATTCGGCGTCGCCGCGATCGGCCTGGGACGCGTCGCCGGCATCCTCGCCACGGGCGAGCCGACCGGCCTGCGCGATCCAGTCGTCGCGCCAGGCACGGCCGCGGAACCCCTCGAGATGCTCGTCGATCCAGTCGAGCTCGTCATCGGACCAGGCCGCGATCTGGTCGTAGTGATAGACGCCGAGCCCGTGCAGCACATCCTCGAGCTTGGGGCCCACGCCCTTGATCCGCTTGAGATCGTCGGCACCGCCCTCGCGCGGCGCGTCGCGCAGCGGCGGCCGCTTGCCGACCGTCGGATCGGGCGCGCCGTTCGTGCCCGCCGTCGTCGCGGGGGCGGTGTCGGGCGCGGGGCCGGTCGCGACGGCCCCCGCATCCGTGGCGGCATCGGCGGCCGAGCCGCCGACCACGGTGCCGCCCGCGATCTCGGCATTGCCCGCGATCCCGGCCGCGCCGCCCCGCGCCGCGTCCGAGTTGCGCCCCGCCAGCGCCCCGCCCGAGGCGGTGTCCTCCCCGGCATCGCCGTGGGCGGTCCCGCCGCCCGACCCCGATCCGCTCGAGCCCGCGCCCACCGCGCCGGCCGTGCCGCCGGGCAGGTCGCTGCCATGGGCGATCCCGCCCGGCTGCGTGTCCGAGCCGCCGCCCCGCGCGGTGTCCGACCCGCCCGTGGCCGAGCCGCCCGTGGCCGACCCGCCCGACCTGTCGTCGTCGCCTTCCTTGGCGCGGGCCGCGTCCTCGGTCTGGCCCGGCGCCGCGCCGTGATCCTTGACCGGCGCGCCGCTGCCGCCCTCACCCTCGCGTGAATAGGTCGCGCCCACGCCCTGCCCCGTCTCGTCGGGCCGGGCCGAGGCGCCGGTCTCGGGCTCGGTCGTATCCGCCTTCTGCCCCACCGTCGGCATCCCGCCGGTCTCGGGGCGGCCGGCCGTGCCCGCGTGATCGCCCGTGCCGTCGGCGCCGCCACGGGCCACGGCCATCGTGCCGCCAGCGGCCCCCATCGGCACGCCGACCGCGCCGCCCGTCACCCCGGCCGAGCCGGGCGTCACACCGGCGGTGCCGGCCGGAACCGTGCGGTCGCCCAGCTTGCCGTCCTTGGGCGACAGGTCGGGACGCTCGCGCGGGCTGCGCTCGTGGAAGCCGATGAACAGAAAGGCGATCGCCGCCGCCGCGACAACGATCGCGAGGAAGGCCGCCGGCGAAAAGCTGAACCCGCCGACAACCATCAGCGCGACGAAGGCGACGAAACCGATGCCGCCGGCGATAGCCGCGACGATCAAAATGGAGCCCTGAGATTGTTTCGACATGACGACCCTTCCCGTTGAAAGGGGGGGCCGACATGCCCCCCGCACTGTCAGACAGGGGGCATCACGCCCCCGTTACGCCCGAACCTAGCGCGCCGATGGGGGTTTGTCTGCAATCGCGTGGCGATTATCGCGGGGCTATTCCTCGCCGCGCAACAATACCTTGGCCTGCCCGACCCAGTCGTCGCGGATCGCGCGGCCGCGAAAGCCCTCGATGTTGCGGTCGACCCAGGCCAGCTCCGCCGCCTGCCAGCTTGCGATCTGGTCGAGGTGATAGATGCCCATGGCGTTCAACGCCTCTTCGAGCCTGGGGCCGATTCCGCGCACCCGCTTGAGATCGTCGGCCCCGCCCTCGCGCGGGGCTTCGAGCGTCTCGGGTCGCCGCTCCTCGCCCTCGGGGATGGCGGCGGCGGCCTCGTTGGCCGGGTCGGCATCGTCGCCCGCGCGGGCGGGCTGGCCCGCGGCGCGGCCCTCGGTGTCATCCCCGCCCGACAGGGGCCCCGCGCCGTCATGGCTGCTGGTCTCGCGGCCCGGCGCCTGGTGATCGCCCGTGTCGCCCGCGGGTGCATGTCCGGGCGTGCGGCCCTGCCCCTCGCCGATGGTGGCGTCGCCGCCCATCACCTCGCCCTCGTCGGGGCGGGCCTTGTTGTCGGCGTCGGTCTCCTGCCGCGTGGTCGCCTTGGGGCTCACGGGCTTGCCCCGGCCGGGCTGCGCGCCTGGCGTGGGCTTGTCCACCGCGCCACGCGGCGGCAGCAGGTCGTCGTTGATCGAGGGCGGCACCGCCGCCGCGCTGTCGGCGACCGGCGTCCAGGGCGCGCGCAGCGGCACCTCGGTGCCGTCGATGCGCTTGAGCGTATCGCCGATTTCGGTGGCGAGCCTCACGCTGGCATTGCCCTCGTGATGCCGCTCCATCTCGAGCGAGGTCAGCCCCGCCGCGGGCTCCGAGGCAAAGCGGCCGATCTGGCTGCCGGGCACCGGCACCTCGCCCGCCGCCATGCGGTCGATCAGCTTCCCGAGCGTCTCGGCCGTCAGGTCCTCGTAGTAATCCTTGCCGATCTGGGCCATCGGCGCGTTGGCGCAGGCGCCGAGGCATTCGACCTCTTCCCACGAGAACTTGCCGTCCGCGCTGATCTCGTGCGGGCGCGGCGCGATCTTCTGCCGGCAGACCGAGATCAGATCCTCGGCGCCGCAGATCATGCAGGAAGTCGTCCCGCAAACCTGGATATGCGCCACGCGCCCAACCGGCTGGAGCTGGAACATGAAGTAAAAGGTCGCGACCTCGAGCACGCGGATATAGGCCATGCCCAGCATCCGCGCGACCTCTTCCATGGCGGGCCGGGTCAGCCAGCCCTCCTGCTCCTGCGCGCGCCACAAAAGCGCGATGACCGCGCTGGCCTGCCGCCCCTCGGGATACTTGGTGATCTGCGCCTCGGCCCATTCGCGGTTGGCCTCGGTAAAGGCAAAGCTCTCGGGCTGGTCGTGATACAGGCGGCGCAGCATGGGCAGACCTCTTTCGTCTCGATCGCGGCAGCACCTAGCGCATCGCTTTCCCAAGCGAAAGATCGCTTGCGGCTGCGCGGCCCTGCCGTCTCTGTTTCCTCAAATACTCATTCCCGACCGCCGCGCGCGCAGCCGGTCGGGCCGCGCGCAGGGCTGCGGATCAGCGGTCGATCTCTCCGAACACGACGTCGAGCGTCCCGATGATCGCGGCCACATCGGCAAGCTGGTGGCCCTTGGAGATATGGTCCATCGCCTGCAGGTGCAGATAGCCCGGCGCGCGCAGCTTGGCGCGGTAGGGCCGGTTCGTGCCGTCGGCCACGAGATAGACGCCGAACTCCCCCTTGGGGGCTTCGACCGCGGCATAGACCTCGCCCTCGGGGACGTGGAACCCCTCGGTGTAGAGCTTGAAGTGATGGATCAGCGCCTCCATCGAGGTCTTCATGTCGCGCCGCGTCGGCGGGCTCAGCTTGCCGCGATGCATGACGGGGCCGGGCTCGTCGCGCAGTTTTTTCAGCGCCTGCCGCATGATCTTGGCGGATTCGCGCATCTCGGCCATGCGGATCAGGTAGCGGTCGTAGCAATCGCCGTTCACGCCCACCGGGATCTCGAACTCGAACTCGTCATAGCACTCGTAGGGTTGGGCGCGGCGCAGGTCCCAGGCCAGCCCCGAGCCGCGCGCCATGACGCCCGACATGCCCCAGTCGAACACCTCCTGCTGCGAGATGATGGCGATATCGACATTGCGCTGCTTGAAGATCCGGTTCTCGGTCAGAAGCCCGTCGAGATCGTCCAGCACACCCAGGAACGGGTCGATCCAGTCGTCGATATCCTCGATCAGCTCGGGCGGCAGATCCTGGTGGACGCCGCCGGGGCGGAAATAATTGGCATGAAGCCGCGCGCCGCAGGCCCGTTCGTAGAAAATCATCAGCTTTTCGCGCTCTTCGAACCCCCAGAGCGGCGGGGTCAGCGCGCCGACGTCCATCGCCTGCGTGGTCACGTTCAGCAGATGGGACAGGATGCGCCCGATCTCGCAGAACAGAACGCGGATGAGCTGCCCGCGGCGCGGCACCTCGGTCCCGGTCAGCCGCTCGATGGCGAGAACCCAGGCGTGTTCCTGGTTCATCGGGCTTACGTAGTCGAGCCGGTCGAGATAGGGCAGGTTCTGCAGATAGGTCCGCGTCTCCATCAGCTTTTCGGTGCCGCGGTGCAGCAGCCCGATATGGGGGTCGCAGCGCTCGACGATCTCACCGTCGAGTTCCAGCACCAGTCGCAGCACGCCATGGGCCGCCGGGTGCTGGGGCCCGAAGTTGATATTGAAGTTGCGGATCTTCTGCTCGCCCGTCTGGGCGTCTTCGAATGCCGTGTCTTTCATCTCGGGTCCCCATGGGTCTCGGGCAGCCATGCCTCGGGCAGCGATCCGAAGCGCAGGCGAATATACTCGTATTGCGGGCGAAGGAAACGGCGCATGGCGTCGCGCTGCTGCCGCGTGGCGGGCAAGGCCACGCCTTCGTGATGGCGAGTGGGCGGCGCGGGCACGGGCGCAATGCCGAGAAAGTCGCAGATCCGCGCGAGCCCCGCATCGGTGAACGCCTCTTCGCTGGTCATGGCCAGCAGGTTCCCGGCCGGGATCGCCGCATCGAGCCGGCCCAGCGCGCCGCGATAGTCGCAGCGCCGCGCGACGCCGGCCCGCTTGCCGGCGAAAACGGCGTGCATCGCGCGATCGACCCGCGCGGCAAGCCCGTCATCGCCGTCCCGCCCGGCACTTTCGACCATGCGCAGATTCGACCAGAGCCGCGCCACCGGATCGCGCATCAGATAGATCAGCCGCAGGCCCGGCGTCGCACGGGCCATCTCGGCCAGCCGCTCGCGCGGCAAAAGCGCATAGCTGGGGCTGGCCTCTCCAACCACCGCGCGGCCCCCGCGGCCATGCGACAGGTAGGCCAGCCAGTCATCCGCCGTGGCGCCGTCCTCGTGCAGCGCCGCGACCGCGTCCATATCCGCCAACTCGGCCCGAAGCCGCCCCTCGGGGTCGCCCTCGTCGGCGATGCGGGTCAGCTTGCGCGCGGCCGAGGCGCCCAGCCGGTCCAGCATCGACGCCTGCGAAACCTCGATCCCCGCATCCCAGAAATGCAGCTCCTTGACGCCGCGCAAATGGCATTCGGGATGGCCCCGCAGCGTCTCGAAAAGCCAGGTCGTACCGGCCTTGGTCGCGCCGGCGCAGATCATCACGCGCAGGGCGCCCGCGGGGTCGACGCGCGGCTCCACCCGCTCAGGCCGGGGCGTCGCCGGACTTCTCGTCGCCCGGAAGCACGTATTCCGCGCCCTCCCAGGGGCTGAGGAAGTCGAACTGCCGGTATTCCTGCACGAGGTTCACGGGCTCGTAGACCACGCGCTTGACCGTCTCGTCATAGCGCAGCTCGACATAGCCGGTGGTCGGGAAATCCTTGCGCAGCGGATAGCCGCGGAAACCGTAATCGGTGAGGATGCGCCGCAGGTCCGGGTGGCCGGTGAACAGCACGCCAAACATGTCGAACACCTCGCGCTCGAACCAGTTGGCGGCCGGGAAAATCGAAGTGATCGAGGGCGCCATCTCGTCCTCGCGCACCTCGGCCTTGAGGCGGATGCGCTGGTTCTCGTGCATCGAGAGAAAGTGATAGACGAGGTCGAACCGCGCCTCGCGCTCGGGCCGGTCCACGGCGGTGATGTCGATCAGCGTCGTGAAGCGGCAGTTGCGGTCGCTTTTCAGGAACTCGACCAGCGACGGGATCGAGGCCAGCGCGACATTCACCGTCAGCTCGTCAAAGGCGATCTCGGTCGAGAGCACGCAATCGGGCCGCGAGGTCTTGATGTGGTCGGCCAGTTCGGTCAGCGGCATGGGCTAATCCTGGTTGAGGTCTCAGCGGACGATGGTGCCGGTGCGGCGGATCTTTCGCTGCAACTGGAGGATGCCGTAAAGCAGCGCCTCGGCGGTCGGCGGGCAGCCGGGAACGTAGATATCGACCGGCACGACGCGGTCGCAGCCGCGCACCACCGAATAGCTGTAGTGGTAATACCCCCCGCCATTGGCGCAGGAGCCCATCGAGATCACGTAGCGCGGCTCGGGCATCTGGTCGTAGACCTTGCGCAGCGCGGGGGCCATCTTGTTGGTCAGCGTCCCCGCGACGATCATCACGTCGGACTGGCGCGGGCTCGCGCGCGGCGCGACGCCGAACCGCTCGGCATCGTAGCGCGGCATCGAGGTATGCATCATCTCGACCGCGCAGCAGGCCAGCCCGAAGGTCATCCAGTGCAGCGAGCCGGTGCGCGCCCAGTTGATGATGTCCTCGGACGTGGTGAGCAGGAAACCCTTGTCGGTCAGCTCCCGGTTCAGCGCCTGCGTGGCGTGTTCGGGGTCGGGGCCGGCCGTCAGGGCACCGTAGGGGGTCGCTCCGGGGGTCACGGACATGACGAATTCTCCTCATGGGTCGGCGGGGCGCCAAGGGCGCGCCCGGACCGTCGCATTCACCTATTATCGCCGCGGCCCGGCGTCAACGCGCGCCCCCTCGCGTCGGGCGGGCGCGCTCCGCCCGGCGGGCGTCACTCCCAGTCGAGCGCGCCCTTCTTCCATTCATAGGCGAACCCGATGGTCAGCACGCCCAGGAACGCCATCATCGACCAGAAGGCCGCGTCGGTCATCGCGTGAAAGGTCACGGCCCAGGGAAACAGGAACGCGATCTCGAGATCGAAGATGATGAACAGGATCGACACGAGGTAAAAGCGCACGTCGAACTTCATCCGGGCGTCGTCAAAGGCGTTGAACCCGCATTCATAGGCCGACACCTTTTCGGAATCGGGGTTGCGCACGGCGACGATCACCGCCGCCAGGATCAGGATCACGCCCAGCGCCACGGCAAGGCCCAGCAGGATCAGGATCGGCAGGTAGTCGCGCAGAATGTCGTTCATCGCATCGGCTCCGGTCGGGATTGGCTTGGGCTACCGCCTCGGCCGCCCGCGGTCAACGCGGCACGGTGTCCGCGTCGGGCCACGCGGGGTAGAAATCGCTTGCATAAAGCGGCTCGGCATCCGCTGGCGGCAGCGACCGGCGGAACGCCTCGCGCTCGGTGATCTCGCGATACCAGCGCGCGACCTCGGGAAACGGGTCGAGCGGCGCGAAATGGCGCGCCATCCACACCGCCTGCCCGACCGCGATATCGGCCGCCGAAAAGCCGCTGGTCAGCAGGTAGTCGCGATTCTCGACCGGGGTGGAAAGGCGCCCCTCGATGGCGGCAAAGAGCTTGCCCAGCCGCGCCGCCTCGAGCCGCATCACCGTGGGCGAGCGCATCGCATCCTCGCGCAGAACGATATGCTGCTGCGTCAGCGCCGTGCTCGACTGGCTGATCGTCTCGGCGAAATGCAGCCAGGTCAGGAAATCGGGGCGGTCGATATCGCCGGGCGGCCGGCCCAGCCCCCGCTCGGGGAAACGCTCGCACAGGATCTCGAGTATGGCGCCCGATTCCCAGACCGTCTCGCCGTCGATCTCGAGCGCGGGCACCCGCCCCGAGGGGTTGATGCTGAGATATTCGGGATCGCGCAGCGTCCGGTCGAAGGGGCGCACCCTGAGCGAGAACTCCACCCCCAGCTCGTGCAGCAGCCACAGCACCCGCATCGACCGCGTGCCGTGGCAATGATGCAGCACGATCACCGCGCGCGTCCCGCCGCGCCGCGCCGCCTCACTCCAGCACCTCGATCACGCGGAACCGCTCGCATAAGAGCGGCATGTCCTCGGCAAAGCCGCCGTTGCGGGCAAAGAACGCGGCGTGATCGGCGCGCCAGCGCGCGAAATCGCCCTCTCCCTCGGCTAGGGCGAAATCCTCGGGCACATCGCGGAACGGGCTCTCGAACACCTCGGTGGTCTCGATCACGACGCGGGGCGTGCCATCCCAATCCGTCGCGATATCGCGGCGCCCGACCTCGGGGCGGCCGGGCTCGCCCTCGGGGAAATCGCGCAGCGCGCCGCAGGTCGCCGTCTTCTTGCCCGCGATCACCAGCGCCGTCAGCCGGCGGCACATCTCCCGCGAATCGCCGAAGCGGAACGTGCCGGCACCCGGATAGGTGTCGTTGAGATCCTCGTAGTCGTCATCCATCCCGCGCGGCCCTGCCCCGATCCGGTTCGCTGTCGCGCGCGATCCTAGACGCGGGGGCGGGGCCGTGCAACGCGCGCTCAGATCCCGCCCGCACGCGGCGCGATCACCCGGCCCAGCCGGTCGACCCGCCACGTCATCCGCGCGCCTTGCGCGCCACAGGTGACGACGACCCAGGCCCGACCGGTGCCGGGGCGCGCGACGCAGGTGGCCGGGTCGCCCGCCGGCTCGGCCGCGACATAGCGGCGGGCCATGGCGGCGACCACGTCGCCCTCGGCCAGGCGGGCGACCCCCATGCCCCAGCGCAGCCCAAGCACGGCCGCCAGGACGATCAGCGCCGCGACCGGCGCGAACAGCAGCCGACGGCTCATGACGGCACCCCCTGCATCCTCGCAGGCCCAGCTATAACGCCCCGGCAAGCGCTCGGGCCAGACCCTCCGGCCCAGATCGGCAGGGGCGCCCCGAATGTCGCCTTTGTGCAAGCCGTCGCCGGGGAAACCCCTGCGGACGCTGCGTCACCTTGAGGCCAGATTGCGCGATATATGCAAGAACCGGCGCTCAGCCCCGGCCGAGCAGCCGTTCGGCCAAATCGGGAAGGTCGGCATAGGCGTCGAGAATCGCATCCGCGCCGAGCTCGGCCAGCCGCTCGGGTTCGGGGCCGAACCGCACCAGCACGCTGGGCACACCCGCCGCCCGCGCCGTCAAATGATCGGTCTCGGTATCGCCCACCATGAGCGCACGCGCCGGATCGCCCCCCGCCCGCGTCACCGCCTCGCGAAAGGGCGCGGGGTCGGGCTTGCGCAGCGGCAGCGTGTCGGCCCCCACCAGCGCGGCAAAGGCGTCGCGCAGCCCCATCCGCGCCATCAGCGTCTCGGCCAGACCCTCGGGCTTGTTGGTGCAGATGACCGACACGATCCCCGCGCGCGCCATCTCGTCCACTGCCTCCATCGCGCCGGGATAGACCTGCGAATGGGTGTCGATATTGGCGCCGTAATGCTCCAGCAAGGGGCCGTAATGCGCGTCCACCGCGGCCTCGTCGCCGCGCCCGATCCGCTCGAACCCCAGCCGCAGCATCGCGCGTCCGCCGCGGAACGCCACCGCCTTGTCCGCCACCGGGTCCAGCGGATGGCCCGCCCCCATCGCGTCGAAACAGGCATTGGCCGCGGCGATCAGGTCGGCGCCGGTATCGACCAGCGTTCCGTCGAGGTCGAAAACGACGATTCGCATCGGCCGATCCTTTCGAGGAAGTGAAACGCGCGGCAACCCGATGTGACCGCGCCGCGGCCTTGCGCGCCGCGCTCTTGGGGGTAGAACGGCGCGAGGCAGAAGGAAAGCAGCCATGACCACGCATATCGTCTGCCTCGCGGCGGGCCAGGGCACGCGCATGAACTCGGACCGGCCCAAGGTGCTGCACGAGATCGCGCATGCGCCGCTCTTCGTTCACGCGCTGGGTGCCGCGCGCGATCTGGACGGGGGACGCAGGGTGCTGGTCGTGGGCCACGGCGCCGACGAGGTGCGCGCCGCCGCCGCCGACGCCCTGCCCGATCTCGAGATCGTCGAACAGGCCGAGCGGCGCGGAACGGCCCATGCCGTGGCCCAGGCCCGCCCCGCGCTGCAAGGCGCCGGCGGCGATGTCATCGTGCTATACGGCGACACGCCCTTCATCCGGCCCGAGACGCTGGCGCGGCTGGCCGCCGCCCGCGCGGGCGGGGCCGATGTGGTCGTGCTGGGATTCGAGGCCGCCGATCCGGGGCGCTACGGGCGGCTCGTGGTCGAGGGCGGCACGCTCGAACGCATCGTCGAGTTCAAGGACGCCACCGAGGCCGAGCAAGCCATCACGCTTTGCAACTCCGGCGTCGTCTGCGCCGATGCCGCGCTGCTGTTCGACCTGATCGACGCGGTCGGCTGCGAGAATGCCAGCGGCGAATACTACCTCACCGATATCGTCGGGATCGCCCGCGCGCGCGGCCTGCACGCCGCCGCCGTCACCTGCCCCGAGGCCGAGACCATGGGCATCAACACCCGCGCCGAGCTTGCCCGCGCCGAGGCGCTGTGGCAGGCGCGCCGCCGTGCCGAGGCGCTTGCGGACGGGGTCACGCTGGTCGCGCCCGACACGGTGTTCTTTGCCCACGACACCCATATCGGCCGCGATGCCGTAGTCGAGCCGAACGTCGTCTTCGGCCCCGACGTGACCGTGGAATCGGGCGCCGTCATCCGCGCCTTCAGCCATCTCGAGGGCGCGCATGTCGGCGCCCGCGCGGTGATCGGCCCCTATGCGCGGCTGCGCCCCGGCGCCGAGATCGGCAACGGCGCGAAGATCGGCAATTTCGTCGAGGTGAAGGCCGCCGAGATCGGCGAGGGCGCAAAGGTCAACCACCTCAGCTATGTCGGCGACGCGCAGGTGGGCGAGGCGGCCAATCTCGGCGCCGGCACCGTCACCTGCAACTATGACGGCGTGTTCAAGCACCGCACCGAGATCGGGGCGGGCGCCTTCATCGGGTCGTCGACGATGCTGGTCGCGCCGGTCCGCATCGGCGCCGGGGCGATGACCGGATCGGGCTCGGTCATCACCTCCGACGTGCCCGACGGCGCGTTGGCGATCGGACGCGCCCGACAGGTCGTCAAGGACGGGCTGGCGCGGCGGATGATGGACAGGCTGCGCGCGGCCAAGGCGAAAAGGACCAACTGAGATGTGCGGAATCGTGGGCATCCTCGCCAGTTACGAGGTCTCTCCGGTGATCCTCGAGGCGCTGCGCCGGCTGGAATATCGCGGCTACGACAGCGCCGGGATCGCCACGGTCGAGCACGGCACGCTCGACACGCGGCGCGCGGTGGGCAAGCTCGTCAACCTCTCGGACCGGCTGGTGCGCGAGCCGCTGCGTGGGCAATCGGGCATCGGGCACACGCGCTGGGCCACCCATGGCGCCCCGGCCGAGGTCAACGCCCACCCCCACCGCGCCGGACCGGTCGCGGTCGTGCATAACGGCATCATCGAGAACCACGCCGCCATCGCGACCGAGCTTGCCACGCGCGGCTATGTCCCCGACTCGGCCACCGATACCGAGATCGTGGCGCTGCTGGTGCAAAGCCACATGGATGCGGGCGCCGCGCCCGAGGACGCCGTGGCCGCCACGCTGGCGCGGCTCGACGGGGCTTTTGCGCTGGCCTTTCTCTTCGAGGGCGAAAGCGACCTGATGATCGCCGCGCGCCGCGGCTCGCCCCTGGCGGTCGCCCATGACGGGGCGCAGGCCTTCGTGGGGTCGGACGCCATCGCGCTGGGCCCGCTCACCGACCGGATCGTCTATCTCGAAGAGGGCGACCTTGCCGTTCTGACGCGCGCGGGGATGACGATCCGCGATGCGGAGGGCGCGCCGGTCGCGCGGCCCGCCGTGGCCGTCGCCGCCGGGGCGGGCGAGATCGACAAGGGCGGGTATCGCCACTTCATGGCCAAGGAGATCGCCGAGCAGCCCGGCGCGGTCGACGGCTGCCTGCGCCACTATATCGGGCCGGGCGGCGCCATCGCCTTTCCCGAGGCGGCCGGGACGCTCGACGGGGTCCGCCGCATCGTTCTCGTCGCCTGCGGCACGGCGTTCTATGCCTGCGCGGTGGCGAAATACTGGTTCGAGACCCTCGCCCGCATCCCATGCGAGATCGACGTCGCGTCCGAGTTCCGCTATCGCGAACCCCCGATCGAGGACGGCACGCTTGCCATCTTCGTCAGCCAGTCGGGCGAGACCGCCGATACCCTGGCCGCGCTGCGCTATTGCACGGGGCGGGCGCGCACGCTCGGGGTGGTCAATGTCACCACCTCGTCGATCGCGCGCGAGGCCGACGCGGCCCTGCCGATCCTTGCGGGGGTCGAGATCGGGGTCGCCTCGACCAAGGCCTTTACCTGCCAGTTGACGGTGCTGGCGCTGCTGGCGCTGGCCGCCGCACGCGACCGCGACGCCCTGCCCCCGGCCGAGATCGCCGCGCGGCTGGACGAGCTGCGCCGCGTCCCGGCGATGATCTCGCAGGCGCTGGCCATCGAGGACCGGCTGGGCGAGATCGGCCGCCACCTGTCCGAGGCGCGCGACATCCTGTTCCTGGGCCGCGGCGCGATGTATCCCCTCGCGCTCGAGGGGGCGCTGAAGCTGAAGGAAATCAGCTATATCCACGCCGAAGGATATGCCAGCGGAGAGCTCAAGCACGGGCCCATCGCGCTTGTCGACGAGCATGTGCCGATCATCGTCTTCGCGCCGTCGGACCCGCTTTTCGGCAAGACCGTCTCGAACATGCAGGAGGTCATGGCCCGCGGCGGCCGGGTCGTCCTGATCTCGGACGCCGCGGGGCTTTCCGCCGCGCCCGCGCCATGGGCGGCGGTCGAGATGCCGGCGCTGTCGCCGACATGGGCGCCCATCGTCTATGCCGTGCCGGCGCAGCTTTTGGCCTATCACACCGCGGTGGCAAAGGGCACCGATGTGGACCAGCCGCGCAACCTCGCGAAATCGGTCACGGTCGAATAGCCCGGACCGGCGCCCCGTCCTGCACCGCCGCGCAGGTTGGCAGGCGGGCTAGTTGCGATAGACCGCGATGGTGGGCAGGTCCGTCAGCCCGAGGTTCAAGAGCCGCATCGCCGCGATGGAAAGCTGCGCGCCGTCGCCCGGATCGGGGCGCAGTTCGACCACGCCGCTCGCCCCCGATCCGACCACCTCGACCCTGCCCGAGGTCGGCTCCGTCACCAGCCCGGTCTTGAGCCACAGCCCCGGCTCGGTCGGATCGCCGAGCGACGCCACCACCTCGCCCAGCCGTTCCTCGCCCCCGGTCGGCGCGGCCGTGGCCGCGGCTTTCTGCGCGTCGGTCACGGTGTCGAAATCGGCGGCGGTGCGGGCCGCGGCCGGGGGTTCGGGCGCGCTGACCACCGCGGCGATCTCGGCCGGGGCGCCCGACGGCGCCGCGCCCGGCGCATGCGGCGCCGCGCCCGGCGCGGTTGCCTCGGCACCCTGCGGCGCCATGTCGCCGCGCATCTGGGCACAACCCGCGACGGACAGTGCAGCGAGCAGGAAAACGGGAGCGGTGATCGCGAAACGGTATGTCATGGCGCCACAATAGGAACGGCGCCACCGCTTGCCAAACCCTTTCGCCACCGCCCGAACGGCCTGTCGTGTCATTGCATCGCACCCTCCCTCTTCCGGTTCCGATCGCTCGATGCCCGGCCACCGCTATAGCACCCGATTCGCTAACGAATCATGAACGGGGGCCTTAACCAAAAGGGCGGGCGAGGCTTGCGGCGGGGTCGAACGGGGCCTAGGTTCGGGACATGACCGAAAAGCTCGTCGATCCGTTCCAGCGTGCCATCAGCTATCTCCGTGTCTCGGTCACGGATCGCTGCGATTTCCGCTGCGTCTATTGCATGTCCGAGGCGATGCAGTTCCTGCCGAAAAAGGAATTGCTGACGCTCGAGGAACTCGATCGCATGTGCTCGACCTTCATCGGGATGGGCGTGCGCAAGCTGCGAATCACGGGCGGCGAGCCGCTGGTGCGGCGCGAGATCATGACGTTTTTCCACGCCATGTCCCGCCATCTCGAGGATGGATCGCTTGACGAATTGACGCTGACGACCAACGGCTCGCAGCTGGCGCGCTTTGCCGACGACCTCTTTGCCGCCGGTGTCCGCCGGGTGAACGTGTCCCTCGACACGCTGGACGAGGCGAAATTCGCCCGCGTGACCCGCTGGGGCCGCCTGCCCCAGGTGATGAAGGGGATCGACGCCGCGCAGAATGCCGGGCTGCGGGTCAAGATCAACGCCGTGGCGCTCAAGGGCTTCAACGAGGACGAGCTGTTCACGTTGGTCGACTGGTGCGCCGGCCGCGACATGGACCTCACCTTCATCGAGGTCATGCCCATGGGCGACATGGGCGAAGAGGACCGGATCGGCCAGTACTGGGCGCTCAGCGATCTGCGGCGCGATCTTGCGACCCGCTACACGCTGATCGATTCGGCCAAGCGCACGGGCGGCCCCGCGCGCTATGTGACCCTTGCCGAGACGGGGCAGAATATCGGCTTCATCACGCCGCTTACCCATAATTTCTGCGAAAGCTGCAATCGCGTGCGCCTGACCTGCACCGGCCAGCTTTTCATGTGCCTCGGGCAGGAGGACATGGTCGATTTGCGCGAACCGCTGCGTGCCTCTGACAATAACGAGATCCTGCAAAACGCCATCCGCGCCGCCATTTCGCTCAAGCCCAAGGGGCATGATTTCGACTATTCCCGGCAAGAGGTCGCGGGCCAGGTCTCCCGCCACATGAGCCATACCGGCGGCTAGTCCCGCGCCCCGCCCCGGATGAGCGTCGCCTCGCGCCTCGCCTACGCGATCTATGCCGGGCTGACCGCAGTCGCCGGGCCGATCTTTGCCACCCGCGACGCCCGCCGCCTGCGCGCGGCCGGGGTCGCTCCCGACCGTATCGCCGAACGGCGCGGCAATGCCACGCGCCCCCGTCCGGCGGGGCGGCTGATCTGGATCCATGCCGTCAGCGTCGGCGAGGCGCGGTCGATCCTGCCCTTGCTCGGTGTGCTGCCGGACGACGTTACGCCGCTTGTCACCACAACATCGGCCAGCTCGGCCGAGCTCATGTCGCGCGAGCTGCCCGGCGCCGCGATCCACCAGTTCGCCCCGCTCGACACGCCCGGCGCGGTGCGGCGGTTCCTCGAGCATTGGCAACCCTGGGCCATGGTGCTGACCGAAAGCGAACTCTGGCCCCGCCAGATCGCCGCCGCGCATTGGCGCGGATGCCCGGTGATCCTCGTCAACGCTCGCGCGTCGGACAGGTCGCTGGCGCGTTGGCGCAAGCTCGCCCCGCTGGCGCGTCACATGACCGAACGGCTGGCGCTGGTCCTTGCGCAGGACGCGCGGACCCGTGACGGGCTGGTCGCGCTGGGGCTCCCCCCCGACCGCGCCGAGGTCACGGGATCGCTGAAATTCGCGTCCGCGCCCCGGCCGGTCGATCCGGCCGCGCTTGCGCCGCTGCGCGCATCGGTGGGGTCGCGCCCCGCATGGCTCGCCGCTTCGACCCACGAGGGCGAAGAGGCCATCGCCGCCGCCGCCCACGCGCGGATCTGCGCCGATATCCCCGATGCGCTGATGATCCTCGCGCCGCGCCATCCCGACCGCGCTGACGCCATCGCGGCCGATCTGCGGAAAGGCGGGTGGCGCGTCGCCCGCCGATCCGCGGGCGAGGCGATCGCGCCCGACACCCGGATATACCTCGCCGATACGCTGGGCGAGATGGGGCTTTGGCACGGGATCGCGCGCGCGGCCTTTGTCGGCGGGTCCTTTGCTCCGCGCGGCGGGCATACCCCGTTCGAGGCCGCGCAGGCCGGGCTGCGGGTCGTCTCGGGGCCCGATATCGCGAATTTCACCGATATCTACGCCGCGCTCGAGGCGACGGGCGGGGCGAGGGTCGTGTCCGACCCGGACGATCTGGCCGCTGCCCTGCGCGACGCGCTGGATGCGGGTGCGGCACCGCCGCTTCCGCCCGGCCTCGCGCCCGACCCCCGCGATATCGCGGCGCGGATCGCGCCGTTCCTGCACGATCCCGCGCCGCCCGAGATCCTCGCGCCGAACCTCAAGAGGCGGCTGTCGGGCGTGACGGCGACGGTCGTGCGGCTCGTTCCGGTGCAGTCGCGGCTGCGGCCGGTGCGCGCCTCGGGTCCGGCCCTGCCGCCCCATGTGCCGCAGATCCCGTTGGGGCGCCTCGCCTTCTTGCCGCGCGACATGACGCGGGTCTGGCACGCGCGCCGCAATGTCGAGATGATCGCCGGTATGGCGCTGCGCCAGATCGCGCGGCGGCGGCTCAGGCTGCTGTTCACCTCGGCCTCGCAACGGCATCACACCGGGCTCACGCGTTGGCTGATCGCGCGGATGGACGGGGTGGTCGCGACCTCGGACAAGTCAGCCGCCTATCTCGCGAGGCCCGCGACGGTGATCCGCCATGGCATCGACTGCGACGCCTTTCACCCCGAGCCCGGTGCGCGTGACGTGGTCCGCGCCCGGCTGGGCATCCCCCCCGAGGGCGAGCTCGTGGGCTGTTTCGGGCGGCTCAGGGCCAGCAAGGGCACGGATATCTTCGTCGATGCGATGATCGCCGTGGCGCGCGCGCGGCCTGGCGTCACCGCGCTGGTGATGGGGCGCGCCGTCGGACGGGACGAGGCGTTTCGCGACGACCTGGTGGCACGGGTGGCACAGGCGGGGCTGGAGGGACGGGTCGTGTTCCTGCCCGAGGTCGAGACCCACCAGACGCCGCGATACTACGCCGCGCTCGATCTCTATGTCGCGCCGCAGCGATGGGAGGGGTTCGGCCTCACCCCGCTCGAGGCGATGGCGGCCGGCTTGCCCGTGGTGGCGACGCGTACCGGCGCCTTTGACGAGATCGTCGAGGATGGGCGCACCGGTCGGCTGGTCCCGCCCGGCGATGCCGATGCCCTTGCCGCGGCTATTCTCGCCGTGCTGGATGCCCCGGACCGCGCCGATATGGGCGCGGCGGGGCTGGCGCGGGCGCGGGCCGTTTTCTCGCTCGAGGCCGAGGCAGAGGCGCTCGACCGCGTCTATCGCGACCTGCTGGATGGCTGAGGCGCGCCCCTAGCCCAGGGGCAGGCGCCGTTCGGCCAGTTCGACCCAGAACGAGCAGCCTGCGGGCATCACGCTGTCGTCGAAATCGTATTCGGGGTGGTGAACGGGCGCGGAATCGCCGTTGCCGAGCAGGATATAGGCGCCCGGACGCTTTTGCAGCATGTATGCGAAATCCTCGCCCGCCATGATGATCGGCGCCGCGTCGCAGCCGCCGCCCACCTCGCGCGCGATCCCGGCGGCAAAGCCGGTCTCGGTCTCGGCATTGGCCATCACCGGATATCCCCGCATGTAATCGAGTTCGGCCCTCGCGCCATGCGCCTCGGCGATGCCGCGCGCGATCCGGCCCAGCGCGGCCTCGGTCGCGGCACGCACGCTGTCGGACACGGTCCGCACCGTGCCTCGCATCGTCACCCGCGAGGGGATCACGTTGAACGCCTCGGACGAACTCTGGATCGACGTGACCGACACCACGACCGGATCGACCGGGTCGGTCTGGCGCGCGGCGATCCCCTGAAGCCCCGCGACGATCTGAGACGCGATAAAGACCGGGTCCACCGTCTCGTGCGGCTTGGCCGCGTGCCCGCCGCGCCCGTGCACGACAAGCTCGAACAGGTCGGTCGCGGCAAAGAAGGCACCGGGACGGATGGCAAAGCTGCCGGGCGCCATGCCGGGCCAGTTGTGCAGCCCATAGACCTCGGCGATGTCGAACCGCTCGATCAGGCCGTCCTCGACCATGGCGAGGCCGCCGCCGCCGCCCTCTTCGGCGGGTTGGAAGATCACCGCGACGCGACCCGCAAAATTGCGCGTCTCGGCCAGGTAGCGCGCGGCCCCGAGCAGCATGGTCGTGTGGCCGTCATGGCCGCAGGCATGCATCTTGCCGGGCACGGTCGAGGCATGGGGCGCGCCGGTTTCCTCGGCGATGGGCAATGCGTCCATATCGGCGCGCAGCCCCACGGTCGGACCCTTGGCGCGGCCTTCGATGATGCCCACGACCCCGGTGCGCCCGATCCCCTCGACCACCTCGTCGCAGCCGAAGGCCCTCAGCCGTTCGGCCACCTTGGCCGCGGTGCGGTGGGTGTCGTAGAGCAGTTCGGGATGGGCGTGGAAATCGCGCCGCCATTCGGTCAGTTCGGGCAGCCACTCGGCAAAGCGGTTTCGGACGGGCATGGGCGGTCTCTCCGGTTCTGGCGCGCGACGATCCGACGCGCGCGCGGTAAGGTCAAGCCGCCCGCCCGCGGCGATTTCGCCGCAGCCCGCTCGCCCCGGCGGCGCGGGGCGCTATCTCGGCCCCGATGAGCGAACGTCAACTTACCGAGGGCCCGGTCTCGCGGGCCGTGCTGGCCGTGTCGGCGCCGATGGTGATCGGCATTCTGGGCGTGATCGCCGTCGGTCTGGCCGATGCCTATTTCCTCGGCCGCGTCGGGCAGACCGAACTGGCCGCCGTGGGCTATATTTATCCCGTGACCACGGCCGTCACGTCGCTGTCGATCGGGCTGTCGGCGGGGGCCAACGCGGCGCTGTCGCAAGGCATCGGCAGCGGCGAGGCGCAATCCGAGACCGAGCGCACCGGCCTGCACGCGCTGGCGCTGGGGGTGGTGATGGGGTCGCTGATGGGCGTCGGGCTCTGGGCCGTAACATTCCCGCTGTTCGGGCTGATCGGCGCGGGCGAAGAGGTGCTGCCCGAGATCGCCGATTACGTGTTCTACTGGGCGATATCCTTCCCGTTCCTCGTGCTGGTCATGCTGATCGGCGCGCTGTTCCGGGCGCGCGGAGACGGCGTGACGGCGGCGGTCGTGATGTCGAGCCAGGCGGTGCTGAACATCGCGCTCGACCCGGTCCTGATCTTCGGCATGGGGCCGATCCCGGCCATGTCGACGGGCGGCGCGGGGCTGGCCACGCTGATCGTGCGGGTGCTCGCGGCGGTGGGCGGGCTGCTCTGGGCGTGGCGCTGCGGCTATCTCACGCCCTGCGCCAACGTGTGGCGCGGCGTGATCGCCTCGGTCCGGCGGATCGGGGGGGTGGGGCTTCCGGCGGCGTTCTCGAACGCGATCAACCCCGCCGGCATGGCGGCGGTGACGGCGGCGGTCGCGACGCTGGGCGAGGCGGCGGTGGCTGGGTTCGGCGCGGCGACGCGCATCCAGACGCTCGCCATCGTGCCGCTGCTGGGGCTGAGCTCGGGGATCGGGCCGGTGATTGGCCAGAACTGGGGCGCGGGCCGCACCGACCGGGCCGCGGGCGCGCTGCGCTTTACCTTTGCGCTATGCGCGGGCTACGGCACGGCGGTGGGGCTGGTGCTGCTGGTCTTCGGGCCCGAGATCAGCGCGCTCATCGCCTCGGGCCCCGAGGATGCGGCCATCGCCACCACCTATCTGCGGATCGTGGGCTTTACCCTTTTCGGCTACGGTGTCGTCATCACCAGCAACGCGGCGATGAACGCCCGGTCGCGGGCCGTGTGGTCGATGTGGCTGAGCCTCGGCCGGATCTTTGCACTTTATCTGCCGCTGGCCTGGGCGCTCGTCTTCGCGATGGGGTTCACCGGCATCGCCATCGCCGCGGCGGTCGCCAATGTCGGCGCGGCGCTGGCGGCCGTGATCGCGGTGCGCGCGGTGGGGCTGCTGGGCCGCCTGCCCGGCCCGGCCGAGGCGCCGGCCCGCGGGCTGGGGCGGCTGACCGGGCAGTGAGGCGTCACTCGATGCGGTTGCGGATGCGGCGGACGAGATACCAGACCAGCCCGACGACGATCGGGGTCAGGATCGCCGTGCCGACGGGTTTCGACACCCCCGCCATGCCCATCGCGGGCGCCAGCGCGTAGGTCGCGAGGCTCACCGCGTAGTAGCTGATCGCCACGACCGACAACCCCTCGACCGTGCGTTGCAGGCGCAGTTGCAGATCGGCGCGCCGGTCCATGCTGGCCAGCAATTCCTGGTTCTGGGCCGAACGCGCGACATCGACCCGCGTGCGCAGAAGGTCGCCCGCGCGCAGCGCCCGGTCGGACATCTCGCGCAGGCGTTGGCGGGTCGACACGACCGTGCGCATCGACGGCTCGTAGCGGCGCGTCATGAACTCGCCAAAGGTCTGCCGCCCCTCGAAGCGGCATTCGCGCAGCACCCCGATGCGCTGGTCGACAAGCGCCTCGTAGGCCTCGGTCGCGCCGAACCGGAACGAGGATTGCGCCAGCACCGTCTCGAGCTCGGCCCAGACCTTGAGCAGTGCGCGCAGCGTTTCCTCGGGCTGGGCCTCGGCGGCCACCATGTCATCCATCAGCCGCCCCAGATCGACGTCGAGCGCGGCCATCTTGGGGCCTAGATCGCGCACCCGCGCGAGCCCCAGCATCGACATGGCCTTGTAGGTCTCGATCTCGCAGAGGCGCTGCACGATGCGCCCGGTGCGCCGTTCGCCCGTGCCGTCGGACAGGAACACCGCCATGCGCATGTGCCCCGCCGGGTCGATGCGGAAATCGCTGGCCACGAGCGCGCTGTCGTCGAGCACCGTGCTGACCGCCAGGCTTTCGGGCACGAACCAGTCCGACAGGGCGGCCGCGACGGTGGCGTCGTCCGGCCGCCGTTCGACGCGGATCAGCGCCGAGGTGACGCGCACCCCGTTCGCCCGTTCGAGCCAGTCATCGGGAAAGACCGCAAAGATATCGGGATCGAAAGGCCGTTCGCCCACGCCGTCGCCGAACACGGTATAGGTCGTGAACTCGGTATGCTGTTCCCATTTGAGGCGATAGCGCCCGATCTCGCCGAACCAGTGGGTCGCGTCGGGCTGCGGGTGCTGCGCGCCGAACCGGTCGAGCAGCGCGATCAGATGCGCCCGGTCCGCCCCGCGGTCGCGCCGCGCCGCGTCCTGCGCGGGCTTGAGCGCGAGATAGGCGGCAAAGCAGGGCGCGGCGAGCGAGGGAAAAGGCCGCGCGTGCAACTCGTTGGCGAGCATGTAGCGCAGCGGATGGTCGGTGATCGCGGGCATGAAGCCCCTCCGGCAGGGCGCGGCCCAGTCTGCCACACATCCGCGTTACCGGCAATTCCCGCGCCGGGCCAGCCCATCGGCGCGGGGTCGCGATATGCCGCAGGCGCGGGGCGCTCAGCCCCCCGTCGCGCCCTTTGCCTGCTGCGCGGTCTTTTGCGCCTGCCGTTCGACCCGCGACACGGTCTCGTCGATCTGGCCCTGCATCTGGGCATAGGCCTCGCGATTGGCCTCGCGCGCCTGTTCGGCCATGCGGCGCATGAGGCCCAGCGCCTCTTCGACGGCGTCGTTCATCGCCTTGGTGCGCGCCGTCATCGTCTCGGGGCCGGCGGTTTCCTCGGCCCACTCGTATTGCTGGCGCGCGGCGCGGGTCATCTTGTCAAAGATCTCCATCTGCTTGTCGAGAAGATCCTTGTAGGCCTCGGCGGCGGATTTGTTCGCCTCCTGCATGGCCTCGAAATTGCGCTGGTTGGCGCGGATCACGCCTTCGAGGTCGAACATCTGCGCCTGCGGCTGCTGGAACATCGTCATCATCGCCTGCGGGTTCCACATGCGGGCGATGCGCTCGGGGTCGAACGCCTTCATCATCTCGGTCATGTCCCAAGGGTTGTTCTGCGCCATCTCGATCTCCCGATCATCGGCGGGCGTCGTGCCCGCGCCTGTCGCGACATCCTAGGGACTCGGCGGCGCCGATCAAGGCGGGCGGGCGGGGCTGCCCCCCGCCCGCCCGATGCGCGTCTATTTCCGCTTGGGCGGCATGAGGTCGGTGATCGTGCCCTCGAACATCTCGGCGGCGAAGTTCACCGTCTCGGACAGGGTCGGGTGCGGGTGGATCGTATGCGCCAGGTCGGTCGCATCGGCCCCCATCTCGATGGCCAGCGCCACCTCGGAGATGAGGTCGCCCGCGCTGGTGCCGGTGATGGCCCCGCCGATCACGCGGTCGTCCTCGGGGTCGAAGAGCAGCTTGGTCACGCCTTCGGAGCGGCTGTTGGACAGCGCCCGCCCCGAGGCCGCCCATGGGAAGACGCCCTTGTGGTACTTGATCCCCTGCGCCTTGGCCTGCGCCTCGGTCAGGCCGACCCATGCCACCTCGGGGTCGGTATAGGCGACGCTGGGGATGACCCGCGCGTCGAAGGCGCGTTTCTCGCCGGCGGCGACCTCGGCCGCGACCTTGCCCTCGTGAACGGCCTTGTGCGCCAGCATCGGCTGACCGACCACGTCGCCGATGGCAAAGATATGCGGCACGTTGGTGCGCTGCTGGTGATCCACCTCGATGAAGCCGCGGTCGGTCACGGCGACGCCCGCGCGCTCGGCGTCGATCTTGCCGCCGTTGGGGGTGCGGCCGACGGCGACCAGCATCTTGTCGAAGGTCTCGGTGCTGGTGTCGCCCTTCTCGTCCTCGAAGGTGACGTGCAGCCCGTCGGATTTCGCCTCGACCGCCGTCACCTTTGTCTTGAGCCGGATCGCGGCAAGGCGTTTCTCCATCCGCTTGTGCAGCGGCTTGACCATGTCCTTGTCGGCGCCGGGCAGGATCTGGTCCATCATCTCGACCACCGTGACGCGCGCGCCGAGCCCCTGGTAGACGGTCGCCATCTCGAAGCCGATGATCCCGCCGCCCAGCACCAGCATGGTCTCGGGGATCGGGTCGAGTTCGAGCGCGCCGGTCGAGGTGACGACGCGCGGATCGTCATGCGGAATAAAGGACAGTTTCACCGCCTGGCTGCCCGCGGCGATGATGCACTGGTCGAAGGTCACGTTGCGCGTGCCCCCCTCGCCCGTCACGGCGATGGCGTTGGGCCCGGTGAACCGTCCCTCGCCCTGCACGACCGTCACGTTGCGCTGTTTCGCCAGCCCCGCAAGCCCGCCGGTCAACTGGCCCACGACCCCGTCCTTCCAGCGGCGCAGCTTGTCCGCATCGACCTCGGGCGCCGCGAACGAGATGCCGTGATCGGACATCTCCTCGGTTTCCGAGACGACGCGCGCGGCGTGCAAAAGGGCCTTGGAGGGGATGCAGCCCACGTTCAGGCAGACCCCGCCGAGCGACGCGTAGCGTTCGATCAGCACGACCTTGCGGCCCAGATCGGCCGCGCGGAAGGCGGCGGTATAGCCGCCCGGCCCCGAGCCCAGCACGACCACCTCGCCATGCAGATCGCCCTCGCCCGTGGCGCGGATGCCGTCGCTGGCGATGGGTGCGGGGGTGTGATCCTCGTCGCGGGCATCGGGCTTGACCGCGCCGCCCTCGGGGGCGCCGCTGTCTGGGGTGTCGGCGTCCTGCGACACGTCCATGACGAGGATCACGTCGCCCTCGCTGATGGCGTCGCCTTCCTTGACCCGGATCTCGGTCACGGTGCCGGCATTGGGCGACGGCACCTCCATCGTGGCCTTGTCGGATTCGAGTTCGATCAGCGGGTCTTCCTTTTCGACCCGGTCGCCCACCGCGACCAGCACGGCGACGACCGGTACGTCCTTGAAATCGCCGATATCGGGAACCTTGATGTCCATGAGCGGCCCCTTACAGCATCAGCCGGCGCGGATCGGCCAGCAGGTAGGACAGATGCGCGGCAAAGCGCGCGGCCAGCGCGCCATCGACGGCGCGGTGATCGTAGCTGAGCGACATGGGCAGCATGTTGCGCGGCACGAATTGCGTGCCGTCCCAGACCGGCGCCATTTTCGACCGGGTCAGGCCCAGGATCGCGACCTCGGGGGCGTTGACGATGGGGGTGAAGGCGGTGCCGCCGATGCCGCCCAGCGACGAGATCGTGAAGGTCGCGCCCTGCATGTCGGCGCCCTTGAGCTTGCCCTCGCGCGCGGCGGAGGACAGCTCCATCAGCTCTTTCGAGATCTCGACGATGCCCTTGCGGTCGGCATCCTTGATGACCGGCACCATCAGCCCGTTCGGCGTGTCGGCGGCGAAACCGATATTGTAGAAGTCCTTGCGGATCAGCTTGTCGCCGTCGGGGTGGAGCGAGGAGTTGAACTCCCAGTGCTTTTTCAGCGCGGCGACGCTGGCCTTGATGACGAAGGACAGCAGCGTGATGCGGTAGCCTTCGGTTTTGGCCTGGGTGTCGAGCTCCTTGCGGTAGAGGTCGAGCTCGGTGATGTCGGCGTCTTCCTGGTGGGTGACATGCGGGATGTTCAGCCACGAGCGGTGCAGCGCGGGGCCCGAGATCTTCTTGATGCGGGGCATCTCGACGGTCTCGACCGGCCCGAATTTCGAGAAATCGACGGCCGGGATGGGCGGGATGCCCATGCCGCCCTGCGCCTGTCCCGCGCCCGACGCGCCCGAACCCGCCCGCGACGCCAGCGCGGCCTCGACATCCTCGCGCAGGATGCGGCCCTTGCGGCCCGATCCGTTCACCTGCCGCAGGTCGATATCGACCCGGCGGGCAAAGGCCCGGACCGAGGGCGAGGCGTGGAACTTGCTGCTGCCTGTATCGACCACCGCGCTCGACGCCGCGTTCGAGGCGGGCGCATCGCCGCCGCGATTGCCGTAGCCCTCGGACGAGGCAGGGGCGTCCTGTTTCGGCGCATCCGCCTTGGGGGCATCGCCCTTGGGGGCGTCGTTCTTGGGGGCATCCGCCTTGGGCGCGTCCGCCTTGGGGGCATCGTCGGCGCCATTCGCGCCGTCGTCGCCGGTCTCGTCCTCTTCGAGCAGGAGGATCACGGTGCCCTTGCCGGCGCTGTCGCCTTCCTTGAGGCGCACCTCTTTCACGGTGCCGGCATGGGACGAGGGCACTTCCATCGTAGCCTTGTCGCTTTCCAGCTCGATCAGCGGGTCTTCCTTCTCGACGCGATCGCCCGCGCTCACCAGCACCGCGACGACGGGAACGTCGTCGAAATCGCCGATATCGGGCACTTTCACTTCGGTGGCCATTGGTCTGTCCCTTTTCGTTCTCGTGCCGCTCAGCTCAGGCGCGGGTTCGGCTTGTTGCCGTCGATGTCGTATTTGCGCACGGCCTTTTCCATATCGGACTTGCTGACCGTTCCGGCCTTGTAAAGCTCGTGCATGGCGGCCGCTGCAATGTGGTTGGCGTCGACCTCGAAGAACCGGCGCAGCGCCTCGCGGCTGTCGGACCGCCCGAACCCGTCGGTGCCCAGAACGGTGTAGGGCTGTTCGACAAAGGCGCGGATCTGCTCGGCATAGGTCTTGATGTAGTCAGTCGCCACGATCACCGGCCCCTTGGCGTCCGAAAGCGTCTGCGTGACATAGGGCACGCGCGGCTCTTCGGTGGGGTTGAGGCGGTTCCAGCGCAGGCAATCCTGCCCCTCGCGCGCCAGTTCGTTGAACGACGTGGCCGACCAGATATCCGAGGTCACGCCGAAATCCTCGCGCAGCATCTCGGCCGCGGCGATGGCCTGCATCAGGATCGTGCCGGACCCCATCAGGTTGACGTGCTTCTTGCCGGGCTTGTCGGCCTTGCGGGCGCGGTAGAGCCCCTTGATGATCCCCTCTTCGGCGCCGGTGGGCATGTCGGGGTGGCGGTAGTTCTCGTTCATCAGGGTGATGTAGAAATAGACGTCCTCCTGGTCGGCGAACATCCGTTTCAGCCCGTGCTGCACGATCACCGCGACCTCGTAGCTGAAGGTCGGGTCGTAGCTGATGCAGTTGGGCACGGTGCCGGCGATGACGTGGCTGTGCCCGTCCTCGTGCTGGAGCCCCTCGCCGTTGAGCGTGGTGCGCCCCGCCGTGCCGCCCAGCAGGAAGCCGCGCGCGCGCGAATCGCCCGCCGCCCAGCACAAATCGCCCACGCGCTGGAACCCGAACATCGAGTAGAAGATGTAGAACGGGATCATCGGGACGCCGTGGTTGGAATAGGCCGTCGCCGCCGCGATCCAGTCGGCCATGGCCCCGGCCTCGTTTATCCCCTCCTGGAGAACCTGGCCGTCCTGCGATTCCTTGTAATAGGACATCTGCTCGGCGTCCTGGGGCGTGTAGTTCTGCCCCAGCGGGTTGTAGATGCCGACCGAGCGGAACAGCCCCTCCATGCCGAAGGTGCGGCTTTCGTCGGGCACGATGGGCACGACGCGCTGGCCGATCTTCTTGTCGCGCAGGAGCGTCGTCAGGATGCGCACGAAGGCCATCGTGGTCGAGATCTCGCGCTCTCCGGTCGATTGCAGCTCGCGCTTGAAGGCGTCGAGCCCCGGCACCTCGAGATCGGGCGCATCGCGGAACCGCGCCGGGAAGGCGCCGCCCAGTTCCTTGCGGCGGTCGGCGAGATAGGCCTTTTGCGCATTGTTGAGCGAGACGAGCGGCACCTTGTCGATATCGGCATCGTCGACCGGGATCTTGAAGCGGTCGCGCATGGCGCGAAGCTGGGCCTCGTCCATCTTTTTCGACTGGTGGGCGACGTTCTGCCCCTCGCCCGCGGTGCCCATGCCGTAGCCCTTGACGGTCTTGACCAGCAGGCAGACCGGGCGGCCCTTGGTCTCGGTCGCGCGCTTGTAGGCGGTATAGACCTTGCGCGCGTCGTGCCCGCCGCGCCGCAGGGCAAAGATTTCCTCGTCGGTCCAGTCCTCGACCAGCGCGGCGGTCTCGGGGTACTTGCCGAAGAAATGTTCGCGGATATAGGCGCCGTCCCTGGACTTGAAGGTTTGGTAGTCGCCGTCGATGGTCTCGTCCATGAGCTGGCGCAGCTTGCCCGAGGTGTCACGCTCGAGCAGGTCGTCCCAGCCCTTGCCCCAGAGCACCTTGAACACCTCCCAGCCCGAGCCGCGGAAGCTGCCCTCGAGTTCCTGCACGATCTTGGAATTGCCGCGCACCGGCCCGTCGAGCCGCTGGAGGTTGCAGTTGATGACGAAGATCAGGTTGTCGAGCCCCTCGCGCGCGGCGAGGTTGATGGCGCCGAGGCTCTCGGGTTCGTCCATCTCGCCATCGCCGAGAAAGGCCCAGACCTTGCGGTCGGATTTCTCGATCAGGCCCCGGTTCTCGAGGTATTTCATGAACCGCGCCTGGTAGATCGCCATCAGCGGCCCGAGCCCCATCGAGACGGTGGGGAACTGCCAGTAATCGGGCATCAGCCACGGGTGGGGGTAAGAGCTGAGCCCCTTGCCGCCGGTCTCCATCCTGAAGCCCGCCATCTGCTCCTCGGACAGGCGCCCCTCCATGAAGGAGCGGGCGTAGATGCCGGGAATGACGTGGCCCTGGAAGAACACGAGATCGCCGCCATGGGTCGCCGAGCGGGCGCGCCAGAAATGGTTGAGCCCGAGATCGTACATCACCGCCGACGAGGCGAAGGACGAGATATGCCCGCCGATGCCGTCCTCGGTCTTGTTGGCGCGCACCACCGTCGCCATCGCGTTCCAGCGGTTGATGCTGCGGATGCGCTTTTCCATCTCGGCATCGCCGGGGATCTCGAGCAGATCGTCGGCGGGGATGGTGTTCTGGTAGGGCGTGGTCGAGCTGAAGGGCAGCGTCGCCCCCGCCGCGCGGGCCTGCTGCACCGCCTTGTCGAGCAGGTAATGCGCCCGGTCGGGACCGTCGCGGGCGATCACGTCCTCGATCGCCTCCTGCCATTCCTGCGATTCGACGGGGTCGATATCCGACCCTTGCCCGGAATCCTTCATTGCGAACACCCTTTCGGTCCGTTGGTCGACGGGCCGTGTCGGAAGGCGCGCGAAGCGCGACCCCGCGGGCGCGATCCGGCATGGGGCCTCCCAACCCCCGTGCAGACTAGATGGCTTCGAACGTTATCGGTCCCCGACAACGGAGGAAACCCGCCATTGGGCATTTCGGGGTTGCGAATCGTGCAGGGCGAAACAGCTTCAAACGAGGCAAGACGACCGCCCGCCCGCGCCCTAGTCAAGCCGCGGCCCCGGCCCTATACCGGCGCGCGTCCGCATCCCCCACCCTGACGGAGCCGCCCCCATGCCGCGCAGCGCCTCGATCACCCGCACCACCTCCGAGACGGCGATCACCGCCATGGTCGATCTCGACGGGACCGGCACTGCCGGCATCCAGACAGGCGTTGGGTTCTTCGACCACATGCTCGACCAGCTCGCGCGGCATTCGATGATCGACATGCACATCAAATGCGAGGGCGACCGGCATATCGACGACCACCACAGCGTCGAGGATTGCGGCATCGCGCTGGGACAGGCGCTGCGCGAGGCGCTGGGGGCCAAGCGCGGGATCGGGCGCTACGGCCAATGCGCGCTGCCCATGGACGACACGCTCGTGACCGTGGCGCTGGATCTGTCGGGGCGGCCCTGGCTGGGCTGGAACCTGCCCTTTCCCACCGAAAAGATCGGCAGCTTCGACACCGAGCTGGTGCGCGAGTTCTTCCAGGCGCTGTCGACCCATGGCGGCATCACGCTGCACGTGGACCTCGTGCGGGGGCTCAACAGTCACCACATCGCCGAGGCCGCGTTCAAGGGGCTGGCGCGCGCGCTGCGCCAGGCGGTCGAGCCCGACCGCCGCAAGGGCGAGGCGGTGCCCTCGACCAAGGGCGCGCTGTGAGCCGATGACCACGGTCCTGATCGATATCGACAGCGGCAACCTGCATTCGGCCGAAAAGGCGTTCCAGCGCATGGCGGCCGAGACCGGGGCCGGCCCCGTGCTGGTCTCGGCCGCGCCCGAGGACGTGGCCCGCGCCGAGCGGATCGTGCTGCCGGGCGACGGCGCCTTTCCCGCCTGCGCGCGGGCGCTGATGCAGGACCGCCCGGCGCTGCACGAGGCGCTGCGCGAGGCGGTCGAGACGCGCGGCCGCCCGTTCCTGGGGATCTGCGTGGGCATGCAGCTCATGGCGCGGCGCGGGCTCGAGCATCGGCCGACGCCGGGCCTTGGCTGGATCGACGCGGAGGTGGTGCCGATCGAACCCGGCGACGACCGGCTGAAGGTGCCGCATATGGGGTGGAACGATCTCGTCGTGGAACGGGCGCATCCGGTTCTGGACGGGATCGCGACGGGCGATCACGCCTATTTCGTGCACTCCTACCACATGCGCTGCTCCGATCCGGCGCAACGGCTCGCCTCCTGCGACTATGGCGAGGCGGTGACGGCCATCGTGGCCGAGGGGACCGCGGTGGGCACCCAGTTCCATCCCGAAAAGAGCCAGTCGGCCGGGCTGCGGCTGATCGCCAATTTCCTCGGCTGGCGCCCCTGAGGCGCCCCGCGGCCGGGATGGTCCCGCGGGCGGCGGGCCTGGGATCGGGGTATTTGGAAAGAGAAGACATAGGCCGGGCGGCGCATCGCCCCCGCCGCCGCGCGGCGGCGCGAACGGGTTCGGCCCGGAAAGCCGGTGGCGGCTTCGGGCTGGATCCGTATCGTCGTGGATGGGATGGAAACAGGGCGGCGCCGCCGGGGCACGAGAGCAGGGGACGGGGCGTCACCCCCGGCCGTTCGTCTCACCGGTGAGAGCGGTTGGCAGATCCGTCCGGGCGCAACCCCGAACGACCCCTCCCCGATCTCGCTGTCTTCCTTTGCGCGCAGGGGCTTTCTAGCATGACAGGTCTTGCCGTTCGGTAAACGGCGCGGACGCTAGCCCTTGAGGAAATCCACGAGGTCGCGCGACAGCCGGTCGGCATGGGTGGCGATCAGCCCGTGCGGGGCGCCGTCGTATTCGCGGAGCTCGGCACCCTCGATGGAGGCGGCCGCCCGCCGCCCCGACACGTCGATGGGCACTACCGAATCGCCGGTGCCGTGGACGACCAGCACCGGGATATCGAAGGCCTTCATGTCGGGGCGCAGGTCGGTGCGGCCGAAGGCGTCGATGCAGGACAGCGTGGCCCTGGGGCTTGCCATCATCGCCATGCCCCATGTCCAGTCGAGCACGCCCGCGCTGACGCCGCCCCCCTCGGTGTCCTGCCCGTAAAAGCCCGGCAGGAAATCGCGCAGGAATTGCGGCCGGTCCTCGGTCACGCCCTGTTCCATCTGCTCGAACACCTCGGGCGCGACGCCCTCGGGATTGTCGCGCGTCTTAAGCATGAAGGGCGCGATCGACGAGATCAGCACGGCCTGGCGCAGCCGCGCCGTGCCGTGGCGCGCCACGTATCGCGCCACCTCGCCGCCGCCCATCGAAAAGCCCACCAACGCCGCGTCGCGCAGGTCGAGCCCGTCGATCACCGAGGCGAGATCGTCGGCCATCGTGTCGTAATCGTAGCCGCCGAAGGGCTGGCCCGACCGCCCGAAGCCGCGCCGGTCGTAGCTGACCACGCGGTATCCCGCATCGGCGAGCGAGAGGGCCTGACGCTCCCAGCTGTCGGCATTGAGCGGCCAGCCGTGGATGAGGATGACGGGGCGGCCCTCGCCCCAGTCCTTGACGAAAAGCTCGGTCTTGTCGGCGGTGCGGATGATGGGCATCGGTGGGCTCCTTGGTTCGGTCTCGCGGTCCGGGCGGATCGCAGGCCCAACGGCGCGCGCCCCGCCCGCGTTCCGCGCAGCGGCCGGCGGCTTGGCAAACCGTCCGCGCGCGCCTAGACCCGGCCGCGCGTCAGTCACGAGGGAGCGCGCCATGATCCTCTATCCCGCCATCGACCTGAAGGACGGCCAGTGCGTGCGGCTGCTCAAGGGCGACATGGAGGCCGCGACGGTGTTCGGCGACGACCCGGCCGCGCAGGCGGCGGCCTTCGAGGCGGCGGGCTGCGACTGGCTGCACCTTGTGGACCTGAACGGCGCCTTTGCCGGGCAGCCGGTGAACGGCGACGCGGTCGAGGCCATCCTCGGGCGCGTCTCGGTGCCCGCCCAGCTTGGCGGGGGCATCCGCGACATGGCCACCATCGAGCGCTGGCTGGAGCGCGGGATCGCGCGGGTGATCCTCGGCACGGTCGCGGTCGAGGCGCCCGATCTGGTGCGCGAGGCGGCGCGCGCCTTTCCCGGCCGCATCGCGGTGGGGCTCGACGCGCGCGATGGCCGCGTGGCCACCCGCGGCTGGGCCGAGGAGACCGACATAAAGGTGACCGAGCTTGCCCGCAGTTTCGAGGATGCCGGGGTGGCGGCGCTGATCTACACCGATATCGACCGCGACGGCGCCATGGGCGGGCCGAATGTCGCGGCGACCGCTGCGCTCGCGCGCGCCGTCGACATCCCCGTGATCGCCAGCGGCGGGGTGGCGTCGCTGGGCGACCTGGTCGCGCTGCGCGATACCGGCGTCGTTGCGGGCGCGATCTCGGGGCGGGCGCTCTACGACGGGGCGCTCGACCTCGGCGCGGCGCTGGAGGCGCTGCGCGGCTGAGGCGGGGGGCTACTGCGTCGCGGATTGCACGAAATTGTTGACGACCTCCTCGATCTTGTCGATCGCCTCGAGATCGCCGTCCACGTCGAACTCGTCGAACATCGACTCGACCTCGGGCCAGACGATATGGGTCCGGCCGTCATCGTCGGCATAGACCAGCATCTTCATCGGCAGCACCAGCCCGGCGCGGGGATCGGCCTGCATGATCGGCGTGCCCAGCCGGGGATTGCCGAAGATGAGAAGCTGCGCGTCGTTCATCGCCATGCCCACGGCATCGGCGCCGCCGGCGTGATCGACCTTGGCGAAGATCGTGGCGCCGGCCTCGGCGACGGCGATCTCGAGCCGGTTCATCACCTCGGCCACGCTGCCCTCGGCCTCGGCGGTCTCGATTTCGGCGGCGGCGGCCATGGGCAGGACGGCAAGCGCCAGGGCGGGCAGGATACGGGTCATCGGTTCACTCCTCTGTCGGGCGACAACCGGCGGGGCCGCAGCGCGGTTCCCCCCGGCCTTGCCGGCGCGGGGTCCGCGCTGTTGCCAAAGCCCGCGCGCTCCGGCATCCCCTGCCGCAACAGGAGGGCCGCCATGCTCAAGACCCGGATCATTCCCTGCCTCGACGTGGCCGACGGGCGCGTGGTCAAGGGCGTCAATTTCGTCGACCTGCGCGATGCGGGCGACCCGGTGGACGCGGCGCGCGCCTATGACGCGGCGGGCGCGGACGAGCTCTGCTTTCTCGACATCCACGCCACGCACGAGAATCGCGGCACGCTCTACGAACTGGCGACCCGCACCGCCGAGCAATGCTTCATGCCGCTGACCATCGGCGGCGGCGTGCGCAGCGCCGACGACGTGCGCGACCTGCTCCTGGCGGGGGCGGACAAGGTCAGCTTCAACTCGGCGGCGGTGGCCGATCCCGACGTGGTCGCGCGCGCGGCCGACCGGTTCGGGAGCCAATGCATCGTCGTGGCCATCGACGCCAAGACCGTGGCGCCCGGCCGCTGGGAGATCTTTACCCATGGCGGCCGCCGCCCCACCGGCATCGACGCCGTCGCATTCGCGCGCACGGTCGCCGACAAGGGCGCGGGCGAGATCCTGCTGACCTCGATGGATCGCGACGGCACGCGAGCGGGGTTCAACATCCCGCTCACCCGCGCGATCTCGGACGCGGTGCCGGTGCCGGTGATCGCTTCGGGCGGGGTCGGCACGCTCGATCACCTCGTCGAGGGCGTGACCGAGGGCGGGGCGAGTGCCGTGCTCGCCGCGTCGATCTTTCATTTCGGCGAGTTCACCATCGCCGAGGCCAAGGCGCATATGGCCGCGGCCGGTATCCCGGTGCGCCTGACATGAGCGCGCTCGACCGGCTGGCCGCCACCATCGCCGCACGCCGCGACGCCGACCCCGAGACGAGCTGGACCGCGCGGCTGCTGGCGCAGGGCCCCGAGAAATGCGCCGAGAAATTCGGCGAAGAGGCCATCGAGGCCGTGATCGAGGCCGTGCGCGGCGACCGCGCGCGGCTGACGGCCGAGGCCGCGGATGCGCTGTTTCACCTGCTGGTCATGTGCGCCGCGCGCGACGTGAGCCTTGCCGATATCGAGGCCGAACTCGCCCGGCGCGAGGGGCGGTCGGGCATCGACGAGAAATCCGCGCGGCGCTAGCGCGGCGCCGAGGCGGCGCCGAACAGGCGCGCATGTTCGATCACGGGGCAGCGATCCATCACCGCGGCCACGCCGCGGCCGCGCGCCATGGCCGCCGCCTCGGGATGGCCCGCCCCGATCTGCATCCACACGGTTTCGAGCGCGGGAAAGAGGTCGAGCGCCTCGGCGACCACGGCGGGCACATGCTCGGGGCTGCGAAAGATGTCGACCATCTGGATATCGCGCGGCAGATCGCCCAGACCAGCGGCGACGGGACGGCCGCAGACCGTGCGGCCCGCGTGGCCGGGGTTCACGGGAAAGACCTCGTAACCCATATCGACCAGCCATTGCGTGACCCGATGGCTGGGCCGCTCGGGCTTGAGCGAGACGCCGACGACCGCGATGCGGCGCGTGTCGGCGAGGATGCGGCGGAACTCGTCATCGGTCATGCGCGACGATCTGGCGCTGCGCGCGCCACTGGCAAGGGGCTGGCAAGGGGCGCAGAAAAATGGCCCGAGCGGGGCCCGGGCCAAGGTATGGAACGAGGGACAGTGATGAGGCGACGGGTGTTCCAGCCCGCCGCACCATTCAATCTGGCATGTTTGCGCCAAAAAACATCCCCGGTCGCGGCAACGTGATTCGCGTTCAGCCCCGCAACGCCTGCGCCGCGGCATAAAGTGCCACCGCCGCCGCATTCGACACGTTGAGCGATCCGAACCCGCCGGCCGCCTCGATCCGCACCAGCGCGTCGCAGGTCTCGCGGGTGCGCGCGCGCAGGCCCGGCCCCTCGGCGCCCAGCACCAACGCCACCGGCGCGCCCCGCCCTTGGGCCAGGGCCGCGCCCAGCGTCACCGGGGCCTCGCCGTCGAGCCCGAGCAGGCGGAACCCCATCGCGCGCAGCTCCTCCATCGCGGCGGCGAGGTTGCCGACCCGCAGATAGGGCTGCCGCTCGAGCGCGCCCGACGCCGTCTTGGCCAGCGCCCCGGTCTCGGGGGCCGAGTGGCGCGCGGGCGCGATCACGGCGCGGGCGCCGAACACCTCGGCCGAGCGCAGCACCGCGCCCACGTTATGCGGATCGGTGACGCGGTCGAGACAGACGACCAGCGGCGCGCCGGCGCCCCCCGCGACCCGGTCGAGCGGCCCCCAATCGAGCGGCCGCACCAGCAGCGCCGCGCCCTGGTGAACCGACCCCGGATCGAGCGGCACCGGGAACCGGCGCGGATCGGCGATCTCGGGCGCGATCCCCGCCGCCTCCACGGCATCGCCGATCCGGTCGGCGGCGTTGCGCGTCAGCACGAGGCGCAGCTTTTCGCGGGCGGGGTTGGCCAGCGCGTCGCGCACCGCGTGCAGGCCAAATAGCCAAAGCTCGTTGGCGCGCGCGGCCTGCTCTTTCTCGATCACCCACCTGGGTTTCTGCGCCATGACCGGGGCCCTCCTGCGGTCCGGCCTGCATGTCCTTCCCCGCGCCCGCGATCAAGCGATTTTCGGGTTGACGGCTGGGGGGCGCGGCGATACCTCGCCGCCCTAGTGGGCGACAGGCCGCAAGGTGTGGCAGGGGACTGTAACTCCCTCGCGGAGACGCACGCCTGGTTCGATTCCAGGGTCGCCCACCACTTGATCGCACAGTTTGGCGTCCAGCCCAAATTTCACCCCGCAGGATTCCGTCGAGGTCGGCGGGGCTTTGCCCCGTCCGGTCTGCGACCGGACTCCCCAGGATATTTGGGCGGAGGAAAAACGGGCGGGTGGTTTTCCTCCGGGCAAGTATCCTCGGGGGGAGGCGCCGCGTAGCGGCGGCGGGGGGCAGACGGCCCCCCTGCCCGGCGTGCCTCTCGCGCTTGCGCCCGAAATTGTCGCGTGCATGTCGCTTTTCCGCTGTCTTCGGCGGTGATATTCGGCGCGCGCAACAGGATCGGACCCCGCATGACCGCAGAGCCTTTCGATGTCGTCGTGATCGGCCAGAAGGGGCGGGTGGGGTACGAGGCGATCCTCTTCGCCGCCTCGCTGCGCAGGGCCGATCCGGGATTCGCGGGGCGGCTCATCGTGGCCGAGCCGAGGCCCGGCGGGGCCTGGCCGGGCGACCCGCGGATGAGCGATGCGCAGCGCGACCTGCTTGCGGGCGAGCTCTGCGCCGAGATCCGGCCTTTCGACGCGGTTCATTTCGGCGCCGCCTATCCGCAGGGCAACAAGATCGAGGCGCTGGCCGCGCTCGATCCCGGCGCGCCCTTTGTCTTTTTCGACAGCGACACGCTGGTGACGGGGCCGCTGAGCGCGGTGCCCTTCGATTTCGACCGGCCCTGCGCATCGCTGCGGCGCGAGGGGACATGGCCCGAGATCGAGTTTTACGGGCCGGGATATTCCGAGATCTGGGGGTCGCTCTACGACCTCATGGGGCTCGATTTCGCAAGCTCGCTCGACCCCGATCAGCCCGACGAGTACTGGGAGCGGTATCTCTATTTCAACGCCGGCTGGTTCTTTTACCGCTGCGGGCCGAGTTTCGGGCGGCGCTATCTCGAGACCGCGCTGGCCATCCGCGACCGCACGCCGCGTGCGGCCGAGCTGCAATCGCTCGATCCGTGGCTCGACCAGGTGGCGCTGCCGCTGGTCGTCCACGCCCTGGGCGGCGGGCGGCGGACGATCCCCGAGGGGCTGCTCGACGGGTCGGTGACATGCCACTGGCGCGTCATGGGGCTGCTTTTCGCGCGCGAATCCGATGCCGCCGTGACCGCCGCGCTGGAGGCGATCCAGCCCAACCGCATCAAGAAGGTGTTGAAGGAGCACGAGCCGTTCCGGCGGTTCCTCTTGCAGGGGCGGGGCGCACGGGCGCGGGCGATGTTCGACCGCGCGGCCCTGCCCCGGCGCGAGCGCGCGATCCGCAACCGGCTGAAATCGGCGGGGCTCTGGATGCGCTGAGCGGGGGTCTTGCGCCGGGGCGCGACCGCCCCGATCTGGGAGCCATGGAGGAGCGTCATCCGATCTGCGGCCTGTGCGGCCGGCCCATCCCGCCCGATGTGCCGCAAAGCCTGCACCACCTCGTGCCCAAGCTCAGGGGCGGCAAGGGCGGCCCGGTGGTGCTGTTGCACCAGATCTGCCATTCCGAGATCCACGCCACGCTGACCGAGACCGAGCTTGCCCGCGATTACAGCACGCTCGGGGCGTTGCGCGCCCATCCGAGGATCGCGAAGTTCATCGGCTGGGTGTCACGCCGCCCGCCGGGGTTCCGCTCAAAGATCCCGGCGGGGCCGCGCAAGCGGCGGCGTCCGGGCCGCGGGGGGCTTTGACCGCGCACGAGCCGCCCGTTATGGGGGGCGCCATGACCGACGATGCCATCCTTGCCGCGGCCGAACGGGTGCTGAGCGTCGAAGCCGCGGCGCTGAGCGCGCTCGCGCGCGACCTTCCGGCAGATTTCACGGGGGCCGTCCGCGCGATCCGCGCCTGCACGGGGCGGGTCATCGTGGCGGGCGTCGGCAAGTCCGGCCATGTCGGACGCAAGATCGCGGCGACGCTGGCCTCGACCGGCACGCAGGCCAGTTTCGTCCACCCGACCGAGGCGAGCCATGGCGACCTGGGCATGATCGGGTCGGGCGATATCTGCCTGCTGATCTCGAACTCGGGCGAGACGGCCGAGCTGCGCGACCTGCTGGCCTATGCCAAGCGGTTCGCGATCCCGCTGGTCGGGCTGTCCTCGCGCGCCGACAGCACGCTGATGCGCGCCGCGGGGTTCCGGCTGCTGCTGCCGCCCATGGCCGAGGCCTGTCCGATGGGGCTGGCGCCCACCACCTCGACCACGGCCGCGCTGGCGCTGGGCGATGCGCTGGCCGTCGCCCTGATGGAGCTGCGCGGCTTTGGCGCCGAGCATTTCGCGGCCTTTCATCCCGGCGGCAAGCTCGGGGCGCAGCTCGCGCGGGTGGAGGAGTTCATGCATGGCGGCGACGCCATCCCGCTCGTGCCCGTCGGGGCCGATATGGGCGAGACGCTGCTCGAGATGACGTCGAAAGGGTTCGGCATCACGGCCGTGACGGATGCGGCGGGGCGGCTGGCCGGTGTCGTGACCGATGGCGACCTGCGCCGCAACATGACCGACCTGATGACGCGCCGCGCGGGCGAGATCGCCACGCCCGACCCGGTGACGGCCGCGCCGGGGATGATGGCCGCGCAGGCGCTGGGGCTGCTCAACGCGCGCAAGATCTCGGTGCTGATCGTCTGCGACGACGACCGCCGCCCGGTGGGCGTGCTGCATATCCATGACCTTTTGCGCGCCGGGGTGGCCTGAGCATGAGAACCGTCATCGTGATCCCGGCGCGCTATGCCTCGACCCGCTATCCCGGCAAGCCGCTGGCCGAGCTGACCCTGCCCGGCGGCGCGCGCCGGTCGCTGATCCGCCTGACATGGGAGGCCGCGCAGCAGGTGCGCGGCGTGGCCGAAATTGTCGTGGCGACCGATGACGCCCGCATCCGCGACGCCTGCGAGGGGTTCGGCGCGCGGGTGGTGATGACGCCCGAGACCTGCCGCAACGGGACGGAACGCTGCGCCGCCGCGCTCCAGGCCGGAGGGTTCGCCGCGGATTGCGTGGTGAACCTGCAGGGCGACGCGCCGCTCACCCCGCCGTGGTTCGTCGAGGCGCTGATCGCCGCGATGAAGGGGGGCGCGCAGGTCGCGACCCCGGTGCTGCGTTGCGATCCCGTGACCTATGCCCATTTCGTCGAGGACCGGCGGCAGGGCCGCGTCGGCGGCACGACGGCGGTGTTCGACGCGCGGGGCGATGCGCTCTATTTCTCGAAAGAGGTGTTGCCCTGGCTCGATCCCGCGCGACTGTCGGGCGAGATCCCGGTGTGGCACCATGTCGGCGTCTATGCCTACACGCCCGATGCGCTCGCCGCCTATGGCGCCCTGCCCGAGGGGCGGCTCGAACGGCTCGAGGGGCTCGAGCAGCTCAGGTTCCTCGAACACGGGCACCGCGTCGCCTGCGTCGAGGTCGAGGGGCGCGGCCGCGTGTTCTGGGAGCTGAACAACCCCGGCGACATCCCCCGGATCGAGGCCGCACTGAAGGAGAACGCCCGATGACCGCCCCCCGTATCGTCACCGTCGCCGATATCGAGATCGGCGCCACGCGCCCCGTCGCGCTGATCACCGGGCCGTGCCAGCTCGAAAGCCTCGATCACGCGCGGATGATGGCCGAGCGGATCGCGGCGGCCTGCGCGCCCACGGGCACGCGGTTCATCTTCAAGGCGAGCTACGACAAGGCCAACCGGTCCTCGATCGGCACGGCGCGGGGGCTGGGGCTCGACGAGGGGTTGTCGATCCTGTCGCGCATCCGCGACGAGTTCGGCTGTCCGGTCCTGACCGACGTGCACCTGCCCGACCATTGCGGCCCCGCGGCCGAGGCCTGCGACGTGCTGCAGATCCCCGCGTTCCTCTGCCGCCAGACCGATCTGCTGCTGGCGGCCGGCGAGACCGGCGCGGCGATCAACGTGAAGAAGGGCCAGTTCCTCGCACCCTGGGACATGGAACATGTCGCGGCCAAGATCGCCTCGACCGGGAACGCGCGCATCCTGCTGTGCGACCGGGGGACGAGTTTCGGCTACAACACGCTCGTGTCGGATTTCCGCGGCCTGCCGATCATGGCCCGGACCGGCTGGCCCGTGGTGTTCGACGCGACCCATTCCGTCCAGCAGCCGGGCGGACAGGGCACGACCAGCGGCGGGCAGCGCGAATTCGCCCCGGTGCTGGCCCGCGCGGCGGTGGCGGTGGGCGTCTCGGCGCTGTTCATCGAGACGCATGAGGCGCCGGACCGCGCGCCCTCGGACGGGCCGAACATGATCCCCGTGGACGAGATGGAGGGGCTGATCGGGCGGCTGCGCGCGCTCGACGACCTGGTCAAGGGCTGGGAGGGCTGAGCGCTAGCGCGGGCGCGTCATCGTGTCGGGCAGGTTGAGCCGGGCCACCTGCTCGGCGATGGGATCGGTCGACAGCGGATGGGTGTCGGCCGCATAGCGGTTCGGATCGCCCAGATCCTGCCAGCGGCGGCGGTGATAGACCTCGACCGCGTTGAACCGCGCCTTGTAGCCCATCTTGCTGCTGCCCGGCACCCAGTAGCCTAGATAGACATAGGGCAGCCCCGCCTCGCGCGCGATCTCGACGTGATCGAGGATGAGATAGGTGCCCAGCGACCGCACCGCCTCGGCGGGATCGTAGAAGGAATAGACCATCGACAGCCCGTCATCGAGCACGTCGGTCAGCGCCACGGCCAGAAGCTCGGGCGTGCCGGTCTCGTCGGGGCGGCGATACTCGACCACGCGCGAACGGATCGGCGTCTCCTCGATCATGGCCGCGAATTCGAAGATATCCATGTCGGCCATGCCCCCGTCGGCATGGCGCGCGTCGAGATAGGCGCGAAACAGCTCGTACTGGCTTTCGGTGGCCCACGGGGCATTGGCGCTGCGCGTGACATCGGCATTGCGCCGCAGCAGCCGCCGCTGCGTCCGGTTGGGGGCGAAATCGGCCACGCGGATGCGCGCCGAGAGGCAGGCCGAACACTCGGCGCAGGAGGGGCGGTAAAGCACGTTCTGGCTGCGCCGGAACCCCTGTTTCGACAGCTCGTCATTGAGTAGCTGCGCCTGGTCGCCCTGAAGCGCGGTGAACAGCTTTCGCTCGGTCCGGCCGTCGAGATACGGGCAGGGCTGCGGGGCCGTCACATAGAATTGCGGCGCGATTGGCAGAGTGTGTCGCATGAGCCCCCGACCCGTCCGTGCGCCCCAGAGGCTAGCGTTCCGCACGGGGGACGCAACCCCCCCGCGCGGCCCGTCTCAGTCGATCGCGGCGCGGTTGATCGCCGCCGTACCCAGCACCATGTCCGACAGCCCCTGCCCGCGCGAGGTGCCCCACATCATCGCGCCCGACATGAGGATGAGCGGGAATATGCAGATCGCCGCGGTGTGACCGGCCGTGTGCAGGAAGGCGAGCCCGGAATCGAGTGGCCCGCCCCGCGCATCGCGCAGCTCGACCGACATCAGCCGCATGCCCGGCGTGGCCGACCAGCGCGAGATCGTGGCCCAGCGATAGGCGAACCCGACGCAGAGGTAGAACAGCGGAAAGAAGAAGATCGAGGTGAACAGCGTGAGCGGCGTCAGCACGATGGACAGGATCGTGATGGCGATCACGTCGAGCACCCAGGCGAACAGCCTTTTCCAGGCGGTGTCGCGGTAGAACTCGGAATGGCGGAGCGGATCGGGCAGGCCGATGGCGGTCATGGTCATGTCCCTCGATATGGGAAGGGCCCGCCCCCTGTGAAAGAGGGCGGGCCCGGTCGATCACGCGTCCTGGACGGTCGGTTCGGCGCGGTCGTCGCGGCGCTTGCGGTCGTCCATGAACTGGTCGAACTCGGCCTTGTCCTTGGCCTCGCGCAGACGCCCGAGGAAGGCCTCGAACGCGGCCTGCTCGTCCTCGAGCCGGCGCAGCGTCTCGGCGCGGTAGGCGTCGAAGGCGGCGTTGCCTGACGAGGCGCGCAGGTTCACCGCGCTTCGGCGCATCCCGCATCCCGCGCCGCTGCGCGAAAGCTGGAACTTGCCGGCGTAGAGCATGTAGCCCAGAACGGCGAGCCCGACGGGCCAGACGAAGATGAAGCCCGCGATCATGAGCGCGATCCAGGCGCCCTTGCCGCGTGCATCGAGCCACCCTTCGGTGCGGGTGATCCAGTTGCCGCGTGTCGCGGGGAAGTCGGCGAGTGTGGACATGGTCTGCTCCTTCGGGATGTTAATGTCTTTCACATGACGCTAGATGGGAATGTCCCCCGCCGCGCGCAAGGGATCATGTTAATCTTTTTCACATCACGCGCGTCACCCGGCCGGGCGCGCGAAATCCCCGATCTCGGCGCCCGTCGCCCGCGCCAGCGCCGCTGGCGCGGCGGGGAAATTGTGGCGCGGGGTTCCGGCCGCACACCAGATCGTGTCGAAGTCGAAAAGCCGCCGATCCATGAAGCCGCGCAGGGGCCCCGTTGCGCCCAGCGGCGCTACGCCCCCGATGGCGAAGCCGGTCAGCGCGCGGATCGCGGCCGCATCGGCGCGGCCCAGCGCCTCGCCCGCCAGCGCGGCGGCGCGGTCGAGATCGACCCGGCGGCTGCCCGCGGTGAGAAACAGGAGCGGCGCGCCGCTGGTCCCGCCGACAAAGACGATGGCCTTGCCGATCTGGTCGGTCTCGACGCCGATGCCCGCCGCGGCCTCGGCGGCGGTGCGGGTGGGCACGCGGCTTTCGACGGGCTCGGCGGGGATGCCGGCGGCCCGAAGGGCGGCACGGACGCGGGCGAGGCTCTTGCTCATGGGCGCTCCTGTAGCTGGGCGGGGTCGCGGCCAGTGTTTCGCGCCACGCGCCGCTTGACCAGCCCCCCGGCGCCGGCCCAACTGGGCGGGCATGTCACTCGTCCGCGCCATCTCCCGCAGCCCCCGCCCCTTCGACGCCGAGCGCGCCGCCGAGATCGCGTCCGCCTTTTCGGGCGAACCGCCCGAGGCGCGCGACCTCCTGGCGGGCATCGCGGGCTGCGCGCCCTACCTGCGCGATCTCATGAACTTCGAGGCGGAGTGGCTGCGCGGCGCGCTGGGGGACGATCCGCATGTGCGCCTGCAACAGGTGCTGTCCGAAACGGCGGCCGCGCCCGACGATGCGCTGCCGCGCGCGCTGCGCCAGGCCAAGCGGCGGGTCGCGCTGCTGGCCGCGGTCTGCGATTGCGGCGGCGTCTGGGGGCTCGAGGACGTCACCGGCGCGCTGACCCGGCTGGCCGATCTGGCCACCGGGCTGGCCGTGCGGCGCGAGGTCGGAACCGAGATCCGGCGGGGCCGCCTGCCCGGCCGCACCGAGGACGATCTCGAGACGGGCGCGGGGCTCGTCGCCATCGCGATGGGCAAGATGGGCGCGTTCGAGTTGAACTATTCCTCGGATATCGACCTGATCGTGCTGTTCGACGAAGAGCTTTACGGCGCCGAGGCGGGCGAGGCGCGGGCGAGCCTCGTCAAGGCCACGCGGCGCATGTGCTCCCTGCTGTCCGATACCGGCCCCGAGGGCTACGTCTTTCGCACCGACCTGCGGCTGAGGCCCGATCCGTCGGTCACGCCGGTCTGCATCGGCATGGATGCGGCCGAGCGTTATTACGAGGCCTTCGGGCGCACATGGGAGCGGGCCGCCTGGATCAAGGGGCGCCCGGCGGCAGGCGATATCGCGGCCGGAGAGCGGTTTCTCGACCGGCTGGCGCCCTTTACCTGGCGGCGGCATCTCGATTTCGCCGCCATCGAGGATGCCCACGCGATCCGGCTGCGCATCCGCGACCACAAGGGGCTCGGCGGCCCCATCGCCCTGCCCGGCCACGACATGAAGCTCGGGCGCGGCGGCATCCGCGAGATCGAGTTCTTTACCCAGACCCGCCAGATCATCGCGGGCGGGCGCGACCCGTCGCTGCGGGTGCGCGGCACGATCGAGGCGCTGGCCCAGCTCGTGCGCGCGGGGTGGGTGCCCGACGATACCGCGCGACAGTTGACCGAGGATTACCGCGCCCATCGCGAGGTCGAGCACCGGTTGCAGATGATCGCCGACCAGCAGACCCACGACCTGCCCGCTTCGCCCGAGGGCTTCGCCCGGCTCGCCGCGTTTCTCGACCGCGACGAGACCGAGTTGCGGGCCGAGCTGCGCGCGCGGCTCGACCGGGTCTCGGGCCTGACCGAAGGGTTCTTTTCCCCCGCGCGGCCAGCAGCGTCGGACATGCCCGAGCTCGACGCGGACCGCAAACGGCTGGTGCAATCCTGGCGCGGCTACCCGGCGCTGCGCTCGGAACGCGCGCTCGACATCTTCGACCGGATCAAGCCCGCGGTGCTCACGGGGCTGCTCGCCTCGCCGCGGCCCGACCGGGCGCTGCTCAATTTCGACGGGTTCCTGCGCGGCCTGCCCGCCGGGGTCCAGCTTTTCTCGCTGTTCGAGGCGAACCCGCATCTCACCGCGCTGATCGTCGATATCGCGGGCAGCTCGGCCGAGCTTGCCGAGTATCTCAGCCGCAATGCCGCGGTGCTCGACGCGGTGATCGGCGGCGATTTCTTTACCGAGTGGCCGGGGCTCGCCGCGCTGGAGACGGGGCTCGCGCAGCGGCTCGAGGCGCGGCCCGATTACGAACGCAAGCTCGACGAGGCGCGAAGCTGGATGCGCGACTGGCATTTCCGCATCGGCGTCCACCATCTGCGCGGGATCGCGACGGGCGACGAGGCGGGGCGCCAATATGCCGAGCTGGCCGAGGCCGCGATCGCCGCGCTCTGGCCGGTGGTGGTGGCCGAGTTCGCGACCCGCCACGGCCCGCCGCCGGGCACCGGGGCGATGGTGCTGGCCATGGGCTCGCTCGGGGCGGGGCACCTGACCGCGCGATCCGATCTCGACCTGATCGTGATCTATGACGCCGCCGGGGTCGACGCGTCCGAAGGGCGCCGCCCGCTATCCTCGGGCGTCTATTACGCGAGGCTCACGCAATCGCTCGTCACCGCGCTGACCGCGCCCACGGCGCAGGGGCGGCTCTACGAGGTCGACATGCGGCTCAGGCCATCGGGCAAGCAGGGGCCGGTCGCCACGGCGCTCGGGGCGTTCGAGCGATACCAGCGCGAGGATGCCTGGACCTGGGAGCATCTGGCCCTGACGCGGGGCCGCGCCATCGCCGGGCCGCCCGCCTTGTGCGAGGCGGTCGAGGGCCTGCGCAGTGCGATCATCGCCGGGCCGCGCGACGCGGCCGCCGCCCGCGCCGACACCGCCGCCATGCGCGACAGGCTGCGCGGCGCGAAACCGGGCGGGCCGTGGGACGCCAAGGCCGGGCCGGGCCGCCTCGCCGAGATCGAGCTGGCCGCGTCCCTTTTGGGGCTGCTCGCGCGGTCGGGGGCCGCGGCGCCGGGCGACCAGATCGCCGCGGGGCGCGAGGCGGGGCTGATCGGCGCCGACGCGGCCCGCCGGCTCGAGGCGGCGCGCGGGCTGCTGGCGCGGTTCCAGGACGCCAAGCGGCTGCTGGGGGCCAACGGCTTCGACCCCGAGACGCTGGGCGCGGGGGCGCTGGCGATGATCCTGCGCGAGACGGGCGCGCGCGACATGGACGGGCTTGCGCGCGACCTCGCCCACGCGGCAGATGGGGCCGACGCCATCATCACGGAGCTGCTGCGATGAAATCCCGCTCGCCCGCCGACCCAAGGGGGTTGATCCACGAGAGCTTTCGCATCGACGGCATCACCATGGCGGAGTGCCGGTCGATCTTTCTCGACTGGGCGATGTCGCTGCCCGAGGCGACGGACCAGCGGGGGGCGCTGCGCGATCTGATCGCGCGCCACGCGGATCGGTGCGAGGGGCACCCGATGCTTGCCGTCCTGCGCGAGGGGTTGGCCGAGACCGAGGCGCCACGCCGCCGTGGCGGGCGCGCGGCGCGCATAGACGAGGGATGAGCACCGTCCTTCTGCTGGGCGCCACAGGCTCGATCGGGCGCGCGACGGCGGCCGAACTCGTCGCGCGCGGCCATCGCGTGCTGTGCCCGGTGCGCGGCGCGCCGGTCCTGCCCGCGGGTGCCGTGACGCTGTCCGCCGATCCGGGCCGACCCGGTGCGGTGGCCGCGGCCATCGCCGGGACGCGGATCGACACGGTGGTGTCGTGCCTCGCCTCGCGCAGCGGCGCCCCCGACGAGGCCTGGGCCATCGACCACCGCGCCACGGTCGAGGTCGCAAGGGCGGGCGTCGCGGCGGGCGCGGGCCATGTCCTGCTGCTTTCGGCGATCTGCGTGCAATATCCCCGGCTGGCCTTTCAGCACGCCAAGCTGCGCGCCGAGGCCGACCTTGCCCGGCTGGGCGTGCCGCTGAGCGTGGTCCGCCCCACGGCGTTCTTCAAATCGCTGTCGGGCCAGCTTGGCCGCGTGCAGGCGGGCAAGCCCTACCTGGTCTTCGGCGACGGGCGGCTGACTGCCTGCAAGCCCATCGGCGATGCGGATCTCGCCGCCTATATCGCCGACCGGGTCGCGGACCGCGCGCCCGGCCTCTTTCCCATCGGCGGTCCGGGCCCGGCGCTGACCCCGCGCGACATGGGCGCGGCCCTTTTCGCGGCGACGGGCCGGCCCGAGCGGGTACGCCGGGTTCCGCCGGGGATGCTGCGCGGCATCGCCGCGGGGCTGGGACTGGCGGGCCGCGTCTCGTCACGGGCGCGCGGCGCCGCGGAGATGGCGCGGATCGGGCATTACTACGCGACCCAGTCGATGCTGGTGCTCGACCCCGCGACGGGCCGCTACGACGCCGCGACGACGCCGGAATACGGCCGCGAGACATTCGCGGACCACATCGCCCGCCGCCTGTCGGGCGAGATCGGGGATGCGCGCGGCGCGCATGCGGTGTTCTAGGCGATTGCGCTTTTACGATATCAGCGGCGCTCGACTCGGCGGAAACCGGGCGTAGCCTTTCATATATCGAACAAACGCCCGGCCCGTCAGGCCGGATCGGCCAGGATGGCAAAGGACTCCCACGGCGCAAGCTCGACCCGCCCGGATGCCTCGTGCCGCGGCGCGTGGGTCGCGATCAGGCACCGCCCCTCGGCGGCAAGCCCCTCGGGCAGATCGACCGCCACCCGGTCCGAGCCGAAATTGACGACCAGCGACAGCCGTGCGCCGTCGAGTTCGCGCGCATAGGCAAAGATCGCGGGGTGATCGACCAGGAACGGGATCGTCCTGCCGAAACAGACGATGTCGAGATCGCGCCGCAGCGCGATCAGGCGGCGGTAATGGGCGAATATGCCGTCGGGATCGGCCCGGTCGGCGGCGGCGTTGATATAGACGCGATTGGGGTTCACCTCGATCCACGGCTCGGCCTCGGTGAAACCCGCCTGCGGCCCCGCATCCCACTGGACCGGGGTGCGGGCATTGTCGCGCCCGTTTCGGTTGGCCCCGGCGAGGAAATCCTCGAGGCTCACCCCCGCCGCGCTCTGTTCGCGCCAATGACCCAGCGTCTCGAGATCGCGCAACTGGTCGAGCCGCTCGAAGGCCATGTTGGTCATGCCGATCTCTTCGCCCTGGTAGACGAAGGGCGTGCCCCTGAGCAGATGCAGCGCCGTCGCCATGCTGCGCGCGCAGTCGCGCCGGAACCGCCCGTCATCGCCCCAGATCGACAGGTGGCGCGGCAGGTCGTGGTTCGACCAGAACAGCGCGTTCCAGCCATCGTCGGACAGCGTCTCCTGCCAGTCGAACAGCACCCGCTTGAGCCGCGCGAGATCGAAGGGCAGCGGGCGGAACTTGCCGAACTCGGGGTCCCAGCCGGCTTTGACGTGGTTGAACTGGAACACCATGTCGATCTCGTCCCGGTCGCGGCCGCAATAATCCAGCGCCGTCTCGCGCGTGACCGACCAGCTTTCGCCGATGGTCAGCACGTCGCGCCCCGCCAGCGTCTCGCGGTGCATCTCGCGCAGGAACGGGTGCAGGTCCGGCCCCTCTTCGAACCGGCCCGCATCCACGTCCTTGCCGATGAGCGAGATCACGTCCATGCGGAACCCGGCGATGCCCTTGTCGAGCCACCAGTTCATCATGTCCCAGATGCGGGCGCGCAGATCGGGGTTCTGCCAGTTCAGATCGGGCTGGGCGGGGCTGAAATAGCCCAGGTAATACTGGCCGATCTCGGGCACATAGGTCCAGGCCGACCCGCCGAAACAGGCGCCGAGGTCGCTGGGCGGCCCGCCATCGGGGGCGGGATCGCGCCAGACGTAAAGCGCGTGTTCGGGGCTGCCCGGATCCTCGCGCGCGCGGCGGAACCACTCGTGCCGGTCCGAGGTATGGTTGACCACCAGATCCATGACGATCCCGATATCGCGGGCGCGCGCCTCGGCCACCAACCGGTCGAAATCCTCCATGGTCCCGAACTCGGGCGCGATGGCGCGGTAATCCGAGATGTCATAGCCCGCATCGACCATCGGCGAGGCATAGACCGGCGACAGCCAGATGAACCCGATGCCGAGATCGCGCAGGTGATCCAGCCGCGACACGATCCCCGGAATGTCGCCCACCCCGTCGCCGTCGCTGTCGCGGAAACTGCGCGGCCAGACCTGGTATCCGGTGGCGCGGTGCCACCATCGGGGCGTCGGCGGGCGGCTCATGGGGCGTCCTTTCGTTGTGTCGCCCGAAATCCTAGGCCCGGCCGCGCCCCTGTCGAGCGGCGGCATCGGGGCCATGGCCACCCGCGCGGCAAATCGCTAAGGCTCGGCCCATGTCGGACAGCTTCCCGCTTTTCCTCGTCTGCCCTCCGGGGCTGGAGCCATTCCTCGCCGCCGAGGCGCGCGCGCTCGGCCTGCCCGACCCGCGCGAGGTGCCGGGCGGGGTCGAGACGCAGGGCGGCTGGCCCGAGATCGCGCGCGCGAACCTGTGGCTGCGGGGTGCCACGCGGGTGCTGCTGCGCCTGGCCGAGTTCCGCGCGCTGCATCTCGCGCAGCTCGACAAGCGCGCGCGCCGCGTCGATTGGGGCGCGGTGCTGCGCCCCGACATCCCCGTGCGGGTCGAGGCGAGTTGCCACCGCTCGCGCATCTACCACGACCGCGCGGCGGCGGGCCGCGTCGCGCGCGCCATCACGGAAACGCTGGGCGCCCCGGTCGCGGCGGAGGCGGCGGTGGTCGTCAAGCTCAGGATCGATGACGACCTCGCGACGATCTCGCTCGATACGACGGGCGAGAGCCTGCACAAGCGCGGCCACAAGCTCGACGCAGGCAAGGCACCGCTCCGCGAGACGACCGCGGCGCTGCTGCTGGGGGCCTGCGGGTTCGACGGCACCGAGACGGTGGTCGATCCGATGTGCGGCTCGGGCACGATCCCGATCGAGGCGGCGTCGATCGCGGCGGGGCTGGCGCCCGGCCGCGACAGGGGCTTCGCCTTTCACGACTTCGCGGGGTTCGACGCGGACGGTTGGGCGGCGACCCTGACCGACCTTTCGCCCCGCCCCACCGATTTGCGCTTTCACGGCTCGGACCGCGACAGCGGCGCGGTCGCGCGCGCGGCGGCCAATGCGACCCGCGCCGGGGTGGGCGATATCGCGCAGTTCGCCCGCGCCGCGATCAGCGACGCCGCGCCCCCCGAGGGGCCGCCGGGGCTTTTGCTGACCAACCCGCCCTACGGCGCGCGGATCGGCGACCGCAAGCTCCTCTTCGGGCTCTACGGCGCCTTCGGCGATGTGCTGCGCGCGCGGTTCCGGGGCTGGCGGGTGGGCTTCGTGACGAGCGATGCGGGGCTGGCGCGGGCCACGGGGCTCGACCTGCGCGAGGGGCCGCAATTCCGCCATGGCGGGCTGTCGATCCGGCTCTACCACGCGCGCCCCTGACCCTATCGGCGGTGCGTATCCGTCTTCTCTTTCCCAAATACCCACGACGCGACGCGGGATGCGCGCGGCGGCCCCGACAGTTTCGCGCAGCGGGGGGCCTTGCGGCTTTCGCCTTGTGTCGGGCGGGGCGGCCGCTTCGTAACTTGACGGAAGGCTGCGATTCTCGCGCATGGATGCTCTGGACGCGCGCGTCGCGGCTTGCAAAGCTGCGCGCACTTCGACCGGCGACACGTCCGGGCCGGCACCCTGCCGGGAACGAAGGACGACACAGGGAGACCGCGATGAATTACCGATCCACACTCGCCGTATCCGCCATGGCGCTCGCGCTGGCGGGCGGTATGGCGCAGGCCCAGCAGACGCTGGTCTATTGCTCCGAAGGCAGCCCCGAGGGCTTCGACCCGGCGCTCTACACCTCGGGCACGACGTTCGACGCGTCGAGCCACACCGTCTACAACCAGCTCGCCGAGTTCGAGACCGGCACCACCAATGTCGTGCCCGGCCTCGCCGAAAGCTGGGAGGTCGGCGAGGACGGCAAGAGCTTTACCTTCAAGCTGCGCCCCGGCGTCAAGTTTCACTCCAACGACCAGTTCACGCCCTCGCGCGACATGAATGCCGACGACGTGATCTATTCGTTCGAGCGCCAGAACGGCGAAGGCTCGTGGGAATACTTCAACGCCATGTCGATGCCCGACCTGATCGAATCGATCGAAAAGGTCGACGACATGACCGTGCGCTTCAACCTGACCCGCGCCGAGGCGCCCTTCATCGCGAACATGGCGATGGATTTCGCCTCGATCGTGTCCAAGGAATACGCCGACGCCATGGAAGAGGCCGGCACCCCCGAGATGCTGAACCAGCGTCCCATCGGCACCGGTCCCTTCGTCTTCGAGGATTACCAGACCGACGCCGTGATCCGCTACTCCAAGAACCAGGATTACTGGCAGGACGGGCTGCCCAAGGTCGACAATCTCGTCTTTGCGATCACGCCGGACGCGAGCGTGCGGCTCCAGCGGCTCCAGGCGGGCGAATGCCACGTCATGCCCTACCCCAACCCCGCCGATATCGACTCGATCCGCGCGAATACCGATCTCGAGCTCCTCGACCAGGAAGGCCTGAACGTCGGCTATCTCGCCTACAACACGCAGCAGGCGCCCTTCGACAATCCCAAGGTGCGCAAGGCGCTGAACATGGCCATCGACAAGAGCGCCATCATCGACGTGATCTTCCAGGGGCAGGCCGAACAGGCCAAGAACCCGATCCCGCCGACGATGTGGTCCTATAACGACGCCATCGAGGATGACGGCTACGACCCCGAGGCCGCGCGCGCCATGCTCGAGGAAGAGGGCGTGACCGACCTGTCGATGAAGGTCTGGGCGATGCCGGTGCAGCGTCCCTACAACCCCAATGCCCGCCGCATGGCCGAGCTCATCCAGGAGGATTTCTCGGAGGTCGGCGTCGATGTCGAGATCGTGTCCTACGAGTGGGGCGAGTATCTCGAGCGGTCCAAGGCTACGGATCGCGACGGCGCGGTTCTTCTGGGGTGGACGGGCGACAATGGCGACCCGGACAACTTCCTCGCGGTGCTGCTGGGCTGCGACGCGGTCGGCGGATCGAACCGGGCGCAGTGGTGCAACGAGGAGTTCGACTCGATCGTGCAGGAGGCCAAGACGATCAACGACCAGTCCGAGCGGGCCAAGATGTACGAAGAGGCGCAGCGCATCTTCAAGGACCAGGCGCCCTGGGCCACCATCGCGCATTCGGTGGTGTTCATGCCGGTGCGCTCCGAGGTCGAGGACTACATCGTGCACCCGCTGGGCGGGCACCTGTTCGACACCGTCAGCCTGAACTCCGACGGCTGAACCAAGGGACGGGGGGCGCCGCGGCGTCCCCCGTTTTTCCACGACATGACAGACAGATACGCCCCGTTCCGCGACCTCGCCCGACAGATCGGGGTCGATGCCGTGGCCCTCGTTCCGGGGCCCAATTTCGCGCGCCTGATGCGCCATGATTTCCACACCAGCGAACGCCCGCTGGTGCTGATGATCCCGGCCGAGGGGCCGCCCGCGGCCATCGTGCCCAATCTCGAACTCGGCTCGTGGGAGCCGCTGGGGTTCGAGGGCGAGACTTTCGACTGGCGCGACCAGACCGGCTATGCGGATGCGTTCGCCGCGCTGGCCGCGCATATGCCGCTGCGCTCGGTCGCGGTCGAGGGACAGGTTATGCGGGTCTTCGTGCATCACGCGTTGCGCCGCGCCTATGGCGATCTCGAGATCCGCGACGCCGAGGCGGCGATCAGCGGGCTGCGCATCGCCAAGACCGCCGACGAGATCGCCGCGCTGGAACGCGCCATCGCCATATCCGAGGCCGCATTGGCCGAGGTGCTCGACAGCGTCCGCGTCGGCCAGACCGAGACCGAGATCGAATCGCGACTGCTGGGCGCGCTTTTCGCCCATGGCGCGCAGGGGCTCGCCTTTGCGCCCATCGTGGCGGCGGGCGACAACTCGGCCCGGCCCCATGCCCATGCGCGGCCCGATTACCGGATCGCGGCGGGCGACGCGCTGCTTCTGGATTTCGGCGCGCGCTGGGGCGGGCTTTGCGCCGACATCACGCGCACCGTCTTTGTCGGCGCGCCCTCGGACGAGGCGCGCGCGGTCTATGACACCGTGCTGCGCGCCAATCTGGCCGGACATGCGGCCACGTGCCCCGGCGCGACGGCCCACGATATCGACGATGCCGTGACCGGGGTGCTGGAAGCCTCGCCCTTCGCCGAGCGTATCCGCACCAAGACGGGGCACGGCCTGGGCCGCGAGGTTCACGAGGCGCCCTATATCATGCGGGGCAATCACGCCGTGCTGGAACCGGGCTGCGTCTTCACCAACGAGCCGGGTCTCTACCTGCCCGGAGGCTTCGGCGTGAGGATCGAGGACGACATTCTCGTAACGGAAACCGGCAGCCGGTCGTTGACCTCGTTCCCGAAAGACCTGATGACCGTGGGATGCTGAGATTCCTCCTGACCCGGCTGGGCACATTCGTTCCGACCTTCATCGGCGTGACGATCATCTCCTTCGCCTTCATCCGCGTCCTGCCCGGCGATCCGATCATCGTCATGGCGGGCGAACGCGGCATGACCGAAGAGCGTTACCTCGAGCTGCGCGAGCAATTCGGCTTCGACCGGCCGCTGCTCGTGCAGTACTGGGAATATCTCACGGGCATCCTGCAGGGCGATCTGGGCACGTCCTTCGTGACGAATCGCCCCGTCTGGGACCAGTTTTTCTCGCTGTTTCCCGCCACGCTCGAGCTGTCGCTCTGCGCCATCGTCATCGCCGTGGCGCTGGGCTTGCCCGCCGGGGTGATCGCCGCGGTCTATCGCGGCAAGTTCTTCGACCGGGCGCTGATGACCACCGCGCTGGTGGGCTATTCGATGCCGATCTTCTGGTGGGCGCTGCTGCTCATCATCGTGTTCTCGGGCAACCTCGGCTGGACGCCGGTCTCGGGGCGGATCGGACTTTTGTATTTCTTCGACACGCCCACGGGCTTCATGCTGATCGACAGCGCCATGTCGGGGCAGGACGGCGCGCTGCGCAGTGCCATCAGCCACCTGATCCTGCCCTCTTTCGTGCTGGCGACGATCCCGCTGGCGGTGATCGCACGACAGACGCGCTCCGCCATGCTCGAGGTCCTGTCCGAGGATTACATCCGCACCGCCCGCGCCAAGGGGCTGTCGCCCGGCCGGGTGAACGGGCTGCACGCGCTGCGCAACGCGCTGATCCCGGTCGTGACCGTGATCGGCCTGTCGGTCGGCACGCTGCTGGCCGGGGCCATCCTGACCGAGACGATCTTTTCCTGGCCGGGCATCGGCAAGTGGATGGTCGATTCGATCTATCGCCGCGACTATCCCGTGGTGCAGGGCGGGCTGCTGATGATCGCGGTGATCGTGATGATCGTGAACCTCGTGGTCGACATGCTCTACGGCCTCATCAACCCCAAGATCAGGAAGCGCTGAGATGGCCGACGCCTCCTCCCAGACCGGCCGCACGCTCATCGACGCCGACCGCCCCGGCCGCCTTGCCGAGTTCTGGAGCTATTTCCGCGAGAACCGAGGCGCGGTGATCGGGCTCTATGTCTTTACCGCGTTCCTGCTCACGGCGATCTTCGCCCCGTTGCTGGCGCCTTACGATCCGTCGCAGCAGTTCCGCGAGGCGACGCTCCAGCCGCCCGTGTGGCAGGATGGGGGCACATGGGCCTTTCCGCTGGGCACCGACGCGGTCGGGCGCGACATGCTGAGCCGCCTGATCTTCGGGGCGCGGTTCTCGTTCTTCGTGGGCATCGTCGTCGTGGTCGTGGCGGCCACGGGCGGCATCCTGATCGGGCTCATCGCCGGGTTCGCGCCGAAATGGCTCGACACGCTCATCATGCGGCTGATGGATATCATCCTCGCCTTTCCGTCGCTTCTGCTGGCGCTGGTGCTGGTGGCGATCCTGGGGCCCACGCTGCTCAACGCGATGATCGCCATCGCGCTGGTGTTGCAGCCCCATTACGTCCGCCTGACGCGTGCCAGCGTGCTGAGCGAGCGGGCCAAGGATTACGTCACCTCGGCGCGGGTCGCGGGCGCGGGGCGGGTGCGGATGATGTTCGTCACCGTCCTGCCCAACTGCCTGTCGCCGATCATCGTGCAGGCGGCCCTGTCATTCTCGACCGCCATCCTCGACGCGGCCGCGCTGGGGTTCCTCGGGATGGGCGCGCAGCCGCCGACGCCCGAATGGGGCACCATGCTGGCCGATGCACGCGAATTCGTGCTGCGCGCGTGGTGGGTCGTGACATTCCCCGGCATCGCGATCCTCGTGACGGTGCTGGCGATCAACCTGATGGGCGACGGGCTGCGCGACGCGCTCGACCCCAAGCTGAAGCGGAGCTGACCCCGTGAGCCTACTCAAGATCCGTAACCTGGGCGTCGAGTTCCCGACCGCGGGCGGCCCCTTCAAGGCCGTGGACGGCGTCGACGTGGATGTTGCCGCGGGCGAGATCCTCGCCATCGTGGGCGAATCGGGCTCGGGCAAATCGGTGTCGATGCTGGCGACGATGGGGCTGTTGCCCTGGACGGCCACCGTCACCGCCGACGAGCTGAGCTTTGATGGCCGCGACCTGCGCCGGATGCCCCCCCGCGAGCGGCGCAACCTGATCGGCGCGGACCTCGCCATGATCTTTCAAGAGCCGATGTCGTCGCTCAACCCCTGTTTCACGGTGGGTTTCCAGATCCGCGAGGCCCTGCGCAAACATACCGACCTGACGCGCGAGGGGCGGCACAAGCGCTGCGTCGAGCTGTTCGAGATGGTCGGCATCCCCGACCCCGAACGGCGGCTCAAGGCGTTCCCGCACCAGCTTTCGGGGGGGATGAACCAGCGGGTGATGATCGCCATGGCGCTGTCGTGCCGCCCGCGCCTGCTGATCGCCGACGAGCCGACGACCGCGCTCGACGTCACGATCCAGGCGCAGATCCTCGACCTGCTGACCGGGCTTCAGAAAGAGACCGGGATGGGGCTGATCCTCATCACGCATGACATGGGCGTCGTCGCCGAAACCGCCGAACGGGTGGCCGTGCAATATGCGGGCCAGAAGGTCGAGGATCAGCCGGTGGGCGACCTCTTCGACCACCCCCACCATCCCTATACCGCCGCGCTGCTCGCCGCCCTGCCCGAGCGCGCCACCGAAAAGCGGCTGCCGACCATTCCCGGCGTCGTGCCGGGCCAGCACGACCGGCCGGCGGGCTGCCTGTTCAGCCCGCGCTGCAAGTTCGCCGACGAGCGGTGCCATACCGTGCCGCCGCCGGTCCAGCCCCCCGCCATCGGGCAGGCGCGCTGCCATTACCCGCTCGACGTGCCCGCCCATGCCGAACAGGTGAGCGCATGAGCGACGCCGCCACCGCCGCCCGCCCCGTCATCGAGGCCGAGAACCTCGCGCGCCGCTACGAGGTCGGCGGCGGGCTGTTCCGCGAGCCGGGCATCGTCCGCGCGGTCGAAGATACGTCCTTTGCCGTCCATGCGGGCAAGACGCTTGCCGTCGTGGGGGAATCGGGCTGCGGGAAATCCACGCTCGCCCGGCTCGTGACCATGATCGAGGCGCCCAGCGCCGGGCGGTTCAGCATCGACGGGGTCGAGGTCACGCCCGAGCGGTGGGCCGAACTGCGCAGCGACGTGCAGATCGTGTTCCAGGACCCTTACGGGTCGCTCAACCTGCGCCAGCGCGTCGGCGCCATCCTGGAGGAGCCGCTCAAGATAAACCGCCCCCGGATGAAGGCGGCCGAGCGGCAGGAAAAGGGGCGCGAGATGATGCGCCTCGTCGGTCTGCGCGAAGAGCATTACGACCGCTATCCGCACATGTTCTCGGGCGGGCAGCGGCAGCGCATCGCGGTGGCGCGCGCGCTGATGCTCGAGCCCAAGCTGCTGGTGCTGGACGAGCCGGTTTCCGCGCTCGACCTGTCGATCCAGAGCCAGATCCTCAACCTGCTGAACGACCTGCAACAGCGCATGAACCTGGCCTACCTGTTCATCAGCCACGATCTGAGCGTCGTGCGCCATGTCGCCGACGATATCCTCGTGATGTATCTGGGCCGCCCGGTGGAGTTCGGCCCGAAATCCGAGATCTTCGATGCGCCGCGCCATCCCTATACCAAGGCGCTGATCTCGGCCACGCCCTCGGCCGATCCCTCGCGCCGGCAGGAACGGATCAAGCTGGTCGGCGAATTGCCCTCGCCGCTGAACGTGCCGCCCGGCTGTCCCTTTGCCCCGCGCTGCTGGAAGGCCGAGGATACCTGCCGCGAGAACCGCCCCCGGATGGAAGGTGCGCCCCACCCCGCCGCCTGTTTCTTTCCCGAGGCCTGAGGCCGCGCGCGCCCCGCTCAGGCGGCGGATTTCTCGGGGAACAACGCGCCCGCCATCGGGGCGATGACCCGCGTGACCAGCGGGATCAGCGCCGCGCCGAGCACCAGCCCGATCACGCCGTCGAGCGCGGCGGTCACGACCCATTCCACGGTGCCGCGCAGCCCCTCGCCCACCCCCGAGGCCGCCGCCACGGCGATGCCATGAATGATCTCGGTGGGCGCGTGCCAGCCCAGTTCGTGCAGGCCATGCACGATGATCGAGCCGCCGACCCAGATCATCGCGGCGGTGCCCACGACGACGAGCAGCGTCAGGACATGGGGCATCGCCTTGACGATGAAGCGGCCCAGGGCGCGCGTCGCGGCCAGCCGCCCCTTTTGCGCCAGCGCGAGCCCGGCATCGTCGGCCTTCACGATGATGCCGACGACACCGTAGACGGCCACGGTGATGATGATGGCGGCGACAGCCAGCGCGCCCGCGCGCAGCCAGAGCGACTGGTCGGGCGGCAGGGCCGACAGGACGATCGTCATGATCTCGGCCGAAAGGATGAAGTCGGTCTTGACCGCGCCGCGCACCTTGCGCTCTTCGAGCGCGGCGCCGCTGGCCTTTTGCTGTACCAGTTCTTCGGTGCCGTGATCCGAGGGGTTGATCTTGTGCCAGACCTTCTCTGCCCCCTCGAAACAGAGATAGGCCCCGCCCAGCATCAGCAGGGGCGGGATCGCCCATGGCGCGAACGAGGCGAGCAGCAGCGCGATGGGCAGCAGGATCACGAGCTTGTTGAAGAACGAGCCGCGCGCGATCTTCCACACGATGGGAATCTCGCGTTCGGCCGAAAAGCCCTGAACGTATTTCGGCGTCACGGCCGCATCGTCGATGACCGCGCCGGCGGCCTTGCTCGATGCCTTGACGGCCTGGCCCACGACATCGTCGACCGAAGCGCTGGCGACCTTGGCGATGGCCGCCACGTCATCGAGTAGCGCGATCAATCCGCTCATGCGTGCCGTTCCCTCTTGTCCCGCCCCCGATCATAGCGCGCGGATGGCGCGCCGGAAACACGGCCCGCGTCAGTCGTCCCAGTCGGGCGCGACGCTCTCGGGCGAAATGATGCGCCCGCCGGGCCCGGCCAGCGCGTCGATCTCGGCGATCTCTTCGGCGCTGAGGCTCAGCTCGGCGGCGGCGAGGTTCGAGGCCAGCCGATCGGGATTGCCCGTCTTGGGCAGCACCACGGCATCGGGCTTGGACAGGATCCACGCCAGCGACACCTGCGCGGCGGTCGCGCCATGGGCCTCGGCGATGCGGGTCAGGGTCGGGTCGTCGACCACCTTGCCGCGGGCGAGCGGGGAATAGGCCTCGACCGGGATGCGCTCGGCCTGCATGTGAGCCAGCAGGGTGGACTGGTCGATGAAGGGGTGAAGCTCGACCTGGTTGGCGGCAAGCGGCGCGCGCAGGATCCCGCGCGCCTCTTTCAGCTGCGCCACGGTAAAGTTCGACACCCCGCCGAACCGCACCTTGCCCTCGTCGATCAGCGCGTCGAGCACCGGCAGCGTTTCCGACAGCGGCACCTCGCGCGACGGCCAGTGCAGCAGCAAGAGGTCGATATGGCCGATATCGAGGCGGCGAAGCGATTCTTCGGCCGCGCGGCGGAACTCGTCGGGGGCGAAACGGTCGGGCAGGATCTTGGTCGTGACGAAGATCTCGTCGCGCGGGGTCTCGGCCGCACGCACCCCCTGCCCCACCTCGGCCTCGTTGCCATAGACCTGCGCGGTGTCGATATGGCGGTAACCTTCGGATATGGCGGCGCGCACCAGCGCGGCGGTCGCGCCGCGCTCCATCTCGAAGGTTCCGAGCCCGAGGCTCGGGATCGCGGCGGGGCCGATGGGTGTGACAGGCATATGGGGTTCCCTCGATTGTGGCTGACGCGCCAAGCCGCCGAGCGGCGGAATTGTTCCGCCGGTCAGCCCGGCGCGCTCCACGCCGCGTCCTTCACCGCCTCCATCGCGACAAAGGTGGACGTGTGCGAGACATGCGGCAGCGCCGAGATCCCGGTCGCCATGACCGCGCGATAGCTGGCCATGTCGGCGGTGCGCACCTTGAGCAGGTAGTCGAACCGCCCGGCGATGAGGTGGCATTGCTCGATCTCGGGAATCCGGCGCGCCGCCCGGTTGAAGGCCGCCAGCGCCGTTTCGCGCGTGTCCGACAGCGTCACCTCGACAAAGGCGACATGCTCGCGATGCAGCTTCACCGGGTCGATCAGGGCGCGATAGCCCGTGATGACCCCGTCATCCTCGAGCCGTTTCAGCCGCGCCTGCACCGGGCTTTTCGACAGGCCCACACGCCCGGCGAGGTCGGTGACGCTGATGCGCCCCTCGCTGCCCAGCACATCGAGAATCGCCAGGTCGAACCGGTCGAGCGCGCGCCCGCTTTCCGCCATGATCGCCCCCGTTTTTCGGTCGATCCGCCCGGCCGCGGGCGCATCTGCAGTCTGTTCGCCCGCTCAATTCGCTCTAATCTCATGCGGATAGCAAGAGGGCGCGCGCCATGGACGATTTGACGAAGTTGCTGATACCCGATCTGCCGCGCGGCCCATATCCCGACGCGGACAAGGTGCTGGACAAGCTGGTGGACCAGGCCGACCTGTCCCCGACAGAGCGCGAGCGCATCGTCGCCCGCGCCGCCGCCTATGTGCGCCGCCTGCGCGAGATGGACCGCCCCGGACTGATGGAATCGTTCCTGGCCGAATACGGGCTGTCCACCGACGAGGGCATCGCGCTGATGTGCCTCGCCGAGGCGCTGCTGCGCGTGCCCGACGCGCCCACCATCGACGCGCTGATCGAGGACAAGATCGCGCCCGGCGAATGGTCCGCGCATCTGGGCAAATCGTCCTCGTCGCTGGTCAACGCCTCGACCTGGGGGCTGATGCTGACCGGTCGGATGCTGGACGACGACGACACCGCGCCGCTCAGGTCGCTGCGCGGCGCGCTGCGGCGCCTGGGCGAGCCGGTGATCCGACAGGCAGTCAAGCGCGCCATGCGCGAGATGGGCCGCCAGTTCGTGCTGGGCGAGGACATGGACCGCGCGCTCGAACGGGCGGCGAAACAGCAGCAAAAGGGCTATACCTACAGCTACGACATGCTGGGCGAGGCCGCGCGCACCTATGGCGATGCCGACCGCTATCGCCGCGCCTATTCCGACGCCATCGATCGCATGGCCGAGCATGCGACCCATGGCGACATCGCCCGCAATCCCGGCATCTCGGTCAAGTTCTCGGCCCTGCATCCCCGCTACGAAATCGCGCAGGCCGACCGGGTGCTGGACGAGCTGGTGCCCGTCGTGGCCGATCTCGCCGCCAAGGCCGCCAAGCTCAAGATCGGGTTCAACGTCGACGCCGAAGAGGCCGACCGCCTGACCATGTCGCTCGAGGTGATCGAGCGCGTGCTGAGCGACGACCGCCTCGCCGGCTGGGACGGGTTCGGCATCGTGGTGCAGGCCTACGGCCCCCGCGCCGACGTGGCCATCGACTGGATCGCCGAGGCCGCCGAACGCCACGGTCGCAAGCTGATGGTGCGGCTGGTCAAGGGCGCCTATTGGGACAGCGAGATCAAGCGCGCCCAGGTCGCGGGCCTGCCGCGGTTCCCGGTCTTTGCCCGCAAGGCGGCGACCGATGTGAGCTTTATCGCCAACGCGGCCAAGCTGCTGCGCCTGCGCGACCGGATCTATCCCCAGCTTGCCACGCATAACGCCCATTCGGTCTGTGCCGTGCTGCATATCGCCGACAAGCTCGGCGCCCGTCGCGACGAGTTCGAGTTCCAGCGCCTGCACGGCATGGGCGAGGCGCTGCACGACATGGTGATGGCCGATCACGACACGCGCTGCCGCATCTACGCCCCCGTGGGCGCGCATCGCGACCTGCTGGCCTATCTCGTGCGGCGTCTGCTCGAGAACGGCGCCAATTCGAGCTTCGTCAACCAGATCGTCGACGAGGACGTGCCGCCCGAAACGGTGGCCGCCGATCCCTTTGCCACCCTGCCCGGCAATGCGCCCGTCACGCCCGGCACCGATATCTTCCTGCCCGAGCGCGAGAACGCGCGCGGATGGGATCTTGCCTGTGCCGAGCACCTTGAGGAAATCTTCGCCGCTCGCGATCCGTTCCGCGACACGAGCTTCGAGGGCGGGCCGCTGCTGGCCGTCGACCGCCCCGCGGGCGAGACCGCCGAGATCCGCAACCCCGCCCATCCCGACGAGATCGTGGGCCGCGTCACCTGGGCCAGCCCCGAGGATGCGAGCGCGGCGCTCGACGCCGCCGAGCCATGGCAGGCCGATGCCGCGACCCGCGCGGCCGTGCTGCGCCGCGCCGCCGACCTCTACGAAGAGCATTTCGGCGAACTCTTCGCCATTCTCGCGCGCGAGGCCGGCAAGACCATCCTCGACGCGGTGGCCGAACTGCGCGAGGCGGTCGATTTCCTGCGCTACTACGCCACCCGGATCGAGGATCTGGCGACCCCGCCCATGGGACGCTTCACCTGCATCTCGCCCTGGAACTTCCCGCTCGCCATCTTTACCGGCCAGATCGCCGCCGCTTTGGCCGCAGGCAACGCCGTGCTGGCCAAGCCCGCACCGCAGACGCCGCTGATCGCGACCCGTGCGACAAGGCTGCTGCACGAGGCCGGCGTGCCGCGTGCGGCACTGCAATTGCTGCCGGGCGGCACCGAGACCGGCGCGGCGCTGACGGGCGATGCGCGGGTGAACGGCGTGGCCTTCACCGGCTCGACCGCGACGGCGCGCAAGATCAAGCAGGCCATGGCCGAGCATTGCGATCCTTCGGCGGTGCTGATCGCCGAGACGGGCGGGCTGAACGCGATGATCGTCGATAGCACCGCCCTGCCCGAACAGGCGGTCGCGGCGCTGCTGCAATCGGCCTTCCAATCGGCCGGGCAACGCTGTTCGGCCTGCCGCTGCGTCTATGTGCAAGAGGATATCGCCGAGGATTTCATCGAGATGCTCAAGGGCGCGATGGACGCGTTCCGGCTCGACGATCCGTGGCACCTGCGCTCCGACAGCGGGCCGCTCATCGACGCCGAGGCGCATCGCAACATCGCCGACTATGTCGCGGCGGCCGAGGCCGAGGGGCGGCTGCTCCACCAGATCGAGGCGCCCGAGCGGGGGCACTTCCTCGCGCCCTGCCTCATCGGGGTGAACTCGATCTCCGAGATGGAGCGCGAGGTCTTCGGCCCGGTGCTGCATGTGGCGACCTTCAAGGCCCGCGACATCGACCGCGTGATCGACGCGATCAACGGCACCGGCTACGGCCTGACCTTCGGGCTGCATACCCGCATCGACGACCGGGTCGAGCATGTGACCGACCGGATCGAGGCGGGCAACCTCTACGTGAACCGCAACCAGATCGGCGCCATCGTCGGCTCGCAGCCCTTCGGCGGCGAGGGGCTGTCGGGCACCGGGCCCAAGGCGGGCGGCCCGTTCTACCTGCCCCGTTTCGCGCAGCCCCATCATCCGCCGCGGCCGCAATCGCCAATTGACCTGCCCGGCCCGACGGGCGAATCGAACCGCCTCATGCTCAGGCCGCGCCCACCGGTGCTGTGCCTGGGGCCGACCGACCGGGACCGCGCGGCGCAGGCCGAGCAGGTCGAGGCGCTGGGCGGCGCGGCCGAGCGGCTGGCCTCGATCCCCGATCTCGAGACACGCGCACCCTTCGGGGCCGTGGTCTGGTGGGGCGACGACGAGACCGCCCGCGACATCGCGCGGCGGCTGGCCGCCCGCGACGGCCCGCTCATCGGGCTGGTGCGGGGCGATGTGACGGTGCCCGACGTGCTGCACGAACGGCATCTTTGCGTGGACACCACCGCCTCGGGCGGCAATGCCGCGCTGCTGGCCGAGGCCGCCCGCGCCGAGATCGGGGGCGATTGACGCCGCCCCCGTCTTCTCTTTGAAAAATACCCATGGCCGGACGCTTGACGCCGCGCGTCCGGCCCCCAACTCTTGGCGTCATGTTCCCCATCCGCGACCACAACCCCTCGAGCCGCGTGCCGGTCGTGACCTACGCGCTCATCGTGCTGAACGTGGTCGTCTTCGCCGCGACGGCGCCCTATCTGAACGATCTGCGCTTCATGGCGGATTGGGCGTTGATCCCTGCCCTTTCGGCGCCCTCGACCTTTCTCACCTCGCAATTCCTGCATGGCGGGCTGCTGCATCTCGCGGGCAACATGCTGTTTTTGTGGATTTTCGGCGACAATCTCGAGGACCGGATGGGCGCGCTGCCCTTTCTGGGCTTTTATCTGCTGTCGGGCGTCGCGGCCGGGCTGGGACAGGCCGCGTCCGAGCCGTCATCGACCATCCCGATGGTCGGCGCCTCGGGGGCGATCGCGGGCGTGATGGGCGGCTATCTGCTGCTGTTTCCGCGCGCGCGGGTCGATGTGCTTATCATCCTGATCGTGTTCTTCCGCGTCTTTCCCATCCCCGCCTGGGTCGTGCTGGGGATCTGGTTCACGATGCAGGTCGTCTCGGGCACCGCGACGCCGGGCGGGGTGGGCGGCGTCGCCTACTGGGCCCATGCGGGGGGGTTCGCCGCCGGTCTGCTGCTGACGATCCCGGTCTGGCTGTCATTCGGCGGCCCGGCCTTCTGGTCGCGCACGCGCGGACAGCCGCCGCATCCGCAGGCGACATATCCGCTGCGCCGCTCGACCGTCCCGCGGGCCGGGCGCCGCCGCTGAGCGGCGGGTCACTGCTGCCGCAGCAGCCTGGCGAGGCTGTCGAACATGTCGGCGTTGGCGGCGACGAGCGTTTCGCCGTCGAACACCGTCTCGCCCGCGATGGGCGCGGTCAGGCCGCCCGCCTCGCGCACCAGCAGCATCCCGGCCGCGACCTCCCAGGGGCGGACGCGCCGCTCCCAGTAGCCGTCGAACCGGCCGGCCGCGACATAGGCCAGGTCGAGCGAGGCCGCCCCCATCCGCCGAATGCCGCCCGAGGCGGGGGCGAGGCGGCCGAGATCCTTGAGCACCAGCGGCAGGTCGGCACGGGCGCCGCCCGGAATACCGGTCGCGAACACGCCCTCGATCAGCCGCCCGCGGCCCGAGACCCGCATCCGCGTATCGTTGAGAAACGCGCCCGCGCCCTTTTCGGCGCCGAACAGCTCGTTCTTGGCGGCGTCGAACACCACCGCGGCGACGATCTCGCCCTTGTGCTCGAGCGCGACCGAGATCGCCCAATGCGCGAGCCCGTGCGCGTAGTTCGCCGCGCCGTCCAGCGGATCGACGATCCAGCGGCGGGTGGGGTCGGTGCCGGCCACCTCCTCGGCGCCGCGGGCGAGCCAGCCGTAATTCGCCCGCTCGCCGCGCAGCGTCTCGGCCAGCGGGGCGGCGGCGGCCACCTCGGCCCGCGCGGCGAAATCGGCCGCACCGGCGGGGCTAACCTGAAGGTTCTCGAGTTCGCGGAAGTCGCGGACCAGCTTGCGGCCGGCGGCGCGGACGGCCTTGACCATGATGTTGATATTGGCGCTGCCCTGCATCTGCGGCTCCCGAAATGGCTTGGAGTGCGGACCTAAGCCCTTGCCCCCGGAATGCCAAGCCGGAGCGCGCGCCGGTCACTCGGCCGCGGGGCGGCGTTGCAGCTTGAGCGGTTCGGTCCGGGCCAGTCGCAGCAGATGCGCCATGAAGGGCAGCCGCGTGTCGTCGAGACGGGTGGCCGCAAAGAGCCGCTTGGTCACGCCGGTCTCGGTCAGCGGGCGGGTGACATAGTCGCCATCCATCCGCACGTCGCGCACCACCCAGTCCGGCAGGACCGCGACCCCGCGCTGCGAGGCGACGAGGATCAGGATCATCGCCGTCAGTTCGACCTGTCGGATGGCCGCGGGGGTGACGCCGGCGGGGCCGAGCAGTTCGGTGAACACGTCGAGCCGGCTGCGGTCGACGGGATAGGTGATGAGCGTCTGGTCGGCGAAATCCTCGGCCGTGACAAAGGGCCTGGCGGCAAGCGGGTGGTCCGAGGCCGCGACGAAGACCGGCTCGTAATCGAAGAGCGGCGTGAACTCGACCCCCTCGAGATCTTCGGGATCGGAGGACACGACGAGATCGACCTCTTCGCGTTGCAGCGCCGGCAGCGCGCCGAAGGCGAGGCCGGGGCGGATGTCGATATCGACATCGGGCCAGGCCCGGCGGAACTGTTCGAGCACGGGAAACAGCCACTCGAAACAGGCGTGGCATTCGATGGCGATATGCAGCCGCCCCGACCGCCCCGAGCGCAGCCCCGAGAACTCGGCCTCGAGCGCGGCCATCTCGGGCAGGATCCGCTCGGCCGCGCGGAGGAGCTTGAGCCCCGCCGCGGACAGGCGCAAGGGCTTGGCACGGCGCACGAAAAGCTCGACGCCCGCCTGATCCTCGATGGTCTTGACCTGGTGGCTCAGCGCGCTTTGCGTGATGTTGAGCCGCGACGCGGCGCGCGCCAGCCCGCCCTCGTCATGGATGGCCTTTACCGTCCGAAGGTGCCGGATCTCGATGTGCATACCCGCGCGGAACTCATGATCTAGTTTAGGATTATGAGTTTGTCTCACGCAGGACGACATGGGACAAGCGGGAAAGACATCCGGGGACGCCACCATGACGCGCATCAGTTTCGAGTTCTTTCCGCCCAAATCGCTCGAGGCGTCCTTCAGGCTGTGGGACACGATCCACAGCCTCGCGCCGCTGGCCCCGGATTTCGTGTCCGTCACCTATGGCGCGGGCGGCACCACCCGCAAGCTGACGCACGAGGCCGTCACCACGATCAACAAGGCCACGGGGCTGCGTGTCGCGGCGCACCTGACCTGCGTCGATGCCTCGCGGGCCGAGACGCTCGAGATCGCCGAAAGCTATTCGCAGGCGGGCATCACCGATCTGGTGGCGCTGCGCGGCGACATGCCGGGCGGCGGGGCGTTCCGCCGCCACGAGGACGGGTTCGCCAATTCGATCGAGTTGATCGAGGCGCTGGCCGCGACGGGCAAGTTCACCCTGCGCGTGGGCGCCTACCCCGACGGGCATCCCGAAAGCGCGTCGGCCGAGGCCAATGTCGAATGGCTCAAGCGCAAGATCGACGCGGGCGCGCAATCGGCCATCACGCAGTTCTTTTTCGAGACGGAGAGTTTCCTACGCTTCCGTGATCGCTGCGTCGCGGCCGGGATCACCGCGCCCATCGTGCCGGGCATCCTGCCCATCGAGAACTGGAAGGGCGTTCGCAAGTTCGCCGAAAGCTGCGGCACACCGATCCCCGCATGGGTCGAGGACGCCTTTGCCAAGGCCGAGCGCGACGATCGCAGCGACCTGCTGGCCACGTCGCTCTGCACCGAGATGTGCAGCGACCTTCTGGCCGAGGGCGTCGGGGATCTGCATTTCTATACGCTGAACAAGCCGAACCTGACCCGCGACGTGGTCTTTGCGCTCGGTCTCGCGCCCGAGCCGGCGTTGCAGCACGTCGCCTGAGGCTTGCACGATTCGAACAACGAACCGCCCCCATAGCCGCTATGGGGGCGGTTCTCTTTCACGGATGCCGCAATCGCCCGCGCCCTACTCGGCCGCGATCTCTTCGAGCGGGGCGGCGCGGCGGATCGCCTCCCAGACGCGGTGGGGGGTCATCGGCAGGTCCAGATCGCGCACCCCCAGCGGCCAGAGCGCATCCTCCACCGCGTTGGCGACCGCGGCCAGCGCACCGACCGTCCCCGCTTCGCCGCAGCCCTTCATCCCCATGGCGTTCGCGGTCGACGGGACCGGCACGTTCTCGAACGATATGCGCGGCATGTCGGCTGCGCGCGGCACCGCGTAATCCATGAAGCTCGCGCTGAGGAGCTGCCCGTCGGCGTCGTGGACCACCTGCTCGGACAGGGCCTGTCCCAAGCCCTGCACCACCCCGCCATGCACCTGACCTTCGGCCAGCATCGGGTTGATCAGGTTTCCGAAATCGTCGATCACGGTATAGCGGTCGATGGCGATCCGGCCGGTCTCGGGGTCGATCTCGACCTCGGCCACATGCGCCCCGTTGGGGAAGGACCGCGCCCGAAGCGTCGCCTCGCAGCGCCATGTCAGCAGATCCTCGCGCCCCGCGTCGCGCGCGGCCGCCGCGGCCTCGAGCATCGTCGGCGTCTCGTTCGAACCGGGCAGGCGGAACCGTTCGTCGTCGAACGACACATCGGACGGCGGGACGCCGACACGCTCGGCCAGAAAGGCCCCGAGCCCGGCCACGATCTCGCCCACGGCCTTTAGCGTCACGTTCGTCTGGACCGTGACCGAACGCGAGCCGCCCGTTCCGCCGCCCGCGGCGATCAGGTCCGAATCGCCCTGCACCACCGCGATGCGTTCGACCGGGATGCCGGTCTGGTCCGAAAGGAACCGGGCAAAGACGGTCTCGTGCCCCTGCCCGTTCGACTGGGTGCCGACGCGGATCTCGGCCCCGCCATCCGGGGTAAAGGCGATCTGCACCCCTTCGTCAGGCGAGCCGAGGATCGACTCGATGTAATAGCAAAGCCCCACGCCCCGCAGGCGCCCCGCCTTGCGCGACGCCGCGCGACGCGCGGGCAGCCCGGCAAGATCGGCAGCCTCGGCCGCGCGATCCAGCAGGCGGGGGAAATCGCCGACATCGTAGGTCTCGCCCGAGACGGTCGTATAGGGGAACCGGTCGGGCGCGATGAAGTTGCGGCGCCGCAGATCCCACGGATCGACGCCGAGCTCGCGCGCGGCGCGGTCCATCGCCCGCTCGAGCGCGAATATCGCCTCGGGGCGGCCCGCCCCGCGATAGGCGTCGACCTGCGCGGTGTTGGTATAGATCCCGCGGCAGCCCAGATAGGCGGCCTGCACGTCATAGACCCCGGTCAGGACGCGGGCGAACAGGTGCGACTGGATCATCTGCCCGAAATTCGAGTTGTAGGCGCCGAGATTCGACAGGTTGTCGACGCGATAGGCGACCAGCCGCAGATCGGCATCGAACCCCATCTCGACGGCTGAGACGAGGTCGCGCCCGCCATTGTCGGTCAGCATCGATTCCGAACGGTCGGCGCTCCACCTCACCGGGCGGCCGGTCTCGCGCGCGGCAAGGGCGACGGCGAAATACTCGGGGTAGTTCATCCCCTTCATGCCGAAGCCGCCGCCGACATCGGGGGTCGTCACGTGAACCGCCTCGGGGGCGAGGTTCAGCCGCGCGATGAGCTCGTCCTTGAGATCCCAGACCCCCTGCCCGCCATAGGTCATGGAGAGGCGCGTGCCGTCCCATGTGGCGAAACAGTTGCGCGGCTCCATCGTGGCGGCGTGGATGCGGTTGTCGGCAAGCGTGATCGCGACGCGATGCGCGGCGGCGGCAAGCGCGGCCTCGACCCGGGCCTCGTCGCCCATGGCATAGTCGAGGGCGAGGTTGTCGGGCGCCTCGTCATGCAGCGGCGCACCGCCGGGTGCCAGGTCGATCTTGGCGGGCAGGTCGTCATACTCGATCTCGACCGCCTCGGCGGCGTCGAGCGCCTGCGCCCGCGTCGCGGCCACCACCATCGCCACCGGCTCGCCCACGAAACGAACCCGGCCGCGGGCGAGAAAGGGCCGCTCGGGCGCGGCGCCGGTCCCGCCGCGGCGGTCGGGCGCGCAGGTATAGCCCATGCCGAGATCGGCGCCGAGCGCGACGGCCCCCGCCGCGTCGAGCACCATGGCCACGCCCGGCATGGCGCGCGCGGGTTCCAGGTCGATCGAGACGATCCGCGCATGGGCCACCGGCGCGCGGACAAAGACCGCGACCAGCGCGCCCTCGGGGGCGATATCGTCGACATAGCGCCCCGCCCCGGTGAGAAAGCGGATATCCTCGCGCCGGGCGACCGACTGGCTTTTCCCGAATGGCTGCATCGTCGCGACCCCTCCCGTGATGTCCCCCCGACGATCTAGGCGGTTCGCGCGCCGGGGGAAAGCCGTGCCGCCGCCCGCGACCTTTCCCTTTCAGCAGCGATTGGCTATCCCGACGCTCGACAGCCACGAGATCATCGAAAAAGGGCGCCGCGCATGGCCTTGGACAAGAACTTCGACGCGAGCGCGGCCGAGCCGCGCATCTACGACGCCTGGGACGCGGCGAACGCCTTTGCCGCCGGGGCGAACGCGCGGCCGGGCGCGCCCGCCTTTTCGGTGATGATCCCGCCGCCCAACGTCACCGGCGCGCTGCATATGGGGCATGCCTTCAACAACACGTTGCAGGACATCCTCGTGCGGTGGCACCGGATGCGCGGGCATGACACGCTATGGCAGCCCGGCACCGATCACGCGGGCATCGCCACGCAGATGGTCGTCGAGCGCGAGCTGGCCAAGACGAACCGCCGCCGCACCGACATGACCCGCGACGAGTTCACCGCGCTGGTCTGGGAGCAGAAGCGCCGGTCGCGCGGCAACATCAAGGAACAGCTCAAGCGGCTGGGCGCGTCCTGCGACTGGTCGCGCGAGGCGTTCACCATGTCGGGCGCCCCCGGCGCCCCCGAGGGCGAAGAGGGCAATTTCCACGATGCGGTGATCCGCGCCTTTGTCGATCTCTACGACAAGGGGCTCATCTATCGCGGCAAGCGGCTGGTGAACTGGGATCCGCATTTCGAGACGGCGATCAGCGATCTCGAGGTCGAAAACATCGACCGGCCCGGCCATATGTGGCATTTCAAATACCCGCTCGCAGGAGGCGAGACCTATACCTATGTCGAGCGCGACGAGGATGGCGCGGTGCTGTTCGAGGAACAGCGCGACTATATCTCGATCGCGACCACCCGGCCCGAAACCATGCTGGGCGACGGGGCCGTCGCAGTTCACCCATCGGATGAACGTTACGCCCCAATCGTTGGGAAACTCTGCGAAATCCCGGTTGGCCCGAAAGAGCAGCGGCGCCTGATCCCGATCATAACCGACCCCTATCCCGACCCCGATTTCGGCTCGGGCGCGGTCAAGATCACGGGTGCGCACGATTTCAACGATTACGGTGTCGCGACCCGCAACGGCATTCCGCTTTACGTACTGATGGACACCAGGGGGCGGATGCGCGCGGACGGGCTGGACTATCCCGAGGCCGCCGCCCGCGCCGGCCGGATCGCCCGCGGCGAAGAGGACGCCCCGAGCGACGCGACCGAGATCAACCTCGTGCCCGAAGAGTATCGCGGCCTCGACCGGTTCGAGGCGCGTGCTCGGGTCGTGGCCGATATCACCGCCGAAGGGCTGGCGGTCATGGTGCCCGCCACCGATCCGCGGCTGGGCGCGCAGGCGGCCGCGCCCGCGGCCCCCGAGGAGGGCGGCGAGACCCGGCTGGACCAGCTCGTGCCACTGGTCGAGGAAAAGACGATCACCCAGCCCTTCGGCGACCGCTCCAAGGTGGTGATCGAGCCGATGCTGACCGATCAGTGGTTCGTCGACGCCGCGCGCATCGTCGGCCCGGCGATCGACGCGGTGCGGCAGGGCGAGGTGCGCATCCTGCCCGAGCGCGACGCCAAGACCTATTTCCACTGGCTCGAGAATATCGAGCCGTGGTGCATCTCGCGCCAGCTCTGGTGGGGGCACCGGGTGCCGGTGTGGTACGGGCTCGACCTGCACTCCGAAAGCTTTCGCGACGACGAGGGCGACGATGCGCTGGACGAGGTCGAGCTGATCTCGCTGCTGACGAAGGACCGGCTGGTTCATTCCGGCCAGCGCCGGCAATGCGCGGCCCGGTTCGAGGGAGTCATCGAGGGGTTCCGCGACGATATCGCCGCCCTTCCCCATCCGCTCAACGCCGCGCGCATCGTCGAGGTCGAGGATCGCGCGGCTGCCATACATACCTTTGCCGCGTCGCTGGCCGAGTACAACGTCACGCAGGATGCCGGGCGGCTGGTCTATCCCGTCTGGCAGGATCCCGACGTGCTGGATACGTGGTTCTCGTCGGGGCTGTGGCCCGTCGGCACACTCGGCTGGCCCGAGCAGACCCCCGAGCTCGAGCGGTATTTCCCCACTTCGGTCCTTGTGACGGGGTTCGACATCATCTTTTTCTGGGTCGCCCGGATGATGATGATGCAATACGCCATGGTCGGGCAACGCCCCTTCGACACGGTCTATGTCCACGCGCTCGTGCGGGACGAAAAGGGCCGCAAGATGTCGAAATCGCTGGGGAATGTCATCGACCCCCTGTCGCTCTGCGACGAATACGGGGCGGATGCGGTGCGCTTCACGCTGGCCTCGATGGCGGCCATGGGGCGCGACCTCAAGCTGTCCAAGGACCGCGTGGCGGGCTATCGCAATTTCGGCACCAAGCTCTGGAACGCGTTCCGCTTTGCCGAGATGAACGGCGTGGGCGCCAGCGGCCCCGCGCGCCCGACCCCGCGCGAGACCGCGAATGCCTGGATCCTGGGCGAGCTGGGGCGCATCCGCGAAGAGGTCGACACCGCCCTGGCCGAGTTCCGGTTCAACGATGCGGCGAACGGGCTTTACGCCTTTGTCTGGGGCCGTGTCTGCGACTGGTATGTCGAGGTCGCCAAGCCGCTTTTCGCCTCGGAGGACGCGGCGGTGGTCGCCGAGACGCGCGAAACGATGGCGTTCGTGCTGGATAACTGCCTGATCCTTCTGCACCCTTTCATGCCCTTCATCACCGAAGAGCTCTGGGGCCAGCAGCCGCGCGACGGGATGCTCGTCCACGCCGACTGGCCCGATTTCGGCGCCGATCTGGTCGACCCCGCGGCCGAGGCCGAGATGGGGTGGGTGATCGATCTGATCGAACAGATCCGGTCGGTGCGCGGCGAGATGAACGTGCCGGCAGGGCTCAAGGTCGAACTGGTCACGACCGAGCTCGATACGGATGGGCGCGCCGCGTGGGAGCGTAATGCCGAGTTGATCCGCCGCCTCGCGCGGGTCGAGCGGCTGACCGAGGCCGAGGCGGCGCCGAAAGGGTCGGTCACGATCCCCGTGCGCGGCGGCAGCTTTGCCCTGCCCCTGGCCGAGATCATCGACGTCGCCGCCGAGCGCGCGCGGCTCGACAAGACGGTGGGCAAGCTCGACAAGGACCTGCGCGGCCTGACGGGGCGGCTCGGCAATGACCGCTTTCTCGCCAGCGCCCCCGATGACGTGATCGAGGAGACCCGCGCGCTCGTCGCCGAGAAGGAGGCGCAGCGCGACCGGCTCCGCTCGGCGCAGGAGCGTCTGGCCGAGCTCGGCTGACCGAGGCGCGCCACGGGCGGTCGGCGGCATCGCTGCCGGCCGTGGGGCCCGTCTGCCGAGGCGGGGCGAGCACAGGATCGGCCCGACCTGCGGCACGTCGTCCGCCCCGGCGAAACCTGCGCGGGGCTTGCCCGTTGCCCTGCTGGATGCGACCAATGCCAGACAGGACTGAGGTGCCGCGATGGAACGACAGCCCGCCCCGGATTTCACGAATGCCTTTCTCGCGACGCTTGCGCCGCTGCTGTTCATCGCGCTGCTGATCGTCTGGGCGATGCTGGGGTTGCTGGCGACGCTGGGCGTGACCTATGCCGCCGATCGCGGCATCAGCCGGATCGGCGCGCGGCGCAACGCTTCCTAGCGGCCTGCACAGACCCGCGCGGCGGCCTCGACGCCGCCGGACCCGTGCGGAATATCGAGCGCGATCAGCCCCGCCTCGATCACGCCGACGACGCCGAGCAGCATGTGGGCATTCACGTGCCCCATATGACCCACGCGGAACATCTCGCCCGTGCCGGGGCCAGTGGCCGCGCCGGTGCCGAGCCCGATCCCCAGCGTCACGCCCGCCTCGGCCGCGCACCATGCCCGCAGCCGGTCGGCCGGCCCGCCGGGCAGCGAGATCGCGGTGACGGCATGGCTGCGGATCGCCGGATCGGCCGCGTTGAGCGCAAGCGCCCCGCCCCGGCCCCAGGCATCGCAGGCCGCCCAGAGCGCGCGTGCCAGCGTCGCGTGACGGTCGAGCACCGCCTGCCGCCCCTCCTCGGCGATCATGTCGAGCGCCTCGCGCAGGGCAAAGAGGTGGTGCGTGGGCGCAGTGCCGAAGAAATAGCGGTAGAACATTTCGGGCGCGGCACGGGGGCGCCAGTCCCAATAGGGGCTGACCCGGTCGAGCCGGTCGCGCGCCGCCGCGGCCCGCGCGTTGAAGAACGCGAATCCCAGCCCCGGCGGCGTCATCAGCCCCTTCTGGCTGGCGGTAATCATCACGTCGACGCCCCAATCGTCCATCTCGAACGGGTCGCAGCCGAAACTCGCGATGCAATCGGCCATCAGCAGCGCCGGATGGCCGAGATCGTCGAGCACGCGGCGCAGGGCAGCGATATCGCTGCGGATGCCGGTCGAGGTGTCGGTGAGCACCGCCAGCACGGCCCGGAACCCGTACGCGGTATCCGCGCGCAGCGCCTCGGCCACGCGGTCGGGGTCGACGGCGGCGGTCGTCGGAAATTCGAGGATCTCGACCTCGGCGCCGAGATCGCGCGCAAGCTCGGCCCAGCCATGGCCGAACCGTCCCGCCACGGGCACCAGCACCCGGTCGCCGGGGCGGATGGTGTTGGCCAGCGCGGCCTCCCACATGCCGTGCCCGTTCGAGATGTAGATCGCGCAATCGCCCGCCGTTCCGGCCAGCGCCTTGAGATCGCGCAGCGCGGTGCCGGTGATCTCGACCAACTCGCCCTCGTAGATGTTGGGCGCGGCCCGGTGCATCGCCCTGAGCACGCGATCGGGGATGACCGAGGGGCCGGGGATGGCGAGATATTCGCGACCGTGTGCGAGGCTCATGGCGGGCTCCTTGTTGCAGCCCGAGGGCTAGGACCGCGCCGCGCGCCCGTCAATCGGCCCCGCGCTTTCCCTTGACCGCGATCCGCGCTAGGGCCACGGGCCATGGCGAGCCCTCCTGTCCTTTCCGAAACCGCCCGCGCCCTTCTGGGCCGGCTCTGGCGCGACTACGTGCGCCGCCACCGGGTCGCGCTGGCCGTGGCGGGCGTGCTGATGCTGATCGAGGGCAGCACGCTGGGGCTGCTGAGCTGGATGCTCCAGCCGATGTTCGACCGCGTTTTCGTCGAGGGCGACGGCAGCGCGGTCTGGTGGGTGGGCGGCGGCATCCTGGGGCTGTTCGTGATCCGCGCCGTGACCGGCGTCGCGCAGCGCATCATCCTGACGCGCGTGGCGCAACTGACCTCGACCCGGATGCAGACCGACATGCTGGGGCACCTGATGACGCTCGATCCGGGCTATTTCCAGGCGAACGCCCCCGGCGTACTGATCGAAAAGGTCCAGGGCGACACGATGGCGGTGCAGAATGTCTGGCAGCTTCTGATCCAGGGGCTCGGCCGCGATGTCGTGGCGCTGGTGTCGCTTTCGGTCGTGGCACTCACCATCGACGCGGGATGGACGCTGGCCGCGGTGATCGCGGTGCCGCTGCTGATCCTGCCCTCGGTCGTGCTTCAGAAATACGTCCGCAAGAAATCACGCTCGATGCGGCGTACCTCGATGCTGCGGGCGACGCGGCTCGACGAGATCTTTCACGGCATCGCCGCGGTCAAGCTGAACGGGATGGAGGATTACCAGCTCGGCCGGTTCCGCGGCGTGGTCGACCGGATCGTGCACGAGCAGATCCGCACCCAGGCGGGCAAGGCGACGCTGCCGGGGCTGATCGACATCGTCACGGGCCTCGGGTTTTGCGGCGTGCTGGTGCTGGGCGGGCAGGACATCCTGTCGGGCGACAAGACGGTGGGCGAGTTCATGTCGTTCTTCACCGCCATGGCGCTTGCGTTCCAGCCGCTGCGGCGGCTGGGCGGCACGGCGGGGGTGTTGCAGGTGGCGGCGGCCTCGCTCGAGAATGTCTATGACGTGTTCGACACCCGCCCCGCCATCGCCGCGCCAGACGGCGCGCCCGCCCTGGCGCTGGACGGCCCGCCCGAGATCGTGCTGTCGGACCTGTACCTCGCCTATGACGGGCGCGCGGTGCTCGACGGGCTGAACCTGACCGCGCGGGCGGGCCAGACCACCGCGCTGGTGGGGCCGTCGGGCGCGGGCAAGACGACGGTGTTCGCAGTGCTCACCCGGCTGGCCGAGCCCCTGGCGGGCCGGGTCGAGATCGGCGGGCAGGACGCGCATGGGGTGACGCTGGCCTCGCTCAGGGCCGCGTTCTCGGTCGTGAGCCAGGATGCGCTGCTCTTTGACGAAACCATCCGCGAGAACATCCTGCTGGGCCGTACCGACATCCCCGAGGATCGCCTGCGCGCGGCCATCGTCGCGGCACGGGTGGCCGATTTCACCGATACGCTGCCCAACGGCCTCGACACGCTGGCCGGGCCGCGCGGGTCGAACCTGTCTGGCGGGCAGCGCCAGCGCGTGGCCATCGCCCGCGCGATCCTGCGCGACACGCCGATCCTGCTGCTGGACGAGGCGACCTCGGCGCTCGATGCGCAATCGGAAAAGCTGGTGCAGGAGGCGCTGGCCGAGCTGTCGCGCGGCCGCACGACGCTGGTCATAGCGCATCGCCTGTCGACGGTGCGCGACGCCGATCATATCGCCGTGCTCGACGCCGGCCGGGTGGTGCAGGAGGGCACGCATGACGCGCTTCTTGAAAGCGGCGGGATCTATGCCGACCTCTATCGCCTGCAGATCGACCAAGCCCGGAGCGCCTGAATGACCGACCCCCGCCGCATCATCGCCCTGTCCGGCCCCGAGCGGGTGGATTTCCTGCAAGACCTCGTCACCAACGATATCCGCCGCTCAGAGGGGCTGACCTATGCCGCGCTGCTGACGCCGCAGGGCAAGTACCTTGCCGATTTCTTTGTCGCGCATGACGGGGCGGGCGATGACGGGAGGCTCCTGATCGACGTGGCCGCGTCGCAGGCGGACGGGCTGCTGGCGCGGCTGAACATGTACAAGCTGCGCCGCAAGGTCGAGATCGCGGCGATCGATCTGGGGCTCGGCCGCGGGCTCGGCCCCGCGCCCGAGGGCGCCCATGCCGACCCCCGCCACCCCGACATGGGCTGGCGGGCCATCGGGGGCCGGGACGGCGCCGAGCCGGTCGACTGGGACGCGTTGCGCGTGCGGCTGGGCATCCCGCAGGCGGGGATCGAGCTGATCGCGGGCGAGAGTTTCATCCTCGAGCTCGGGTTCGAGCGGCTGAACGGCGTCGATTACCGCAAGGGCTGCTTTGTCGGGCAGGAGATCGTCGCACGGATGCACCACAAGACCGAGCTAAGGAAAGGACTGGTGCGCGTGGCGCTGTCGGGCGATGCGGCACCGGGCACCACGATCACGGCCGAGGGACGCCCGGCGGGCACCCTGCATACCGTGTCGGGCGACCGCGCGCTGGCCTATCTGCGCTTCGACCGCGCCGATGGGCCGCTCGACGCCGGGGGCGTCGAGCTGTCGCTCGAGGAAAAGCTGATCTGAACGGCGCGCTCAGGCGCGTTCGGCGTATTCCATCGTCTCGGTGTTCACGACGATATCCTCGTCCTGCCCGACAAAGGGCGGGACCATGACCTTGACGCCGTTATCGAGGATCGCGGGCTTGAAGCTGTTGGCCGCGGTCTGGCCCTTCACGACGGGCTCGGTCTCGACGATCTTGCAGACGACCTTTTGCGGCAGGGTCGCGTTCAGCGCCTCGGATTCGTAGTATTCGATCTGGATGGTCATGCCGTCCTGGAGGAACGGGCGGCGGTCGCCCAGGATCTCGGCCGGAAGCTCGATCTGCTCGAAGGTCTCGTTATCCATGAAGACGAGCATCCCGTCGCTTTCGTAGAGGAACTGCTGGTCCTTCTGCTCGAGCCGGACGCGTTCGACCTTGTCGGCCGAGCGGAACCGTTCGTTCAGCTTGGATCCGTTGCGCAGGTTGCGCAGTTCCACCTGCGCAAAGGCGCCGCCCTTGCCGGGCTTGACGTGATCGACCTTGACCGCGGCCCAGAGGCCGCCGTTGTGGTCGAGCACGGCACCGGGGCGGATCTCGTTTCCGTTGATTTTGGGCATGTGGCCAAATTGTGTCAGACTGTTGAAAGGAAGATGGCGCTCCCTATATCGGCGGTTTGGGCGACGTGCAACACGCGGCATCTGGCGTCCGAGTTTTGCCCGCCATGCGTGAGACGCATATGTGCCTTTCGAAGATAGGGACCCTTATCGGCTGCCAAAGCGTCCATACCGGCGCTGGCCCCCAAGCCGGAAGAACAAGAACAAGGACGTGTAATGACCAACTTCGTTGACGGAACCGCCTTCAACCACGAGCAGGGCAACCGCGCCCGCAAGCTGTTCGCCGCCGTGGTGCTGGCCGCGCTGGACGACGCGATCGCGGACGACAAGAAGTACGGCAACGGTCCCGAACAGATCGCCCGTTGGGCCAATTCCCGCGACGGTCGCGAGGTCCTTACCTGCGCCGGCATCGACCCCAACGATCGCGTCGTCAAGGGGCTGATGGCCTTTGTCAGCCGCGGCGTCCGCACCTCGGTCGCGCTCAGCCGCGAGGAAAGCGAACGTCGCAACGCCGCGCAGGCCGAAGCCGCCTGATCGGACAGGCCTTGCCGGATGGATGAAAGGGCGCCGCGTCTCGACGCGGCGCCCTTCGTTTTGGCGGGGGCTCAGCCGCCCTGCCCGCCGAAGACCAGCGCCCAGACGACGAAGGGCGCGAATTGCGCGGCCGCGAGCAGCACCGCCACCCCGCCCAGAACCCGCCCCGGACGCTGCCGCAGGATGATCCCGGCGCAGATCAGCGCCAGCGCCGTTTCGATGGGCGCGACGATGGCGCCGCCATGCGCGGGATCCCAATAGGATACCGGCGAGGCAAAGCGCCAATCGCTCAGCGGCCAGAAATGCCGACGGGCATCGTCATGGTGGAGCAGGAGGTCGAAGACGAGGTGCAGCAGCGCCGAGCCGGTCAACGCCACCCCCCGCCCCGAGCGCAACCACAATGCCGCGCCGAGCGCGATGCCCCACAGGACGAAACTGTTGTCGACGGCAAAGACAAGCTGCCAGGCACCCGAGAAATAGAGCTCGCCGAACACCCGGTCGGGGCCGATGCCGAGCAGCAGGATGGACACCGCGGCCATGAGGTAGAGCGACAGGTCGGGCAAGAGCCCGCCGGCCAGCGCCGCCCATGTCAGCCCCCGGTCGCCCCGGCGCCCGAACACCGCGCCGCCCAGCAAGAGATGCGCCGGGGTGTTCAACCGGCGCCGCCCCGATCAGCCGAATTCGCTGGCGCTGAGCGCGCGCATGATCTCGCGGCGGACCAGCTTGCGGATGTTGCGGGTCAGCCGTTCACCCAGTTCGCCCTGAAGCTCTTCGCGGACGATCTCGGCGATGAGGTCGCGCAGGTCGTCCTCGTCGAGGATCTCGGCCGTGTCCTCGGCGGGCTCGGGGCCGTCGCCGGTGTCGTCCGGCGCGACATCCTCGACCGCCGTATAGCCGCCCGCATCGTCCTGCGCGGGTTTCGTGCCGCGCCAATCGTCTTCGGTCGTCTCTTCGGCCGCAGCGGGGGCATCGCCGCCGCCGAAACTGTGCAGCGGCGTCACCTCGTCGACGGGTTCCAGCACGAAGCGCGGTCGGTCGGTGCCGCCCCGCGGCGCGTCCTGCCAATCGGCAAAGGGGCGGTGGGGGGTCTCGTCGGGCAGGACGAAGCCCTCGTCATTGGGCGCGACCTCGGGCACGGGGGCGAGGATGGCATTGGGATCCATCGCGGCCGCCGTGGTGATGCGCGGCTCGGGGATGCGCGGCTCGGCCCGTTCGGGCAGGCCCGTGGGGCGATGCGGGGCCTGGTCCTCGCTGCCGTCCGGCTCGAAATCGGGGCGGGGCGAAACGGCCGCCTCGAGCTCGGCGATGCGTTCGCGCAGCGATTTGCCGGTGAAGGCCTTGCGCGTGACAAAGGAAACGCCGGCGGCCTCGTCCTCGGGCGCGGCGGCGGGGCGGCCCGGCCCGACCCGCAGATCGGAGGTCAGGACCAGCCGCGGCGGAGGTTCTTTCCCGCGCGGCGGCTCGACGGCGACGAGCCGCCTGATGGACGCGAGAACGTCCTCGATATCCTTCGATCTGGCTTCTGTCATGCCCGCGTCCGACCTGCTCTTTTCGGGGATGATACCGCCCGGAGCGGCATCGGGCAATCGGCGTCGCGTGCTACTGCCGCCCCAGCGACCGGATCAGGCGGTCGAGCTTTTCACCCTGCGGGCTGACCTTGCGGATCGGCGCATCCTCGACCGCGTTGTAATACAACGAGAAATCATAGGTCACGATGCCAAGGCCAAGGTGGTCCACCGTCAGAAGACCCATCGTCGACAGGATCGAATAGGCCGCGACGTAGCGGCTGATCTCGGCCGAGATGAGGTTGGCGCGGGCATCCTGAAGATCCTGCTCGGCATCGAGCACGTCGAGAAGCGTCCGCGCACCCAGAGACGCCTCTTCCTGAAGGCCCTCGTAGGCGACGCGGGCGGCACGGACGGCAAGCTGCTGCGCCGCGATCTGCGATTGCGCCACGTCGAGCTGCACCCATGCCTGGCGCACCTGGTTGATGATATCGTCGACCGAGACATGCAGATCGGCCCGCTCTTCGTCGCGGCGCGCGACCGCCTGGCGATATTGCGAGGTCAGCGCGCCGCCGCGATAGATCGGCCCGCCGATATTGAGCCCGATCGAGGCGCGTTCGGTATAATCTTGGTCGATCGACACGCTGGTATTGGCGCTGAGCTGCGGGCGGATCGCACGTTCGGCGCGCAGCACGTTGATCTCGGCCAGGGTGACGAGCCGCTGCGCCTGCCGGATCGAGGGGTGGGTCTTTTTCGCCACGTCGATGGCGGCCTCGACCGAGTTCGGAAGCTGCGGCAGCGTGGTCACGGGCGCGAGGTTGCGCGGCACCTCGCCGACCACGTTGATATATTGCGCCTTGGCAATCTCGACATCGCCCAGCGCCTGTTCCAGCAGCGACCGTGCCGAGGCAAGCTGCGCCTCGGCCAGCGCGACGTCGGTGCGGGTGATCTCGCCCACCTCGAACCGCTCGCGCGAGGCGTCGAGCTGTTGCTGCAACAGCGCGACATTGGACTGGCGCAGATTCACGAAGGCCTGCGCCTCCTGGATGTTGAGATAGGCCTGCACGGCCGAGCCGAGCACCTGCTGCTCGACCTGCACAAGCGCCTCGCGCGTGGCGAGCACCGCCTCTTTCGCCGCGCTGATCGCAAGGCGCGACGCCCCGCCATCCCACAACAGCAGACTGCCGGTGATCTGCGCCTGCACGTTGTTCGTCGCCGTATCGCTGACGCCGGGGGACAGGAACCCGCCCGGCTCGTCATTGGGAAACACCCAGTTGCGGCTGGCCGACACCGCGTAATCGATGACCGGGCGCAGGGTTGCGACCGCCTGCGCCACGTCCTCGTCGGCGGCGCGCAGAACGGCGCGGTTCTTTTCCAGAAGCCCGCTATGGCGGTAGGCCAGCACCAGCGCATCTGCCAGCGTCTCGGCCGAGGCGGGAACCGCGGGCAGCGCCAGAGCTGCGGCCAGAACGCCCGGACGCGCCCAGCGGACCGCGCGGCGCAGCACGCTCACAACGAGAACTCCGGCACCTTGGCAAAGCCCGGCAGCACCGGTGCATCCCCGTTGAAGGCATAGCGCCAGTTCATCCGGCCATCGACCTTGATGCCCAGGCGGCAGGTTCCCAAGTGCCCCTCTATGAAGAGGCAGACGATTCGTCCGCCCTCGCGCAGCTGCGCGATGATGGCGTCGGGCACGACCTGCACCCCGCCCTGCACCACGATCACGTCATAGGGCGCATGGGCCGGCGCGCCATCGACAAGCTCGGCACATTCGACGGCGGCATTGTCGATCCCGGCTTCGGCCAGCGCGCTCTCGGCCTCGCGGGCCAGCGCCTCGTCGGGCTCGACCGCGACGACGGCCTCGGCCAGATGCGCGATCACGGCGGTCGAATAGCCATGCCCCGCCCCGAGATCGAGCACGAGATGGGTAGGCTGGATGTCGGCGGTCTCGAGCAGCTTGGCCAGCGTGCGCGGGTCGAGAATCACGCGATCGGGACCGATGGGGATATGTTCGCCCAGATAGGCCGTAGAGCGCATCGCCGACGGCACGAATTCCTCCCTCGGGATCGAGAGCATGGCCTCGATGATGGGAAACAGCGTGATGTCGGATGGCCGGACCTGCGTATCGACCATGACCCGTCTGGCTTCGGCGAAATCGCTCATGCTCGTCCTCGATGACCTGCGCCTCCCCTCACGCTTGCCACATCCCTCGGGGGTGGGCAACGGCTGGCGGCGCGCGATGCGCGGGTTTGCGGCCCAATCCCCCCCTGCCCGCGACTACGCCTTGCAGCGCGACGCCTCATCCGCTAAGCGGCGCTGACCACACGGCTGGCGAGTTGGCGGAGTGGTGACGCAGCGGATTGCAAATCCGTGTACACCGGTTCGATTCCGGTACTCGCCTCCAATCCCCCTTTTTCGATAGATCTCCTGCGATCTTCGCAAAGCACAGGTCTTGTTTTCGTTGAGAAAATTGACTGTGGACCATCTTCTGACCGAAGATCGACTGTGGCCACGCAACTTGTGTGGGTATCGAAAGCGGGTATTTTGCGAAGGGTCGATACCCACATACCCGCAGGACCGATTCAAATGCCCCTAACAGATGCAGCTTGCCGCGGCGCGAAGCCCGATCCCTCTGGAAAACCACGGAAAATGCCGGATGGTGAAGGACTCCTGTTGTTCGTCTCGCCATCGGGCGGAAAACTATGGCGAATGCGCTATCGGTTCGAAGGCAAGGAAAAGGTCCTGTCGTTCGGTGCCTACCCCGGTGTCAGGCTGGCCGATGCGCGGGCGCTGCGCGACAAGGCCAAGCGGGCGCTGGCCGATGGGCGCGATCCTGGAGCAAATGCCAAGGCGGCGCTGACCGCTCCTGCCGGGGATAGCTTCGAAACTGTGGCGCGAGAGTGGATCAAGGCCCAGTCAGTCACTTGGTCCCATGCCCATAGCAAACGTATCCTGTCCCGTTTCGAACGTGACGTTTTCCCGGCCATCGGCGCAACCGCCATCGCGGAAGTGACCGCGCCGCAAGTTCTCACCATGCTGCGTCCCGTTGAAGATCGAGCGCCCGATGTGGCGGGGCGCATCCGAATGACGACCGGGGCAATCATGCGCTACGCCATCGCCACTGGAAGGGCGTCCCGCGACCCTGCCGCAGACCTGCGCGGCGCACTAAAACCGACCCCCCGTGTGAAGCACATGGCACGGATCGAAGCGGGCGAGTTGTCCGGCTTCCTTTGGAAGTTGCACCGCTATGATGGTGAGCCGCAGACCCGCCACGCCATCGAATTTGTGATGCACACCTTCGTTCGGACCAATGAACTGAGGTTCGGCAGGTGGAGCGAGATAGACGGGGACGTGTGGCGGATACCGGGCACCCGCATGAAAATGAACCGGGACCATATCGTGCCCTTGACCCGTCAGAGCCTAAACGTGCTGGCACGGTTGAAAGAAGTTGCAGGGGATTCCGAATGGATCGTACCAGGCGGTCGCACCGGCAAGCCGATCAGCGAGAACACGATGCTGTTCGGCATGTACCGCCTTGGGTATCACGGGAAGGCGACGATTCACGGCTTTCGCGGGCTGGCATCAACCGTCTTGAACGAAAGCGGCCTGTGGTCGGTCGACGCTATCGAAAAGCAGCTTGCCCATGAACCGAAGGACAAAGTTCGCCGCGCCTACAACGCAGCGCAGCTACTGCCAGAACGGCGGCGGATGCTCGAATGGTGGAGCGACTACATCGAGGCAGCCGAGAAAAAGTCAGTCACTGACCTGAGCGACCTGTTCATCTAATCAGATAGTCAACAGATGACTATTTCTTATTTTTTATCAGTGACTTGACGTTCCTCACGGCGATCCCCAGATCGCACTTGTGATCCTGTTTCATTCTGCGCGTGGTGCGCAAAAGAACAGGGCCACCGGGCTGGCACCCGATGACCCTATGAGGAAATTTATATGTCAACAAATGGCGATGATCATGGCCCTTTTCAAGGCCATAGCAACACCGATCTATCCGACCTGCTGGGCTTCAATGACATCCAACCAACCGCTTCAAGACCGCCGAGCGGAAACATCGCCTTCTTGAATGCGAACCACGACCTGATCGAAGCAGGCGCATCTGTTCACTGGCTCGTGCCCGGCGAGAAACGTCCCGCCTCGCGCGACTGGTCAGAGGTTCCGAACCAAACGCTACAGCAACTTGCCCAAGACTATCGCGCCGGACAGAACATCGGCATCCGCTTGGGTACGCCTTCGATGATCGACCAAGACTTCCTGCATGTCATGGACCTCGACGTTCGGGACGAAAGCAAAGCTGATGTAGCTTGGACGGCGCTTCTGCAAGTTCTGCCGGATGCCAGATCACTGCCTACGGTGATCAGTGGCAGCGGCGGCGAGTCCCGACATATCTATTTTCTGACAGACACCCCATTCCGCAAGAAAAAGATGGCGCGTTCTGAAGGTTTCACGATGGTCTTCGATCCCCGAAAGGGTCGTGACGTGAAGAAGTACGATTGGGAAATCGACCTCTTGGGCACAGGCTCTCAGGCCGTCTTGCCACCTTCCATACACCCCGACACCGGCTTGCCCTATCGATGGGAGCGCAAGCCGGAACTTGTCTTCCCCATCATGATGAAGGTCAGCGCAGCAACGCAGGAGGGGCTTGGAGCGCGTGCGGATAAGCCGATCATGCTGGATGATACCGATGACGATGATACTTACCTAGAGACGATCCTTGCGGCCCAACCGCTGGATTTGACATCCGGGGAAGTAGCCGAAATCCTGTCACTGCTGCCCGAAAATTGGGTGGAAGATCGGGATCATTGGCTTACCGTGGGAGCCGCCCTGCATCATCAGTTTGAGGGGACGAAGAAAGGCTTCGACCGCTGGTGCGAATGGTCCAAGCGGTCAGCGAAGTTTGATGCTGAGGACACTTTTCGCGTCTGGAAATCCTTTAAGGGTTCAAAGAATCCGGTGCGCATGGCAACGTTGATCCACGAGACAGGTTGGTCTCGGCTTTCAGGCGGTTCTTCAAGCCTAGGGTCAGGATTCATAACCAGAACATGACGGTTGCGGCGAGGGCGATGGCGGAGAGGAAGACCTTCGGGCATCTGTCGTAGCGGGTGGCGATGCGACGCCAGTCTTTCAACCTACCGAACATGATCTCGATGCGGTTGCGCCGCT
>NZ_SNAA01000020.1 GCF_004358695.1 Palleronia sediminis
AAAGGGGAAAGCTTGGCCATCTGCTCGTCGCTCAGCCAGTAGAGGTCGTCCATGTCACCGCTCCGTTTTTCGGGCCGTGAATCACGCCGAACAGCAACAATCAATGCATCCTGACCCTAGCCGTGCTCGTACATCTCGTATACGGTCGCCTATCGTAAGGCAGGGGATGCCCGCAGGGGTTCCGCCGCATTGCGAAGTTTGGCGCCCCGTGGGTTCCCGAATCCGAATATCGCCAGCCATGGAACCCCGGCGAGCCCCCCTACCCCTCCGGCGGGCGCCAATCGAGGAAGAACTGGTAGAACAGTACGGCGGCGGCGGCTGCGAAGAGGAGGGCGAAGCCGGGGTTGCCGGCGGTGAGTTCGAGGGCGGCCCAGCCGGCGGTGACGGCGGTGGCGGCGATGCGGCGCCAGAGGGGGCGGAACATCGGGACGCGGACGTCGAAAAAGCCCCGGCGTTCAGGCGGCATCGACGTGGTCCCGTCGCGCAAGGTCATGGCGCAGGCGGCAACGCCCCGCGCTTTCGGGGCGGGCGGTCGCGTCGTTGTTCCGGGCCCGGTTCATGCGGCAAGCATAGCGGGGCGCGCGGCGAAAGGAAAAGCCCCGGCCCATCTCAGCCGTCGCGCTCCATGATCCACTCGACCTCGGGGGCGGCAACAAAGCGCCATTTGCGCAGCGGTCCGGCCATGACGTTGAGGTAATACATTTCGAACCCGTAGGGCGCGCCGCAGGGATGGTGGCCGCGGGGCACGCAGACCACGTCGCCGTCATGCACGGCCATCGTCTCGTCCAGCGTGCCGTCATCGGTATAGACGCGCTGCACGCCAAAGCCCGTGGCGGGGTCGAGACGGTGGTAATAGGTTTCCTCGAGATAGGTGATTCGGGGGAAATCGTCCTCGTCGTGGCGGTGGCTGGGGTAGGAGGACCAGTGCCCGGCGGGGGTGAACACCTCGGTCACGAGAAGGCTGTCGGCGTAATCCTCGGCCTCCATCGCGATATTGTTGATATGGCGCGTGTTCGTGCCGCGGCCGCGCTCGGTGAGGGTTATGCCCTCGGGGCCGATCCGTCGCGCGGGATGGCCGCCGCGGCCGGGCGCCGTGCAGAGCGCGATGGTGCAGTCGGTCGTGGCCTCGGCGCGCCAGTCGCTGCCATCGGGCAGATAGAGGCAATGCGGCGGCGTTTTTTCGAAGACGTTCATCCGCTCGCCCAGCTCGCCCCAGTCGCGGCCCGCGCCCTCGAAGCGCGCGCGGCCCTCGACCATGACGACGATCGCCTCGCGGTCGCCGAGCGCACCGGCGGCGGTCTCGCCCGCGCGCAGGCGGTAGAGCGCAAAGCCCACGTAGCGCCATCCGGCGATGGCGGGGGTGATGTCATGCACCTTGCCATGGGTGCCGAAGGGGCGGTGCAGAAGATCGGGCATCGGTTGCTCCTTGGGGTCGGGGGCTCAGGCCGGGGCGAGGTCCAGCCCCGCCTCGCGGCAGATGCGGGCGATATGGTCGTGGCCCATGCGCGAATAGGTCTCGGGGTCGGCGCGGGCGGGGTCCTGTTCGGCCTCGATGACGATCCAGCCGTCATAGCCCATCGCGGCGAGCCTTTGGGCCACGGGGGCGAAATCGATGCAGCCGTCGCCCGGCACGGTAAAGACCCCGGCGGCGACCGCGTCGAGAAAGCTCATGCCCTCGGCGCGGGCGCGATCCATCACGTCGCGGCGCACATCCTTGACGTGGACATGGTTCACCCGGTGGCCCCACCGGTCCAGCACCGCCAGCGGGTCGGCCCCGGCGAACAGCAGGTGCCCGGTGTCGAAAAGCAGGTGAACCTCGTCCGAGCTGCCCTCCATCAGCCAGTCGATATCCTCGGCATCCTCGATCATCGAGCCCATGTGGTGATGGTAGGACAGCGCCATCCCCTGCCCCGCCGTCCAGCGCGCCACCTCGGACAGGCGGGCGGCATAATCCGTCACCTCGTCGCGGGTGAGCTTGGGGCGGCGGGCGACCGGAACGGAGGGGTCGCCCTGCACCGTGTTGGAGCATTCGGCATAGACGATGCACGGCGCGCCGAGGGCCACGAACTGCGCGACCTGGTCGCGGATCGCGGCGATCTCGGCCTGCGGATCGCGCGCCATCAGGTTGCCCGAGCACCAGCCCCCGCAAAGCGCGAGTCCGTGCGCGTCGAGATAGGCGCGCAGCCCCTCGGTGTCGGCGGGCATGCGGCGTCCGCGCTCGATCCCGGCAAAGCCGATGGCGGCCGAATCGCGCAGCGCCTGTTCCATGGTAAAGGCGGCGGTCATGTCCGGCAGGTCGTCGTTCTGCCAGGCGATGGGAGAGATACCGAGTCGCACCATCGGGTCAGATCCTCTTTCGGGCGGCAAGGCCGCGTTCGTATTCCGCGCGGGCCGCGCGTACCTCGGCCCGCGTCGAGACCTCGGGCACGCCGACGTCCCACCATGCCCCGCCCGCGCCGGTGCCCGGATGGGGGTCGGTCTCGATCACGATGACGCTGGGCACGTCGCGGTCGCGGGCGGCGGCGATGGCGTCCTCGAGTTCGGCGATGCTGCCGGCCTTTTCGGCCGCCGCGCCCATGGCGGCGGCGTGGGCCGCGAAATCAATCTCGGGCTGCGCGGCGACCTCGGCATCGGCGTAGAGGTTGTTGAACGGCGCGCCGCCGGTGCCCTTCTGAAGCCGGTTGATGCAGCCGAAGCCACGATTGTCGGTCAGGATCACGGTAAAGGGCACGCGCCGCATGACGGCGGTGGCCAATTCCGAGTTCGCCATCATGTAGCTGCCATCCCCCGCGAAACAGACCACATGCGCCTCGGGGCGGGCGAGCTTAAGCCCCATTGCGCCCGCGATCTCGTAGCCCATGCAGGAAAACCCGTATTCCATGTGATAGCCGCCTCGCGCGCCGCGCCAGAGCGTGTGGAGCGCGCCGGGCATCGTGCCCGCGGCGCCCATGACCACGGTATCGGGCCCCGACTGGCGGTGCACGGCGCCGATCACCTGCGCGTCGGTCGGAAGCCCCGCGCCATTGGGCGCGGCCATCACCGCGTCGGCGGCCGAGATCCAGTCGTCGCGGCGCGTGCCGATGCGGGGCGCGGCGCGCCAGTCGCCCAGACCCTCGCCGATGCGGCGCAGGCTGTCGCGCGCGCAGCCCTGCACGGGCATCGCGCCGTGTTTCATGGCGTCATAGGCCGCGACGTTCAGCGACAAAAGCCGCCGCGCGGGGTCGCGGAACAGCGCCCACGATCCGGTGGTGAAATCCTGGAACCGCGTTCCCACCCCGATCACGAGATCGGCGTCGGCGGCCAGCGCATTGGCCGCGTCGGTGCCGGTCACGCCCAGCGCGCCCATGTTCATCGGGTGATCCGAGGCCAGGGCCGACTTGCCCGCCTGCGTCTCGAGCACGGGGATCTCGTGCGCCTCGGCGAACCGGGCCAGCGCATCCTCGGCACCGGCGTAGATCGTGCCGCCCCCGGCGACGATCACCGGGCGCTCGGCCGCGCGGATCGCGTCGATGGCGGCCGCGATCTCGGCGGGGTCGGCCTGGGGGCGGCGCTGCGGCCAGCGGCGCGGGGCAAAGAACGCCTCGGGCCAGTCATGCGCCTCGGCCTGCACGTCCTGGCAGAAGGACAGCGTGACCGGCCCGCAATCGGCCGGGTCGGTCAGCACGCGCATCGCGCGCGGCAGCGCCGTCAGCAGGTGCTCGGGGCGCATGATCCGGTCGAAATAGCGCGAGACCGGGCGGAAGCAGTCATTGGCCGACACGGTGCCGTCGCCGAAATCCTCGATCTGTTGCAGCACCGGGTCGGGGCCGCGATTGGCAAAGACATCGCCGGGGATCAGCAGCAGCGGCAGGCGGTTCACATGCGCGAGCGCCGCCGCCGTCACGAGGTTCAGCGCCCCCGGCCCGATCGAGGTCGTCACCGCCATGGCACGCCGCCGCGCATGGGCCTTGGCAAAGGCGATGGCGGTATGGGCCATGGTCTGCTCGTTCTGGCCGCGCCATGTCGGCAGGTCGTCGCGATGGGCATGCAGCGCCTCGCCCAGGCCCGCGACATTGCCATGCCCGAAGATCGCCCAGACCCCTTCGAGGAACCGCTCTCCGGTGTCGGTCTGCTGCGCGGCCAGCCATTTCACCATGGCCTGCGCCGCCGTAAGCCTGATCGTGGTCATTCCCGCCCCTTTCTCGCCTGCGTCCAGATATCGCAAAGCCGCGCGTAATTCGCGGCCATGGTGTCGATCGCCGCGCCGTCGTCGATCCGCCCGGCGAACCAGTCGCGCGCCACCTGCCCGAAGATCGTGCGCCCGACGGCGAAACCCTTGACCAGCGGGAACCGCGCCGCCAGCGCAAAGCTCTCGGCCAGCGCGGCCTCGGGGGCGTCGAGCCCCAGCACGACGATGCCGCGGGTATGGGGGTCGTGCCGCTCGATCGCGTCGCAGGCCGCGGCCCAGGCGGCCTCGGTGGCAAAGGGTTCGAGCTTCCACCAGTCGGGATGGATGCCCGCGTCGTAGAACCGTTCGATCACGCGGGCGGTGGTGTCGTCCCCGACCGCGCCCACCTTGGAGGGGATGACCTCGAGCAGCATCTCGAGCCCATTGCGCCGGGCCGCGTGGAACAGCCGTCCCACCGTGGCGATCTGGTCGGCCCAGAGCGCCGCGTCATCGTCGGGATGGGCAAAGCACAGGCATTTGACGACGTGATCGCGCGGCCATTCCCCGAGCCCCCCGCAATCGGGGCCGAGCTGCGTCTCGAGCGCCAGCGGCCGCGAACCCGGAAGCTCGACCGGGCGCCCGGTCCAGAGCCCGCGCCCGGCCGCCGCGCGCAGCGCCGACCGGCCCAGCCGTTCGTCGCAGAGGATGCCGTGGCTGCCGCCGTCCCGCGCAGCCTGCCGCGTCGCCGCCTCGAGGCAGAGCAGCTTGAACCGGCCGATCCGCTCGGGGTCCGCGCCCTCCATCTCTTCCATCTGGGCGCGATGGTCGAAGGCGAAGACGCGCAGATCGTCCCATCGCCCCTTGCGGGTGGTGGCCCAATGCACCTGTTCGAGCTCGGCATCGTGGCGCAGGTCGCGACGGACCACGCCGCGCCCGAGGAAAAGCTGCAATTCGGTCCAGCTCGGATAGGCGGGCGTGCAGCCATGGCGCGAGACCGCGAGCGCCCCGCAGGCATTGGCGTAGCTCAGCGCGGTGGTCCAGCCGGCCCCGTCGAGCCAGCCCTTGAGCAGCCCCGCCATGAACCCGTCGCCCGCACCCAGCACATTGAACACCTCGACGTCGCGCCCCGGCCCGGCCAGCCCCGCCTCGAGCGACGCGGGGATCGGCCCGTCGAACGCCACCGCCCCCATCGGGCCGCGCTTGCACACCAGCACGGCGTCCGAGACCGCGCGCACCGCGGCCAGCGCCGCGCGCGTATCGGTGCTGCCCCCGGCGATGTGGAACTCCTCCTCGGTGCCCACGATCAGGTCGAAGCGGTGCAGATGCGCGGCAAGCCGCGCCGTCACCGCCGCGCTCTCGACGAAACGGCTGTCGCCCGCGCCGTGACCGGCAAGCCCCCAGAGATTGGGGCGATAGTCGATATCGAGCGCGATCCGCAGCCCCGCGTCGCGCGCGATCCCGATGGCGTGCAGCACGGCGGCCTCGACGCGGGGATGGCTGAGATGGGTGCCGGTGACGACGAGAGCGCGCGCCCGCGCGATCAGCGCGGGGTCGATATCCTTGGGGGTCAGCCCCATGTCGGCGCAGTTCTCGCGGTAGAAGATCAGCGGAAAGCTGTCATCGTCGCGGATGCCTAGCAACACCAGCGCCGTCAGACGGTCGGGATCGGTCTTGAGGCCCGAGACCTCGACCCCCTCGCGGATCAGCTCTTCGCGGATGAAGCGGCCCATATGCTCGTCGCCCACCGCCGAGATCAGCGCCGCGCGCAGGCCCAGCCGCGCCGCGCCGCAGGCGATGTTGGTCGGGCTGCCGCCGATATACTTGGCGAAACCGCGCATGTCCTCGAGCCGCCCGCCGACCTGCGCCCCGTAGAGGTCGACGCTGGCCCGCCCGATGGTGACGATATCGAGCGGGCCCGCCTCGGGCGATGCGCCCTCAGACATCGCCCAGCGCCACCGGCCGCCCCTCGGCCCGCGACCGCGCCGCGGCCTCGGCCATGGCGAGGGCGGCGACGCCGTCGGCCATGCCCACGGGCACCGTGCCCTCGCCCGAGGCCGCCGCGACGAAGGCGTCCCACTCGGCGGCAAAGGCGGGCATGTAGCGTTCGAGGAAGAAATAGGTGGGCTTGGCCCCGGTCACGCCCCGGTCGGTCGATCTGCGCAGCGTCGTCTCGTGGATGTTGCCAAGCTCGAGCAGCCCCTTTTCGCCCAGCAGCTCGACCCGCTGGTCATAGCCGTAGGCGGCGCGGCGCGAGTTGCGGATCGTCGCGATCCGCCCGTCGGCCCAGGTCATGACGATGACGGCGGTGTCGATATCGCCCGCCTCGCCGATGGCCGGATCGACCAGCACCGACCCGGTGGCCGAGACCGTTTCGGGCAGACCGCCCATCAGCCAGTGCGCCATGTCGAAATCATGGATCGTCATGTCGCGGAACAGCCCGCCCGACACCTTGATATAGGCGATCGGCGGCGGCGCGGGATCGAAGGAGGTGATGGCCAGCATCTCGGCCCGTCCGACCTCGCCCGCATCGAGCGCGGCCTTGAGCGCGGCAAAGCTGGGGTCGAACCGGCGGTTGAAGCCCAGCATGACGGGCCGCCCGCTGGCCTCGGCATGGCGCGCGCAGGCCCGCGCCCGCTCCAGCGACAGGTCGACCGGCTTTTCGCAGAACACCGCCTTGCCGGCATCGACCGCGCGCTCGATCAGGTCGGCATGGGTGTCGGTCGAGGTCGCGATCAGCACCGCGTCGATGCCCGGATCGGCGAGGATCTCGTCGGTCCCGCGCATCTCGGCCCCGAACCGACCGGCCAGCGCCCCGGCGGCGTCGGCATTCACGTCGGCCACCGCGGCCAGGCGGCTGCCGGCATGGCCCGCGATGTTGACGGCATGGACCTGCCCGATCCGGCCGGCCCCCAGAAGTCCCGTGTTCAGCATGTCCCGCTTTCCCTCGTCTGCGTGGTCCGGGGGGGCGGCGGCACGGGGCGCCGGACGGGCGCTCCGACGGGCCGCGACGCCCCCGGTGCGCACTGGATAAAGGATTGCACTGCTGTGCAGAACACCGAAAGCGGGCTCGCCCGAGATTTTCCCGCGGCGCGCGATCCGCGCCGGAACGGGGACCCGGCGCGCCCCCGCCGCCCGGTCAGGAGGCCGCGTTGTACCAGGCGCGGATCGCGGCGCGGTCGTCCTCGGGCAGGTCGGTGATGTTGGCGGGCGGCATCGCGTGGGACACGCCCGATTGCAGGTAGATCTGCTGCGCCGCGCCCGCGATATCGGCGCGGGTCTCGAGATAGACCCCCTTGGGCGCCCAGCGGATGCCGTCCCAGACGGGCTCGCGCGCGTGGCACATCGAACAGCGCCCGACGACGATCTGCTCGACCTCGTCAAAGCCGGCGGCGGCGGCATAGATCTGCGCATGCGGGGACAGCTCGCGCGCCTGCGCCTCGGCGAAATCGCTGTCGCGAAGCGGCACGGTCGAAAGCCACGCGATGGCGAGAAACAGCACCACCGTCACCGCCCATGTCCATGTCGGGGCCTTCTGGCGGGTGTGCATGGTATTGAAGTAATGCCGGATCGACACCCCGATCAGGAACACCAGCGCCGCGATGATCCAGGCGTTGTCGGTGCCGAAAGCCAGCGGGTAGTGGTTCGACAGCATCAGGAACAGCACCGGCAGCGTCAGGTAGTTGTTGTGGGTCGAGCGCAGCTTGGCGATCTTGCCGTATTTGGGGTCGGGCTTGCGCCCGGCCTTGAGGTCGCCCACCACGATGCGCTGGTTGGGCATGATGACGAAGAACACGTTGGCGGTCATGATCGTGGCCGTCATGGCGCCCAGGTGCAAAAGCGCCGCGCGCCCCGTGAACACCTGGTTCAGCGCCCAGCTCGACACCACGATGCCCGCGAAAAGCACCAGCATGACGGCGGTGGGGTATTCCTTGAGCGGCGAGCGGCACAGAAGGTCGTAGCCGATCCAGCTGATGGCGATGAAGCCGGCCGAGACGAGGATCGCCTGCCAGATCGCCAGATCGGCCTTGGCGCGGTCCACGAGGTAAAGCTCGGCCCCCGCCCAGTAGACGATCATCAGCAGCGCGGCGCCCGACAGCCAGGTGGCGTAGCTTTCCCATTTGAACCAGACGAGATGCTGCGGCATCGCCTCGGGTGCGACGAGGTATTTCTGGATGTGGTAGAAGCCGCCGCCATGGACCTGCCATTCCTCGCCATCGGCGGCGCCCTTGATGTTGCGGTTGAGCCCGAGATCGAGCGCCACGAAATAGAAGGACGACCCGATCCAGGCGATGGCGGTGATGACATGCAGCCAGCGCACCGCGAAGGCGCCCCAATCCCACATGATGGCGAAATCCTGCATGGTCCGGCCCCCCTTGTTGCGACCCGCCCCGTGTATCGCGCGGGGCGCCCGCCGTGTATGGGGCAGCCCGCTCAGCACTATCAAATTATCCCGAAAGGTGGCGCGCGGGCTCAGGCCACCAGCCGCCAGGCGAAGCCCGCCGTGACCCCGAACCCTATCGTGGCGATGGCCGCGCGCATGATGGGGCGCGGCACGATCCGCACCAGTGGCGCGCCGGCATAGCCGCCCGCGGTCGCGGCCAGCATCATCGCGGTCGCGTAGGACCAGTCGATCAGCCCCGCCGCGGCGAAGGTCGCGACCGAGATCGTCGAGACGGTAAAGGCCGCGACGTTCTTCAGCGCGTTCATGCGCGACAGGTCCTCCATCCCCCAGAGCGCGAAGAGCGCCAGCAGCATGATCCCGAGACCGCCGTTGAAATAGCCGCCATAGACGCAAGCCAGCGCCATGCCGATGCCCGGACGGGCCGCTCCCGGCCGGCCCCGCGCCGCGGCCCGCGCCCGGATGCGGTCGCCGAAGACGAAGGCCAGCGTCGAGCCCAGCAAAAGCACCGGCACGATGGCCGAGAACGCCTCGTTCGAGCTGACCAGCAGCAATAGCGAGCCCGCGAAACTGCCCGCGAGCGTCACCGCCACCAGCCGCAGCACGAAGCGCCTCTCGAAACTGCGCAGCTCGGCGCGAAAGCCCAGCGCCGAGGCGGCATAGCCCGGAAACACCGCCAGCGCCGAGGTCGCGTTCGCGGCCACGGGCGGCACCCCCACCGCCACCAGCGCGGGCAGGGTAAAGAACGTGCCGCCCCCCGCGACGGCATTGACCACGCCCCCCACGAAGGCCGCGGCCGAGACGAACAACAGATCCCACATACCGAACCGGCCCCGAAACTTCGCCCCCCGCCCTAGACCGCGCGGGCGGCGGCGGCAACGGGGGCGGGCTGCGGCCCGGTGCGGGGCTCTCCAATTCTCTGTTTCCACAAATACTCATGACCCGCCGGCCGGCCCGCGCGGCGCCGCTTGCCCCCGGCGCGCGACCGCGCCAGAAGGGCCCATGCCCAAGTCTCCCGATTTCGTCTGTTCCGCCTGCGGCGCGCGCCATACCAAGTGGAGCGGGCGCTGCGATGCCTGCGGGGCGTGGAACACCATCGTCGAAGAGGCGCCGCTGACCACCGGCCCCGGCGCGCGGGCGCTCGGCGCCGCGCGCGGGCGCGGCATGGCGCTGTCGGACCTGTCGCGCGCCGAGGCGCCGCCGCCGCGCACCCGCTCGGGGCTCGAGGAACTCGACCGCGTGCTGGGCGGCGGGCTGGTGCCCGGCTCGGCGGTTCTGGTCGGCGGCGATCCGGGCATCGGCAAATCGACGCTACTGCTCCAGGCGGCGGCGAGCTTTGCGCAGGCCGGGCTCGGCTGCATCTACGTCTCGGGCGAGGAAGCCTCGGCGCAGGTGCGGATGCGCGCGGCCCGGCTGGGCCTCGGGGCGGCGCCGCTGCGCCTCGCCGCCGAGACCAACCTGCGCGACATCCTGACCACGCTCGAGGCCGAGAAACCGGCGCTGGCGATCATCGATTCGATCCAGACCATGTGGAGCGACAGCGTCGACAGCGCGCCCGGCTCGGTCGCGCAGGTGCGCGCCGCCGCGCATGAGCTCGTCACCTTTGCCAAGCGGCACGGCATCGCGGTCGTGCTGGTGGGCCACGTCACCAAGGAGGGCCAGATCGCCGGCCCCCGCGTGGTCGAGCACATGGTGGACACGGTGCTCTATTTCGAGGGCGAGCGCGGCCACCAGTTCCGCATCCTGCGCGCGGTCAAGAACCGCTTCGGCCCCGCCGACGAGATCGGCGTGTTCGAGATGACGGGCGCGGGGCTGGCCGAGGTGGCCAACCCCTCGGCGCTGTTCCTGGGCGAGCGCGAGAACCCCGCGCCGGGCTCGGTCGTCTTTGCCGGCATCGAGGGCTCGCGCCCGGTGCTTTGCGAGATCCAGGCGCTGGTCGCGCCCACCCCCCACGCCCAACCCCGCCGCCAGAGCGTCGGCTGGGACGGCGGGCGGCTTGCGATGATCCTCGCCGTGCTCGAGGCGCGCTGCGCGATTCCCTTTGCCGGGCTCGACGTCTATCTCAACGTGGCGGGCGGCCTGCGCGTGCGCGAGCCCGCGGCCGATCTTGCCGTCGCCCTGGCGCTGCTGTCGGCCCGCGAGGACACCGCCCTGCCCGCGGAAACGGTCGTTTTCGGCGAGATCAGCCTGTCGGGCGCGCTGCGCCCCGCGTCGCAGGCGGAAAACAGGTTGAAAGAGGCGGCCAAACTTGGTTTTTCGGCGGCGATCGCGCCCGCGCAGGCCAAGCCGCTTGCGACCGAGGGCATGGGGCTGCGGCAATATCCCGATCTCGCCGGGCTCGTGGGCGACCTTTTCGGCGCCGGATAAGGAGACGACGTGACCGGTTTCACCTCATTCGACGCCATCGTGGCCTTCGTGGTCGTCGTCTCGGCGATCCTCGCCTATTCGCGCGGCTTCGTGCGCGAGGCCATGGCCATCCTCGGCTGGATCGTGGCGGCGGCGCTGGCCTTCGTTCTGGCGCCCGCGGCGCAGCCTCTGGTGCGCGAGATCCCGGTGCTGTCGCAATACCTGTCCGGCTCGTGCGAGCTCAGCATCATCGTGGCCTTCGTCGCGGTCTTTGCCGTATCGCTGGTGGTGGTGTCGATTTTCACGCCGATCCTGTCGGGCGCGATCCGCGACAGCGCGCTGGGGCCGGTGGACCAGGTGGCGGGGTTCGTCTTTGGCGTGGCGCGCGGGGTGCTCTTGGTCGCGGTGGCCTTCATCGTCTACGATCGGCTCGCCGCGACCGAGACCATCGCCGCGGTCGAGAACAGCCGCACCGCCAACATCTTTGCCCGCAACGAGACCGCGCTGGACGGGACCATCCCCGACGACGCGCCGGGCTGGATCGTAGAGCGCTACGAAGGGCTCGTCGGCATCTGCGAGTAAGCGCGCGCGGCCCGCGTCACAGCATCAGCTTGACCGCCAGCGCCCACATCACCGCGCCGACCCCGAGATCGAGCACGCGCCACGCGGCCGGCCGGGCAAAGACCGGCGACAGGAACCGCGCGCCGTAGCCCAGCGAAAAGAAAAAGACGAAGGACGCCGTGACCGCCCCCGCGCCGAAGCCGAGGCGCGAGGGATAGGTGCTGGCCACCGACCCCAGCAAAACCACCGTGTCGAGATAGACATGCGGGTTGAGCCAGGTCAGCGCGAGGCAGGTCGCGAGCGCCGCGCGCAGCCCGCCCGCCCCCGTACCCGCCGCGTGCAACTGCCCGCCGCCCCGGATCGCGGCGCGAAAGGCGAGCCCGCCATAGGCCAGCAGGAACGCCGTACCGCCCCATGTAAAGACCGGCTCGATCCAGGGCGCGGCCTCGACCAGCCAGCCGAAACCCGCCACGCCGGCCGCGATCAGCACCGCGTCGCTGAGCGCGCAGGTCAGCACGACGCCAAGGACATGGGACCGGCGCAGGCCCTGCCGCAGCACAAAGGCGTTCTGCGCCCCGATGGCGAGGATGAGCGAGAGGCCGAGCGCGAAGCCCGGAAAAATTGAATCCATTTGTCGGCTTTAGCCGCGGGATCGCCGCAATTCCAGCACCGGGGCGCCGTCCTCCGGCATCATCCGGGCCCCCTTCCCGAACGGAGTGGACAATGCGATGGGCAAGGGGTTTCGCCGCGGGCGAACAGGGCGGAATGACCGAATGGATGGTGCTGGCGGCGCTCGGCGCGGGGGTGGTGATCGCGATATCGGACGATCTGCGGGCGGGCGGCCGTTCGGTGGGCTGCGCCGCAGGCGCGCAGGCGGCCGCGATGCAGGACGGGCTGGCCGAGGGCGCGCTGCCGCCCTGACCGGGCGGGAGGGCGCGCGCGCCCCGCGCCCTCAGCTTTCGTTCATCTGGGCCATGACCTCGTCCGAGGCGTCGAAATTGGCGGTGACGTTCTGCACGTCGTCGTCATCGTCGAGCGCGTCGAGCAGGCGGGTCAGCTTTTGCATCCCCTCGAGGTCGAGCTCGGTCGTGGTAGTCGGGCGCCAGACCAGCCGCGTGCTTTCGCTTTCGCCCAGGATCTCTTCGAGCTTGCCGGACACCTCGTTGAGATCGGTATCGGCGCACCAGATCACATGCCCCTCGTCCGAGGTCTCGGCATCCTCGGCCCCCGCCTCGATCGCGGCCATCATCACCGTGTCGGCATCGCCCGCCTCGGGTCCATAGACGACCTGGCCCTTGCGCTCGAACATGAAGGACACGCTGCCCGTCTCGCCGAGATTGCCGCCATGCTTGCCAAAGGTCGATCGCACGCTCGACGCGGTGCGGTTGCGATTGTCGGTCATCGCCTCGACGATCACCGCGACCCCGCCGGGGCCATAGCCCTCATAGCGGATTTCCTCGTAGCTGTCGCCATCGCCGCCCATGCTCTTCTTGATGGCGCGGTCGATCACGTCCTTGGGGACCGAGTTCGTCTTGGCCTCTTTCACGGCAAGGCGCAGGCGCGGGTTCTTGTCGGGGTCCGGGTCGCCCATCTTGGCGGCGACGGTGATTTCCTTGGACAATTTCGAAAACAGCTTGGATCGGGCCGCATCCTGACGCCCCTTGCGATGCTGGATGTTGGCCCATTTGGAATGACCCGCCATGCCGTAATCCCCTTTGAGTGAAAGCGAGGGCGATATAGTCCGGGCGGGGTGCGGCGTTCAAGGGGTGGCCGTGCGCTCAGCCCGTGGGGCCGTATAGCAGCGGCGCGGCCGGGTCCGGCCCGAGCGTCACCCACGGATCGGCCGCGACCGGGCCCAGCGCCACGCGCGGGCGGGGGCTGGGGCGCAGCACCGCCACGGGCCATGTCTGCGGGCAGCCGGCGAACCGCCCCTCCCACGCGCCGCCGCCCGCCTCGCGCACGGCGGTGCAAAGCGCGCCGCCGGGCATCCGCGCCGTTACCGTGTCGCGGTAGAGCGTCACCGCGACCGGGGCCGGCGGCGCCGTGGCGGCCTGCGTCCCGGCGCGCGGGGCCGCGGCGCATCCCGCCACCAGCGGCAACAGGGCGATAAGGGCGATCTGGCGGATCATGGGGGGTGTCCTCGGGTGGTGCGGCTGCGCGCCCCAGCCTAGCGCCAAGTCGCGGGTGACACCATGGCGCGGGCGTGCTTACGCTCGGGCCGATCCCGAACCGCACAGGCCGCGCCGATGCTCAAGCTCCATACCTTTCCCCCGTTCCGCGGCACCGTCTCGGCCAGCCCCTTTACCACCAAGGTCGATGCGCTGCTCTGCATGGCCGGCCTGCCTTTCGAGAGAGTTCATGCCGATGTGCGCAAGGCCCCGCGCGGCAAGCTGCCCGTTCTGGTCGATGGCGACCGCGTCATCCCCGACAGCACCCTGATCGAGGCGCATCTGGTCGCCGCCCACGGCGCCGATTTCACCGCCGGGATGGATGCGCGCGACCGCGCGCTCGACACCGCGATCCGGCGGATGTGCGAACATCACCTCTATTTCCTGATCGGGCATTTCCGCTGGACGTTGCATCCCGACACGGTCCGCGAGGGCTATTTCGCCGAGATCCCCCGCCCCTTGCGCGGGGTGGTGTTCGGCATCGTGTCGCGCACGATGCGCAAGACCGCGCGGCTCCAGGGGCTCGGCCGCTTTACCGAAGAGGAAAAGGCGATGCTGGCGCGGCAGGATATCGACGCGCTGGCCGATCTGCTGGGCGAGCGGCCCTTTTATTTCGGCGAGGCGCCGCGCTCGGTCGATGCCTGCGTCTTCGGCGCGATCCATACGGTGCTGCGCTGCGACCTCGACACCCCGGCGCGCGACGCGATCCTCGCGCGCCCGACGCTCGTCGACTTCGAGGAACGGCTGCGCTCCCGTCTTTACGACGACGCGATGGCGCCGCGCGGGGTCAGTGCAGCGGCCAGATCAGCGGGATGAGCAGCGCCGCCGTGACACCGAGGATCAGGTTGAGCGGGATGCCGACGCGCAGGTAATCGGTGAAGCGATAGCCCCCCGGCCCATAGACCAGCATGTTGGTCTGGTAGCCGATGGGCGTCGAGAACGCCGCCGAGGCCGCGAACATCACCGCCACCACCAGCGGCCGCGGGTCGAGCCCCAGCGACAGACCCAGCTCGATCGCGATGGGGGTGAGGATGACGCCCACGGCGTTGTTCGACACCATTTCCGTCAGGGTCGAGGCCAGCAGATAGATCACCAGCACCACCATCACGGGCGGCACGTCGGCCAGCAGCGGTGCGACCCATTCCGCCAACAGCGCCACCGCCCCCGACGCCTGCAACCCCGCGCCGACCGCCAGCATGGCAAAGATCAGCGCGAGGAGCCGCCCTTCGACAAAGGAAAACGCCTCGTCCGCGTCGATGCAGCGCGACACCAGGATCAGCGCCACCGCCATGACGGCGAGCCCGAGGATCGGCGCCACGCCAAAGGCCGCGAGCACCACCACCGCCGCCAGCGCGCCGATGGCGATGGGGGCCTTGCTGCGCCGGTAGGCCTGGGCCGAGGGCGTCGAGATATCCAGAAGCTCCATGTCCTGCGCGAGGCGGCGGATATCGGCGGGCGCCCCTTCGAGCAGCAGCGTATCGCCCACCCGCACCTCGACCTCGTCGAGCTGGCGGCCGATATTCTGGTTCCGGCGGTGGACGGCCAGCGGATAGACGCCATAGCGGCGGCGCAGGCGCATCGCGCCCAATGTGCGGCCGATCATGCGGCAGCCGGGCGAGATCAGCACCTCGACGGTTTCGGTGGCGACCGAACTCAGCCGGTCCACGCCCTTGAGATCCTTGTTTTCCTTGAGGCTCAGCAGCTCGGCCATCTCGGTGCGCAGCACGACGCGGTCACCCTCGGCCAGTTCGACCGCGCTGAGGTTGCGCCTCAGCGAGGCATCGCCGCGCAGCACGTCGATCACCCGCCCGCCCTCTCGGCGGAACATGTCGACTTCGAGCACGGGCTGCCCGGCCAGCGCCGAGCCCTCGGGGATCGCGACCTCGGTGAAGTATTTCATCCGCCGCCGGTCGCTGACCATGTTGGCCAGCGACGTGCGCTCGGGCAGAAGATGACGCCCCACGAGTGCGAGATAGAGCCCGCCCACCGCGATCTGGGCCAGCCCCAGCGGCAGGATCTCGAAGATCGAGAAAGGTTCGAGCCCCTGCCCCCGCGCCACCCCGTCGACCAGCAGGTTCGTCGAGGTGCCGATCAGCGTCAGCGTCCCGCCGAGGATCGCGGCATAGCTGAGCGGGATCAGCAGCTTGGAGGGCGACACCCCCATCCGGCGGGCAAGCTGGACAAAGACGGGGATCATCACGACCACGACCGGCGTGTTGTTCATGAAGGCCGAACCCAGCGCCACGGCGCAAAGCAGAAGCAGCAGCACCCGGCGCGGATGGCTCTCGGCGCGGCTGTCGGCAAGCTCGGTCAGCCATTGCAGCGCGCCAGTGCGCACCAGCCCCCCCATGACGAGAAACATGGCCGCGATCGTCCAGGGCGCCGGGTTCGACAGCACCTCGAGCGCGGCGTCATAGGGCAGCAGCCCCAGCCCGTACATCACCGCGGCGCCCGCCACGGCGACTACGTCGGCGGGATAGGTTTCGCGCGCAAAGAGCACGAACATCACGATGACGACGCCGAAACTCGCCAGCGCGTGGATCGTCGGATCCTGGAAAAAGGTCAACATCGGGAGATATGCCAGCCGGTCCTGTGCCTTGGTCAGCCGCCCGACCTTAACCGGAACGGCGGGCCGCGCAAGCGCGCGCGGATGGCGCGAGGCGCGCGGGGGCCGGAAAAACGCGGGTGGGTCGCTCGACCGGGTGGAAACGCGCGGCGGCCGTGACGGAGGCATGAGGCCCGCCGCCCCGATCCGCGATCAGCCCGGCGACGGCTCGAGCCGGCCGCCCTCGCGGATCATGCGCACCGCGACCGCCTTGCCCGTCCGGTCGTCGGTCTCGACCAGCACGCCCGACAGGGTCGCCTCGCCGCGGGCGGGCTGGAACCGGCCCTTGGGCATCCCGGTCAGGAACCGGCGCAGCGGCTCGTCCTTTTCCATGCCGATGACGCTGTCGTAATCGCCGCACATCCCGGCATCGGTCTGGTAGGCGGTCCCGCCGGCGAGGATGGTCGCATCCGCCGTCGGCACATGGGTATGGGTGCCCACGACGAGGCTGGCGCGCCCGTCGCAGTAATGGCCCACGGCCATCTTTTCCGATGTCGCCTCGCAATGGATATCGACCACCGCCGCCTGCACCGCGCCGCCCAGCGTGGCGGCCCGCAGCGTCGCGTCGAGCGCCGAGAACGGGTCGTCGAACGGCCGCTTCATGAAGACCTGGCCCAGCACCTGCGCGACCAGCACGCGCCGCCCGCCCGCCGCCTCGAAGACGCGCGCGCCCTTGCCCGGCGCGGCCTTGGAGTAGTTGAGCGGCCGCAGCACCCGCGGCTCGGTCTCGATGAAGCGCATCATCTCGCGCTGGTCGAAGGCGTGATCGCCCAGCGTCACGACATCGGCCCCCGCTTCGAGAAGCCCCGTGGCATGGTCGGGCGACAGGCCCATGCCGTTGGTCGCGTTCTCGCCGTTGACGATGCAGAAATCGACCCCGTGCCTGTCGCGCAGCGCGGGCAGCCGGGTCTCGATGGCGGTGCGGCCGGCGCGCCCCATGACGTCGCCGAGAAACAGGATACGCATGGGCCCCCGCTACGATGCGGGGCCGCGATCCGCAAGACCGGGGCGGATCGCCTCGGCCTCGGTCACGATCAGGTCGAGCGGCGCGTCGGTCTCTTCGGTGGGCACGCGGTCGACCTGCTGCGCGGCATAGGCGAACCCGATGGCCGTGACGGGTCCGCGGGCGCGCAGCTCGGCCAGGGTGCGGTCGTAGAACCCCCCGCCATAGCCCAGCCGCCCGCCCGACCGGTCGAAGGCCAGCAGCGGCACGATCACCACGCGCGGCACGATCCAGCCCCCGGTTTCGGGGATATCCACGCCGAAGGGGCCGCGGATCATGGCCGTGCCCGGCGACCACGCCCGGAACCTGAGCGGCGCCGCGCGCGCCACGATCACCGGCAGCCCGACCGGCCCGGTGGCCGCACGCATCGCGGGCATGGGGTCGATCTCGCTCCGCATCGCGGCATAGGCGGCCAGCGGCGCGCCGGGCCAGGCGGCCAGCGTCTCGACCAGCAGATCGGCCGCGCCGGGCCCGGCGGCGGCATGGGCGGCGGCGCGGCGGTCCATCGCCGCGCGGCGCAGGGCGTCCTTGTGCGCGGCGAGGTTCATAGCAGGATCACCGCGGCGAGCCCAAGAAAGGCAAAGAACCCCACCACGTCCGTCACCGTCGTCACGAAGGTGCCCGAGGCCAGCGCCGGGTCGATCCCCGCCTTGTCGAGCGCGAGCGGCACCAGCACCCCCGCCAGCCCCGCGACGACGAGGTTGACCACCATGGCCAGCGCGATCACCAGCCCCAGCAGCGGCATCCCGAACCAGATCAGCCCGACGATGCCGACGATCACCGCAAAGGCCAGCCCGTTGAGCAGCCCCGCACCGACCTCGCGCCGGATCACCCGCCAGGCGTTCGATCCCGTGAGGTCGCGCGTGGCCAGCGCGCGCACCGCCACCGTCATGGATTGCGTGCCCGCATTGCCCCCCATCGAGGCCACGATGGGCATCAGCACCGCCAGCGCCACCACCGCGGCCAGCACGTCCTCGAACAGCGAGATGACGATCGAGGCGAGGATCGCGGTCCCGAGATTGACCAGCAGCCACGGGAACCGCCGCCTCACGATCTCGAGCGTGCGGTCCGAGATGCTTTCGTCGCCGACGCCGGCCAGCAGCAGCAGATCCTCGGCATTCTCTTCGGCCAGCACGATCATCGCGTCGTCGATGGTGATGACGCCCACGAGACGGTCGCTCGCGTCGACCACCGGGGCCGAGATCAGGTGATACTGGTTGAAGGCATAGGCCACGTCCTCCTCGTCCTGGTCGGCGGGGATGGTGCGGAAGGACGGCTCGGTGAGGTCGGCCAGCCGCGTGACGCGATCGGCGGCCATCACCTTGCCCAGCGTGACATGCCCGACGGGGCGGAACCGCGGATCGACCAGCACGATGTGATAGAACTGCTCGGGCAGATCGAGGCTCGCGCGCATGAAATCTATGGCCTCGCCCACGGTCCAGTGCTCGGGCGCGGTGACGACCTCGCGCTGCATGAGCCGCCCGGCCGAGCCTTCGGGAAAGGCCAGCGCGCGCTCGATGGCCAGCCGCTCGGGCCGTTCCAGCGCCTCGAGGATGGCGGCCTGCTGTGGCGCATCGAGATTTTCGAGCAGGTCGACCACATCGTCGGATTCGAGCTCGCGCACCGCCTCGCCCAGCACCGCGGGCGACAGCGCGGCGATCACGTCCTCGCGGATCGAATCGTCGAGCTCGGACAGGATGTCGCCGTCGAACTCGTGCCCGTAGAGATCGATCAGGCGGTGCCGGGCGCCCTCGTCGAGCTGTTCGAGAAGGTCCGCGATATCGGCGGGGTGCAGCGGCGCCATCAGCGCGGTCAGCGCCCCGGCATCCCCCGCCTCGACCGCCTCGCGCGCGGCGCGCACCGTCTCGCCGCTCAGCGCATAGGCGTCGTCCTCGAGGCGCTCGGCCTCGGGCAGGGTTTCGGGGTCGGCCATATGGGATCCTCGCGCGGTCTGGCTGGCGCCAAGACTAGGGCGCGGGCGGGTCCGCTTCCAGTGGGCGGCGCAAGTTTACCTCGCCCCGCGGCCCGCCTAAGAAGGCGCCGAACCCGCATCGCGACCGCAAGGAGGCAGCGCGCCGATGGCAGACCTTATCACGGGGCAGGTGCTGCGCTTTGTCGCCGACCCCTTTGCCGTACCGCCCGAGGAGGCCGCGATCCACGATGCCCATGGCGCGATCCTGGTCGAGGGCGGCCATGTCGTGGCCGCCGGCCCGGTCGACGCGGTGGCCGCGCGCGCGGGCGCGGCGCGGCGCACCGACATGGGGCGCGCGCTGCTGCTGCCGGGCTTTGTCGACGCGCATATGCATTATCCCCAGACGGGAATCATCGCGAGCTGGGGCAAGCGGCTGATCGACTGGCTAGACACCTACACCTTTCCCGAGGAGATGCGGTTCGAGGAACCCGCCTATGCCGCCGCCCGGGCCGAGCGCACGCTCGACCTTGCGCTGGCGCATGGCACGACGACGCTGGCGAGTTTCTGCACCATCCACAGCGTCAGCGTCGACGCGTTCTTTTCCGCGGCCGAGGCGCGCGGCATGGCCGTGGTCGCGGGCAAGACCTGCATGGACCGCAATGCGCCCGCGGGGCTGACGGACACCGCCGAAAGCGCCTTCGACGCGTCGGAGGCGCTGATCGAGGCGTGGCACGGCAAGGGGCGCGCGCGCTACGCGATCACGCCGCGCTTCTCGCCCACCTCGTCGCGCGAGCAGCTCGAGGCGCTGGGCGCGCTCTGGGCGCAGCATCCCGATTGCCTCATGCAGACCCACCTGTCCGAGCAGACCGACGAGATCGCCTGGATGCACGACCTCTTTCCCGAGGCGCGGGACTATCTCGACACCTACGAGGCGTTCGGCCTGCTGGGCGAGAGGGCGCTCTACGGCCACGCGATCCACCTGCGCCCGCGCGAACGCGCGCGGCTGGCCGAGACAGGCGCGGCGCTGGTGCATTGCCCGACCTCCAACAGCTTCATCGGGTCGGGGCTGTTCGACATGGCGCGGGCAAGGGCCGAGGGGCTGTCGGTGGGGCTGGCCACCGATACCGGCGGCGGGTCGTCGTTCTCGATGCTGCGCACCATGGCCGCCGCCTACGAGATCGGGCAGCTCGCCGGATCGGCCCTGCACCCCGCGCAGCTCTTGTGGCTGGCGACCGAGGGCTCGGCCCGCGCGTTGCACATGGAGGGCGAGATCGGCACGCTCGCCCCCGGATCGGCGGCGGATCTCGTGGCGCTGGACCTGGGCGCGACACCGGCCATCGCGCAACGCGCGGCGCGCGCCGAATCGGTCTGGGAAGAGGTCTTTCCCACGATCATGATGGGCGACGATCGCGCGGTGGCGGGCGTCTGGGTGGGCGGACGGCGCGCGCTGGGCTAGCAGCCCCGCCCCAGAACCAGCGCCCAGTAGCGCCCGTCCTGCGCGATCCCGTAGCTTTCGAGCCCCTGTGTCAGCAGGTTCTTGCGATGCGGCGGGCTGTCCATCCAGCCCGCCACGACACCGGCCTCGCCGCCGAAATCGCCCATCGCCACGTTCTCGGCCCCGCCGCTGCACCCCACTGCCCGGAGCCGTGCCGAAAAGGACGAGCCGTCCGCCCCGGTATGCGAGATCGCGCCCGCCTTGCGCATCGCGGCGGCCTGGCGCGCAGCGGCCCGGTCGAGCTTGTCGATCCGTTCGAGCGGGGCGAGCCCGTTGGCGCGGCGCACCTCGTTCACGGATTGCGCCGCGGCGGGCAGGGCCAGCGTGGCGAGGGCGGCGGCAAGTGCGATGGCGGTTCGGGTCATGGGGATCTCCGGTCGGGGGTGTCGGCGCGACAACGCGGTGGCGCAAGGCGCGGTTTCATGGGGTTTCGCGCAGTCCCGGCGGGCGGCGACGCGGCGCGGCAGGGGATCGGGGTATTTGAGAAAGAGAAGATTTGGGGGGAGGCGTGCGGGCGCCCCGGCGTCACGGGACGAGGCCGCGGGAAAGGGCGCGGTGGCGTTCGAGCACCGTGGGCAGGTCGATCGTCGTGATCGCGCCGTCGCGCACGACCTGCCGCCCCTCGACAAAGAGATGGCGCACGCGGTTCGGCCCGGCCAGCAGCATCGCGCCCGCGTCCCGATTGCCCGCGGCCTCGGGGCCGCGCATGTCCCAGATGGCGAGATCGGCGCGCGCGCCGGGCTGAATGCGCCCGCATTCGGGTCGTCCCAGCACATCCGCGCCGCCCCGCGTCGCGATCTCGAGCGCCTCGCGCGCCGACATCGCGCCCGGACCCGAGGACACGCGTTGCAGCAGCATCGCCATCCGCGCCTCGGCCGCGAGGTTGCCCGCGTCGTTCGAGGCCGAGCCGTCCACCCCGAGCCCCACCGGCACGCCCGCGTCGCGCATGGCGCGGACCGGCGCGATCCCGCTGGCGAGGCGGCAGTTCGAGCAGGGGCAATGCGCCACCCCCGTGCGCGAGCGGGCGAACAGGTCGATCTCGCCCGCGTCGAGCTTGACGCAATGGGCGTGCCAGACATCGTGGCCGGTCCAGCCCAGATCCTCGGCATATCGGCCGGGGCGGCAGCCGAACCGCGCGAGGCTGTAGGCCACGTCCTCGTCGTTCTCGGCCAGGTGGGTATGCAGGCGCACGCCCTTGTCGCGGGCGAGGATCGCCGCGTCGCGCATCAGCTCGCGGCTGACCGAAAAGGGCGAACATGGCGCGACGCCCACCTGCACCATCGCACCGGGGCGGGGATCGTGAAAGGCGTCGATCACGCGGATGCAGTCGTCGAGGATCGCCGCCTCGTCCTCGACCAGCGCATCGGGCGGCAGCCCGCCCGCGCTTTCGCCGATGGACATGGCCCCGCGCGTGGCGAGAAACCGCAGCCCGATCTCGCGCGCGGCGTCGATCGTGTCGTCGAGCCGCGCGCCGCCCGGATAGAGGTAGAGGTGATCCGAGGTCAGGGTGCAGCCCGACAGCGCCAGCTCGGCCAGCCCGGTGAGCGCCGAGACGCGCATATGCTCGGGGCCCATCCGCGCCCAGATCGGATAGAGCGTCCGCAACCAGCCGAACAGCGCCGCGTCCTGCGCGCCGGGCACCGCGCGCGTCATGGTCTGGTAAAGGTGGTGATGCGTGTTCACGAGCCCCGGCGTGACCAGGCATCCGGCGAGGTCGTGGATCTCGGCGCCCCCGGCGGCCAGCCCCTGCCCCACCGCCGCGATCTGCCCGCCCGCGATCAGGATATCGGCATCCGCGTGTTCGGACCGCGCGTCGTCCATCGTCAGGATGGCCTGGGCGCGGCGCAGAAGGATGGGGCGGGTGTCGGGCATGGGGCGGCTCCGCGCTCAGATCCGGCCGAGCAGTTCGAGCGCCGCGGCATGCAGGTCGGCATTGGCGGCGGCGATGATGCGCCCGCCCCGCCCGGCCTTGCCGCCGTCCCAGGTGGTGACGATGCCGCCCGCCGCCTGGACCACGGCCATCGGCCCCTGGATGTCGTAGGCCTGCAGCCCGGCCTCGATCACGAGGTCGACATGGCCCGCGGCAAGCAACCCGTAGGCATAGCAGTCGAGCCCGTAGCGCGTCAGCCGCGCCCGTTCGGACACGCGCGAAAAGGCCGCGCGATCCTCGGGGCTGCCGATCTCGGGAAAAGTGGTGAGCAGGATCGCATCCTCGATCCGGGCCGTGTCGCGGGTGGCCAGGTCGCGGCGGCTGCCGGCATGGTCGAGCCAGGCCTCGCCCGGCGCGCCGAAGAACCTCTCGTCCGTATGGGGCTGGTCGATCAGCCCGACGAGCGGTGCCGCGCCGTCGCCCGCCGCGACCAGCGTGCCCCATGTGGGCGCTCCGGCAAGGTAGGCGCGCGTCCCGTCGATCGGGTCGAGCACCCATGTCACCCCGGTCGAGCCGGCGCTCGCCCCGTATTCTTCGCCGAGGATGGCGTCGTCGGGCCGCAGCCGGGCCAGCACCTCGCGCATCGCCCGTTCGGCGGCGCGGTCGCCCTCGGTCACGGGGTCGAAGCCGCCGGCCTGCTTGTTGTCGGCGGCCAGGGCCGGGGCGCGGAAATGGCGCAGCGTCTCGGGGCGCGCGGCGTCGGCACAAGCCAGCGCGACGCGGCACAGATCGGCGATCAGCTCGGGCGGGACCGAAAGGCTCATGGACCTTGCGCTAGACAGAAGGCCCGACGCGGTCAATGGCCGCCCGGTCGTCAGACAGCGCGCGGGCCAGATCGAAGAGTCGGCGGCGCTGCGCCTCGGGGATGGCGTAATAGGCACGCAGCAGGTCGGTCGCCTCGCGGTCGGAATAGGGGTCGGCGGCGGTCTCGATCCGGTCGTCGGGGCCCGCCCCCTCGAAGAAGAAGGCGATCGGCACGCCGAGCGCCTCGGCGATGTCCCAGAGCCGCGAGGCCGAGATGCGGTTGGTGCCGGTTTCGTATTTCTGGATCTGCTGAAACCTGATCCCGACCCGTTCGGCGAGTTGCTGCTGGGTCGTCCCGGTCAGTCGGCGACGGTGCCGGACGCGTTTTCCGACATGGATATCAACGGGATGTGGCATGGCGTTCCGCTAGAGGTTCAGGCCTTTCAATCTGACGGGAGGCCCGACGCGCGCAACCTGCCCTATTGGACAGGGCGCGCGGCGCATCATTCGGCCGCGATGCGCTGCGGGGTGAAGGCGGCGCGGGCATAGCCGTCGCGCACGACCTGCGAGATCTGTTGCGACAGCGTCCCCGACAGCGCGGGCGAGACATAGAGGTTGATGTTCTGGTGAGCGAGATCGGGCAGCCCGGCGCTGGAAGGCACCTCTTCGGTAAAGGGCGGCAGGGCGCGACCGATATGGGCGCGGATGCCGAGATCGGCGGCCAGCGCCACGTCCGAGGCCGCGTCGCTGTCGGATTCGAGCATGGATTGCCAGCCGATCCCCGCCGCGTCGAGCGCGCGGGTGGCCATCTGGCGAAAGATGCAGCTCGAGCAGAAGGCGAGCTTGACCGGGCGTTCGCGCCAGGCCGTCCCGCCGCGCGCGCCGATCCAGACCAGCGGCAGGCTGACCAACGTCTCGCCCCCCGGCCCGACCGATTGTTCGGTCGTCAGGATCACGTCGAGTTCGCCGCGCCCGAACCGCGCCAGCAGGCTTCGCGTCGGCAGCGAATGAAGCCGCACCTCGACCCGCGGGAACAGCACCGACAGGCGGTGCAGGACGGGCGGCAGCGCGGGATAGATGATGTCATGCGGAACGCCCAGCGTCACCTGCCCCTCGAACCGGTCGTCGGTCAGCCGCGCCACCGCCTCGTCGTTGAGCTGGAGCAGCCGGCGGGCATAGCTGAGCAACTGGTCGCCCGCGGGCGTGAGCGCGACGCTGCGCTGCGTCCGGTCGATGAGCGAGATGCCGAGATTGTCCTCGAGCCGCTTCATCTGCATCGAGACCGCCGATTGCGTAAGCCCCAGCGCCCCCGCCGCGCGGGTGACGCCGCCGCTTTCGGCGACGGCCACGAAGGACCTCAGCGCGACGAGATCGAGATTGCGGGACATATCACCCCCTGTGATGGCAGCGTTCAGAATTATTCGTTTCCATGATCTAGCCGAAGCCGCTAGACGGATCAACAGACGGAATACGCCGCCCGACCTTCATCACGACGAGGATATGACATGCCCGCCGCCGCCTACCGCCCCGCTCGGCTCTCCTCAGGCTCCGCAGGCCTTGCGCCCCGGCGCCGGCCCGGCCCGCTGGCGGTCTGGAACCTCGTGCGCCAGCGCCACGCGCTTGCCGCGCTGGATGCGCGGTTGCTGGCCGATGTGGGGATCGACGCGGATGCCGCCGCGCAAGAGTCCGCGCCCCCGCATGGGACCTGCCGTCGCACTGGCGGCGTTAGACCCCCGAACCGCGAGCGCAAACTCTTGAACTGACGCCGCGCAATCCCGATATTGCTCGCAACACCCGCGGGCATCGTCCGCGGCTGTCAGCAGCGTGGAGGGTATCGATGGCTGAACAACAAACGATCCGCGCCGGAACGCATACGCGCGCGGCCGGGATCGACGAGGGTCTTCGGGCCCATATGAACAAGGTCTACGGCATCATGTCCGTGGGCATGCTGATTACAGGGGCGGCGGCCTGGGCCATTTCGGGGCTCGCCGTGACCCCGACCGGCGAGCTGAGCCCGCTTGGCGTGGCGATCTACGCCTCGCCGCTGAAATGGCTCATCATGTTCGCGCCGCTCATCATGGTCTTTGCCTTCGGGGCGGTGATCAACCGCATCTCGGCGGCGGGCGCGCAACTGTTCTTCTACACCTTCGCCGTGCTGATGGGCCTGTCGATCAGCTCGATCTTCCTGGTCTTCACCGGCTTTTCCATCGTCCAGACGTTCCTTGCGACGGCGGTGGCCTTTGCCGCGCTGTCGCTGTGGGGCTACACCACGAAAAAGGACATCTCGGGCTGGGGCAGCTTTCTCATCATGGGCGTCGTCGGGCTGATCGTGGCCTCGATCGTCAACATCTTTCTCGGCTCGCCCGCGATCGCCTTTGCGGTGTCGGTGCTGGGCGTCCTGATCTTTGCGGGCCTGACGGCCTATGACACGCAGCGGATCAAGGCCGAGTATATCGAACATGCCCGGTCCATGGACCAGGAGTGGCTGGGGAAATCGGCGATCATGGGCGCGCTGAGCCTGTATCTCGACTTCATCAACCTGTTCATGTTCCTGCTGAGCTTCATGGGCCAGCGCGAATAAGCGCGCCCCGAGGCCGGATCGGCGGCGAACGCGCCCCGCATCCCCCCGAGGGTGCGGGGCTTTTTCGTGCCGGGTCCGCCCGCGCGCCGCCTCAGCGCCGGTCGCGCCAGCGGTTCGCGATGGGATAGCGGCGGTCGAGCCAGAAGGCCCGCGGGCTGAGCCGCGGGCCGGGGGCGGACTGGAACCGCTTGTATTCGCCCGCATAGATCAGCCCCTCGACCTTTTCGACGGTGGCCCGGTCGAACCCCTGCGCCACCACCTCGGCCACGCTCGCCTCGCGGTCGATAAGCGCCTCGAGGATGACGTCGAGATCGGCATAGGGCGGCAGGCTGTCCTCGTCGCGCTGATCGGCGCGCAGCTCGGCCGAAGGGGGCTTGTCGATGACGCGGGGGGGGATGACCTCGCCCGCGGGGCCCTTCATCCAGGGGCGGTGATGGGCGTTGCGCCAGCGGCAGATGTCGAACACGCGGGTCTTGTAGAGATCCTTGATCGGGTTGTAGCCGCCCGCCATGTCGCCATAGATCGTGGCATAGCCCACGGCGACCTCGGATTTGTTGCCCGTGGTCAGCAGCATCTCGCCGAACTTGTTGCTGAGCGCCATGAGCGTCAGGCCGCGCAGCCGCGACTGGATGTTCTCTTCGGCGAGATCGGGCGCGCACCCCTCGAACAGCGGCGCCAGCGCCTGCGTCACCGCCGCGCGCGGCCCTTCGATCGACACCTCGTCCAGACGGCAGCCGAGGCCATGCGCCACCGCCGCCGCATCGTCGAGCGAGGCCTGCGTGGTGTATTCCGACGGCAGCATGACGCAGCGCAGGTTCTCGGGCCCCAGCGCGTCGGCCGCGATGGCCGCGACGATGGCGCTGTCGACCCCGCCCGAAAGCCCGAGGATCACCCTTGGAAACCCGGTCTTGCGGCAGTAATCGCCCAGGCCCGTGACCATGGCGCGGTAATCCTGCTCGAGCGTATCGGGCAGGATCGCCCTTTCGCCCGGTTCGGCCCGCCAGCCGTCGTCGTGGCGGGTGAAATCGACATGGACCAGCGCCTCGTCGAACAGCGGAAGCTGATGCGCGAGCCGCCCGTGCGGGTTCAGCACGAACGACCCGCCGTCGAACACCTGGTCGTCCTGCCCGCCCACCATGTTGAGATAGACCAGCGGCAGCCCGGTCTCGACCGTGCGCGCGACCATGTGGCCCAGCCGCGTGTCGAACTTGCCCCGGTAATAGGGCGAGCCGTTGGGCACCACGAGGATCTCGGCGCCCGATTCCGCCAGCGCCTCGGCCACGTCCTCGGACCAGGCGTCCTCGCAGATCGGCACGCCCACCCTGAGCGGGCCGATCGCGACCGGACCCGAGATGGCGCCCGCGTCGAACACCCGCTTTTCGTCGAAGACGTTGTAATTGGGCAGCCGGTGCTTGAGCACCCGCGCCTTGACCAGCCCGCCCACGCAGATCCACCAGGCGTTGTAGAGCTCGGCGCCAAAGGCATAGGGCCCGCCGATCCCCAGCGCGGGGCCATCGGCACATTCGGCGGCGAGCCGCTCGATCGTGGCCATGGCGTCGGCGGTAAAGGCCGGCTTCTGCGCGAGGTCCTGCACTTGGTAGCCGGTCACGAACATCTCGGGCAGCGCCACCATGTCGGCGCCCGCGTCGCGCGCCGCCGCCCAGGCATCGCGGGCCTTGGCCGCGTTGCCCTCGAGATCCCCAACGGTCGGGTTCGACTGCGCGACGGTCAGCCGGAAGCGGTCGGTCATGGCGGCATCCTTCGGGGGTTTCGACCGAGCGATGTATCAGAACGCCGCCCGATGGAAAGGGCGCGGCCGGGAAAGTCGTTGCGGCACGGGCGGGCCGTGGCTAGGTTCGGGCGGCACAGGAAACAGGCCCCGCAGGCGGGCGCCGCTCCCGAAAGGCCATCCGATGTCGCGTGTCGCCGCCGCCCTTCTGATCTCTGCCGCCGTTCTCGCCGCGGCACCGGTGCCGGCGCAGGACGGCGATATCGAGACCAAGCAATACGAGGATGGCGGCATCTACGAGGGCACGTTCCGCGACGGCCGCCAGCACGGGACCGGCACCTATCGCCTGCCCAACGGCTATGAATACAGCGGCGATTGGGTCGATGGCGAGATCCGCGGCACCGGCACGGCGCGCTTTCCCAACGGCTCGGTCTACGAGGGCGAGTTCGCCGCCGGCCGCCCCGAGGGCCGCGGGCGCATCACCTATGCCGACGGCGCCACCTTCGAGGGGGACTGGTCGGCCGGCGTGATCGACGGCACCGGGCTGGCGGTCTATGCCAACGGCGTCCGCTACGAAGGCGATTTTCGCCGCGGCAGTCGCCACGGACAGGGTCGGATGGAAACGCCGACGGGCTATGTCTACGAAGGCCAGTGGGTCGATGGCGAAAAGGAAGGCCAGGGCCGCATCGCCTATCCCGACGGCGCGATCTACGAGGGCGGCATGGCCGATGGCAAGCGTTCGGGCCAGGGCACGCTGACCCTGCCCGACGGGCTGAGCTATGTCGGCGAATGGCAGGACGGCGAGATGACCGGAACCGGCATCCTCACCCAGCCCAACGGCGATGTCTACGAGGGCGCGCTGGTCGCGGGCGCGCGCCAGGGCGAGGGCGAGGTGCGCTATGCCGACGGCTCGGTCTATCGCGGCGGCTTCGAGCAGGACCGCCGCCATGGCACGGGCACCTTCACCCGGCCCGATGGCTACAGCTTCACCGGAACGTGGGAGGCCGGCCGCATCCAGGGCGAGGGCGAGGCCGTCTATGCCGATGGCGCGACCTATACCGGGATGTTCCGCGACGACGAACCCGATGGCGAGGGCAGCATCGTCTATCCCGACGGCTCGCGCTATACGGGCGGCTGGTCGCAGGGCGTGATCTCGGGCGAGGGCAGCTTTACCTACGAGAACGGCGCGGTCTACGAGGGCAGCTTTGCCGCCGCCCGCCCCGAGGGGCGCGGCACGCTCACCCTGCCCGACGGGACGGTCTACGAGGGCGAGTGGTCCGACGGGGTGCGGCAGGGACAGGGGCGGATCTCGTTCCCCGACGGCTCGACCTACGAGGGCGATTTCGCAGGCAACCTGCGCGACGGCACCGGGACGATCACCTATGCCGACGGGTCGAGCTATACGGGCGGCTGGCAGGACGGGGTGATCCACGGCGAAGGGGTCGCGCGCTATGCCAACGGCGATGTCTACGAGGGCGGGTTCGCCGACGGCCTGCGCGCGGGGTTCGGCACCGTCACCTATGCCGATGGCACCCGCGAAAGCGGCCAGTGGACGGCAGGCGCGCTGACCGAACCGGCCGAGCCCGAGACGGAGGCGGAAGGGGGCGACACCGCCGCCGAGATCGCCGATCCCGCAGCCGAGGCGGTGGAGTAGGTTAAAGCGATCTCTCAGCTTCGTCCTTCAGGGCGCTGACAGGTAACGGAAATCACACGATATAGCCGAGGTTCATCCGGGCGAGAAAGGCGTCGCCCTCGGCCAGGATCGTCTCGCGCTTGTCCTCGGCCATTCGGTCGAAACTGCGATACATCTGAGCCATGCGCGGGTTCCGCGCGAAGCGGTCGCGGTGCCGGATGAGGAAATGCCAGTAGAGCAGGTTGAACGGGCAGGCTCCCGGCCCCGTCTTGACCTTGGCCGAATAGCTGCATGACTTGCAGTAATCCGACATCCGGTCGATGTAATTCGCCGATGAGACATAGGGTTTCGAGCCGACGATCCCGCCGTCGGCGTGCTGGCTCATCCCGATCACGTTGGCCGACATGACCCATTCATAGGCATCGGCATAGACGCTCATGTACCAATGCTGCACCGCTTGTGGCGACAGCCCGGCGACAAGGGCGAAATTGCCCGTGACCATGAGCCTCTGGATATGGTGGGCATAGGCCTCTTTCCGCGTCTGCTCAACGGTTTGCGCGATGCAGTTCATGCGCGTCTCGCCGCCCCAGAAGAACCCCGGCAGCGCGCGGTCATGGCCCAGCACGTTGCGCGCGGCATAGTCAGGCCCCTCGAGGAAATAGATGCCGCGGATGTATTCGCGCCAGCCGATGACCTGCCGGATGAACCCCTCGACCGCGTTCAGCGGGGCGGCACCGGCCTTCCACGCCGCCTCGGCCGCGCGGCAGACCTGCATCGGCGCGAGAAGCCCCGCGTTGAGATAGAGCCCGATGACGCCGTGAAACAGGAACGCGTCGCCCTGCACCATCGCGTCCTGGTAATCGCCGAACCGGGGCAGCGCGACGGCGACGAAGCGTTCGAGCGCGCGCGCGGCCTCGTCATGGTCGGTGGCGAACCAGAAATCGTCCAGCGTGCCGAAATTGTTGCCGAAACGGCGGCCGACCAGGTCAAGCACCTCTTGCGTCGCGGCATCGGGGGCGAACCGCATCGGGCCGGGCGTCGCGAGCCCCTTGGGCGGCGGGCGGCGATTGTCGTGGTCATAGTTCCACTGACCGCCCGCGGGGGTGCCGTCTGCCTCCATCAGCAGGCCGGTGCGGCGGCGCATGTCGCGATAGAACCACTCCATCCGCAATTCCTTGCGCCCCTCGGCCCAATCGCGAAACAGTTTGTGCGGGGCAAGGAAACGATCATCGGCCAGTTGCGTGACATGCAGCGGCAGCGCGTCCAGCGCGGCGATGAGGCGCCATTCGCCGGGCTGGGTGGCGATCACCTCGGTCGCGCCATGCTCGGTGGCGCGGCGCAACAGCTCGCCCGTGATCGAGCCCGCGTTCTCGGGATCGTCGAGCGTGGTATAGGCCACATTTCGCCCCTCGGCGCGCAGCCGGGCGGCGAACTTGCGCATCGCGGCAAAGAGAAACGCGACTTTCTTGGGGTGGTGGGGGACATAGCCGGCCTCTTCGGCGACCTCGGCCATGACGATCAGATCGTCGGGCCGCGCCGCGCCCAGCGCCGACAGGTCGGGCGAAAGCTGGTCGCCCAGCACGAGGATCAGGCGCCTCACCACGGGATCGGCCGCCCGGCATAGTCGAAGAACCCGCCGCTGTCGCCGGGGCCGAGCCCGTCCAGCGTGTCGAGCAGGTTCGCCGCCGCCTGCGCGGGCGTCACCTTGTCGTGGTCGGGATAATCGGCGGTGAACTCGGTCGCGACTGTGCCGGGATGCAGGCAGACGATGACGGCCTCGCGGCGCATCCGCCCGATCTCGACCGCGGCGCCGTGGATCAGGCTGTTGAGCGCGGCCTTGGACGTGCGGTAGGAATACCACCCCCCGAGCCCGTTATCCCCGATGGAACCCACGCGCGCCGACAGCGCCGCAAAGACGAAACGGCGGTCGCGGGGGATGCGGTCGCGCAGGTGTTTCAGCACCAGCGCCGGGCCCAGCGCGTTGAGGCGGAACTGCGCCACCGGCTCTTCGGGGCCGAGATCCCTGAGCTGCTTTTCGGGCCTGTCGCGGGTCGAGGTCAGCGCCCCGGTGGCGACAAGGACAAGGTCGGGCAGCGGGTCGATCCCGTCGAGATGGGCCGCAATGCTGGATTCGTCCGTGATGTCGAACCCGTCATCCGCACGCGACAGGCTCGCGGTCTCGACGCCGCGCGCTTTCAGTTTCGCGACGATCGCACCGCCTATCCCGCCCGATCCGCCGATGATCAATGCAGATTTCATGCCACCTCCCCTGCCCCGCGGCCCCCGCATCGGCGGACCCCCGCGCCCCGCGTGACGCGGGCGCGGTCTGCTAGATGCCCGGCACGACGCCGCAATCAAGGGGTTTTCATTGTCGCAGCCGCGGCTATTGTGCGCGCATGACCTGTGCGATCCGCCCGTTCGGCCTGCTTCTGCTTACCCGCCCTTGAGCGTGCCCGCCGGCGCGACGCTCAGGGGTATGCAGCGCCGGGGCGCAGAACGGTAAACGCACAAGGAAAGATCCCCCATGACCACCGGTATTTCAGGCGACCGCGTCCTGATCTTCGACACGACGCTGCGCGACGGCGAACAATCGCCCGGCGCCACCATGAGCCATAGCGAAAAGCTCGAGATCGCCGAGCTGCTGGACGAGATGGGCGTCGACATCATCGAGGCCGGGTTTCCCATCGCCTCCGAAGGCGATTTCGCCGCCGTGCGGGAAATCTCGCAGCGCGCGAAACAGGCCACGATCTGCGGGCTGGCGCGGGCCAACCTCAAGGATATCGACCGCTGCTGGGAGGCCGTGCGTCACGCGAAATCCCCACGCATCCATACCTTCATCGGCACCTCGCCGCTGCACCGCGCCATCCCGAACCTCACGCAGGACGAGATGGCCGAGCGCATCCACCAGACCGTGACCCATGCGCGCAACCTCTGCGACAACGTGCAATGGTCGCCGATGGACGCCACGCGCACCGAGTGGGATTACCTCAGGCGCACGGTCGAGATCGCGATCCGGGCCGGGGCCACGACGATCAACATTCCCGACACCGTGGGCTATACCGCGCCGGTGGAATCGGCCGACCTGATCCGGCGCCTGATCGCCGAGGTCGAGGGGGCCGAGGACGTGGTCTTTGCCACGCATTGCCATAACGATCTGGGCATGGCGACGGCCAACAGCCTCGCCGCGGTCGAGGGCGGCGCGCGCCAGATCGAATGCACGATCAACGGGTTGGGCGAACGCGCCGGCAACACCGCGCTCGAAGAGGTGGTGATGGCGATGAAGGTGCGCCACGACATCATCCCCTATTCCACCCGCATCGACACCACCAAGATCATGCATGTCTCGCGCCGCGTCGCGACGGTCTCGGGGTTCCAGGTGCAGTTCAACAAGGCCATCGTCGGCAAGAACGCCTTTGCGCATGAATCGGGCATCCACCAGGACGGGATGCTCAAGAACGCCGAGACCTTCGAGATCATGCGCCCCGCCGATATCGGGCTCAAGGACACCTCCATCGTCATGGGCAAGCATTCGGGCCGGGCGGCGCTGCGCTCCAAGCTGCGCGAGCTGGGCTACGAGCTGGCCGACAACCAGTTGCAGGACGTGTTCGTACGGTTCAAGGCGCTCGCCGACCGCAAGAAGGAAGTCTATGACGAGGATCTCGAGGCCTTGGTGGCCGCACGCGACACGGCCGAGGAAACGCTCGAGCTCAAGTTCCTTCGCGTCATCTGCGGCACCGAGGCGCCGCAATCGGCCGATCTCATCCTGCGCATCGACGACACTGAAAAGCGCGTTACCGCCAAGGGCGACGGCCCCGTGGACGCGGCCTTCAACGCGATCAAGGCGCTGGTCGATCACAGCGCGCGGTTGCAGCTCTACCAGGTCCATGCCGTGACCGAGGGCACCGACGCGCAGGCCACCGTGACCGTGCGCCTCGAAGAAGCGGGCCGCGTCGTCACCGGGCAATCCGCCGATACCGATACCGTCGTCGCCAGCGCGCGGGCCTATATCGCCGCGCTGAACCGGCTGCTGGTCAAGCGGCGCACGGTTCCCGAAGGCGCCGATACCAAGGCCGTGAGCTACCGCGACACGGTCTGAGCGGTCTTTCGCGCGCGCCGGCCGGATCGTGCCGGCGCGCCCCCTCCCGGCACGATCCTGCCGCCGTTTCGGCGCCGCAAAGGGGGGGGATGGCGCGTTTCGTGCGATCCGGCCTATAAGGTCGGTTCAAGTTCGAGGCGCGGAGCGGCATCATGTCCATCGAAAGCCCGATGAACGACAGCGATATCGGCTTCACCCGTTTTATCGGTGGCGGGCTCGAGGCGGCCGTGGTCGCCATGCTCGAGCAGACGCAGGACTGCGTCAAACTGATCGACCGCGACGGCACGCTGGCCTTCATGAATGCCAACGGCCGCAAGGCGATGGCGATGGACGGCACCGCGCCCGTGAGCGGTATCGCCTGGCCGATGCTCTGGCCGGGCGAAAGCCGCCCGCAGATCGAGGCCGCGCTTGCCGCCGCGCTGCGCGGCGAGCGGAGCCGGTTCAAGGCATTCTGCCCGACCGTTAGGGGCGAGCCGCGCTGGTGGGACGTGTCGGTGTCGCCCATCCGGGGCGCGGATGGCGCGGTGGGCCATGTCCTCGCCACCTCGCGCGACATCACGCCTTTCATCGACGCGCTCGACGACGAGCGGGACAAACGGCTCGAGGCCGAGCGGAACTCCGAGATCCAGACGCTCGTCGCGGACGAGACGCGGCACCGGCTCAAGAACGTGCTGGCCATCGTCGGCTCGATCTCGAACGTGCTGGTGCGCCGGTCGGGGACGCTGGCCGAATACCGCCAGCGATTCGCGCGGCACCTGCAATCGCTGGCCAATGCGCAGGATCTTTTGGGGGCCCGCGGCGGGGCGCGTGGCGATCTGGGCAGTTTCGTGGCCGATGCGCTGGGCGCGGGCGGCAACGATCCGCGCGTGGTGCTGGGCGCCATGCCGGACGACCCCATCTCGGACCAGTCGGCGCAGGTGATGGCGCTGGTGCTGGGCGAGCTGCACACCAACGCGGTCAAGCACGGTGCGCTCGGCACGGCCGGGGGGCGGGTGACGCTCGACGCGGCCTGCGCGGGCGGCACGGCGCGGTTCACATGGGCCGAGGATCACGGCCACCCCGTCGCGCCCGTCGAGATCGCGGGCGGCGCGGGCAGCGAGCTTATGCGCGGCATGCTGGCCACCGATGACGGGGCGCCGGTCTTTGACTGGGGGCCGCGGGGGCTGACCGTCAGATTCGCGGTTCCGCTGGTCTAGAGCGGGTTTTCGCGCAAGCACCGAAAACGCCCGAAGTTTGATCCATGTCAACGAATGGCGACATGGGAACTGTCATCTTTGGTTTACACACCGAGGGGGCAGCTTCATGCGGATCTTGTTCGTCCATCCCAATTACCGCTCAGGCGGCGCCGAAATCGCCGGGACATGGCCGCCCGCCTGGGTCGCCTACCTGACGGGCCACCTGCGCGGAGCGGGGTTCGACGACATCCATTTCATCGACGCGATGACCGACAACATCGACGATGCCGAGCTTGCCCGCCGGATGGAGGAGATCAAGCCGGACGTGGTCGGCGTCACCGCCATCACCCCGTCGATCTACCGCGCCGAGGACGTTCTCAAGATCGCGCGCGACGTGGTGCCGGGCGCGGTGCGCATGATGGGCGGCGTGCATGCGACCTTCATGTTCAAGCAGGTCCTGTCCGAAGCCCCCTGGATCGACGTGATCGTGCGCGGCGAGGGCGAAGAGATCTGCACCGAGCTGATGCTGGCCATCGAGGACGGGCGCTGGCCCGCCGACCGCCACAAGATCAAGGGGCTGGCCTTTCTCGACGGCGACCAGATCGTCGCGACCCCGGCGGCGAGCACGGTCAAGGATCTCAGCAAGATCAAGCCCGACTGGTCGGTGCTGGAATGGTCGAAATACATCTACATCCCGCTCGGCACCCGCGTCGCCATCCCCAACCTCGCACGCGGCTGTCCCTTTACCTGTTCGTTCTGCTCGCAGTGGAAGTTCTGGCGCGATTACCGCGTGCGCGACCCCAAGGACGTGGTCGACGAGATCGAAGACCTGGTAGAGAACCACGGCGTCGGGTTTTTCATCCTCGCGGACGAGGAACCAACCATCAACAAGAAGAAATTCGTGGCCTTCTGCCAGGAGCTGATCGACCGGGGCCTGCCGAAAAAGGTGAAATGGGGCATCAACACCCGCGTCACCGACATCTATCGCGACCGCGACCTGCTCAAGTTCTATCGCAAGGCGGGGCTCGTGCATGTCAGCCTCGGCACCGAGGCCGCGGCCCAGATGAAGCTCGACATCTTCAACAAGGAAACCAAGGTCGAGGAGAACAAGCAGGCCATCCGCCTGCTGCGCGAGGCCGATATCCTCGTCGAGGCTCAGTTCATCGTCGGGCTCGACAACGAGACGCCCGAGACGCTGGAAGAGACCTACAAGATGGCGTGGGACTGGCAGCCCGACCTTGCCAACTGGTCGATGTACACGCCCTGGCCCTTTACCCCGCTGTTCCAGGAGATGAAGGACAAGGTCGAGATCTTCGATTTCAGCCGCTACAACTTCGTCACGCCGATCATGAAACCCGCCGCGATGGAACGTGGCGAGCTTCTGGACGGGGTGATGAACAATTACCGCCGCTTCTACATGAAAAAGGCGCTGTTCCATTACCCGTGGCGCGGCACCGGGTTCCGGCGGCGCTATCTGCTGGGCTGTCTTTATGCCTTCCTCAAGGCGGGGGTGGGCCGGACCTTCTACGATCTGGGCAAGGTGGGCTATACCGGCCCGCAATCCAAGAACCGGCTCGATTTCCACTTTGACGAGACGCGCACCATCGCCGAGGCGCAGATGGAGGATTGGGAGGCCAGCGCCGACAAGGCCGCCCGCGCCGCCGAACGCCGCGAGGCCGTCAAGGCCCAGATGAAGGAACGCTCGGCCACGCGGGTGCAGGAATTCAAGATGCCCAACGGGGCCGAGATCAGGGCCTGCGGCGGCGGAACGCAGCAGATGGACGATGCCTGACGGCGCGGCGTCCTTCGCGGCGGCGCCCGAGGCCGGGGCCTCGGGCGGGGCGCGGATCGGGCCCAACGCGATCCTGCAACTGATCGCGCCCATGCAATCGGCGCTGGGCCGGGACGCGACCGAGCGCATCCTTGCCCGCGCCGGTCTGTTCCACCTGCCCAACGGCAGCGCGATGATCCCCGAAAGCGACGCGGCGCGGCTGCACCGCCAGCTTCGCGCGGACGAGCCGGTGCTGGCGCCGCTGGTGCTGGCGGAGGCCGGGCATGGCACGGCGCTCTATATCATGGGACACCGCATACCGCGCGCCGCGCGCGCCCTGCTGCGCGCGATGCCGGCGCCCCTCGCCGCACGGGCATTGTCGCGCGCCATCGCCCGCCACGCCTGGACCTTCGTCGGATCGGGGCGGTTCCGGGCGGTCACGCCATGGCTTTTCGAGATCGAGGACAACGCCATCGTCGCGGGCGAACGCGCCCGCCGCTGTTCGTGCGATTGGCACGCCGCGGTGTTTGCCGGGCTCTATTCGACGCTGGTCGCGCGCGACTGCCATTGCGTCGAGACGGCCTGCGCGGCCCGCGGCGACCCCCTCTGCCGGTTCGAGGTTTCGCGCGGTCAAGCCTGATCCCGCCGGCGCGCTTGCGGCTTTCCGCCGAACCGGCGGGCGGGCGGCAAAAACGCCCTCACGCGATGTTGTAATGCCCTGCGCCTCGCGTATCTGACGATTACGGTCGGCATAAGGACGGACCGGGACCATCAGCTTGAAAAGGCAGCGATCATGCGTGACATCATCGGGACGAACCGGAACGATATCCTCGTCGGCACACGCGGCCGCGACGATATCGAAGGGCGCGGCGGCAACGACGTTCTGCGCGGCAAGGCCGGGGACGACGACCTCGAAGGCAATGCCGGGCGCGACATCCTGCGCGGCGGCGTAGGCAATGACGACCTCGAAGGCGGCCGCGGGCGCGACGTCCTGAACGGCGGGCGCGGCAATGACGACCTCGAAGGCGGACGCGGCGCCGATACCTTCGTCGTCGGCCGTGGCGTCGACGCGATCGACGACCTGCGGCTCAACGACACCGTCAAGATCATCAAGTCGGCGGGCATCGCGTCCTATGCCGAGCTGCTCGAGACGGCGAGCCCCTACGACGATGGCGAGGACCTGTTCTTCGATTTCGGCAACGGCAACGGGCTGGTGCTCGAGGATACGCTCATCTCCCAGATCAGCGAGGACCAGTTCGAGTTCGCGGGCGCCACGAATGCCGGCACCGCGGCGCGGGGAGAGCGGATCTTCGGCGATAACGGCGACAACGTGCTGAACGGGACGAATGGCGACGACGTCATCATCGGGCGCGGCGGCGACGACACCATGTCGGGCGCGCGCGGCGACGACCTGATCCGCGGCGGCGCCGGCCGCGACGAGATCGACGGCAATGCCGGCAACGACCGCCTGCTCGGCGGCGCGGGCGGCGACGAGATCGACGGCGGGCGCGGGCGCGACACGCTCAACGGCAAGGCCGGGCGCGACGAGCTCGACGGCGACGGCGGGCGCGACCTGCTGCGCGGCGGCGGCGGGGCCGACGATCTCGACGGCGGGCAGGGCAACGACGTCCTGCGCGGCGGTGCGGGCAATGACGACCTCGAAGGCGGGCGCGGCGCCGATGTCTTCGTCTTCACCCGCGGGCGCGACGAGATCGACGATTTCGGCGGCCGCGACGTGATCCGTCTGAACGGCGACCGGCTCAAGGTCGACAGCTTTGCCGATGTGCGCGACCTCGCGCGGTCGGTCGACAATGGCGAGGATACGCTGATCGATTTCGGCCGCGGCAACACGCTGCTGCTCGAGGATGTGCGCCTCGACAGCCTGAACGCGAACGATTTCGACATCGTCTGAGACGACCGGCGCCCCGCCCCGCTTCGCCGGGGCGGGGCGCCCGCGCACGCAGCCCGCCCCATGCGCCGCTTTCCGCCGATCGGGGGCCTTTAACCCGATGGCCCTGCTGCTATAAGGCCCCGACCCACGGCGAGGGGAGTCGTGGTATCGCTTGGGGATTTCAGCATGAGTAGTTTGACGGGGCTCTTTTCCGCCGACATGGCGATCGACCTCGGCACGGCCAACACCCTTGTCTACATCAAGGGCCGCGGCATCGTGCTGAACGAGCCGTCGGTGGTGGCCTTCCACATGAAGGACGGGCGCAAACAGGTGCTCGCCGTGGGCGAGGATGCCAAGCTGATGCTCGGCCGCACGCCCGGCTCGATCCAGGCGATCCGGCCCATGCGCGAGGGCGTCATCGCCGATTTCGACGTCGCCGAGGCGATGATCAAGCATTTCATCCGCAAGGTTCACAAGCGCACGACATTCTCGAAGCCCAAGATCATCGTCTGCGTGCCGCACGGCGCGACCCCGGTCGAGAAGCGCGCGATCCGGCAATCGGTGATCTCGGCCGGGGCGCGCCGCGCGGGTCTCATCGCCGAGCCCATCGCCGCCGCCATCGGGTCGGGCATGCCGATCACGGACCCCACCGGGTCGATGGTCGTCGATATAGGGGGCGGCACGACCGAGGTGGCGGTGCTGAGCCTCGGCGACATCGTCTATGCCCGCTCGGTGCGCGTCGGCGGCGACCGCATGGACGAGGCCATCATCAGCTACCTGCGGCGCCACCAGAACCTGCTGGTGGGCGAGGCCACGGCCGAGCGGATCAAGACCCAGATCGGCACCGCGCGGATGCCCGATGACGGGCGCGGCGCGACCTTGCAGGTGCGCGGGCGCGACCTGCTCAACGGGGTGCCCAAGGAAATCGAGATCAACCAGGCCCAGGTCGCCGAATCGCTGGCCGAGCCGGTGCAGCAGATCTGCGAGGCGGTGATGATCGCGCTCGAGGCGACGCCGCCCGACCTCGCCGCCGATATCGTCGACCGCGGCGTGATGCTCACGGGGGGCGGTGCGCTTCTGGGCGAACTCGACCTCGCGCTGCGCGAGCAGACCGGGCTCGCCGTTTCGGTGGCCGACGAGTCACTGAATTGTGTGGCTCTGGGGACCGGCAAGGCGCTGGAATACGAGAAACAGCTTAGGCATGTGATAGATTACGACAGCTAAGGCTGACACCCGCCACGCCCCTTGGGAGAGCGCATGGCCAACCGATACGGCAGCCCGGACGATTACGCCCGCCCGATCAGGCGCGTCCTGCTGGGGCTGCTGATCCTGTTCCTGTTCGCGCTGTTCATGTTCTGGCGCATCGACAGCCCCCGCGCCGAGCGGCTGCGCGCGCAGATCGTCGACCGCGTCGTGCCCAACATGGACTGGGCGCTGCTGCCCGTCGCCAAGACGATGGACATGGCGCGCGGATTCCAGAGCTACGCGCGCATCTACGACCAGAACCAGGAGCTGCGCCGCGAGCTTCAGCAGATGAAGGGCTGGAAAGAGGCGGCCCTGCAGCTCGAACAGGAAAACGCCAAGCTGCTCGACCTCAACAAGGTGCGGCTCGACCCCAAGCTGACCTTCATCACCGGGGTCGTGCTGGCCGATGCGGGCAGCCCGTTCCGCAAGTCGGTGCTTTTGAACATCGGCGCGCGTGACGGCATCCTCGACGGCTGGGCCGCGACGGACGGGCTGGGGCTTGTGGGGCGGATCTCGGGCGTCGGCGCGACATCGTCGCGGGTGATCCTGCTGACCGACAGCAACAGCCGCGTGCCCGTCACGGTGCAGCCCTCGGGCCACCGGGCGCTGGTGGCGGGCGACAACTCGCCGCTGCCGCCGCTCGATTTTCTCGACAGCGCCGAGCAGGTGCGCCCCGGCGACCGGATCGTGAGTTCGGGCGATGGCGGCGTGCTGCCCGCGGGGCTTCTGGTGGGTCAGGTGGTGCTGGGCAAGGACGGGCGGCTGCGCGCGCGGCTCGCCGCCGATTACGAGCGGCTCGAGTTCCTGCGCGTCCTGCGTTCCCACCCGGCCGAGGCGATCTCGGACCCCGGCGGGCTCGTGCTGCCCGACCGCCCCGCGCAGACCGTGGCCACCGCGCCCGCCCCCGGCGACCTGCCCCCCGACCCCGAGGCCGAGCCCGCCGATGGTTGATCCCGTCACCATGCGCCGCACCGGGTTCCGGCTGCTGTTTCTCGCGATGGCCGCGCTGGTCATCTTCGTGCGGATCCTGCCGTTCCGCATCGGCACGGCCCCCGTACCCGCGCCCGAACTGCTGACGCTCACGACATTCGCCTGGGTGATCCGCCGCCCCGAATACGCGCCCGTCGCGTTGATCGCGCTGGTGCACCTGACGGCCGACATCCTGTTCATGCGGCCGCTGGGGCTGTGGACGATCCTCGTCGTGCTCGGCTGCGAATACCTGCGCAAGCATTCCAACATCCCCTCCGAGCTGCCCTTTCCGGTCGAATGGGTCATGGTCACGATGACGCTGGCCACGATGATCGCGGCGGGAATGCTGGTGCAGGCCGTGCTATTGGTGCCGCAACCCTCGATCGGGGCCAATGCGCTGCAACTGATCGTCTCGGCCGCGGCTTATCCGATCGTGGTGGTGGTGACGGCCTTCGGGCTGGGGGTCAGGCCCGCGGGCGTGGCCGAACGGGACGCGGAAAGGAAGCGCGCATGAAACGCTCGCCCAAGGATACCGAGGCCTCGACCCGGCTCGTCACCCGCCGCGCCGCGGTGCTGGGGGGCGTGCAGCTTTGCCTTGCGGGCGTGCTGGGCTGGCGGATGCGCCAGATGCAGGTCGAGCAGGCCGACCAGTTCCGCCTGCTGGCCGAAGAGAACCGCATCAACATCCGCCTGATCGCCCCGGCGCGGGGGCTGATCTTCGACCGCAACGGCACGCCGCTGGCCGAGAACGCGCAGAATTACCGCGTGGTCATCGTCCGCGAGGATGCGGGCGACGTCGAGGCGGCCATCGCCCGGCTGCGCCAGCTCATCTATATCGACGACGACGAGGTGGAGCGCGCGCTCAAGGAGATCTCGCGCCGCTCGCCCTTCGTGCCCGTCACCATCACCGAACAGCGAAGCTGGGACGACGTGGCCATCGTCGCGGTCAACGCCCCCGCCCTGCCCGGCATCACCCCCGATGTGGGCCTGTCGCGGCATTATCCGCTGGGACAGGATTTCGCCCATGTCATCGGCTATGTCGGCCCGGTCAGCGATTACGACCTCGGCCGGATCGAGGATGACGACCCGCTGCTCCAGATCCCCAAGTTCCAGATCGGCAAGACCGGCGTGGAACAGAAATACGAACACGACCTCCGCGGCAGCGCCGGCGCGCGCCGCATCGAGGTCAACGCCGCCGGCCGCGTCATGCGCGAACTCGACCGCGACGACGGGGTGCCGGGCTCCGATCTGCAACTGACCGTCGACAGCGGCTTGCAGAACTTCTGCGAGGCGCGGCTTGCGCTGGGGCTTTCGGCCAGCGCCGTGGTCATGGATATCGAGACCGGCGACCTGACGGCGGTGGGCAACGCGCCCTCCTTCGATCCCAACAAGTTCGTGCGCGGCATCTCGGTCGCCGATTACCGCGACCTGACCGGCAACAAGTATCGCCCGCTGGCCAACAAGGCCGTGCAGGGCGCCTATCCGCCGGGCTCGACCTTCAAGATGCTGGTGACGCTCGCGGCACTCGACGCCGGAGAGCTCAACGCGACAGAAACCATCTATTGCGGCGGCTTCACCAAGCTGGGCGATCGCCGGTTCCACTGCTGGAAACGCGGGGGCCACGGCCGCGTGAACCTCGAACAAAGCCTCCAGCAAAGCTGCGACGTCTTTTACTACGAGCTCGCCCAGCGCGTCGGCATCGAAAGGATCGCCGAATGCGCCCGCGCCTTCGGCATCGGCGAACGGTTCGACCTGCCGATGTCCGCCGTGACCGCGGGCGTCATGCCCGACATGGACTGGAAACGGGACCGCTACGGCGAATCGTGGAAGGTCGGCGACAGCCTGAACGCGGCCATCGGGCAGGGCTTCGTGCTGAGCTCGCCCTTGCAACTGGCGGTGATGTCGGCGCGCATCGCCTCGGGCCGCGCGGTCATGCCCCGGCTGGTGAAATCCGTCGACGGGGTCGAGATTCCGCTCGAATCCGCGGCGCCCCTGCCCTTCCGCCCCGAGCATCTCGCCCTGATCCGCAAGGGCATGTACTCGGTCAGCAACACCGCGCGCGGCACGGCCTTCCGGTCGCGCATCGAGCCGCCCGCGCTCAAGCTCGCGGGCAAGACCGGCACGAGCCAGGTGCGCTCGGTCGTGGTCGACAACAGCGAGGTGCCCTGGGAACAGCGCGACCACGCCCTTTTCGTGGCCTATGCCCCCTATGACACGCCCCGCTACGCCGTGTCGGTCGTGATCGAGCATGGCGGCGGCGGCTCGTCGGCAGCCGCCCCCGTGGCGCGCGACATCATGCTCTACGCGCTGCATGGCGGCCTGCCCCCGCTCGACGCCTACCCGGCCGCCGACCGCCGCGGCGTCGAGGAGATGTTCGCCAGGCTCGACCTGCGCGAGACCACCCGCGCCGGCGGCGAGAGGTCCCGCGCGTGAGCTATCTCGAATACAACGTCAAGCGCGTGCCCTCGGGGCCGGGCAAGGTGCTCTATCTGAACTGGCCGCTGCTGCTGCTGCTCAGCGCCGTGGCCGCGGTGGGGTTCCTGATGCTCTACTCGGTCGCGGGCGGGTCGCTCGAGCCCTGGGCCGAGCCGCAGATGAAACGCTTCGCGCTGGGCGTCGTGGCCATGTTCGCCGTCGCCATGGTGCCGCTCTGGCTCTGGCGCAACCTCGCGGGGGTGGCCTATCTGGGCTCGGTCCTGCTGCTGCTGGCGGTGGAGTTCTTCGGCACCACCGGCATGGGCGCACAGCGCTGGATCGACCTGGGCTTCATGCGGCTGCAACCCTCCGAGCTGATGAAGATCGCGCTCGTGATGATGCTGGCCGCCTATTACGACTGGCTCGACATCCGCAAGACCTCGCACCCGCTCTGGGTGGTGCTGCCGCTGATCCTGATCGCCGTTCCCGTCTATCTCACCCTGCGCCAGCCCGATCTCGGGACCGCGCTGCTGCTGGTGATGGGCGGGGGGATCGTGATGTTCGTCGCCGGGGTAAGCTGGTGGTATTTCGGCGCCGTGATCGCGGGCGGCATCGGGCTCGTCGCGGCGGTGTTCAGCTCGCGCGGGACGTCGTGGCAATTGCTCAAGGACTACCAGTATCGCCGGATCGACACCTTCCTCGACCCGGCCTCGGACCCTCTGGGCGCCGGCTATCACATCACCCAGTCCAAGATCGCGCTGGGATCGGGCGGCTGGACAGGTCGCGGCTTCATGCAGGGCACGCAGTCGCGGCTGAACTTCCTGCCCGAGAAACACACCGACTTCATCTTCACCACCCTCGCCGAAGAGTTCGGCTTCATCGGGGCGTTCTCGCTGCTGGCGCTTTACGTCGGCATCGTGGCCTTCTGCATCGTGTCTGCCACGCGCAACCGCGACCGCTTCGGCGCGCTGGTCACGCTCGGGATCGGGGCCACGTTCTTTCTGTTCTTCGCCGTCAACATGGCGATGGTGATGGGACTCGCGCCGGTCGTTGGCGTGCCGCTGCCGCTGGTCAGCTATGGCGGCTCGGCGATGCTCGTGCTGATGGTCGGCTTCGGGCTCGTGCAATCCGCCCATATCCACAGGCCCCGAGACAGATGATCCACGCCCTTTTCGCCGCCCCCCAAGCCTATGACGCCGCCTGGACCGGCCCTTTGACGCGCGCCTTCGCCGCCGCCGGGCTGGATGTGGCGCTGTCGCGCGATCATGCGCCCGAGACGGTCGATTACATCATCCTCGCCCCCAGCGGCCCGGTGACGGATTTCAGCCCCTTCATCCGTGCAAAGGCGGTGCTGAACCTCTGGGCCGGGGTCGAGACGGTGGTGGACAACCCGACCCTGACCCAGCCGCTCGCGCGGATGGTCGATCCGGGGCTGACGGCGGGCATGGTCGAATACGTCGCCGGCCACGTCCTGCGGCACCATCTGGGCATCGACGCGCATCTCGCGGCGGCGCCCGGCGCATGGGACTCGACCGCGCCGCCGCTGGCGCAGGACCGGCCCGTGGCGATGCTGGGGCTGGGCGCGCTCGGCACGGCCTGCGCAAAGGCGCTCGTGCATCTCGGCTTTCCCGTCTCGGGCTGGAGCAACAGTCCCAAATCCATCCCCGGCGTGACCAGCGCAACGGGGCGCGACGGGCTCGACCGCACGCTTGCGGGCGCCGATATCGTGGTGACGCTCCTGCCGCTCACGCCCGACACCGAATGCCTGCTCGATGCGGGCAGGCTCGCCGCGATGCGCCCTGGCGCCGTGCTCGTCAATCCCGGCCGTGGCGGGCTCGTCGATGACGCGGCGCTCATCGCGGCGCTGGATCGCGGACATCTCGGCCATGCCACGCTCGACGCCTTCCGCACCGAGCCGCTGCCCGAGGATCACCCGTTCTGGCACCATCCGCGCGTGACCGTGACGCCGCATATCGCCTCGGCCACCCGGCCCGAAACCGCCGCCGGCGTGATCGCCGAGAATATCCGCCGCGGCGAGGCGGGCGCGCCACTGCTCCACCTCGTCGACCGCGATCGCGGCTACTGAGGCGCGGCCGGCCCTTCTCTGTTTCCTGAAATACTCATGTCGGACCGCCCGCCGCCCCGTCGCAGCGGCGGGGCCGTCAGCGCAGCTTCGGCGGCCGGTCGGGGTCGCTGCCCGGCGGCGCGGGGGCCGCGTCGCGCGCGGGCTCGAACCGCGGCAGGTCGAACCGCAGCCCGGCCCGCGCCAGCCGCGCGGCGATGGGCGCCGATGACGGGGTGAAGCCCACGTCGACGCTCGCCGCCTCCAGCCCCGAAAAGACCAGCGCCTCGCGCATGGCCGAGGACAGCGCGCCCTCGGCGCCCCGCGCCGGATCGACAAAGACCAGCAGATGCCCCTGCGCGCCGCCCTCGTAGCGCGCGCGCACGAGGTAGGCCATCCGCGCGAGCCCGGTGGCGGTGGCGAGCTTGGCGTCGAGCGCCGACAGGAACCGCTCGGGCAACTCGCCCGGCGGGAACAGCTCGACCGGCCAGGCCTCGATCTCGTCGGGGGCGCCCGACAGCGTCTCGGCCAGCCAGCCCAGCGCCTCGGGCGTCAGCAGCGTCTCGGACGGCGCCACGGAGGGGTTGAGCGCCAGCCCCGTCCCCTGCCCGGCCAGCATCCCCGCCAGCATCCGGCCCGACAGGGTGACATAGGGCGCGCCCGCGGCCGCGAACTCGGCCAGCCGCTCGACCCGGTCGAAGCCCAGCACGAACCGCCCCTGCGAGGTCTCGAAGACCTGCGGCGCGACCTCAGCCCCCTCGGGCTCGGCCGTCAGCAGCACGAACAGCTCGGCATCGGCCACGCGCTCGTAGAAGGCGAGCCGGGCGGCATCGTCCTGCGGCGCGGCCTCCATCGCGGCATGGGCGCGGTCGAGCGGGGTCATGCCAGCGCCTCGGCCACGCGGGCGCGCAGTTCGGGCAGGAGTTCGCTCGCGAACCACGGGTTGCGGTTCAGCCAGGCGGTGTTGCGCCACGAGGGATGCGGCAGCGGGATCGCGCGGGGCAGGTGCGCGCGCCAGTCGCGCACCGTGGCCGTGACGCCCGCCTTGGTGCCCATGTGCCATTTCTGCGCATAGCCGCCGATCAGGACCGCCAGCCGCACCCGGTCCAGCGCCTCGAGGATCGGCGCGCGCCAGGTCCGCGCGCATACGGGCGGCGGCGGCAGGTCCGAGCCCGCCGCATCATAGCCCGGAAAGCAGAAGGCCATCGGCACGATGGCCACCCGCGAGCGGTCGTAGAACGTCGCCTCGTCGAGCCCCAGCCAGTCGCGCAGCCGCTTGCCCGACTGGTCCCAGAAAGGCGTGTTGGCCTTGTGCACCCGCATCCCCGGCGCCTGGCTCGCGATCAGGAGCCGCGCGCCCGGCGCGAACCACACGACCGGGTTCGGCTCGTGCGCGGTGGCCGTGGCGCGAAAGCGCTCGGCGCAGATGCGGCAGGCCGAGAGGCGGGATTTCAGATCGTCCATGACCGCCCATCTAGCCACGATCGCGCCCGGCGCCAACCGCCTGCCCCGGCGCCGTCGCCCGAAAGCCCCGGCGGGCGGCTCACGGCGCGGGCCCCGCTTGCCAGCCCCTGCCGCCGGGGCTAACGCGGTGGCGACCGTCCGCCCCTGCCCGTCCTGTCCCGCCCCTGCCGAGCCCGCCCGATGTATCGCGTCTGGACCTATGTTGCGAATACGCCGCTCCTGCTGTTGCTGGGCATGGCGCTGGGGCTTGGCTGGGCCAACCTCGCCCCGGTGAGCTTTACCTTCGTCACCGAGTTCCCGCTGCTTTTCGGCAGCTGGATCGGGCGCGACGCGGGGCTGTGGCTCGGCGCGGCCGGGGGGGCCTTCGGCATCGACGACCTGGGCGATGTCGACCGGGTGCTGACGCCCGCCTATCTCGTCGCCGATATCGGCATGGCCATCGTCTTTGCGATGGCCGCGAAAGAGGCGTGGGAGGCCGCGATCCTGCGCCAGGGCGCGCTGCGCGGGCGGCGCGCCATGGTGCCGCTGGGCGCCACGCTGGGCGGTGCGACGGCGGCGGCGGGGCTGTTTCTCGCGCTCTCGGCGGTGCTGGGCTCGGATGCCTGGGACGCGGCCAGCCGGGCATGGGCCGCACCGGTCTCGACCGATGTGGCGCTGACATGGATCGCGGGGCGCGCGATCTTCGGGGCGCGCCACCCGGCGATGCGGATGCTGCTGGTGCTGGCCGTGGCCGACGACGTGCTGGCCTTCGCGATCCTCGCGCTGTTCTTTCCCGCGGCCCCGGTGGCGCCGGGCTGGCTGATCCTGCCCGCGCTCGCCGCCGCGACGGTCTGGCTGGCCTGCGTGGCGTGGCCCGCCCGGCGCGACCGGGGCAATCCCGCGCGCCCCGCCACGACGCGCGTGCGCCGCCGCATGGGGCTCTGGCCCTATGCGCTGGCCGCGGCGGTGTCGTGGGTTGGCGTGACCCGCGCGGGGCTGCACCCGGCGCTGGGGCTCTTGCCCATCGTGCCGGCCTTTCCCCATGCCACGCGCGCCTTCGGCCTGTTCGCCGAGGCCGAGCGATTCCTGCACGATCCGCTCAACCGTGCGCAGCGCGCGCTGCGCAGTCCCGCCGAGATCGTGCTGTTCCTCTTTGCCGTGGTGGCGGCGGGCGTGCCGCTCGGCGCGGTCGATGCGTCCTCGGGCGCGCTCTGGGCAGCGCTGGTGCTGGGCAAGCCCGTGGGCGTCGTTCTGGGGGCCTGGGCGATGATCGCGGTGGCGGGGCCGCTGCGCGGGGTGGCGGCGCGCGACCTCGTGGTGATCGGGGCGCTGGCGGGCTGCGCCGTGACCTGGCCGCTGTTTCTGTCGAACGCCGCGCTGCCGCTGTCGGCCGAGGGCGCGGCGCTGCGGATCGGGGCGCTGGGCTCGCTTGTCGCGGTGCTGGTCGCGGCGGTGCTGGCGCGCGCGCTGGGTGTCGCGCGGCGGGGCTGAGCGCGGGTTCACGGGCTTGCGTCTTGCGCGGGGGCCGTGGCGGCGCGTAATCTCGCCGCGCGCCGGGCGGGGTCATAATGCTGTCCCAAAGGCGGGCTAGGGTGAAAACTGCCCGACGCCCCGTCGACGGCACCGCCGCCGCCCCGCGAACGGAAGACGCATGATCGAATTCGACAATGTCTCCAAGTCCTTCTGGACCGGACAGCAGCGCAAGGTCATCCTCGACCGCGCGTCCTTCCGCGTGGAAGAGGGCAATTCGCTCGGCATCCTCGCCCCCAACGGCACCGGCAAGACGACGATCATCAACATGATGGCCGGGCTCGAAAAGGCCGACGAGGGCGAAATCCGGCGCACCAGCCGCATCTCGTTTCCGCTGGGCTTCATGGGCGGGGTCGTGCCGCGCCTTTCGGGCACCGAGAACGCGCGCTTCATCGCGCAGCTCTACGGCATCGACCCCGACTATCTCGAGGCGTTCTGCCGCTGGCTCTGCGGGCTCGAGGAATATTTCGACATGCCCGTGGGCACCTATTCCGCAGGGATGCGCGCGCGGCTGAGTTTGGCCTTACTGCTGGCGCTCGATTTCGATATCTATCTCGTGGACGAGGGCATGCCGTCGACCACCGATGTCGAGTTCAACCGCAAGGCGGGCGAGATCCTGCGAGAACGGCTGGAAAGCGCGACCATCGTGGTCGTGTCGCACCAGCCCGAGACGCTGGAAAAATTCTGCCGCTCGGCGGCGGTGCTCGTGGACGGTCAGCTCCACATGTTCGACACCCTTGAAGAAGCGAAGCGGCTGTATGACTACGAAACCCAAGGTTAAGAAGTTCCGCATCCGCAAGACCGCCTCGCTCGCCCCCACCCCCGAGCCCGAGGCGCCGCCCGCCGCGCCCGCGCGCCCGGCCGTCGTGGTGCGCCATACCCGCGGCGGCGACACCGGCCGCCGGCCCGCCGATGACGGGTTCGGCGACGCGCCCTATCCCGGCTCGGCCCGCGCCGAGCCCGGCCCCGCCGCCCGCGCCGATATCGACGAGCCCGCCACCGTCGCGGGCGAGACCGATATCGCCCGCATCCGGCGCGAGGGGCTGACGGGGCGGCAGTTGCGCCTCGCCCGCCGCCTCGCCCAGAAACACGGGATCGAGGCGACATCGGATTTCGACGCGGTGCGCCGCCTGCGCCTCAAGGGAATCGACCCGTTCGAGCGGGCCAACATGCTCGAACTCGTCGTGCCGGGCGATGCGCAGGACACCCCGGCCGCCGCCGCGCCCTCGCGCGTGCAGCTTCCCCAGACGGTCAAGCCGGTGCAGCTCCCCGCGACCGAGGACGCGCCGACCCGGCCCGCGGCGCCGGGCGCCTCGCAGCACGCGGAACAGGTGCGCCAGATCCAGCGCGACATCTCCCGCCGTCGCCGCCGCAAGCTCGCGCTGCTGGGCGCGCGGCTGCTGTTCTTCGTCGGGCTGCCGACGGCGCTGGCGGGCTATTACTATTACGAGATCGCGACCCCGATGTACGCGACCAAGACCGAGTTCGTGATCCAGCAGGCCGAGGCCGCGTCGGGCGGATCGCTGGGCGGGCTGTTCTCGGGCACGGGCTTTGCCACCTCGCAGGACAGCATCACCGTCCAGTCCTACCTGACCTCGCGCGACGCCATGCTGCGGCTCGACGAGGATGCCGCGTTCAAGGCGCATTTCTCGCAGGACTGGATCGACCCGATCCAGCGCCTCCCCGAGGATGCGTCGAACGAGGCGGCCTATAAACTCTACAAGGACGTGGTCGAGATCGGCTACGACCCGACCGAGGGCATCGTCAAGATGGAGGTCGTGGCCGCCGATCCGCAGGTCAGCGCGCAATATTCCGGCCTGCTCATCGACTATGCCGAGGAACGGGTCGACCAGCTTACCCAGCGCCTGCGCGAGGACCAGATGTCGGGCGCGCGCGAAAGCTATACCGAGGCCGAGGAAAAGATGCTCGCCGCGCAGGACCGCGTGCTCGAGCTCCAGGAACAGCTCGGCGTGCTCGACCCCATCGCCGAAAGCGGCGCGGTCATGGGCCAGATCTCGCAGTTCCAGACCCAGCTTCGCCAGAAACAGCTCGAGCTCGACCAGCTTCTGTCGAATCGCCGTCCGAACGAATCGCGCGTCGCGGGCGTGCGCGGCGATGTCGAACGGTTGCAGGCCGTCGTCGACGAGCTGCGCGGCGACATGACCGACGGCACCGGCGACGTGGCGTCTCTGGCGCGCGTCTCGGCGCAGCTCAGGATCGCCGAGACCGACCTCGAGACGCGCACCGCGCTGATGCAGCAGGCGCTTCAGCAGCTCGAGACCGCGCGGATCGAGGCCAATCGCCAGACCCGCTACCTGTCGCTCGGCGTCTCGCCGATCCCCCCCGACGAGGCCACGTATCCGCGCAAGTTCGAGAACACGCTGCTGGCCTTCGTGGTGTTTGCGGGTCTCTACCTGATGCTGTCGCTCACCGCGTCGATCCTGCGCGAGCAGGTGTCGTCCTGACGTGGCGGCACCCGCGAAAAAGAGCGGGCCGCGGGGCCGAAAAATGCGCCCGCGGCCCCTTGCACCCCCCCCGCCGCCTGACTAGAACCCGTCGCACCAATGGGGTGTAGCCAAGTGGTAAGGCATCGGTTTTTGGTACCGTGTATCGTAGGTTCGAATCCTACCACCCCAGCCAATGTCCTCGAAAAATTGCATACTTCCCAATGGGATAGCCGTTGATCAAGCGGCCAGCCTCCCGTCTCCACGTCGTGGTGGTTCACAAACTGGTTCACATGGTGCCCGGTGCGGACCGCGCGAACCGTCGAGAAAATGGGGGCTTCACCTCGTTCGCAGAAACGGGATCTTCTATTTCCGGCGGCGCTGGCCCGAAAAAATCCGCTGTCTCGGCGCGCCCGCGTTTCTGTCGGTTTCGCTCCGCACCCACCTCCTCGCCGAAGCGGTAAAGCGGTCGGCCGACATGCTCTCCGCGGTCGAGGCAGGAGAGAAAAACGTGCTCGAAGAACTTCAGGACAGCCCGGTCAGCGAGGCACGGGTCCAGGCGATGCTGAAAGAGATCGTGCGGCGTGCCGTCGCCACGATGATTGCGCGGCAGGAAAGCGACTTGTCGATCGAGGGCTCCGAGGCCTGTCTGCGCCGCATCGAAGCGGAGACGGGCTTGATACGGGACGCCCAGCGCGCTCGCGACTGGCCAGTGGCGTCCGCATTCGCAGGAGACATTGCAGGGCAGAACGGCATAGACCCAGAGACCCTCGAGGCCCCCGCGGTTGCCCGGCAAGTCCTTTCCCTCCTGCGCCGTCTCAACGACTTGAGCGCCCGCGTGGAGCGGGACTTCGACGACCCGCTTGAGGTCGGGCGGGATCTCCTGATCGATCATGGGCTGACGCCGACCCGGGAGGCCATGAAGCCGCCAATGCTGCTGTCGGAGGCGATCGAGAAGGCCTGCGAAGAGGCCCCGCAAGACGTGGAAACCAAGATCCGGGTTATCGGGAAAGTCGCCCTGGCGTATTTCGGCGACGTGCCCGTGGCTTCGATCGTGCTCGAGCAGTCCTTCGAGTTCCTCTTCCAGGTCTGGATGCTTCCGAAGCGCTGGGGAAAAGGCCACGGCCGAAACAGGCACGAGAAGATCGGCAAGGACTTGTGCCCTTTGCAGGAGATCCGCGACGCCGATGCCCAAGACGCTCAACTGTTGGAGGAAATCCTGAATCTCGACACGCTGTCGGTGCCCGACAAGCGGCGCCGGCTTGTGGTGGAACTGATTCCGAGGCTCACCGACGGATACCTCTTCGTCCAGCGTGACATGCTCAATCGCATATTTCGCGCCGCGCTCGGACGGAAACGTGTCGGACGGGATGTCGATGACGAAGATCGCCTCGTCCCCTCCCACGCGCAGCTGAAGAACCGGTTGCGCGCCTGGCACAAGTCTCAGAAGACACCCTGCAAGCTTCCGAAACGCGTGTCGCGCCCGAAGCGCCGGATGTCGTGGTCGCTCGAGCACGTGTCGAGGCTCCTGCGCTCGCCAATCTATGTCGGCACATCGTCCCCGAAGCAGCGCAGCCGGAAAGCCACCGCGCGCAATCGCATCATCATCCGGGACGCGATCTATTGGGTCCCGCTCATCATGATCACGATGGGCGTCCGCCCAGAGGAAATCCTCCAGGCCGCGGTGCCGGACGTGGTGCGCCGGGACGGGATCCTCTGCCTCTTTGTCGGCGACGAAGAGGACGCGGTGTTGAAGAACGAGCAATCCCGGCGCGTGCTACCGATTCCGGAGATCCTCCTCGAACTGGGGTTCCGGGAATGGGTCGTGGCGAAACGCAAATTCGGGGAAACTTGGCTTTTCCCGGAGATCCAGCCCGACAAGAGCCACGGTCGACGATCCCAGATCTTCGGCGACCGCCTGCGGAACCTCCTGAAGACGCTGAAGCTCCACGACACGCGCGAAGACATCTACGCCATGCGGCGCACGCTTTCTTCCAAGCTTTTGAGCCGGGGCATCGATACCGGCACTCGCCAGAGGATTCTTGGCCACCTCGAGGGCACGACCATCGACCGGCACTATTCCGATCATGGCCTTCTGGAGTTGAAAGACATGCTCGATGCCGTCGACTACGGCATCGAAATCGGCAGCGACAGGCGGTTTGGCTTTCCCATCATCGTGGGCAACCGCACCGCCCTGCAGACGGCTCTCGATGTCGATGTGGCTTTGACCGATCGGCGGGAGGTCTCGGCCGTTCAACTCCGCGACTCCGAAACCGACGAGATCGTGTTCGAGGCCGCCATCTCGGGCAGGAAGGCCCCGGCGGAATACACGTGGAATGATTGCGAAGCCCTCGAGGAAAAGGACGTGGCCGCGCGGATCGTTTCGCTCGGCCGGCAATATTCGCTCACGATGCCGGCAAGCGAAGAGGCCACGGCAGCACTCGAGCATCTGCTGATTTTGGTCGACGACAAGCCATTCTACGCTCCCGCCACGAAGCCGAGCGTCGATAAGGAAACGGAGGAAATCGAAAATCCTTCTGTGGTTGATGCCAAACCGATCGTCGACAACCCGGATAGCCGCCCAATCGATCTCGAGGCAGGGGATCTTGTGGTGTGCGCTCTTCCGAGCCGACGTGCTGAACCCACCAAGTCGACTGCGCGTCCGGGAATTGTCGTGAACACCCGTACAATGGCTGGCCGGAAATTCCTCGATATCGCCTGGGGTGGCCCGATCGAGACTGCGGGACCGGCACCGCATGAACTCGCGATTGCGCAGGCCGTCGAGATGGCCGAAGCCAAGCTCGACATTCCGACGCGCTTCAATTTGCGTCGGCGTTTCCTTGTGCCCGAGGAAGATACTGCAAGGCTGCACCATCGCCTCGGGCGCATCAGCAAAAGTGCTGAAAGCAGACTCAGGGAAGGTCTCCTTTATGCCGGTGACGTGTCTCCAGAGCCGGTCGCAGAACCGACCAGAAAACAGCGGCCTTTGGTTGTAGAACGGAGGCGCAGCAGGAGCGTGCGTCCGCCAAATTCAAGGTAGCGAACAGTAGTCGGTGGTCGACGAGTAGACCGATCTCCGCCTATCTCCGCCAAGCCGAGGAGGATGGCACCGACTACGTGGTGATCGACACGCCGCCCAATGCTGGCGGCACGATCTACGCGGCGATCCGCGCTGCGGACCTGGTGGTCGTTCCCATCCGGCAGTGACCGTTTGACATCAACGCAACCGCGGGCACGGTGGACATCATGGCGCAGACTGGTCCGCCGGGGATCTGCGTTTTGAGCCAGGTGGGGTCGGTCGGGCCCGAGGGCGACGACACCGCAGCAGTTGTGCAGAATCTCTACCCGAGCGTGCCGCTGGCCAAGGCCCGGCTTGGCCAGCGCAAGGCGTTCATGCAGGCGCTGATTTCCGGCCAGGCGATCACCGAGTTCGACCGGCCGAGCTCGAAGGCCGTGGCGGAGCAGGCTGCGATGCAGCCATGCCTTTCCAGGCGGGCAAAACATGAAATTACCAGAGGCTATTGGAGCGACCAGTATTCCATGTAGAAAAGGGCTTAGGGTCAGGATTCATAACCAGAACATGACGGTTGCGGCGAGGGCGATGGCGGAGAGGAAGACCTTCGGGCATCTGTCGTAGCGGGTGGCGATGCGACGCCAGTCTTTCAACCTACCGAAC
>NZ_SNAA01000021.1 GCF_004358695.1 Palleronia sediminis
ACCGAACAACGAGCCAGATCAACCAACCCGCCGCCAGCCCCGGAAGACCGCCCCAACCGCGCCTCAGCGCCGCCGGTGAAGCGCTATCTACGGACCACCAACCAAACCCGCAAGAGGGAAATGCAGGGATCCGGCAAATTTCTTTGGTTCGAAAGGATCGACCTTTCGACGCAGCGTCATGGCGAACTTATACATGGTTTGGCGCCCGCCCCAAAGAACTTTTCGCAAAGCCGCTCGGACAGGCGTGGATGCGCCTTGCCTTGGCGCGGGCCGGGACGTGTGAATCACCCCGATCATGGGGAATCAGGCGGCGCCGACGCGGCTCGATTCCGGCCGCTCCGCCCTCGCCCCCCCGCCCGTGATCCGCCCCGAACGTTCGGCCGGGGCGGGATCGTCAGTTCGGGCGGGGCGTCTCGCCCGCCTCGGTCTCGCGGTTCAAAAGGGGATCCGCGGCGTCGATGTCGAAATGCCCGACATCCGGCCCGGCCGTCTTGAGGCGCATGTATCCCAGCACCCGGTTGTTGCGGTCGGGGTCCAGCACAATGATCTCGCCCTCGTAGACGGCGAACTCGGTCAGCTCCTGGATGTTGGTGAAATGCGAGATGATGAGCAGCGGCCCATCGGCATCCTCGCCGTCCCACTCCGACACCAGCCGGCGCAGCTCGGTCGTGCTTTCCGCGCCTTGAAGCGACAGCAGCAGGTTGAGCTCGGGGTCCGTCTCGACGGGGGTGTTCGACCAAATGCCGGGCTTCACCGCGTCGTATCCTTCGAGCAGCGCGTCATAGGTCTGCTGGTTGCGGCACCACTGGCTGACGACGATCCGGCCAAAACGGATCTCGTTATAGGCCAGCAGCGTGCCGAGATCGCGCATGTCCTTTTCACCCTGCGGCGACAGGATCCGCTGATCGGCGCATTCGTCGGGCGCCACGTTCGGCACGTCCAGCTTATCCCAGTCGGTGGGACCGTGGCGCATGAGGTAGACCACGTCGTCGCGCAGGAACATGTCTTCGAAGTTCTGCACCGGCTCGAACCGGATGGTATTGTCGACCTGCGGCCGCGGAAGATCGCTGCCCGGCATCGGAGCCGCCATCTCGCCCTGAAACCTGGTGACCGGCTCGACCATGTCGATCGAGGGGTCGGCGCTTGCCGCCCCGGCAAGGCAGACCAGCGCGGCGGCCATCGCCAAGCGCCCATTGAAAACCGTCATGTGACCTCTCACGCTGCCGCCCGACGGCGCAGCCTTGGTAAACGTGTTGCGACCAGGGCCAGAACGAGCGCCAGATAGACGAGCGGCTCGATCTCCCAGACTTTCTGGACCATCACGTAGTGCACCGCACCCAGCACACAAATTACATAAGTGAGCGTGTGAACCCTGCGCCAGCGCACAGGTCCGAGCTTGCGCAACGCCCGATCGTTCGAGGTCGCCGCGAGAGGAAGAAGCAGGACGAAACCAGCCATGCCGATGGTGATATAGGGTCGCTTGACGATATCGGCCCAGGCCCGGCCGGGATCCTGAACGTCGAGCAACAGCCAGACCGCCAGATGACAGCAGACATAAAAGAACGCGAGCAGCCCCAGCGCCCGCCGATGCGACACGAGGCTGATCCCTGTCCACCTGCGAAGCGGCGTGACCGCCAGGACGACGACCAGCGTCTGCATGGCGAGCAGGCCCAGCGCGCGTTCGAGCGCGTTGATCGGCTCGACCCCCATCTGCCCGCTGACCGCCAGCCAGAAATACCACACGGGGATCATCGCCCCGAGGATGTAGACGGCCCAGGACGGAACCTTCCTGACCCAGACATTCACCCGCTGGGCAGCGGTCATCAGAAGTTCTGCTCCAGGTCCATCCCGTCATACAGCCCGGCGACCTCGTCGTAGCCGTTGAACATCAACGTATCGATCCGGCTCGAGAACAGGCCTCCGCCCACGCGCCGCTCGGTGTCCTGCCGCCAGCGGGGATGGCTGACATTGGGGTTCACGTTCGCATAGAACCCGTATTCCGCCGCCGCGGCCTTGTTCCAAGTCGTCCGGGGCTGGGTGTCGGTGAGGGTGATCCGCACGATCGACTTGATCGACTTGAAGCCGTATTTCCACGGCACCACCAGCCGCATCGGCGCCCCGTTCTGCTTGGGCATCGGCTCGTCATAGATGCCGGTCGCCATGATGGTCAGCGGATGCATCGCCTCGTCAATCCGCAGTCCCTCGATATAGGGCCAGTCGAGGATGGGGAATTTCTGGCCCGGCATCTCCTCGGGGCGCAGAAGGGTCTGGAACTCCACGAACCGCGCTTCGGGCTTGGGACCGGCCAGCGCGAGCAGGTCGGCCAGTTCGAACCCCTGCCAGGGGATGACCATCGACCAGGCCTCGACGCAGCGCAGGCGATAGATGCGCTCCTCGATATCCATCTGCGCGATGATGTCGTCGGCGGCGTAATCGCCGGGCGTATCGACCAGCCCGTCGATGCGGATCGACCAGGGCGCGATCGTAAGCTGATGCGCGTGATCGGCCGGATCGGTCTTGCCGGTGCCGAACTCGTAGAAATTGTTGTAGCTCGTGATCTCCTCGAACGTATTGGGTTCGAGCGTTTCGTCCGTCGCGGCGGCCGCGGCCCCGCCGATCAGCGACATTGCCCCCGCGGCGCCGATCAACTGGCGCCTGTTGAGGTAGGCCTGTTTCGGGGTGACGTCGGACAGTGTCAGGTCGTTCGTCCAGCGGCGCGCCATGCGGATCTCCCTTGATTGCAGCCTCAATGGTAGTGGCGCCGCGACTGAACGCAACGCCCCGGCGTATACATCCCCTCGCGCGGCTTTACCGCCGGGGCCGCGATGGGCATGATCGGGCGTCCTCGAACCGGGTGCCGACCGTCCATGCTGATCCTCACCGCGATCCTCGCCTATCTCCTCGGCTCCGTCCCGTTCGGGCTCGTGATCACCCGCGCGCTCGGGCTGGGCGATCTGCGGCAGATCGGGTCGGGCAATATCGGCGCCACGAACGTTTTGCGCACCGGGCACAAGGGGGCCGCGCTGGCCACGCTGGTCTGCGATGTGGGCAAGGGCGCGGCGGCGGTGCTGCTGGCACGGCTGCTGATCTCGGAGGACGCGGCCTGGGTCGCGGGTTTTGCCGCGTTCCTCGGCCATTGCTACCCGCTCTACCTCGGCTTCAAGGGCGGGAAAGGCGTCGCGACCTTCCTCGGCACAGTTCTTGCGCTGGCCTGGCCCGTCGGGCTGGCGGTCTGCGGCACGTGGCTCGTCGTGGCGGCCGTGTCGCGGATCTCGTCGCTGGCCGCGCTGGTCGCCGCGGCACTCGCGCCGCTTTACGCGTGGTATGCGGGGCTGTCGTGGTTCGCCCTGGCGCTCGTCGCGATGGCGGCGCTGATCTTCCTGCGTCACCGCGCCAATATCGAACGGCTGCTCAGCGGGCAGGAACCGCGGATCGGGAAAAAGCCCTGAGCGTCGCCGACGCTTTCGACGCCTTGCCGATGGGCACGTTCCGGGCGCGGTTCGCGGGGTCGGACTGGATCGTGTCGAAAACGACGTTCGCCGGGGGCGGATCGGGCAAGCTCGTCGCCGAAGAGCTCGGCGGGCGCGGCTATGTCAGCCTCAACCTCTACCGTCTGCCGGATGGCCGTGCATTGCTCAGACCCTGCGAGATGTCCGAGGCGTGGGTGACGGCATTCGTGCTCGGCGCGGTGCCGATAGCGAACGGGCCGGCGGGATGACCGCCGGCCCGGAGGGATCAGCAGGCGGCGGTGTACTGACGGCCCGTGGTCGGGTCCTGGTACACGCACATGCCGGGCGACGAGGCGCGGCCGATGTAGTTGCCGGCCGCGGCACCCAGCGCACCGCCGATCAGCGCGCCCGCGGCGCGGTCGTCGCTGCCCGAAACGGCGGCGCCGGTGGCGGCGCCCAGCGCGGCGCCCGTCAGCGCGCCCTGGTTGTTGCCGACGCAGCCCGCGGTGGCGAGGATCAGCGGGAGAACGAGGAGAGACTTCTTCATGGGACATTCCCTTCTTTGAGACTGTGCTGAAATTAGTCGAACGCCCGGCAACGTCCATCGTTATCGCATATCAGCCCCCGATCCGGCGGCAGACCGCCCTGATTCAGTACGAGAATTCGCCGAACACGCGCGAAGCGTCGCCGTTCCACTCGCCCTCGTAGCGGTCGAGCAGTTCGTCGGCCGGGACACGGCCCGACTCGATGCTCTCGTGCAGCGCGTTCAGGAAATGCGTCTCGTCGGGAATCATGCCCCCCGCGCCGACGCGGCCGCGTGCCTTGAGCCCCGACTCGGCGATCTCGACCGCGATCCGCGCCGCGTCGTGCAGGCGCACGCCGCCGGCCTCGCCCTGCAGCCCCGAGACCGAGGCCGCGACGCGCAGACCCTCGCGGGTTTCGGCGTCCCAGTGCCGGCAAAGATCCCAGGCCGCATCCAGCGCGGTGGAATCGTAGAGCAGCCCGACCCAGAACGCCGGCAGCGCACACAGGCGCCGCCAAGGCCCGCCATCGGCACCGCGCATCTCGATGAACTTTTTCACGCGCGCTTCGGGAAAGAGCGTGGTCAGGTGGTCCGCCCAATCCGACATCTGCGGCTTTTCCCCCGGCAAGGCCGGAAGCTCGCCCCTCAGGAAATCGCGGAACGACTGGCCGAGCGCGTCGATATAGCGCCCGTCGCGATAGACGAAATACATCGGCACATCGAGCGCATACTCCACCCACCGCTCGAACCCGAACCCGTCCTCGAAGACGAAGGGGATCATGCCGGTCCTGTCGGCATCGAGGTCGCGCCAGATCCGGCTGCGCCATGACTTGTGTCCGTTGGGCTTGCCCTCGAGCAGCGGAGAATTGGCGAAAAGAGCCGTGGCGATGGGCTGCAGGGCAACCGCGACGCGCATCTTGCGCACCATGTCGTCCTCGGACGCGAAATCGAGATTGACCTGCACGGTGCAGGTGCGCCGCATCATCTGCGTGCCCAGATCGCCCACCTTGCGCATGTAGCCGTCCATCAGCTTGTAACGGCCCTTGGGCATGAGCGGCATCTCGTCATGCGTCCATGTGGGTGCCGCCCCCAGCCCGATAAAGCCGACGCCGATCTCGTCGGCCACTGCCTTGACCTGCGCGAGGTGGTCGTTCACCTCGTCGCAGGTCGCGTGGATCGTCTCGAGCGGCGCGCCCGACAGCTCGAGCTGGCCGCCCGGTTCGAGCGAGATGTTGGCCCCATCCTTTTCCAGCCCGATCAGCTTGTCGCCCTCGGTCACGGGCGACCAGCCGAACCGGTCGCGCAGCCCTGACAGCATGGCATGGATCGAGCGGTCGCCCTCGTAGGGCAGCGGCTTCAGCGTGTCGCGGCAATAGCCGAATTTCTCGTGCTCGGTCCCGATGCGCCAGGCGTCGCGCGGCTTGCAGCCATCCTCGAGATAGCCGGCGAGCTGGGCGAAATCCTCGATGGGGCCCCCGCCCTGTTGCGGTATCGACATGGTTCGTGCCCTCGCTCTCTGTCGCGCTCAACTGGCGCGCGGACCCGATGAAGTCAACCGAGCCGCTCGGGCGCGCGCCGCCACAGTACGGCCGCCCCCGGCGAGGGGTCGCGCAGCGCCCCCAACAGCGCGGCATGGGTCAACCCCGGAAGGGCGGCCAGCGCATCGGCGACCTGGTCGGCCCCCGTCGCATCCGACGGCACCGAGATGCGCCGCCCGTCCATGTCGGCCAGCGTCCAGAGCGGCGCGGCCCCGGCCCGCCGCTCGATGGCCACGACGGCGAGCGTGTCCAGCGACACCGCCCCGCCACCCTGCGCCGACATGTAGGTGATCTGGCGCTCGGTCACGTCCACCACACCCGCGCCGCCGCCATCCGCGGGCCGCAACGCGCGGGCCGTCCCCTCCCACGCAACAGCGCTGCCGACGAGCACGAGCACCGCGCCGACCCAGGGCAGCAAGCCGCCCGCGGCGACGATCCACCACAGCCCCAAAAGCGCGGCCGCCCCGCCGACGATCGTCTCGCGCCAACGGATCAGCCCGGCCCGCAACTCGGGGCGGATCACAGCACGATCGGTTCGGCAAGGACGACCGAAGCCATGCGGCCGATCGGGCGCGGCTCGAGCGCGCGATAGGCGCGCGTCGCCGCCTCGGACGCGGCATAGAGGATCGCGCGGCGCAGGTCCGGCCGTTCGGCCAGATGCGCGCGGATGGCGCGCGCCGCGATGCCACGCCCCCGCCATTCCGGCCGGACGAAGACCCCACCGATCTGCGCGACGCCCTCCCACTCGGCATTGAACCCGGTCATTGCGACGATATCCCCGTCCAGCTCGACCAGCCGGTGCGATCCGGCCGCGACATAGCGCTTGCAATCCTGCGCGGCACGGTCCCGCGCCGCATCGCGCCCCATATCCATTGCCTCGATCAGGAAATCCGCCCGCATATCGCGCAACACCGACGGCATATCGCCGGGCGGGCGCAGGCGGATGCCCTCGGGCGGCACGTCCGGCAGCGCGATCTCGAACCCCGGCTCGTCGCCGTCATGTTCGCGCGGCGCTTCGGGCGCGAGCTGCTTCAGCACCGGGCGCATCACATCGGGCGGCCCCATGCCCCCGCCGAGCCGCGCGCCCCGGAACACCGCGCGCAGCCCCGGCGCATCGACCGTGCCCGCAACCATCAGTACGCCCGCGCCGGTCAGCCCGGCGAACCCGGTCAGCCGCCCCGCGTCTTCGGCGACCGCTGCCCGCATTGCGCGCGGCCCCGTGCCCTCGAGCCCGTGATCGCGCAGGTTGCACAGCGGGATGATCGCGTGGTCGACCCGTTCAGCCAAAAAGGCTCGGATCGCGTCCAGCTCGTCGGGGCGGGCAAGCCTCATCGCCAATCCCCCAGCGCCTGTTGCCATACGGTGATCGCCGCCACCGCGGCCGTATCGGCACGAAGGATCCGCGGACCCAGCGCAACCGGAACGGCGGCCTCCATCCCCCGCAGCCTCTTGCGCTCGGCCTCGGAGAACCCGCCCTCGGGGCCGATGACGATGGCCCAGGGGCCGGGGCCCGCTTGGCCGAGATCCTCGGCGGCGGTCGAGCGCCCGGCGGCGGTCTCGTCGCAGAACATCAATTGCCGCCCGTCCGGCCAGTCGTCGAGGATCGCCGAAAGCGGCGCCATCTCGGCCACCTCGGGGACATAGGTGCCGCCGCATTGCTCGGCCGCCTCGACGGCATGGGCCTGCAACCGGTCGCGTCGCACCCGTTCCGAGTTGGTATGATCGGTCTGCACCGGCACGATCCGCGCCGCGCCCAGCTCGGCCGCCTTTTCGACGATGAAATCGGTGCGTGCCTTCTTGATCGGCGCGAAGAACAGCCACAGGTCCGGCGGCATCCGCTGCGGCGCCACCTGCCGCAGCGCCCGCAGCGTCACCGCCTTCTTGCGGGCCTCGACGATCTCGGCCGCCCAGGCGCCGTCGCGCCCGTTGAAAACCTCGACGGGGGCGCCTGCGCCCCGTCGCATGACATTCGCGACGTAATGCGACTGCGCGGGATCGAGCGCGAGGGTTTGCCCCTCGGCAAGCGGTTGGTCTAGGTACAGGCGGATCAGGGATGGCATGAGGGTCTGCGTGTGACTGGAACGGAGGCGACGAAAGGCCAGGTGGCCGATGCCGTCAAGGGCAACTGGGTCGACGAACGGGCGCCCGCGCGGCTGCGTCCCTATTTGCGCCTGTCCCGCGCCGACCGGCCCATCGGGACATGGCTGCTGCTTTTGCCGTGCTGGTGGGGGCTCGCGCTGGCCGCGGCCGAGATCGGTGCGCTGGGGTGGCGGGGTCTCTGGATCGCCATCGGCTGTGCCATCGGGGCCGCCTTGATGCGGGGCGCGGGCTGCACCTGGAACGACATCACCGACCGCCATATCGACGGCGGCGTGACCCGCACCCGGTCGCGCCCGATCCCGTCGGGGCAGGTCACCGTGGCCCAGGCGGCCGCCTGGATGGTGGCGCAATGCCTTCTCGCGCTGGCCATCCTGCTGACCTTTCCGCTGCCCGCGATCCTGCTGGGGGTCGCGGCGCTGGTGCCGGTGGCGATCTACCCCTTTGCCAAGCGGTTCACATGGTGGCCGCAGGTCTTTCTCGGGCTCGCCTTCAACTGGGGGGCGCTGCTGGCCTACACGGCGCAAAAGGGCGCGTTCGACTGGCCGGCGCTGGCGCTGTATCTTGGCGGGATCGCATGGACGCTGTTCTACGACACGATCTATGCCTACCAGGACATCGAGGACGACGCGCTCATCGGCGTGAAATCGACCGCGCGCCTGTTCGGCGACCGCCCCCGCCCGTGGCTCAGGGCCTTCATGGTGCTGGCCTGCCTGTTCATGGCGCTGGCGGTGGTTCTCGCGCTGGGCACGGCGGATCACTTTCTCGCGCTGGCCATCGCGCTGGGCGCCCCCTGGGCGCTGGGCTGGCACATGGCGTGGCAGCTGGGAAAGCTCGATACCGGCGATTCCGCCGTATGTTTGCGGCTGTTTCGCGCCAATCGGGACGCGGGATTGCTGGCTACGCTGTTTCTTGCCGCCGCCGTGATGGCCTGATTGCAAGGCCGGGGCGCGGGCGATAGTCCTGCCGCGTTCCGTCCCGGACCGAGTGCATCATGAAACACAAGCGTTCCTGGCTCCCCGTTGCGATCACCTTTACCGTTGCCGCCAGCGCCGCGGCCGGTGCGGCGACCGTCGCCGTCACCCAGATCGAGACCCGCTCGGTCGCGGCTGTCCGCGAGGCGCTGTCGCAGGCCGAGATCGTCTGGGCCGCGGTCGAGGCCAACGGGCTGCAGCTTGCCATGACGGGCACCGCCCCCGACGAGGCCGCGCGGTTCCGCGCATTGTCGGCTGCCGGGTCGGTCGTCGACGGCACCCGGGTCATCGACGGTATGGACGTGCGGCAGCGCACCCCGATCACCGCGCCCCATTTCTCGGTCGAGGTGCTGCGCACTGGCGACAGCGTCACGCTGATCGGGCTGGTGCCGGCCTCCACCGACCGCGAGGAACTCGTCGCCACCATCGCCGAGCGTACCGATTCCGAGGTGGCCGACCTGCTCGAGGCCGCCGATTTCGAGGCGCCCGAGACCTGGGGCGCGGCGCTCGACTATGGGATCGACGCGCTCGAGGATCTCGAAAAGGCCAAGATCTCGATCTCGGCCGAGACCGTGTCGATCACCACCCTATCGACGGATGCCGGAACGATCGACCGGGTCCGGCGCGACCTCGCGCGGCGCGTCCCCGAGGGCGTGGCGCTGTCGCTCGATATCTCGGCGCCGCGCCCCGTGATCTCGCCCTTTGTCCTGCGGCTGGTGCGCAATGCCGAGACGACGCGGTTCGACGCCTGCGCGGCCGGCACCGAGGACGGGGCCGAGCGGATCCTCGAGGCCGCGCGCGAGATCGGGCTGACCGGGCCGGACCGCTGCAAGGTCGGCCTTGGCGTGCCGACGCCCGACTGGCCGCGTGTCGCGGCCGCCGGGATCGCGGCACTGGGCAAGCTCGACGGCGGGACGCTGACGCTCTCCGACCTGGAAATGCGGCTCGAGGGATCGGCCGAAACGCCGCCCGAGACCTTTTCACAGGCCGCCGCGACGCTGCGCCGGGCGCTGCCCGCCGAGGTGTCCCTGACCGCCGTGCAAGCCGATACCGAGGCGCTGGCCGATGGCCCGGTCGAGTTCGTCACCACCCGCAGCCCCGAAGGGGTCGTGCAGCTTCGCGGCCCGGCGGGCACGCAGCTTGGCGCGACCGCCATCGAGAGTTTCGCCCGCGCCCGGTTCGGCCTCAGCGAGATGGATGCCAGCATCGAGATCATCGCCGACGCCCCCGAAGGCTGGGCGCCGCGGGTGCTGGCCTCGCTCGACGCGCTGTCGGTCCTCGACAGCGGCGCGGCCGTGGTGCGGGCCGAGTCGATCCGCATCAGCGGCGTGAGCGGCCAGATGGACGCCTCGGCCGAGATCACCCGGCTGATCTCGGAACGGCTCGGCGACAAGGCGGGCTTCGAGATCGACGTGAGCTATGACGAACGCCTCGATCCGCGCCGCGGCATGCCGACGCCGCAGGAATGCGTGGCCCAGATCAACCGCGTGCTTGCCGCGCGCCAGATCACCTTCGACCCCGGATCGGCGATCATCGACGCGGCCTCGCGCGACAGCATGGATGCCATCGCCGAGATCATCCGCACCTGCCCCGACGTCCCGATGGAGGTTGCGGGCTTTACCGACAGCCAGGGCCGCGAAGAGATGAACCGCGAGCTCAGCCAGAGCCGGGCCGACGCGGTGATCGAGGCGCTTTTGAACCGCCGCGTCCTGACCGATGCGCTGGTCGCCTCGGGCTATGGCGAGGAAAACCCCATCGCCGACAACGACACCCCCGAGGGGCGCGAGGCGAACCGGCGTATCGAGTTTACTTTGCTGACCGACGAGGCCAAGACCGAGGCCGCGGACGACGATACGCCCGAGGGCGATGCGGCCGAGACCGAAACCGACGCGGACCAAGCGGACGACGAATGAACAGAACAGAATTCGTCATCGTGACGGCGATCATCCTTTTCATCGCCTTCAGCCTCGGCTGGTTCGCGAACTGGTTGGTGCACCGCCTGACCCGCGTCAGCCAGTCCGACCTCGGCGAGCTCGACAACATGGCGCAATCCATGCACGACGCCGAAGAGGCCCGCGACCAGGCGCTCGCCTATCTGCAAGAGCGCGAGGCCGAGATGATGAGCCAGCTTCACCAGACCGAAGCCGAATATCGCGCCACCATGGACGCCCTGCGCGACGTGCGGGCCGAGAACGACGAGCTGCGCGAATACATCGAGCGGATGAACGCGCAGGACTGACCTACCAGCGGCGCAGCGCGTCCTCGTCGGCCTCGCGCGCCTCGACCCATGACGCGCCCTCGGCGGTGGTCTCTTTCTTCCAGAAGGGCGCGCGGGATTTCAGGTAATCCATCAGGAACTCTGCCGCGGCGAAAGCATCGGCCCGGTGCGGCGCGGCGGTGGCGACCATCATGATCTGTTCGCCGGGCGCGAGCGCGCCGAAACGGTGGATCACCAGCACATCGCCCAGGGACCAGCGCCGCTGCGCCTCTTCGGCGATCCCGGTCAGCGCCTTTTCGGTCATGCCGGGATAATGTTCGATCTCCATGGCGCGCAGCCCGTCATCCGTATCGCGCACCAGCCCCGAGAACGTGACGATGGCGCCCATATCGGTGCGCCCCGCGGCGAAACGCCCGATCTCGGCGCCCATGTCGAACGGCGCCTCCTGAACGCGGATCTCCACGGCTCAGCCCCCGGTCATGGGCGGAAAGAACGCCACCTCGCGCGCGCCCGACAGCGGTGCGTCGAAATCGGTCAAGACCTGGTCGACGGCCACGCGCAATCCGGTCGTGTCGCCAAAGACGAAGGCATAGCGTTCCTCGCGCGCGACCAGTTGCGCGACCAGGTCGGCGACGGTGGCGGCCTCGGTCTCGACAGTTTCGCGGGGCAGGCCGAGCCGCTCGCGCAGCCAGGCGAAATACAGGATATCGAGGGTCATTTTGCCTCCTTCAGAAAGGGAAGCGCCTTACGGAAATAGTCCCACCCAGTCAGTAGCGTCAGGGCGGCGGCCAGCCATAACAGCGCAAGCCCGGCAAGCCCGGCGATGTCGCGCCCCTGCGCGAGCCAGCCCAGCCCCACCTCGTCGCTCAGGGTGCCGGCAAGGACACCCTCGACCGTGGCGGGGTCCATGCCGGCGGTCCGCTCGAGCAGATGGTAGACAAAGATATCGCGCGAGAACAGGACGGCGATGGCCACCATCTGAACCGTGGTCTTCCACTTGGCGATCCGGGTGACGGCAAGGCGCCGCGCGTCATTGCCCAGGAACTCGCGCAAGCCGCTGACGAAAACCTCGCGGAAAACGATGACCGTCGCGGGCAGCACCAGCCACGGCGACATCGACGAATAGCCGACGATGACCAGCAGCGCGATCACCACCATCGCCTTGTCGGCGATCGGGTCGAGCATCGCGCCGAACCGGCTTTCCTGCTTCCACGACCGGGCGAGGTAGCCGTCGAACCAGTCGGTGATTGCCGCCCCGAGAAACAGGATCAGCGCGAACCAATCGGCACCGGGGCGGTAGAAATACAGGAAGGCGATGGCCACGCCGGGGGCCGCGAGAAGGCGGCCGACGGTCAGGATGTTGGGCAGGGTCCATTGCATGACCCGTATCTAGCCCGCCCCGCCCCCCGTTGAAAGCGCCGCGCTAGCCGCGTTCGTGGAAATGGCCGTAAATCTTCTCGGCCAGCCCGGCGCTGATCCCGTCCACGGCCTTGAGATCGTCGAGCCCGGCCCGGCCCACGGCCTTGGCCGAGCCGAAATGCGCCAGCAGCGCCCGCTTGCGCGTGGCGCCGATACCCGCGATCTCGTCGAGCGGGGTGGCGCCGACGGCCTTGGCGCGTTTCTGGCGGTGGGCGCCGATGGCGAACCGGTGCGCCTCGTCGCGCAGGCGCTGCACGAAATAGAGCACCGGGTCATTGTGGCGCAGCGCGAACGGCCGCTGGCCGGGGCGGTGGAACTCTTCCTTGCCGGCGTCGCGATCGACGCCCTTGGCCACTCCGACGATGGCGATATCGTCGACCCCGATCTCGCCCATGATGCCGGCCACCGCCGACACCTGCCCCGCGCCGCCGTCGATCAGCAGAAGGTCGGGCCATGTGCCGCCCTCGCGGTCGGGATCTTCCTTGAGCAGGCGCTGGAACCGCCGGGTCAACATCTCGCGCATCATGCCGAAATCGTCGCCGGGGGTCAGCGTCTCGTCCTTGATGTTGAACTTGCGGTACTGGCTTTTCAGGAACCCCTCGGGGCCCGCGACGATCATGGCGCCGACGGCATTCGTGCCCATGATGTGGCTGTTGTCATAGACCTCGACCCGCGCAGGCGGCGCGTCGAGATCGAAGGCCTCGGCCAGCCCGTCCAGCAGCTTTGCCTGGGTCGCGCTTTCCGACATCTTCCGTGCGAGGCTTTCGCGCGCATTGCGCAGCGCCTCGGCGACGAGGTCCTTTTTCTCGCCGCGCTGGGGCACGAGGATCTGGACCTTGCGGCCCAGCTTTTGCCCCAGCGCCTCGGCCATCAGGTCGAGATCCTCGATCTCGTCGGACAAGAGCACTTGCCGCGGCGGCTCCTTGTTGTCGTAGAACTGCCCCAGGAAACCGCGCAGCACCTCGGACGCGTCGGCACCCGACCCCGTCCTTGGATAGTAGTCGCGGTTGCCCCAGTTCTGGTTGGCCCGGATAAAGAACACCTGCACGCAGGCCTGCCCGCCCTCCATGTGCAGCGCGATCACGTCCGCTTCGGCGACGCCCTGGGGGTTGATCCCCTGCCCCGCCTGCACATGGGTCAGGGCGCGGATGCGGTCGCGCAGCGCCGCGGCGCGCTCGAACTCCATCGCCTCGCTCGCCCGCTCCATCTCGGCGGCAAGCTCGGCCTGCACCCGGGTCGATTTCCCCTGAAGGAACAGCTCGGCATCGGCGACCGAGCGCGCGTAATCCTCCTGGCTGATCCGGCCGACGCAGGGGCCGCTGCACCGCTTGATCTGGTGCAGCAGGCAGGGCCGCGTGCGGCTTTCGAACATCGAGTCGGTACAGTTCCGCAGCAGGAACACCCGCTGCAACTGCGTCAGCGTCCGGTTCACCGCCCCGGCGCTGGCAAAGGGGCCGTAGTAATCGCCCTTTTCCGTCTTGGCGCCGCGGTGCTTCTTGATCTGCGGAAAGGCGTGGTTCCCGGTCACGAGGATGTTCGGAAAGCTCTTGTCGTCGCGCAACAGCACGTTGAACTTGGGCTTGAGCTGCTTGATGAGGTTCTGCTCTAGCAGCAGCGCCTCGGTCTCGGTGCGCGTCGTGAGGAACATCATCGACGCCGTTTCCGAAATCATCCGCGCGATGCGCGGGCTGTGACCGCTCGGCTTGGCGTAGTTCGATACGCGTTTTTTCAGGTTCCGCGCCTTGCCGACATAGAGAACCGCCTGCCGGTCATCGAGCATCCGGTAGACCCCCGGCGAATTGTCGAGGGTCTTGAGATAGGACTGGATGCAGGCATGGCCCCTGGGGGCGGGTTCTTGGCTCATCGGGCGGTCGCTCGTTCGGCGCGGTATGATTCTCGGCGGGCTGCTAGATATGGCCGGCGTGCACAAGAGTTAAGAGGCCCACATCGGCTGTGGATAACTCGGTGCATATCGCGGCGGCCAAGGGCTGTTGCCCCTTGTCCCAAAGGGTTTGGCACGGAATGCCCGTTTTTTGGGCAGGACGCCAAGGTATTGAATTAACTCGGCAAAAAGAAACCCACCCATAAGGCCATGATTTCGCGGCATCTTTCATGACACTATCATGAAGGTCCCCATGCGCGGGGATAAAGCGCGCTATTCGACCCCGAGAACGTCCGGCGTCTGCCACGCTAGATGTTGCCCGCCATCGACGCACAATAGTTGCCCGGTGACGCCCGGCGCATCCAGAAAGTAACCCAGCGCCGCGCATATCTCGTCGGGATTGGCCCCGCGCCCCAGCACGGTCGCGGCGCGTTGGGCGGCGAAATGCCCCTCGCTCTGCCGCCCGCCTTTCAGCGTCGGACCGGGCCCGATCGCGTTGACCCGGATCGCGGGCGCCAGCGCCTGCGCCGCCGTGCGGGTAAAGGCCCAAAGCCCCATCTTGGCGAGGGTATAGGTCATGAATTCGGGCGTCAGCTTGTGCACGCGCTGGTCGATCATGTTCAGCACCATGCCCCGCGCCAGCGGCTCGCCATTCTCGTCCTGCCCCGCCTCGGGGGCCTGCGCCGCGAATTGCTGCGTCAGAAAGACCGGCGCGCGCAGGTTCGATCCGATGTGGCGGTCCCAGCTTTCGGCCGTGGCGCTGGCCAGCGTGTCATGCTCGAAGATCGAGGCGTTATTGATCAGCAGGCTCAGCGGCCCGCCGACCGCTTCGGCCGCGCGCGCCACCAGCGATTGCGTCGCCTCCTGCGACAGCAGGTCGGCCTGCACCGCGGACGCGCGCCGCCCCATGCCCTGCAACGCCTCGACGACCTCGCGCGCCTCTGTGTCCGACGCGTTGTAATGGATCGCGACATCCCAGCCCCGTTCGCCGAGATAAAGCGCCATGGCACGCCCCAGCCGCGTGCCGCCACCCGTCACCAAGGCTCGGTTCTGCATCAGACGATCATCCAGACATAAGTGATATAAAGAAGACAGAACACCGCGCCGAACAGGCGCCCCAGCTTCCAGTCGCGGAACACGAAGGGCGTCAGTGCCACCGAGGCGGCCAGCATGACCCATAGATCGACGCGCAGGAACTCGCGCTCGACCGGGACGGGGCCGACCAGCAGCGCGATCCCGAAGATCGCGAGCAGGTTGAAGGTGTTGGAGCCGATGACATTGCCGATGGCGACATCGGCCTGACGCCGGAACGCGGCGGCCACGGTCGTCGCGAGCTCGGGCAGCGACGTGCCGATGGCCACCAGCGTCAGGCCGATCACCTCGTCCGACACGCCGAAGGTCTCGGCGATGGTGCGCGCGCCCGTTATCAGCATCTGTGCCCCGATGGGCAGGCTGACGATACCGGCGATCAGGAAGAACGCGATCTTGCCGCCGCCGATATTCGGATCGGCGCCCTCGACCTCGTCATCCGAGACGGGCAGCGCGGCCTTGGCGGCCCGCGCCGAACGGCGATGCGCAAGCGAGGTTCGGATCTGCCCGCCGAGGATCAGCCCGAACACCGCAAGCAGGATCAGCCCGTGCCACCACTTCATCGGTCCGACAAAGGCCAGCGCGATGAACACGACGCTCGCTACCAGCATCAGGACGAAACTGCGCCGGGTCTCGGGGTCGTCCATGCCGATGGTCGCGATCAGCGCCGGCACGCCCAGCACCAGCAGGACGTTCGCCGTGTTCGAGCCGACGACATTGCCCAGCGCGATACCCGGCGCCCCGTCGAGGATGGCCCCGATCGAGATCACCAGTTCCGGCGCCGAGGTGCCGAAGGCCACGACCGTCAGGCTGACGATCATCGCGGGCACGCCCAGCCTCAGCGACAGGTTCACCGCGCCCCGCACCAGCAGGTCGCCCGCGACGATGAGGATCACCAGCCCCACGACGGTCAGCAGAAACGCGAGTAACATCCTACCCCTTGCCGCAGGAACAGGGACCGCGGCCGATCTTCGGACGCCCGCAGGCACGGCACTTGCCGGGCTTGCCCTTCGACAACGGACCGGGGAGGCGCAAGCGCCCGAACATGGCCAGAACCGCCATGCCGACAAGGAAAAGGACGACGACCTTGACGATCATTCAAAGACCGAACCGGGCGAAGGCCGCGCGATCCTCGATACCGCCCAGCGCCGCCCCGGCCAGCGATGCGCCGAAACGCGACAGGAACGGGCGCCGCTGCTTGTAGACGGCGAACCGGGTCTTTTCGCCGAACCGCTGCTTCATCACCGGGACGAGATGCCCGATGCCGTCGATCAGCCCAAGCCCGCGGGCCGATTCGCCGATCCAGAAGGCCCCGGTGAACAGATCCTCGTCCTGCACCAGCCTGTCGCCGCGCCGTGTGCGCACCTGCGTCTTGAACGCCTCGTGCACCTGCGCCTGCAGATCCTTGAGGCGGGCGATGTCGTCCTCGTTCTCGGGCTGGAACGGATCGAGCATGCTTTTCGACTCGCCCGCGGTATAGACCCGGCGGTCGATCCCGTAGCGCGAGATGAACTTGTTGAACCCGAAGCCCGAAGAGATCACACCGATGGACCCCACGATCGAGTTCGCGTCGGCATAGATCTCGTCCGCCGCCGTGGCGAGCCAGTATCCGCCGCTCGCCGCCACGTCCTCGACAAAGGCAAAGACCGGCACGCCCTTTTCGTCCGCCAGGCGACGGATGCGCGCCGCGATCAGCGACGACTGCACCGGCGAGCCGCCGGGCGAATTGAGCAACAGCGCCACCGCGCGCGGCTTGCCGCGCCGGAACGCCTTTTCGATCAGACCCGCAAGGCTGGCGTCGCTGAGCCGGGCGGGCCCGCCGCCCGATGCGATCACACCCTGAAGCCGGATCACGGCGACAAGCGGGGTCTCTTTCAGGAACGGAATGAAGGCTCTCATATCCGCCGATGTAGGCGTCCGGCCGCGCGCCAGCAAGGCTCGGGGGAAAAGGCGCGGCCGATTGCGGCGCGACGGCCCGCTTGCGACCGGGCGATTGCCGGCCGAAAAGGGGCCTTTCCGCGACAAGGGCGCGCGCCATGCTCATCCTCGCCATCTGGCCGCTTTTCGCGTTGATCTGCCTTGGCTTTGCGCTGGCACGCACCGGACGCCCCGCACCCGAGTTCTGGCCCGCGGCCGAGCGGATCAACTATGTGCTCCTGTTCCCCGCGCTGCTGATCTCGAACCTTGCCGAGGCGCCCCTGGACGATCCCGAGATCGTGCGGCTGGGCGGGGCGGCGGTGACGATGATCTGCGTCGCGGCCGCCGCGCTCTGGGGGGCGCGGCGCCTGCGCCCGTCGCCCGCCGCCCGGTTCGGGGCGGTCATGCAGGGGGCGATCCGGTTCAACACCTATCTCGGCCTCGCCGTCACGGCGAGCCTGCTGGGCGAGCCGGGATTGCGCCGCGCGGCGCTGGTGCTGGCCGTCGCGGTGCCGCTGGTCAACGTGCTGTCGGTGCTGGCCCTGACCGCGCGGGGCAGCGCGCCGGGGGCCGGGGCGCTGATCCGGCCCATCGTCACCAACCCGTTGATCCTTGCCTGCGCCATCGGGATCGCGCTGGCCCTGACCGGGATCGGCCTGCCGCTGGGGGTGGATCGGCTGTTCGAATTGCTGGCGCAGGCCAGCCTGCCGCTCGGGCTGCTTTGCGTGGGCGCCGCGCTCAGGCCCGAGGCGCTGCGCCGGGAGGTCGCGACCCTCGCCGCCGTCTCGGGTCTGAGATTGCTGGCCATGCCGCTGGTGGCCGTCGCCTGCGCGGCGCTGTTCGGTCTGGCCCCGACCGAGGCGCTGGTCCTGCTCGTCTTTGCCGCGATCCCGACCGCGCCGACGGCCTATGTCCTGACCCGCCAGATGCACGGCGACGGAGAGTTGATGGCGGGGCTCGTCACGGCCCAGACCGTCGCCGCGGTGCTGACCATCCCGGCGATGATCTGGCTTCTGTCGGGGCTCATGCCCTGATGCGCCACCCGGTGCGAAAGATCACGCCGATGATCGCGATGCACAGCCCGGTGAATCCGAGGATGGCCAGCACGCTCCACCCGATGGCGACATCGGCCATGCCGAAGAACGACCAGCGGAACCCGGAGACAAGATAGACCACCGGGTTGAACAGCGTGATGGTCTGCCAGACGGGCGGCAGCATCGAGACCGAGTAGAACGCCCCGCCCAGAAAGATCAGCGGCGTCACCAGCAACAGCGGGACAAGCTGCAACTGCTCGAAGTTGCGCGCCCAGATGCCCACGATGAACCCCAGCAGGGAAAAGCTGAAACAGGTCAGCACGAGGAAGGTCAGCATCCAGAACGGGTGCAGGATGGTCAGGTCGACGAAAAAGAACGCCGTGACCAGGATGATGATCCCGATGGCAAGCGATTTGGTCGCCGCGGCCAGAACGTAACCGGCGGTGATCTCGAGAAACGAGGCGGGGGCCGAGAGCAGTTCGTAGATCGTGCCGATGAACTTGGGGAAATAGATCCCGAAGGCCGCGTTCGACACCGATTGCACGACCACCGACAGCATGATGAGACCGGGCACGATGAAGGCGCCGTAGCTCACGCCCTCGACCTCGTCGATGCGGCTGCCGATGGCCGCCCCGAAGACCACGAAATAGAGCGAGGTCGACAGCACCGGCGACACCACCGATTGCAGCAGCGTGCGAAAGGTCCGCGCCATCTCGAACTTGTAGATCGCCCATGTCGCGCGCAGGTTCATGCCGCATCCTTCCGAACGAGGTCGACGAAGATTTCCTCGAGCGTGCTTTCCTCGGTCCGCACGTCCGACAGCGCGATGTCCTGCGCCTCGAGATCGACCATGAGCCGGCGGATGCCGGTGCGCCCGGCCGTCTTGTCGTAGGTATACACCAATGCGTGCCCGCCTTCGGCCAGCCGCAGGCCATGCGGGGCGAGCGGCTCGGGAATGGTGTCGAGCGGCTCCGACAGCTCGATCACGAGGCGCTTCTGCCCCATCCGGTGCATCAGGGCGCGCTTGTCCTCGACCAGCTTGATCTCGCCGTCGGCAATGATGCCGATGCGGTCGGCCAGTTCCTCGGCCTCTTCGATATAGTGGGTGGTGAGGATGATCGTGACGCCGAGCGCCTTGAGCTCGCGCACGGTGTCCCACATGTCGCGGCGCAGCTCCACGTCGACGCCGGCGGTCGGCTCGTCGAGAAACAGCACGCGCGGCTCGTGGGACAGGGCCTTGGCGATCAGCACGCGCCGTTTCATGCCCCCCGACAGTTCCTTGGTCTGGGTGTCGCGCTTGTCCCAGAGCGAAAGCTGGCGCAGCACCCGCTCGACATGGTCGTCGTTCTGCGGCTTGCCGAACAGCCCGCGCGAAAAGCGCACCGTGGTGATAACCTTTTCAAAAGGTTCGAGGTTGATCTCCTGCGGGACGAGGCCCACCAGCGACCGCGCCGCGCGATAGTCGCGCAGGATGTCATGCCCGCCGATGGTGACGGTGCCCGAGCTGGGCGTGACCAGCCCGCAGATGGCCGAGATCAGCGTCGTCTTGCCGGCGCCGTTCGGGCCCAGCAGCGCGAGGATCTCGCCCTGCCGGATATCGAGCGACACGGATCGCAACGCGGTCAGACCGCCGGCGTAGGTCTTGGTCAGGTCCGACACGCGGACGATGGCATCGCTCATGTGGCCTCGCTTTCGCGGCGAACGGTAGGGCGTGGGTGCCGCGCGGGAAAGGGGCAACACGCCCCGCGATGCTTGCATGGGCGCACAGGGGCGGGGCAGATGGCGCGCATGGAACAGGCACGGGCATGGGTGATCGGCGGCGGGCCGGCCGGGTTGATGGCGGCCGAGACGCTGGCGCGTCGCGGTCATTGCGTGACCGTGGCCGAGGCGATGCCGACGCTCGGGCGCAAGTTCCTGATGGCCGGAAAATCGGGCCTGAACCTGACCAAGAACGAGCCGCCCGACCTGTTCGCCTCGCGCTACGGCGACGGGTCGGGGCCGCTTCCCGAACTGCTCGGCCGCTTTGGCCCGGCCGAGATGCGCGCCTGGGCCGAAGACCTGGGCCAGCCGCTTTTTACGGGCAGCACGGGCCGGGTCTTTCCGGTGGCGATGAAAGCCTCGCCGCTGCTCAGGGCATGGCGCGCGCGGCTCGAGGCCGACGGCGTCCGCATCGCGACCCGCTGGCGGTGGTGCGGATGGGATGGCGGCGCGCTGGCCTTCGACACGCCCGAGGGGCGGCAGGGCATCACGCCCGCCGCGACGGTCCTCGCCCTCGGCGGGGCAAGCTGGCGCAGGCTCGGCTCGGACGGGGCATGGGTGCCTTGGCTTGCAGCCCGCGGGGTCGAGATCGTGCCCTGGGCGCCCGCCAACGCGGGGCTAAAGGTCCGCTGGTCGAACCATGTCGCACCCCATTTCGGCGCGCCCATCAAGGGCGCGGCGCTCTTGGCGGGCGACACGGTCCACCGCGGCGAGTTCGTGATCTCGCGCCGCGGGCTCGAGGGGGGCGGCATCTATGCCGTCCTGCGCGCGGTGCGCGAGGGCGCGGCGCTGACGCTCGACCTTGCGCCCGACCGCACGGCGGCAGAGCTTGCCGCGCGGATCGGGTCCGCACGGGGTTCGATCGGCAACCGCCTGCGCAAGGCGGCAAAGCTGGCACCGCCCGCGCTTGCCCTGTTGATGGAGTTCGGCCGCCCCCTGCCCGCGGATCCGCACGCGCTGGCGGCCCTGACCAAGGCGGTGCCGCTCCGCCATGACGGCCCACGCCCCCTTGACGAGGCGATCAGCAGCGCGGGCGGCATCGCGTGGTCCGCGGTCGATGACGGGCTGATGCTGCGCGCCGTTCCGGGCGTGTTCGCCGCGGGCGAGATGCTGGATTGGGAGGCCCCTACAGGCGGCTACCTGCTGACCGCCTGCTTTGCGACCGGCCTGCGCGCAGGCGAGGCCGCGGCGCGCTGGATCGCGTGCTAGAGGCCGGCCATCGCGCAGATCGCGGCCCATTGCGCGGCCGTGACCGGCTGCACCGACAGGCGTGGGGATTTCACCAGTGCCATATCCGCCAGCTCCGGGTCCGCCTTGATCTCGGCCAGGGTGACGGGGCGCGGCAGGGGACGCTCGGCCGCGACGGTCATGCAGTCCCATTTGCCGCTGTCATCCGTCGGATCGGGGGCGGCGGGCGCGATGACCCGGACGATCCCGACGCAGGCCTTTTCGGATTGCGAGTGGTAGAAAAACCCCAGGTCGCCCACCGACATCTCGCGCATGACGTTGCGCGCCTGGTAGTTGCGCACCCCGTCCCACGGCTCTCCGACATCGCCGCGCGCGACCTGATCTGCCCACGACCATTCCGAGGGTTCGGATTTGAACAGCCAGTATCTCATGCCTTTGCCCCTTTCCGCCCCGACCCGATCAGGGGCGCGGCCTCGGAATCGAGCGGCCATCGCGGCCGCGCGCCCAGATCCATCCCGTCGCGATGGCCGAGATCCCATCGCTCGATCCCCGCCCATGCGATCATGGCGGCATTGTCGGTGCATAGCGCAAGCGGCGGCGCCAGCATCGGCACCGCACCCGCCACGTCCCCGAGGGCCTCGCGCAATTCCGTATTGGCGGCGACCCCGCCGGCGACGGCAAAACAGCTCGGCGAAAGATGCGCGACCTCGGCCAGTGCGCGCCGCGATTTTTCGGCGAGCGTTTCGGACACGGCGCGCTGGAACGACGCGCAGAGATCGTCGCGCGCTTGGGCGGGCAATGCGCCGTCCACCAGCGCGCCGTCCCGGGCCCGCAGCACCGCCGTCTTGAGCCCCGAGAAAGACAGATCGCATCCCGGCCTGTCGAGCAGCGGGCGCGGCAGCGCGAACCGCGCGGGATCGCCGCGGCGGGCGGCCTCTTCGACCGGGGGGCCGCCGGGCTGGCCCAGGCCCAGCAGCTTGGCCACCTTGTCGAACGCCTCTCCCGGCGCGTCGTCGATGGTGCCGCCCAGGCGGCGGAACCGGTCCGCAGCCTCGACCAGCAGGAACTGGCAATGCCCGCCCGAGGCCAGCAGCATGAGATAGGGAAACCCGACACCATCGGTCAGGCGCGGCGTCAGCGCATGGCCCGCCAGGTGGTTCACCCCGATCAGCGGGCGCAGGGTCGCGGCCGCCAGCCCCTTGGCGAACATCACGCCCGCCATGACCCCGCCGATCAGCCCCGGCCCGGCGGTGACGGCGATGGCGTCGATCCCGCCCAGCGTCACGTCCGCCCGGCTCAACGCCGCCTCGGCGCAGTGATCCAGCCGCTCGGCATGGGCGCGGGCGGCGATCTCGGGGACGACGCCGCCGAACCCCGCATGCAGATCGGCCTGGCCGAAGACGACATTGGACAGGATGGCGCCCCGCCCGTCGGACCCGCGCCGCACCACGGCGGCCGACGTGTCGTCGCAACTGCTTTCGATGCCGAGAACGGTGAGTGTCATGTCGCAGGCGTTGCCGTTGGGATGCGCGCGGCCTACCACTCGGGGCATGTCGCGTCCACGCACACCGCCGCCGCAGCGCCACCTGGTTCTGACGCGCCCCGCCGATCAATCGGCCGAGTTCGCGACGCTCGCGCGTGCGCGGGGCTGGGATGGCGCGATCCTGTTCTCGCCGGTCACGCGAATCGTGCCCCTCGACCCCGGCCCCCTGCCCGAGGGCGAGCTTGTGTTCACCTCGGCCAACGGCGTGCGCGCCGCGGCCCGGCTCGTGCCGCTGGCCGGGCGCCGGGCTTGGGCCGTAGGCGAACGGACCGCGCAGGCCGCGCGGGCGGTAGGCATGACCTGCCGGGTCGCCGGGGGCGATGCCAAATCGCTTTTTGCCCTTTTGCGGGCCGAGCCGGGGCCGTTCCTGCATCTGCACGGACGGCATGTGACCGGCGATCTGCCGGGCTGGCTGAACGATGCCGGCATCCCGGCGCAGGCCCGCGTCGTCTATGACCAGCAGGCCCTCGGGCTGAGCGATGCCGCGCGGCAGGCGCTGATGACGCGGCCCTGCGTTCTGCCGCTCATGTCGCTGCGCACGGCCCGCCTCATCGCCGAGGATCTCGGGGATCGCCCCGTCGATACGTTGTTGCTGGCGATTGCCGAGGGTGTTCTGCATAATTGGCCTTGGCCCGACCGTGCTCTAGTTGCAGGACAACCCGATATTGCCGGTCTTCTCGACCGGCTCGCCGGGATGGCAGGGACAACAAGACCGGGCTGATCCGCGGCGGCGCGTCTGGCGCAGGACCGCAGAAACGCGAAAGGGACGGAAACGTGGCGACGAGCGAAGAAACGGCGACCGACGACAACAAGACGCGCGACAGCCTCGGGGCCGAAGGCGACGCCCCCGACCGGGGTCCGACCTCCGAGACGCCCGAGGACGACCGGGCGCGCCCCGCTCCCGCCACGGTGGGCACGGGCGGGTTCGCCGCGATCCTGCTGGGCGGGTTCCTTGCCGGGGCGATCGGTTATCTCGTCGCCTATTACACCGAGTTCGGGCTGTTCGAGGTCGCCGAGGATGACAGCGCCACCGCCGCGCTCGACGAGATCTCGGGGCAGATCGGCACGCAGGCCGACCGCATCGCCGCGCTCGAGACCAGCCTCGAAGAAGCGGCCCGCGCCGCCGAGGCCGATGCCGCCCAGCGCGAGGCCGACAGCACCGCCGCCATCGAACCTGTCCCCGAGACGCCCGATTATACCGACGCCATCGCGGCCATCGAATCCGCGCTTGGCGGGGTCGGCGGCGAACTCGAGGATCTGGCCGACCGCGTGGCCGGGCTCGAGACGACCGCGACGCTCTCGACCGGCACGGACGCGCCCGCGACCGAAGGCGGCGACACCCAGGCCGCCGACGCCTTGCGGGCTCAGATCGACGAGCTTGCGGGGAGTCTTTCGACGCTGAACGCCCGGATCGACAGCCTGCCCGAGCCGGCCGATTACGACGACGAGATCGCCGAGATCGAGGATCGCATCGCCGCGCTGGACACCCGCGTAAGCGAGCAATCCGACGCCATCTCGCAGGCGCGCGCCGATGCCAAGGCCGAAACCGCGCGGATCGCCACACAGGGCGCGCTGGCCGAGATCAACGCCGCCCTCGGAACGGGCGAGCCCTATGCGAGCGCGGTCTCGTCGCTCGATGCGGCCAGCGATGTCGGGTTGCCGGACGGGCTGACCGCGCCCGCGGATGCGGGCGTCGCGACGCTGCGCGAGTTGCAGGCCGCGTTCCCCGATGCCGCGCGCGATGCGCTGCCCGCGGCGATCGGGGCCACGGCGGGCGACGGGGCCATCGACCGCTTCGGCGCGTTCCTGCGCGCCCAGACCAATGCGCGCTCCACCTCGGAGCGTGAGGGCGACGGCCCCGACGCCATCCTCAGCCGGGCCGAGGCCCGCGTGAACGACGGCGACCTTGCTGCCGCGCTTGACGAGATCGACGCCCTACCCCCCGAGGGCCAGGAGGCGATGTCGGACTGGGTCGACCGCGCGCGCACCCGCCTCGATGCGGTCTCGGCCTTCGAGTCGCTGTCGCAATCCCTGAACACAAACTGAGGACGCATTGATGCTCTGGTCCCTGCTCAAAGTCGTTCTGTTCTTCGCGCTGGTCGGCGCCCTGGCGCTGGGGGCCGAATGGCTTCTCGAGGCCGAGGGCACGCTACGCATCGCGGTCGCCGGGTTCGAGGTGACGCTCGGCCCGCTCCAGATGGCGATCGCCGCCGTCCTGCTGGTCGCGGCGGTCTGGCTGGCGCTCAAGCTGCTGGGTTTCCTGGTCGCACTGGTTCGTTTCCTCAACGGCGACGAGACGGCCGTGACGCGGTATTTCTCGCGCAATCGCGAGAAAAAGGGGCTGAACGCCCTCTCCGACGCCCTGCTCGCGCTGGCATCCGGCGAAGGGCGCGAGGCCCAGACCCGCGCCGAAAAGGCCGAACGCTATCTCGACCGGCCCGATCTCACGCGGCTGATCGTGGCGCAGGGGGCCGAACTGACCGGCGACCGCACCAAGGCCGCTGACGTCTACAAGCAACTCCTCAAGGACGACCGCACCCGCTTTGTCGGGGTGCGCGGGTTGATGAAGCAAAAGCTCGAGGACGGCGACACCGATACCGCGCTTGCCCTGGCGCAAAAGGCCTTCGCGCTCAAGCCGCGCCATGTCGAGACGCAGGACACGCTGTTGCGGCTTCAGGCGGCGCGGCAGGATTGGTCCGGCGCCCGCCAGACCCTCGGGGCCAAGCTGAAATCGGGGGCCCTGCCCCGCGACGTGCACAAGCGGCGCGATGCGGTGCTCGCGCTGGGCGAAGCCAAGGGCATCGTCGACGAAGGCGCGTCGATCCAGGCGCGCGAATCGGCCATCGAGGCGAACCGCCTGTCGCCCGACCTGGTGCCCGCCGCGGTCATGGCCGCGCGGCATTACATCGACAATCGGCAGGAACGCTATGCCACCCGCGTCATAAAAAAGGCGTGGACGGCGCAGCCCCACCCCGATCTCGCCGCGGCCTTCGCCGCCATCTCTCCCGAGGAAAGCCCGACCCAGCGGATCCGGCGTTTCAACACCCTGACCCGCATCCATCCCGATCACCCCGAAACCCGGATGCTGCTGGCCGAACTGAACATCGCCGCCGAGGATTTTCCCGCCGCGCGCCGCGCGCTGGGCGATCTGGCGACCGAGAACCCGACCTCGCGCTCCGTCACCATCATGGCGGCCATCGAACGCGGCGAGGGGGCCGACGAGGCCGTGGTCCGCGGCTGGCTGACCCGCGCGCTGAGCGTGCCGCGCGGCCCGCAATGGGTCTGCGAGAACTGCCATGGCGTCCATGGCGACTGGGCGCCGATCTGCGGAAATTGCGGCGCCTTCGACACGCTGACCTGGACCGAACCGCGCGAGGGGGTCGTCGCGATGCCCACGCAGACGGCGATGCTGCCCCTGATCGTGGGCCAGATCGACGCGCCCAAGCCCGAGGTGCCGGAAACCGACCCCGCCGAGACCGCCCCGGCAGCGGACGAGACCGCGACACCGGCGCAACCGGAGGCGACAGCCCCCACCACCGCGCCGGCGACCCCCGCGCCCGCCCCCGCGCCCGAGCAGCCCGCGCCCACCGTGCCGCCGGTCAGCGAGGACGACCGCTCCATCCCCACGACGGTCCCCGAGGCCGAGGTCATCGTTCCCCAGGAACAGCGCGACGAGGAAAACGCACGCAAAGGGGCCAACTAGGCCCTTTCGCGCCCCGGCGAAGCCTGCTATGCGCCACGCCGTGCCCCAATAGCTCAGCTGGTAGAGCAACTGTTTCGTAAATAGTAGGTCGGCGGTTCGAGTCCGTCTTGGGGCACCACTTCTCTCAAAACGCACCGCGCCGAGACCGTTATTTCAACGGCTTCTCGGCATATCCCATGTAGATGAGCCATGTGAACGGCAGCGGTCCGAAGGTCGGATCGCCGCGGCGATTCACGCCGCGCGGGCCCAGCCCGGTCCGGTTCAGCGGCCTCAACCCCGCCTTTCGCGCCGCGCGATCCAGCTCGGCCGGGGTGATGAACATTTCGGGGTCATGCGTGCCCCTGGGCAAGAGCCGCATAACGTCCTCGGCCATCGTCACCACGGCAAAGCGCGACAGGGCATTGCGGTTGATCGTGTCGAACAGGAACCGCCCGCCGGGCACCAGCACGCGCGCGACCTCGGCCATGACGCGATCGAGATCGCGGACATGTTCAAGGACGTCGACACACACCACCGCGTCGAAAGACCCGGCCTCATAGGGCAGATCCTCGCCCGCGCCGACATCGTAGGCGATCGACAGCCCCTCGGTCTCGGCATGGGCGCGGGCGGCCTCGACGGCCTTGCGCGCGGGGTCGATCCCCGTGACCTGCGCGCCCCGCCGGGCCAGCGCCTCGGCCATGAACCCGCCGGCGCAACCGAGATCCAGCACCCGCCGCCCCGTCCAGTCGACATGCCGGTCGAACCACGCCAGCCGCCCCGGCACCATGTTCCTGAGCACCCGCACCCAGCGGATATCGTCGGACCACCAGGCCGCGGCGGTGTCGTCATAGATCGTCAGGTCGTTGCGGGCCTTGCCCATGGGCGGTCTCCTCCTGAAATCGGGCGAAAACGCGAAGTTCGCCGCCAAGTTTACACGTTAGCCTCGTCGTCACCTCGGCCCGCTATCGTCCTCCACGGGGATGAAGGAGGGTAAGACATGGGTAAACCGCAAGGTGCCCCGATAATCGTCAGGCGCGTCAAAAAGATCGAGGGCGGCCACCACGGCGGCGCGTGGAAGGTCGCCTATGCCGATTTCGTGACCGCGATGATGGCGTTCTTTCTCATGATGTGGCTGCTCAGCTCGACCTCCGAGGACATGCGCAGCGGCATCGCCGACTATTTCAGCCCGACGGTCCCGGTCAGCCCCGAATCGGGCGGCGGGGACGGGGCGCTGATGGGCATCACCGCCGTCGCGCAAAAGACCGATCCCGGTGCGGGCGACGGCACGGATTCGCGCCAGCGGGCCGAGGACGGCGCCGCGACCGAGGCCGATCTGGAATCGCTGGCCCAGACGCTTTCGGGCGAGGACTCTCCGCTGCCCGACGAGCTGCGGCGCCACATCGCCACCCGGATCACCGACGAGGGGCTCATCGTCGAGCTGTCGGATTTGCCCGACCGGCCGCTCTTCGACCCCGACGAGGTGACGCCGACCCCGATCATGTCGCGCCTGCTCGACGTCATCGGCGAGGCGTTCGCGCCCTTCGTCAACGACGTGGCCATTGGCGGGCATGTGAAATCGGCGCCCGTGGTACTGCGCGATCCGCCGGATTGGCGCCTGTCGACAGGGCGGGCCGATACCGTGCGCCGCCTCCTGACCGAGGGCGAGCTTGCCGCCCACCGGGTCCGGCGCGTCGTGGGCCATGCCGACCGCAACCCCGCCCGCGAAGACCGGATGGACCCGCGCAACAACCGCATCGAGCTGACGCTGCTGCGGTGAGACGCGGCGTTCAGGGATCGTTAAGGCCGGGCTGTTAGGACGGGGTCAACGATCTTGGATCACGGGAAAGGCCAGTTCATGTCGATGTCATCGTCCCTTGCCGCGGGTGTCAGCGGGCTCAACGGCAATTCGCAGAAACTTGCGAGCATTTCGGACAATATCGCGAACTCCTCGACATTCGGCTACAAGCGCAGCGTCACCGATTTCCACGCCATGGTGCTGAACGGGGCATCGTCGCAGGGGCTCTACGCCGCCGGGGGCGTGCGCACCACGACCGAACGCCAGGTGGATGAACAGGGCCAGATCCGCGCGTCTTCGAACGCGATGGATATCGCGATCAACGGTGGCGGTTTCCTGCCCGTGGCGCGCAACACCGCCGCGATGTTGGCCGGCAGCACCGAGATCGCGCTGGCCACCACCGGATCCTTCACCGCCAATGCCGACGGGACGCTCGTCAATGCATCCGGTTTCGCGCTGATGGGCTGGCCGGCCCAGCTCGACGGCACGTTCCCCAGCTTTCCGCGCGATACGGCCGCCGGGCTCCAGCCGGTCAACATCTTTCACAACCAGTTCGCCGCCAACCCCACGACCGAGATGACGCTGGGGCTGAACCTGCCCTACAGCTCTTCGGTGCCCGGCAATCTCGGGGCGCCCGAGGACATGACGCTCGAATATTTCGGGAATCTGGGGCAGACCGAGACGCTGAAGTTCACTTTCACCCCCTCGGGGACCGAGAACGAATGGGTCGTCGATGTCGTCGACAGCGCCAACGGCGGCTCGGTCGGCAACTATACCATGACCTTTGCCGATGCGGCCGTCGGCGGCGGCAAGCTTGCCTCTGTCACGACCAATGCCGGCGGGGCCTACGACCCGGCCACGGGGACCTTCGACCTTGCCGTGGGGGGCGGCACGATCACCGTGAATATCGGCGAGATCGGGGGGGCCACCGGCATCACCCAGCTCGATACGACCTTCGCGCCCTCGACCCTGACCAAGAACGGCTCGGCAGTGGGCAATCTCAAGGGGGTCGAGATCGACACCGGCGGCACCGTCCGCGCCATCTATGACGGCGGTTTCACCCGACCGATCTATCGCGTGCCGGTCGTCGACGTGCCGAACCCGAACGGCCTGATCGCGGGTGAGGCGCAGACATTCGGCGTGTCGCGCGACAGCGGCAGCATGTTCCTGTGGGACGCGGGCACGGGCCCTGTGGGGCAGACGCTGGGCTATGCCCAGGAGGCAAGCACCACCGACGTCGCGCATGAATTGACCGAGCTCATCCAGACCCAGCGCGCCTATTCCACGAATGCCAAGGTCATCCAGACCGTGGACGAGATGTTGCAGGAAACCACCAACCTCAAGCGGTAAGGACCCAACGCCATGAGCATCGCGGCCGCCTTCGGCAACGCCCTGTCCGGCCTGACATCGTCCGGCCGCCAGGCGCAAACGGTGTCGTCGAACATCGCCAATGCCCTGACCCCCGGATACGGTGCGCGCGAAACCCGGCTGTCGCCCGGTGTTCTCGGCGGGGTCGAGATCGTCGCCATCGACCGACGCGTCGATGCAGCACTGCTCGACGAACGCCGCGGCGCCGATGCCGAGCTGGGCGGCCGCACCGCGCGGGCCGCGGGGCTGGAACGCGCCGGGCGGATCGTGGGCGCGGCCGACGACCCCGCCGCGCTTCCGGGCCTGATCGCCCGGTTCGAGGGCGCGCTGGTCGCCGCCGCCGCCGACCCGGCCTCGGATCTGCGGCTCGATTCCGTTGCCGCGCGCGCGGGCGACATCGCGGCCGGGCTCAACCGCGCGGGACAGGGAATACAGGCGGAACGGTTGCGCGCCGATTCCGAGATCGCCGCGACGCTCGACCGGCTCAGCGGGGCGCTGACCCGCGTCGACGACCTGAACGCCCGCATCGCCGTTCTCAAGGCCACGGGCGAGGATACGTCGACACTCAAGGATCTGCGCCAGCGCGAACTCGACGGCATCGCCGATATCGTCCCCATCCGCCTGTTCCAGCGCGAAAACGACCGAATCGCGGTGATGAGCACGAATGGCCAGATCCTGCTCGACGATCGCATCGCGCGGTTCGAGTTCACGCCGTCGAACGCCATGTCCCCCGGCGCCATGCCCTCTGGCCTCGTGATCGACGGCACCCCCGTCGCCACCGGCGAGGATGGAAAGCTCGGCGGCGGGCGGCTTGCCGCGCTGTTTGCCTTGCGCGACACCGATCTGCCCACCGCACAGGCCCGGCTCGACGGGTTCGCCGCCGAACTGGTCGCGCGCTATGCCGATCCCGGCCTCGACCCGACCCTGCCCCCCGGCGCGCAGGGTCTGTTCACCGCCAGCCCCGGCGGGCCGGGCCTGTCGCTGCGCATCGCGGTCAACCCCGTCATCGCGGCATCCGGCACGGGCGAGACATGGCGCCTGCGCGACGGGATCGCCGCCGCGGCCCCCGGTGCCGCGGGCGATGCACGCCTGTTGGAGGCGATGCGCGAACGGGCCGCCACGGCCCGCGTTCCGGCCGACCCGGTGCTCGGGGCCGCCCGCCAGACGCTGGGCAGCTTGGCCGATGCCACGGTCGCGACCGCCGCGCGCGACGCCTTTGCCGCGCGCGAGGCCGAAACCTATTCGGCCGCGCGCCATTCCGCCCTGCGCGAGGCCGAACTGGCCGGCGGGGTCGATACCGACGCCGAGCTCCAGACGCTCATGCTGATCGAGAAATCCTATGCCGCGAACGCCCGCGTCATCGAAGCCGCGGACGCCATGCTGCGCCGCCTCATGGAGATCTGACGATGCAATCCATCGGCGACCTCGCCCAATCCTTCCTGCTCAGACGCGGGGCCGCGCGGCTCGAAGCGGAAACCACGCGGCTCGGCCAGGCGCTGACCACCGGGCTCGCCCCCGACATCGCCGCCGCGACCGGGGGCGATACCCGCGCCATCGCGGCCCTGTCCCGCGACCTGACACTGGCCGACACCTACGACCGGGCCGCGGTCGAGATGGGGCTGCGCGCGGCAGGGGCGCAAGCGGCCCTTGGTGCGATCTCGGGGCGCCTGTCGACCCTGACCGGCCAGACCGCCACGCTGACCGGCGCGGCTTCGCCCCAGGCGTTGGATGCGCTCTCCTCCGAGGGGCGCAACGCCTTTCTGGGCGCGATCGGCGACCTGAACACCGCGGTCGCGGGCCATAGCGTCTTTGCCGGGACGCGGGTCGACGCCCCCGCCGTCATCTCGGGGGATGCGATTCTCGGCAAGTTGCGCGCGCTGACGGCCGGGATGACCACGGCCGGGGATATCGGCGCGGCCATCGACGGCTATTTCGGGCCGGGTGGCGAGTTTTCGACCGCCGACTACCGCGGCTCGCCCGCCCCCGCGCCGGCCATCGCCATCGCCCAGGGCCAGCGCGCCGCCATCGGGCTGACCGCGGACGATCCCGCCCTGCGATCCGGTCTTGCCGCGGCGGCCAAGCTCGCCTTGCTGGACGATGCGTCGCAAGCGGCCCGCGCGGCCCTTGCCATCGACGCACGGGCCGATCTCATGCCGGCCGAACGCGCGATCACCGGGTTGCGCGGCCGCCTCGGCGCGACCGAGGCGCAGATCGACGCGGCCCGCGCCTCCACCGCCGCCCGGCGCCATGCGCTCGAATCCGAGCGGAACGCCCGCATCGGCGTCGATCCCTACGAGACGGCCACGCGCCTGCAACAGGCGATGGCGCAGCTCGACACGCTGCATGCCGTCACGGCGCGCCTGTCGCGGCTCAGCCTCGTGAACCACCTGTGATCGGGCGCGTACTGATCCTCGCCCTGGCGGTCTGGGGCATGGCGGCCGCGGCCGCGCCCGTCCGCATCAAGGACCTGGTCGAGTTCGACGGCGTCCGCGGCAACGATCTGGTCGGCTATGGACTTGTCGTCGGGCTGAACGGGACCGGCGACGGGCTGCGCAACGCGCCCTTCACCGAAGAGATCATGACCAATATCCTCGAACGGCTCGGGGTGAATGTCGGCGGAGAGGAGTTTCGCCCGAAAAACGTCGCCGCCGTCCTCGTCACGGCCGAGCTTCCGCCGTTCGCCCGCGCGGGCAGCCGGATCGACGTCACCGTATCGGCCATCGGGGATGCCACCTCCCTTTTGGGCGGCACGCTGGTGATGACCCCCCTGAACGCGGCCGACGGGCAGATCTATGCCGTCTCGCAGGGTACCGTCATCGCGGGCGGCGCCGTGGCCGAGGGCGATGCCGCGCGGGTGACGCAGGGCGTGCCCACCGCCGGCGCCATTCCCGCAGGCGCGCGGGTCGAGCGCGAGATCGATTTCGACTTCACGACGCTGGCGCAGATCCGCCTGGCGCTGCGCACCCCCGATTTCACCACGGCGGGGCGGATCGAGCACGCTATCAACGCGACGCTCGAACGCGGGGTCGCGGTGATGCTCGACGCGGGCACGGTACTGGTCGATATCGCGGCGACCCATGCCGCCTCGCCCGCCCATGCCATCGGCCGGATCGAGAATATCCGGGTCGAACCCGAACGGCGCGCGCGCGTCGTCGTCGATCAGCGGTCGGGCACCATCGTCATGGGATCGGACGTGCGCATCAGCCGGGTGGCGGTCAGCCAGGGCGGGCTGACCCTGCGGGTCGAGGAAGCCCCCATCGCCATCCAGCCCAACCCCTTCGCTCCGGGCGAGACGGTCGTCGTGCCGCGCACCAATGTGGCGATCGAGGAAGAGGCCGGAACGGGTCTGGCCGAGGTGCCCGAGGGCACGTCGCTGTCGCAGGTCGTCGCGGGGCTGAACGCGCTGGGGGTCGCGCCGCGCGACATGATCGACATACTGAAAAGCATAAAGGCGGCCGGTGCCCTCCACGCCGATTTCATCGTTCAGTGACCATGGCCGCGGGATCGGACAGCATTCCAAGAATGATCCCGGCGGCCAGGTCGGGGCGTTCCTCGTGGGCGAGATGGCCCAGCGCGCCGAGGTCGCGCCAGGCTCCCATGGGCAGCCGCGCCGCCGCCTCGCGGGAGTTTTCGGGCGGCACCGATCCGTCCCGCGACCCGGTCGCAAGCAGAACGGGACAGGCGAGGGTCGGCAGACGTTCCGACAATCGGCCAACATCCCATGCCGCCATCATGGCAAGCGCCCCCGCAACGTGCCGCCGGTCCGAGACAAGCTGGCGGTATTGCCGCCGCCCCGCGGAGTCGATCCGCGATCCGGTCGAGGCCAGCAGCCCGCTGACCTGCCCCGGAAGCCCGAGCGCGCGGCTGGCGAGGAACGGCACGCCGGGGGCGCGGACGAGCGTGCGCGCCAGCACGGGGAATACCCAGCCGGCCGCCCCGCGAAAGGGCGAGAGCGCCGCGTTGAAGCCGACGACCCCGCGGATCGTCTCGGGCGCGGCCAGCGCCATCCACAGCGCGATGGCCGCGCCCGCGGAATGCCCGACGACGATATCCGGCGCGATGCCGAGCCGCTGCAACAGCAAGGCCAGATCGTCCGCCATCGCCGGAAGCGACGCGCGTTCGGGCCCCGTCGCGCGGGTGAATCCATGCCCCGGCAGGTCGACCATGACCACCCGCGCGTGGTCGGCCAGCAACGGCGCCACGCCCCGCCAGCTATGGGTCGAGGCGCCGGTGCCGTGCAGTAGCAGGACCGCCGGCCCGGTGCCCAGCACCTGCACATGCCACCGATGCGCGCCGACGGTCGCGGTGCCCGAGTACTCGGCCAGCGGCCAGTCGGGCGGCAGATCGCCGGGCGGGGGTCCGAGGGGGGTCATCGCGTCGGCCTTTCCCGGTCAGAGCGCATCGGCAACCGCCCCGGCCCCGTCGCCGGCGCGGCACAAGCTGACGCCCGGCAGGCCCAGCGCCTGGGCCAGCGCGCGCATGTCGCGCCCCTGCCGGCGGCCGGTATCGACCACCGCGCCGGCGGGCCGATGCGCGGCGATGATGCGGGCGAGCCGTTCGGCATCGCCGCCAGCCTGCGCCCGGTCCGCCGTCCCGTCCAGCGCGATATTCGCCCGCCCGTCGGTGAACAGGACCAGCGCGGGGGTCATGCCCCGCCGCCGCGACTGCTCGATCAGGTCGAGCGCGGCCTGCAACCCGGCGGCCAGTGGCGTGCCGCCGCCCGCGGGCAACCCGGCCAGCCGCGCCTTGGCGCGGGCAAGGCTGCGCGTCGGAGGCAGCGCAAGCTCGGCCATCTGGCCGCGAAAGGCGATGACGGCGACGTGGTCGCGGCTTTCATATGCTGTCGCCAAAAGCGTCTCGGCCAGCCCCTTGGCCTCGGCCAGCCGTGCCAGCGCCGTCGAGCCCGAGGCATCGACGCACAGGATCACCAACCGATCGGCGCGCGTCTCGTACCGGCGCAGGCGGATGTCGTCGGGCCTGATCGCGACGATGGCGCCCCCTTCGGGACGGGCGCGCATCCTTTGCATGGGCGCGGCCGCGCGCAGGGTGGCCAGCACGTCGACCCGGCCGCGGCCGGCGGCACCCGGCCGCGACGGCAGGGGGCGGCCGCGCGTGCCGCCCCGCCGACGCTCGCCACCGCCCGCGCCGCTCGGACGGGCGCGGCTGCGGGCCATGGCGGCCAGCGCACGGCTCAGATCCTCGGGCATGGCGGTGCGGACGCCGTCGATCACCCTGTCATCGGCCGGATCGCCGGCGCCCGCGTCATCACCGGGGGGCGGCGGCTCGGTCGGATCGGGCGGCGGCGCCTCGTCGGGCGGGGCCTCGTCCGGCAGGGGGGCCGCGCGATGCGCATAGACCAGCCGCGCCGCCTGCGCGACCTGCGCCTCGCCCGGTGCCGCGAGACCGTCCAGCGCGGCCAGCGCGCGGGCCGCCGCCATCGCCCTGAGCGGCGCGCGCAGCGATGCCACCCCGAGAGAGGCCGCGATCCGCACCAGCGCCTCGGCCAGATCGGGCGGGGTCTCGATATGGGACAGCCGTTTGCGCGCCGCCGCGACCCGCGCGGGATCGGGCGCGACGAGATCGCGATAGCTCATTGTGTCGAGCGGCAGCGCCAGCGCGATGCGGTCGATCAGGCCGGGGGGCGGGGCCTCGTCCTCGGCGGCGCCCTCGTCGAGCAGCACCACCGCGGGACCGCCGCGATCTACCGCGTGACCGATCCGGGCGGCGACCCCGCTTTCCATCCGCTCGGCCGTGGCGACGATCAGCGGCCGCGCCCCGGCAAGGACTCCCTGCCCGGTCACGACCCGCCCCGTCGTCAGGGTCGCTGCAAGGTCGAGCCCCCCGTCAAGCGTCGCATCGTCCATCTGCGCGGGCACCCGCCGCGGGTCGAGCGGGGCGAGCCAGCCGAGAACCGCGTCGCGCACGGGACCGGGCCGGGCGCGCAGCCAGATCCCCCCCATGCCCGCCGGATCGACGAGGAACAGTTCGATGGCGCGCCGCACATGCTCGGCCGGGCCCGAAGGATCGTCGTCCTGCGTCATTCGGCGGCGGCGGCGACCGGGCCAAAGACCCGCTCGATCAGGCGCGCGATCCGGGCCGCGCTGCCGGCCTCGTCCATCGGGTCGCGGCGCAGACGGTGTTGCAGCGCCATCGGCGCGACCTCGCGGATATGGGATCGGTCGACCGCCGGGGCGCCTTCGAGCGCGGCCAGCGCGCGCGCCGCCCTGAGCAGGGTCAACTCGCCCCGCAGCCCGTCGGCGCCCAGCGCGATGCACAGCTCGGCGCAGTCGCGCAGCGCGGCATCGCCCGCCTCGACCGATTTCAGCGCCTTTCGCGCCGCGACGATCCGCTTGCGCAGGGCGCGATCCTCGGGCGCCCAGTCGCGCACGAAGGCCGCGGGCGCGCGTTCGAACGCATCGCGGCGCTTGACCACCTCGACGCGGGTCTCGACATCGCCGGGCGAGGCGATATCGACCATCAGGCCGAACCGGTCCAGAAGCTGGGGGCGCAACTCGCCCTCTTCGGGGTTGCCCGAACCCACCAGCACGAACCGTGCGGGGTGGCGGATCGACAGGCCCTCGCGCTCGACCACGTTCTCGCCCGACTGGGCCACGTCGAGCAGCAGATCGACGATATGATCCTCGAGCAGGTTAACCTCGTCCACATAGAGGAACCCGCGATTGGCGCGCGCCAGCAGCCCCGGCTCGAACGCCTTTTCGCCGCGGGTCAGGGCGCGCTCGATGTCGAGCGCGCCGGTCACGCGGTCCTCGCTGGCGCCCAGCGGCAGGTCGACCACCGGCGTCGGGCGCGAGACGACGCGGGTATCGGCGATTTCGGCCCATTCGGGACAATCCCCCGGCCGGGGGGACGCGACCGGGCAGCCCGCGACCGCGCGGATCGGCGGCAAGAGCCCCGCCAGCGCCCGGACAGCGGTCGATTTGCCGGTGCCGCGATCCCCCATGGCGAGAACGCCGCCGATGGAGGGGTCAATCGCGGCGAGGACCATCGCGCGTTTCATGTCCTCCTGGCCGACGATGGCGGAGAATGGAAAGACGTGTGCGGTCATGCGGCCCTCGGCAGGTCTGAGGTTTCATCGGGCCACGCGCCGCGCATCTCGATGACGGCGAAACGGGCGTAGAGCTCTTCCGAGAACCAGTCGCCCGCCCGGACGGCGCGCACCGCGCGCATATGCGGCCCGTCGGCCCTGGCGAAATCGGCCATGGTCCTTGCATCGGGCCAGATCGAGAACGTCACCTGGTGGAGCCACGGAACCTCGCCCAGCCCGATGCGAAAGGTGACGTTCATGTCCGACAGGATGGCCTCGTGGATATCGGGCACGCGCGCCCAGAACCGCGCGAGATGCCTGGGGCGAATCGTCGCGCGGGTCAGCGCGGCGACCGGGCCTTCGATCGGGCGGTTCCCGTCCGGGGCAAAGGGGGTGCGGCCCGACCATTGCCCGCGCGCCTGTGCCGGTTCGAGAACGATGGTGCGCACCGCGTCAGCGCGCGCGGCCCAGCGCCGATAGGGTTGGGCGGCCAGCCCCGCCTCGGCGGCGGCGCGATCCTCCCAACAGGCGAGGATGGCCCATGTGCTCCAGTTCGGGCGGGGCGAGAACCCCGCGCCCGAACCGGTGCCGCAGAGTTTCCAGAAGGTGCAACCGGGCAGGCGCGCCATGTCGAGACGCGACAGCCCCATCTGCGCCACGACCCAGGGCCGCACGGCGACACGGTCGAAACGATGCAAGGTAAGGGTCACGGTCTGCATCCCGCACCTCCTGAAAGTGTAAATCCAGTCTGACAGCATTCCCTTGCGCAGAAAAGAGCAAGCGGCATGATTGTCAACCAAACTGGACACCTCTAGGGTCATGCCTATGGAACACGATCGCAACGCCCCGCCCGCCTCTCATGCCATCGTCATCGGCGCCGGCCTTGGCGGGCTCGCCGCGGCCATGCGCCTTGGCGCAAGGGGGTGGCGCGTCACCGTGCTCGACCGGCTCGACTGCGTGGGCGGGCGCGGCTCGGCCATCGAGGTCGAGGGGCACCGATTCGACCTCGGCCCGACCATCGTCACCGTCCCGCAGGTGTTCCGCGAACTCTGGGCGGCCTGCGGGCGCGATTTCGACCGCGATATCGAGCTGACATCGCTCGACCCGTTCTACGAACTGCGCTGGCCCGATGGCAGCAAGTTCGCCGCGCGCCGCGACGAGGGCGACATGCGCGCCGAGATCGCCCGCCTGTCGCCGCAGGATGCGAAAGGCTATGACCGGTTCCTGCGCGATGCCGAGGATCGCTACAGCTTCGGGTTCGAGGATCTGGGCCGACGGCCGATGCACCGCTTTGCCGATCTGCTCAAGGTTCTGCCGACCTTTGTGCGGCTGCGCGCCGACCGTTCGGTCGTGGCCCATGCCAAGCGGCGGTTCCGCGACCCGCGCCTTCAGATGGCCTTCAGCTTTCATCCGCTCTTCATCGGCGGCGATCCGTTCCGCGTGACGTCGATGTATATCCTCGTCAGCCATCTCGAACGGGCTTTCGGGGTCCACTATGCCAAGGGCGGCGTGGTCGCCATCGCGCAGGCCATGGCGCAGGTCATCCGCGACCAGGGCGGGACCGTCCGACTCGATGCCGAGGTCGACGAGATCACGACCGAGGGCAATCGCGCGACCGGCGTCCGGCTGGCCGACGGAACCCACCTTCCGGCCGCGGCGGTGGTGTCGAACGCGGATGCGGGCCACACCTATGACCGCCTACTGCGCAACCGCCCGAGACGGCGCTGGACCACGCGCAAGCTGGCGCGCAGCCGCTGGTCCATGGGGCTGTTCGTCTGGTATTTCGGCACGAAGGGCACGGCGGGCGACTGGGCGGATGTGGGTCATCACACCATCCTCAACGGTCCGCGCTATTCGGGGCTGGTGCGCGACATCTTTCGCCGCGGCAAGCTCGCGCCCGACATGAGCATCTATCTGCATCGGCCCTCGATCACCGATCCGACCGTTGCGCCCGAAGGCGGCGACACGTTCTACGCGCTCTCGCCCGTGCCGCACCTGGGCGGGGCCGATCCGGTCGACTGGGAAACCGAGGCGCCGCGCTATCGCGACGCGATGGCGGCCGAGCTCGACAAGGCGATCCCCGGCTTTCGCGACCGCATGACCGCGAGCCATATCATGACGCCGGTGGATTTCCGCGACCGCTACCTGTCGCCCAACGGCGCGGGATTCTCGCTCGAGCCGCGGATCCTGCAATCGGCGTGGTTCCGGCCCCACAACGTCAGCGAAGAGCTCGACGGGCTCTGGCTGGTGGGCGCGGGCACCCATCCCGGCGCCGGCCTGCCGGGGGTGATCTCGTCGGCCGAGGTGCTCGACAAGCTGGTTCCCGACGCGCCGCAGGCCGCCCCCCGGCCCGGTCCGCAGCGGATGGCCGCCGAATGACCGCCGTGACGCAGGACCCCGCCGCCCGCGACATGGCCGAATGCCACGCCGCCATCGCGACGGGGTCGTATTCGTTCCACGCGGCATCGCGCCTCTTGCCGCGCAAGGTGCGCGACCCGGCCATCGCGCTCTACGCCTTTTGCCGGTCCGCCGACGATGCCGTCGACCTGGGGCAGGATCGTCACGCGGCACTCGCCGCGCTGCGCGAGCGGCTGTCGCTGATCTACGAGGGGCGGCCCCGCAACCTGCCGTCGGACCGGGCCTTTGCCCGCGTGGTCGAGGCGTTCGACCTGCCCGCCACCCTGCCCGAAGCCCTGCTCGAAGGGCTGGCATGGGATGCCGAGGGGCGCCGCTATGACGATATCGGCGGGCTCTATGCCTATTCCGCGCGAGTCGCCGCCGCGGTCGGCGCGATGATGTGCGTTCTGATGCGCCGTCGCGGGCACGAGACGGTGGCGCGGGCCTGCGATCTCGGCGTGGCCATGCAACTGACCAATATCGCCCGCGATATCGGTGAGGATGCCATGGCGGGACGGCTTTACGTGCCGCGCGACTGGCTTGCCGCCGACGGCCTGTCCGAGGACGCGTTTCTCGCCCGCCCCGAGGCGCACCCGGCCCTGCGCCGCTATGCCGCCCGGCTGCTGAGCGACGCGGACCGGCTATACATGCGGTCCGAGGCCGGGATACCCGACCTGCCGCTTTCCGCGCGGCCGGGCATCTTTGCCGCGCGCCATGTCTATGCCGGGATCGGCGGCGCGCTGCGCCGGCAGGGATGCGATCCGACGGTCGGGCGCGCGCGCACGAACCGCGCGCAAAAGGCCGGTTGGCTGGGGCTGTCGCTGCTGCGCACGGGCACCGCGCTGGCCATGCCGCGCTCGGCCGTGCGCTATGCCCGCCCCCTGCCCGAGGTCGCGTTCCTCGTGCAGGCGGCGGCCACCGCCGCGCCCGAACCGGATCGCTGGGAGGATGGGCGCGCGGGCCGCATCCTCGGGATCTTTGCCACGCTGCGCGAGACGCGGGACATGCGCTCGCAAGGCTGACGGAACCCGCTCTCCGGCCGGGCCGTTCGGTCCGCAAAGGAGAACGTCCATGGCCTTTACGCTGACGCTGCAAAGCATCTCGCCCGTGACCCACGACACCTACCGGCTGGTCTTTGACCGGCCCGAGGGGTTCGAGTTCGAGCCCGGACAGGCCACCCACTGGGCGCTCGACCGCGATGGCTGGCGCGACGAGGATCGGCCCTTCACCATGACCTCGCAGCCCGAGGATACCGACCGGGTCGAGTTCGTCATCAAGTCCTACCCCTCGCATGGCGGCGTGACCGAGCAGATCCCCGACATGACGCCCGGCGACCGGATCCTCGCCGAGGAACCCGCCGGGGCGATCACCGACAAGGGCGCCGGCACCTTCATCGCGGGCGGCGCGGGCATCACACCCTTCATTCCGATCCTGCGGCGGCGTGCCCGCAAAGGCGCGCTCGACGGCTGCAAGCTGATCTTTTCCAACAAGACCGAGCGCGACATCATCCTGCGCGACGAATGGGAGGGGATGGAGGGGCTGTCCTGCGTCTTCTGCGTCACCGAGCAGCCCGACAGCGATCTCGTGACCCGCAAGATCGACGCGGCGCTGCTGAACGATGCGATCTCGGACAAGACGGCTCCGGTCTATATCTGCGGGCCGCGGCCGATGGTGAACGATATCCGCGAGGCCCTGATCTCGACCGGGGTGCCCGAGGATTCCATCGTCACCGAAAAGGGCTGGTAGCCCCCGCCATCCCGGCGCGCCGCCCGCATGGACGGCGACGCGCGGCGGCTGTATGGCGCGGGCCATGGAACGGTTCCAAGACGCCTATGCCGCCCGGATCGAGGCCGGCGCGATCGAGCCCGATCCGGCGCAGCGCGCCGTCCTGCCCGCGTTCGAGCGTCTGCGCACCGAGCTTGCCGCCCCCGCCCCCCGCCGCTGGCTCTTTGGCCGCGGCAAACCTGCGACCGTCAGGGGGCTTTACCTGTGGGGCGATGTAGGGCGCGGGAAATCCATGCTCATGGACCTGTTCTTTGCCGGGGTCGAGGTGCCGGGCGGCAAGCGGCGCGTGCATTTCCACGCCTTCATGCAAGAGGTGCATAGTGGCATCAACGCGGCCCGCAAGCGCGGTGTCGACGATGCCATCGCACCGGTCGCCGACGATATCGCGCGGGATCTGCGGCTCTTGTGTTTCGACGAAATGCAGATCGGCGACATCACCGACGCGATGATCGTCGGCCGCCTGTTCGAGCGGTTGTTCGAGGGCGGCGTGACGGTCGTCGCCACGTCGAACCGGCCGCCCGGCGATCTCTACAAGGATGGGCTGAACCGCAACCTGTTCCTGCCCTTCATCGCCCTGATCGAGGACCGGATGCAGGTGGTCGAGCTCGCCTCGCCGCGCGACTGGCGGCAGGATCGCATCGCCGGGCGGCCGGTCTGGTTCACCCCCGCCGATGCCGCGGCGCGGGCGGAAATCGACGCGCTCTGGACGGCGCTGACCGACGACGCCCAAGGCGAACATCTGAGGTTTGCCGTGTCGGGGCGCGAGGTCGTGCTGCCCCGCTATGCCGCAGGGGTCGCGCGGGTCGATTTCGACACGCTCTGCGCCCGCCCGCTGGGGCCCGCCGATTATCTCGCCCTGGCCGAGAGGGTGCGCGTGCTCATCCTCGAGGATGTGCCCCGCATGGGACCGGACCGCGCCAACGAGGCCAAGCGGTTCACCACCCTGATCGACGCGCTCTACGAGGCGCGCAGGCGGGTCATCGTCTCGGCCGCCGACACGCCCGAACGGCTGTTCACCATGGGTGCGGGCGCGTTCGAGTTCGCGCGCACCGCCTCGCGCCTGCGCGAGATGCAGGGCGCGGATTGGGGCGCATGACGGGCGCGGTGCGGCACCGGGGGACGGGATAGGTCATGGCCCGGATCTCCCTTGCGCTGACCGGCGCCGATCTCGACGCGCTGCGGTCGCGCGGCTTTCGTCTTGGCGGGCTGATGGCGGCGGCCCAGATCGACGCGGCCTCGCGGTTCGAGGGGCCGGTTTCCCTGGGGGCCACGGTCGCGCCGGGGGCGTTTCTCGATATCGGCGCGTTCTGCAACCTGTCGGGCGGCACGCTGAACAACCTCAGGGCCGGACGCTATTGCTCGGTCGCGGCCGGGGTCGTCATCGGTGCGCACGAGCATCCGACCGACTGGCTCACCACCTCGCGGCTGGCCTATTACCCGCAGGTCCATGGCTGGGATCGGCTCATGGCCCCCGACCGGCTGGCCGAGATCGCCGCGGCGAAACCCGCTTTCCCCGATGCCTGCCCGGTGACGAAGCTGGGCGCGGATGTGTGGATCGGGCAGGGCGCCTATCTCAGGGCGGGCATCACCGTCGGAACCGGCGCCGTCATCGGCGCGCGGGCCACCGTGACGCGGGACGTGCCGCCCTATGCCGTGGTCACGGGCACCCCCGGCCGCGTGGCGCGTCTGCGGTTTCCCGATGCGGTGGCCGAACGGCTCATGGCGTCGCGCTGGTGGGACTACTCGATCTACGACCTGTTCGGCGCACCGATGGACGATGCCGAGGCCGCGCTCGACGCGATCGAGGCGCGCGTGTCAGCCGGCGATCTGCGCCCCTATGCGGGGCCGGTCATCACCGCGCCCGAACTGGCCGATCCCGCGTCGCTGATCGCGCGGCTTGCACCGGCCCCGACAAGCTGACCGGGGGCGTCAGTCGCCCGCCCCCTCGCCCTTGCCGCGCAACCCCGCGACATCCTCGGCCGTCACCGTGCCCGGATAGGCGTTCCCCCAGGCGGTGCGGACATAGTTGGACACCGCCGCGATCTGTTCGTCGTCCATCTGGTCGCCAAAGCGGGGCATTCCGTGATAGCCGGTCAGCAGCACCGTGACGATGTAGTATTTCGACGTCAGCTTGGGGTTGGCGGCGAGGTGCGGATAGGTTCCCGCGCCGATGGCCCCCTGCCCCTCGCCCATATGGCAGGCGCGGCAACTCGTATCGTAAAGCGCGGCCCCGCCGGTCTGGGTGAACTGGTCGGGCTGTTGCGAGAACATCTGCAGCACCTCCTCGGCGCCCTCGACCGGCGAGGGGCCGGCCGGTGCGGTCGGCAGGTCGGGCGGCGAGTCCACCGGCGCGTCGAAGGGCCGGGCATCCTGCGCGACGGCGAACCCCGCAAGCAACAGCGCCACCGGCAGCATCGTGATCGTGGTCTTCATCGCTGCATCCTTTCGCGTCAGGCGTTCACGCGGCGGTCGAGCCGCCGGATCGTATCCAGCGCCGACAGGATCGCGCCTTCCTGCCAGGCGGGAATGTGGGAACAATGCTCGCCCGCCAGCACCACGCGCCCGTCGATCTCGCAGAGCGTTTCGTAATGCTCGGCGCGCAGCTCTTCGGTCCACTGGCCGTAACATCCGAGCGTCCACGGCACGCGATGCCACGCGCAGGAGGTGCCGCTCATGTATTCGGCATCGTATTGCGGATGGATGCGGCGGCCGTATTCGCGCGCGGCGATGATCCGTTCCTCGGGGTCGAGCGCGTTGAACGTGTAGGTCCAGTTCTTTTCGGCCGTATAGGTGTCATAGGCCGCCTGCAGCACGCCCGGCCCCTTGTCGAACAGGTCGTGGGACGGATAGGCGATCTGGACGATGGGCAGGTCGGTATAGCTGATGCCGCCGACGATCCACTCGTCCTCCTCCCAGAAACGGCGCTTGAACTCGAGCGCGACCTTGAACGCCGAGGCATAGGGCACGGCGGCGATGGCCTTTTTCTTGGCGTCGGACACGTCGATATCCATCTGCGCCAGCACCGAAAGCGGGATCGTACAGATGCACCAGTCGGCCGTCTCCTGCAGAATGTCGTCGCCCCCCTCGCGGTCGCGATAATGGACGGTCACGCCGTTCTCGCCCTGCTCGACCCGGACGACCTGCGAATTGAAACGGATCAGGTCGCGACATTCCCGCGTGAAGGCATCGCCGATCTTGCCCATGCCGCCGACAGGCTGAAACAGCGCGGGATGGTGGTTGTAGTGGTTGAAGGTGAAGAGATCGTTCCACAGGCCCGATTGCAGCAGCGGCGACATCGCGATCGGCGTCGACGGCTCGGCTTCGGGCATCAGCCCGCCGCCGGGCAGGACGTCCCAGCCGCGCACCTCGCCCAGCTCGTCGCTTTTGACATAGCGATAATCCTTGTCGAGCACGCCCCAGCCCCTGAGACCCTCGAGCAGCCTCTCCTGGTCCTCGCGCGTCACGGTCTCGTCGAGCGCGCCCTGGCGCACGGATTTCGCCAGAAGCTCGGAGGTATAGCCCCGGATATCGGTCTCGACATGGCCGATCTGCTGCGGCGTGCCGCCAAAGGCCTTGGAGTTGTGGAGATAGGCCTTTTCGTTCTTCATGATGAACGGCTCGAGCGCGACCCCCAGCTTGCGGCAGTAATCGAACACCGCGTAGTGATGGATCGGCAGGCGCCACGGGCCGGGGTTGAGATAACCGGTCTCGAAATCGCAGGTCACTTCGGCGCCGCCGAGCTCGGTAAAGCGATCGCCGCCCTTGATGGTCCAGCAGCGCCCGCCGCCCCGGTCCTGGTACTCCAGAACCTTCACGTTGTAGCCCGCCTGCCGCATCTCGTAGGCGGCCGTCAGCCCGGCCAGCCCCGCGCCCAGGATCACGACGCTTTCGCCGTTGCGCGCGCCTGCAAGCGGCGGCGGCTTGCCCGTGTAATCCGAGGTCGCGGCGAACCCCATCGAGGTCATCGCCTGATACATCGCAGCCGACCCCGCGGACGTTCCGATCATCGCGAGCAGCTGCCGGCGGGTGGGCATCGTGATGGGCATGGTCATGCTCCGCTCCTTTCGCCCCGCCCATAGCGGGACCAGACAAGCCAACCCAGCGCGGCGAGCCCGATCAGCACGAGCGCAATCGCGATCCAGGCCAGGGTGGCGGCGTATTCGATGTAGAAGGGCAGATCCTGCACCGGGTTCAGGATCGCGTTCACGTCCTCGGCGGCCAGATCGCTGGTCTCGAAGCCGCCGAACTCGGTGCGGACATAGTTGGCCAGCTCGGCGATCTGCGGGTCGGTGAGATCACCGCGCAGCGCCGGCATGGGCGGGGCGCGATAGAGCATCTCGTGCTGCACGCCGTTGGCGATGACCTGCACAAGGTTGGTCGCATCGGCCCGGCGGATCGTCGCGCTGTCCTGAAGCGGCGGGTAATAGGCCGGGGCCTGCCCCTGCCCGTCGACCCCGTGGCACGAGGCGCAGGTCTCGACATAGAGCCGCGCGGTGCCGGTCACGCCGTCATCCGCAAGCGCCCGCGTCATGTCTTCGCGGATCGAGCCGAACTCGTGCGCGTATTCGGGACGCTCGGCCGCGGGCAGGACGATGGGCCGCTCCTGGCCCGGCGTCGGCAGCGTCGGGACGGATTTCAGATAGGCGCCGATCGCCATCAGGTCGTCATCGTCGAGATGGCGGGTCGAGAAATGCACCACCTCGGCCATCGGACCGGCGGCCTGCACGACATCCATCGCCTGCCCGGTCCGCAGGTAATCGGCGATATCCGCGACCTCCCAATGGCCCAGGCCGCCATTGTCGGCCGGGGTGATGTTGGGCGCGATCCATCCCCTGATCTTCGCCCCGCCGAGATACTGGTCGTCTTGCGGGATCATCAGTCCGTTGCGGGGCGTATGGCAGGCGCCGCAATGGCCCAGCACGTCGACAAGGTAGGCACCGCGCGCAAGCTGCGGGTCCTGCGGCCATGTGCGGTCATCGAGCGCCAGCGCGTTCCAGACCCGCATCGAGAGGCGGACGTTGAACGGGAACGGCAGATCGGTCTCGGCCTCGGGGGCGCGCTCCACCGGCTCGACCGTCTGCATATAGGCCCAGAGCGCGGCAATATCTTCGTCCGGCATGTCGCGGTAATAGGCATAGGGCATGGCGGGGTAGAGCATATGATCGGGCGACCGGCCGTCGCGCAGCACCGCGCGGAAATCGGCAAGGTCGTAATCGCCGATGCCGTATTCGTCCGAAGGCGTGATGTTGGGCGCCACGATATCGCCCAGCGGCGTCTCGATGGGCTTTCCCCCGGCATAGGCCGTGCCGTCGGGGCCGATATGGCAGGACATGCAGTCGGCCGCGCGGGCGAGGTATGCGCCGCGCTCGATCTCGGTCGGGCCCTCGGCCTCGACGGTCTCGAGCCAGGCCGCTTCGGATTGGGTCTGTGCGGCGGCGGGTGCGACGGGCCCCAGTGCCAGGATCCCGACCAACAGTGATTTCCCGATACATGACCGCATGACGCACCACCCGCTTTCACGTTCCACCGTCCGACCCGACGCCTGTACCGTCCGGCCCTGTCCCAAAGAGAAGCCTCGGAAGAGTGGGGCGGTTCCACCGCCCCGCGACAATCTGTCAGGAAGGGTCAGATCGGCAGGCGGATCGCGGCGCGGCTTTCGTTCGCCGGGCACCGCCCTATCTGATCGCACTCAAGCTGGCGCAACCGACCGGCCCGACCGCATGACGGAGCTTTCCATGACGACCGATATCGCCATCACCCGCGACGTGACCGAAACCAAGGGCCGTTACACGGCGACGGTGGACGGGCACGAGGCCGAGATGACCTATTCCCGCGCCGGTCCACAGACGATCATCATCGACCATACGGCCGTGCCGGATGCCCTGCGCGGGCGCGGCGTCGGACAGGCGCTCGTGCAGCGCGGCGTCGAGGATGCCCGCGCCGAAGGGCGCAGGATCGTCCCGCTGTGCCCCTTTGCCAAGGCGCAGATCGACCGGCATCCCGAATGGCAGGATGTCCTGGCGGAGTGACGCAGGCCCGGCGCACGCCGCCCGCGCCGCTCACATGAGGGGCGAGATCAGCCGGGCGGCCGAATCGCGCAGGCGCCGCAGCGGCGGCGACGCGCGATACGCGGCGGCGTCGAACGCGAGGCACAAGTTGCGGTCCGCGTCAAAGGCGGCCTCGAGCTCGGCCGCCACCCCCGCATCGTAGATCAGCGCGTTCAGCTCGTAATTGATCGAGAACGACCGGATGTCCCAGTTGCCCGAGCCGACCGACGCGATCTCGCCGTCGACGGTCACGGTCTTGGCGTGCAGATAGCCGCCCTGGTAGAGCAGCACCTCGACCCCGGCCTCGGCGGCCTCGGCCTTGAAGGTATTGGCGGCCCAGTAGGGCAGATACTGGCCCGGCCCCTCGGCCGAGATCATCACCGACACGTCGATCCCGGCCAGCGCCGCGGCCTTGAGCGCCTCCATCACCGTCTCGTCTAAGATGAAGAACGGCGTCTGCACCCGCACACGGCGGCGCGCGCCCACAATCATCGCGAAATATTGCTGCCGCACCGCCCGCCATTGGGAATCGGGCCCCGACAGGCAAAGCTGCACCGGCAGCCCGTCTTGCGGGCCATCGGCGAGGGCGGGGAAATAGTCCGGCCCGAGGATCTGTTCGCGGGTCGCGTTCGACCAGTCGATCGCGAAAACGCCCTGAAGGGCCAGCACGGCCGCCCCTTCGAGCCGCAGATGCGTGTCGCGCCAATGGTCGAAGCGCGGCCCCGGATCGAAATGCTGGTCCCCGATGTTCAGCCCACCGGTATAGCCCACGCGCCCGTCGATCACCGCGATCTTGCGGTGGTTGCGATACGAGATCGTGTGCACCCGCCACAGCGGCGAATAGGGCCGCGCGTCGATGCCCTTGTCGCGCAGCGCGCGCCGCCGGAAGGGGCCGAACCGGCCGATGGAGCCGACAGGATCGTAGAGCAGGCGAACCTCGACCCCCGCCGCCGCGCGCTCGGCCAGGATCGCCTCGAACTCGGCACTGACGCCGTCGTTTTCCCAGATGTAGTATTGCAGGTGGATGCTCGACCGCGCCGCGCGCAGGTCGTCCATCAGCCGCGGGTATTTCCCGGACGCGTTCTGAAGGATCTCGACCCGGTTCGACAGGCTGACATAGACCTGAGCGCTGGAATAGACGAGCCGCGCCAGCCGAACCCGTGGAAAGGGCCGCGTCGCCAGATCCTCGAGGGCGCGTTCGTGCTCGGCCTCGACCCGGTCGAGCGATTGCGCCAGATGGCCGGGCAGGTCGTGCCGCGTCAGGGTCCGCGTGCGCCCGACGCCGCCCCGCATCCGGCCGAAGAGGATGTAGAGCACCGGCGCCAGCACCGGCAGCGTGATGAACAGGAACAGCCAGGCAAAGCTCGATTGCGGGCGCCGGTTCTCGGACACGATGAATACCGTGGCGGCCGCCACATAGACGGTCGCGGCAATCGACAGGAGGCTGGCAAGATCGGGCATGATACTCCGCAGGTGGCCGGGCCACCGGTGAAACGAATGGCCGCCCGCCGATACTGGACGACCTGTGCCGCGACTTCACGCCTTTCCGGGGCGGCGCGGCCAAGCGATGCAGGGGCGCCGCTCAGGCCCCCAGGATCAGGGTCGCGATCGAGAAATAGACCAGCACCCCGACCCCGTCCGAGATCGTCGTGACCAGCGGCCCGCTGGCCGTCGCCGGATCGAGGTTGAACCGGCTCAGCAGGAACGGCAGCGACATGCCGACCAGCGATCCGATCAGCACCAGCACCGTCATGGTCAGGCCGACCACCACGGCGACCTCGGCCCCGCCGCGCCAGATCCCGATGGGGGCCACCACCACCGCCATCGTCAGGCCCAGCGCCGCGGCGACGGCGAGTTCGCGCGCGATCAGGTCGCGCCAGTCCTTCATCGCGACATCGCCCGTGGCCAGCGCCCGCACCATGAGCGTCGCCGATTGCGAGACCGCATTGCCGCTGCTGTCGATGAGCAGCGGCAGGAAGAATACGAGCGACACGTAGGCAAGGATCATCTCTTCGAAATAGGCGATCCCAGCCCCGGAAAAGAGGTTGCCGAACACCAGAAGCGCCAGCCACACGACACGCTTGCGATACAGCAGCCCGATCCCCGCCTGCCTGAGGTTCTCGGCAAAGGGCAGCACGGTCGAGCTCTTGTGGAAATCCTCGGTCGTCTCGGCCACCAGCGCATCGGCGGCGTCGTCATGGGTCACGATCCCCAGCAGCAGGCCGCCCTCGTCGACAACCGGAAGCGCCGGCAGGTCATAGCGCGCGATCAGGCGCCCGGCCTCCTCGCGGCTGGCGTCGGGATGGATCGTGACGGGCGCCGCGTCCATCAGCTCGCCCAGCGGCGCGTCGTCCGAGGCGAGGATGAGATCGCGCAGCGTGACGACCCCGACGAGCCGCCCGGCGTCGAGGACGTGGAACCGGTGCATCGCGGGCTCTTCGGGGGCCTCGCGCCGCAGCGCATCGAGCGCGTCGAGCGCGGTGGCCCCGGCGCCCAGCGACGCGCAGCCGGTCGTCATGATCGACCCGGCCGTGCCCTCGGCATGGGCGGCGAGCCGGGCGATATCCTCGCGCTCGGGCGGCGCGAGATCGGCCAGCAGTCGGCCCTGCGTGTCGTCGGCGAGCAGGTTGAACAGATCGGCGCGGTCGTCGGCATCCATACCGGTCACGATCTCGGCCAGCGCGCCCCGATCCATCCGCTGGGCCAGCTCGACCTGAAGGCGTGGCGCGAGATAGGCAAAGACCGCGGCCCGCCGGTCGAGCGAAAGCCGCGCGAGACGGTCGAGGATCTCGTCGCGGCCGAGCGTGCCCAGCCGCACCGCCTCGTCCACCGCATGCGCGGGGGCGGACCCCGTTGCGATATCGTCCATGGTGATCGCCCCTTTCGCGAAACCGGCTCAAGTCCCTCTTTTGGGGCGGGGCGGCGTCCGGTCCCGCCCCGTGCGGCCCCGGCGCCAACCGGGCGTAGGCCTGACGCGCGGCTCTCAGGCCGGGCCGGTGCCCTCCCGCAACGCGGCGAGCGCCTTCTTGATCCGCTTGAGCAGGTCGGCCTCGACCTCGCCGCCCATCCCCTCGCCCGAGGCGCGCAGATAGGCCGACTTGTCGTCGCGCCATTGCTCGAGCAGGCGGATCCTCTGCGATCGGTCGAGGGACTCGTCGTGCAGGATCTCTTCGGGTGTTTCGTATGTTCCGTGATAGGCCATGGCGACCTCCTGCTTTTGCGACAGGGGTCAAGATAGGGGGCGCGGGGCCTGCGTCGATACGGGGGCGCGGGGGGCCTTCGACAGCCCGTTCTCGAAAGGAGCCGCGACATGCTGTTCGTCATGGGGGCCACGGGCCGGATGGGCGGGGCGGTGATCCGCCACGCCGAAAGGCCGGTGCGTGCCGCCTCGCGCTCGGGTCGCCCGGTGGCGGGCGCCGCGCAGACCGCGCGGTTCGATCTCGACGATGCCGGGGGCTTTTCGGCGGCCCTGTCCGGGTGCGACGCGCTATTCGTCATGCGCCCGCCGCCCGCGACGACGCGCGCCCCGTTCGACCGCCTGATGGCGGCGGCGCGCGCGGCGGGGGTCGGCCATGTAATCTGCGCGTCGGTCTACGGGGCGGATCGGTCGCGCGTCCTGCCGCATCGCCATATGGAGGCCGCGGTCCGCGATAGCGGCCTTGCCCACAGCTTTCTCCGGCCGGCCGATTTCATGCAGAACCTCGCCGATATCCACGGCCCCGCGATCCGCGACACGGACGAGATCGCGGTGCCCACGGGCGCGGGGCGGTCGGCCTTTGTCGACGTGGACGATATCGGGGCAGCGGCGGCGGCGATCCTGCGCGATCCCGGCGCGCATGACGGGCGTGGCTACGCACTGACGGGTCCCGCCGCGCTGAGTTTCGGCGATGTCGCGGCCATCCTCTCCGACGTGCTCGGGCGGCCCATCCGCCACCGCCGCGTGTCGCTGCCGGGCTTTGTCGCGGGCCAGGTTCGATCCGGGCGCGCGATGCCGATGGCGCTGGTCATGGGGGCGCTCTACACCGTTCAGCGGATGGGCCGCGCCGCGCCGGTGCTGCCCGACCTCGCGCGCCTCCTGGGGCGCCCGCCCACCGATCTGGCCAGCTATGCCCGGCGTGAAAGGTCGGCCTTCCTGCGCGGGTGATCCGCGGCGCGGCGCCGTCAGGCGGGGGCGAGGCCCCGGACCCCCCAAAGCAGCGCGGCAAAGCGGTCGGGGCCGCTGCTGGGCGTCTCGTCGTCGCGCAGGATCGGCGCCGCGGTGTTGTCGGATTTGCGGGGCGGCGAGCCGGTGATCGCGCCCGGAAGTTCGACACTTCCGGGGGTGATTTTCGGCTGCTGCGCATCGGCCAAGACGAAGAATCAATGAGTTAGGCTGAGCGCAAGGTGCAATCCGCGCGGATTTTGTCGTCACACGTCAT
>NZ_SNAA01000022.1 GCF_004358695.1 Palleronia sediminis
GGTCGCGGGCTGCCGGGGCGGCCGTGCCACCCGCACGGCCTGCGGGGCCGCGACCGCGGGGGCCGGTGCGGGGGCCGCGGCGGGCCTGGGGTCGGGGATGACGGGCGCCGTATCGGCGGCGGTGCGGCGCAGGGTGGGCCGCAAGCCGCAGGCCAGTTTCTTGTCGTCGGTCACGCGCGGCACCCAGATCACCGTCGGCCCCTGCCCCGCGCGCACATAGGCGCAGCCGCGGCTGTCGACATATTGGCGCGAGGTATAGCTTTCGGGCGGGAACTCGGCCGGCTGCGGCGCCTCGCTGAGGCGTTGCGCGAGGCCGGGGCCGGCGACAAGCGCCGCTGCCGCCGCGATGACGAGCGTTCTTAACATTGGCGTCCCCCCCAGGACCGTTGTATCGCCCCAAAATGGCCCATCCGGGCCGCCGGGGCAAAGGCTTACTTGGTGCCGAACATCCGGTCGCCCGCATCGCCGAGGCCCGGCACGATATAGCCCTTTTCATCGAGCCGTTCGTCCAGGGCGGCGGTGACGATCCGTACGTCGGGATGCGCGTCCTTCATGCGGGCCACGCCTTCGGGGGCGGCCAGCAGGCACAGGAACCGGATATCGGTCGCGCCGGCCTCTTTCAGCCGGTCGATGGCGGCGACCGACGAGTTGCCCGTGGCCAGCATCGGGTCGACCGCGATCACCACGCGCCCGTCCAGATCGCCCGGAACCTTGAAATAATACTCCACCGGGGTCAGCGTCGCCTCGTCGCGGTAGAGCCCGACAAAACCGACCCGCGCCGAGGGGATCAGGTCGAGCATCCCGTCGAGCAGCCCGTTGCCCGCGCGCAGGATCGAAATCAGCGCGAGCTTGCGGCCCGCCAGCACCGGGGCGTCCATCGGGCAGATCGGCGTTTCGATCCGCCGGGTCGTCATCGGCAGGTCGCGCGTCACCTCATAGGCCAGTAGCTGGCTGATCTCGCGCAGAAGCTGCCGGAACACCGCGGTCGAGGTGCCCGCCTCGCGCATGATCGACAGCTTGTGCCGGACAAGCGGATGCTCCACGACCTGGAGGTGTTGGGTCATCGGGCGATCCTTTCCAGCAATTCGCGACGGGTGTCCTCGTCGCAGAAGGCCGCGCGGGCCGCAACCTCGGCGATGCCGGCGAAAACCGCGTCGTCCCAGTCCAGCGCGCGGGCCAGCGACTGGTGCTCGCGCGTCATGGTGGTGCCGAAGAACGGCGGATCGTCGGTCGAGACGCAGAGCTTGACGCCTGCCGCGTGCAGCCGCCCGATCGGGTGTTCGTCGAGCGTGCGGAACAGGCCCAGCGCGATGTTGGATCCGGGGCAGACCTCGAGCACGATGCCCTCGTCCACGAGCCGCTCGATCAGCGCCGGATCCTCGATGGCGCGCACGCCGTGGCCGATCCGGCTGACCCGCAACCAGTCGAGCGCGGCCGCCACGTTGCCCGGCCCGCCCCATTCGCCCGCATGGGTGGTCAGCCCCAGCCCCGCCTCGCGCGCATGGTCGAAGGCCCAGGCGAAATCGCGGGTCCGCCCCGCCGATTCGTCGCCCCCCATGCCAAAGCCGGTGATGAACCCGCCCGCCGTCTCGGCCGCGCAGCGCGCCGTTTCGCGCGCGGCCTCGGGGCCGAAATGGCGGATGCAGGTGACGATGCCGCGGGCCTTGATGCCATGCGCGGCCTCGGCGCGGGCGGCGGCGTCCTCCATCGCGGCGAGATAGTCGCGCCAGGCCGACAGGTCGCGGCCGCCGCAAAAATCGGGCGACAGGAACAGCTCGGTATAGATGACGCCATGCTCGGCGCTGCGGGTCAGCACCTCGAACATCAGCGCGCCGAAATCCTCGGGCGTTTCCAGCAGCTCGCAGGCCTGTTCATAGACCCGCAGGAAATCGACGAAACCGCTGTAATTGTAGCGACCCGCCGCGTCGAAAAGATGCGAGATATCGCGCCCCTTGCGCGCGGCGAGCCCCTTCATGAAGGCCGGCGGCGCCGCGCCCTCGAGATGGAGGTGAAGCTCGATCTTGGGCTGGTCTTTCACAGGAAACTCCTTCCGGGCCCGTGCGCGGGCAGCTCGAGATGGGCGGCGATGCTGGCCGCGACATCGACAAAGGCGACATGGCCGAGCGGCCCGGCCCCCTGCCCCGCCACCAGCACCGGCACCCGTTCGCGGGTGTGGTCGCTGCCGCGCCAGGTCGGGTCGTTGCCATGGTCGGCGGTGATCGTCAGCATGTCGCCCGGCCGTAGCCCGGCCAGCAGGCGCGGTAGCCCGGCGTCGAACCATTCGAGATGGCGGGCATAGCCCTCGACATCGCGGCGATGGCCGAAAACGCTGTCGAACTCGACGAAATTGGCGAATGTCAGGCTGCCCGGCTCGGCGGTGTCGAGCCGGTCGACCAGCGCCTCGAACAGGCGGGAATCGGGGCCTTTCACGGTGGTGTCGATCCCGCGCATCGAAAAGATATCCCCGATCTTGCCGATGGCGTGAACCCGCCGCCCCGCCCCCTGCGCATGATCGCAAAGCGTGGGCGCGGGCGGCTCGAGCGCGAAATCGGCGCGGTTCGCGGTGCGGGTGAACCCCGACTCCTCGGTGCCGGCAAAGGGACGCGCGATGACGCGCCCGACCCGCATCGCGTGCAGGCGCGGCGCGATGGCGCGGCAGAGGTCCAGCAACCGGTCGAGCCCGAACCGGTCCTCATGTGCGGCAATCTGGAACACGCTGTCGGTCGAGGTATAGCAGATCGGCCAGCCGGTCCGCATATGGGCCGCGCCCTCTTCGTCGATGATGTTCGTCCCCGAGGCGAGGCGGTTGCCGAGAATGCCCTCGGTGCCGGCAAGCCGCGCGACCTCGGCCACGAGATCGTCGGGAAAGCACGGCTCGGCATTCGGGAAATAGGTCCAGGCCCAGGGCAGCGGCAGCCCCGCCAGTTCCCAATGCCCGGTGGGCGTGTCCTTGCCGGGCGAGGCCTCGGTCGCCGCCCCCCAGCGCCCGCGCGGCGCGGCGCCCATGCCCGGCGGCACCCTGCCCGACGCGAGTTCAACCGCGCGGCCCAGCCCCAGCGCATCCAGATGGGGCAGGTCGAGCGGCCGGTCGGTCCCGGCCAGCGCCTTGGCGATATGGCCCACGGTATTGGCACCAGCATCGCCGAAATCGGCGGCGTCGGGCGCGCCGCCGATGCCGACCGAATCGAGCACGACGAGAAAGGCGCGCCCGGTCATGCCACCCGCTCCAGCAGCAGGTCGCCGCGGGGCGCCGCGCCCTCGCCCATGACGATGGCCGCGCGCACCGCCGCTTCGGCGTCACGGGCGGCCTCAGGCGTGGCGGCATGGATGCGCGCCAGCGTGTCGCCCTGCTCGACTCGCGTGCCGATGCGGGCGATCTGGCTCAGCCCGACCGAGGGGTCGATGCGGTCGCGCTCGCGCCGGCGGCCGCCGCCCAGCCCGATCACCGCGCGGCCCAGCGCGGCGCCGTCGATGGACGCGACGCAGCCCGCGTCACCGGCCGTCACGGTATGCACCACGGGGGCCGCGGGCAGGCGGTCGGCCCAGCGGTCGGGGAAATCGGACGGCCCGCCCTGCGCCGCGACCATGCGCCCGAACCGCTCGGCCGCCGCGCCCGAGGCAAGCGCGTCGTCGATCCGCGCGCGCCCCTCGTCGGCATCCCCGGCCAGCCCCGCCAGCACCAGCGCCTCGCCGCCGAGCGCGACGGTGACCGCGCGCAGGCGGGGGCAGGCTGCGACGCCGGTCAGCACCTCCATCGCGGCGATGACCTCGAGCGCGTTGCCGCAGGCCGGCGCAAGCGGTTCGTCCATCGCGGTGAGCCAGGCGACCGTGGCGCAGCCCGCCGCCTGCGCGGTATCCACCAGCGCGCGGGCCAGGGCGCGGGCGGCTGCGAGATCGCCCATGAAGGCCCCGCGCCCCACCTTGACGTCGAGCACCAGCGCCCCCAGCCCGGCGGCGAGCTTTTTCGACAGGATCGACGCGGTGATGAGGTCGAGTTGGTCGACCGTGCCGGTCACGTCGCGGATTGCATAGAGCCGCCGGTCGGCCGGCGCGATCCCGTCGCCGGCCGCGACGATGGCCACGCCGCAGGCACGCATCGTCGCGCGGAACGCATCGGCGGACAGGTCCACCGCGAGGCCCGGGATCGCCTCGAGCTTGTCGAGCGTGCCGCCCGTATGGCCCAGCCCCCGCCCCGAGATCATCGGCACCGCCGCCCCGCAGGCGGCCAGCGCGGGGGCCAGCACCAGCGACACGCAATCGCCCACCCCCCCGGTCGAGTGCTTGTCGACCACGGGGCGCCCGAGATCGGACCAGTCGAGCCGCGCGCCGCCGCCGGCCATGGCGCGGGTCAGTGCCACGCGCCCGGCCTCGCCCAGCCCCGGACCGCGGCAGACCCCCATGGCGAATGCACCGGCCTGCGCGTCGCTCACCGTCCCGTCGGCCAGCCCGGCGGCGAACCCTGCCAGCGCCTCGGGCGCCGGGGTCTCGCCGCGGCGCAGGGCGGCCAGCAGGTCGGCCGTGGTACTCATTCCCGGTCCATGTGGCCCGCGCCGAAGGCGCCGGGCAGCAGCGCGCCTACGCTTGTCTCGCGGCGGGCGCCGCGGGTCGTGGCCAGCGTCACCGGCACGTCGGCGCCCGCGAACTCGGCGAGTTTCTGGCGGCACCCCCCGCAGGGCGGCACCGGCTCGGGGCTGTCGGCGATGACGGCGACGGCGGCAATGTCGCGCGCCCCCGCCGCGACCATGGCCGCGATGGCGCCCGCCTCGGCGCAGCTGCCTTCGGGATAGGCCACGTTCTCGACATTGCAGCCCGTGAACACCTGCCCCCCGGCGGTGCGGATGGCCGCACCCACCCGAAAGCCGGAATAGGGGGCATGGGCGTTTTCGCGCACCCGCGCGGCGGCATCGATAAGGTCATCCATGGGCGCGAAACTGCTATGGCCGCCGCGCAGTGGCAAGGGGAACCGCACCCCCGCCGGGCCGTTGGGCGCAGACAGAGGGAGAGAGCCATGACCGACAGCACCAAGAAGGACCCGATGGGCGCCGCCACCTTTCCGGTTGCGGGCGCCGTGGTCGAGGGGGGCGACCCCAAGGCCGACGAGCCCATGACCGAGGTTCAGGCCGCAAAACTGCGCGAACTGACCGAAAAGACCGACGAGCCCTTCGACGCGAACCTGACCCGCGGGCAGGCCGAGGCGCGGATCGAGGCACTCGAGGATCGCGCGGACGACTGAAGCGCGGCGCGGAACCGGGCGGGGCGTACGGCGTTGACGCGCGGAACAGACGGAGAACCCCAATGCCCGCCGACAAGACCGACAACGACGCCCTGAACGCCCCCAAGACCGAGGCGCCCGGCAATGCCGACAAGCCCGTGGACGACTGGGTGACGGGCGACGAACGGATGACCGGGGCGCAGGCTTCGTATCTCAAGACGCTTTGCGAGGAGGCGGGAGAAGAGTTCGACCCCTCCCTGTCCAAGGCCGATGCCTCGAAACGGATTGATACACTTCAAGGCAAAACCGGACGCGGCTGACCTCGCCAAGCCGGTTTCGGCGCTGTAAACCTCCCCCGGACATGAACCGGGAGGGGTTTTATTTGGAACGGGACTCGAACGCGAACCTGCGCGCCGCCGCGCTGGACTATCACCGCCATCCCAGACCCGGAAAGCTCGAGGTGCGCGCCACCAAGCCGCTGGCCAACGGGCGCGACCTTGCACGCGCCTATTCGCCCGGCGTGGCCGAGGCCTGCCTCGAGATCGTGCGCGACCCGAAAACGGCGCGCGACGTGACCACGCGCGGCAACCTCGTCGGCGTCGTCACCAACGGGACGGCGGTTCTGGGGCTCGGCGATATCGGCGCGCTCGCCTCCAAGCCCGTGATGGAAGGCAAGGCGGTCCTGTTCAAGACCTTCGCCAATATCGACTGTTTCGACATCGAGCTGAACCAGTCCGACCCCGAGAAACTGGCCGAGATCGTCTGCGCGCTGGAGCCGACCTTCGGGGCGATCAACCTCGAGGATATCAAGGCGCCCGACTGCTTCATCGTCGAGCGGATCTGCCGCGAGCGCATGAACATCCCGGTGTTCCACGACGACCAGCACGGCACGGCCATCGTGGTGGGCGCGGCCGCGGTGAACGCGCTGCGGCTGGCGGGCAAGGCGTTCGAGGATATCAGGATCGTCTCGACCGGCGGCGGCGCGGCGGGCATCGCCTGCCTCGACATGCTGCTCAAGCTGGGGGTGCAGCGGCGCAACGTCTGGCTCGTCGATATCGACGGGCTGGTGCATGACGGGCGCACGGACCTGAACGAGCAAAAGGCCGCCTATGCCCAGCCCGAGGGGCCCGCGGGGCTCGGCGACGTGATCGAGGGCGCGGACCTGTTCCTGGGCCTGTCCGGCCCCGACCTTCTGACCCCCGAAATGGTCAAGCGCATGGCCCCGCGGCCGATCATATTCGCGCTGGCCAACCCCAACCCCGAGATCGCGCCCGAACTGGCGCGCGAGGCCGCGCCCGATGCGATCATCGCCACGGGACGCTCGGATTTTCCCAACCAGGTCAACAACGTCCTGTGTTTTCCCTTCATCTTTCGCGGCGCGCTCGACGTGGGGGCGACGACGATCAACGACGAGATGAAGATCGCCTGCGTCGAGGGGATCGCGGCGCTGGCGCGGCAATCCTCCTCGGCCGAGGCGGCGGCCGCCTACCAGGGCGAAAAACTGAGTTTCGGGCCGGATTACCTGATCCCCAAGCCCTTCGACCCGCGGCTGATGGGCATCGTGGCCAGCGCCGTCGCCCGCGCCGCCTGCGAGACCGGCGTGGCCGAACGCCCGATCGAGGATATCGCGGCCTACAAGCGCAAGCTCGACGGCTCGGTCTTCCGCTCGGCGCTGATCATGCGCCCCGTCTTCGAGGCCGCGGGCACCACCGAGCGCCGCATCGCCTTCGCCGAGGGCGAGGACGAACGGGTGATCCGCGCGGCCCACGCCATGCTCGAGGAAACGACCGACCGCCCGATCCTCATCGGCCGTCCCGATGTCGTCGCCCAGCGGGCCGAGCGTGCGGGCCTGTCCATCGAGGTCGCGCGCGATTTCGAGATCGTGAACCCCGAGAACGACGCGCGCTATCGCGAATACTGGGGCACCTATCACGAGATCATGCAGCGCCGCGGCGTCACGCCCGATATCGCCAAGGCGATCATGCGCACCAACACCACCGCCATCGGCGCGGTGATGGTCCATCGCGGCGAGGCCGACAGCCTGATCTGCGGCACGTTCGGGCAGTTCCAGTGGCACCTGAACTACGTCTCGCAGATCCTCCAGACGCCCCGCCAGCACCCCGTCGGTACGCTGTCGCTGATGATGCTGGGCGACGGGCCGCTCTTCATCGCCGATACGCAGGTCAACAACGTGCCCACCCCCGCGCAGATCGCGGCCACGGCCATTGCCGCGGCGCGCCATATCCGCCGCTTCGGGATCGTGCCGCAGGTGGCGCTGTGTTCGCATTCGCAATTCGGCAACTCGAATTGCGACAGCGGCGTGCGGGTGCGCGGCGCGCTCGAGATCCTCGATTCCGAGCCGCGCGATTTCGCCTACGAGGGCGAGATGCATACCGATGCCGCGCTCGACCGCGAGATCCGCGAGCGGATCTTTCCCGGCTCGCGTCTCGACGGGGCGGCCAACTGCCTGATCTTTTCAGGGATCGACGCGGCCTCGACCGCGCGCAACCTGCTGAAGATGAAGGCGAACGCGCTCGAGATCGGGCCGATCCTGATGGGCATGGGCAACCGCGCCCATATCGTGACGCCCTCGATCTCGGCGCGCGGGCTGCTCAACATGTCGGCCATCGCGGGCACGCCGGTCGCGCATTACGGCTGATCGGGGGGACCGGGGCGCAGCGGCGTGAGCACCCCGTCCTCGAGCAGGAACAGCCGCTCGCACGGGGCCTCGCCGCCGCATTCGGCGGCGGGCGCCTCGATCCGCAAAAGCCGCCGGGTCTGCGCGGCGACCGCCCCCGCGAACCCGGTAAAGACGTGGCGGAACCGCCCGTCCGGCATCGCCTCGTAGAGCGAGCGGCGGCACATCCCGTCGCGGCACAGCTCGTCGGCCAAAGGGGCGCAGTCGATGGCCCCGTAATCCAGCGCGATATCCATGCCGTGCCGTCCGTCGAGGTCGATCGCCGCGACGAAATCCGCCCCCCGCGCCGCCTGCCCCCCGGCGGCCGCGCATTGCGCGCGGATCCAGGCAAAGACCTCGGCCGCGGGATCGGCCACGGGCTGCGTGCCCGGCCGCGGGCAGAGGTCGAGCGCCGCGCTCAGGATCGGCGCCGACCCGGCCAGCGGCATACGCAGGGCCTGCCGCGCGTCGCCCTGCCCCACGGCCAGCACGGCGCGGCGCCCGGTGCCCAGCGCCTCGACCAGCGCGGGGCCGGTCCGCATGTCCCAGCCCGCGCGATAGCTCAGCCCGTCGGGGCCGGGCGTCATGCGCAGGCTCGCGACCGCCTCGCCGCCCACGCGCACGCGCACTGTCCGCACCCCCTCGCCGGGCAGGGGCCGCGCCGTCGTCAGCAGGACATGGCGCGGCCGCTCGGCGTCGCAGCCGATGGCAAAGCAGAACGGGTTGACCGGGTCGCGGCCCGAACAGACCTGCGCGCCGGTGAGCGCGGCATCGCGGTCCCGCTCGACCAAAGTCCAGGCGGACTGGGCCGCGGCCGGTTGCGCGGCGCAAAGCGCGAGCGCCAGACAGAACATGCGCCACGTCTTCATGGGCGGCGACCCTTTCGATTGCGTTAACCTGCGGTCGGGCCCGCCGGCCCGGCTTGCCGCATCGCGACCGGGGGCATAACACCATGTCAGACAGGGAGGGGAAACCGATGTCTTACGCCGATGTCTATGCCGCATGGCAGGCCGATCCCGAAGGCTGGTGGATGGAACAGGCCCGCCGCATCCACTGGCACCGCTTTCCCCGGACCGCGCTGGATGCCAGCCGCGCGCCCCTTTACGAATGGTTCCCCGACGGGCTGACGAACACCTGCTACAACGCCGTCGACCGCCATGTCGCCGCGGGCCACGGCGCGCAGGCCGCGCTGATCCATGACAGCCCCGTGACCGGCACCAAGAGAACGATCACCTATGCCGAGTTGCAGACCCAATGCGCGGCGCTGGCCGGGGCATTGGCGGCACGCGGCGTGGGCAAGGGCGACCGGGTGGTGATCTACATGCCCATGGTCCCCGAGGCGGTGGTGGCCATGCTGGCCTGCACCCGGATCGGCGCGATCCACTCGGTCGTCTTCGGCGGGTTCGCCGCGGACGAACTGGCCAAGCGGATCGACGACGCCGAACCCAAGGCGGTGATCGCGGGGTCGTGCGGGATCGAGCCGTCGCGCGTCGTGGCCTACAAGCCGCTTCTGGACCGCGCCATCGCGCAGGCCGCGCACAAGCCCGATTTCTGCATCGTGCTGCAACGCGACGCCTTGCGCGCCGAGATGACCGAGGGGCGCGATATCGACTGGCACGCGGCGCTGGACGGCGCCACCCCCGCCGATTGCGTCTGGGTCGAGGGCAACCACCCCGCCTATATCCTCTATACCTCGGGCACGACCGGCAAGCCCAAGGGCGTGGTGCGCCCGACCGGCGGGCATCTCGTGGCGCTCAACTGGACGATGAAGGCGATCTACGACACCGACCCGGGCGAGGTCTTCTGGGCCGCCTCCGATGTCGGCTGGGTCGTGGGCCACTCCTATATCGCCTATGCGCCGCTCATCCACCGCAACACCTCGATCGTGTTCGAGGGCAAGCCCGTGGGCACCCCCGATGCCGGCACCTATTGGCGCGTGATCGAGGAACACGGGGTGCGCAGCTTTTTCACCGCGCCCACGGCCTTTCGCGCGATCCGCCGCGAGGATCCCGAGGCGGCCAAGCTGGCCAAATACGACATTTCGGGGCTGCGGGCGCTCTATCTCGCGGGCGAGCGTGCCGATCCCGACACGATCCAATGGGCGCGCAAGGTGCTGGGCGTGCCGGTCTACGATCATTGGTGGCAGACCGAGACCGGCTGGACCATCGCGGGCAACCCCACCGGCATCGAGAAGCTGCCCGTCAAGATCGGATCGCCCACCCTGCCCATGCCCGGCTACGATGTGCGCATCCTCGCGCCCGACGGCACCGAACAGCCTCAGGGCGAGCTGGGCGCCATCGCGATCAGGCTGCCGCTGCCGCCCGGCACCTTTCCGACGCTCTGGAACGCCGAGGACCGCTATCGCGAGGGCTATCTCTCGGCCTTTCCCGGCTTTTACGAGACGGGCGACGCGGGGATGATGGACGAGGACGGCTATCTCTGGATCATGGCGCGGACCGACGACGTCATCAACGTGGCGGGGCATCGCCTGTCGACCGGGCTGATGGAGGAAGTGCTGGCCACCCATCCCGACGTCGCCGAATGCGCGGTGATCGGCGTGCGCGACGCACTCAAGGGGCAGGTGCCGATGGGCTTCGTCTGCCTGTCCAAGGGTATCGACCGCCCCGAGGACGAGATCCGCGCCGAGCTGGTCGAGCTGGTGCGCGATCATATCGGCCCGGTCGCGGCCTTCCGGCTGGCGGTGGTGGTGGACCGGCTGCCCAAGACGCGCTCGGGCAAGATCCTGCGCCGCACGATGGCCTCGGTGGCCGATGGCGAGGCGGTCGCGGTGCCCGCAACGATAGACGACCCCGCCATTCTCGACGAGATCGCGGCACGGGTCAAAACGCTGGGCTATCCGCAGGGCTGAGCCGCCCGCGCCACGCCTTATCGCCCGGTCGCCGCATCCTCGGCGCCGGGTTCCGGCCGGTTCGATGATATGGGAAAGAGAGGCGGCGCCGCCAGTTTGGCGCGAGTCCCTCAGGGACGGGGCGTCACCCCCGGCCGTCGATCCCACCGGTGAGATCCGTGGCAGCCATGTCCGGGTCGTCAGGCCGGACGGGCCTTCCGCGGTCTCGCTGATCTTCCACTTGCGCGCAGCCCCGGTCTAGCAGCACTTCCTTGCCATTCGGTGAACGCCGCGCGCGCTTTCTCTTCTCTTTTCCAAATACCCATCCGACGCCGCGATCCGCACCCCCGCCGGAAACCGGGCGCCGTGGCGTCAGTTCACGACCTCGTCGCGGCCCACGCCCCACAGCGCCGTCTTGGGCGCCCAGCCGCCCGCGCCCTCGTGGCGGATCTCGCACCAGTCGCGGGTGCATTCCTCGACCCGCGCCAGCGCCCCGCGCCGGGCCATGGCGACCGCGCTTGCGCCCATGTCGGGGCGTGCGCGCAGGGCCAACTCGTCGGCATCGACCATCACGGTGCGCACCCCCGACAGCAGCGCGTAATGCACCCAGCCGCCCTGCCCGTCGCGATCCTGCACGCGGCGCCAATGCCCGTACTCGGCCGTGATCTTGAGCGGCAGGTCGCGGGCGCGATAGATCCAGTCGATGCGATGGCTCAGCGACGGGCCGCGCCGCACGTTGCCCTCGGCCGCCTTGAGCGACACGTAGCGCGGCAGCGGCAGGTTCGTCACCGGGCCGCGCACGTCCTGCGCCCATGCGAGATTGGTCCAGAAAAGGATGATCGCGGCGAGGCATACCGCCCCGCGGGAAAGGATGCTCATGCGTGTCCTGCCTGTTTTCGCCGTCATCGCGGCCTCTGCCCTCGACCCGGTTCGACGCGCGCCCTCGTGGCTCTTGTGCCGGGTTCTCGTAGCGGACAGTTTGCCGCAAGGCCCCGTATCTGAAAAGCCGCCAGAGGATCGTCGATGCCGCCCCGCCGCCTGACTGTTGTAATTTCACGCCAGTTGCCCGCCGGAGTCGAAGCGCGCTTGACCGATCTGTTCGACGCTGAATTGCGCGCCTGCGACTCGGCCATGACGCGGGCCGAGCTGATCGCCGCGGTCGAGCGTGCCGACGTGCTCGTGACCACGATCACCGACCGGATCGACGCGGGGATCCTGGCGCGGGCGGGGCCGCGGCTCAAGCTGATCGCGCAGTTCGGCGCGGGGGTCGACAATCTCGACGTGGCCACCGCGCGGCAGCGCGGCATCCTCGTGACGCATACGCCGGGCACGACTGTCGACGACACCGCCGACATGACGCTTGCGCTGATCCTCGCGGTGACGCGGCGCATCCCCGAGGGCCTTGCCGCGATGCAGGCCGGGGCCTGGCATGGCTGGTCGCCGACCGCGTTCCTGGGCGGGCGCATCGCGGGGCGGCGGCTTGGCATCCTGGGGATGGGGCGGATCGGCACGGCGGTCGCGCGGCGGGCCCGCGCCTTCGGGATGGCGGTGCATTACCACAACCGCACGCCCGCCCCCGAGCAGGTGACCGGTCCGCTCGGCGCGGTCTGGCACGACAGTCTCGACCACATGATTTCGCGGGTCGACGTGATCAGCGTGAACTGCCCGCACACGCCCGCGACCTTTCACCTGATGAACGCCCGGCGCATCGCGCTGATGAAGCCCGGGGCCGTGATCGTGAACACCTCGCGCGGCGAGGTGATCGACGAGAACGCACTTGTGCGCGCGCTCGAGGCGGGGGCCATCGCGGGGGCGGGGCTCGACGTGTTCGAGCATGGCACGCCGCTCAACCCGCGGCTGCGCAGCCTGCCCAATGTCGTGCTCTTGCCGCATATGGGCTCGGCCACGCGCGAGGGGCGGCGCGAGATGGGCGAGAAGGTGCTGCTCAACATCAAGACATTCGCCGACGGGCACCGCCCGCCCGACCTCGTCGTGCCGTTTCGCGGCTAGGCCCATGCCGCAGCGCGGAACAACATGCCGCGGGGCAGCGTTGTCATGGGCCGATACAGTCAGGGGGGCGCGCGATGAACTGGGATCAGATCAAGGGCAACTGGAAACACTTCAAGGGCACGGCCCGCGAACGATGGGGCCGCCTCACCGATGACGAGGTCGACCAGGCCGCAGGCGAACGCGAAAAGCTCGAAGGGCTCGTCCAGCGCAAATACGGCAAGACCAAGGAAGAGGCCCGGCGCGAGGTCGACGGCTGGATCGCCGACCAGAACTGAGCGCGCGCGCCGCCGGGGTCAGGCCCCGGTGGCGATGCGATGCGCCTCGGCCGCAAAGGCGCGCGCCATCGACTCGCGGTCGGGCGCGGCGAGGGCCTCGACCCGAAAGCCGCCCATGGGCTGGCCGTTTTCGGAATAGGCGACCTCGCCCGCGATGCGGCCCGTCGTCGTGTCCAGCGTCGTGACGGTGACGCGGACCACGCCGGTCCCACCCATGTTGAGCTGGCTGGCGAATGCGTCGAGCATCGCGAACCTCAGCGTGCGCTCGAACCCGGCCCCGCCGGGCGAACCCGCGACCTGGATATCCCGAATCCAGTTCGTTCCGATACCCGGCCGGACGCCGAAGGTGCCGCCCGTGGGCAGCGTCTCGACGCAGGCGGTCAAAAGCCCGGCGGCGGTCAGGGTGACGAATCCACGACGCTGCATGGGAAACCTCGTTCTCTCAGGGGTGCCGCGCAGCGGCGTTCGGGCGACCTTTTAGCACGGCCCGGACGCGGCGGGCCAGCCGCAACCGTGTCCCGGCGGACTCAGCGCGGCACGCGTCGGCGCGCGGGGGATCGCGGAGGGGCTGCGCCGTGCTAGTCTCGGGCCAACGAAAAGAGCAACGGCACGAGCGGTAGCCACATGAAGACCGGCGCGGCGGGCATCTTTGTCATGGCCTGGTCGCAGACGCGGCTGGACGGGCTGCGCGATGCGCCGCGCGACGCGCTGCGCCGGGGGGCCGAATGGTCCTGGACGGGCGAGGCGCTGCGCCTCGACGGCCCCGGCGCGGTGCTGCCGCTGGGCGATCCGCTGGGCGCGGCCGATGCGCGGGCGCGGGCGGGCGCGGCGGTGCGCGCCCTGCTGCGGCGCGTCGATGCGCCGTCCCGCGCCGCGCGCCCCCGGATGCCGGACGAGGCGGGCGACGATCCCGAGGGCGTCTTTCGCGTGACCGACGGGCGCCGCGTCTTCCCCGCCGCGCTGATCGAGGGGCGGCGCGGGCCGCTCGTCGTCTTTGCCGAGGGGCTTCCGCCGCGGGGGGCGCCGCTCTGGGTGGTCGATCCGCCGCAACGGCGGCGCGCGGCCTTGCACGGGGCCGAGGACCGCGTCATCTGTTTCGCGCGCGGCACCCGCATCGCCACGCCGCGCGGCCCCGTGGCGATCGAGGTGCTGCGCCCCGGCGACCGGGTGCTGACCCATGACGACGGCCCCGCCGAGGTGCTCTGGGCGGGGCACCGTGCCGTGACGGGCGCGCGGCTGCTGGCCATGCCCGCGCTGCGGCCCTTGCGCCTGCGCGCGAGCGGTCTTGGCGACGGTCTGCCCGAGGCCGATCTGCTGGTCTCGCCCGATCACGCGATGCTCATGCGCGGCGCCGAGGCGCGGGCGCTTTTCGGCACGCCCGAGGTGCTGGTGGCTGCCGCCGATCTGCGCGACGACGATGCCGTGACCGGGGCCGGGCCGCTGCATTCGGTCGTCTATCACCACATCCTGCTGCCGCCTCACGGCATCGTCTGGGCCAATGGCGTCGCGTCCGAAAGCTTCGACCCCGCCCGCCTGCCCGCGCAGGCCGTTCCGCGCGACCAGGCGGCGTCGCTGGCGCGGGCGCTGGGCGGGGATGCGGCGAATTATGGCCCGCCCGCGCGGCGCGTGCTGGACCCGTTCGAGGCCGCGATCCTGCGCGCCGGCCCCACCGGGGCGGGGCCGGGGCGGCGCGCCTTTCGCGCCGCGCGTTGACACGGGCGGGCACGGCTGTATAAGCCGCCCCTCATTGGTGTTGGTGGCCCCCGCAAGGGGATGCCTGTCGGCCGAAAGGCAGAGGACAACGCCCTTCTACATCGCAGAAGGAGATCAGCCGTGACCAAACGCACGTCTGCCAAGTACAAGCTCGACCGCCGCATGGGCGAGAACATCTGGGGCCGTCCGAAAAGCCCCGTGAACCGCCGCGAATACGGCCCCGGCCAGCACGGCCAGCGCCGCAAGGGCAAGCTGTCGGATTTCGGCGTCCAGCTTCGCGCCAAGCAAAAGCTCAAGGGCTATTACGGCGACCTGACCGAAAAGCAGTTCCGCCGCATCTATGGCGAGGCCGAGCGTCGCCGCGGCGACACGGGCGAGCTGCTGATCGGCCTGCTGGAGCGGCGCCTCGACGCGGTCGTCTACCGCGCCAAATTCGTGCCGACCGTCTTTGCCGCCCGCCAGTTCGTGAACCACGGCCACGTCATGGTGAACGGCCGCCGCGTGAACATCCCCTCCTACCAGGTCAAGGAAGGCGACGTGATCGAGGTCCGTCAGAAATCCAAGCAGCTTGCGCTGGTGCTCGAGGCCGCCGGCCTGCCCGAGCGTGACGTGCCGGATTATCTCGACGTCGACCACTCCAAGATGACGGCGACCTTCGTGCGGACGCCGGGCCTGTCGGATGTGCCCTACCCGGTGCAGATGGAGCCGAACCTCGTCATCGAATTCTACGCCCAGAACTAAGGGCGTTCCGATCCGCGATCACGGGGGGCCGGGCCGAAAGGTCCGGCCCTTTCGCTTGGCCGGGGTGTCGCCGCGCGGCCCGGCGGGCGGCCGCCGCGGCACGACGCGTCTTTCGCGCGCCGCCGCAGCCCGCTAAGGAGGGCGCAACCCCCGGAGACCGCCATGAGCCACGCCATAGATCCCAAGCCCGGCATTCTCGAGATCGCCCCCTATGTCGGCGGCGCGAGCCATGTCGAGGGCGTCCAGAACATCGTCAAGCTGTCGTCCAACGAAAACCCCGCCGGCCCGCCCGAGGCGGTGCGCGAGGCGCTGCGCCGGACCTTTCACCTGCTCAACCGCTACCCCTCGTCGGACCACCTGTCGCTGCGCACCGCCATCGGCGAGACCTACAAGCTCGACCCTGAGCGGATCATCTGCGGATCGGGCAGTGACGAGATATTCACCCTGCTCTGCCAGGCCTATACGGGCCCCGGCTCCGAGGTGATCCATACCGAGCACGGGTTCCTCATGTATCGCATCTGCGCGCTGGCCGCCGGCGCCACGCCGATCGAGGTGCCCGAGCGCGAGCGCAAGGTCGATGTCGACGCCATCCTCGAGGCCGTCAATTTCCGCACGCGGATCGTCTTTGTCGCCAACCCCGCCAACCCGACCGGCACCATGCTGGGCACGACCGAGATCGCGCGGCTGGCCGGATCGCTGCCCGAGCATGTGCTGCTGGTGCTCGACGGGGCCTATGCCGAATATGTCGACGGCTACGACGCCGGGGCCAAGCTGGTCACGCGGCGCGAGAATGTCGTGATGACGCGCACCTTTTCCAAGATCTACGCGCTGGGCGGGCTGCGCATCGGCTGGGCCTACGGCCCCGAGCGGGTGATCGACGTGCTGAACCGCGTGCGCGGGCCGTTCAACCTGGGCCATACCCAGCTTGCCGCGGCCGAGGCCGCCGTGCGCGAACACGATTTCGTCGAACGCAGCCGGACCGAAAATGCGCGGCTGCGCACCTGGCTTGCCAAGGCGCTGGCCGAGCTCGGCGTGATGTCGGACACCTCGACGGCGAATTTCATTCTCGCCCGCTTTGCCACCCCCGACGAGGCCGATGCCTGCGAGGCGCATCTGCGCGCTGACGGCATCCTCGTGCGCAAGGTCGGCGGCTACAAGCTGCCCAACTGCCTGCGGATCACCATCGGCGACGAGGCGTCCTGCCGCCGGGTCGCCCATTCGATCGGGCAGTTCAAGGGGTCCGACGGGTGATCTATGACCGGGTCTGTTTCATCGGTCTGGGGCTGATCGCGGGGTCGATGGCGCTGGCGCTGCGCGAGGCCGGGCTCGCGCGCGAGATCGTGGGCACCGCGCGCTCGGCGCGCACCCGCGAGGTGGCACTGGCGCGGGGGCTGTGCGACCGCGTGACCGCCACCGCGGCCGAGGCCGTCGACGGCGCCGATCTCGTGGTGCTGGCCGTGCCGGTGGGCGCAATGGGCGCCGTCGCTGCCGAGATCGGGCCGCATCTCGCCCCCGGTGCGACGGTGACGGATGTAGGCTCGGTCAAGCGCGCGGTGATCGACGCGGTCGCCCCGCATATCCCCGAGGGTGTGCATTTCATCCCCGGCCACCCGCTGGCCGGCACCGAGCAATCGGGCCCCGAGTCGGGCTTCGCCGCGCTGTTTCGCAACCGGTTCTGCCTGCTCATCGACGAGGGCGCCGAGGCCGGGGCGCTCGACCGGCTGACGCGGTTCTGGCAGGGGATCGGCGCGCGGGTCGAGACGATGGAGGCCGACCATCACGACCTCGTCCTTGCCGTGACCAGCCACACGCCACACCTGATCGCCTATACGATGGTCGGGGTGGCCGACGATCTCGGCCGCGTCACCGATAGCGAGGTCATCCGCTATTCGGCCGCGGGGTTTCGCGATTTCACGCGGATCGCGGCCTCGGACCCGGTGATGTGGCGCGACGTGTTCCTTGCCAACAAGGATGCCACGCTGGAAATCCTCGGGCGGTTCACCGAAGAGCTCTTCGCGCTGCAACGCGCCATCCGCACCGGCGACGGCGCGCAGCTCGAGTCCTATTTCACCCGCACCCGCGCCATCCGCCGCGGCATCGTCGAGGCCGGGCAGGATACCGACGCGCCCGATTTTGGCCGCGGCGCCAAGACCTGAGCGGGCCGAACGCTCAGACCGGGTCCTTGTGGATGATGACCTGCGCCTGCGGATAGCGGCGCAGGATCGCGCGGTGCAGCTCGGCGCCGATCTCGTGGGCGTCGCGCAGGGTGAGATCCCCGTCGATCTCGACATGCAGGTTCACGAAGACCCGGCTGCCCGCGGTCCGCGTCTTGAGGTCGTGAAAGCCGCGCAGCCCCTCGATGCCGGCGGCGATCTCGGCCACGCCCGCGATCATCTCGTCGGGCGCGGCGCGATCCATCAGCGCGTCCCACGCCCCCGCCCCGATCCTGAGCGCGCCCACCGCCAGCATCGCCGCGGCCCCCAGCGCGATCACCGAATCGAGCGCGCCGAGCCCGAAGGCCAGCGACGCCCCCAGCGCCACGATGGCGCCGAGATTGGGAACGAGATCGCCGAGGTAATGCAGCCGGTCGGCCAGAACAACGCGGTTGCCCGTCTGCCGCGCCACCCGCGTCTGGTAGGCGACGAGCCCGGCGGTCAGCGCGACCGACAGCGCCATGACCGCGATCCCCGCACTCTCGCGCGCAAGGGGGGCGGGGTCGCCCAGCCGCAGCAGCGCCGCCATGGCGATGGCGGCGGCCGAGACGAGGATGAACACGCATTGCCCCAGCGCGGCCAGATCCTCGGCCGAGGAATGGCCGAAGGCATGGTCGTCGTCGGGCGGTCTCTGGGCATAGCGCACGGCCGCCAGCCCGCCCAGCGACACCATCAGGTCGAGCCCGCTATCGGCCAGAGACGCGGCCACGGCGAGCGAGCCGGTGACGCCATAGGCCCAGAGCTTGGCCGCGACGAGGATCGCGGCGACAAGCACCGAGGCGCGCACGGCGCGCAGGTTCAGGCGGTCGGCCGACATGGGCGGGCGTCTAGGCGGGACGGCGGCGCCGCGCAAGCCCGGCCCGCCGAACGCGAAACGGCGCGCCATGGGGCGCGCCGTCCGGTCGTGTCGTCGATCGTTCCGGCGTCAGTGGACGCTGACGGGTGCGAGATCGTTCTGCCGCGCCACCACGAAGGCGAGCTTGCGGTCGCGCACCAGCGCGAGGCGGTCGCCATTGGCGGCGTGGACGGCATAGAGCTCGGTCAGGTCGCCGGCCTGTTCGCGCAGCTCGTCGGGCAGTTCATCCACGTCGACGGAGCGGACATAGACGATATTGTCGCCGTTCTCGGCGAAGAGATCATAGGCTTCGTTCATGTCAAACCCCTTTACTGGTCGCGACCGGAGGGCCGGTCGATCTGGATGGTCCGCACGACGGACTCGGGCTCGGAGCGGTGGAGATCCACGTGCAAAAGCCCGTTTTCGAGCCGCGCTCCCGATACCTCAACGCCGTCGGCCAGCACGAAGGTCCGCTGGAACTGCCGCGCCGCAATGCCGCGGTGCAGGAACAGGCGGTCGTCCTCGGGCTCGGACTGGCGGCCGCGCAGGACGAGCTGCCGATCCTCGACGGTGAGCGACAGGTCCGTTTCGGCGAAACCGGCAACGGCCAGCGTGATCCGGTAGGAGGTCGGATCGACCTGTTCGATGTTGAAGGGTGGATAACCGCCCGCATCGGATTTGGCGGTTCGTTCGACCAGCCGCTCGAGCTGCTCGAAGCCGAGCAGGAACGGATGGGATCCGAAAGCCATCTTTGTCATCTGTATGTCCTTTTTACAAAGCGACGCATCACGCGGTCGGTCCCGTTCGCGGCAACCGTCCTCGTAAGGGAAATATGGGGAGCTGGCCCTTTCCGCGCAAGCCCCGCGCGCAAGGCCCGAGCGTGGCGCGGGCACCCGGCGGCGGGGCCGGGTATTTGGAAAAGAGAAGAGAGACAGGCGCGGCGCGAGGCGCTGGACCGCGGCGCGCGGCTGGGGCAATCTGCGCGCATGAACGCGAACCCGCCCAACGATCCGCACCGGCTCGACCACGAACAGATGCTGCGCATCCGCCTCGGCGTGCTCAAGCGCGAGCATCGCGACCTCGACGAATCGGTGGTCGCGCTGCAGGAACAGGGGCGGGCCGACATGCTGACGCTGCAACGGCTCAAGCGCCGAAAGCTCGCGCTGAAGGACGAGATCGCCCGGATCGAGGACGAGCTTTTCCCCGACATCATCGCCTGATCCACGCGAGGCAGGGGTGCGGCCGGTCCGGCCGCGGCGCAATACGGAAAGGGACGGGCGGATATGGGCGAGGTCGAGGTCGGAATCATCATGGGCAGCAAGTCCGACTGGCCCACCATGCGCCACGCGGCGGATATTCTCGACGAGCTGGGCGTGGCCCACGAGACGCGCATCGTCTCGGCCCACCGTACACCCGACCGGCTGTGGAGCTATGGGCGCGATGCCGCGGGCCGCGGCCTCAAGGTCATCGTCGCGGGCGCCGGGGGGGCGGCGCATCTGCCGGGGATGATGGCCTCCAAGACGCGGGTGCCGGTGATCGGCGTGCCGATCCAGACCCGCGCCCTGTCGGGGGTCGACAGCCTGTATTCCATCGTCCAGATGCCGCGCGGCTATCCGGTGGCGACCATGGCCATCGGCGCGGCGGGGGCCGTCAATGCGGGGCTGATGGCGGCCGCCATCCTTGCCGTTCACGATGCGGCGCTGGCCATGCGGCTCGAGGCTTGGCGCGCGGCGCTGAGCGCCTCGATCCCCGAAACCCCCGAGGAGCAGGCCGATGAGTGACGCATTGCCGCCCGGCGCGACGCTGGGCATCCTGGGCGGCGGGCAGCTTGGCCGGATGCTGGCCATGGCGGCGGCGCGGCTGGGGCTCAAGACCTGCGTGTTCGAGCCCGCCGGCGATTGCCCGGCAAGCCATGTCGCGAACCACCATTTCCGCGCGGCGTTCGACGATGCCGAGGCGCTGACCCGTTTCGCCGATGCCTGCGACGTCGTCACCTTCGAGTTCGAGAACATCCCCACCGCCGCGCTCGACGCGATCGAGCGGCGCGTGCCGATCCGCCCCGGTCGCGAGGCGCTGCGCATCAGCCAGGACCGCCTGACCGAAAAGAACTGGCTGCGGGATCTTGGTCTTGCCGTGGCGCCCTTTGCGCCGGTGGACGATGCCGAGAGCCTGCGCGCGGCGCTCGACCGGATCGGGGCGCCCGCCATCCTCAAGACGCGGCGGTTCGGCTATGACGGCAAGGGGCAGGCACGGATCGCGACGCCCGACGATGCCGGCGCCGCGCTGGCCGCGATGGCCGGGGCGCCCGCCATCCTCGAAGGGCATGTGAGCTTTGCGCGCGAGATCTCGGTGATCGGCGCGCGCGGGCTCGACGGGGCGGTGGCCTGTTTCGATCCTGGCGAGAACCTGCACGAGGGCGGCATCCTGCGCACCACCACCCTGCCCGCCGCCCTGCCCCATGCGCGGGCGACCGATGCCGTGCTGATCGCGGGTCGCATCCTCACGGCGCTGGACTATGTCGGCGTGCTGGGGGTCGAGCTTTTCGTGACCGACACGGGGCTCGTCGTGAACGAGATCGCGCCGCGCGTCCACAATTCGGGCCACTGGACACAGGACGGTGCCACCATCGACCAGTTCGAGCAGCATGTGCGCGCCGTCGCCGGCTGGCCGCTGGGCGACGGGCGGCGCCATTCCGACATGGTGATGGAGAACCTGATCGGCGACGATATCGCCCGCCTGCCCGAAATCGCGCGCGACCCCGCGGCGGCGATCCACCTCTACGGCAAGGCCGAGGCGCGGCCGGGCCGCAAGATGGGGCATGTCAACCGCCGCACCGGCCCCGCCGCCTGACCGGGCGCCGCGCCCGCCGCCCCTGCGCGCGCCCCGCGCATGAAAAAGGGCGCGCCCCGAAGGACGCGCCCCGATCGTTCGGTCGGATGACCGGACGGCTGATTACATCATGCCGCCCATGCCGCCCATGCCGCCCATGTCGGGCGCGCCGGCGCCTTCCTTCTGCGGCTTGTCGGCGATCATCGCCTCGGTCGTGATGAGCAGGCCGGCCACCGAGGCCGCATCCTGAAGCGCGGTGCGCACGACCTTGGCGGGGTCGATCACGCCGAACTTGAACATGTCGCCATATTCTTCGGTCTGGGCGTTGAAGCCGAAGGACTTGTCGGTGGATTCGCGGATCTTGCCCGCGACGACCGACCCGTCGACGCCCGAGTTCTCGGCGATCTGGCGCAGCGGCGCCTCGAGCGCGCGGCGCACGATCGAAATGCCGACATCCTGGTCGCTGTTGGCGCCTTCGAGACCGTCGAGCGCCTTGGCACCCTGGATCAGGGCGACACCGCCGCCGACGACGACACCTTCCTGCACCGCGGCGCGGGTGGCGTTCAGCGCGTCGTCGACGCGGTCCTTGCGCTCCTTCACCTCGACTTCGGTCATGCCGCCGACGCGGATGACGGCGACGCCGCCGGCCAGCTTGGCGACACGCTCCTGCAGCTTTTCACGGTCGTAATCCGAGGTGGTTTCCTCGATCTGCTGCCGGATCTGGGTGACGCGCGACTCGATCTCGGCCTTGTCGCCGTGACCGTCGACGATGGTCGTCTCGTCCTTGGTGAGCGAGATGCGCTTGGCGGTGCCCAGCATGTCCATCGTCACGTTCTCGAGCTTCATCCCGAGATCTTCCGAGATCACCTGGCCGCCGGTCAGGATCGCGATGTCCTGCAGCATGGCCTTGCGGCGATCGCCGAAGCCCGGCGCCTTGACGGCCGCGACCTTGAGGCCGCCGCGCAGCTTGTTCACGACGAGCGTGGCCAGGGCTTCGCCCTCGACATCCTCGGCGATGATGAGCAGGGGCTTCTGGCTCTGGATCACCTGCTCGAGCAGGGGAACCATCGGCTGCAGCGACGAGAGCTTCTTCTCATGCAGCAGGATCATGCAGTCTTCCAGCTCGGCGACCATCTTGTCCGAGTTGGTGACGAAATAGGGCGACAGGTAGCCGCGATCGAACTGCATGCCCTCGACCACTTCGGTCTCGGTCTCGAGGCCCTTGTTCTCTTCGACGGTGATGACACCCTCGTTGCCGACCTTCTGCATCGCGTCGGCGATCTGGCGGCCGATCTCGGCCTCGCCGTTGGCGGAGATGGTGCCGACCTGCGCGACCTCGTCGGAGTTCTCGACCTTGCGGGCCGCGGCCTTGATGGCCTCGACGACCTTGGAGGTGGCGAGGTCGATGCCGCGCTTGAGATCCATCGGGTTCATGCCGGCGGCGACCGACTTCAGGCCGCCCTGGATGATCGCCTGGGCGAGAACGGTGGCGGTGGTGGTGCCGTCGCCGGCCTCGTCATTGGTGCGGGAAGCGACTTCCTTCACCATCTGCGCGCCCATGTTCTCGAACTTGTCCTCGAGCTCGATCTCTTTCGCGACCGTCACACCGTCCTTGGTGATGCGGGGCGCGCCGAACGATTTCTCGATGACCACGTTGCGGCCCTTGGGGCCGAGTGTCACCTTGACCGCGTTGGCCAGGGTGTTGACACCGCGCAGCATGCTGTCGCGGGCCTTGGTTTCGAACTTGACGTCCTTGGCAGCCATAATGCGTGCTCCTCGTCGTTAAGTTAAGCTTGCGGAAATTCGGCGGGTGCCGGGGATCAGGCGGCCTTGGAGGCCGCGTCGCCCGAGATGATCCCGAGGATGTCGGATTCCTTCATGATCATCAGCTCTTCGCCGTCGACGGTCACTTCGGTGCCCGACCACTTGCCGAACAGGATGTGATCGCCGTTCTTGACGCCCATGGGGATCAGCTCGCCGGAATCCTTGCGGCTGCCTTCGCCGCAGGCGACCACAACGCCCTCGGCGGGCTTTTCCTTGGCGCTGTCGGGGATGATCAGGCCGCCCTTGGTCTTCTCGTCGGACTCGACGCGGCGAACCAGCACGCGGTCGTGCAGAGGGGTGAAAGCCATCTTGAACGCTCCTTGGTTCATGTCTGTCTGGTGTTGGCACTCACACTGAGAGAGTGCCAATGACGCCGATCTAGGGACCGCCCGGCGGCGTGTCAACGGGGGCGTGATCGCCGCGCGGCGATATTTCCGCCCGGCCGCGCGGGCTCAGCCCGTAGACGCCGCGCGACACCCGTTCGAACCAGCCATAGTGATTGTCGGCCAGCATCCGCGTCGCCGCCGCGACCCCCGTCGCGCGCGCCAGGTCAGCCCCGCGCGCGGGCCCCGCGCAAAGCGCGCGCGCCAGCCGGATCGCGTCCTGCCGATAAGCCGTGACCAGCCCCCGCCGCTGCCCGCCGCCGGTGTTCGGGTCGCCCTCGAGCCGCGCGAATTCGCGCAGGAGCCGCCCCGTGCGCGCGGGAAAGCGTCGCGGCGCATAGGGCGCGGGGTCGCACAGCACGGTCACCAGCCCGTCGGCGGCACGCACGGTCATCATCCCCAGCCCCAGCCGCCGGCATAGTGCCAGATTGGCCTTTTGCGCGCGCCCCTTGCCCGGCGGCACGGCAAGATAGACGTGATCGCTGAGCGCCTGCCGCGCCACGCCCTGGTGCACCAGCGCCAGCGAAAAGGCGCATTTGAGCTCGACCAGCACGGGCGGCTCGGCGCCGCGGCAGGCGACCACGTCGACGGCGCCGACCTCGCCCTTGACCTCGTAGCCCTGCGCCTGGAGGAACGCCTTGACGGGCGGATAGAGGTCGGTTTCGCGCAGGGACATGCCGCCTGATAGCCCGCCCGTGCGCCGCGAAAAAGCGCGCAGGGCGGTGACAAGGACCGGGCGCGTCCATATAAGCGCGCGCGATTGCAGTTTTCCGGGACAAACCGACATGACCACCCTCGTTTTCGGCCACAAATCCCCCGACACCGATTCCACCGGCTCGCCCATCGTCTGGGCCTGGTACCTGACCGAGATCCGCGGCCACACCGCCGAGGCGGTGCTGCTGGGCGACCCCAACACCGAGGCCGCGTGGATGCTGTCGCGCTGGGACCTGCTGCGCCCGCGCATCATCGATACGCTCGAGCCCGAAACGCCGGTCGTCATCGTCGACACCAACAACGCGGCCGAGCTGCCCGACACGATCGGGCAGGCCGACATCCAGGCGATCATCGACCACCACCGCCTGACCGGTTCGCTGCAGACGCGGGGGCCCATCGACATCACGATGCGTCCGCTGGCCTGCACCGCGACGATCATGCACGACCTGATGGGCGAGGATGCCGCGCGGATGCCCGACGAGATCAAGGGCGCCATGCTGACCTGCATCCTGTCGGACACGCTCGAGTTCCGTTCGCCCACCACGACCGATGCCGACCGCGACCTGGCCGAGCGCCTGGCCGAGGATCTCGATATCCGCATCCCTGCCTATGCCGCCGAGATGTTCGCGGCCAAGTCCGACGTCTCGGCCTTTTCGGATGTCGAGCTTCTGCGCATGGATTCCAAGGAGTTCGAGACCGGCGGCGTGACCATGCGCGTCTCGGTGCTCGAGACCACGTCGCCCGACACGATCCTCGCGCGCAAGGACGCGCTGGTCGCCGCGATGGAGACGGTCAGGACCGAGGACGGCGTCGACGAGGTGCTGCTTTTCGTGGTCGATATCCTCGAGGGGCAGGCGACGCTGCTGGTGCCCAACGACCGCGTGCGCAAGATCGCCGAAAAGAGCTTTTCGACCGTCTGCGGCGCGGACACGGTGGTTCTGCCCGGCATCGTCAGCCGCAAGAAGCAGATCATCCCCAACCTCGCGGTCTGAGCGCCGCACCCGTCCGCCTGCGCGGATTGCGGGCGGGGCATGGGTATTTGAGAAAGAGAAGACGGGGGCGGCGCGAGAAATCGGCCGCCCTTAGTCTTTCGTCAAGATTCGGCCGGCATGATCGGTCCCGCGGTACAGGCTGGGGAGCCGATGACCGCAAGAGGAGACGCCGCTCCGCCGGACGCCAGGCTCGACCGATCCGGCGGGGCGTGCGCTCCCCCTGTATCTTCTCTTTCTGAAATACCCATGGCGCGACGGGCCGGGCCTTTGCACCGCGCGCCGCTTCGTGGCACGAGGGCGGCTGGTTTCCCCTTTGCGAAAGCGCGCGCGACATGACCCGAATCGTCCCCTCCCTCGCCGAGATATCGGGCCAGTACGACGCCCTGTTCTGCGATCTCTGGGGCTGCGTGCATGACGGGATAAGGGCCCACCCGGAGGCGGTGGCGGCGTTGCAGGCGTTCCGGCGCGGCGGCGGGGTCGTGGTGCTGCTGACCAATTCGCCGCGCCCCCGCGCGGGCGTGGCCGAGCAGGTGGCCGGGCTGGGCGTGCCCGACAACGCCTGGGACGCCATCGCCACCTCGGGCGACGCGGCACGCGCGGCGATGTTCCGCGGGGCGGTCGGCCGGCGCGTCTATCATATCGGCGAGCCGCGCGATCTGTCCTTTTTCGAGCCGATGGGCCTTGTCGGCGATCCGGTCGAGATCCGGCGCGTGCCGCTGGACGAGGCCGAGGGCATCGTCTGCACCGGCCTGTTCGAGGCCGACCAGCACCCCGACGCGCTGCGCCCGCAGCTCTTGTCGGCCAAGGCGCGGGGGCTGACGCTGCTCAACGCCAATCCCGATATCGTCGTCGACCGGGGCGAGACGCGCGAATGGTGCGCGGGCGCGGTGGCGCGGCTTTACGACGAGATGGGCGGGCCGACGCTTGCCTTCGGCAAGCCGCACCCGCCGATCTATGCGCTGGCGCGCGACCGGCTGGCCGAGGCCGGCGGCGGCGAAATCTCCGACGACCGCATTCTCGCCATCGGGGACGGCATCGCCACCGATATCGCGGGCGCCATGGGCGAAGGAATCGACGCGCTTTTCGTCAGCGGCGGGCTCGCCGCGGCCGAGACCGGAACGACGGAGGCGGGGCCCGATCCCGACCGGCTGGCCGACTGGCTGAAGGCGCAGGACTGGGCGCCGCTCTACGCCATCGGCAAGCTGGGCTGAGCGCGCGCGATGCGCGGCGATCGGCCCGCGCGGGGCCGCGGCGACGCCCTTGCACCCGTGGGGCGGCGGGGCTATCCGGCGGCCATGCGACGGCTCCGCTCCTTTCGGGATCTCGACGACACCGATCGCGGCGCCAGCGCCGCCATCGGCAATTTCGACGGCGTGCACCTGGGTCACCAGGCCGTGATCGCCCGCGCCGCCGCCGTTGCGCGCGACCGCGGCGCGCCGCTGGGCGTCGTCACCTTCGAGCCGCATCCGCGCGAGGTCTTCGCGCCCGACGCCCCGCCCTTTCGCCTGACCGGGCCCGATACCCGCGCGCACCGGCTTGCGCGGCTGGGGGTCGACCGGCTTTACGAACTGCCCTTCGACGCGGCGATGATCGCGCTCAGCCCCGAGGATTTCGCGCGCGAGGTTCTGGCCGAGGGGCTGGGCCTTTCCCATGTCGTGATCGGGCGCGATTTCCGGTTCGGCAAGGGCCGCGCGGGCGGGGCCGACGAGCTTGTCGCGCTGGGGCGCGACCTGGGCTTCGGGGTCACGGTGGCCGATCTCGACGATGCCGATGGCGAGGCCATTTCGTCGACGCGCATCCGCGCCGCGCTGAGCGCGGGCGAGCCGCGTCTGGCCGCGCGGCTGCTGGGCCATCTGCACCGCATCGACGGCCCGGTGATCCATGGCGCGAAACGCGGCCGGGCGCTGGGCTATCCGACCGCCAACATGGCGATGGAGGGGCTGCACCTGCCCCGGCTGGGGGTCTATGCCGTGCGGGTCGACCTGCTGGACGGGCCGCAGGCGGGGGCCTATGGCGGTGTCGCCTCGCTCGGGGTGCGGCCCATGTTCGGCGAGAACGCCCCCAATCTCGAGACCTTCCTTTTCGATTTCGACGGCGATCTCTACGGGCGCGAGCTGTCCGTGGGGCTGGTCGAGTTCCTGCGCGGCGAAGAGCGGTTCGACAGCGTCGAGACGCTGGTCGCGCAGATGGACCGCGACGCGGCGCGGGCGCGCGCCATACTCGCCGCGGATTCCGCGTGACGCGGCGGCCCCGCCCCCGGCGCGGGCGCGACCCGATCCGGCGCGATGTCGGCCGCCCCCGCTTTTGGGAGACGGTGCCCCTGGCCGAGATGACGCCCCCCGAATGGGAGGCGCTATGCGACGGCTGCGGCAAGTGCTGCCTCAACAAGCTCGAGGACGAGGACACGGGCGAGATCGCCCTGACGCGCGTCGCCTGCCGGCTGTTCGACGACGCGACCTGCCGCTGCGCGCAATATCCCGTGCGGCGGCAATTCGTGCCCGAATGTGTCTCGATCTCGGCCGAGAGCCTGCCATCCATCGCCTATTGGCTGCCGCAGACCTGCGCCTACAGGCTGCTGCACGAGGGGCGCGAGCTGTTTCACTGGCATCCGCTGATCTCGGGCGATCCCGAAACGGTCCACGCCGCCGGGGTCTCGGCGCGCGGCCTCACGGTCCCCGAGTTCGAGGTCGACGAAGAGGATTGGGAGGATCACATCATCGAGGAGCCGACCTGATGTATTTCGCCTCGGACAATGCGGGCCCCGCCCATCCGCGCGTGATCGAGGCGCTGGCGGCGGCCAATGACGGCTATGCCATGCCCTATGGCGTCGATGCGTCGATGGAGCGGGTGCGCGACCGGCTGCGCGAGATCTTCGAGGCGCCCGAGGCGTCGGTGCATCTCGTGGCGACGGGCACCGCCGCCAACGCGCTGGCGCTGGCCTGCATGACCCGGCCTTGGGAGACGGTGTTCTGCACGCGCATGGCCCATATCGAAGAGGACGAATGCGGCGCGCCCGAGTTCTACACCGGCGGCGCCAAGCTGACGCTGGTGGACGCGCCCGACGGCATGATGACGCCCGACACGCTGGCCGCGGCGGTCGATCCGCTGATGGGGCGCGCTGTGCACAACGTCCAGCCGGGGCCCGTATCGCTGACCACCGTGACGGAACGCGGCTCGGTCTATCCGCTCGACCGGATCGCGGCGGTGGCGGACGCGGCGCGCGCGCGGGGGCTCAAGGTGCATCTCGACGGCGCGCGATTCGCCAATGCCTGCGCCGCGCTGGGTTGCACCCCGGCCGAGCTGAGCTGGCGCGCGGGCATCGACGCGTTGAGCTTTGGCGGCACCAAGAACGGGCTACTGGGTGTCGAGGCGGTGATATTCTTCGATCCCGCCGTCGCGCGCGAGTTCGAGCTGCGGCGCAAGCGCGGCGGGCACCTGTTCTCGAAGCACCGCTATCTTTCGGCCCAGATGGAGGCGTATCTGGCCGATGACCTCTGGCTGACGATGGCGCGCAGCGCCAATGCCGCCTGCGCGCGGCTCGTCGCGGGGCTGAGCCGGCTCGATCATGTCACGCTGCTGCACCCGGCCGACGCGAATATCGTCTTTTGCCGCTTTCCCCGCGCGCTGCATCGTCGCGCGCATGAGGCGGGCGCGGCGTTCTACTCTCTCGACCCCATCGAGGGCGAGGGCGACGCCCGTGCGCGGCTGGTCTGCGACTGGTCGGCCAGCGACGAGAACACCGACCGGTTCCTGTCGCTGCTGGCATGATTGATCCGTAGGCCGGGGGCGGAACGCACGACTCCCGCGGGCGCGACCGGGTCGCGCGGGGCCTCGGGCGTCATTTTCCTGCGCAGGCCGCCATGCCGACTTGCCTTATCCGTCAAAAGCATAGCCCCTGATTCGCGGATCCGAACGCTTTTACCCATACTAAAAGTTCTTGACGGGACGGCATTCTCCCGCTCAAAGTTTTAGTCATGGTAAAAGTTTCACCCACTCCGACCCAATCCGTCCTCGGCGCGGCACTCAGAAAACGGCGCAAGAGCCTCGCCCTGCCGATGCAGTCGGTGGCCGATGGGACGGGTCTTTCGGTCGGGTTCATCAGCCAGGTGGAACGCGGGCTGACGACGCCATCGCTGTCGTCCCTCGTCGCCATCGCCGAGGTTCTCCAGACGCCGATCTCGGAGTTCCTCAGCCAGCCCACCGCCCATGGCACGACGCGGCAGGGCGACCGGGTCCAGTATTCCGTCGATACCGAGGGGCCACGCTACGAGCGGCTCTCGTCCAGCTTTCCGGGCTCGAAACTCTATTCGGTCATCATGCACGAGCCGCCCGGCCACCGCGCCGAGCCCATCAGCCACCGCGGCGAAGAGATGTTCTTTGTCCTAAGCGGCGAGGTCACGGTCGAGATCGAGGGCAAGGTCGAGATCCTGAAAGCCGGCGATTCCAAGCATTTCGACAGCACGCGGGTCCATTCGACCTGGAACCACACGACCGAGACGGTCTCGATCCTGTGGGCCGGCACGATGGACATATTCGGCGACGCCCCCGCACCGATCCACAACAGCACCTCGGTCAACGAGGACGATCCCACACATCCAGCAGGAGACTAGAATGACCAGAACGACCCTACTGGCCGCGACACTGACCGCGGCGACGGCCCTCACGCCGGTCTTCGCGCAAAGCGTGCTGCGCCTCGACGAAGTCGCGGTGGGCGAGCTCGACCCGGCCAAGGCCTCGGACTACGCCGACAGCATCCTGATGTTCAACGTCTACGACACGCTCGTGCTGCCCAAACAGGGCGAGCCCGGCCACGAGGGGCACCTGGCCGAAAGCTGGGAAGTGGACGGCGCGACCTACACGTTCACCCTGCGCGACGGCATCGCGTTCCAGTCCGGCAACCCGCTGACCGCCCAGGACGTCGTCTATTCGCTCGAGCGGATGCAGGCGGTCGGACAGGGGCTGTCGCATCTCTTCGGCGGTGTCGCGGCCGAGGCGGTCGACGAGAAGACCGTCCGCTTCACCCTCGAAGAGCCCTATGCGCCCTTCGTCGCGTCGCTGGTGCGCCTGCCCATCGTGGACAAGGCGCTGGTCGAGCAGAACGCCACCGAACAGGACCCCTGGGGCGAGGCGTTCCTGTCGGGCAACGCCGCCGGAACCGGCGCCTACCGCGTCACCGCGCACAACCCGCAGGCCGAGACGCGCATGGCCCGCAACGAGGATTATTTCGGCGAGATCAAGGACGCCGCCCCGGACGAGGCGGTACTGCGCTACTCGCTCGAGGCCGCGACCGTCCGCACCCTGCTGGCGCAGGGCGAGCACGATATCTCGAGCCAGTGGTTGCCGCCCGAGGTGATGCGCGCGCTGGCCAATGACGGCGCGCAGCTTTTCACCGAAAGCGGCACCGGCGCCTTCTACATCAAGCTGAACACGGCCAAGCCGCCGCTCGACCACGTGAATTGCCGCCAGGCGCTCGCCCATGCCTTCGACTACGGCACCGCGCTGCAAATGGTCGCGATCACCGAGGACGTATCCTCGGGCTCGGCCCCGACCGGCGCGATCCCGGTGGGCATGTTCGGCGCCAACCCCGCCGAAGAGGCCCTGGCGCGGGACATGGACAAGGCGCGCGAATACCTCGCCGACTGCCCGACCCCGCCGGAGGACTGGGATCTCGAGATCTCGTGGATCGCCGAGGTGCCGCTCGAAGAGCGGTTCGCCCTGCTGATGCAGGCCAATTTCGCCGAGCTCGGCATCTCGAGCAAGATCGAGACCCTGCCCTGGGCGCTGTTCACCGAGCGCGTGGCGAGCCCCGAGAACACGCCGCATATCAGCCAGATCTTCGTGAACGCCGTGACAGGCGACCCCGATACCCTGCTCTACGGCATGTACCATTCCTCGACCCCCGGCACTTGGCAATCGCCGGAATATCTCGACGATGCCGAGGTCGATGCGGCGCTCGAAGCCGGCCGCCGCGGCCCCGGCGAGCAGGAGCGCGAGGAGGCCTATTCCGCGCTCAACGACCGGCTGATGGAGCTTGCGCCGACGATCTACGGCTATGACCGGCAATCCGTCTTTGCCGCCTCGGATCGCGTCAGCGCCCCCGCCCTTTCGGACCCGTCGCAGGCCTTTGGCGTCGATGGCATGGGGTTCAGCTTTCGGCTGATGGAAATGACCGACTGAGCCGGTCCGCCGCGCCTGCCGGGTCCGCGCCCTTCCGCGCGGACCCGGACCCTGACCCCCAATCCGGGATAGCCCCATGTCCTCTGTCTTTCGCATATTGCTGAGACGGCTCGGAATCTCCGTGATCGTGCTCATCGGTGTCTCGATGCTGATCTTCGCCATCGCCCGCGTCATTCCGGGCGATCCGGCGCGGATCGCGCTCGGGCCCAACGCCACGGCCGAGCAGGTGGCGGCCATCCGCACCGAGATGCATCTCGACGAGCCGATCGTGGCGCAGTACGGCCATTTCGTGACCGACGTGCTGCGGGGCGATCTCGGGACGTCGCTTTATACGAACCGCCCGGTCACGCAGGACATCGTCGAGTTCCTGCCCGCGACGCTCGAACTGGTGATCTTTGCCGGGCTCCTGATGGTCGCGCTGGGCCTGCCGCTCGGCATCCTCGCCGCCCGCCACCGGGCACGCTGGCCCGATCACGTCGTTCGCGTGCTCACCCTGCTGACAGTTTCGGCCCCCAGCTTTGTCTGGGCGGTGATCCTGATGCTGGTCTTTGCCTTCTACCTGCCGCTCTTTCCCGTGGCCGGCCGCATCGACGACAGCTACGAGATCGCCCGCGTCACCGGCTTTCTGACCGTCGACACGCTGATCGCGGGCCGCTTCGACGCCTTTCTCGACGTGCTGCACCACCTCGTCCTGCCCGCCGTGGCGCTGGCGCTGTCGGGTATCGGGCAGGCCGCTCGGTTGACCCGCGCCAACATGGTCGAGACATACGACAAACCCTATATCGAGATGGCGCAGGCCTATGGGTTCGCGCCGGGCAGGATCGCACGGCGCTATGCGTTCAAGCCGTCGCTGATCCCGTCCCTGACCATCATCGGGCTCGATTTCGCGGCGATGCTGGGCAATGCCTTTCTGGTCGAGGCCGTCTTTGCCTGGCCGGGCCTGTCGCGCTACGGCGTGGCCGTGATCCTGCGCAAGGATCTCAACGCGATCATGGGCACCGTCCTCGTCATCGCCCTGACCTTTCTCATCATCAACATCATCGTCGATCTGTTGATCGCGTTCCTGAACCCGCGCATCCGCCATTCGACGAGGGCCGCCACATGACCCGCGCCCTGCGTATCCTCGCCTCGAACCCGCTGTCGCTGATCGGGCTGATCCTCGTGTCGGGCATCGTCCTCGCCGCGCTGCTGGCGCCGTGGATCGCCCCCTTTCCGACGCATAACTCGGCCGTCATCGACTTTGCCCATGCGAACCAGGCTCCGACGGCGCGCAACTGGATGGGAACGGATCTCGTCGGGCGCGATATCTTTTCGCGCATCCTCTACGCCTACCGGATCAGCCTCGGGCTGGGCATCGTCGTGCTGGTCATCGCCACCCCGATCGGCACGGTCGTCGGGCTGCTCGCGGGCTACCTGGGCGGCTGGACCGAAAGCGTCCTCATGCGGCTCGTCGATGTCTTTCTGTCGATCCCGCCTCTGGTGCTGGCCATCGCCGTGCTCGGCGTGCTGGAGCCGACTTTGACCAATGCCATGATCGCCGTCACCGTCATGTGGTGGCCGTGGTATGCGCGGCTGGTCTATTCCATCGCCCGTTCCGAGCGCGAAGAGGGCTACGTGCTGGCCGCCGAGGTCATCGGCGCGCCCACCCCTCATATCGTCTTTCGCGAGATCCTGCCCAACTGCCTGCCGGCGATCATCACCAAGATGACCCTCGACATGGGCTTTGTCATCATCATCGCCTCGTCGCTGTCCTTTCTCGGGCTCGGCGTGCAGCCGCCGACCCCGGATCTCGGCTCCATGGTGGCCGAGGGCGCGCGCTACCTGCCCGACAGCTTGTGGATGACCGTCTTTCCGGGGCTCGCCATCCTGCTTGCCGTCTTCGGCTTCAACCTGCTGGGCGACGGGCTGAGGGAAGTGCTGGGGGTGGACGAATGACCGATCTTCTCGACATTCGCGGCCTGACCCTCGGGTTCAGGGGGCTGAACGGCTATACCGAGGTGCTGCACGGCATCGACCTGTCGATCGCGCGCGGCGAACGCGTGGCGCTGGTGGGCGAAAGCGGCTCGGGCAAATCCGTCACCGCGCGGATCATCCTCGGCCTTTTGCAGGAAACCCGCACCGCGCGAGTCGCGGGCCGGGTGAATTTCGACGGGCGCGATATCTCGTCCATGCGGGCGCGGCCGCGCGCCGCGCTGCGCGGAACCGACATGTCGATGATCTTTCAGGATCCGACATCCTCGCTGAACCCGACCTTCACCATCGGCCGCCAGTTCGCCGAGGTCATGCGCCGCCGCGAGGCCGGGCTGAGCCAGAAGGCGTGCGAGGCCCGCGCGACCGCAATGCTCGAAGAGGTCTCGATCCCCGATCCGGCCCGCGTCCTCTCGGCCTACCCGTTCCAGCTATCGGGCGGCATGAACCAGCGGGTGATGATCGCCATGGCGCTGGTCAACAATCCCAAGCTGCTGCTGGCCGACGAGCCGGGCACGGCGCTGGACGTGTCGGTTCAGGCCCAGACCCTGACCCTGATGCAGGATCTCGTGGCCCGGCATAACACGGCCGTCCTTCTCATCTCGCACAATCTCGGCGTGGTGCGCGAGTTCGCGGACCGGGTCTATGTCATCTACCGGGGCCGTATCGTCGAGACCGGACCGACGGCCGCGATCTTCGACCGGCCCGGCCATGCCTACACGCGCGCCCTGATGGCCGCGGTGCCGCGCATCACCGGCGCGGGGCTGCCCGAGGTGCCCGAGGTCTCGGACGATTTCCTCGCCCCCATGGTCACGCACCCGGAGGCTACGTAATGGCCCTTTTGAGCGTCGAGAACCTGTCCAAAACCTTCCAGACGCCGCGCGGCGCGGTTCACGCCGTGCGCGACGTCTCTTTCGCCGTGGCACGGGGCGAATGTCTTGCCGTGGTCGGCGAGAGCGGATCGGGCAAGACCACCATCGCCAACATGATCCTCGGCATCCTCGCCCCGACGCAGGGCGCGATCCGCTTCGACGATCATGCGCTTCCCTCGCGGCGGCGCCCGGAGCATAGGCAGGCGATCCAGCTCGTGCAGCAGAACCCGCTATCCTCGCTCAACCCCAAGCGCAGCATCGGCGCGTCGGTGCGGCTGGGGCTGGACACCTACGGGATCGGCGACCGCGCCGGGCGCTGGGACCGGGTCGCCGCGGCGCTGGAGGAGGTGGGCCTGCCGCCCGAGATGCGCCGCCGCGCGCCATCCGCGCTTTCGGGCGGGCAGCGGCAGCGGGTGGGCATCGCCCGCGCGCTGGCCTGCGAGCCCGAGCTCCTCGTGCTCGACGAACCGACCTCGGCGCTCGACGTGCTGGTGCAGGCGCGGGTGTTGCGGCTGCTGAACGACCTGAGGGCGCGAAAGCAGCTCACCTATATCTTCATCACCCACGATCTCGCCGTGGTGCGCAACGTCGCCGACCGCGTCGCCGTGTTCAAGGCGGGCGAACTCGTCGAGCTGGGCGAGACCCGGCAGATCTTCACCGCCCCCGCCCACCCCTATACCCGCGGCCTGATCGGCGCGGTTCCGGTGGTGGATGCGGAGGAACTCCACCTCAGGAACACACTCGCCGGAGAGAATTGATGGACTACACGCAGGCCCTGGCCGCCAAGGACCAGCCCGAGACGACATTCGCCGCCCTTGCCGATCTGGTCCGGCAAACGGTCGGCGCCAAGCTGTTCACGACGATGTCCATCGACCGCGACCGCGGGGTGGCGCGTCGCAACTATACCACCATGCCCGACGCCTATCCGGTTTCGGGCGAAAAGCCGCTCAACAAGGATCGCTGGGGCGATATCGTCGAGGGACAGCACAAGACCTTCGTCGCCAATTCCATCGAAGAGATCGCCGACGTGTTTCCCGATTGGGAACTGATCCGGTCGCTGGGCTGCGAAAGTTGCATGAACGTGCCGGTGGTGATCGGCGGGCAGGTGCTGGGCACGCTGAACTGCCTGCACGATGCCGGCCACTACACGCCCGAGCGTGTCGCCGCCGCCGAAAACCTGAAACTGCCCGGCGCGGCGGCCTTCCTGCTCCATGCCAAACTCGAGAAAGGGGCCTGACATGGCCGATACCATTCGCCGCGTGGCAACAGATGTGGGCGGCACATTTACCGACCTCGTCGCCTTCGAGACCCACCCCGACGGGACGATGGAGATCATCACCGCCAAGTCCGACACCACGCCCCCCGATTTCGAGAACGGCGTGCTGAACGTGTTGAAAAAGGGCGGCATCGACCCGGAAACGGTCGGCTTCATGGCCCATGGCACCACCGTCGTCATCAACGCCCTGACCGAGCGCAAGGGCGTCAAGGTCGGGCTCATCACGACCGAGGGCTTTCGCGACGTGCTCGAGATCGCGCGCGGCAACCGGCCCGATTTCTTCAACCTGCACTATGAAAAGCCCGCGCCCTTCGTGCCCCGCCGCCTCAGGGCCGAACTGCCGGGGCGCGTCACCTACCAGGGCACCGAGCGCACGCCGCTGGACCTGTCGGGGCTGCCCGCGATCCTCGATCATTTCCGCGCCGAAGGGGTCGAGGCGATCGCCGTGTGCCTGCTGCACGCCTATGCCAACACCACCCACGAAGAGGCGGTGCTGGAGCGCATCCGCGCCGAATGGCCCGGCGTCTCGGTCGTCGCGTCCCACCAGATCACGCGGGAATGGCGCGAGTACGAGCGCACGAACACCGCCGTCCTGTCGGCCTATGTGCAACCGGTGGCGGCGCAATATCTCGGCAAGCTCGATGCCGGGCTGAAATCGCAGGGCCTACCGAAAAGCCCTTATATCATGCAATCGAACTGCGGCGTCGACAGCCTCGAGGCCACCTCGGCGGTGCCGATCAACATGGTCGAAAGCGGCCCGGCCTCGGGGTTTTGGGGCGCGGCCGAGCTGGGCAAGCTGATCGGAGAGCCGAACGTGCTCGCCCTCGATATCGGCGGCACCACGGCCAAGTGTTCGCTCATCGAAGGCGGCGAGGTCCGCATCATGACCGACTACTGGATCGAGCGCAGCCGCAAATCCGCGGGCTACCCGATCATGGTGCCGGTGGTCGACCTGGTCGAGATCGGCAATGGCGGCGGCTCGATCGCCTGGGTCGACGATTTCGGCAAGCTGCATGTCGGCCCGCAATCGGCGGGCGCCCTGCCCGGCCCGGCCGCCTATGGCAAGGGCGGGCGCGACGCCACCACCACCGACGCCAACCTCTGGCTCGGGCGCATCAACCGCGACTATTTCTGCGGCGGCGAGGTCGAGGCCGACATGGCCGCCGCCGAGACCGCGCTTGCCGCGATCGGCGCGCGGCTGGGCGTGTCCACCGACGAGGCCGCGCAGGGCATCGTGCGGATTGCCAACAACAACATGGTGAACGCGCTCAAGCTGGTCAGCCTCAACCGCGGGCATGACACGCGCGACTTCACGCTCGTGGCCTTTGGCGGCGGGGGTGCCATGCACGCCGCGGCGCTGGGCCAGGAGCTTCAGGTCAAGAAGGTCGTCGTTCCGGCCGCGGCGTCGGTGTTCTCGGCCTTCGGGATGATGATGTCGGACCTCAGGCGCGATTATTTCGTGACCCAGCTCGTCGATCTCGACGCGGGGGCCGGCGACGCCATCGAGGCGATATTCGCCCAAGCCGAGGACCAGGCCCGCGCGACTTTCGAGGCCGAAGGCGTGGACCCCGGACAGGTCGCCTTCCTGCGTTACGGCAAGTTCCGTTACCAGAACCAGGAGCATACGACCGAGGTACTGCTCGACGGCGAGGTGAGCGATGCCGCGCTCGGCCGGATCGCCGACGATTTCCACGAGGCCTACGAGCGCGAATATACCTATCGCCTCGACGCGCCGGTCGAGATGGTGGGCGTCCACCTCGTCGCCCGCGCCGAGATCGGCAAGCTCGAGATGCAGCCCGCCGAGATCGGCCCCGCCGATGCGAGCCCCGCCCTCAAGGGCCGCCGCGAGGTCGATTACGCGCTCGAGGGCAGGCACGAGGCCGATATCTATGACGGCGACAAGCTGGCCCCCGGCATGAGTTTCGCCGGTCCCGCGATCGTCGAGGATCCGGGCACCACCATCGTGATCCACCCCGGCAACCGGGTGGAGATCGACGCCTACCGCAACACCCACATCCACCTGGGAGAGCGCTCATGAGCGGCGACGACCCGATCACCCTCGAGATCATCCAGAACTCGCTTCAGGCGGCGGCGGACGAGATGTTCGCGGCGATGCGCAAGACGGCCATGTCCTCGATCATCTACGAGGTGCTCGACATGGGCACCGGGATCACGGATGCGACCGGGCGCATCGCGTCCTCGGGCGCGGGCATCCCGGCCTTCATCGGGGTGCTGGACAAATCGGTGCGGTTCATCGTCGGCAAGTTCCCCGCCGACGAGATCCGCCCCGGCGATGTCTTCATCACCAACGATCCCTGGCACGGGGGCGTCACCCATCTCAACGACCTCGTGCTGGCGATGCCGGTCTTTGCCGATGGCCGCCTGATCGCGTGGACGGCCAATATCGCGCATAACTCGGACGTGGGCGGCATGGCGCCGGGTTCGCTTTCGGGCGATGCGACCGAGATCTGGCAGGAGGGCCTGCGCCTGCCCGCCGTCAAGATCATCCGCCAAGGGGTGATGGATGACAGCGTTCTCGACATCATCACGGCCAACAGCCGAATGCCCGATTTCCTCAAGGGCGATGTCTGGGCCGCCATCGCCTCGGTCCGGGTCGGGGCGCGGCGCCTCGAGGGGCTGGCCGGGAAATACGGCATCGAGACATTCCTGCGGGCCATCGACCATTTCATGGATTTCGGCGAACGGGCCGCGCGGGCCGAACTGGCGCAGTTGCCGCACGGCACCTTCGAGCTGAGCGAGGAACAGGACGACGGCCGTATCTTCAACGTCAAGGTGACGATCGGGCCGGACGAGTTCCTCGTCGACCTGCGCGACAATCCCGATCAGGACACCGGGCCCACCAATGCGTGCAAGGACGGCACGATGATCTGCGCCCAGATGGTGTTCAAATCCCTGACCGGCGCGGACAGCCCGGCCAATGACGGCAGTTTCCGGCCCCTCAAGGTGCTGACGCGCGAAGGGTCGATCTTCGACGCGCGCGAAGGCTCGGCCATCGGGTTCTATTTCGAGACCGAGGTTCGGATCTATGACCTGATCTGGCGCTGTCTTGCGCCGCATATCCCCGAACGCCTGCCTGCCGGGCATTTCAGTTCCATCTGCGGAACCTTCATCGGCGGCATCCATCCCGATACGGGGCGGCAATACACCATCGTCGAGCCGCAGATCGGCGGATGGGGCGCCTGGGAAGGGCGCGACGGCAACCCCTGCATCTTTTCGGGCTTCCACGGCGAGACCTACAACACGCCCGCCGAGATCTCGGAGGCGCGCAACGGCCTTTTCGTGGACCGCATGGCGCTGAACACCGCGCCGGGCGGCGAGGGCCGTTGGAACGGCGGGCGGGGGCTGATCCTCGAATACCGGATCCGCACCGAGACGGGTTTCCTGACCGCGGGCTATACCCGGTCCCGGATCAAGCCCTGGCCCTTGCAGGGCGGCGAGGAAGGTTCGGGCAATTTCGTCGAGGTGCACAAGGCCGACGGCAGCGCGGCGACCTACAGCTTCGTCTCGGGGCTGTCGCTGACGACCGACGATGTCGTTCGCGTCGTGACCTCGTGCGGCGCCGGATACGGCGACCCCAAACAGCGCGATGCCGAAGCGGTCAGACGGGATATCGAGGACGGGCTCATCACGCCCGAACGCGCCCACGAGATCCACGGCGTCGCGATCTGACGAAACCGGGGGGAGGAGAGGCGATGACGAGTTTATATCGCCTCCCCTCCCCGAGACGGAAATGCGGGGACCGGCCGTTTCGACCGCGACCCCGCCCCTGGCGGCCGGGTCGCGGTCGCAGCCGCAATGGAAAGAGAGACCCCATGACCCAGACAAAAGACAGGCTGAACGCCCTTCGGGCGAGGATGGACGAGACCGCGACCGACCTCGTGGTGCTGGCGCCGGGGGCGCATCTGGGATGGCTGCTGGGCGTCCGGCCCCACGCGGATGAACGCCCCTGCCTCGCCTTCGTCACGCGGACCGGCGCGGCGTTCCTGATGCCCGCGCTCGAGGCCGAGAGCGTGCGGACCCAGACCGATATGCCGTTCTTCGAATGGTCCGACGATACCGGGCCCGAGGCGGCGCTCGGATCGCTCGTGAAAGAGCTGGGCGCGGGCTCGGCCCGTTCGCTGGTTCTGGACGAGACGATGCGCGCCGATCACGCCGCGCTCGTGACCGATGCCCTGCCGGACGCCAGCCGCCGTTTCACGGCCGATACCGTCGGCGCCCTGCGGATGCGCAAGACCGACGAGGAATATGCCGCGCTCAAGCACAATGCCGAAATCGCCGACCGTGCGATGCGGGCCGGCTGGGCCGCGATGAAGCCGGGCATGACCGAAACCGAGGTCGCGGACGTGATCCGCGCCACCTTCGCCGAGGCCGGCGCGCGCCCCCTGTTCAGCATCGTCGGCGCCGGGCCGAACGGCGCCTTTCCCCACCACCAGACCGGCGAGACGCGGCTTAAGGACGGCGATGCCGTGGTGATGGACCTCGGCGGCGGCGCGAGGGGATATTCGTCGGACATCACCCGCATGGCCATCCTCGGCACGCCGCCCGAAGGCTATGACGCGATCCACGAGATCGTCGAGCGTGCCGTGCAGGCCGCGCTCGAGGCGGCGCGGCCCGGCGTCAAGGCCCGCGAGGTCGACGACGCCGCCCGCAGGGTCATCGCCGAAGCGGGCTATGGCGACTATTTCGTGCATCGCACGGGCCACGGCCTCGGCACCGAGATCCACGAGCCGCCCTACATCACGGCGAGCTCCGACACGATCCTCGACGAGGGCATGGTCTTTTCCATCGAGCCGGGGATCTACCTGCCCGGCCGGTTCGGCATCCGCCTCGAGGAGATCGTGATCCTGCGCGCCGATGGCCCCGAGATCCTGTCGGCGCTGCCGCGCAAGCCGGTCACGATAGATGTCTGACCCGTTCACGATATCCGTCGTTCAGGCCGCGCTCGACAGCGCGGCCGAAGAGATGTTCGAGGTTCTGCGCAAGACCGCCATGAGCCCGATCATCTACGAGGTGCTGGATGTCGGCACCGGGATCACGGCGGCCGACGGCGAACTGGTCAGCTCGGGCGCCGGGATCCCGTCATTCGTCGGGGTGCTCGACAAGTCGGTCAAGGCCATCCTCGCCAAGCAGGGCGACCGGATCGCCGAGGGCGACGTGTTCCTGACCAACGATCCGAATTTCGGCGGCGTGACCCATCTCAACGATGTCGTGGTGGCCGAGCCGGTCTTTTACGACGGCGCATGCGTCGCCTGGGTCGCCTCGATCGCCCATTGGGGCGATATCGGCGGCTCGACTCCGGGTTCGATGGCAACCGATGTGACCGGCATCGTGGCCGAGGGGCTGCGCCTGCCCATCGTCCGGCTCTTCGACAAGGGCACCCGGAACGCCGCGGTGGCCGATATCATCGCGAGCAATTCCCGCCTGCCCGATTTCGTGACCGGCGATCTCTGGGCACAGGTTTCCGCCGGGCGCCGCGCCGCCGGCCTGATCCGGGCGCTGTGCGCGCGCTATGGCGCGGCGACGATCCGCGCCGCCATCGAGGACGCCCATGACACGGGCAGGGCGCGCGCCTTGCAGGGGCTCGCGGCTCTGCCAAGGGGCAGTTTCGACGTGGAGGGGCCGCAGGACGACGGCACCGTCTGGAAGGCGCGGATCACCATCGCCGAGGATCGTTTCGTCGTGGACCTGCGCGACGCCCCCGATCAAAGCAACGGCCCCTTCAACACCTGCCGCGACGGCGCATTGGTGGCCTGCCAGATCCTCTTCAAGGCGCTCACCGACCCCGAGCGCTATGCCAATGCCGGCTCCTTTTCTCCGCTCGAGGTTCTGACGCGGCCCGGGTCGCTGTTCGATCCCTCGCCCGACGCGGCGCACGGCTATTACTTCGAGACCCGGATCCGGCTCATCGACATGCTCTGGCGCGGGCTGGTCGAGAAGGCCGGCGTGGATCTGCCGGCGGGCAGTTTCGCCTCGATCTTCGGCGTGGTCATCGCCGGGACGCATCCCGTCACGGGTCGGCGCTATACCATGGTCGAGCCGCAGATGGGCGGCTGGGGCGCGACGCCCGAGCGCGCGGGCAACGACGCGATGTTCTCGACGAACCACGGCGACACCTTCAACTGCCCGGTCGAGGTCGCCGAGGCGCGCTATGGCTTCGAGGTCCTGGCGAAACATCTGGGCGAGGCCCGCCCCGCACCCGGCGAACGAGCCGGCGGGCGGGGGGTGCACACGCGCTACAGGATGCAGGGGCCGGCCGTGATGTCGGCGGGATTCTCGCATGGCACGGTGCCGGTCTGGCCCCTGCCCGGCGCGACCGAAGGCGGGCTGAACGCCCTGATCCTCGAACGCGACGACGCGGAACGACCCCAACCGACCTTTGTCAGCAAGCTGGCCCTGAGGGCCGGCGACGAGGTCGAGATCGCGACGGCACGCGGAGGCAACGCGCGGGCACGAGACGGCGGACCGCCGCGAGAGGCACGGAGCGGGTAGGACGCGGCGGACCCGGCGGGGGGGGGGGTGGTCCGTGACCGGCGACCCTCAGAGATTGGTCGCCAACAGGATCTCGATGCGGATCCGCTCTTGCGACTGAACCGTATGGACCCGGTCCGCCATGGCGCGCAACTTGCGGATCGCGCTTCGGACGAGGTGCCCCGGATCCTGGGCGATGACCGCGCTAAGCGTTCCGTCGGCAAGCGCCGCCTCGGTTATCGGCGTGCGCTCATGCGCAATCGTCACCGGGCTGCCCGAAAGGTTCATCCTCTTCGCGATCGAGAGCGGCACCCGCGCTTCGGAGGACAGGATGTAGATCGCCACGATATCGGGGTTGCACGCGACGGCGCGGGGAATGATCGCGGAAGCACGGGCCTCGGACCCGTAGGTTTCCAGCGAGGGCAGCGCGACGAGATGCGGGAAATCACGGGCGAGAACCTCGTCGAAACCGTGGCGCCGCTCGAGGCTGTCGCGTGATTGCATGCTTTCGGAGACGACGAGCACGCGACCGCGCTCGGCGTCATTGAACCGCCCGATCAGGGTCGCTGCCGTCCGCCCCGCCGCGCGGTCGTCGATCCCCACCCAATCCGCATCCGGGATCGCCTGATTCGAGACGAACGGCAGAGCGCGGATCCCGCGCTCCTCGAGCCTGAGGATGGCGTCGCGGACCTGTGGCGTCTGTGGTGCCATGATGGCGATGCCATCGACAGCGTCGGGTGACAGCCCCGAAAGATGCGCGGCGATCCGGTGCGGGTCGTTCTCGTCCAACCGATGGGCATCTATCCGGACCATGTCAGTCGCAAAGGCACGGCCGGCCTCGTCGACATGGTGGAGGATCTGCTCGAGGAACGCGTCGCCGGATCGCGGCAGGACGAACTGGAACCGGTAGGTTCGCTGTTTCGCGAGGTTGGCCGCCGAAATGTTGCGCACGAACCCCAGATGATCGATGGCGGCATTCACCTTGTCGACGGTTTTCTGCCTCACGCCATCGCGCCCGTTAAGCACCCGGTCAACGGTCGCGCGGCTGACACCCGCCGCTCGGGCGATATCCTTTGTCGTCGGTCGGTCGTGCTCCCACCCAGTCGGGCCCGCATTTTTTTGCATGATTTCGGGTGCTTCTCGATCCATTGCCCGATTGTCATAGCACAGGGTGAGACACGTGCATCAGAAATATCTTGTTTTGCGACACGTGCCTCAATAACGATGGACCACGAACGAGATTCGCGCCGAGGGAGAAGCGGCCAACGCTATCAAGGGAGGAGACCCAAGATGACACTCAGAAAGATGACGACCACTGCCGCCACCGCACTTCTCGCCATGGGGGGCGTGGCAACGGCGCAGGCCGAGGAGCTGACGCTATGCTGGGCCGCATGGGACCCGGCCAACGCCCTGATCCAGCTCGGCAAGGATTTCGAAGAGCAGTCGGGCCATACCATGAATTACGAATTCGTCCCGTGGCCCAACTTTGCCGATCGCATGCTGAACGAGTTGAATTCCGGCGGGCAGCTTTGCGATCTCATGATCGGCGACAGCCAGTGGATCGGCGGCGGCGCTGAATCCGGCCATTACGTGAAGCTGAACGATTTCTTCGACGCCGAAGGCATCACGATGGACGACTTCATTCCCGCGACCGTGACGGGATACGCGGAATGGCCCAAGGGAACGCCGAATTACTGGGCTCTACCGGCTTTTGCCGACGTCGTCGGCTGGACCTACCGCCGCGATTGGTTCGAGCGCCCCGAACTGCAGCAGGCCTTCATGGAAGAGTTCGGCCGCCCGTTGGACGTTCCCGCCACACTGGCCGAACTGAAGGACATCGCGACCTTTTTCCAGGGCCGTGAGATTGACGGCAATACGGTCTATGGCGCCGCGATCTATACCGAGCGGGGCTCCGAAGGCATCACCATGGGCGTGACGAACGCGCTGTACAACTACGGTTTCCAATACGAAAACCCGGAAAACCCCTATGAGCTCGAGGGTTACGTCAATTCCGAGGGTGCGGTCGAAGGTCTGGAATACTACAAGGATCTTTACGATACGGGCACGCCTCCGGGCTCGTCGAACTGGTACATGTCCGAGAACATCGACGCCTACAAATCCGGCCAGGTCGCGATGCAGATGAACTTCGCCTTCATCTGGCCCGGCGTGGACTCGGATCCGAATGTCGGCGGCGACAAGTCGGGATATTTTCCCAACCCGCCCGGCCCCTTCGGACAGTTCGCCCAACTGGGCGGTCAGGGCATCTCGGTGGTTTCCTACTCGGACAAGCAGGACGCCGCGCTGGAATACATCAAGTGGTTCGCCCAGCCCGAGATCCAGTCCAGGTGGTGGGAACTCGGTGGATATTCCGCGCTGAGGGCCGTGGTCGAGGAGCCGGGCTTCGCCGAAAGCCGTCCCTATGCCCAGACGTTCCTGGACAGCATGGCCATCGTCAAGGATTTCTGGGCCGAGCCGGCCTATGCCGATCTCCTGCTGGCGATGCAGGATGAGGTCCACGATTACGTCGTGGCCGGCAACGGCACCGCGCAGGAGGCGCTCGACGACCTCGTCGAGGAATGGACCATCATCTTCGAGGATGAAGGCAAGCTGTGAACCGGCAGCCGATGCGACCCCGGAGGCGATCCGGGGTCCCGTAACCCGCGGCGATCCGGCCCGTCCGGATCGCCCGTCACCCTGGCCGTGCCATTACCGCCCAGATCCTCGAGGTCGCAATGTCCGACACCGTCGCCACACGCGCCGCCAGAGCCACGCCCGAACCGATCGCCCGTCGCATCCGCGGGCTGTCGGACCGCGCGATCGCCTGGATATTCGTCGCGCCGTCGATCTTTCTGCTGCTCGCGGTGAACATCTTTCCACTGATCTGGACGATCCGGCCGAGTTTCACCGACTATCGCGTGAACCGCGCAGGCCGCGAGGTGGATTGGGTGGGGCTGCGCAATTACGAACGCATCCTGACCGATGACGACGTCTGGGCCACGGAAGTTCGACACTTCCGGGGGTGATTTTCGGCTGCTGCGCATCGGCCAAGACGAAGAATCAATGAGTTAGGCTGAGCGCAAGGTGCAATCCGCGCGGATTTTGTCGTCACACG
>NZ_SNAA01000023.1 GCF_004358695.1 Palleronia sediminis
CCGCGCCCGTGACCGCGGCGCCGCAGGCCCCCGCGCGCGCGCTGCCCGCGAACGCGCCGGGCTTCGCGCAGCTTCCCCGGACCGGCGACGGGCGGCTCGGCGCGGTCCGCGCGGCGGCGAAATCGGGCGCCTGGGGCCAGTGCCTCGCGCAATCGGTGAACCCGCGCTCGGTCGATGTGCTCTACGAGCGGGGCTGGTGCGCCTATAACTCGGAACGCCCGCTCGAGGCGCTTGCGGCCTTCAAGGTCGCGGCCAGCGCGGGGCTGGGCGGCACGATCACCCGCGATGCCCGGTTCGGCATGGTCCTGGCCTTTCTCAAGAACACCATGACCGAGGATGCCGCCCGCATCGCCGCCACCACCCCCCTGACCGAAGAGCAGCGGGTCGATGTCGAGGGGATCATTCTCGACCAGCGCGGGGTGCGTGCCTACCAGCGTGCCGAGTGGCGCGACGCGATCAACTATTTCAACGCGATAGAGGAATTGCGCGGCTCGATCCGGCGCGATCTCGCGATCCTGCGGGCCTATGCCTACCTCAACGCCGGAGAGCGTCAGACCGCGCGCGAACAGTTCGAGCTGCTGCATGACCAGCTTGCCACGAACGAGACCCGCAAGGGTCTCAGGGCGGCGCGGTGATCCTCGGGATCGGGGCGGATCTCGCCAATATCGAGCGGATCGCCGGGACGCTCGAACGCTTTGGCGACCGGTTCCGCAACCGCGTCTTTACCGAGACCGAACAGCGCCGCGCCGAACGCCGGGCCGACGTGGCGGGCACCTACGCGAAACGCTGGGCCGCCAAGGAGGCCTGTTCCAAGGCGCTCGGCACCGGGCTGCGCATGGGCATCGCCTGGAAGGACATGGCCGTGTCGAACCTGCCCACGGGACAGCCGGTGATGCACCTGACCGGCTGGGCGGCCGCGCGGCTCGCCGACCTGACGCCCGCGGGCCACGAGGCCATCGTGCATGTCACCCTGACCGACGACCACCCCTGGGCGCAGGCCTTCGTCGTGATCGAGGCGCGGCCGACCGCCTGAGCGGCGCGGGAACCGCGCGCGCCCCGCGGGCTTGTCACAGGCCAGATCGAAAGGGACTGCCGCCATGACCCAGGGCACCATCGAGCCGACCGAGGCCGAGACCGCCGCACTCGCCCATGCCATCACCCGCGCCAGCGGGATCGCGCGCGACGAAACGGACCGCGCGCCCATCGTCGCCGCCATCCTGGTGGATGACGAGGTGATCGCCTGGGGCGACAACGAGGTGCATGTCGAGAACGACCCCTCGCGCCATGCCGAGATCGTCGCCATCTCGCGGGCCTGCGCCGAGCGCGGGACGCCGTCGCTCCAAGGGGCGAGCATCGTCACCACGCTTCAACCCTGCGAGATGTGTCTTGGCGCCATCCGCATGTCGGGCATCGCGCGGGTGATCTTTGCCGCCGGCCGACCGGGGCTGAAAGACGGGTATTTCGCCTTTCCCGGCCTCGCGCTCGAACAGTTCGTCGAGGCCGATCCCGAGGGCTTCGGCTGGGCCGGCCACGTGATGGAGGCGGATGTCATGGCGCTTTACGGCAAGCGCGAGGGCTGATCCCGCCAGCTTGACACCCGGGGGAGGGCCTTCCATCTAGGCCGGGATTTTCCCAACGCGCGCGGCGGATACAAGATGGCCAAGGCCGAAAGATCGGGCGGCATCCTCGAGACGATAAAGACCGTCGTCTATGCCCTGCTTATCGCCGGCGTGTTCCGCACGCTGTTCTTCCAGCCCTTCTGGATCCCGTCGGGCTCGATGAAGGATACGCTGCTCGTCGGCGATTTCCTGTTCGTCAACAAGATGGCCTATGGCTATTCCTATGCCTCCTGCCCGTCGCTGCGGTTCCCGCGTTTCGGCATCGACATCGGGGCCGAGGATATCTGCGGGATCTTCGACGGCGACAATTCCCGCCTGTTCGGGAGCGAGCCCGAACGGGGGGATGTAGTCGTGTTCCGCCACCCCGTCACGGGGCAGGACTATATCAAGCGGCTGATCGGTCTGCCGGGCGAGACGGTGCAGGTGCGGGGCGGCGTCCTCTACATCGACGGGCAGGAGGCGCCGCAGACACCCGCCGGCACCTTTACCGAGACCTATGACGCGCAAGGCCCCATGGGCAACCGCCCGCAATGCGCCAATCCGGGCGTGCCGCTGGGCGGCGTCTGCGAAAAGCCGCGCTTCCGCGAGACGCTTCCGGGCGGGGTCGAGCACGATATCCTGAACATCCGCACCACCCAGCTTGACGATACGCCGGTCTATACCGTGCCCGAGGGGCATTATTTCTTCATGGGCGACAACCGCGACAACTCTACCGACAGCCGCGTGTCGCCAGTGGCAGGCGGTGTCGGATTCGTGCCCTACGAGAACCTGATCGGCCGCGCGGGCCGGGTCGTCCTGTCGTTCGGCGGCACCAGCATCTTCAAGGTCTGGGACTGGCGGTTCGATCGCTTCCTCGAGCCGATCGAGTGAAGCTCGGCGCGCAACAGGCGGCCTTTGCGCGGCGGCTGGGCCATACGTTCCGCGATGGCGGGCTGCTGATCCGCGCGCTCACCCATGGCTCCATCGCGACCGAGACGCGGCCCGACAACCAGCGGCTCGAATTCCTGGGCGACCGGGTGCTGGGCCTGGTGATCGCCGAGGCGCTGCTCGCCGCCGACCCCGGCGCGGCCGAGGGTCAGCTCGCCCCGCGGTTCAACGCCCTCGTCCGCAAGGAAACCTGCGCCGATATCGCCCGGCGGATCGACCTCGGCGCGGTGCTGCGGATCGGGCGTTCCGAGATGATGTCGGGCGGGCGGCGCAAGCAGGCGCTGCTGGGCGACGGGATGGAGGCGGTGATCGCCGCCGTCTATCTCGACGGCGGGTTCGACGCGGCGCGCGGCGTGATCCTGCGGCTCTGGGGCGACGCGCTCGAGAATGTCGAGCCCGACGCCCGCGACGCCAAGACGGCGCTTCAGGAATGGGCGCAGGCGCGCGGGTTGCCGCCGCCGAGCTATGTCACCGTCGACCGCACCGGTCCCGATCACGCCCCCGTCTTCACCATCGAGGCGCGGCTGGCCTCGGGCGAGACGGCGCAGGGCTGCGCCTCTGCCAAGCGCGCCGCCGAACAGGCCGCGGCCGCGGCGCTTCTGGCGGCGTCCGAAGGGGGCGGGGCATGACCGGATGAGCCCCAATTTCGCCGGCGCGCTGTTCATGATCGCGGCCATGCTGGGCTTTGCGGTCGAGGACGCGCTGTTCAAGGCAGCGGTGGTCACGGTGTCGCCAGGTCTGGCCACCATCGCCTTCGGGCTGTCGGGGCTGGTGTTCTTTGCCGGTGCGGCCCTTGCCACCGGCCAGCCGCTTTTCCCCCGCCGGTGGAGCCGCTGGCTGAGCGTGCGGACGGGGTTCGAGATCGGGGGGCGGCTGTTCTTCGCGCTGGCACTGGCTTTTGCCCCGCTGGCCGAAACCTCGGCCATCCTGCAGGCCGCGCCTCTGGTGGTGACACTGGGCGCGGCGCTGGTGCTGAAAGAGGCGGTGCCGCCCGCGCAATGGGTGGCCATGGCCATCGGCTTCGGCGGCGTGCTGCTGATCCTGCGCCCGGCCGGCGCGCTGTTCGAGCCCGCGCTGCTTTTCGCGGTGCTGGGCATGATCGGTTTTGCCGGGCGCGACCTCGCCACCCGCGCCATCCCGCGCGATATCGGCACGCTGCAACTAGGGGTGCTGGGGTTCGGGGTGGTCGTGGTCGCGGGGCTTGTCATATGGGCCGCCGAGGGGCTGCCCGTGGCCGCGCCCGGCCCGCGCGGTCTGCTTTTGCCGATGGCGGGCGCGGTGGGCGTGCTGGGCTATGCCGCGATCACGCGGGCGATGCGCACGGGCGAGGTGGGTGTCGTCGCGCCGTTCCGCTATACGAGGCTTCTGGCCGCCCTGTTGATCGCCGCCATCGTCTTTGGCGAGCGGCCCGACTGGATGACCTATGCGGGCTCGGTGCTGATCGTGGCGACCGGGATCTATACGCTGACAACCTCGGGCGCGCGCCGTCGCGCCGCCCTAGCCAGAACGGAGAGGACATGACCTCCAAGGCCGGCTTCATCGCCCTGATCGGCGAGCCCAACGCGGGCAAATCCACCCTTCTCAACCGCATGGTCGGGGCGAAGGTGTCCATCGTCACCCACAAGGTGCAGACCACCCGCGCCCGCATCCGCGGCGTGGCGATCGAGGGCGAAAGCCAGCTTGTCTTCGTCGATACGCCGGGGCTGTTCCGTCCGCGCCGCAGGCTCGACCGGGCGATGGTCGCCGCCGCCTGGAGCGGTGCGGCCGATGCCGATATCGTCGTGCTGCTGATCGAGGCGCATCGCGGCCTGACCGACGGGGTGGAGGAGATCCTCGCCTCGCTCGCCGACCGCGCGCCGGGCGTGCCCGTGATCCTCGCCATCAACAAGATCGACCGCGTCGAGGCGCCGGTCCTGCTCAAGCTCTCGGCTGATCTCAACGCGCGCTACCCGTTCGACGAGACCTTCATGATCTCGGCTGAGCGTGGCCATGGCGTCGACACGCTGAAACGCGCGCTGGCCGCGCGTCTGCCCGAGGGCCCGTGGCTCTATCCCGAGGACCAGATCGCCGATCTGCCCATGCGCATGATCGCGGCCGAGATCACCCGCGAAAAGCTGACGCTGCGGCTGCACCAGGAACTGCCCTACCAGATCACCGTCGAGACCGAGGTCTGGGAAGAGCGCAAGGACGGCTCGGCCCGGATCGACCAGGTGATCTATGTGCTGCGCGACGGCCACAAGGGCATCGTGCTGGGCAACAAGGGCGAGACGGTCAAGGCCATCGGACAGGCCGCCCGGCTCGAACTCGAGGAGTTCATGGGGCGCAAGGTGCACCTGTTCCTCCAGGTCAAGGTCCGGCCCGGCTGGCTCGAGGATGCCGAGCGTTATTCCGAGATGGGGCTCGACTGGAAGGACGGTGCCTGAGCTGCGGCTGGCCTCGGGGATCTGGGTCGCGGCCTATCTGCGGCGGCTCGCGCTGGCCGATATCCCCGCCTATGTCATTGCCCGCGGCGACGACACCGCGGGCGCGGTGCTTATCAAGCTTGCCACGCTCGACGGGCAGGCGAGGGCGTTCCAGCGCAGCTTCGACCTCGCGACGGGGCAGCGCGTCTGGATGACGCTGGCCGAAGGCGCCGAGCCCGAGGTGGACGCCGCCATCGCGCGCGCGCGGGGATTCGACCCGGACCTGTGGGTGATCGAGATCGAGGACCGCGCCGGGCGTCACCTGCTGGACGAGCCGGGCCTGTCCTGAGCGCGGTGCCGGTTGCCGGTGTCGGATCGAGTATTTGTGGAAACAGAGAAGGACGAGGCCCGAGATGGCGAAACGCGCGTTCCTGACATGGCCCGACCCCCGGCTGCGCCGCCCCGCCGCGCCCGTCGCCGAGATCACGGACGAGATCCGCGGCACATGGGACGACATGATCGACACGATGGAGGCCATGCCCGGCGTCGGGCTGGCCGCCCCCCAGATCGGGGTGATGCTGCGGCTTGCGGTGGTCGATGCCTCGGAGGCGCGCGGCCAGGCGATCCGCATGGGCAATCCCGAGATCCTTCACGCCAGCGTCAAGCCCCGCGCCCATGTCGAGGCCAGCCCCAACCTGCCCGGCATCTCGGCCGAGATCACGCGCCCGCGCGCCGTCACCGTGCGGTTCATCGACGCCGCGGGCGAGACCGTCGAGCGGGATTTCGTCGATCTCTGGGCGACGAGCGTGCAGCACCAGATCGACCATCTCGACGGCCGGATCTTTCTCGACCGGCTGAGCCGGGTGAAACGCGACATGATGCTGCGCCGTTTTGCCAAATCGGCGCGTACCGCCTGAGCGGCGACTGGCGGGGCGCCGGAGTTCGGGCTAGGTCGGCCCCCGAACGCCGCCAGACCGGAGCCCGCCATGCGCATCGTCTTCATGGGAACGCCCGATTTCTCGGTTCCCGCCCTGCGGGCGCTGATCGCCGCCGGGCACGAGATCGCCTGCGTCTATACCCAGCCGCCGCGCCCCGCCGGGCGGGGCAAGCGCGACCGCCCCGCGCCGGTCCATGCCGAGGCGGCCGCGCGCGGCATCGAGGTCCGCCACCCGGTCACTCTGCGGCGGCTCGAGGAGCAGGAGGCATTCGCCGCGCTCGGGGCGGATATCGCCGTCGTCGTGGCCTATGGGCTGATCCTGCCGCGCGCCGTGCTCGAGGCGCCGGCGCAGGGCTGTCTCAACATCCACGCGTCGCTTTTGCCGCGCTGGCGCGGGGCGGCGCCGATCCAGCGCGCCATCATGGCCGGCGATGACGAGACGGGCATCTGCATCATGCGGATGGACGAGGGGCTGGATACCGGGCCGGTGCTGTCGCGCGCGACGACCCCCATCGGGGCGACCGACACGGCGGGCGACCTGCATGACCGGCTGGCCGGGATCGGGGCCGATTTGATCGTAACGGCGCTGGACCGGCTGGGGGCGCTGCCGCCCTTGCCCCAGCCCGAGACGGGGGCCAGCTATGCGCCCAAGATCGACAAGGCCGAGGCGCGGATCGACTGGACGGGTGCGGCGGCCGGCATCGATTGCCAGATCAGGGGGCTCTCGCCTTTTCCGGGCGCGTGGTGCGAGGCGGGGGGCGAGCGGCTCAAGATCCTGCGCTCGCGCCTGGCCGAGGGGCAGGGCGCACCGGGCGAGATCCTCGGGGGCGGGCGCATCGCCTGCGGCGAGGGGGCGGTCGAGCTGCTCGAGATCCAGCGCGAGGGGCGCAAGCCCCAGCCCGCGGCCGAGGCGCTGCGCGGATTGCGGGTCGAGGGGCGGCTGGGCTGAAGGGGAGGCGGCTCAGCCCTTCTTGAAGGGCGCCATGCCTTCACGCGCGAGCGCGTCGGCGCGCTCGTTCTCGGGGTGGCCCGCATGGCCCTTGACCCACTCCCAGCGCACGTCGTGGCGCGCCTGCGCCGCGTCGAGCCGTTTCCAGAGGTCGTCGTTCTTGACCGGCTTTTTCGCCGAGGTCTTCCAGCCGTTGCGTTTCCAGCCGTGGATCCACGAGGTGACGCCGTTCTTGACGTATTGGCTGTCGGTGACGACCGTGATCCGACAGGACCGGCCAAGGCTTTCGAGCGCAGAGATCGCCGCCAGAAGCTCCATCCGGTTGTTCGTGGTGAGCTTTTCGCCGCCCTTGAGGTCGCGCGATTTCACGACCTCGCCGTTTTCCCTGGCGCAGAGCAGCGCGCCCCAGCCGCCGGGGCCGGGATTGCCCGAACAGGCGCCGTCGGTATAGGCGAAAAATTCGGGCATGGGTGCTCCGTCAGGTTCGTGTCGCGGGTGGGTAGCATCGGGGTGGGCGGGGTCAAGCCACGCTCAGAACGCGACCGGCAGCAGGCACAGCACAACGACCGCGGTAAGCAACAGGCGCAGCCGCATCCACCATGGCGGGGCGAGGCCCTGCTGCTGAAATTTCCAGTCGATGCCAAGGATGCCGACAAAGCCCGCGATGAGGTAGATCGCCGCCGAGACCGGGCCGCCCCCCACGAAGAAGAACGCCCAGAGCGCGGGCAGCACCGACAGGGCATAGCCCGCCGCGGCGACCCGGCCGCGGGCCTTGGTCGAGAAGCCCCAGAGCGCCCCGGACATGAAGCTGAGGATGACGGTGCCATAGGCGAGCTGGATATAGGGCCCGACAAAGCGCGGCCCGAGAATCCCGGCGCCCCAGAGCCCGAGCTGCGGAAACACGGTGCCGAGCCCGCCCCAGACGAAGGGGATGAGCCCGGCGAGCCCGAGCGCGAGCGGTGCTTTGGGGATGCCGAACATGGGCGGGCTCCTGAGGGCGGTCGTGGCGGCCGGGGGTGCCGGTCAGGCCGGGACGCGCAGCGCGCGGGGGATCTTGAACTCGACCCGTTCGACCGCGGTCTCGACCGTTTCCACGGTGACGTCATAGCGGTCGCGGAAGGCGTCGACGACCTCGTCGATCAGGATCTCGGGGGCCGAGGCGCCAGCCGTGATCCCCACCGATGCGATCCCGTCGAGCGCGCGCCAGTCGATCTCGGCGGCGCGCTGGACGAGCTGGGAATAGCGGCATCCGGCGGCGGTCGCGACCTCGACCAGGCGACGCGAGTTCGACGAGTTCGGCGCGCCCACCACCAGCAGAGCGTCGCAATGGGGCGCGATGGCCTTGACCGCGCCCTGCCGGTTCGTGGTGGCGTAGCATATGTCTTCCTTGTGGGGACCGACGATGGCCGGGAACCGCGCCTGAAGCGCGGCCACGATGCCCGCGGTGTCGTCCACCGAAAGCGTGGTCTGCGTGATGAAGGCCAGCCGGTCGGGGTCGCGCACGTCCAGGGTCGCGACGTCCTCGACGGTTTCGACCAGCAGCACCTCGCCCTCGGGAAGCTGGCCCATCGTGCCCAGCGTCTCGGGATGGCCCGCATGGCCGATCATCACCATCTGGAGGCCGTTCTCGTGATGGCGCTCGGCCTCGATATGGACCTTGGAGACGAGCGGACAGGTCGCATCCACATAGACCATGTTGCGGCGCGCGGCCTCGGCCGGTACGGCCTTGGGCACGCCATGGGCCGAAAAGATCACCGGCCGGTCGTCGGGCACCTCGTCCAGTTCCTCGACAAAGACGGCGCCCTGCTCGCGCAGCGCATCGACGACATAGCGGTTATGCACGATCTCGTGGCGCACATAGACCGGCGCGCCCCATTTCTCGAGCGCCAGCTCGACGATCTTGATGGCCCGGTCGACGCCCGCGCAGAAGCCGCGGGGCGCGGCGAGATAGAGGGTGAGGGAAGGCTTTGTCATGATGCCCTAGGTAAGCGTCGGGACGTGCCGCGTAAAGACGATGCGCGCGGCCCGCCTACACGATCCGGTCGACGAGCCCCGCGAGCACGAGGTAGCGCCCGGTCTTGGCGATGGCCACCAACGCGAGGAACAGCGGGAAAGGCGTGCGCAAGACGCCCGCCGCGACCGTGACGGCATCGCCGAAGGGCGCCCAGCTCAGCAGCAGCGTCCACGATCCGTAGCGCAGATACCAGTCCTGCGCCCGGTCCATCTGTCGCGGGGTGGCGGGAAACCAACGGCGGTCGCGGAACCGCTCGATCCCCGCGCCCAACAGGTAGTTCACAATCGAGCCGAGGATATTGCCGACGCTCGCCACGGCGATCAGCACCGGCAGCGACACCGCGTCGCGCGCCTGGAGCGTGGCGAAGACCACTTCGGACTGGAACGGCAGGATGGTGGCCGCCCCGAAGGCGGCGGCGAACATGCCGGCAAGGGACCAGAAGACCTCCATCCCCCCTGCATAGGGGGTCGCGTCAGTCGTTGGCAGCGTGATCGCGTGCCGGGCGACCGATCGTCTCGCGCAGGTCGTCGAGCTCGATGAAATTGTCGGCCTGCCGCCGCAACTCGTCGGCGATCATCGGCGGCTGCGAGCGGATCGTCGACACCACCGAGACGCGCACGCCCGCGCGTTGCAGCGCCTCGACCAGCGGGCGGAAATCGCCGTCGCCCGAGAACAGCACGGCATGGTCGATCCGCGGGGCAAGCTCCATCGCGTCGACGGAAAGCTCGATGTCCATGTTGCCTTTGACGCGGCGGCGGCCCTGGCTGTCGGTGTATTCCTTGGCCGGCTTGGTGACGAGCGTGTAGCCGTTGTAGTTCAGCCAGTCGACCAGCGGCCGGATCGGGGAGTATTCCTCGTTCTCGAGAAGCGCGGTGTAGTAGAAGGCGCGCAGCAGCTTGCCGCGTCGCATGAACTCTTCGCGCAGGAGCTTGTAGTCTATGTCGAAATTGAGGTTGCGTGCGGCGGCGTAGAGATTCGATCCGTCAATGAAGAGCGCAAGCCGTTCGTCCCGATAGAACATGTGTGATACCTGTTACTCTTGCTCGCGCCGCCGCGCTGTCGTCGCTGCTCGGGCGACTGGCGGAGCGAATTATTTACCTGATGGGTCTTATTTGTTGAGAGCGGCATGAAAACGCAATCCCTGTCCGGAAGTCCAGCCGATGCGCGGTTCGTTGTCGCACTGGGGGGGAATCTGCCCTTCGATGGCCGCCCGCCCGGCGATACGTTGCGGGCGGCATTGGATTTTCTTGACGAATCGGGGTTCGCGCTGGACGCGGTCAGCGGGTTCTATTCGAACCCAGCCTTCCCGAGGGGCAGCGGGCCGGATTTCGTCAATGCCGTCGCGTCATTCGTCTCGGATCTCGCGCCGGGCGAGGTGCTGGCGCGGCTTCACGCGGCCGAGCGGCGGTTCGGGCGCGAGCGCGATCTGCGCTGGGGGCCGCGCACGCTCGACCTCGACCTCGTGGCCGCGGGCGACGCGGTGCTGCCCGATGGCGAGGCATGGGCGCGCTGGGCGGGGCTGGCCCCCGACCGCCGCGGGACCGAGGCGCCCGAGGGGCTGATCCTGCCCCATCCCCGCCTGGCCGAACGCGCCTTTGTGCTGATCCCGATGCATGATATTCTGCCGGCGTGGCGGCATCCCGCGACGGGCGCGAGCGTCGCGCAGATGCTCGACGCGCTGCCGCCCGCAGATATCGCCGAGCTGCGCCGCCTTCCGTGAACGGATAGGCGCCCGCGCCGGGTTGCGTTCCGCCGCGCGCTGGCATAGATCGACGCTTTGATTTCGGCGCCCCCGATCCGCCCGGCACCTGGCGCCTTGCCGTTTCACGGAGGATTCCATGGCCCGCGTTACCGTAGAAGATTGCGTCGACAAGGTCCCCAACCGGTTCGAACTCGTTCTGCTGGCCGCGCACCGGGCCCGCGAGATCGCCGCCGGAAGCCCGCTGACCGTGGACCGCGACAACGACAAGAACCCCGTCGTGAGCCTGCGCGAGATCGCCGACGAGACGCAATCGGCCGACGCGCTGCGCGAGCGGATGATCGAAAGCAACCAGACCCAGATCGAGGTCGACGAGCCCGAAGAAGACAAGATGGCGCTTCTCATGGGGGCGGAGCAGGACAAGCCGGCCGATGACGACCTGTCCGAGGAAAAGCTGCTGCGCGCCCTGATGGAAGCCCAGGGGCCGAAGTAAGGAGGTCGTCGGAACGCGATGGATGACGGCTCTAGCTGGATCGCCGACGCCGAGCGTCTGGTTGCCAGGGTTCGAGAGTACAACCCGAGTTCCGACAGCGACCTGATCCGCCGCGCCTATCTTTATGGCGCGGAGATGCACGAGGGGCAGTGGCGCCGCTCGGGCGATCCCTACATCACCCATCCGATCGCGGTGGCCACCCTTCTGGCCGAGCAGAATCTCGACGACGCGACGATCTGCACCGCGCTGCTGCACGACACCATCGAGGATACCCGCTCGACCTATGGCGACGTGGCCGAACGGTTCGGCCCCGAGATCGCCGATTTGGTCGAGGGCGTCACCAAGCTGACCAAGCTGCAACTGACCTCGACCGAGTCCAAGCAGGCCGAGAACCTGCGCAAGCTGTTCATGGCGATGAGCCGGGACATGCGCGTGATCCTCGTCAAGCTCGCCGACCGCCTGCACAACATGCGCACGATCATCAGCATGACGCCCGAGGGCCGCGAGCGGAAGGCGCGCGAGACGATGGAGATCTTTGCCCCGCTCGCCGGGCGGATCGGCATGCAGTGGATGCGCGAGGAACTTGAGGACCTGGCCTTCGAGGTGCTGAACCCCACGGCGCGGGCGTCGATCATCCGCCGCTTCATCGGGCTCAAGCGCGAGGCCGGCGGCGTCATCGAAAAGATCGAGGCCGACATCAAGATCGAGCTGGCCCGCATCGGCATCACCGGCGAGGTGCAGGGCCGGGCCAAGCGGCCGTTCTCGATCTGGCGAAAGATGGAGGAAAAGCAGGTCGCCTTTTCCCGGCTTTCGGACATCTTCGGCTTTCGCATCATCGTCGAGACCGAGGCCGAATGCTATTCCGCGCTGGGTGCCATCCACCAGCGCTGGAAGGCCATTCCGGGCCGGTTCAAGGACTATATCAGCCAGCCGAAATCCAATGGCTACCGCTCGATCCATACCTCGGTGTCGGGCCGCGACGGCAAGCGCGTCGAGGTGCAGATCCGCACGCGGGCGATGCACGAGGTGGCCGAGACGGGCGTGGCCGCACATTGGTCATATCGCGACGGCGAGCGCGTCGAGAACCCCTTTGCCGTCGATCCGGGCAAATGGGTCCACGACCTGACGCGCCAGTTCGACAGCGCCGAGGACCATGCCGAGTTTCTCGAGGCTGTGCGGCTCGAGATGTATTCCGACAAGGTGTTCTGTTTCACCCCGCGCGGCGAGGTCGTGAAACTGCCCCGCGGGGCGCGTCCGCTCGATTTCGCCTATGCCATCCACACCCGGATCGGCGACCGCTGCGTCGGGGCCAAGGTCGATTCGATCCGCGTGCCCCTCTCGACCAAGCTGCGCAACGGCCAGAGCGTCGAGATCATCACCGCCGAGGGCGAGCGTCCGCGCGCCTCGTGGCTGGAACTGGTCGAGACGGGCCGCGCCAAATCGGCGATCCGCCGGTCGCTGCGCGAGGCCGAGTCGGCGCGGCTGATCCGGCTCGGAACCGAGCTTGCGCGGGTGGCCTTCGACTCCGTGGGGCGGCGGATGACCGACAAGGGGCTCATGACGGCCGCCCGGCGCATGAACCTCGACTCGGCCGACGACCTGCTCGCGCGGCTCGGCTCGGCCGAGATGCCCAGCCGCCGCGTGATCGAGGTGCTCTATCCCGAGCTTCTGGACGAACAGAGCGACGTGGTCGATGCCAGCGCCGCCATCGTCGGGCTCGAGCCGGACCAGACTTTTCGCCGCGCGGAATGCTGCCAGCCGCTGCCGGGCGAGCGGATCGTGGGCATCACCACCGCCGGTAAGGGCGTGCAGATCCACACGATCGACTGCGCGACGCTGGTCGGCGTCGAGGGCGAGCCCGACCGCTGGGTCGATCTCGCGTGGCATTCGGGTACGCATCCGGCCGTGCACACGATCACCTTCGATCTGACGATCTCGAACGACGCCGGTGTGCTGGGGCGGATCTGCACGTTGATCGGAACCCAGAAGGCCAATATCTCTGATCTGCACTTCGTGGAAAAACGTCAGGATTTCTATCGTGTACGCATCGACGCCGATCTCCGGAGCGCGGAACACATGCATGCCGTGCGGCTCGCCCTCGAGGCCGACGAGGATGTCGTCTCGATCGAACGGGTGCGCCGCGACATCCGCTCTCCGGCCCGCGCGGGCTGACCGCGTCCGGCCCGCGGGCTGAGCGGTGTTCAAGCGCCGCACCCCTCGCGGAACCGCGCAGAACGTGGCGCGGTGGTTCTGGCCCAGGGGAGGCTGGCTGAGGGCGCTGCGCTATCTCGTGTATCGCATCCGCCGTCTGCCCGACCCCGCCCACAAGATCGCGCGCGGCATCGCCTGCGGCGTCTTCGTCTGTTTCACCCCGCTTTTCGGGCTGCATTTCCTGATGGCGGCGGGGCTGGCCTGGCTGATCGGGGGCAACGTGCTGGCCGCGCTGCTTTCGACCTTTGTCGGCAACCCGATCACCTTTCCGCTGATCGCCGGCGTGTCGGTCAAGCTGGGATCGTGGATGATGGGCCAGCCCCATCCGCTGCCCATCGGCCAGACCTTCGACGCGTTCACCCGCGTCTCGCTCGAGCTCTGGGCCAATCTCAAGGCCGTGTTCACCACGGCGCCGGTCCGGTTCGACAATCTCGACACGTTTCTCGACCTGGTGTTCCTGCCCTACCTGCTGGGCGGGCTGGTGCCGGGTCTCGTTGCCGCGGTGCTCAGCTATGCGCTGTCGCGCCCGGTGATCTCGGCCTATCAAAAGGCGCGGATCAACCGCATGAAGCGCAAGTTCGAGGCGCGCGGCAAGCTGGAGCGCAAGATCGCCCAGGACAACCGGAGGAAGGGAAGCGTATGAGCGAAAGGCTGAGACTGGGCGTCAATATCGACCACGTGGCCACCGTCAGGAACGCGCGGGGCGGCACGCTGCCCGACCCGATCCGTGCCGCGCGGCTGGCCGAGGCGGCGGGCGCCGACGGCATCACCGCGCATCTGCGCGAGGACCGGCGCCATATCTCGGACGACGATATCGAGCGGCTGGTCGACACGCTCACCCTGCCGCTGAACTTCGAGATGGCCGCGACCGACGAGATGCAGGCCATCGCGCTGCGCTATCGGCCACATGCCGTCTGCATCGTGCCCGAACGCCGCGAAGAGCGGACGACCGAGGGCGGGCTCGAGGTGGCGCGCGACGAGAACCGTCTGGCGCATTTCATCGCCCCGCTGGCCGAGGCGGGATCGCGGGTGTCCATCTTCATCGCCGCCGACCGGCCCCAGATCGAGGCGGCGGCGCGGATCGGCGCGGCGGTGGTCGAGCTGCACACCGGGGCCTATTGCGACGCCCATGCCGAGGGGCGCCTGGCCGAGCGCGACGACGAGCTTGCCCGCCTGACCGACATGGCCGCCCTGGCCGAGGATCTGGGGCTCGAGGTTCACGCGGGCCATGGCCTGACCTACGAGACGGTCCCCCCCATCGCCGCGCTGCCGCAGGTGCGCGAGCTGAACATCGGGCATTACCTGATCGGAGAGGCGATCTTTCTGGGGCTCGAGGCCGCCATCGTCGAGATGCGGCGGATCATGGACGCGGCGCGGGGCTGAGGTCGTCCGCCGGCGCGATCCTGGCCCAGACGGGCAGGTGATCCGAGGCCCGCGCGGCCTCGGGCGTCATGTGGACCCCCGCCTCGACGCAGCGCAACGCGTCCCCGATGGCAAAACGGTCGAGCGAGGCGATCGGGCGCGAGGCGTGAAAGCTCCGCCCCGGCTCGATCATCGTCAGCGATCCCTCGAGCGGCTCGAACCCGCGGTTGAGCGACCATTCGTTCATGTCGCCCATCAGCACCGCGCGCGGCATCCGCGGCCCGATGGCGTAAAGCAGCGCCCTGAGCTGGCTCTGCCGGTTCGTCCGCCGCAACCCGAGATGGCAGATCGCGACGGTCAGCGGCCCCGCCGGCGTCTCGAGATCGACGATGGCCGCGCCGCGCGGCTCCAGCCCCGGAAGCTCGATCCGCTCGAGCCCGATCATCCGGCAGCGCGGCCCCAGCAGAAGCGCGTTGCCGTGCCAGCCGAGGCTGGGCACCTCGGGTTGCAGGTCGACCGGCTCGAGCCCGATGGCGCGCACCTTGTCCACGCCCAGCACCGGCAGGCGCGGGGGCAGGCGCTTGTCGGCCTCTTGCAGCGCGACGATATCGGCGTCGAGCGACTCGATCACCCTGAGCGTGCGCGCCGGGTCGCGCCGCCAGTCCAGCCCGACCGACTTGCGGATGTTGTAGGACGCCAGCCGCATCACATCTGCGGCGCCAGCAGGCGCGACGTCCGGGCCAGCACGCGCAGCCCGACGGGCTGATCGGGCAGCCACCTGTCGAGCTTGTGACAGCGGGCGAGATCGTCGTTCAGCATCGCCTCGACCCAGGCCGCGGCGGCGCGGTCCTGCATCACGACGGTCAGTTCGAAATTGAGCAGCCCCGACCGGATGTCGAGATTGATCGACCCGACCGAGCAGATATCGTCATCCACGAGCGCCACCTTCTGATGCATGAATGCGCCCTCGTAGCGCCAGATCTCGCCACCGGCGATACGCAGCTCGTCAAAATACGAGAAGGCGGCCCAATAGGGCAAGCGGTGATCGGGGCGGTCGGGCACGAGAATGCGCACGTCGACCCCGCGCAGGGCGGCCAGTTGCAGCGCGGAAAGCACGTCCGAGTCGGGCACGAAATAGGGCGTGGTGATCCAGAGCCTTTCGCGCGCCGCGGTGGCCAGCGCGATGAAATAGAGGTTGCCGGTGCTCACCCGGTCCGTGGGCGCGGGGGCCAGCGCCACCGCGCGAACCGGCCCGTTCGCCCCCACCGCGCTGCGCGTGTCGAGCCGGTCGAGGATGGCATCGCCCGCGGCCCAGCTCCAGTCGGCGGCGAACCCGCGCTGAAGCTGGAGCACGACCGGACCCGTGAGGCGGCAGAACGTGTCGCGCCAGTCGCCGTATCGCGGGTTCCGCCCCATGTAGGTTTCCGAGCAGTTGAGCCCGCCGGTGAACGCCTCGGTGCCGTCCACGACCACCAGTTTGCGATGGTTGCGGTAGTTGAGCTGGAACGGCCCGAGCGCGCGGCTGGGCCCCTTGGGCCGCGCGGTGTGCACGCCCGCCGCGCGCAGCGCCTGCCAATAGGATCGCGGCAGGCCCACCAGCGGCAATTCGTCATGCAGCAGCCAGACCTCGACCCCGGCGCGCGCCCGCGCGATCAGAAGGTCGCGCAGGCGCCGGCCCAGCGCGTCGTCCTCGATGGTGTAGTATTGCACCAGCACATAGCGTTCGGCCCGCCCGATGGCGTCGAAGATCGCGTCGAAGGTGGCCTGCCCGTCGATCAGAAGCGTCATGGCGTTGCCGTGCGTCACCTGCGACCCGCCCAGCCGCGCGAAGATGGCAAGCCGATCCTCGGGGTCGGGCGCGCGGTCGGCATCGGGGCCGTCGACGCCCACCTGCGCGTCCGAGGCGCGGCGCCGCTGCGCGAACCGGCTGTAATTCGCGTAGCCGAACAGCGCATAGGCGGGTACGCCGACATAGGGATAGGCGAGGATCAGCACGATCCACGCGGCCGAGCCCTGCGGCGTGCGCGAGGTCTTGAGCGACAGCCACGCTGCCGCTACCGCCGGGACGGTCGCGAGCGCCCGCACGATCAGGTCTTCCAGGCCGAAACTCATCGCGTCCTCCGGGCCGGGTCGGCGCCCCGTGAGCTAGGCCAATGCCCCCCGGCCGTAAAGCGCGCCTTGATTCCGGCCGGCGGACTGCGTATCTGCCCCGCAACCGCGAAAAGGACGAAGGCCATGGCCACCCGCACCAATCCGCTGCAGTTTCTCCAGCAGACCCGCGCCGAGATCGCCAAGGTCGTCTGGCCGACGCGGCGCGAGACGTTGCTGACGACGGTCATGGTGTTCATCATGGCGACGCTGACGGCGATCTTCTTTTTCTTCGTCGATTTCCTGATCCGCACCGGCCTCGAGCTTCTGCTCGGCCTCGTGGGCTGAACGCGTCGCCGCGGCCGGGTGGGGTTGCGCCCGGTCCCGCGCGCGGCTAGAACGCGCGCGATTTCCCCCGGAGGCGCGCAAGGTCGACAAGCCGCGCGCCCCTTTTCGTTGGGGGGCCCGCAAAATCAGTCTGGAGCTCTCTACTCATGGCGAAACGATGGTATTCGGTCAGCGTTCTGTCGAACTTCGAAAAGAAGATCGCCGAACAGATCCGCTCCGAAGTGGCCGAGAAGGGCCTTGAGGACGAGATCGACGAGGTTCTGGTCCCCACCGAAGAGGTGATCGAGGTCCGGCGCGGCAAGAAGGTCACGACCGAACGCCGCTTCATGCCCGGCTATGTGCTGGTGCACATGGAGATGTCGGATCACGGCTATCACCTCATCAGCCAGATCAACCGCGTGACCGGCTTTCTCGGGCCGCAGGGGCGTCCGATGCCCATGCGCGATGCCGAGGTCGAGGCGATCCTCGGCCGCGTCCAGGAAGGCGAGGACGCGCCGCGCACGCTGATCTCCTACGATACGGGCGAGAAGGTGAAAGTGACCGACGGCCCGTTCGAGGGTTTCGACGGCACCGTCGAGGACGTGGACGAGGACAACCAGCGCCTCAAGGTCAGCGTCTCGATCTTTGGCCGGGCGACCCCGGTCGAACTGGAATACACTCAGGTCAGCAAGGAGATCTGAGCGTTCGACGCGGGAGCTGTGGCCCAAGGGGTGCAGCGAACCGCGGCAACCGCCCCCGCATGCCGGGGGCTTGTAGGGCGGGGCATGTCCCGCCGCGAACCGGAAGGAGGCCATCATGGCCAAGAAGAAGATCGGCAGCCTCAAGCTGCAGGTGAAGGCGGGCCAAGCCAATCCCAGCCCGCCCGTCGGCCCCGCGCTGGGTCAGCGCGGCATCAACATCATGGAGTTCTGCAAGGCGTTCAACGCCCGCACGCAGGACATGGAACCGGGCGCGCCCTGTCCCACCGTGATCACCTATTACCAGGACAAGTCCTTCACCATGGAGATCAAGACGCCGCCGGCGACTTATTTCCTCAAGAAGGCCGCCAAGATCAATTCGGGCTCCAAGACGCCCTCGCGCGAGACGATCGGAACGATCACGGTCAAGCAGCTCCGCGAGATCGCCGAGGCGAAGATGAAGGACCTGAACGCCAATTCGGTCGAGCAGGCGATGAAGATCATCCTGGGCTCCGCGTCCTCCATGGGCATCGAGGTGAAATAAGATGGCGAAACTCGGAAAACGCGCCCGCGCCGCTCGCGAAGCCGCCGCCGGCAAGGAAAACCTCACCGTCGAGGAGGCCGTCGCGCTGGTCAAAGGCAATGCGACCGCCAAGTTCGACGAGACGATCGAGATCGCGATGAATCTCGGCGTCGATCCCCGCCACGCCGACCAGATGGTGCGCGGCACGGTCAACCTGCCCAACGGCACCGGCAAGACGGTGCGCGTGGCGGTGTTCGCCCGTGGCGAAAAGGCCGACGAGGCACAGGCCGCCGGGGCCGATATCGTCGGTGCCGAAGACCTGATGGAGCAGATCCAGAACGGCCAGATCAATTTCGACCGCTGCATCGCCACGCCCGACATGATGCCGATCGTCGGCCGGCTGGGCAAGATCCTCGGCCCGCGCAACCTGATGCCGAACCCCAAGGTCGGCACGGTGACGATGGACGTCAAGGAGGCCGTCGAGGCCGCCAAGGGCGGACAGGTTCAGTTCAAGGCCGAGAAGGCCGGGGTGATCCATGCCGGCATCGGCAAGGCGAGCTTCGACGAGGCCAAGCTGGTCGAGAACGTGCGCGCCTTTGTCGAGGCGGTGAGCCGCGCCAAGCCCGCGGGCGCCAAGGGGTCCTACATGAAGCAGGTCGCCCTGGCCTCGACCATGGGCCCCGGCGTCACCGTCGACGTGGCGAGCGCGACGGGCAACGCCTGATCGCATCGACCGCCGACAAGCCATGCGAAAGGGCGGCTCCAGACGGGCCGCCCTTTTTGCGTCCGGGCCGGGTGCCGTCCGGTCAGGGCTTGAGGCCCGGCGCGCATGGCTTATTTCACCGCCCCGGACTTAACCGATGAAAAGGGCGGGAGCGTGAAACAGGTCTGGGGGGCGACTCTCGGCGCATCGGTGGGTCTTGTCGCGATCGTCGCCATCTGGATGCAGACCGGCGCCCCCGGCGGGCTGGCCAGCGAATCCGGGCCGCTCGAATGGTGGTCGTGGGTCTTGCTTGGCTGGGCGACGGTTCTGTGGCTGGTCAATACGCCACCCCGCCGGTGGATCGCCTCCGCCTATGTGCCTTTCGTGCTTTTCACGCTCTTCCTGCGCGAATCGCCCTACGGCCCCTGGGTTTTCGATGAACAGGTGTTTGCCGCGCGTTTCTATACGGCCGAGGGCCTGTCGATCCGGTCCGTAGCGGGGGGGCTCTACGCGTTCTGGGCGGGGCTTGCCGTGATCTCGCTGATCCTGCGCGGCCCCGCGGCGCTGGCGGGGGCATGGGGCGCGCGCGCGCCGTGGTTCGTGATTTTCGTCGCCGCCGGATGCTGCGCGGTTGCCGCGCAACTGGCCGAAGCCCTGTCGGACGGGATATCGGCGCAGACCACGCTGCATGCGGCGCTCGTCCTCGTCGAAGAAGGGCTCGAGGCGGTATTCGCGCTGGGTCTGTTGATCGCCGTCGCGCTCGGCACGGCGGTCGAGACGCGCCAGGCCCCGCGTTTCATGGCGCTGCGGTTGAAAGACTAGTCAGGGCGCGCGGGGTTGTGCTAATCTGCCAAGGCTGCGGGCCGCATCAGGCCGCGACGCGCCCCGGACCGGTTTCGGACGGGGGCGCTCACGCTTTTATTTTCGCCCCGGCCCTTCACATCCTGCCTTCGACCCGGTAAGGGCCGTTCTCGCGGTCGCACTCGTGGTGCGTCCGCTCGTCCGAGACGGCGGGTGCGGGCTTGCCCACGTAAATCCTGCCCGAGACGGGAAGAGACATTCTGATCAGCGCCGGTTTCGGGGCTTCAGGTGCGACGACCCGTTCGGACCGTATGGTCGGGCCGCTCATGGCCCGGCTGGACTGAGCCGGAGGGGTTGCCCCTCCAACACTTGGAGTGAAACTGTGGATAGAGCCCAGAAAGAGAAAGTGGTCGAGGAACTCGGCCAGATCTTCGAAAGCTCTGGCGTCGTGGTGGTTGCCCACTACGCGGGCCTCACGGTTGCCGAGATGCAGGACCTGCGCGCGCGTGCGCGCGATGCGAACGGGTCCGTGCGTGTTGCCAAGAACAGGCTTGCCAAGATTGCCCTCGAGGGAAAGCAGATCGCCGATATCGCCGATCTCCTGACGGGCATGACCGTCCTGACCTATTCCGAAGATCCCGTGGCGGCCGCCAAGGTCGCGCAGGATTTTGCCAAGGAGAATCAGAAATTCGTGATTCTCGGCGGCGCGATGGGCGAGACGAAGCTGGACACCGCCGGTGTCGAGTCGGTCGCGAAGATGCCCAGCCGCGAGGAGCTTATCGCTTCGATCGTGGGCTGCATCGCCGCTCCGGCCTCGAATATCGCGGGGGCGGTCGGCGCGCCGGCAAGCAATATCGCAAGCATCCTCTCGACAATCGAGGAAAGGGCGGAAGCCGCCTGATCCTGTGGGGCGCGCGGGTTGTAACCCGAGGCGTTGGAACACATCTAGCACGAACGGAAGTTAGAAATGGCTGATCTTAAGAAACTCGCCGAAGAGATCGTGGGTCTTACCCTTCTGGAAGCCCAGGAACTCAAGACCATCCTCAAGGACGAATACGGCATCGAACCCGCCGCCGGCGGCGCGGTGATGATGGCCGGCCCCGCGGGCGACGCCGGTGGCGCCGCTGCCGAGGAGCAGACCGAGTTCGACGTGATCCTGAAGAGCGCCGGTGCGCAGAAGATCAACGTCATCAAGGAAGTCCGCGCGATCACCGGGCTGGGCCTGAAAGAGGCCAAGGAGCTGGTCGAGGCCGGCGGCAAGCCCGTGAAGGAGCAGGTCTCGAAGGAAGAGGCCGAAGAGCTGAAGTCGAAGCTCGAGGCCGCTGGTGCCGAGATCGAGCTGAAGTGATCGCGACATCCGGGGGCGACGGCCCCCGGTAGTCTGCCTGAGATGACCGGCTCCGGGGAAATCCCGGTGCCGGTTCCCGCGTCTCGGCAAGGGCCTTTCACCGGCCCTTGCCCAGGTGCGGGTTCGGATCGGGTGGTTGCCTGTGGGACGGCGACCAAGGATTGATCCGACCCACCGTTTTCTGAGAGGCGCCGCCCGTCCCAGGGGTGCGCGCCTTGAGAAAGAAGGATGCACTCCTCCATGGCGAACTCGTTCCTCGGCCAGAAGCGTCTTCGGAAATATTACGGCAAGATCCGCGAAGTGCTGGAGATGCCGAACCTCATCGAGGTCCAGAAATCCAGCTACGACCTGTTCCTGCAATCGGGCAGCCAGCCCGAGCCGCAGGACGGCGAAGGGATCAAGGGCGTCTTTCAGTCGGTCTTTCCGATCAAGGACTTCAATGAGACCGCCGTTCTCGAATTCGTGTCCTACGAGCTCGAAAAGCCGAAATACGATGTCGAGGAGTGCCAGCAGCGCGACATGACCTATTCGGCCCCGCTGAAGGTCACGCTGCGCCTGATCGTGTTCGATATCGACGAGGATACCGGCGCGAAATCGGTCAAGGACATCAAGGAACAGGACGTCTTCATGGGCGACATGCCCCTGATGACGCCGAACGGCACCTTTGTCGTGAACGGCACCGAGCGGGTGATCGTCTCGCAGATGCACCGTTCGCCCGGCGTGTTCTTCGACCACGACAAGGGCAAGACCCATGCCAGCGGCAAGCTCCTGTTTGCCTGCCGGATCATTCCCTATCGCGGCTCCTGGCTCGATTTCGAGTTCGACGCCAAGGATCTCGTGTTCGCGCGGATCGACCGTCGCCGCAAGCTGCCGGTGACGACCCTGCTCTATGCCCTCGGCATGGACCAGGAGCAGATCATGCAGACCTACTATAACGAGGTGACCTATCGCGAGGTCAAGGGAAAGGGCTGGGCGACCCCCTTCTTCCCCGACCGCGTGCGCGGCACCCGTCCCACCTATGACCTGGTCGATGCCGCCTCGGGCGAGGTGATCGCCGAGGCCGGCAAGAAGGTCACGCCGCGGGCCGTCAAGCAGCTCAAGGACGAAGGGACCGTGACCGAGCTCCTGGTGCCCTTCGACCAGATCATCGGGCGCTTTGCCGCGCGCGACATGATCGACGAGGAAACCGGCGCGATCTATGTCGAGGCCGGGGACGAGCTGACCTGGGAGGTCGACAAGGCCGGCGAGGTGTCCGGCGGCACCCTGAAAGAGCTTGTCGATGCGGGCTTTACCGAGATCCCGGTGCTCGACATCGATAATATCACGGTCGGCCCCTACATGCGCAACACGATGGCGCAGGACAAGAACCTGAGCCGCGAGACCGCGCTTCTCGATATCTATCGCGTCATGCGTCCGGGCGAGCCGCCCACGGTCGAGGCCGCGTCCAAGCTGTTCGACTCGCTGTTCTTCGACAGCGAGCGGTATGACCTGTCCGCCGTCGGCCGGGTCAAGATGAACATGCGCCTCGATCTCGACGCCGAGGATACCCAGCGAACCCTGCGCAACGAGGATATCGTCGCCTGCGTCAAGGCGCTGGTCGACCTGCGCGACGGGCGCGGCGACATCGACGATATCGACCACCTCGGCAACCGCCGCGTGCGCTCCGTCGGCGAGCTGATGGAAAACCAGTATCGCGTCGGCCTGCTGCGGATGGAGCGCGCCATCAAGGAGCGCATGTCCTCGGTCGAGATCGACACGGTGATGCCGCAGGACCTCATCAACGCCAAGCCGGCCGCGGCCGCGGTGCGCGAGTTCTTCGGCTCGTCGCAATTGTCGCAGTTCATGGACCAGACCAACCCCCTGTCCGAAGTGACGCACAAGCGGCGCCTTTCGGCGCTCGGGCCGGGCGGTCTTACGCGCGAGCGCGCGGGTTTCGAGGTGCGCGACGTCCATCCCACCCATTACGGCCGGATGTGCCCGATCGAGACGCCCGAAGGGCCGAATATCGGCCTCATCAACAGCCTCGCGACCTTCGCGCGGGTGAACAAGTACGGCTTTATCGAGACGCCCTATCGCGTGGTGAAGGATCGCCAGGTGACGGACGAGGTGCATTACATCTCGGCCACCGAAGAGATGCGCCACACGGTCGCCCAGGCGAACGCGCAGCTCGACGAGGGCGGCAAGTTCATCCAGGAGTTCGTGTCCACCCGCCAGTCGGGCGACTACACGCTGGCGCCGTCCGACAGCGTCGATCTGATCGACGTGAGCCCCAAGCAGCTCGTTTCGGTCGCGGCCTCGCTGATCCCGTTCCTCGAGAACGACGACGCCAACCGCGCGCTCATGGGATCGAACATGCAACGCCAGGCGGTCCCGCTGCTGCGGGCCGAGGCGCCGCTGGTCGGCACCGGGATGGAGCAGAAGGTCGCCCACGACTCGGGCGCCGCGATCACCGCGCGCCGTGCGGGCATCATCGACCTTGTCGACGCGACCCGCGTCGTCGTCCGCGCGACCGAGGATCTCGACCTCGACAAGCCGGGCGTCGACATCTATCGCCTGCGCAAGTTCCAGCGGTCGAACCAGAACACCTGCATCAATCAGCGTCCGCTGGTGAAGGTGGGCGATTTCGTCCAGAAGGACGAGGTCATCGCCGACGGTCCCTCGACCGACATGGGCGAGCTGGCGCTTGGCAAGAACGTCGTCGTCGCCTTCATGCCGTGGAACGGCTACAACTACGAGGACTCGATCCTCATCTCGGAACGGATCACCCGTGACGACGTGTTCACCTCGATCCATATCGAGGAGTTCGAGGTCGCCGCGCGCGATACCAAGCTCGGGCCCGAGGAAATCACCCGCGACATTCCCAACGTGGGCGAAGAGGCGCTGCGCAATCTCGACGAGGCGGGCATCGTCTATATCGGGGCCGAGGTCGGCCCGGCCGATATCCTCGTGGGCAAGATCACGCCCAAGGGCGAAAGCCCGATGACGCCCGAGGAAAAGCTGCTGCGCGCCATCTTCGGCGAAAAGGCCAGCGACGTGCGCGACACGTCCCTGCGTCTGCCGCCGGGCGATTACGGCACGGTCGTCGAGGTGCGGGTGTTCAACCGCCACGGCGTCGAAAAGGACGAGCGCGCGCTCCAGATCGAGCGCGAGGAAGTCGAACGCCTCAGCCGCGACCGCGACGACGAGCTCGCGATCCTCGACCGCAACATCTATTCGCGCCTGCGCGAGTTGCTGATGGGCAAGGTGGCGGCCAAGGGTCCGAAAGGCGTCAAGCCGAACACCCCGATCGACGAGGCGCTGCTCGACGGTCAGCTCAGCCGCGGCCAGTGGTGGCAGCTCGCCCTCGGCGACGAGGACGACGCGCGCATCATGGAGGCCCTGAACGAGCAGTACGAGGCGCAGAAACGCGCGCTCGATGCCCGTTTCGAGGACAAGGTCGAAAAGGTCCGCCGCGGCGACGACCTGCCGCCGGGTGTCATGAAGATGGTCAAGGTCTTCGTCGCGGTGAAGCGCAAGCTTCAGCCCGGCGACAAGATGGCCGGCCGTCACGGCAACAAGGGCGTGATCTCCAAGGTGGTCCCGATGGAGGACATGCCGTTCCTCGAGGACGGCACGCCGGTCGATTTCGTGCTCAACCCGCTGGGCGTTCCCAGTCGGATGAACGTCGGCCAGATCCTCGAGACGCATATGGGCTGGGCCGCGCGCGGTCTCGGGCTCAAGATCGACGACGCGCTGGACGAGTACCGGCGCGGCGGCGACCTGACCCCGGTCCGCGAGGCGATGCGCCTGGCCTATGGCGACCGCGTCTACGAAGAGGGGATCGAGGGCATGGAGGACAGCCACCTCATCGAGGCGGCGACCAATGTCGTCCATGGCGTTCCGATCGCCACGCCGGTCTTCGACGGTGCGAAAGAGGACGACGTGAACGACGCGCTGACGCGTGCCGGGTTCGACCAGTCGGGCCAGTCCCGCCTGTTCGACGGCCGCACCGGCGAGGAGTTCAGCCGCCGCGTGACCGTGGGCATCAAGTACCTGCTCAAGCTGCACCACCTTGTCGACGACAAGATCCACGCGCGTTCGACCGGGCCCTACAGCCTCGTTACCCAGCAACCGCTGGGCGGCAAGGCGCAGTTCGGCGGCCAGCGTTTCGGCGAGATGGAGGTCTGGGCGCTCGAGGCCTACGGCGCGGCCTACACCCTGCAGGAAATGCTGACGGTGAAATCCGACGACGTGGCCGGCCGGACCAAGGTCTACGAGAGCATCGTCAAGGGCGAGGACAATTTCGAGGCGGGCGTTCCCGAGAGCTTCAACGTGCTCGTCAAGGAAGTCCGCGGCCTCGGCCTGAACATGGAACTCCTGGATGCGGAGGACGAGGACGTCGAGTGACCTCGGCGCGGGAGGGTTTCGCCCGAGCCCTCCCGATTCCTTTCCCCGAGGGGCCCGTCCCCTCGGCACGCACCCTTTTTCGCAAGGACGAACGATGAACCAGGAACTTACCACCAACCCGTTCTCGCCCCTGGCGGCCCCCAAGACCTTCGACGAGATCAAGGTCTCCCTGGCGAGCCCCGAGCGGATCCTCAGCTGGTCCTTCGGCGAGATCAAGAAGCCCGAGACGATCAACTACCGCACGTTCAAGCCCGAGCGTGACGGCCTGTTCTGCGCGCGCATCTTCGGCCCGGTCAAGGATTACGAGTGCCTGTGCGGCAAGTACAAGCGTATGAAGTATCGCGGCATCGTCTGCGAGAAATGCGGCGTCGAGGTGACGCTGCAAAAGGTCCGGCGCGAGCGCATGGGCCATATCGAGCTGGCCGCGCCCTGCGCGCATATCTGGTTCCTCAAGTCGCTGCCCTCGCGCATCGGCCTGATGCTGGACATGACCCTGCGCGACCTCGAGCGGGTGCTTTATTTCGAGAACTACGTCGTGATCGAGCCGGGGCTCACCGATCTCACCTACGGTCAGATGCTGACCGAGGAAGAGTTCATGGACGCCCAGGACGCCTATGGCATGGACGCCTTCACCGCCAATATCGGCGCCGAGGCGATCCGCGAGATGCTGTCGATGATCGACCTCGAGGGCGAGGCCGAGCGGCTGCGCGAGGAACTCAAGGAGGCCACCGGCGAGCTCAAGCCCAAGAAGATCATCAAGCGGCTGAAGATCGTCGAGAACTTCATCGAGTCGGGCAACCGGCCCGAATGGATGGTGATGACCGTCATCCCGGTGATCCCGCCCGAGCTGCGCCCGCTGGTTCCGCTCGATGGCGGTCGCTTTGCGACCTCGGACCTGAACGACCTCTATCGCCGGGTCATCAACCGCAACAACCGCCTCAAGCGGCTGATCGAGCTGCGCGCGCCCGACATCATCATCCGCAACGAAAAGCGGATGCTGCAGGAATCCGTCGATGCGCTGTTCGACAACGGCCGCCGCGGCCGCGTCATCACGGGCGCGAACAAGCGTCCGCTGAAATCGCTGTCGGACATGCTCAAGGGCAAGCAGGGCCGGTTCCGTCAGAACCTGCTGGGCAAGCGGGTCGATTTCTCGGGCCGTTCGGTCATCGTGACCGGCCCCGAGCTCAAGCTGCACCAGTGCGGGCTGCCCAAGAAGATGGCGCTCGAGCTGTTCAAGCCGTTCATCTACTCGCGGCTCGAGGCCAAGGGGCTCAGCTCTACCGTCAAGCAGGCCAAGAAGCTCGTCGAAAAGGAACGCCCCGAGGTCTGGGACATCCTCGACGAGGTGATCCGCGAGCATCCCGTGATGCTGAACCGGGCGCCTACGCTGCACCGCCTGGGTATCCAGGCCTTCGAGCCGGTGCTGATCGAGGGCAAGGCGATCCAGCTTCACCCGCTGGTCTGCTCGGCCTTCAACGCCGATTTCGACGGCGACCAGATGGCCGTGCACGTTCCCCTCTCGCTGGAAGCCCAGCTCGAGGCGCGCGTCCTGATGATGTCGACCAACAACGTGCTGTCGCCCGCCAACGGCGCGCCGATCATCGTGCCGTCGCAGGACATGATCCTTGGGCTCTACTACATCTCGATGCAGCGCGAGGGCATGAAGGGCGAGGGGATGATCTTCTCGGACGTGGACGAGGTGCAGCATGCGCTCGACGCGGGCGAGGTGCATCTTCACGCCCGGATCACGGCGCGGTTGACGCAGATCGATGCCGAGGGCAACGAGGTCGTGCGCCGCTACGAGACGACGCCGGGCCGCGTGCGGCTGGGCGCGCTGCTGCCGCTTAACGCCAAGGCCCCGTTCGAGCTGGTGAACCGCCTTCTGCGCAAGAAGGAGGTGCAGCAGGTCATCGACACCGTCTACCGCTATTGCGGCCAGAAGGAGTCGGTCATCTTCTGCGACCAGATCATGACCACGGGCTTCCGCGAGGCGTTCAAGGCCGGCATCAGCTTTGGCAAGGACGACATGGTCATCCCCGAGGCCAAGTGGGGCCTGGTCGAGGACACGCGCGAGCAGGTCAAGGACTTCGAGCAGCAGTACATGGACGGCCTGATCACCCAGGGCGAAAAGTACAACAAGGTCGTGGATGCCTGGTCCAAGTGCAACGACAAGGTCACGGACGCGATGATGACCACGATCTCGACGCCGGGGCAGGATGCCGACGGCGCCGAGGCCGAGCCGAACTCGATCTACATGATGGCCCATTCGGGCGCACGGGGCTCGGTCACGCAGATGAAGCAGCTCGGCGGGATGCGCGGCCTGATGGCCAAGCCCTCGGGCGAGATCATCGAGACGCCGATCATCTCGAACTTCAAGGAAGGCCTCACCGTGCTGGAGTACTTCAACTCCACCCACGGCGCGCGCAAGGGCCTGTCGGATACGGCGCTCAAGACCGCGAACTCGGGCTACCTGACGCGGCGTCTTGTCGACGTGGCGCAGGACTGCATCGTGCGCGAGGTCGATTGCGGCACCGATCGCTGCATCACCATCGGCGCGGCGGTCAATGACGGCGAAGTGGTGGCATCGCTGGCCGAGCGTATCCTCGGCCGGGTCGTGATGGACCCCATCGTCAAGCCGGGCACCGAAGAGGTGATCGTCAAGGCCGGGGAACTGGTCGACGAGCGTACCGCCGACCTCATCGACGAGCTTCGCATCCAGGAGGCGCGCGTCCGCTCGCCGCTGACCTGCGAGGCCGAGGAAGGCGTCTGCGCCATGTGCTATGGCCGCGACCTCGCGCGCGGCACGATGGTCAACCAGGGCGAAGCCGTGGGCATCATCGCGGCGCAGTCGATCGGCGAGCCGGGCACGCAGCTTACGATGCGGACCTTCCACATCGGCGGCGTCGCGCAGGGCGCGCAGCAGTCGTTCCAGGAGGCCAGCGTCGACGGCACGATCGAGTTCGTGAACCCGCAGATCCTGACCAACGAGGCGGGCGACCGCATCGTCATGGGCCGCAACATGCAGCTTCTCGTCAAGGACGAGACCGGGACCGAGCGAGCCAGCCACAAGCTGGGCTACGGCACCACGGTCCGGGTCGAGGACGGGGCCACCATCTCGCGCGGCGACCGCCTGTTCGAGTGGGACCCCTACACGCTGCCGATCATCGCCGAGAAATCCGGCACGGCGCGCTTCATCGACCTCGTGACGGGCATCTCGGTGCGCGACGAGACCGACGACGCGACCGGCATGACCCAGAAGATCGTGACCGACTGGCGTGCGGCCCCCAAGGGGTCGGACCTCAAGCCCGAGATCGTCATTCTGGGCGAGGACGGCGAGCCGCTGCGCACCGACCAGGGCAATCCGCTGACCTACCCCATGTCGGTCGACGCGGTGCTGTCGGTCGAGGACGGGGCCGAGGTCAAGGCCGGCGACGTGGTCGCGCGCATCCCGCGCGAAGGCGCACGGACCAAGGACATCACCGGCGGTCTGCCGCGTGTGGCCGAACTGTTCGAGGCGCGTCGCCCCAAGGACCATGCGATCATCGCCGAGGCCGACGGCCATGTGAAGTTCGGACGCGACTACAAGAACAAGCGCCGGATCGCGATCGTCCCTGCCGAGGAAGGCGCCGAGCCGATCGAGTACATGGTGCCCAAGGGCAAGCACATCCCGGTGCAGGAGGGCGACTTCATCCAGAAGGGCGACTACATCATGGACGGCAATCCCGCGCCCCATGACATCCTGTCGATCCTCGGGGTGGAGGCCTTGGCCGACTACATGATCGACGAGGTGCAGGACGTCTACCGACTGCAGGGCGTCAAGATCAACGACAAGCACATCGAGGTGATCGTCCGCCAGATGCTTCAGAAGTGGGAGATCCGGGATTCCGGCGATACCGTGCTTCTCAAGGGCGAGCATGTCGACAAGGTCGAGTTCGACGAGGCCAACGAAAAGGCCATGAAGAAGGGCGGGCGCCCCGCGCAGGGCGAACCGATCCTGCTGGGCATCACCAAGGCGTCGCTGCAAACGCGCAGCTTCATCTCGGCCGCGTCCTTCCAGGAAACGACCCGCGTGCTGACCGAGGCCAGCGTCCAGGGCAAGCGCGACAAGCTCGTCGGGCTCAAGGAAAACGTCATCGTCGGCCGGCTCATCCCGGCCGGCACCGGCGGGGCGACGCAGCAGATGCGCCGCATCGCCGCGGAGCGTGACCTGAAAGTGCTGAAAAAGGCCCAGGCCGAGGCCGAGGCCGCGGCGGCGCTGGCAGCCCCCGAGGACACGGGCGATGTCGACGTCATGGACATGCCCCCCGAAAGCCGCGAGGAATAAGCGGCCCTCGTCACGATCACGGGAAACGGCGCCTTCGGGCGCCGTTTTCGCCCTTGGTCCGGGCGGGCGCGGGTCGCACCCGGCACGGGCCGCGGGGGCCGGGCGGGGCGGTTGACACCCCCCGCGACTCCTTCTATACGGCCGCGAACCGCGCGACCGGGGACCGTCCCGAGCCGGTGCAAACATTGATGGAAGTGGTCATGATCCGGGCCTTGCGGGCCCCGATCCTCTGGATGCCAGCCGCGTGGTCGCACCGACCCATGCGGTGTTTGCGTTTTGCGGACGCGCGAGGCGCAGGAAGATTGAACCGGGGTGCGCGCGCCCCTGAGGAACAAGTGTTGCAACACGGGGAATGAAACCGGAATGCCAACGATCCAGCAGCTGATCCGCAAGCCGCGGCAGCCGAAAGTCAAACGCTCCAAGTCCATGCATCTCGAAGGATGCCCGCAAAAGCGCGGCGTCTGCACGCGTGTCTACACCACGACGCCGAAAAAGCCGAACTCGGCCATGCGGAAGGTCGCCAAGGTGCGCCTGACCAACGGCTTCGAGGTCATCAGCTACATTCCGGGCGAGAGCCACAACCTTCAGGAGCACTCGGTGGTCCTGATCCGCGGCGGCCGCGTCAAGGACCTTCCCGGCGTGCGCTACCACATCCTGCGCGGTGTGCTCGACACCCAGGGCGTGAAGGATCGTCGCCAGCGCCGTTCGAAATATGGCGCCAAGCGCCCGAAATAAGAGGAACGTCAGATGTCCCGTCGTCACGCCGCCGAAAAGCGCGAGATCCTGCCCGACGCCAAGTTCGGCGACAAGATCGTCACCAAGTTCATGAACAACCTCATGGTCGACGGCAAGAAAGCCGTCGCCGAGCGGATCGTCTACAACGCGTTCGAGCGCGTCGAGGGCAAGCTCAAGAAGAGCCCCGTCGAGGTGTTCCACGAGGGTCTCGACAACATCAAGCCCTCGGTCGAGGTCCGCTCGCGCCGGGTCGGCGGTGCCACCTACCAGGTGCCGGTCGAGGTGCGCCCCGAGCGGCGCGAGGCGCTGGCCCTGCGCTGGCTCATCGACGCCTGCCGCAAGCGCAACGAGAACACCATGGAAGAGCGCCTTGCCGCCGAGATGATCGACGCGGTCAACGGCCGCGGCTCGGCCGTGAAAAAGCGCGAAGACACCCACAAGATGGCCGACGCCAACAAGGCGTTCAGCCACTACCGCTGGTAATCCGGCCGGCGGCCCAGACCCTTACGAGGACGCATTTCATGCCCCGCGACTATTCGCTCTCCCGCTACCGCAATTTCGGCATCATGGCCCATATCGATGCCGGCAAGACCACCTGCACCGAGCGCATCCTGTTCTACACCGGCAAGTCGCACAAGATGGGCGAAACCCATGAGGGTGCGTCCACGATGGACTGGATGGAGCAGGAGCAGGAGCGGGGCATCACGATCACCTCGGCCGCGACGACCACCACCTGGTTCCGCACCGAGGACGGCAAGAACCCGACGGGCATCTACGGCGACACGCCGACCGAGGCCTCGTTCCGGTTCAACATCATCGACACCCCCGGTCACGTCGACTTCACCATCGAGGTCGAGCGGTCGCTGGCCGTTCTCGACGGCGCGGTTGCCGTTCTCGATGCCAATGCCGGCGTCGAGCCGCAGACCGAAACCGTGTGGCGCCAGGCCGACCGTTACAAGGTCCCGCGGGTCGTTTTCGTCAACAAGATGGACAAGATCGGCGCCGATTTCGACAATTGCGTGCGCATGATCAAGGACCGGACGGGGGCGACCCCCGCTCCGATCCAGCTTCCCATCGGGTCCGAGGACAATCTCGAGGGGATCGTCGATCTCGTCGAGATGAAGGAATGGGTCTGGAAGGGCGAGGATCTCGGCGCGAGCTGGATCGTCCAGGACGTGCGCGACGAGCTGCGCGACCGCGCCGAATCCATGCGCGCCGAGCTCATCGAGCTTGCCGTCGAGATGGATGACGACGCGATGGAGGCCTATCTCGAGGGCAACGAGCCCGACGCCCCCAAGCTGCGCGAACTGATCCGCAAGGGCACGCTGTCGATGTCCTTCGTGCCGGTGCTGGCCGGGTCGGCCTTCAAGAACAAGGGCGTGCAGCCCCTGCTCAACGCCGTCATCGACTATCTGCCCGGCCCGCTCGACGTTCCGGCCTACATGGGCTTCTCGCCCGATGACGAGACCGAGACGCGCAACATCGCCCGCCACGCGGATGATGACGAGCCTTTCTCGGCGCTGGCCTTCAAGATCATGAACGACCCCTTCGTGGGTTCGCTGACCTTTACCCGCATCTATTCGGGCAAGCTGGCCAAGGGCGATTCGGTCCTGAACACCACCAAGGGCCGCAAGGAACGCATCGGCCGCATGATGATGATGCACTCGAACAACCGCGAAGAGATCGACGCGGCCTTCGCAGGGGACATCATCGCGCTGGCCGGTCTCAAGGACACGACCACGGGCGACACCCTGTCGGACCCGCAAAAACAGGTCGTTCTGGAAACCATGAGTTTCCCCGACCCGGTGATCGAGATCGCGGTCGAGCCCAAGACCAAGGCCGACCAGGAAAAGATGTCGGCGGGCCTCCAGCGCCTTGCCGCCGAGGATCCTTCCTTCCGCGTCGAGACCGACCTGGAATCGGGCCAGACGATCATGAAGGGCATGGGCGAGCTTCACCTCGACATCCTCATCGACCGTCTCAAGCGCGAGTTCAAGGTCGAGGCGAATATCGGCGCGCCGCAGGTGGCTTATCGCGAGACGGTCTCGAAAGAGGCCGAGATCACCTATACCCACAAGAAGCAGTCGGGCGGTTCGGGCCAGTTCGCCGAGGTCAAGCTTGTGATCTCGCCGACCGAACCCGGCGAAGGCTACTCCTTCGAAAGCCGGATCGTCGGTGGCTCGGTGCCCAAGGAATACATCCCCGGCGTCGAAAAGGGCATCAAGTCGGTCATGGATAGCGGCCCGCTGGCCGGTTTCCCGGTCATCGACTTCAAGGTGGCGCTGGTCGACGGCAAGTTCCACGACGTCGACTCGTCGGTCCTGGCCTTCGAGATCGCGGCCCGGATGGGGATGCGCGAAGGCATGAAGAAGGCCGGCGCCAAGCTGCTCGAGCCGATCATGAAGGTTGAGGTCGTGACGCCCGAGGATTACACGGGCGGCATCATCGGCGACCTGACGTCGCGGCGCGGCATGGTGCAGGGGCAGGACACGCGCGGCAACGCGATCGTGATCAACGCCTTCGTGCCGCTGGCCAACATGTTCGGCTACATCAACACGCTGCGCTCGATGTCCTCGGGCCGTGCGCAGTTCACGATGCTGTTCGATCACTACGAGCCGGTTCCGCAGAACATCTCGGAAGAGATCCAGGCGAAATTCGCCTGAACCGACTGCTGGGGCGTTGAAATGGGCGTTCATATCGACAAGTTCGGACTGTCCTATTTCAGCGTCCCCAAGGTCGCCTGTTCCTCGCTGAAACACTTCCTGTTTCAGATCGAGAACGGGTTCGCGTTTCGGAACTTCTGGGCCAACGGCAAGTACTACACGATCCACAACGTCTGCTACTCGTCGCGTCCGTTCGAAAAGGAAAAGGCCCTCGTCGGGAAGGACAAGTTCACCTTTGCCGTGGTGCGCGATCCGGTATCGCGGTTCATCTCGGCCTACCGCGACAAGGTCGCGGGGCGGTGCATCGCCCCAGCCCGCGATCTGACGGATCGGGATCGCGACAACGGCATGGTGCCCGAGCCCGATCTCGGGACTTTCGTCGCCAACCTGGAACGGTATCGCGACTTGTCCCCCGAGGTTCGTCGGCATACTGAGCCGATGACCTTCTACCTCGGGACGGACCCGGCGTTCTTCGATCGCATCTACGGAATGCGCGAGTTGGACGAGGTGGTGGAGGATGTGCGGCAAAGGGTCGGTGGAACGGTCCCCGCCCTGCCGCATCGCAACGCAAGCACGCCGCCCGAGGGCGGCGCGCAGGATCTTTCGGATCGGCAGGATGCCGCGGTCCGCAACTACTATGCCGAGGATTATCGGATTTTCGGCGCCTGGGTTTGACGGCGCCCCGATGAACAGGGCGGAACCGGGACACCCCGACGGGGCGATCCGGGCACCGCGGTGAAGCAGGAACATGCTCGCGGTCCGCCGGGGCGAAGAGAGAAGGAAAGAAGATGGGTAAGGCAAAGTTCGAACGCAACAAGCCGCATGTGAACATTGGGACGATCGGTCACGTTGATCACGGCAAGACGACGCTGACGGCGGCGATCACGAAGTATTTCGGCGATTTCCGGGCCTATG
>NZ_SNAA01000024.1 GCF_004358695.1 Palleronia sediminis
GAAAGGGGAAAGCTTGGCCATCTGCTCGTCGCTCAGCCAGTAGAGGTCGTCCATGTCACCGCTCCGTTTTTCGGGCCGTGAATCACGCCGAACAGCAACAATCAATGCATCCTGACCCTAGCTGTTCAGTTTAATTTCAGTGCAGCGTGCGCAAGGCATGAATTAAAGAAATGCGTGCTCAATGTAGGTGCTCGGCCTTGAACCGTGCAATGTCTTCAGGGAATCCGAAAGAATGTATGGCACGATGACACCGGGCACATAAAAGGGCAAAATCTTCCGAGACTAGTCGACGAGGCTTATTAGGCTGTAGTTGCGCTAACGGTTTTTTATGGTGCAATTCTAGAGCCGCAGTCCAGACCGTTCCTTTTTTCGCTTCCCAGCCACAGCATTCGCACTGATTACCCTTGCCAGCTTTGATGGCGCCATAGTTTCCTCTGCGTTCAAACCGCCTGTGAGCAGAAAGACGTTTGACCTCTTCGTCATTGGAATTCAGTTCGTTGATCGATGGATCCCCATCCATCGGATTCGCCATGTATTCAATAAGGTCGTTCCGCAATTCAATGGTGTTGTCATCTAAGGTAAGGGCATACCAAACACGACTTTGACCAACGCCGTACGGATAACCGTCGTCGCGTCGTTGGGCCGATGGTATGAAGAATACTCTTTCATTCTCCGGAATAAGCACTGCATCTTCAGTAATGAAATGAATTCCATCGCGCCCTGAAGGATCTTGACCGCTCACGGTAAGAACTTTCGCATTCCGATAAAAACCAACAACAAACAAAGTGCCTGATTGGGGGTTTGGGCCGACAAACACGATATCCGCGCGGCCTATTCCATCTCCGTCTACATCAAACTGTTCTGGATGCCCCTTGAAAGCCAGATTCCCGTCCACCCGAACATATCCGTAGAATCTTCCATCTTGGTTCAGGAAGTTAAGAGACTCGCCGCCGGCCTCGTTGTTTTGATGCCAAGCGTCATTCGAATAGGCCGGCTCCGTGTGGTGGCGGTATTCAGGCATCCATGCGACACTGACTACTATGATTGGCATCCAATTTCCCCTCTCCGTTGATCAGATGCAATCCTTCATATGGCGAACGTGTCATGCAAGCTAATTCCATCATGGCGATCGGTGATTGTCACCTCGCAAATTTCCGATGCTTGACCCGTGTCGGGCGGACGGCGTCCTCTCCGAGGCGGCGTTTCTTGTCCTCCTCGTAATCCTCGAAATTGCCCTCGAACCATTCGACATGGGCATCGCCCTCGAAGGCGAGGATATGGGTGCAGAGCCGGTCGAGGAAAAAGCGGTCGTGGCTGATGACCACGGCGCAACCCGCGAAATCCTCGATCGCATCCTCGAGCGCGCGAAGCGTCTCGACGTCGAGATCGTTCGTCGGCTCGTCGAGCAGCAGCACGTTGCCGCCCGATTTCAGCAGCTTGGCCAGGTGGACGCGGTTGCGCTCCCCGCCCGAGAGGTTGCCGACTTTCTGCTGCTGCGCGGTGCCCTTGAAGTTGAAGGCCCCGCAATAGGCGCGGCTGTTCATCTGCGCGTCGCCGAGGTCGATCACCTCGCCCCCGCCCGAGATCTCCTCCCACACGGTCGCATCCGCCGACAGCGTGTCGCGCGACTGGTCGACATAGGACATCTCGACCGTGTTGCCGTATTCGATGGTGCCCGAATCGGGCTCGTCCTGCCCCGTCAGCACCCGAAAGAGCGAGGTCTTGCCCGCACCGTTGGGTCCGATCACGCCGACGATGCCGCCCGGCGGCAGCGAGAACGACAGGTTCTCGACCAGCAGGTTGTTGCCCTTGACGATGCGCAGGTTCTCGACCTCGATCACCTTGGAGCCGAGCCGTTCGCCGTTGGGAATGACGATCTGCGCCTTGCCGATCCGTTCGCGCACGGATTGGCCGGCCATCTTTTCATAGGCCTGGATCCGCGCCTTGGACTTGGCCTGCCGGGCCTTGGCGCCCTGCCGCATCCATTCGAGTTCGCGCGACAGCGTGCGCTGCTTGGCCTTGTCCTCGCGCGCCTCCTGCTCGAGCCGCTTGGCCTTCTGCTCGACCCACGAGGAATAGTTGCCCTCGTAGGGGATGCCGCGGCCGCGGTCGAGCTCGAGGATCCAGCCCGTGATGTCGTCGAGGAAATAGCGGTCATGGGTGACGATCAGGATGGTGCCGGCATAGTCGATCAGGTGCTGTTGCAGCCACGAGATCGTCTCGGCGTCGAGATGGTTGGTCGGTTCGTCCAGAAGCAGCATGTCGGGCTGTTCCAGCAGCAGGCGGCACAGCGCCACGCGGCGCTTTTCGCCGCCCGAAAGCTTGTCCACCTGCGCGTCGTCGGGCGGGCAGCGCAGGGCCTCCATGGCGATATCGACCCGGCTGTCGAGATCCCAAAGGCTCTCGGCCTCGATCTCGTCCTGCAGGCGCGCCATCTCGTCGGCGGTTTCGTCGGAATAGTTCATCGCCAGTTCGTTGTAGCGGTCGAGCTTGGCCTGCTTGGCCGCGACGCCCTGCATGACGTTGCCGCGGACGTCGAGCGCGGGGTCGAGCTCGGGCTCCTGCGGCAGATAGCCCACGCGCGCGCCCTCGGCGGCCCAGGCCTCGCCGGTGAAATCCTTGTCGATCCCCGCCATGATCTTGAGCAGGGTCGACTTGCCCGCGCCGTTGGCGCCGACCACGCCGATCTTCACGCCGGGCAGGAAATTGAGCTTGATGTCCTCGAACAGCTTTTTGCCGCCGGGAATGGTCTTGGAGACGCCGTCCATGTGGTAGACGAACTTGTAGGATGCCATCGGTTCGGGCCTCGTCATAGGGGATCGGGGCCTTCTACCGGTTGGGCGCCGCGGTTGGAAGGGCCGCGCAGTGGGCGCGGCTCGGGCGGCCGACCCGCCGCATGGGCAGGGAGACGACGGGATGAGCGATCTGCACGCGATGATGGCGCGCCACGCGCAGATGGGGCGCGTCCTGTGGATCGGCCGCAGGCCCGCGCGCCGCGCCCCGGTCGAGCCGCTCGACGCCTGCGATATCGGCCCCGGCGGGATCGAGGGCGATCACGCGCCGCCGGGCAAGCGGGCCGTGACGCTGGTGCAGGCCGAACACCTGCCCGTGATCGCCGCTTTGCTCGGACGCGCCGCCATCGCGCCCGAGGATCTGCGCCGCAATATCGTCGTCGCGGGGATCAACCTTGCCGCGCTGCGCAAGGCCCGGTTGCGGATCGGAACCGCGCTGCTCGAGATCGAGGGCCCGTGCCCGCCCTGTTCGCGGATGGAGGAGACCTTCGGGCCGGGCGGCTACAGCGCGGTGCGCGGCCATGGCGGATATTATGCCAGCGTGATCGAAACGGGGCGCGTGGCGCCGGGCGACGCGGCCCGTCCGGGCTGAGCGCGCCGGCTCCGCTTCCCGTTTTCTTCTCTTTCTGAAATACCCCTTCCGGGGCGCAGCCCCGGAAAATCGGGACGGCGCGCGCCATGGAACTCACCGCGAGGATCGACGGCTATTGCGAACGGCTGGGGCCGGGGCTCTGGGCCGAGCCGGTGAACGCGCTCACCAATCTCGCCTTCGTGGCCGCGGCGCTCTGCCTCTGGCCGCGCGTCCGCGGGGTCGAGCGGCTGCTGGCCGCGATCCTGCTGCTGATCGGGATCGGGTCGGGGCTGTTTCACACCTACGCGACGGTCTGGGCCGCGCTGGCCGATACCCTGCCCATACTGGCCTTCATCCTCGTCTATGTATTCGCGGCGAACCGACGGTTCCTGGGCTGGCCCCTCTGGGGGGCGGTGCTGGGCGCCGCGGCGGTCGTGCCCTATGCGCTGGCGATGGGGCGCGTTTTCGCGACGCTTCCGGGCTTTGCGGTGTCGTCGTTCTACTGGCCGATCCCGGTTCTGATCGCGGCCTATGCGGTGGCGTTGCGTGCGCGGCTGCCGGGGGTCGCGCGAGGGCTCGCCATCGGCGCGGGGGTGTTGTGCCTCAGCCTCGTCTTCCGCTCGGCCGACGCCGCACTCTGCCCGGTCTGGCCGTGGGGCACGCATTTCGCGTGGCACCTGCTCAACGCGGCGATGCTGGGCTGGATGATCGTGGTTCTCGCGCGCCACCGGCTTGAAGCCGGGCAGGCGCGGGGATAAAGCCCGAGCGCCGGGACGAAGAGCGGGAGACGCCTCATGAGCATCGACACCACGACCGCCGCGCGCGTGGCGAAACTGGCGCGCATCCGCGTGGAGCCCGACGATCTCGAGGCGCTGGCGTCCGAGTTCAACACCATCCTCGGCTTCATCGAGCAACTGGCCGAGGTCGATGTCGAGGGCGTCGAGCCCATGGTGAGCGTCACGCCCCAGCGGCTCAAGCGGCGCGAGGACAAGGTGACGGATGGCGGGCAGCAGGCGCGCATCCTGTCGAACGCGCCCGATGCGCGCGAGGGGTTCTTCGCCGTGCCCAAGGTGGTCGAATAGGGGCCGTCGTCCGGCCATGAGTATTTTCGGAAACAGAGAAGGGCCGGGCGCGCCCGAGCTTCGGGAGACGAGCCGATGACCGATCTGAATGCCATGACGATCGCCGGGGCGCGCGACGCGCTGCGCCGCCGCGAGATCACCAGCGCCGAGCTGACCGCGGCCTGCCTGACCGCGGCCGAAGGGGCCTCGGCGCTCAACGCCTTCGTGCACATGACCCCCGAGACCGCGACCGCGCAGGCCGAGGCCGCCGATGCGCGGCTGGCGGACGGCGATGCGCCGCCGCTTTGCGGCATCCCGCTGGGGATCAAGGATCTGTTCTGCACCCGCGGGGTGGCGTCGCAGGCGGCGAGCCGCATCCTCGAAGGGTTCCGGCCCGAATACGAATCGACCGTGACCGCGCGTCTGTGGGATGCGGGCGCGGTCATGCTGGGCAAGCTCAACATGGACGAGTTCGCCATGGGCTCGTCCAACGAGACCAGCGTCTATGGCGAGGCCGTGAACCCGTGGAAGGTCGACGAGCGGCGGTTGACGCCCGGCGGATCCTCGGGCGGCTCGGCCGCTGCGGTGGCGGCCGATCTCTGCCTCGGGGCCACGGGCACCGATACCGGCGGCTCGATCCGCCAGCCGGCGGCCTTTGCCGGGATCACCGGGATCAAGCCGACCTACGGGCGCTGCTCGCGCTGGGGCATCGTGGCCTTTGCCTCGTCGCTGGACCAGGCCGGGCCGATGGGCAAATCGGTGCGCGACTGCGCGATCATGCTGGGCGCGATGGCCGGGCACGATCCGCTCGATTCGACCTCGGCCGATCTGCCCGTGCCCGATTTCGAGGCGGCCCTGACCGGCGATATCCGCGGCCGCACCATCGGCATTCCGCGCGAATACCGCATGGAGGGCATGCCGGGCGAGATCGACGCGCTCTGGACGCGCGGCCGCGAGATGCTGGCCGATGCCGGGGCGAAGATCGTCGATGTGAGCCTGCCGCATACGAAATACGCGCTGCCGACCTATTACGTCCTCGCCCCCGCCGAGGCGTCGTCGAACCTCGCGCGGTATGACGGGGTGCGTTTCGGGCACCGGGCCGATCTCGTCCCCGGCGACGGCGTGACCGAGATGTACGAAAAGACCCGCGCCGAGGGCTTCGGAGACGAGGTCAAGCGCCGCATCATGATCGGCACCTATGTCCTGTCGGCGGGGTTCTACGACGCCTATTACAACCGCGCGCGCAAGGTCCGGGCGCTGATCAAGCGCGATTTCGACCAGGTTTTCGCCGCCGGCGTCGATGCGATCCTGACGCCGACGACGCCCTCGGCGGCCTTCGGGCTGGGCGAGATGGCCGAGGCCGACCCGGTGCAGATGTATCTCAACGACGTGTTCACCGTGACCGTGAACCTCGCCGGGCTGCCGGGGATCTCGGTGCCGGCGGGGTTGGACGGGCGCGGCCTGCCGCTGGGTCTTCAGCTCATCGGGCGCCCCTTCGAGGAGGGCGATCTGCTGAATGTCGCCGCCTCACTGGAACGTGCCGCGGGATTTGTGGAAAAGCCTGCGCGCTGGTGGTAGAACCCCGCCACGGCATGATCGAAAGGCGACGCGCCCGATGAAGACACCGATGAAGTTCGCGGGCATGGGGCTTGTTCTCGCGGCGCTCTCCGCATGCGGCAGCGCCGTGCCCGAAAGCAACCCGGACCTGCGCGGCGGGATGACGCCGATCGGGCAGGGGGTCGGCCTCAGCTACGAGCAATACGAGGCGCAGCGCCTCGGCCGCGAGCAGGCCCTGACCAGCGCGCCGCAGCCGGCCATTTCCGCGGAAGAGCTGCGCGCCGCGGGCTTGCCGGTCGCCCAGCAGACGCCGGGCGCGGCGGGGTTGCCGCGCACCGATCCCGTGACGGGCGCGCCGCTCGACACGGTCAGCCCCGTGGGCGGTGTCGCCCCGGCCCCGGCCGTAGCCCCGTCCGCCGCGCCCCTCGGGCCCTCGGCTCCGCTGGGCACGGGCGTCGTCGCGGCCCCCGCGCCGGTGGTGCCCGTGGCCCCCGGCCGCAGCCCCAGCATCTCGGACGAGCAGAGCTTTGCCGCCGTCACCGCCCGCGAGACCATCGAATCGGATGCCGAGCGGCGCGCACGTCAGGCCGCCGCCTACCAGGTGGTGCCGCCACAGGCGCTGCCCCGGCGCGACGGCAGCGCGGGTCCGAACATCGTGCAATATGCGCTGGCCACCACGAACGCGGTGGGCCAGCCGCTATACCGGCGCGGCGGCCTGGGCCGCGAAAGCGCCTATCGGCGGGCCTGTGCGGCCTTCGCCTCGCCCGATCTCGCGCAGCTCGAGTTCCTGAGCCAGGGCGGCCCCGAGCGGGATCGCCTCGGCGTCGATCCCGATGGCGACGGGTTCGCTTGCGGCTGGAACCCCGCGCCCTTCCGCGCCGCGCGGGGCTGAGCGGCTCGCCCAATCACGGGCCGCGGCGAGGCGGGGTTCTGCCCGATCTCGTCGTGATCCACTTTACCGCGATGGGCGACACCGCCGCGGCGCGGGCGCGGCTGCGCGATCCGGCCGCCGAGGTCTCGGCGCATTGGCTGATCTCGCCGCAGGGCTCGGTCGAGGCGCTGGTGCCCGAGGACCGGCGCGCCTGGCATGCGGGTGCCGCGCGCTGGGGCAGCGTCGAGGATGTGAACTCGCGCTCGGTCGGGATCGAGCTTTGCAATGACGGGCTTTCGCCTTTCCCGGCGCCGCAGATGGCGGCGCTCGAGCGGCTCCTGGCGGGGATCGTGGCGCGCCACCGCATCCCGCCCGAGCGGGTGATCGGCCATTCCGATTGCGCGCCGGGGCGCAAGGTCGATCCGGGCGCGCGGTTCGACTGGGCACGGCTGGCGCGGCGGGGTCTCGCCGCCGCGGTGACGCCCGAGACGGGCGAGGCGCCCGATGCCGCGCGGCTGGCCGCGCTTGCCGCGCGCGCGGGCTATACCGCGCCGGTCGGGCCCGAGGTGATCCTCGGCGCGCTGCGCCTGCGGCATCGCCCCTGGGCGCGCGGGCCGCTCGACGCGGTCGACATGGGGGTGGCCCGCGCGCTGGCGTCGCGATTCCCCGTTGACTGAACGCGCCCCATGGCCGACACCGCGACCCGCGCGGATGGCCGGGCGGCCGCGTGTCCCGCAAGGGGCGCGAGGAAAGTCCGGACTCCAGGAAGCGACGGTGCCGGGTAACGCCCGGGCGGGGCAACCCGACGGAAAGCGCCACAGAAAACAGACCGCCCCGGTCTTCGGGCCGGGGTCAGGGTGAAACGGTGGGGTAAGAGCCCACCGGGGGGCCGGCAACGGCCGCCGCATGGCAAGCCCCACCGGGAGCAATGCCAAATAGGGATCCCACGAGGGGCGCAAGCCTCTCACGGCGCGCTTCCGCCGCGGGATCCGGGTCGGCAGCTCGATCCCGTGGGCAACCGCGGGGCCAGAGGAATGGTCGCCGCCCGCCCTTCGGGGCGGGAACAGAATCCGGCTTACAGGCCATCCGCGCACTTTGCCTTGCGTCCTGCCGAGACGCGGGGCGCAGGGTGTTCCGGCCCGCCCGCGGCGGGGCCGCGCGCGCTTTGCGGTTGACAGGGGCGGCGCCGCGCGTACAAGGCCACCTCACCCGAATTGCGGGCCGCCCGACCGGTGGCCCTGTTCCGCACGGGCGGCGCGTCCGTCCTGTCGAGGAGAGAGAGCATGGCGAAGCCAACCACGATCAAGATCCGTCTCAACTCGACGGCGGATACCGGCCACTTCTACGTGACCAAGAAAAACGCCCGCACGATGACCGAGAAGATGTCGATGCGCAAATACGACCCCGTCGCGCGCAAGCATGTCGAATACAAGGAAGGCAAGATCAAGTGATCCTGCCGGTCTGACAGCGGACCCAAGGCGATGCGCCGTCCCTCGCGGGCGGCGTTTGTCGTTTCAGGGGGTGCGCGTCATTCCCACCAGCGGTCGATGCGGGCGATATCCTCGTCGGACCATCCGAAATGATGGGCAAGCTCGTGGATGTAGATATGCGCCACCAGATCGCCCAGGGAGATCTCGCCGCGGCTGGCCCATTCGTCGAGGATCGGCCGGCGGAACAGCCAGATGCGGTCGGGGCCGGTCGGCTGGTCCATGACGCTTTTCTCGGTCATGGGGATGCCGTCATATAGCCCGGTCAGCTCGTAGGGGTCGTCGATCTCGAGATCGTCGAGGATATCCTCGGGCGCGAACTCGTCGACGATGATCGTCACGCGCCCGGCCGCGCGGCGGAACCGGTCGGGCAGCTCGCGCACCGTGGCGTGGGCGATCTCGAGGATATCGTCGGCCGATGGCGCGACATTGTCGGCGAATTCGCTGGTCATGCGCCGATATGCCGACAGGCGGCGGGCGGTGGCAAGACCCGCCGGCTGCCGTGCCACCTAGCGGCGCCCCGCGGCCGGCGCGGCGCGGGGTTTCTGGACAAGCCTGCCCCCCTGTGGAATGGACCGCCTTCGAAGGAGAGCCGCATGACCACCACCCGCTTTGCCCCGTCGCCCACGGGATACCTCCATATCGGCAACCTGCGGACGGCGCTGTTCAACTGGCTGATCGCGCGCCGGGCCGGGGGGCAGTTCATCCTGCGCCTCGACGATACCGATCCGGTGCGCTCGAGGCAGGAATATGTCGACGGCATCATGCGCGATCTCGACTGGCTGGGCCTGACCTGGGACCGGGTCGAGCGTCAGTCCGAACGACTCGACCTCTACCGCGACGCGGCGCGCAAGCTGCGCGAGGCGGGGCGGTTCTACGAGGCATTCGAGACCCCGACCGAGCTCGACCTCAAGCGCAAGAAGCAGCTCAACATGGGCCGCCCGCCGGTCTATGACCGCGCCGCCATGGACCTGTCCGAGGCCGAGCGCGAGCGGCTGCGTGCCGAGCGCGGCGACGGCGTCTGGCGGTTCCGGCTCGATCACGAGCGGATCGAATGGGAGGACGGCATCCTGGGCGCCGTCTCGATCGACGCGGCCAGCGTCAGCGACCCGGTGCTGATCCGCGGCGACGGACAGGTTCTCTATACGCTGGCCTCGGTGGTCGACGACACCGACATGGGCGTGACCGATATCGTGCGCGGCAGCGACCATGTCACCAACACCGCGACGCAGATCCAGATCATGGCCGCGCTCGGGCACGATCATCCGCGTTTCGCGCATCATTCGCTCTTGACCGGCCCGCAGGGCGAGGGGCTGTCCAAGCGGCTGGGGTCGCTGTCGCTGCGCGATTTCCGCGCCGCCGGGACCGAGCCGATGGCCGTGCTGAGCCTCATGGCGCGGCTGGGTTCGTCCGATCCGGTCGAGCTGCGCGGCGGGCTCGACGAGCTGATCGAGGGGTTCGACGTGACGCGGTTCGGCGCCGCGCCGACCAAGTTCGATGCCGAGGACCTCAAGCCGCTCAGCGCGCGCGTCATTGCGGCCAAGCCCTTCGAGGCGGTCGAGGACGAGATCCGCGCCCTCGGCGTGCCCGATGCCATCGCGCGCGATTTCTGGTCGGTGGTGCGCGAGAATATCGGCACCATGTCCGAACTGGCCGAGTGGTGGGCGCTGTTTCGCGACGGGCCCGCCCCGGATGCGGTGCCCGAGGCGGATCGCGATTTCGTGGCCGAGGCCTGCACGCTTTTGCCCGCGCATCCCTACGGCCCCGAGAGCTGGGCCGAGTGGACCGGCGCGGTGAAGGACAGGACCGGCCGCAAGGGCCGCGCGCTGTTCATGCCGCTGCGCGTCGCGGTCACGGGGCGCGACCGCGGCCCCGATATGGCGCAGGTCATGCCCCTGCTGCAAAAGCCGCTCTGACGGCGCGGGCACGCCATCGAGTATTTCCGGAAACAGAGAAGGTCAGGGCGCCGCGTCGTGACCGAGCCCGGTGCGGGCCACATCGACGCGCGCGCAGCCGAGATCGTCGAGACGGCTGTCGACGAAACGCCGCTCGGCCGGGGCGAGGCTTTGCGCGCGGGGATAGAGCGGGGCCTTGCGGTCGTCGGCCACCGGCAGCGCCCAGTTGTCCGTCGAGGCGAAAAAGCGGTCGGCCCCGGCCTCGCCGAAGACCTGGAGAAACCCCTGCACCACCACGTCGAGATAGGAGAGCAGGATCGGCCGCGCCCCCGCCGGGCCGTCATCGGCCGGCGGGATCGAATAGACCGCGATGGGCGGCGCGTGGTCGAGCCCATGCGCGACGCCGGTGGCGGGTACGCGGTCATAGCCGGTCTCGCGCAGGTCGAGCGCGGCCCAGTCGCCCCCCGGCACCGGCGCGATCAGCCCGTCGACAGCCCCGCCGGGCACGGGCCGCGCCGTCAGGAAGGCCGCCGGGCGCAGCAGCGTCGCGCGCCATTCGCGGCGCCAGCCGGACAGGGTCGCGGGATGGGTCGGGCCGTAGCCATGGGTGCGCCGGTTGACCAGCGAGCCGTAGCCGAAGAAATGGGGATCGCTCATGTCCCTTCAGATCGCGCGGGGCCGCGGCGATGGCAAGCCCCTCTTGAGGTTGCGGATTGCAGCCTTCGGCCATGCGTATCGGGATTGACCGCGCGCCGTTCGGGCCCAATCTGTGCAAAAAGCCGTCCATCCCCGCATCAGCGCAGGAGTACCCGATGCGATTTACCGAAGAACACGAATGGATCCGCCCCGAGCCGGACGAAGAGGATATCGTCACGGTCGGCCTGACCGAATACGGTGCCGAGCGGCTGGGCGATCTCGTCTTCGTGGAGCTGCCGGACGAGGGGCTGGCGGTGGTGCGCGAGGACGAGGTGGTGATGGTCGAGGGCGACCGGGCCGAGACCGCCATCCTCGCCCCGTTCGACGGCGAGATCATCGAGGTGAACCCCGCGCTCGAAGACAATCCGGGGTTGGTGAACGACGATCCGCTCGGCGCGGGCTGGCTATTCCGCATGCAGGTCGAAGACATGTCGGCCATGGACGAGTTCATGGACGAGGCCGCCTATCGCAAGTTCGCGCGGTGAAGCCCGGCCGCCCATGAGGGCCGGGCGGGGCGGTCAGGCGCGCGCGGTGCCGCCCGGCTCGATCCCCTCCTGCCCCGGCTGTTCGGCGTCCTCGCCGGCGGTCGCGGCGGGGCCTCGTGCGATGGCCGCGGCGGTGACGCGGTCGATGTCGTCGCGCAGCAGCAGCCCGTCGGCGGCATAGGCCAGCGCCCGTCGCGACGTTTCGCGTGCGGCCTCGGCGATCGCGGGGTCGCGATGCAGCGCGAGATGGCCGAGCGCGCGCTGCACCGCCATCTGCACCTCGACGAAGCCCGCGCCGTCGCGCGCGATGGGGTCGAGCGTTTCGCGCACCAGCCGCGCGGTCGCCATCGCGGGCACGAAGACACCCGGCGCGGCGATCTCGTCGGGCGCGGTTTCGCGCTCCAGCCCGCCGATGAGCCGCCCCAGCCGCCCGATCACGTCGATGGCGGTGCGCGGGTCGTTGATGCCGGGCGAGAGGGCGCGTTCGGCGATCTCGGCGGCGACGATCATCGGGAATGCCGGGTCCTGGTCCCAGACCCGCACGTCGCCGATGGCGACGGCCCCGCGCAGGCGGGTTTCATCCTCTTCGGTAAAGGTCTCGGCGCGGGCGCGCAGGATCACCTCTCCGCGGTCGATCCAGGAGCCGGGCAGGCTCGCCACCCAGACCAGCCCGCCGGTCTCGGTGGCCCATTCCGACAGGGCGGCGGTGTCGATGTTCTGGAGGAACCCGTATTGCGCCGCATGGACCTCGGCCGCGTCCGCCGGGATGGTTCCGTTGCCGTCCAGCGGGGCGCCGCCGAGAAAGGGCGCACGGTCCGACAGGGTGCGGGTGACGCGTTCCTCGACGCGCCGCGTCGTCGCCTCGAACGAGCCCAGCCCGGCCAGGTGCGCCACCCAGCGCAAGAGCGCGATGGCGACGAAGGCGATGACGCCCGCCGTCATGAAATAGACGGCGGCGAGCTCGGTTTCCTTGAGCACGCCCGCGTTCAGCATGACCGTCAGCGCCAGCGCATAGATGAAGGCCCCGATGAAGGTGGCAAGGACCGTATGCGTGCGGCTGTCCTCGGTCAGGAGCCGGTGCGAGCGCGGGGTCACGTTCTTGTCGGCGCTCAGATGCGCCGTGACCATCACCGAAAGCGAGAAGGTCGTGACCGCCAGCATCGACCCGGTGAGGATATCCAGCAGCCGCGACAGCGCGTCGGGGTCTATGGCGTCGACCACAGGGAAAGGCAGCAGATTCGACAGGGGCGCCAGCGCCGCGGCGATGAGCGCCAGCGCCGAGATTATGGCGGCCCGCACCCAGAGCCTCCGGGCCTCGAGCCGCAGGCGCCAGAAGATCTTTTTCAGCATGTCGAAAGCCCCGTCCGCGAGTGATGTTCGCTCCTTGACAAGGTCGGAGCCTTCCATCATCTAGCGCGGCACGGATGGGGCTGTAGCTCAGTTGGGAGAGCGCGTCGTTCGCAATGACGAGGTCAGGGGTTCGATTCCCCTCAGCTCCACCATCCGTTCCCTTATTCAGACCGGGTATTCGGCGCGTTCTCGGCCAGGGTCGATCGCTGGCGCTTGCCCTCGATGGTCTCCTGTTTCCGCTTTTCGGTCCGGCCCTTGCTGACCAGTGCCATGACGAGCACGACAAGAAGTGTCAGCAGGGCCAGCAACGGTATGAGCCATGCGAAATCCATTGGCTTTCCTTTCGTGGCGTAAACCTGAAAGGCCGAACGCGCGAAGCGGGATCCGGTGCCGCGCTGCGGCGCCGTGCCGCATCAGTCGCGGCGCATCAGGTAGATGTCCATGATCCAGCCATGGGCGGCGCGGGCCTCGGCGCGGCGGGCGACGATCTGATCGCACACGGCGGCGAGCGGCCCGGCGATGCGGATCTCCTGCGTCATCCCGGCATAGGCGCTCCACCAGATCGAGATCCCCTCGGGCGGGAGCGTGGCAAAGGCCCCGCCCTCGTCGAGCATGACGACCACGGTATCGGCGCCCTCGGGCCAGCCTTCGGCGCGCAGGCGGCGCCCGGTGGTGATCGTGACCGGGCCGCCCAGCCGGTTGAGGGGGATCGCATGGCCCGCGGTCAGGGCCTGGATGGCGGTGATGCCGGGCACGACGCGCAGGGACAGGGGCCGCTCGCGCGCCACCCGGTCGGCGATCCGCAGGGTCGAATCGTAAAGCGACGGGTCGCCCCAGACGAGGAACGCGGCCCGCCCGCCCCGTGGCAGCGCGGCGTCGAGCGTCTCGATCCAGACCTCGGCGATGCGGTCGTGCCACGCCTCGACCCGCGCGGCGTAATCGGCGATGGCCGGATCGCGGCGGGGCAGGGCAAAGCCGTGGCGCGGAACGCCCGCGGCGGCCGCGTCGCAGATCGCGTGGCGCAGCGCGGCGAGGTCGTCCTTGCCCGCGCCCTTTTCGGGGATGAGGATGGCATCGGCGCCGGCCAGCGCGTCGCGCGCCTCGGCGGTCAGGTGGCGCGGGTTGCCGGTCCCGATGCCCACGAGCCAAAGCTCGATCATCGCGCGATCAGCCCCGCGCGGGCGAGCGCGCCGTAAAGGATCAGCGTCGGTGCCGACGAGGGGGCCGCGGCCAGTTCGGTACCCAGCCGCGCCACGGTGCTCTCGGCGATGCGCTGCGCCCCGGTCGAGATGCCTTCGGCCAGCAGGGCAGGCGTGTCGGGCGGCAGGCCGCCCGCGATCAGTCGCTCGGCCAGCGCGGCGAAGGTCCGGCGCCCCATATAGACGACCGTCGTCGCCTGCGCATCGGTCAGCGCGGCCATGTTCAGCCCCTCGGGCAGGGCGCCAGTCACGTCGTGGCCCGTGACGAATTGCAGCCGCCGCGCGGTCAGACGCCGCGTCAGCGGCAGCCCGGCGGCGGCGGCGGCGGCCGAGGCGGCGGTGACGCCCGGCACGATTTCATAGGGGATTGCGGCGGCTTCGAGCGCGGCCAGCTCTTCCTCGAGCCGGCCGAAGATGCCCGCATCACCCGATTTCAGCCGCACGACATGGCCGCCGCCCCGCGCGTAATCGACCAGAAGACGGCTCACATGGTCCTGGTTGGGCGAGGGGCGTCCGGCCCGCTTGCCCACGGCGACCAGATCGGCCTCGGCCGGGGCGTGGGACAGGATCGGCCCGGCCGAGAGATCGTCGAAAAGCACCGCGTCGGCGGTCCGCAGTCTTGCGACCGCGCGCAGGGTCAACAGCTCGGGATCGCCGGGGCCGGAGGACACGAAGGTGACGCGGCCGGGCTCTGCCGCGCCGGTCATGTCGCCGCCGCGATCAGGTGAAAGAAGGTGCCCGTCGCCCGCCCCCGCCGCGATCCCGTCTCGGGCACCGCGCGGCCGGTGGCGTCGATCACATCGGCCAGCGGCGCGTCGGGCTGGTCGAGGATGGTGGAATAATGGAACTCGTGCCCGCGCAGCCGTGCGCCCGACCCGGCGCCCGGCATGGGTGCGCGCAGCGTGGCCGTGCGATAGCCCAGATGCATCCGCCGCGTCTCGTAGGAGGTCACGAGCCCGAGCAGCCCCGCCATCTCGTGCCGGGTGCCGTCCTTGTCGACCAGCCCCGCGCCCATCGCCATGTAGCCGCCGCATTCGCCGTGAACGGGGCGCGTCTCGGCAAAGCGGGCGAGGCCCGCGCGAAACGCCCTCGCGGCGGCAAGCGCGCCGGCGTGCAACTCGGGATAGCCGCCGGGCAGCCAGGCGCAATCGGCGGCCGGATCTGGCGCCTCGTCGGCCAGCGGGGAAAACGGCGCGATCTCGGCGCCCGCGTCGCGCCAGGCCTGCAACAGATGCGGATAGGCAAAGCTGAAGGCCGCGTCGCGGGCCAGCGCGATCCGCTGGCCCGGCGGCGTGACCGGCATCCGCGCGGCGGGCAGGTCGCGGGTCGGCCGGGCGGCGGCGAGGATGGCATCGAGATCGAGCTGTTCCTCGATCAGTTGGCGCATCCCGTCGATGCGCGCGGCAAGCTCGGCATGCTCGCCCGCCTGCACGAGGCCCAGGTGCCGTTCGGGCAGGGTCACGTTGGCGTTCTTGGGCAGCGTGCCGAAACAGGCGATGCCCGCCCGGTCGAGCCCGTCGCGGGCCAGCGCCTCGTGCCGGGCCGAGGCGCAGCGGTTCAGCACCACCCCCGCCAGCGTGACGTCCTCGCGGTAGCGCGCGAAGCCCAGCGCTGTCGCCCCCGCCGATTGCGCCTGTCCCGACATGTCGATGACCAGCACCACGGGCCAGCCCATCATGGCGGCGATATCGGCCGAGGCGCCCGTGCCCGCCTCGCCGCGCTGCGCCACCCCGTCGAAAAGCCCCATCGAGCCCTCGGCCACGGCGAGCCCCGCGCCATCGGCGCCAGCAACCAGCGCCGCGATCTGGCCCGCGCTCATTGCCCATGCGTCGAGATTGACCGACACCCGCCCGGCGGCGGCGGTATGAAAGGCCGGGTCGATATAGTCCGGCCCGCTCTTGAAGGGCTGGACCGCGATGCCGCGCCCGGCCAGCGCCGCCAGCAGGCCCAGCGTCACCGTGGTCTTGCCGGTGCCAGACGCGGGCGCGGCGATCATCAGTCCCGGCGGCAGGGTCATTGCGTGCCCTCGGGAAAGCGCGGATCGGCCCCGACCGGCCGAAAGCGTCGGTCGTAATCGCCCGCGTAAAGGCGGCTCTCGTCGAAATCGGCGGGGTCGAGCGCGCCGCCCACGAGGATCAGCGCCGTGCGCCCCCGCTCGCCGCCGGTCGCCTCGGCCAGCGTACCCAGCGTCGCGCGCAGGATGCGCTGATCGGGCCAGCTCGCGCGCCAGACGATGGCGGCGGGACAGTCGGCGCCGTAACGGGGCAGCAGTTCGGCGATGACCTCGTCCAGCACATGCACCGACAGGTGGATGGCCAGCGTGGCGCCGGTCGCGGCGAAAGCGTCCAGCGTCTCGCCCTCGGGCATGGCGCTCGCTCGCCCCGATGTGCGGGTCAGTACCAGCGATTGCGCGACGCCCGGCAGGGTCAGCTCGGCCTCGAGCGCGGCGGCGGCGGCGGCAAAGGCCGGCACACCCGGCGTCACGTCGAAGGGGATGCCGCGCGCCCGCAGGCGGCGGATCTGCTCGCCCATCGCGGACCACACCGACAGATCGCCCGAATGAAGCCGCGCGACATCCTGGCCTGCCGCATGGGCGCGGGCGATCTCGGCCTCGATCTCGTCGAGCGACAGGGGCGCGGTGTTCACGATGCGCGCGCCCGGCGGGCAGTGGTCCAGCACCGCCTCGGGGATGAGCGACCCGGCATAGAGGCAGACCGGGCAGGCCGCGATCAGGTCGCGCCCGCGCAACGTCAAGAGGTCCGCCGCCCCCGGCCCCGCGCCGATAAAATGAACCGTCATGCCGTGCCTCCCTCGGCGATGGCCGCCGTCGCCATGCCGTCCTTCGATACCTGTCGCGCCCCGCATAGCCGCGCGCCCGGACCCGCCGCGGCCAGCGCCGCCGCCTCGGCCAGCGATCCGCAGCCGAAATCCGCCATCTGCCGGGGGGAATGCGTCAGCGTGGACTGGCGCGCAAGGGCGTCGCGCCCGATCGCGCAGAGCGGCAGGCCCAGCGTTCGGGCCAGCGCGCGGGCCTGCGGCGCCGTCGCCTTGGTGTCGAGCGTGGCCAGCGCATCGACGCACCCCCCCGCCGCGTCGAGCGCCTCGCGCAGCGAGGCCAGCGGCGCGCCCGCCCGAAACCCGATGCCCGCGACCCTCATCGCTGCACGCTCCATTGCACGAGGGGCCGCGCACGGTCCCAGCCGCGAAACCGGCCGAGCGGCGCGGCCTCGGCCAGCTCGACCCTCAGCAGGTGACCGCCGCGCGCGGCATGGGCTTCGATGAGCAACGCCTCGGTCTCGAGCGTCACCGCGTTGGCGACCAGCCGCGTGCCCTCGGGCAGCGTGCGCCACAGCCGGTCGAGCAGCTCGGCGCTTGCCCCGCCGCCCAGGAACACCGCGTGGGGCGGGGTTGCGGGCAGGGGGGCGGACAGCTCGGCCTCGATCACCTCGATCCGGTGGGCAAGCCCGAAGCTGTCGGCGTTGCGGCGGATCGTGGCGGCGCGGTCGGCCCGACGTTCGACCGCCACGGCACGGGCCCCCGGCGCGGAAAGGGCCCACTCGACCGCGACCGACCCGTTGCCGGCGCCCAGATCCCACAGCGTCTCGCCCGCGCGGGGGGCCAGCGCCGACAGGGTCAGCGCGCGCACCGGCCGCTTGGTGATCGTGCCGTCATGGGCGAACATCGCATCGGGCAGGCCTGCGGAGTGGGGCAACCCGCCGCCCGTGGCCTCGATGGCGACGGCCACGGGCGCGGCGATCCCGGTCAAATCGAACGTTGCCGCCCGCGTCTCGCGCAGGCGTTCGCGCGGGCCGCCCAGCGCCTCGCAGACCCAAAGCCGCGCGGCGCCGTCGCCCTGCGCCACCAGCCACGCGGCAAGCGCGGCCGGCGCCTTGCCGTCGCGCAGGGTGCAGATCGCGCGCCGCCCCGGCCCCAGATGCGGTGCCAGGCGGGCGAGGGGCGCAGCGTGCAGCCCCAGGCAGGCCACGTTCTCGATCCGCCAGCCCAACCGCGCGGCCACCAGCGAAAAGGTCGAGGGCGCCGGAAAGGCCCGCCATTCGCCGGGTGCGAGCCGCGCGGCCAGCGATCCGCCCGCCCCGTGCCAGAACGGATCGCCCGAGGCGAGCACCGCGACGCGCCGCCCCCGCAGGGCCAGCACCGGCCCGAGGTCGAAAGGCACCGGCCATTCCCGCCCGCGCGGCCCCACATCGGCCAGGGCAAGGTGGCGCGGGCCGCCGAACACGGTCTCGGCCGCGGCCAGCGCATCGCGGCTTGCGGGAGACAGCCCCTTGGGGCCATCCTCGCCCAGACCGATGATGGAAAGCCACGCCTCAGCCATGACCCGCATCCTGATCCTGGGCGGCACGACCGAGGCGGGCGCGCTGGCCTGCGTGCTGGCGCAAACGGGCGCCCCGGCGGTGTTTTCCTATGCCGGGCGCACCCGCGCCCCCGCGCCGCAACCGCTGCCGACGCGCATCGGCGGCTTCGGCGGGGTCGAGGGGCTGCGTGCCTATCTGCGGGCCGAGAGGATCGGGGCGGTGGTCGACGCGACGCACCCTTTTGCCGCGGGGATGAGCACGAATGCCGTCGCCGCCTGCGCGGCCGAGCGCGTGCCGCTGGCCGCGCTCGAGCGCCCGCCATGGACGCCCGTGCCGGGCGACGACTGGCGCCGCGTCGTCGACATGGCGGGCGCGGTCGCCGCCCTCGGGGCCGCGCCGCGCCGCGTGTTCCTCGCCACGGGGCGGCAGGACCTCGCCCGGTTCAAGGGCCTGCCCCATGCGTTCCTCGTGCGGCTCGTCGATCCGCCCGAGACGCCGCTGCCGCTCGACCGCGTGACGGTCGAGATCGCGCGCGGCCCCTTCGACCGCGCCGCAGACCGCGCGCTGATGGCGCGTCACGGGATCGAGCTTGTCGTGGCGAAGAACGCCGGCGGCACGGGCGCGCGGGCCAAGCTCGATGCCGCGCACGATCTGCGGATCGGGGTGGTGATGATCGACCGGCCCGCCATTCCGCCGCGCCGCGTGCTGGGCACGGTGGGCGAGACGATGAGCTGGCTTGGTCACGTCGCCCGCCTCGGGGTGTAGAGAAACCGCCCCACCGCCCGCGTCTCGGCGGTGCCGACGATGACCAGCGTGCGCATGTCGGCCATCTCGCCCGTCGCCTCGGCCAACGGCACCGTCGTCAGGGTCTGGTCGGGGCGCGAGACGTTGCGCGCGAAACAGACCGGCACCGTGCCCGGCAACTCACCCCGCAGGATCTCGAGCGCGCGGGCGAACTGGTACGGGCGCGAGGCCGAGCGCGGGTTGTAGAACGCCATCGCGAACCCCGCCTGCGCGGCCAGCCGCAGCCGCGTCTCGATCCGCTCCCACGGCTTGAGATTGTCGCTGAGGTTGATGGCGCAGAAATCATGGCCGAGCGGCGCGCCCAGCGCCGCCGCCGCCGCCAGCATCGCCGTGATGCCCGGCAGCACCCGGATGTCGAGCGCGCGCCACGCCTCCGGCCCGGCCTCGAGCGCCTCGAACACCGCCGCGGCCATGGCGAACACCCCCGGATCCCCGCCCGAGACCACGGCCACGCGCCGCCCCTCGGCCGCAAGGCGCAGCGCGGCGGTGGCGCGGTCGAACTCCACCCGGTTGTCCGACGGGTGCAGCACGGCCCGCGTCATCTCGCCCGCCCGTGCGACATAGGGGGCATAGCCGATGACATCGGTGGCATCGCCGAGTGCCGTGCACACCTCGGGCGTCACCAGCGCGTCGCTGCCGGGGCCGAGCCCCGCCACCGCCAGCCAGCCGCTCATGGGCGGCGGCCCTCGCCATGCAGGATGGCGATCGAGAAATAGGGCGCGGGACCGGTGAAATCGGCAAGCCGCTGCACCGTCTGGCCCGGCATCGTGCCGCGCTCGACCAGCCACGCGTCCTCCAGCCGCCCGGCCATCTCGAGCGCGCGGCGCAGCTTGGGCAGGTTGCGCCCGATCTTCATCACCACCGCCGCGTCGGTCCGGGCCAGCGCGCGGGCCAGCGCGTCCTCGTCCATCGTGGCCATCAGCACCGTGAGCACGTCGTCGCCCCATGTGATCGGGCGCCCGGTCGCGGTCCAGCAGCCCGACATGCCGGTGATGCCCGGCACGATCTCGACCGGGCAACGCCCTTTGAGGCGCTCATGCAGATGCATGAACGAGCCGTAGAAGAACGGATCGCCCTCGCACAGCACCACCACCTCGGCCCCGCCGCCCGCCAGCGCACAGAGCCGGTCGGCCCAGTCGTCGTAAAAGGCGGCGAGCAGGCGGTTGTACTCGGGATCCTCCACCGCGATCTCGGTCGTGACCGGATATTCCATCGCATGCTCGACCGCGCCCGGCGCCAGCATACCCTCGACGATGGTCCGCGCCTGTCCCGCGCGGCCCTTCTTGCGGAAATAGGCGACATGACGCGCGCCGCGCACCAGCCGGTCGGTGCGCACGCTCATGAGATCCGGGTCGCCCGGCCCGAGCCCCGCGCAGATCACGCGGCCGGTCATTCCGCGCGGCTCGCCAGCGCGTTGACGGCGGCGACGGTCATGGCCGAGCCGCCGAGCCGCCCCTCGACGATCAGCCAGGGCGCGGGTGCGTCGGCGGCCAGCGCGGCCTTGGATTCGGCCGCGCCCACGAACCCCACGGGGCAGCCGATGATCGCGGCGGGGCGCGGGCAGGCGGGATCCTCGAGCATGTCGAGCAGGTGGAACAGCGCCGTCGGTGCGTTGCCGATGGCCACCACCGCCCCGGCAAGATGCGGGCGCCACAGCTCGAGCGCGACGGCCGAGCGCGTGTTGCCGGCAGCCGCCGCCATCTCGGGCACCTCGGGTGCGTTGAGCGTGCACAGCACCGCGTTCCCGGCGGGCAGGCGCTTGCGCGTGATCCCCTCGGAAACCATGCGCGCATCGCACAGGATCGGCGCCCCGCCGGCCAGGGCCGCGCGCGCGGCGCGCGCCATGCCGGGCGCAAAGCGGACGTGACGCTCGAGCCCCACCATGCCGGCGGCATGGATCATGCGCACGACGACCGGTTCCTCGTCGGGGTCGAACCGGGCCAGGTCGGCCTCGGCGCGGATGGTGGCAAAGCTCTCGGCATAGATCGCCGCGCCGTCTTTTTCGTAAGCATGGGGCATCAGAGGGCCAATCCGTCGATCTCGGCCGGGGTCAGGCCCCGCCGCTCGGGCATGTCGCGAGCCCGCCCGCCGCGCACAAGGTCGAACCGTCCCCCGCCGCAGGCGGTCAATACCGTGTCGGCGGCACCGGGATGCGCGCAGCCCTTGGTGCAGCCCGAGACATGCAGATGCCGCCCCGGCGCGAGGCGAGGGGCGAGCCGCGCGGCCAGGTCCCGCGTGGCGCCGCGCGCCTGCGGGCATCCCGGCGCGCCGGTGCAGGCATCGACCCGCAAGAGCGGATCGCCCGGCCGCAGCGCCGCCGAGATGCCGGAGAGGCGCGCGGGGTCCTCGACCAGCACCATGCGCCAAGGCGTCAGACGCAGCGCGCCGAGCCGGGCGAAATCCGCCGCCGCCACCTGGCCAAAGGCAAAGCCCGCGAGCCGCGCATCGTCGGGCGGCGCGGACCCGGCGCGCAAGGCCGCTGCCGCGCCGAACCGCGCGGGCGGCTCGGCCCCGTGCGAAAGATGGGCGGCCATGCGCCCCCGCCCGCCGGTGATGCCGCCCGAGGCCGCGAACCACCGGGCCAGCGCGACCGCTGCCTCTGCCGCGTCTTCCTCTGTCACGGCCGCGCCGGTATCCGAACCGTCGCCGCGCACCAGCAGCCCCTCGGCGCCGCGCTCGATGCGGATATCGGCAGCCGCGCCGCGCAGCACCGGTACCGCGCCGCAATCCACGGCGAAGCCGAATTTCGAGGGCAGCGACAGCTCCGCGGCCGCGACCAGCGCCCGGCTCAGCAGATCCGCCACCCGGTCGACCTGCGCGTCGCCGAAGGGCGCCACCATCAGCGTCCGGCGCGCCTCGGCGCCCGCGTCGCGGTCGAGCAGGCCCAGCGCGCCGAGCCCGTCGAGAACCGCGCGGTGATCGCGCACCCCCCGGATCTGGAGATTGGCCCGTGCGGTCAGGTCGAGCAGCCCGTTCCCCAGCTCGGCCGCAAGCCGCGCCACGCCCGCGACCTGATGCGCCTCCATCCGGCCGCCCCATGGCTTGACCCGCACCACGAGCCCGTCGCCCGATTCCATCGGCCGGTGCGCGCCGGGGCACCAGCCCTTGACCTCGGGGGTGTCTTCTCTTTGAAAAATACCCAAATCCCGCCCCCTCAACCCGCCATTCCGGCGGCGATCAAATTGCGCCGCGTCGTCCAGAGCCCGGCCTCGGCCAGCGCGCGGAACGTGCCGCGCATCGCCTCGAGCGCGGCGGCATTGTCGCGCTCCATGAAATCGACGACCTCGGCGCGGCCCAGCGTCGCCTCCCAATAGGCGTCGAAGAGATGCGCGGGCACCGCTTCGGCCAGGTGCGCGAAGGCCGCGAGGTGGTCGAGCGTCGCCGCGATCTCGGCCGCGCCGCGAAAGCCGTGGCGCATCATCCCGTCGGCCCAGCCCGGATCGGCGGCGCGGGCGCGGACGGTGCGCGCGATCTCTTCGGTGAGGTTGCGCGCGCGCGGCGCGCCCATCCGCGTCGCGTCCATGTGGTAGAGTGCGGGCGCCTTGCCCAGCCGGGCCGCGGCGGCGGCGAATCCCGCCTCGTGCGCGGCATAATCCTGCGCCATCAGCAGATCGGTCTCGGGCAAATCCTGCAAATGCACGAAGCTGTCGGCCCCCGCGACCCGCGCCTCGAGCCCCGCGCGATCCTCGCGCGCCTCGCCATCCGCACCGATGGCCCAGGACGACGCGGCCAGCCACGCCTCGCCCGCGGCGTCCCGCGCGGATTGCGTGAAATCGTCCATGTGACGGCCCATATCCAGACCGTAGAGGCCCGGTTTCGGCCCGAAGACCCGCGCCGCGCGGGCGATATAGGGGTTGTCGGCGGCGTCCTCGTCGCGGGCGGCCAGCGCGTCGGCCGCGGCCTCGAACATCTGGGCGAGGCCGGGGAACACGTCGCGGAACAGCCCCGAGACGCGCAGCGTCACGTCGATGCGCTGCCGCCCGAGCGTGGCCAGCGGCAGCACCTCGAAGCCCGAGACCCGTTCCGACCCGTCGTCCCAGCGCGGCGCGAGCCCGGCGAGATGCAGCGCCATCGCGAACTCCTCGCCGGCGGTGCGCATCGTGGCCGATCCCCAGAGATCGACGACCAGCCCGCGCGGCCAGTCGCCCTGTTCCTGCAGGTGGTGGCGCAACAGCTCTTCGGCGAGCTTGACGCCCTGCGCATGGGCCGCGCGCGAGGGCACGGCGCGCGGGTCGGTGGTGAACAGGTTGCGCCCCGTGGGCAGAACGTCGCCGCGCCCGCGAAAGGGCGAGCCCGACGGGCCGGGCGCCACCGCGCGGCCAGCCAGCGCGCGCGTCAGGGCCGCGCGCTCTTCGGCGCCGCACTGGCCCTCACCCCAGACATGCAGCCCGTCGCCATACTGGCTTTCCTTGATGTCGCAGACGAAACGGTCGATGCGCAGGATCGCGTCGGCAGGGCAGGTGTCGTCGGTGAGCCCGAGGTCGGTCTCGACCCCCGTGCCGCGCGCCTCGTCACGGATATCGGCCACCAGCCGGTCGCGCCGCGCGGGGTCGAGCCCGTCGGCGGTGGAATACTCGTCCAGAAGCTGCTCGAGCCGCCCGAGCCCCTCGGCCAGGGTCGTCTCGCGCAGGGGTGGCGGCAGATGGCCCAGCGTGACCGCGCCGATGCGCCGCTTGGCCTGTGCCGCCTCGCCCGGATCGTTCACGATAAAGGGATAGATCACCGGCAGATCGCCGGTCAGCGCCTCGGGCCAGCATTCCTCCGACAGCGCGACGGATTTGCCCGGCAGCCATTCCAGCGTGCCATGCGCGCCGACATGGACCAGCGCCTCGGCCTGCTCCCGCAGCCAGAGGTAGAAGGCGACGTAGGCGTGGCGCGGGGTGCGGGCGAGGTCGTGATACTCGTCCCCGCGCCGGGCGACATCGCCCCGCTCGGGCTGGAGCGCGACGAGAGCCTGACCGCGCCGCAACGCGCGGAACCGAAAGGCCGCGCCATCGCAATCGGGATCGGCCTCGGGCGCGCCCCACGCGGCGGAAAGATCGTCGCGCAGCTTTTGCGGCAGCCGCTCCAGCGCCGCGCAATAGGCCGTCAGCGGCCAGTCGAGCCCCCCGGCCAGCAGCGCATCGCCCAGCCGCTCCACGGGCGGCTCGCCCAGCGTGTCCAGCACCGCGTTGCCGGAGGCCAGCGCGTCCAGCCCGACCGCATGGGCCGCCTGCCAGTCGCGCCCCGGATAGGTCGACAGGACAATGGCCACACGCGGCGCGGCGCAGCCTGCCAGCCGGTGCCATGCCGAGACACGGTCGGCGACGGCGGCGATGCGCCCGGCATCCGCGCGATGGGCAAAGCGGGAATATTGCAGGTCGGGATCGCGGCGGCCGGGCTGCTTGAAGCTGGCCACGCCCGCGAAAAGCCGCCCGTCGACCTCGGGCAGAACGACATGCATGGCGAGGTCCGAGGGCGACAGCCCCCGCTCGGCGCGGGCCCAGTCGCGACGCCGGGCCGTCGAGAGCGCGACCTGGAACACCGGGCACCCGGCCGCGTCGAGCGGCGAAGGCGCGCCATCCGCGCCGCGCGCCGAAAAGGCGGTCGCGTTCACGATGGCCGCGGGGGCGAGCCGTGCGATCTCGGCCGCCATCCAATCCGCCGAGGCAGGATCCTTGAGCGAGGGCGCGAAAAGCCCCGCGGCGGCAAAGCCCCGCGCCTCGAGCGCCTCGACGATCGCGGCGATGGGGGCGGTATCGGCCGCCGTCAGGTACGAGCGGTAGAACGTGACCAGCACCAGCGGTCGCCCGTCCGGCTCGGGCGCGGCGACAACGCCCGCGCCCGGCCGCCAGTAGCCGCGCGGCGGCACCGTCTTGGCGCCCGCGACCGGCCCGGCATAGAGCCCCGCGGCCAGCGCGAGCTGCGCCAGCGCAGCCTGCGCCGCAACCGCTCCGCCCTGGTCGCAAAGATGTTGCAGCCGACGCAACGTCGAGACGGGCAGGGTCGACAATTCGTCGAGCCGCGCATCCTCGCGCCCGTCGGCGGGCAGCACGGCCAGCGCGATGCCCTGCCGCCGCGCCATGTCCTGAAGCGTGGCGAGACCGTAGGGCCAATAGCTCTCGCCGCCGATCAACCGCACGAGAATGCCCCGCGCGCCCGGCAGCGTCCGCTCGGCATAGGCGTCGACCGACAGCGGATGCTTGAGCGCGATCAGGTTGCACAGCCGCGTTCCGGGCAGCGTGCCGCCCGCGCGATGCCAGCCTTCCGCGAAGGCGCCCAGATCCGAATCCGAAAAGGACAGCACCACCAGTTCGGCCGGGTCCTGACCCGGATCGTAGGGCGTGTCGGTCTCGTCCAGACCGTGGCTTTCGCGAAAGACGACGTGCATCAGACCCCCAGGACCTCGCGGATGGCGGGCTCGTCGATATGGTCGTGTTCGGCGATGACGACGAGGCGGGACCGGCGCGGCCGCTCGCCCCAGGGCTGGTCGTACTGCGCGCGCAGCCGCCGCCCGACCGCCTGCACGAGGTAGCGCATCGGCTTGCCCTCGATGGCGACATGGCCCTTGACCCGCAGCACGTCCTGTTCGTCGGCCAGCCGGATCACCGCGGCCTTGAGCGCCTCGGGGTTGGCGACCTCGCCCAGCTCGATCACGACGGAGGCGAAATCGTCATGCTCGTGATCGTCATGCCCGTCATGGTGGCTGGGCCGCGCATCGAGGTCGTCCTCGGCCGCGGCGCCGAGCCCGAGGATCACGCGCGGGTCGATGGTGCCGTCGGTCATCGGCAGGACGGGCAGGGGGCGGGGGGTCTCGGCCTCGACGATGGCGCGGGCGCGCGCCACCCCGTCCTCGCCGGCCAGATCGGCCTTGGACAGCAGCACGATATCGGCGCAGGCTATCTGGTCCTCGAACACCTCGGCCAGCGGCGTCTCGTGGTCGAGGCTGTCATCGGCGCGGCGCTGGGCGTCGACGGCCTCTTCGTCGGGGGCGAAACGCCCGGCCGCCACCGCCTCGGCATCGGCCAGCGCGATCACGCCGTCGACGGTGATGCGCGACCGGATCGCGGGCCAGTCGAACGCCTTGAGCAGCGGCTTGGGCAGGGCGAGGCCGCTGGTCTCGATCAGGATGTGGTCGGGCTTGACCGGCATCGCCAGCAGCCGCTCGATCGTGGGGATGAAATCGTCGGCGACGGTGCAGCAGATGCAACCATTCGCCAGTTCCATGATGTTCTCGGCGGGGCAATTCTCGTCGGCGCAGCCTTGCAGGATATCGCCGTCGACGCCGGCGGTGCCGAACTCGTTGACGAGCACGGCGAGCTTCTTGCCCTGCGGGTTGCGCAGCAGGTGCGAGATGAGCGTCGTCTTGCCCGATCCGAGAAAGCCGGTGATAACGGTGACGGGGGTTTTTTCGAGATTGGCCAAGGGGTCACTCCTGCGGCGGGATGCGGGCGATGGATTGCTTGCGAAAGATGGTCGGGCGGTCGCGCCACGGCACGATACCGTCGCGCGTCGCGGCATAGGCCGCGGCCCCGCGCAGGATCTCGGGGATGTCGGTTTCGGGGTCGAGGTCGCCGTAGACATAGCTCCAGCGGCCCGGCCCCCCGGTCAGGGTCAGCGAACAGCCGCGCGAGCAGGCCGAAAGGCATTCGACCGCCCTGAGCCGCACGCCCTCGGGCAGGCCCGCCCGCGCGATCCCGTCATGAAGCCGGGCACCGGGGCGCGGCGCGTCGGGAAGGTCGGGCAGTCCGGCGCGGCAGGTCGTGCAGACGGTGAGCGTGATCTCGGCCATGTATCCTCCGCAAGGGCGTGCGGGGCATACGGGGAAAGGCGGCACGCGCCGCCGGTCCTCGCAGCGGCACACCCCGTCCGCCCGATCAGTTCCTCGCGGCTGGCAGGTCTCCCGGCTTGCGGGTTCCGGAGCGTCGCTCCTGCGGGCGCCCTGCCTTCCCGGCCTGTGGGGCCAGTGGCACGGGGCGACCTTCCCGGTCACGGTCGCGGGGGCGGCTGCGCTTGGGGGGCGGCGTTCCGCCCCTTGTCGCATTCCCTCTTCGCCTGTCATAGACAGGCACCAGCGCGGCCGTCACCTGACGCGCCGCGGCCCCCGATGTCAAGCACGAGCCCCGCACATGACTGAGACCGACGACGCCGCCCGCCACGCCGCCAAGATGGCCCGGATCAAGGCGGCGCGCGACCGCATGATGGAGGGCAAGACCGACCGAAAGGGGCTGGTCATCGTCCATGACGGCAAGGGCAAGGGCAAGTCGTCCTCGGGCTTCGGGATGATCCTGCGCTGCATCGCGCACGGGATGCCCTGCGCCGTGGTGCAGTTCATCAAGGGCGCCTGGGACACCGGCGAGCGGCGGATCCTGACCGAGCATTTCGGCGATCTGTGCCAGTTCCACGCCATGGGCGAGGGGTTCACCTGGGAGACGCAGGACCGCGCCCGCGACATCGCCATGGCCGAGGCCGGCTGGGAAAAGGCCAGGGAGCTGATCCGCGACCCCGAGATCCGCATGGTGCTGCTCGACGAGATCAACATCGCGCTGCGCTACGATTATCTCGACGTGGACGAGGTGGTGCGGTTCCTGCTCGAGGAAAAGCCCGAGATGACCCATGTCGTGCTGACGGGGCGCAACGCCAAGCCCGAGCTGATCGAGCTGGCCGACCTCGTGACCGAGATGACCATGGTCAAGCATCCGTTCCGCGACGGCATCAAGGCGCAAAAGGGCGTGGAGTTCTGAGCTTGCCGGGCATCGCGCTCACCGTCTGGGACTATGACGGCGTGCTCAACCGCGAGCCGGACGGGCCGTTCCCGTGGGTCGCGACGCTGGAGCGCGATCTCGGCATCCGCCCCGAGGCGTTCCGCCGGTTCCTCAACGATGCCGGGCGCAAATGGCGCATCCTGCGCGGCGAAGAGGACCTGCTGGCCGCGCTGAACGGCTGGCTCGGGGATGGTCCGGTGACGGGGCGCGCGTTCCTCGACCACTGGTTGCGGGCCGACGACCGCCCCGATCCCGAGACCTTCGCGCTGCTTTCCGCCCAACCGCACCGCGCGGTGATCGGGACCAACAACGAGGCGCATCGCGCCCGCGCCATCGAGGCGCGCGCCGCCGGCGCCGTCGAGGCGGTGTTCGCCAGCGGCCCGATGGGCGTGGCCAAGCCCGATCCGGGGTTCTTCCGCGCCATCGAGGACTGGGCCGGGCTCGCGCCCTCGCGGATCCTGCTGATCGACGATTCGCCCCCGAATTGCCGCGCCGCGGCCGAGCGGGGCTGGCAGACCTTCCGCTTCGGCCCCGAGACGCGCCACCGCCTCGCCGGGGTGCTGGGGCTGTGAGCGGCCGGGCGCTGATGATCCAGGGGGCGGGCTCGAACGTGGGCAAGTCGCTGCTGGTCGCAGGGCTGTGCCGCGCGGCGCGGCGGCGCGGCCTGTCGGTGGCGCCGTTCAAGCCGCAGAACATGTCCAACAACGCCGCCGTCACCGCCGATGGCGGCGAGATCGGGCGCGCGCAGGCGTTGCAGGCGCAGGCCTGCGGGCTCGATCCCGTGACCGACATGAACCCCGTCCTGCTCAAGCCCGAGACCGATACCGGCGCGCAGATCGTCGTGCAGGGGCGGCGCTGGGCCAGCGCGCGGGCGCGCGACTACGCCGCGCTCAAGCCGCGGCTGATGGCGCCCGTGCTCGAGAGTTTCGCACGCCTGCGCGCGGCGCACGACCTCGTCGTGGTCGAGGGCGCGGGCAGCCCGGCCGAGGTGAACCTGCGCGCGGGCGACATCGCCAACATGGGGTTCGCGCGGGCGGCCGACGTGCCGGTGATCCTTGCGGGCGATATCGACCGCGGGGGGGTCATCGCGCAGATGGTCGGCACGCAGGCGGTGCTCGACCCGGCGGATGCGGCGATGGTGGCGGGGTTCGTCATCAACAAGTTCCGGGGCGACGTGTCGCTCTTCGACGATGGCTATGCGATGATCGCGAACCGGACCGGCTGGCCGGGCTTCGGCGTGCTGCCGTTCTTTCCCGACGCGAGCCTCTTGCCCGCCGAGGATGCGCTCGACCTGCCGGATCGCGGCTCAGGGCAGGGGGTCAGGATCGCCTGCCTCGCCCTGTCGCGCATCGCCAATTTCGACGATCTCGACCCGCTGGCGCAGGCGCCGGGGGTCGACCTGGTGATGATCCGGCGCGGCCGACCCCTGCCGGGCGACGCGGCCCTGGTCATCGTGCCCGGTACCAAGTCGACGCGGGGCGACCTGGCCTTTCTGCGGGCGCAGGGCTGGGATGTGGACCTCGCCGCCCATGTCCGTCGCGGCGGCGCGGTGCTGGGGATCTGCGGCGGCTACCAGATGCTCGGGCGCATGGTCGCGGACCCCGACGGCATCGAGGGCCCGGCGGGCGAGACGCCGGGGCTGGGTCTGCTCGACGTGACGACGCGGATGGGGCCCGAGAAACGGACCGTGCGCGTGGCCGGCGCCCATGCCGCCACCGGCGCCCCGATCTCGGGCTACGAGATCCATATCGGCACGACCGACGGCCCCGACCGCGCCCGGCCCTTTGCCCGGATCGGCGGCGCGGACGAAGGCGCGGTATCGCCCGCCGGGCGGATCATGGGCAGCTATGTGCACGGCATGTTCGGCGATGACGGGTTCCGCGCGGCCTTCCTTGCGGGGTTGGGCGTCGCGCCGGGGGGCGAGAGCTATGGCGCCGCGGTCGAGCGGGTGCTCGACGCGCTGGCCGCCCATATGGAGGCGCATCTCGATCTCGACGCGATGCTGGGCGTCGGGCGCTAGTCCCAGCTTTTCGCGAGCACGCGCAGCCAGTTCCCGTGGCAGATCTTTGCCATGGTCTCGGGGCCGATGCCGTGATCTGTCATGGCGCGGCGCAGCGCGGGCAGGTCGGCCACGCTGGTGAGTGCCTTGGGCACGAGCGCGCCGTCGTAATCCGACCCGATCCCGACCCGGTCCTCGCCCAGCCGGTCAAGCAGGTGGTCGAGGTGGCGCAGCACGATATCGAGCCCGGTATCCGAGCGCATCCGCCCGTCCGGCCTGAGGAACGCGCAGGCGAAATTGAGCCCCACGATGCCGTCGCTTTCGGCGATGGCGTCGAGCTGCGCATCGGTGAGGTTGCGCGCATGCGGGCTGATCGCGTGGGCGTTGGAATGGGTGGCGACGAGCGGGCGGCGCGACAGGCGGGCCACGTCCCGGAACCCCGCCTCGTTGAGATGGCTGAGGTCGAGCATGATCCCCATCTCGTCGCAGGCCGCGACCAGCCGCTTGCCCGCATCGGTCAGCCCCGGCCCCGTGTCCCCGGTCGAGGGAAAGCGGAAGGGCACGCCATGGCCAAAGATCGTCTCGCGGCTCCAGACCGGCCCGAGCGAGCGCAACCCCCGATCGTGAAGCCCCTGCAACTCGGCCAGGTCGGGGCCGATGGCCTCGGCGCCCTCGATATGCAGGATCGCGGCCAGTCGCTCGCTCCCCAGCGTCTCGCGCAGCATGGCGGTGTCGGTGCAGATGCGCAGGTGCCCCGCCTGCTGAAGCGCCTCGAGAATGGCGATCTCTTCGGCGACGATGGCGCTTGCCTCGCCATGGCCGAGCGGTGGCGGCAACGGCATGTCATAGCTGTCGCCCTGCATCCGGGCCATGCGCGCCGAGGCGTCCATGGGCGAGGGCGCCCAGACGGCAAAGAACCCGCCGCCGAAGCCGCCTGCGCGGGCGCGCGCAAGGTCGATGGCGCCCGCATCCGAACGGGCGAAATCCGCCGTCGCGGATAGGCCGCCGCGTTGCAGCAGCCGCGTCAGCAGGTCGTTATGGCCGTCAAGGATGAGGGGTTCGCGCATGAGGCATGGGTGACGCAGGCGGCGCGCGGCCGCAAGGGCTTAGGCCGCCGCGAGCGTCACGAGGATCGCGATTTCGCCCAGCTGCTGCGCGGCGCCGAGCACGTCGCCTGTCTGCCCGCCGATCTGGCGCCGCGCCACGAGGGCCAGCGCCGCGACCGCGACGGCCCCGGCCAGCAACGCCGCGATCCCCGGACCGCCCAGCGCAAGCAGCGCCGCCGCGCCCAGTGCCGCCGACAGGGCGGCGCGGCCCCGCCCGACCGCCG
>NZ_SNAA01000025.1 GCF_004358695.1 Palleronia sediminis
AAGGGGAAAGCTTGGCCATCTGCTCGTCGCTCAGCCAGTAGAGGTCGTCCATGTCACCGCTCCGTTTTTCGGGCCGTGAATCACGCCGAACAGCAACAATCAATGCATCCTGACCCTAGGGCGAATATCACGATCACACCGAGCAGGAGAACGCCCAGACGATCCATCGTCGCGCCCCGTTCGGCCCCAATCATCGACAGCATGAGTGTGGAGATCGCGGTAACGATGCCCACGGACCCGGCCCGGATCAGCATCCCGATAATGCGGCGACGGGCCGGACCGGCCACGACCTGTTCGGCCTCGTCGGTGGTGAACCCTGCCCCGGAAAAAGCCGAAAGTGCCTGAAACCGCGCGACCTCCTCGGTCAGGCCTGTCATGGTCAGGGCAATCGTTCCGATACGCACGATCAGAAGCGAGAGAACGATGACGAGCAGGAGCGAAAAGATTGCGATCATGCCGACGTTCGCAGCGCGGCGATCCGTTTCTCTAGCGGCGGGTGGCTGGCGAAAAGGGCTTGTACGCGGCCCGCGCTGATCGCGAAGGCGCGCATCTCCTCCGGCAAGGGCGGCGCGTTTTGCGCCGCTTTCAGACGCTCCAGCGCCGCGATCATGTTGTGCCGTCCGGCCAGGGCGGCACCGCCCGCATCGGCGCGGTATTCCCGCCAGCGCGAGAACCACATCACGATGGCCATGGCCAGCACGCCCAGCACCATTTCCATGATCAGCGATACAATCCAGAAACCGGGGCCGTAGCCGCGCTCGATCCGCAAGACAAGGCGGTCGAACAGCAGCCCGGCGATCCGCGACAGGAAGATGACGAAGGTGTTCACCACCCCCTGGATCAGCGCCAGCGTGACCATGTCCCCGTTCGCCGCGTGGCTCACCTCATGGGCCAGCACGGCCTCGACCTCGCCGCGGTTCATGTGCCGCAGGAGCCCAGTGCTGACGGCGATCAGCGCGTCGTCACTGTTCCAGCCGGTGGCGAAGGCATTGGGTGAGGGATGGTCGAAAATACCCACCTCGGGCCGTCCGATCCCGGCCCGGTCCGCCTGGGCGTGCACAGTCTGCACCAGCCAACGCTCCGTCGCGTCGCGCGGCGTGGCGATGACATGGACGCCCATGGCGGCCTTGGCCATTGTCTTGGACATGAAGAGCGAAATCAGCGACCCGGCGAAGCCCAGCACGGCGGCGAAGATCAAAAGCGCCGTCAGGTTCAGATCGACGCCGTTCGACGCCAACAGGCTGTCGATGCCGAACAGGCGGAAGGCGACCGAGAGCACCGCCAGGATGGCGAAGTTGGCCGCGAGATAGAGACCGAGCCGAAGCATCTTCGATTTCTCCCCCGCCTTTCTTAGTCGAATAGCCGCTGTTTCAGCCGGATGAAGCTGTCGCCGATCCGGTCGAAGATGCCACCGGTGTCATCGGCAAGGTCGATTTTCTCGTCGAGTTCATCGAGATTGTCGTAGAGTTCGTCGAAATCGCCCTCCTCGCCATAACCTAGTGCCTCGGCCATCTGAAGCTGGACGCGGGCCGCCTCGACATACTCGCTCGGTTCCAGCGGTTCCGTCTCGGCCGTTTCGGTCGCATCCGTTTCAGCTGCGCCCGCGTCGCCTTCCAGCGCTTCCTCCGCAGCGTCGATCAGCAATTGCGCACGCAGGACCGGCAGCGCGATGACCTCTTCGGTGATTACCACGGTGCTGAGCGCCGTGGAGAGCGTCTGCCTGGCGGCGTCGATCTCCCCGGCGTCGATCTGGGCGGTCGCGCGCAGGATCGCGTCGGGATAGGTCGCCAACGGCAGGTTGCTGGTCTCGATGACGATTTCGCTGGCGAAGTCCCGCATCAAGGGACGGGCCTCCTGAAGTCTGCCGTCGCTGACCAGGTCCTCGATGACCTCGCGGGCCGCTTCGATCGTTTCCACGTCGCTGACCAGATCGCGGCGAAGGAGCTGGACATCGACGGGGGCCAGCGCCAAGCCGGGGTCGCGGGCGACGACGCTTTGCAACCGGCCCGTGGCGATGGCCAGGGCATCGACCGCGGCCTCGGTATCGCCGTCGTCCAGCGCGTTCAGCGCGTTTTCCGTTTCCTCCAAGGCGCGCGTGGCGTCGTTCAGCAGCGCGGCCCGGCGTTCATCGACCTGCGTTGTTGCCTCGTCCTGAACCGACTCGCTGACAGCGGAGTTCGTCTCGGACGTTGGAGGTTGCGTCGTGTCCTGAGCGAATGCGGGGGTCACAGCCAGCACCGCGGCAAGCGCGAGGCTGCTGACCAGGGTTGCGGGTGTCTTGCGGTCGAACATGGGTCGTCTCCTTTCTCCTTTTCTGTCGGTGTCCGTCTCAAAGTGGCCCTTGGTTTCGGGATGGACGTGACCGGGCCGGTTGCCACGCTTCGAAAAGCTACCGGCCCGCGAGGGCGGTTCCTGTCCAAGCGGGGGGATCGGAAGCCGGGAAGGATTCGATGGATGCCAATATCACCGGATCGGCCTCTTCCGGCCCCGCATGATCGGTCTTTGCCGGATCATCGAGGCGCGTATTCCGGCGGAATAACGGTACCGCTCGCTTCCGTGCTGAGCTCCCCTCATCGCCGCGGACGATGTAGTCCCAGTCGTTCCGCTCCGCATATTCGATGGCGCTTTCGACATCGGGAAAGCTCAGCCGGATCGGCTGATAGGGGTCGCGCATCGTCGTCCAGCCCATCAGCGACTCGATCTCCGCCGATGCCGCCGGTTCGAATTCCAAAATCCAGTGTCGCGGACGCGAGCCGGACTGCATGGGGTTCTGGGCCGGACGGTAAATGATCGCGGTCGGCACATCGGGCGAGTGCAGATCGGTGCCGGGAATTCGCGGCCGGAACGGCGGCCGGTTATGTCCACGTCTGTCGAACATGTTGACCTCCTTTCGTCAGCTTGCTTCTGCCTGCGCCCCGGTCGAATCCCGGCCGTCTTCGCGCCGGAGCTTCAGCCCGAGCAGGATCATCGTTACACCGAAGATCGCGGCGTAGATCGCCAGCAGCCAACCGAGGGCCAGCAGGCTGCCTGCGGGCATCGTCATCAGAAACCAGATGACCAGCGCCCCGAGAATGATCGACACGAGGCCGCTCAGCCCCAGCCAGATTTCGCCCTCGATTTCCTTACGCAGCCTGATCGCCGTCGCGATCTCGAACGCGCCCGAAAACACCGACCAGATCGCGATGCTGGCCCAGAGGAAGACGGAGAGCACGAAGGTTGCCACGAAGGGCGAGACCACGACCACGATCCCCGTCAGAATGCCCAGCACGCCGCTGAAGGCCAGCCAACCCCAGCGTTCGCCCTCGCGCATCTGCCGAACCGCCGCGATCAGGCCGAACACGCCGTCGGCAAAGGCGAAGGCGCCGAAGACAAGCGTCAGCGCGAGCACGGATTCGGCTGGCATGAACCAGGCCAGCCCGGCGATGACGAGCGCCAGCACGCCGCGCAGGACGAAGGCCCACCAGTTCTTCGAAAGCGAGCATAGGCCCGCTGCTTTGGTCATCGTCTCACTCATGTCTCAATCTCCTCTCCGGTAGCTCTCCTTACTTTGCAGGTGCCGTAGCTGGATCGTCGGTTTCTGAATTCGCGTCTTCCTCCTCGGCGCCTTCGGAAGATTTGTCGTCCGGCTTCGCCTTCTCTTCAGGCGTATCGCCCTTTTCCGGTTCCTCCGTCTCCAGTTTCTCGAAGGTGATCTTCTGATCGTCGGCGGACCATCTGACACGCACCCGGTCGCCATCCTCGACCGAACCGCCCAGCATGGCGCGGGCCAACTCGGTTTCCAGTTCCGACCGGATCAGGCGGCGCAGTTCCCGCGCACCGAATTCCGGCTGGAAGCCCACGGCGGCGAAGTGATCGGTGACGCTGTCGTCGTACTCCAGTTCCACCCCCTGGGTCAGCGCGGTGCGCGCCACGCGGTCGAGTTGCAGGCCCACGATCTTTCGGATTTCCGACCGGTTCAGCGAATGGAACACGATGATCTCGTCGATCCGGTTGATGAATTCCGGGCGGAAGTGCTGCCGCAGCACCTCCATCAGTTCGCCGCGCTGCTTGGCCTCGTCGAACTCCTTGGTCTCGCGCTTCTTGAGATTGCGCTGGATGATGTCGGAACCGAGGTTCGAGGTGGCGATGATGATCGTGTTGGTGAAATCCACCACCCGACCCTTGCCGTCGGTCAGCCGCCCGTCGTCGAAGACCTGGAGCAGGATGTTGTAGACATCCGCGTGGGCCTTCTCGATCTCGTCCAGCAGCACCACCGAATAGGGGCGGCGGCGGACGCGCTCGGTCAATTGCCCGCCCTCGTCATAGCCGACATAGCCCGGCGGGGCGCCCACCAGACGCGCGACGGCATGGCGTTCGCCGTATTCCGACATGTCGATGCGGATCATCGCGTCCTCGTCGCCATAGACGGTTTCGGCCAGCGCCTTGGCCAGTTCGGTCTTGCCGACGCCGGTGGGGCCGAGGAACAGGAAGGTGGCGGTGGGCGCCGAGCCTTCGCGCAGGCCCGCGCGGGCCAGCCGCACCGCGTCGGCCACGGCGCTGATCGCCTGATCCTGACCGATGACGCGTTCGTGCAACTGGTCCTCCAGCTTCAGCAGCTTCTCGCGTTCCTCGGTGGTCAGATCGGTGACGGGAATGCCTGTCAGCTTCGAGACGATCTGCGCGATGTGATCGGTGCGCACCTCGGCGCTGGCCGAGGCGCGGTCGCGCTTCCACGTTTCCAGCAGCGCGTCGAGTTCGGTCTGTTTCTCTTCCAGTTCCTGCTTCAGCTCGCCCGCACGGTCGAACTGCTTGCGCGCGGCGGCGTAATCCTGTTCGCGCTGGATCTGCTTCACTTCCGCCTCAAGCTCCTGCACATCGACGGGCCGCGCGGTGGCGGAAATCTTCACCCGCGCGGCGGCCTGGTCGATCAGGTCGATGGCCTTGTCGGGCATGAAGCGGCCGGTGACATAACGGTCGGAGAGTTCGGCCGCCGCCACGACGGCCTCGTCGGTGATCGTCACCTTGTGGTGGCTTTCCAGCGTGTCGCGCAGGCCGCGCAGGATCATGATGGTCTGCGCCACGGTGGGTTCCTCGACATAGACCGGCTGGAAGCGCCGTTCGAGCGCGGCGTCCTTTTCGATATGCTTCTGGTATTCGTTGAGCGTCGTCGCGCCGATCAGGTTCAACTCGCCGCGCGCCAGAGCCGGTTTGAAGGTGTTGGCCACGTCCAGCCCGCCTTCGCCGCCGCCCTGGCCCGCGCCCATGATCGTGTGCAATTCGTCGATAAAGAGAACCAGGTCGTCCTTGTTGGCCTCGATCTCCTTCAGCACCTTCTGGATGCGTTCCTCGAACTCACCGCGATACTTGGAGCCTGCGACCATCGAGTTGATGTTGAGCTCCACCAGCCGCTTGTCGCGCAGCGCCTCGGGCACCTCGCCCGCGACGATCCGCTGTGCCAGCCCCTCGATGATCGCGGTCTTGCCGACGCCCGGCTCGCCGATCAGCACCGGGTTGTTCTTCTTGCGCCGCGCCAGAACCTCGATGGTGGTCTCGATCTCGCGGGCGCGACCGATCACCGGATCAAGCTTGCCCTCGCGGGCGAGCTTGGTCAGATCGCGGGAAAATTCGTCCAGATCGGGGGTGTTCGATGGGGTATCGACGCGCCCTTCCTCGGCCCCGTGGCCCACCACGCGCGTGACTTGCTGGCGCAGCGCCTGCGGCGTCAGGCCAAGCTTGCGCAGGATGTCGGCGGCCAGACCTTCGCCCTCTTCGGCGAGACCGATCAGCAGGTGTTCCGGCCCGACGTAGGAATGCCCCAGCTCGTTGGAGGCGACAAATGCCCGGTTGAGCGCGTCCTTGAGGCGCGGGCTGACCCCGATCTCGCCATCCCCGGCGGCTTCCCCCTTGGGGGCCTCCCTGTCGATCTGGCGGCGCAGGTCGTCCACGTCGATCTTGACCTGTTCGAGCAGGGTCTTGACCACATCGCTGTGACACAGCGCGAACAGCAGATGTTCGGTATCCACCTCGGACCGGCCCAGCTCGCCCGCTTTCTGCGCGGCTTCCTGCAACAGCTTGTTGCCCTGTTCGCTCAGCCGGTCGGCGATGCTGGCCCCGCCCCGGCCGCGGCGACTGCCGCTGGTGACGGGGATGCGGGTCGCCTCGCCCTCGTCGCCCAACCGTCGAGCCATGCCGCTTAGGGGGCTGTCGCCAAAAAACTCATCGAAAAGCGACCCGCCGCCGAAGAGCGATTCCAGCGGAGAGCTGGAGCGCCGCTGCTGGCGTGCCAACTTGCGATAGTCCTCGTCGCAAAGTTCCATCATTTGGCGTTCGCCATTGACAGAAACCTGTGCCCGGAACGACGCCGGGCGGCGTTTGCAGATGTCGCAGATACCGTTTGCCATGGTGTTTTTCCTCTGTGCCTAATTTCTTCCGATCTTTCCGAATTGACTAACGAATGAGGGCGTCGGTTCCCGCCCTCGGGGATCGGATCGGGGCAGAATGCCCCGATCACACTCAGCTCGATTTGACGTCGATGCGCTTGACGCGGGCCTTGGCCTCTTCGGTTTTGGGCAGTGTCACGGTCAGAACGCCGCGCTTGAACTCGGCCTCTGCCTTGTCCGCATCGACCCCCGGCGGCACCGGAATCATGCGGTGGAAGCTGCGCCGCGATTGCGAACTGAATCCGTCCTTTTCGGACTTCTCCTCGCGTTCGCCGCGGATCGTGAGCATGTCATCGGTGACGTTCACCTCGATGTCCTTGTCGTCGAGGCCCGGCAGATCGACCGAGACCAGCATCGCCTCGTCGGTTTCCGAAATGTCGGTGCGCGGCCCGGCGGACATGCCGTTGCCGAAAGGGCTGTCGAAGCGGCCCCAGAAGTCCTCGAACACGCGGTTGAGGTCGCGCTGGAGCGACATCATCGGATTGTCGTCGTCACGGCGCCGATCCGGCGTTCGGTCGCGGTCCCGGCCCCAGGGAATGAGATCGCTGAATGCCATCGTGATTTCCTCCTTTCGTTCGTCCGGTCAGGACCGCCTCACGCGGCCTTGACCTTGATCTGTTTCGGTTTGGCGGCTTCGCTCTTCTTCAGGGTCAGCGTCAGCACGCCGTGCTTGTGGCTGGCCTCGATGCCGCCCGCGTCGATCGTCTCGGGCAGGCTGAAGGCCCGTTCGAACGTGCCGGCGGCGTATTCGGCGTAGATGCGCCGGTAGCCCTCGGGGGCGGGCGCTTCGATGCGTCCGCGCACGGTCAGCGACCGGTTTTCGACCGAGACATCTACGCTTTCGGGCGCCACGCCCGGCATGTCGATGGCCAGCGTCACCACATCGTCCTTCTCGAAGATGTCCGTGGCGGGACGAAAGGTCGGGCCCATGTCACGGGTCTCCCCCGTCTCGGTCCGGGCCAAGTCACCGCCGGTTTTCTTCACTTCGTTTGCCATTGCCTTTTCCTCCTCTCGCTCGGATGTCAGCTCGCTTTGACTTCGATCTTGCGCGGGCGTTCCGCATCGGGACGGCCCATCTCGATCTCCAGCACACCGTTGTTCACGCGCGCCTCCACCTTGTCGGGATCGACCCGCAGCGGCAGACGGATAGAGCGCGAGAATTCGCCCGAGGGGCGTTCCCGGCGATGCCATGAGGCATCCTCCTCTTCTGTTGCGGGGTTCCGTTTGCCTGCGATGATCAGGGTGTTCTCGCGCACCGTCAGGTCAATGTCGTCCTGTGCGACGCCAGGCATTTCGGCCGTTACGACCACGCTGTCATCGCCCATCCACATGTTGACGGGGGGCCAGGCGCTGTCATTCTGGCGCTGGCTGCGCGTGCCGCCTTCGAACAGGCGGTTCATCTGGGATTGCAGCTGCCGCAGTTCGGCAAAGGGATCCCAATGAGCCCCGGACAGTCCATAGTTCAGCATCGTTTCCTCCTCTCGCAAATTCGGCATGAACCGCCCGCGCGAAATGCGCGGGGGATGCGGGAGTGTCGCAGAGGGAGGATGGATCGCTGTCGATCCGGTACGAAGACGTGTGGCGCCCACGTTCGTCGCTGAACAAGGCCAGTTCATGCACCTTGCAGCCGATGACGGGGCCGATGCACTGCATCTCGCACATGCATGGCGCTTTGCCACCATCTTCGGGACCCTGAAGCGGCATCCCGCGCCAATGATCTGGGAATGCTTCACAATCTTGTCAAGAGGGGCAAGCGGACCATAATATTAAAGAAACCAGCAAGATTCCGACCTGCAATGGACAAGAAAACGCAGATTAATTTCTGGTATATTCTTCTGGCCATTTTCGGCGTGGTCCTGCTGCGCGATCTCTGGGTTCAGGGTCAGACCATCGCCGCGATCCCCTACAGCCAGTTCGAGGAATATCTCGATCAGGATGTGATCGAAGAGGTGGTGATCGGCAGCGACACCATCCGCGGCACCTTCAGCGTGGCGCAGGACGGCAAGACGGGCTTCGTCACCACGACCGTGCCGGCCGACATGATTGAACGGCTGGAAGCGGCCGACATCACCTATACCGGCGCGGTGGAGAATACCTGGTTCACCACCCTTTTGTCTTGGGTGCTGCCCGCACTGGTCTTCGTCGGTATCTGGATTTTCTTCATCCGCCGCTTCGCCGAGAAACAGGGCATGGGCGGGTTCATGTCGATCGGCAAGAGCAAGGCGAAAATCTATGTCGAGAGCAATACGAAGACCTCGTTCGAGGATGTCGCCGGGGTGGAGGAGGCCAAGCAGGAGCTGGAAGAGATCGTCGAGTTCCTGAAAGACCCGGAACATTATGGAGGCCTTGGCGCGCGGATGCCCAAGGGCGTGCTGCTGGTCGGCCCGCCCGGCACCGGCAAGACGTTGCTGGCCAAGGCCGTCGCGGGCGAGGCAGGCGTGCCGTTCTATTCAATCTCCGGCTCGGAATTCGTGGAGATGTTCGTCGGCGTAGGCGCGGCTCGCGTGCGCGACCTGTTCGAGCAGGCCCGCAAGGCCGCCCCGGCGATCATCTTCGTGGACGAACTGGACGCGCTTGGCCGGTCGCGCAGCGCGGGCCAGCAACCGGGCGGCCATGACGAGCGCGAACAGACGCTCAACCAGTTGCTGACCGAACTGGACGGGTTTGACCCGACCGAGGGCGTGGTGCTGCTGGCCGCGACCAACCGGCCCGAAATCCTCGACCCCGCACTTCTGCGCGCGGGTCGCTTCGATCGGCAGGTACTGGTGGATCGCCCCGACCGCGCCGGGCGGGTGCAGATCCTCAAGGTGCATATGAAGAAGATCAAGGCGGCCGACAGCGTCGATCCCGACCAGATCGCGGCGCTGACCACCGGGTTTTCCGGTGCCGACCTCGCAAACCTGGTCAACGAAGCCGCGCTGATGGCGACCCGGCGCAAGGCGGACCGTGTCGAGATGCAGGACTTCACGCAGGCGGTGGAACGCATCGTCGCCGGGCTGGAGAAGAAGAACCGCCGCCTGAACCAGAAAGAACGCGAGATCGTCGCGCACCACGAAATGGGTCATGCCATCGTCGGCATGGCGCTGCCCGGTGTGGACGAGGTGCACAAGGTGTCGATCATCCCGCGCGGCATCGGCGCGCTCGGCTATACCATCCAGCGCCCGACCGAGGACCGCTACCTGATGACCCGCGAAGAGCTGGAGAACAAGATCGCCGTGCTGCTGGGCGGGCGCGCGGCGGAGAAGATCATCTACGGGCACCTCTCGACCGGGGCCTCTGACGATCTGGCACGAGCGACCGACATCGCCCGGTCGATGGTCGCACGTTACGGGATGGACGAGGAACTGGGTCACGTGAGCTATGACAACGAGCGTCCGAATTTTCTCGGACAATCAGAGCAAGGCTCATGGCTTAACCGGCGCTACAGCGACGCCACGGCAGAGCGGATGGATCAGGCGGTGAAAGAAGTAATCGACCGCATCTTTGAGCGCACCGTTACGCTGCTCACAGAGAACCGCGAGTTGCTGAAAAAGTCTTCTACCGATTTGCTGGAGCGCGAGACCCTGGAAGACGCCGACCTTAAGCGCATTGCCTCAGAGGTGCAACGTCCGGCCGAGGCCGCTTGATACTCCATCAGCGCGGGGCAGCCTCGCCCGTGGCCCGGTCGGGACCGTGTCGATGCAGCGGCAGGGCAGCGTGGCTGGTGCTCGGTGTGGCGACATAGCTCTGCTTTTCAGCCGCAATGGTCTTCGCCCGACGCCGGATGCGGAGCGATCCGTAAGCGGCAAAAAGGCCCAGGATCGCTGCGATGAACCAGGACAGGCCGGATGGCCCCGCCCAGCCCATAACGAGGCCCGCTACAAACGGACCAGTGGCCGACCCCACGCCATAGACCAGCACGAAGCCGCTGGCAGCGGCGATCAGTTCCTCCTCGCCGATCCGGTCGTTCACCTCCGCCAGACAAACCGAATAGAGCGGCAGCAGGGCCCCGCCCAGCAGAAACGCGACCGCGACGACCGGTAGATGATTACTCTGCGCGAGGGCCGCCGCAAAAAGAAGCGCCGCGACGACACCGGCCACACTGCTCGCCAAGAGGACCATTCGCCGGTCCACCTTGTCCGACAGCCAACCGAGCGGCCATTGCAACACCAATGCCCCGAACAGGGCCGCCGAGACGATCACGCCGGTTTGGGCATCGGTGAATCCGACTTGCTGGCTCACCACCGGTGCCATTCCGAAGAAAGCCGCCACCGCTGCCCCCAGGATGAATGCCCCGGCGAGCGCGGTGGGCGAGATCGCAAAGAGCCGCGCCAGCCCAACGCGCGTGGCCAGGACCACGCCCGGATCGCCCGCCCGGCTGAGCGTGATCGGCACCAGGGCTAGCGACAGGCAGATCGAAACGAGCGCGAACAGCACGAAGCCCGACACCGGGGCGAGCGCCACCATCGGCTGGCTGACTGCCCAAGCCGCATACATCACGATCGAATAGATCGCGAGCACACGTCCGCGCCACCCGCGCTCGGCCGAGGCGTTGAGCCAGCTTTCGACAACGATTATGAGTCCGGCCCAGCACGCGCCCTGGAGAACCCGCAACACGATCCAAACCGGCGGCGAGACGAAGATCGCGAAACACAAAGCGAAAGCGGAGGTCGCCGAGGCGAAGGCCGCGAAGGCGCGGATATGCCCGACAGCCTGGATCACCCGCGGCGCATGGATCGACGCCAGGACGAAACCCACAAAATAGGCGGACATCATTACGCCGATGATCTCGTCGGAATAACCCTCGACCCCCGCCCGCAAGCCGATCAGCGTCTGCTGGAGCCCGTTGCCGATCACTAGAAACGCGACGCTTACGAGGAGAGAAAGATATCGAAAGGGAATACTAGGCATTTCAGGGTTCTATGCCATAGAGATGGCAATCAGCGAAGAGCCGAGTGGGCTCAAGTGTGGCCAGAATCGGTCTGTTTCGGACCGCGCTCCACCTTCCCTCGGAGAAGAGGCAGAACACGCTAAAACCAATCCCGTGAGTACGGAGCGACAGGGAGGCGAGACATAGTGGAATTCATCGAGGTGGTCGTTGGGCGGGACGCCCCGACAATCGAATGGTGGCAGATGTGTGTCAGGGCCTCGGTTATCCTGCTCTACGCCCTGATCCTCTGCAGGTTGATGCCGCGGAGAGCCTTCGCGGGCAGTGCGGCGATCGACATCGCGTTGATGATCATCGTGGGGTCGAGCCTGAGCCGTGCCCTGACCGGCAACGCCCCGTTGTTCATGACCCTTTGGGGGATTGGCTTCATCTGCGCCCTCTATATCGCCCTGACGGCCCTTGCGCGCCGCCGCGAAACCTTCACGGCCCTTATCAAGGGGCGCGCCATTCTCGTCATCGAGGACGGCCGTATCATCGAGCCCGCCCTGAGAAGGGCGCAGCTGGGTCCGAACGATGTGGCCGAGCATCTGCGGCTCAACGGGATCGAGGATATCGGCGGGGTTCGTCAAGCCCGCGTGGAGCGCAACGGCAGCTTCAGCTTCGTCCGTAACCCACGCGGCGTCGATATGCCGGCAAGCAGCGAGGATTGAGATCATGACCGAACCGATCCTGTTCATTCTCGGCGCAGGTGTCGTTGCGGCGGTGTTCTACGATTTTCTGCGCACGACGATCGCGCTCAACGGCCTCGGGCCTTTCAGCTACATCTTGACGAAAACGTTCTGGGCACTGGCGAAGCGGGTCGTGCCGTTCGTCGAGCGCCGGTTCGGGATGGGGCTTCGCGGCGCCGTCGGTCCCTCTATCCTGGTTGTCATCGCGTTTTTCTGGATAGTGTTCCATCTGATCGGGTACACGCTGATGTTCAGCGCCGGGCCTTCGCTGGTGGACAGCGAGACCGATGAACCCGCGACGTTGATCCAGACCGTTGCCTATGCCGGTTCGGCGATCTCCACCCTCGGCGCCTCGACGGTCGCCGTGACGAACGGCTGGTGGGACAACCTTTCGATGATCGCCGCCGTCAACGGCATGATCGTCCTGACCCTGTCGGTGAGCTTCATTCTCAGCGTTCTGCAAACCACCGTCACCGCGAGGGTCTTTGCGACCCGGTACAATGCGCTCATGTCCCGCGCAGAGAACCGCGACAAACCGAAGACGCTCGAGCGTACGGCAAGTCTCGGAGACGATCTTTGCGAAATCGCCGTCAATCTGGCGGCGTCGCCCCTGCCCGCCTTCTTCTCGCCCCATGACCGGTCGATGGATTTCCCGGTTGCCCTGAAGGAACTGGGAAAGATGCTGGACGCGGAAGGCTTGACCGCCCGCGATGACACCCTCTCGTCGGTAGACGTGTCCCAGTTGCGATGGGGCCTGGGGCTGCTTGGTCGCAGCCAGTATTCAGGCGAGGCGGGAAACGATTTCCAGGCCGCCATGGCATGGGCCGATTATCATATCCTCGACGATCAGCGGTCAGACGAGACAGTAGGCGCCTAAAACGGTCGTTTTTGTCCCTATCCCCTACCCCACACGAAACCAAAGACTTGAGCGGGACAAAACCCTACGCCCAAAACCTTTGGACTTTTGGGACGTTTATGGCACCATAAAAGCATGATCTTCGGATATGCCCGCGTCTCCACAGACGACCAGCTCCTCGACGCACAAACCGACGCCCTGACAACCGCAGGCGCGGAGCGCATCTTCGCGGACAAGATCAACGGTTCGACCAGGAAGCGCCCCCAGCTCGACCAGCTCCTCGATCAGTTCCGCCCAGGGGATGTAATCGTCGTCACCAAGTACGACCGCCTGGCGCGGTCGCTGCGTGATCTTCTCGACATTGTGGAGGTCATCAAGGAGCGCGACGGCGGGTTTCGGTCGCTGGCTGAGGATATCGACACGAGCACGCCCGCAGGCCGTCTGATCTTCCACGTCTTCGCCTCTATCGCTCAGTTCGAGCGTGAGCGCATCTCAGAGCGCACAAGGGAGGGGCTGGAGGCCGCTAAGAAGCGCGGCAGGGTCGGAGGCCGCCCCCCTGCCCTCTCAGCCGCTCAGCGCGACGAGGTGCGCCGCATGAGAGACGAGGAAGGCCGTCGGCTGACCGAGATCGCGCAGCTCTTCCGTGTGAGCGTGAAGACCGTTCGGAGAGCGTGATGGGGGTAGCTAAGCGACGGCCTTCTCGAACAGTCCGAGTTGCTGGTTTAGCGGTTTGATCTCGGGCAGGCGGGCGATCAGGCCATCTGCCGGAAAGCCGCGTAACTCCTTCGGTTCGAGCTTGTGCAGGCCCCCACCATAGACGCGGCCATGCCCCAAGAGCTCATCCGAGTCGATCTCGTTCAGGAACTCCCAAACTGTTCGCATGATCTCAGGGTTTTTCTTCGCTGCCTGCGCCAGTAGTGGCTTGGGGTATAGCAAGAGGTAGGTGTTGCAGGCGGTCGCCTGAGAGTGGTTCAGCATGAAGCGGAACGGCTTCCCCCCTGCCCTGCTTCGGCCCATGTAAGTGCAGATTATCGGTGCAGCAGGACGGTTCTCTTGCGCGTACCAAGGCTTGCGCGTGCGGCACAAATACCGCCCGGACACTGCTTTCTCGCCCTTGGTTCCAGTGGCAAGATAAGCAGCGAGTGCAGGGTATATTCGCGCGATCTCGTCTTCGGGGAGGCGAGTATCCAGTAAGAAGAGCTGCTTGTCGATCAGCGGCCAGCCGTTCGCGTCGGACCTGATTTCATCTTCGGGCAGGTAGCGCGAGCCAGGCAGAACAGGTCGAAAACACTCCATCGGCAAGCCACGTTCTTCAATCTGGTCACGATCCATGATGAAGAAGCTGTTATCGCCTGTGGCGAGGCCGCGTTTGATGTCGAGGAGGTCGCCGAGCGTGATGTCGGCCTTCTGAGCGGCCTTCTCCGCTTGCGGATAGCGGGTCCACTTAGATTCATTGGCGAGCTCTGCCGCAGGAACCTCACGTGAGATTGCGGGCTTCGCCAGGGTGCCGCCATAGGAGAATGTCACGCTGTGCTCATGCGGCGGCGGCGTGTTCTTGATCCACACCACAGCAGACGACACGAGCGCATCATCGAACTGCACGTCCGCCGGATCGTAGCGATGGATTTGCAGGAGCGTGACCTTTTCGAGCAGGTAACGCTTGAGCATCCGGCCATAGTTGACGCCCATGAACTCGCTCGGGATCAGCCAGGCGGCGATGCCATCTTCGGCCATGAAGGGGTGCGAGAGCCCCATGAAGTAGCAGTATAGCCCCGACAGCCCGTTGATCTTCACGCCGCAGGCGTCTTCGGTGCGGTGTTGCAGCTCTGCCTTCTCGGGGCCGTCCAGGTGATGATGCCGAACATAGGGCGGGTTGCAGATCAGAAGATTAGCCCCCTGCCCCGCCGCCTTCGCCCTAGTGAAGTCTTCCAGACGGATATCGAGCGGCGTCTCCTGCCAGAGCGCACGGGCAGGCTCGCCGTAGTGGGCGTCGATCTCGAACCCTTCGGCGGTTTCGATGCGCTCTTCGGGCGCGATAGCCCGCAGGGCGGAGTAGAACGAGCCCGTACCAATGCCCGGATCGAGGAACCTGATCTTCTGCCCCTCTGGCAGCAGGCGGAGGCCATGAGAGAGGATTTCGCGCGCGAGCGCAGTCGGTGTTGCAAACTGACCCATTCGGTTGCGGTCTTCCGAGGTCTTGTCCCCATCGAGCTGTGCTTGCAGATCGAGACGCTGTGCTTCCAGAAGGTCGATGTCCGGGCTGCCAGTCATAGCGCAAATCTCTCAAGATCGTCGATGCGGTGTTCCCACACCCAATCAATGCCCTCAGCGGCTTCATAGCCGAGATAACCGCTGTCGAAGTAGCCGCAGAGGAACAGAATAAATTCGACGTCCGGACCGTAGGTGTTCCGAAGCTGGTTGATCTTCTGCGCCTCTTCCTTGCGGCGCTTGTTCGTGTTGGTGAAGTCCCCCGCAGATTTGGCTTCGACCAAGAGCGGAAACTCCCCTTCTTGCGCCTCACGACGCATTATCACGGCATCGACGGGAATGTTGATCGTCTTGCCGCCGTTCTCCCCTCCAACGGGGACGTTCATACGAAACGAATACGTTCCAGGCGGGATTTCGCGGAACGTGCCATTATAGCCGTCAGGCAGCTTGGTATAGCCTCGCGCTTCTAACCAGTCGGCCACATAAGCGAGCTGGCGTCGCTCCTGCGCATTTCGGATAATTGGGTTGGCAACGCTACCACACAGTCTGTCTGCGACAATCGTCGCAGCACGATGAATCTCTGTCTCCGTTGCGGCTTCCGTCCGTCCGATCCAGACGAAGATGTCGGGATCGGCCATCTTCTCGATGATTGTTCCGATCTTCTCAAGGTCTTCTGCAAGCAAGGCGGCTTTCATCCGTGGCGGCAACCGCTGGTGCTGTTCCATAGCTTTCACAAGCGAAGATGAGACACCTGCCAGACCAATGAGTCGGTCGACCGCAAGTGGCGGGCAGGTCGACATGCGCAAGGTCGGGAGAACGCCCGGCCATTGCCGCAGAATGTCAGGCGTGACATCTGTCAGGTTCGCCGTATTAGCAAGCGCCTCCTCGACGTTCTTTGTTGCCTCAATGCGCGTGTCCCGGAATGCTTTCGGGGCGAAATCCATGAACCATTGATTGTACATATCGACCGACTGCGCGATGTCGGCCTTCCAGTTTTGTGGTTTGTCGAGATTTACGGGCATTACGACTTCTTGTTCTCCTTGTAGAGCGCCCACATCTCTTCGAAGAGCTTACGCAAAGACATTTCCCGCTTTGCCGCTTCTTCCTTCACTTCCACGGCCATACTGGGTGACATGGAAATGCCGAGTATTTTGCGCGGTGTTTGATGAGTGTCAGCCATGTTGGGCACCTCCTGTGTAGAGTGTCGACATGTCGACGGCAAACGTCAACGAGATACCATATAGCGTCGAGAAAGTTGGGGATAGCTACGGGCGGCAGCAGTAAGCGCGCCTTGCATGCAAACATGCTTACATGTTTTGCGCTTTATATGCTTTCCACATTTTCAGAAAAAGCTGCTTCTTCGCGCCGTGCGTGAAGCCAAACTCGCGCCCAGCCTGTTCGCTAAACTCTGCGAAGACACTTTCGGGCACACGCACCTGAAGAGGTCGCTGGGGCGTTTTCTCATCCGAACGGGGGTTAGACTCGATCACGTCCTCGGCTGCTTCAACAGGAGGCGGAGCCCCCTTCCCGCTCTTAAGCTTCGAAAGGTTCGTTGCCATCACGCTACCTTCCTTTCTTGCAGCTCCGCGATACGGTCGATCACGCTCTGCGCCAGCTTCGAAGCTCGTTCGTTCAACGTGCGAAAGGATGTCTCCGTGATCGCCTTGCCTTGATCCGAGGCTGATCCGTAGGCCGTGGAGACGCTAATCTCACCATCCAAGACCATGTACCCCGCTTGCGCGATATACTCCCGCGCCGCCGCGTTCTCTCGCTCGCTTCCAGTGATCTTGAACATCGCGAACGCGATTGTCTCCGGGGAGATGCCTTTCTTGCGAAGGCTGTGCGCAAGGACGACACCGGGGTGAAGGTCATCGACTGTCTGCCCAGTCGGGATCACGACGAGATCGGATGCCTTGGCGATTTCCACCGTCTGGTCGGAGGCGTTTGGCTTGCCGTCGAGGAGCAGGGCGTCGAACCGGCCGGCTTCTTCGAGCGCGCTTTTTACGCTCGCGAAGCTCTGCACCTGTATCTCGGGCTCGATATCGTTCTCGGCTCGTCGTCCTGCCCAATTGGTGCAAGTTTGCTGTTGCGTGTCGAGATCGGCGATCTTCGTTGCGAGACCGCCTGCGACGAACTCCCGCGCCATCATGCGCGCAAGCGTAGACTTTCCGACGCCTCCCTTTTGGGAGACCATTCCCACGATAAATGTCATTGATACTGCTCCTCGTTTTCCTGTCTTGTTTTTCGCCATGCTAGCATGGGAACATGCAGTACACCAAGCATCAATGCTGCGTTAGCGCGTTGCATGCAAGGCGCCAAGCATTCTTCGACTGGGCCAGACCTTGGCGGCCGCAATTCTGCGAGACTCATTTCAAGTTCAAGAAAGGCTAAACGCTATGGCCGACCGTTTCGCTCGGCCCACTTTCGACAGAAACCTATGAATGCACCGTCCGGGTGGCGTGGAGCTTCCATGCCTTGCTCCAGCAAGCTAACCACCCACTCGCGCCACTCCTGCTCGATGACGTAAACATCCCAGCCGGGCGCGGCCTCCCTGGCTGCATCGAACGTGTCAAGTTCTAGGCGTACCGTGTAGCCTCGACCGGGAAGGGCAGGGGTGAAGTTCCGGTTTCGAAAACACACCATGTCGTCCTTCATGCTCACCGAGTAGTCCGGGAGGTGGTCGTATTCGCAGAGTTCTCGAACGGCGAGTCTGAAGTTCCGAAGAGCATCACTCGAACCGCACTTCTTCTTGAGCTTCCTGAGCCCGATCTGCCACGTTTCCTTCTGCCCGCAGTGCTTGCGAGCGATCTCATAAATGCGCCGTTCAGTCGGCTTGCGAAGCCGAAAATAGTCGGGGTGCAAGGTAAGAACTTCGTTGGCTTCGATGGCCTTGAACAGCCACTCTGATAGTTTCAGGCCCCACTCAGTTACACGGCCGTCATGGCGCTTCCGCTTGATCTTTGCGCCCTCGATGAGTCCGAACGCCTCCCAGGTCTCTTCACCGCCGGTCTTGATCGTGGTTCGCAGCCGCGTTCCGTCCAGCCGGTCGAGCGAGTCCTTCAGGAGGTCGTAGTCATGACCCCCAATGTGCCGGTTACTGAACTCTAGGAAGTCCCGTGCTTGAAAAGCGATTTCCCGGGAGTAGGGACGGCCCTCGTTTCTTGCTGCCATGATCTGGCTGATGGCGAAGATCAGTATGTCCTTGTCGTAGATGTTAGCGATGCCCTTGGAGCTGGGCGTAACTTCCAAGAGGATGTCGCCGTGTTCGTAGGTCTTTACCTCGTGGATCGGCTTTTTCGACAAGGTGAAGATCGGGTGCTCCATCGACGCCATGTCACTCTTGATAACAGCATCAGCCACGTCACAGACGAACAGGTTCGCCTGGGGATGCCGGTCGGGAAGAAGGGGGGCTTTCGAACGGTCAGACATGGCCACACCAGAATCTGGAAGCTATCGGGACATCAACTGCGGTAACATCTAGCATCGGGATTTTACCTGCACTTGCCGCTATCGGGAGATTAGCTGCAGTAACATCTAGTATCGGGACTTTACCTGCACCTCAAGCCCTATCGGGACATTAGCTGCACTATTTCGGAGAATAGCTGCATTCCATCGGGATTTTACCTGCACCGCAGTTCCGTAAACTACTGCTAAAAAACCAAAAATCTGCCTTTGAGCCGTGCGTAACACAGATTCTAACACATATTTAACACCAACAGCTTCGCTACACGACGTTCAGGTCACGACTGAAGCGCTTGTTCCAACGTCCTCATGCTTAGAAAAGTCAGGGGCTAGGTGGCCCGGAAGGACCCGACCTTACCCGCGGCGTATGTGTCAGCGGACGATCAAGGTTATCGGGATGGCTCACCCATTCCTCGTTCACCTCCTTGGCTACCCGGTCGTACCCCTCGTCCCCGAAAACCTGCCTGATCTTGGTTTTCATCAATTCAACGAACGATGAGTAACCCCTGATACCTGCATCCACGGAGGCGCGTTCATTGCCCCTGGCGCGCGCCTCCTGCATGATCTCGGCAGCACTGGCCTCTGCCTTGGCCAGGATGGCACCAGCGCGTGTCTGTGCTGCCGAGACAGCTTGTTGCGTTTCCAGCTTGCTCCTGCGCAGCTCTACTGCCCATGCCGCCACCCTGTCGAAAGCCTTGGTAAGGCTGGTTCGTACCTTGCTTGGAAGCGGAGCGGGGCCAGAGCCATCGGAAAAGTTCAGCGCCCAGAATCTGGCCCGGAAACCGAGGGTAGGGCGATTGTCCGGCGCAGCGTTCTTGAGCACCTCGTACTTTAGAGGCTGATCGGACATATCGGTCGCCGAAATCTCCGTGTCGTGTGTCCCGGCCTGTGCCCGGTCGATGGCGACTTGAAGGTTCTGGACCCCGCGCTCGATCCACTCGGCCGTCTTAGCCTGCGATGCGGCCTCGGCCTGTTTCTCGATCTCGAAGGATTGCTTCTGCCGTTCCAGGTCAGCCCGTTCTGCCTCGTGGAGGGACCGCTCGTTTTCAAGCAGGCTCCACTCGTAGGCGATTTGCTCGTTCTCCCCCTCGACCTCGGCCGCGTGTTGAGCCTTTTCGATGGCAAGGTTCTCTTTCTCCGTTTCAAGGTAGCCCTGCCTCTCTGCATCGAAGGCAAGTTGTTCGGCCTCTAGCGCGATCCGCTCTTGGAGAAGCTTCTTGCTGTCCTGCTTCACCTTGGTGGCGTGTGCACGTTCTTGCTCTTCCAGCTCTTTCTCTCTCTGTTCGACCCTTGCCTCCCGTGCGCGGATCTCGGCGGCGTGCTGAATGACCCATTGCCGCGTGGAAAGACCAGGGCCAGCGGTGATCTCGCGATCCTCGCCGTACTCGATCCCAAGGTGGTCCACGGCGACGGCCATGCGTTCGCGCAGGCGCTGGAAGCTGCCTTTCTTCGACAGTGTAGGGTGGCTGGCCCGGCCGACCGCGCGAACGCCGTCCAGCTCTTGGGCCGCTTTCTTGCGCGCCTCGAACTCCGCGTTGGTCTCGCCACGCTTCTTCCGGCCGGGCTTGCGGGCCTTCTTCGTGTAGGTCGGCGCAACCACAGCATGGATATGCGGCGTGTCCTCGTCCAAGTGCAGGTGTGCAAAAACGAGATCGTCACCGTGCTCGGCCTTCATCTGGTTCATCGTGGCGTCGATCCACGCGGCCAGCCGATCCACGTCCCAGGTGCCGACATCAGCTGGATCGTTTGGCCGAAAGTATGCGGGGGATGCGCTGGCCACGATCCGCAGGTAGGGGCGTTCCGATTGCTTCGCTGGCCGCTTCACGCCCTTCGCGTAGAACTCGCGCAAGGAAGCCATGAGCCCGCGCTCGTCGCCGACGAGCACCTTGTTGAGCGGCGTCCGCGTCACGACAATGTTGCTGCTTCCGTCCGGCACCCGGTGGAGGCAATGCCTGTCGAGCGAGGAGATCATCGTCGGCGAGGCTGGTTCGATGTTGTAGACGAGCTTGGAGGCCATGTGCTAACAGTAGCGAAGGTCGAGATGACTGCAAAGTCTCTTTGCTCAAAAGGAGACTTTAGGGCCCCGGCGCTGCGCGCCACCCCAAAATCTCCTGATGAGCCCTGCCGGGGGCTTCTCCGATCTGGCGATCTGCGCGGCTTGCAACCCTTCGGGCCGCGCCTTGCCAAGCCGCCTACGGCGGCTGCGAAACCCTTCCTCCTGCGCCTACCGGGAGATGCGGAGAAGCGGGTTTCGCGGGAGCCTAGCCGGACCGGAGACCTCCAATATCGGAGGTCCGGCCAGGCTCTTCAGGTGTCGGTATCGTCGCTGAAGGGCGGCAATTCCCAATCTTTCGCCAGCAGTTCCTCGCGCACCACTTGCCGCACCCGGTTGAGGCCGACCAGGTCGTTTCGGTAGCGCGCCGCCAGTCCGGCCTCGATGAGCTGCGAGATGACGCTGGGAACCGACGAGCCCAGTTTCTCGCCGGTCAGCTCGACGCAGCGAGCTTCGAGTTGGGCCAACGTCTTACCCAACTCCTTGGCCAGTTCTGCCGCCGGGTTGCCATGAGGACCGGATGCGGGCGTCTCCAACAAAGCCTGTTCGACGCTGGAGTACTCGCCTTCGCTCGGGGCATCGCCGAGCAGGATGTTCCGCAGGCGATCCGGGGCGAGTTCGCCGTAGCTGATCGAACCGCGCTGCGCGTAGGCTTCCAGCCGCGTCATCTTTCGCGCTTTTCTGCGACCTACTTCTGCAACAGGAACAGCTCGGTCGAGTTCCTTTAAGGTAGTCCTGTAGGACCGGAGTGCATCCGCACCCGCGCGGATCGCTTCTTCCGGGGTTTCCCCATCGGCAATACACCCAGGATAGTCGGGGAACCGGATCAGGTATCCTCCGCCGTCTTCGGCGGAAAGCGGACGGACCTCGAAGTGGGGCAGGTGTTCTTGGGTCATACGTCTCGCTCTACATCGTCAACGATCCATCCTTCACGTCGAAAGATATCATCGACGGCGGCTTGGCGCTCTTCGGCTTTCGCGGCCCGGTCCTCGGCCGCGCGCCAGCCGAGGTAGAAGCACGCGAAGAACAGGATATTCAGCATCAGGCCGACCAGCCAACCGACGGGACCGCCCTCGATACCTGTCGCGGAGCCGAGGGCCTTCGCGACCAGGACGGCTGGCAGGTAAATCGTAAAGAGCTTCCAGAAGTCTGCCCGGATCACGGTCCAGGCTCCGCGATCCGGCGCGAGATCGCCGTAGTCGAACATCTTTCCGGTGTGGAGGTTCGCTACCCTGAGAAGCGCGCCGTTCCCGGCGGAGCGCACGATGACCAGCTCGTGGCCTTTGCGGGTTCCATCAACGGCATGATCGCGGATGTGCTCTTCGCGACCCGTTCTTTCGTCGCGGAGCCAGATTTCGGGCGTCCGGTAAACCGTTGCGCTCTGCTGGCCGCGGTAGACTGTGGTGTCTTCGGCATGACTGCCCGTGCCCGTCACCTTGCCGTGGACGATCTCGATGTCGAGATCGGCAGCGGTTTTCCTCATTTCGAGAAAGCCGAGTTTTGCTCCAACAGAACGCGCAGATGGGCCATCGGAGAATCCGCGGCGAGCGGCCGGGCACTGAGATAGTCAGTTTCGGGCCGATTGCCTGTAAGCAGTGCCTCTATCTCCATGTATAGTTCGAGCGCCCCAGCGATGGCGCGCTCGTCTTCGGTCATGCCGAAGCGACGTCTCTCAACGGCAAGCTCGTAAAGGTGCCCTTCCTTCTGCTGGCGACGGTAGGCCTCGCACCGTGGCAGCCTTGTTTGCAGTATCGGAATGCTGTGGAATGCAGCCGGAGTCAGCTTCTCCTCGGTCGTATCCAGGATGCCCGTGACCAAACCGAAAGCGTTTTCCGCCAGGTCTGGGTGCTGCCGGAACCAGTCGGACGCCAAGGCTGCTTCCAGTGTGCCGGTCGCGGGCACGACGATGAGATCGCTCAGCGCCAGCACGTTGCCTATGAAGTCGTAGGTCTGGGCGGGCGTATCGACCAGGATATACTCGAAGCCTTTGTCCGCAGCGTGGTTCGTCGCTTCCAGCAGGCCGTCCATATCGCCGACGATCCTCGTCTGAACAACGCCCTCGCCCACCCAACTGTTGGCGACCAGTTTTCCCCACGCCTTGAGAGGCGAGTAAAACGGCTCCGGGGCCGCAAAAGGCTGTCGTGGCACGTCGAGCAGCATCAGGTCTTTGCTCGCGGAGACGATTTCCGATGCCAGTGTCATAAGCGTCGTCGTGCGACCGGCCCCATTCTTCGGGGAGAAGAAGGTGATGATCCGCATGGGTTGGGGCCTCCGGGAAATGTGTGAGAAGTCGAGGGGGCAACTGGTCCTCGGGCCCGATACGGGATGAGACATCCCTTATCGCTGTATTATCCATTTTTTAGATTATCTGACAAGTAGATTACCGCCGTCGCGAGGGAGATCGCGACGGTTGACGAAAACGATAAGAAGCGAAGGCCATGAGGCGCTGTGCCAAGCGCTCATCGACGCCCGGAAGGCCGCCGGTCTTACCCAAGCGGAACTGGCGCAGCGCTTACGTTGCCATCAGTCGTTCGTGGCCCGGATCGAAAGCGGTGAACGCAGGGTCGATGTCATTGAATTAGTTGCAATAACGCGGGCAATCGAGGTAACGACAAGTGAAATCCTGAAGGTGGTGGAAGAGGCAACCCCTGCCGATCATCGGATATGAATTGGCGTTTTGCCAGTTTGATTAAACCACCTCGATTATTTTAACGTATCCAGCTGATCTCGCTGCCCATAGAGAACCACGCGATCCCCCGCTTCGATGACGGTGTCGCCGTCGGGCACGCCTTCGTAGGTTCCGTCGTTGTGCTCGACGCCCAGGACGTTCATACTTCGGGATGGAAGGGTCAGCTCTTCCAGCGTCTTTCCCGCCCAGGAAGAGTTTTCCTCAAACTCGATACGGCCGACGCCGTAATTTTCCCGCAGATGAAGAACATGGGCATAATCCCGCAAATCGAAATCCGTGGACTTCTGGAGCGCTCGCCGGATGATCGGGGTCGCCCATCGTTCAAGCCGTTTGGACCGGGCTAGGGTCAGGATTCATAACCAGAATATGACGGTTGCGGCGAGGGCGATGGCGGAGAGGAAGACCTTCGGGCATCTGTCGTAGCGGGTGGCGATGCGACGCCAGTCTTTCAACCTACCGA
>NZ_SNAA01000026.1 GCF_004358695.1 Palleronia sediminis
AAAGGGGAAAGCTTGGCCATCTGCTCGTCGCTCAGCCAGTAGAGGTCGTCCATGTCACCGCTCCGTTTTTCGGGCCGTGAATCACGCCGAACAGCAACAATCAATGCATCCTGACCCTAGCGTTCGGCCCAGCCATTGCCGATGACGATCAGATCGCCGCCCATGCGGGTCATCAGCAGGGTGCGCTCGCGCCAGTCCTGCCCTTCGCCGCGGCAATTGGCCCAGTAAAGCGTCGCGTTCTCCCAACCTCCGACGGATTGCGGATCGGTCAGGCGGCAGCTCGACTCGTAATAGACGATCCGGTCGCCGCGGATCGTCACGCGCTCGTCGCTGATGGGCGCGGTGCAGTCGAAGCCGTCATAGACGCCATCGAACGGGGCCGCGATGGCGGGGCCGGCAAGAAGGCCGAGGACAAGCGCGACGCGGTGCATGTCACTCCACCTGCTCGAGCTGCGCCGCAAAGCTGAAGGTGACGGGCCGGGTCTCTTGCGCCGGGCCGCCGGTGACCTCGCCGGTGACGGTGCCGGCAACGGCGACGCGGTCGCCCCCCGCGTCGAAACTGTCGATCTGCAGCACAAGGCCGCTTTCGTCGCCGTGCCAGTTGCGCCCCATGTCGCGCGCGAAAGCGATGCCGAGCGTTACTTCGCCCGGATCGGGCAATTCGCCGATGAAGGCAAGCGTCAGCACGAGAGGACCCTGGTCGCCTTCTATCCTCGTTGCCAGAAGCGACGCGTCGGCAAAGGTTCCGACGACCGTTGCGCTTGCAAGATCGGCAATGACCGGGAGTTCGAGCGGCATGCCCCCGAAACTGCCGATGACGTGCCCGCCCGAGCCTTGGGCGATGGCGCCCCCCGCGTCGATGCCGAGCATGCGGCGAAAGGCGTATGTGACGCGTGGCATGTGGATCATTGCCGTTTCCCCCGGTCGATTGCCCCGGCAGGCTAGACGCGAAAAGGCCGTCCCGCCCCGTTCATTCGAAGTGGGCGAAACGGGTTTTCGCGTGGTAGCCTGACCCTGCGTAAGAAACCCTGCGGAAAGCGGCGAATGAAGATCACGACATGCCTGTTGCGGCTCTTGCGGGTGGCGGTGCTTGCACTCGGCGCGTCCGCCGCGTCGGCCGAAGAGGTGCTGCTGACGCTCACCGGCGCTGTGCGGGACGGGCAAGTGACGATCGCGCGCGCCGATCTCGATGCGATGGAGTGGCGCGAGATCGCCACGTCGACCACCGTCACCGACGGCCAGCCGTTGTTCCGGGGCGTGCTGATGCGCGACATCCTGGCCCATGCCGGGGCCGAGGGCGAGACAGTGACCGCGCAGGCGCTCAACGATTACGTCATCGACATCCCCGTCAGAGACTTCCACGATTTCGACGTGATCGCGGCGCTTTACATGGACGGCGCGGCGCTGACGCCGCGCGACAAGGGGCCGGTCTGGATCGTATACCCGCGCGACGATCACGGCGTTCTGGCCGATATCCGCTACGACATGCGCTGGGTTTGGCAACTCAGCGCGCTGCATGTGCAATGACCCGGCGCGGCGCGCCCTGGCGTTATGGCGGGCTGGGCGCGCTGATCGTCGTCTGCCTCGGGCTGCTGGTTGTCGCCGGGCATAATATCCTGCGCGTCGAACGGCAGATGCAGATCGCCGCGACCGAGAACATGACCTGGATCTTCGGCCAGACCCAGATCGAGGCGCTGAGCCTCACCGCCGCGCTTTCGGCCGGGGCCGAAGAGACCGAGGTGCAGCGCCGCTTTGATCTTCTGGTTTCGCGGCTGAACCTGCTGCGCGACGGGCCGCAATGGCGGTTCCTGCAGGAGGCGGGGCTGGCCGAGGGGCTGACGGGCTGGCGCGACGGCCTTCTGGCGCGCGATCCGGCGCTGGGCGGCGACCGGGCGGCGCTTCTGGCGCATGTCACGGCGCTGTCGACGGCGCTGCGCGGCAAGTCCAGCCGGGTGATGGCGCGTGAATGGCAGTTGCAGGCGGACCGGCTGGACCGGTTGCGCCAGCTCCACATTCTGGCGCTGGCGGCGATCTTCGGCGCGCTGCTCTCGGGGGCGGGGCTGGCGGCGCTGCTGGTGGATCGCGAACGCCGGCTGGCACGGGCGGCGCGGTTGCAGGACGACCTCGACCGCGAGCGTATGGCCTCCGAGGGGTATCGCCGCTTTGCCGACCTGATGGCGCATCAGGTGCGTACGCCGCTTGCGGTGATCGACAGCGCCATGCACCGGCTGACCCGGCCCGGCACCCCGCCGACCCCCGAGGAGATCGGCAGGAAGGCGCAGGTCTCGCGCGAGGCGGTGGCGCGGCTTGTCCGGCTGACCGACACGGCGATGCTGATGGCGCGGGTAGATCGGGGCGCGGTCGCGCCAGAGCTTGCCACGCATGATCTGGACCGGATCGCCGCCGCCGCTCTGGAGGAGGCCGCCGCACGGCCCGCCGATGCCGCCCGGCTGCGGCTTTGCCCGTCGAACCGCCCGGTACCGGCGCTGTGCGATCCGGTGCTCACGCACGAGATATTGGCGAACCTGCTGGGCAACGCGCTGCTCTACGCCAGTTCCGACGGCCCGATCGAGCTTTGCGCCCGGCGCGATGGCGAAACCGCGCTTTGCGACCTGCGCGATCCGGGGCCGGGCATGTCGCCCGAGGATTTGCACCGCGCTTTCGACAATTTCACGCGCGGCGCGCGGCATCGTGACCTGCCGGGCTCGGGTCTCGGCCTGCCGCTCGCGCGCCACCTCGCGCGGCTACAGGGCGGCGACGTCACGCTCCTGCCGCAGGAGGATGGCGGGCTGATCGCGCGGCTGACCCTGCCCAAGGGGGCAGCCGCATGACCGCGCCGCTCATCCTGTGCATCGAGGACGAACCTTCGCTGCGCGACGACATCGCGGCCGAGCTGACCGAGGCCGGTTACGCGGTGATCGCGGCGGGCGATGCGCCGCAGGCGCTGCGCCATCTGGAGCGGCAGCGCCCCGATCTCATCCTGTGCGACATCGTCATGCCCGGCATGGACGGCCACGCGCTGCTGGCACATCTGCGCGGCGCGCGGCCCGATCTCGACGATATTCCCTTCGTGTTCCTCACCGCCCTGTCGGCGCGCGAACAGATGATCGAGGGGCGGCGGGCGGGGGCGGATGACTACCTGACGAAACCCATAGATTACGACCTTCTGCGTGCCATGATCGCGGCGCGGCTCGACCGGATGGCGCGGCTGCGCGCGGCGCAAGGCGGCACCGCGGTGCTGGACCGGCTGGCGGTCGGTGTCGTGCTGCTGGCGGCGGATGGCAGCCTGCGCCATGCCAATCGCGCGGCGCGGGACCTGGCGCGGCAGGCCGGGATCGATCTGGGCGCGAACTGGCGCACCGGGGGCGAGGCGGGGCGCAAACTGGCCGCGCTGGCCGAGAGGGTGGCGCGCGGCCAGACGGGCGGGACGGCGCTCCTGCTCGACACCGGCGGCCGCCGGCTGATGGTTCTGGCGCGTCGCTTTGGTGCGGCGGCGGGGCAAGAGGGCGTTACCGCCATGCTCACCCTCTCGGATCCCGAACGCCCGCAGGCGCTCGATGCCGCGACGCTGCGGCAATTGTTCGACCTTACCCCGACCGAAGCCTGCGTCGCGCGGCTTGTCGCCGAAGGTCTCCGCCGCGATCAGGTCGCGGAGCGGCTTGGCGTCTCGGGCACCACCGTCGCGTTCCACCTGCGCAACATCTTCGACAAGACGGGCACGAGGCGGCAGGCCGATCTGGTGGCGCTGATCCTGTCGATGCCGATGGCCCGTGCGGACCCGTGAGCAACCGCCCTGCAAGATCCTGCCGAGTACAAGGAGAGACCGACCATGACAGGAACACGCCTCGTCTCGGCAAGCGGCATTGTCGCTATCGTCACCGCCGCCGGGCCGATTTCCATGAGAGAGGACATATCATGAAGCTCTTGGCACCAGTCATCGCGGCGGGCCTCGCGCTCGCCCTTCCGGTTCAGGCATGGGAGATCGAAGAGATCGGCATCCTGCGCGCCACATTTGGCGAAGAGTTGTTCGAAAAGCCCACGGTCATCGTGACTCAGGGCGATGAGGTGTCCCCAACGGCCTTCCTGCTTCTGACTGTCGGCAATTTCTCTTCCCTCAGCCTCATGAGCGGCGACGGGAATTTCGCGATCGACGCGACCTTCATGTCGCATGCGCCCGGCCCGGACACGGCCCCGGTATCGACCAACGTCACCTACGCGCCCGATGGCAACATGCAGTTCTGGCTCTCCGAAGGCGCGCCGGAGCCCATGGAGGTGACCTTCACGACGCTGGCCATCGACGGCGACAAGGGCGAGGCGGTCGGCCGGTTTCGCGGGCTCTTGTGCTTTGCCGATGGGCTCGGCGCCGAGGCCGATCCCGGCAATTGCCGCCCCGTCGAAGGCAGTTTCGACACGCCGTTCTTCATCGAGGAATGACGCATCCCACCGGCGCCGTCGTCCCCGCTTGGAGCGGAAGCGAGCCCGGCGGGCACCCGGCGCAGCGCGGCAGGCCGATCAGAGGGGCACGAAGAGATAGTCGAGCACGGCTTTCCGCCCTGCCCGCTCGGCCGAGCGGCGCGAGGCCGGGTTCAGACCGTCGATGGTGCCGATCAGCAGCCGCTCGGGATCGCGGCCCGGCCGGGCGGCCCCGCGCGGACCGAACAACCGATCCGCAAGCGCGGCCTGATCGTTAAGAGAGGGCCAATCGGCCGGGGTCATGGTGCCACCTCCTCGGGAACCGATGAATTGCCGCCAGAGCGGGGCCGCCGCATGGAGGGCCGACCGACCCCGCCGATAGAAAGCATATGCCACCTCGATAGCAATTTGACCGGCGCACGGCGATGGCCGCTCTCGAGCCGTATTCAGCGTGTAACTTCCCGTGAACCGACAAGAGGCGCCCCCGATTTCCGGGGCGCCGGTGTGAAAGCTGCATGCGAGAGGACCACAAATGGCAAAGGCTCTTGTGCTTGAGGAAAAGGGGAAACTGTCGCTCCGCGACTTCCCCCTGAACCGGTCCCCGGGGCGGTCCGACGTGCGAAACCTGAAGGTGGGCGACCGGGTCATGCATGGAACCCGGCATACCCCACAGGCCCGTCCGCGATGCCGGGCCACGCGACCCACTCCCCCCCGACGCACGCCGTTCCGCGCGGCCCCTACAGGGTGTCGCGGATGGCGTCGCGCAGTTCGGGGTGGAGCGTGAGGGGGGCGGTCTTGTCGTCCTGTGGCGCATCGTTTCGCGCGCCGAGGCAGGCGGTGCCGTCGGGGGGTGTCGAGCCGGTTTTGACGCCAAGGAACTCGGCGATGGCCCGGCCCGCGGTCGCCAGCGCCCGCGCGGCCGAGGCGTCCGACTTGTAGCCCGCCGCGTGGGAGATGCGCGCGTCGCCCAAGCCCTCGTCCCCGGCAAGCGACAATGCGACCAGCATGGCTCGTTGCGGCCGCGTGAGCGCGATCTGGCCCAGCGCCTCGGCATATTCCTCGGTGCTGGGCACTGCGATCCCGGTGCGCGGATCGTGGCGGCGCGACTCGGTCCTGCGGCTTTCGCGGGCGTCGATCAGCGCGTGCAGCGCCTCGATGGCGGCCTGCTCGGTCTCGCCGCTGGCCTCGGCGATAAGGCCGCGCGCGAGGGTCGGCGGCTTGGGAAAGGCGCGCGCGACGAAGGTGCCGGCGAGCTTGCCCGACTTGACCAGGTAGCGGCCATGCTCGCCCATCTGGACCGGGGGCGAGGCCGCCGGTTTGGCGCCCGCGCCTTTCCTGGCCGCGGACGCGCTCTTGAAATGGTCGCGATCCGCGGTGGCCTGGGTCGTCGCGCTTTGGCGTGTCATCTCGATCCTCTCGGGGCGGGTATGTCGGGGATGGGGCGGCGGTGTCGCACAGGGTGAACCGGCGGACGCGCGCCAGCGGCCGGACATGGCGGCCAGCCTATTGCACTTGGCGTCTGCGAGGGGGGGTTACAAGATGACCGAGGGTCAGGAGGCCTCGGGCGCCCCGGTCTTGAGCCGGTCGGGGTCGAGCCCGCGCTTGCGCGCGCTCTCGCTCACCGCGTCCCTCAGCGCCGTGCTTCGCTCGAGCAGGGCGCGGAACCGCTCGATATCGAGCAGCAAAAGCGTCGTGGGGGCGATGGCGCGCGCCTCGACGCGGCGGATATGGCTGCTGAGCAGGGCTAAATGGCCAAAGAGCTCGCCACGTCCCAGGCGCCACGTTTGCCCCGCGGTCTCGAGCTCGACCGCGCCCGAGGCGATGAAATGGACTCTGCCGACCGGCGCGTTCTTGCGAAGGATGACGCTGCCATCGTTGACGTATCGCGTCCTGAGCGCCCGGCCCAGTTGCCGGATCGACCGGTCGTCGAGATCGGCGAAAAGCGGGAATTGCCGGACGAGGTCGAAGCGTTGCACCGCGATGTCGAGCGCGGGGCGCCGCTCGGCGGCGACACGGCGCGCGGCGAGATCCTGCATCAGCGTGGTGAACACCTCGGCCCCGATCAGCCCGTCCTCGCGCATGGCGACGTATTCGCGTTCCTCGAACCGCAGCGCGGTGCGGCGGATGAACCGTCGTTCGAGCCGTTCGGCATAGCCCGGATATTGCAGCCGCATCCCGTCGAGCGCGGTTTCCACCATCTCGATCCGGCGCGCGAGCAGTTCGAGCATGAGATCGGCGACGCGCCTGCCGTGGATGCGGCGGATGCGACGTTCGATGAAGGAATCGAGGTCGCGCAGCGTCAGGCGCTGCGACAGCAGCAGCTCGAACCGGTCGGCGGTCAGGTAGATCAGCGGCGCGGACCAGCCGAGCCGGCCATGCAGCATCCCCGCCAGCGCAAAGCTGCGCCCATAGGCGACCGAGCGGCGCGCCGCGCGCCTGTAGCCGTCCCGCCCGCCCGCCCGCGCGGCCTCGATAAGGCGGTCGGCGTTCAGCAGGGTCTGTTCGGCCATCCGCGACGAGATCGTGCGTTCGCGGACGCGCTCGAGGATCGTGTCGCGCTCGAACCCCGCCAGCGCGATCAGGCCCAGCGTGATCCTGTCGCGGTCGAGGATGTCCTCGCTGTCTTCGGCGGTCCTGACCGCGCCCTCGAGCCGCTCGCCGAAGGCCTTGGCCTCGGAGCGGACGACATCGTGGGTCAGCGCGTATTCGTCGGTCGTGCGGGCCACGTCCTCGCGCACGGTCTGCAACGCGACGGCGACCACCTGGCGCGACATGGCCTCGTCGATGGGCGACAGGCGGTCGAGCCCCAGCAGGCCGATCACCATGCGCAGCGTCGTGCCCTGCACCAGCAGCGTGAACAGCGTGAACCCGGTGGCGAGAATGCCGACGACGCGGCGCGTCTCGGCCGGGACGCGCAGGCTTTCGGTCACGGCCAGCGCCAGCGCCAGCGTCACCGCCCCGCGCAACCCGCCCCACAGGATCGCCGCGCGATAGGGCGGATCGACCGGGGGCGAGGCCTTGATCCGCGTGAGGAACGGCAAGAGACCCCACAGGATGACGGCCCGCGCCGCGATGGCCGCGACCACCACCACCCCGATCAGGACGAAATCGCTGAGCCGCACGTATTGCAGCAGGCGCGGGATCAGCAGCGCGGCCAGGATAAAGATCAGCGCCCCCGCCCAATGCGCCAGCAGATCCCAGACCTCGCGCAGGTTCACCCAGGCTTGCGGCGGCAGGCGCCCCGGCCCCGCCAGGTTCAGCGTCAGCCCGGCAGCCACGACCGCGATCACGCCCGAGGCGCCGACAAGCTGCTCGGCACCGATATAGCCGAGATAGGGCAAGGCGACCGACACCGAGATCAGGGCCAGTTCGTGATTGCCGAACATCGCCATGATCCTGATGGCGACATGCGCGGCGATCCAGCCGGTCAGCGCGCCTCCGACGATCAGGACGGGGAACCGGGCCAGCGCGTCGATCAGCTTCGGGTCGGGCACGCCGCGCATGACGAACCCCATGAACAGCCCGAAGAGCGCGATCGCGGCGGCGTCGTTGAGCAGGCTCTCGCCCTCGATGATCCGTGCCAGCCGCCGCGGCGCCGAGATCGAGCGAAAGATCGAGACCACCGCCGACGGGTCGGTCGTGGACACGATGGCGCCGATCAGCAGGCAGGCCGCCAGCGGCAATGCGCTGGCCCAGAACAGCGCGTAGCCCACCCCGAGCGTCGCCACGACCACCGCGACCACCGCCAGAACGAGGATCGGCACCCAGTCGTCCACCATCCGGCGCAGGTTCATCCCCAGCGTCGCCTGGAACAGCAGCGTGGGCAGGAACACGTAGAGGAACACGTTCGACCGGATGGGCAGCCCCAGGATCGCCTCGGCCACGGGGTTGAGCGCGTCGGTCAGGTCGGTGCGCAGAAAGAACAGCGCGGCCGTACCGATCAGGATGCCCAGAACGGCGAGGATCACGGTGAACGGCAACCGCAACCGCGCGCCCAGCGGCTCGGCCGCGCCGATGACGATGAACAGCGACGAGATGACCGCAGTGACGAGGACGATATCCATCAGCCGCGCTTACCCGATTTCGCGGGATGCGGGAACTGCCCCGAGCGGGCGCGCCGCGATGTCAGCGCGCGGGCGCAGAGGGCAGGATTTCGCGGCAGCGTTTCAGCATGAAGTCGATCAGCAGGCGCACCTTGCTGTCCTGGAACCGGCGGTGCGGGTAAAGGCAGCCGAAAAGCGCGGGCTCGGGCGGCGTTTCGGGCAGGATCTCGACCAGCCGCCCGGCGGCGAGGTGGTCCGCGATCTCGAACCGCGGCTTGTTGACGATGCCGCGCCCGTCCAGCGCCCAGCCCGTCAGCACGTCGCCATCGTCGGAATCGTAGCTGCCCCGCACGTCGAGCCGCAGATCCCCCGTTGCGGTGCGCAGCGTCCAGAACCACTCGGGCGAGCGGGGATAGCGCAGCAGCAGGCAGTTGTGGCGGCGCAGATCTTCGGGGGTTTGCGGCGTGCCGTGGCGTTCGAGATAGACGGGGGCTGCGCAAAGCAGGCGGGGCGTGTCCATGATCTTGCGCAGCGTGAGGTTCGAGTCGGGCGGCCGCCCGACAAGGAACGCCACGTCGAGGTTTTCCTCGAGCAGGTCGATCTTGCGATCCGACAGCCTCAGCCGCACCGACACTTCCGGGTAGAGATCGACGAATTCGGGGATCAGCGGGGCGATGATCCGCTTGCCGATCCCGAGGGGCGCGGCGATCTGCACGTTGCCATGGGGCTTGCTGGAAAAGCTCGACGCGACGGCCTCGGCATCCTCGATACTCTGGACGATCCGGCGCGCGTGATCGTAGAAGGCCCGCCCCACCTCGGTCGGGGACAGCTTGCGCGTGGTACGGTTGAACAGACGCACGTCGAGCCGGCGCTCGAGCTCCTTGATGCGGTTGCTGGCGACGGCCGGTGTCAGCCGCAAGTCGCGTCCCCCGGCGGTGATGCTGCCGAGCTCGACGACGCGGACAAAGACCCGCAGGCTTTCGAGATAGGGCATCGCGCCTTTGGACTTTCCACGATTCGTTGAAATAGCATACCCGACTGCCCCCTGTTTTCGAGGGCAATTTACCCCGATACTGTCCGACGCGCCCCCGGAGGAGACCCCCATGACCGACAGGACGACCATCGGATTTCTGCTCAACGGCAAGGACGTGACGCTCGACCGCGTGGCGGCCACCGATACGCTGCTCGATTTCCTGCGGATCGAGCGCCGCCTGACCGGCACCAAGGAAGGCTGCGCCGAGGGCGATTGCGGGGCCTGCACCGTGCTCGTCGGGCGGTTGCGCAACGGCGCCCTGCGCTACGAGCCGGTGAATGCCTGCATCCGGCTGATGCCCACGCTCGACGCCTGCCATGTCGTGACGATCGAATACCTGTCCGGCCCCGAGGGACGGCTGCACCCCGTGCAACAAGCCATGGTCGAGCATCACGGCAGCCAGTGCGGTTTCTGCACGCCGGGCTTCGTCATGGCGCTTTATGCGCTGTGGATGGAAAATCCCGACCCCACCGAGGCCGAGATCGAGACGGCGATCCAGGGCAATCTCTGCCGCTGCACGGGCTATGCCCCCATCATCCGCGCCGCGCGCGCCATGACCGCGCTGGGCAGCCCGACCGAGGATGTGCTGAACACCGAACGCGACCTCGTCGCCGCGCGTCTCGCCGCGCTGGAGGACAGGCGCCGCGTGGTGCTGCGCAAGGGCGACAGCCGCGCGATCCTGCCCGCCTCGGTCGACGACCTGGCGCAGGTGCTGGTCGAGACGCCCGGCGCAACGCTGGTCGCGGGGGCGACGGATGTCGGGCTGTGGGTGACGAAGTTCCTGCGCGACATTTCCCCGGTGGTCTTTCTCGGTCATCTCGAGGGGCTGCGCCGGGTCGAGGTCACGGAAGACAGCATCAAGATCGGCGCGGGCGTCAGCTATGGCGGCAGCCACCGGGTCCTGACCGAGCATTTCCCCCACATGGCCCCGTTCTGGGACCGTATCGCGGGTTGGCAGATCCGCAGCATGGGCACCATCGGCGGCAATATCGCCAACGGCTCGCCCATCGGCGACACGCCGCCCCCGCTCATCGCGCTCGGGGCCGAGATCGTGCTGCGCCGGGGCGAAAGCCGCCGGACCCTGCCGCTCGAGGCGTATTTCCTCGATTACGGCAAGCAGGACCGGGCCGATGGCGAGTTCATCGAGGCGATCCGCATCCCCCGCCCCGATCCGAACACGCGCCACGCGGCCTACAAGATCTCCAAGCGGCGCGACGAGGATATCTCGTCGGTCTGCGCCGCCTTCGCGCTGAGGATCGAAGGCGGCCGGATCGAGGAGGCGCGCATCGCCTTCGGCGGGATGGCCGCGACGCCGAAACGCGCCACCGCCGCCGAGGCGGCGCTGAGCGGGCGCGAGTTCGACGAGGCGGCGATGCGCGACGCCGCGGCGACCCTGCCGCAGGATTTCACACCGCTGAGCGACTGGCGCGCCTCGGCCGAGTACCGGATGCGCGTGGCGCAGAACCTGTTCCAGCGGTTCTGGCTCGAGACGCAGGACGGCGCGGCCCCCGTCCGGCTCAGCGCGTGACGAAAGGAGACGACATGACCGACAAGATCGTCGATGCCCCCGTCGAGACGCAGAAACGCACCGATCCGCCGGTCGCGCAGAAATTGTTGCGCGCCGATCAGGCGCGCGACACCATCCGCGGCGGCGTCCATACCGACCTGCGCCACGACAGCGCGATCAAGCATGTCACGGGCCGGGCCGAGTATTGCGACGACATCCCCGAGCCGGCGGGCACGCTGCATGCCTGTCTCGGCCTGTCGTCCCGCGCCCATGCGCTGATCCGCGCGATGGACCTGTCGGCGGTCGAGGCCGCGCCGGGCGTGATCGGCGTGCTGACGGCCGCGGATGTGCCGGGGGTGAACGACATCTCGCCCACGGGCCGCGACGACGAGCCGGTTTTCGCGACCGAACGGGTCGAGTTCTGGGGCCAGCCGATCTTTGCCGTGATCGCCGAGACGCGCGACGCCGCCCGCCGCGCGGCGCTTTTGGCGGGGATCGAGTACGAGAACCTCCCCCATGCGCTCGACCCCGATGCCGCGCGCGCGGCGGGCATGGGCTATGTCACGCCGCCGCTGACGCTCAGGCGTGGCGATGCGGCAGCCGCGATGCAGTCCGCGCCCCACCGCATCGCGGGGCGGATCGCGGTCGGCGGGCAGGACCACATGTATCTCGAGGGCCACATCGCCTTTGCCATTCCGGGCGAGGACGAGGACGTGATCGTCCATTCCTCGACCCAGCACCCGACCGAGGCCCAGCACATGGTGGCGCATGTTCTGGGCGTCGCCTCGAACGCGGTCACGATCAACGTGCGGCGCATGGGCGGCGGCTTCGGCGGCAAGGAAACCCAGATGAACCTGTTCTGCGCGGTGGCCGCGATCGCCGCCAAGAAGTGGAACCGCCCCGTCAAGATCCGTCCCGATCGCGACGACGACATGACCGCGACCGGCAAGCGGCACGATTTCGTCATCGATTACGAGGTGGGGTTCGACGATTCGGGCCGCATCCTCGCCATGTCGGGCGATTTCGCGGCGCGCTGCGGCTATTCGTCGGATCTTTCGGGGCCGGTCACGGATCGCGCACTGTTTCATGCCGACAACGCCTATTTCTACCCGCATGTCCTGCTCAACTCGCACCCGATGAAGACGAACACCGTCTCGAACACGGCCTTTCGCGGCTTTGGCGGGCCGCAGGGCATGATCGCGGCCGAGCGCATCATCGAAGAGATCGCCTATCACCGCGGGCTCGACAGTCTCGAGGTGCGCAAGCGCAATTTCTTGGGCGACGCGGGGCGCGACGTGACGCCCTATCACCAGACCGTCGAGGACAATATCGCGCCGCGCCTCGTGGACGAACTCGAGCAAAGCGCCGATTATCGCGCGCGCCTCGCGGCGGTGAAGGCGTGGAACGCGAAGGGCGGCGTGATCCGCAAGGGCATCGCGCTTACCCCGGTCAAGTTCGGCATCTCGTTCACCGCGACCTGGTACAACCAGGCCGGCGCGCTGCTGCACATCTATTCCGACGGCTCGATCCATCTCAACCATGGCGGCACCGAGATGGGCCAGGGGCTCAACACCAAGATCGCGCAGGTCGTGGCCGACGAGCTTCAGGTCGATGCCGACCGGATCAAGATCACGAAAACCACGACGGAAAAGGTGCCCAACACCTCGGCCACGGCGGCCTCGTCGGGGTCGGACCTGAACGGGATGGCCGCGCAGGACGCTGCGCGCCAGATCAAGGAGCGTCTGACCGCCTTTGCGGCCGAGCGGTGGCAGACCGCGCCGGGCAACGTGCGTTTCGTCGCGAACGCGGTCGAGATCGGGGCCGAGACGGTGCCCTTTGCCGATTTCATCCGCGAGGCCTACATGGCGCGCATTCACCTGTCGGCGGCGGGGTTCTACAAGACGCCCAAGATCCATTGGGACCGTGCCAGCGGCAAGGGGCGGCCGTTCTACTACTACGCTTACGGTGCCGCCTGCTCCGAGGTTTCGGTCGATACCCTGACCGGCGAATACCGCGTCGAGCGGGCCGATATCCTGCATGATGTCGGGCGGTCGCTGAACCCCGCGCTCGACCGTGGCCAGGTCGAGGGCGCCTTTGTCCAGGGCATGGGCTGGCTCACCACCGAAGAGCTCTGGTGGGACGCGAACGGCCGGCTGCGGACCCATGCGCCCTCGACCTACAAGATCCCGCTGGCCTCGGACCGCCCGCGGATCTTCAACGTCGAGCTGGCAAGTTGGTCCGAGAACCGCGAAAAGACGATCAAGCGGTCCAAGGCCGTGGGCGAGCCGCCCTTCATGCTGGCGATCTCGGTGTTCGAGGCGCTGAGCCATGCGGTCGCCAGCGTCGCCGATTACCGCGAATGCCCCCGGCTGGATGCCCCGGCGACGCCCGAGCGTGTGCTCATGGCGGTGGAGCGGCTGCGGGGCGCGGGCTAGGCGATGCCGGGGCGGTTGGAGAGCTTTCTCGCCAGCCGGCCGCGCGTCGTGCGTGTGCGCGTGGACGCGGTCCGCGGCTCGGCCCCGCGCGAACGGGATGCCGCGATGTTCGTGGCCGCCGACGCGATCTGGGGCACCATCGGCGGCGGGCAGCTCGAGTATCGCATGATCGACCGGGCGCGCGCGATGCTGGCCGCGGGCGAGGCGGCGGCGCGCGTCGACATGGCGCTGGGCCCCGAGATCGGCCAGTGCTGCGGGGGGCGGGTCGAACTGGCGCTCGACCTGCTCGACGGGGACGCGCGCGCCGATGCCGTCGCCCGGCTTGCGGCCGAACGCGCGGCGCGGCCCGTGGTGCAGATCCACGGCGCGGGCCATGTCGGCCGGGCATTGGCGGGATGTCTCGCGCCCCTGCCCGTGCGCGCCACCCTGATCGACAGCCGCGCGGCCGAGCTTGCGCTGTGCGATGCGCCCGTCGAGCGGTGCGAGACCGCCCTGCCCGAGGCCGAGATCCGCGCCGCCCCGCCCGGCACGGCCTTTGTCGTGCTGACGCACGACCATGCGCTCGACTTCCTGCTGACGGCCGAGGCGCTGGCCCGCGGCGATGCCGCCTATGTCGGGCTGATCGGCTCGGACACCAAGCGGCGGCGGTTCGAGCGTTTTCACGCCGCTCAGGACGCGCAAGGCGATCTGTCGCGGCTGACCTGTCCCATCGGCGCGACCGGCAGCGCCGACAAGCGCCCCGAGGTCATCGCGGCCTTTGTCGCGGCCGAGATCATGACCGCGCTCACCACCCGCAAGACCCCCCGGCCCGCATGACCCGCGCGGCCCCCTGCCGCGACGACGCGGGCTGCGTGGAGCGCTTGTCACCCGGCGCCCGTCGCGCTAGAACGCGGCGCGCCGGCGGGCGTTGTGTAATGGTAAGACCTCAGCCTTCCAAGCTGATGATGCGGGTTCGATTCCCGCCGCCCGCTCCAGCAGCTCCGCCCGGTGCCCCGGCCCGCCCCCGCCCATGACGCGCGGCGGCCCGACCGCACCTGACCGAATGAAAAGCCGGAGGCGAGTTTGGCCGACAAGACATCCACCGAAGAACGCGCCAAATCGCGCGAGATCGGCGCGCTCAAGGCGCTGTGGCCGTTCCTCGCGCGCTATCGCGGAATGCTGTTCGCGTCACTCGCGGCACTCGTGCTGACCGCCGCCGTCTCGCTGGTTCTGCCGCTGGCGGTGCGCCGTGTCGTCGACGGGTTCGAGACCTCGGCCGAGGCGCTGCTCGACAGCTATTTCCTGGCCGCGCTGGGTATCGCGTCGCTGATGGCTCTGGGCACGGGGCTGCGATACTATCTCGTCACGCGGCTGGGCGAGCGTGTGGTCGCCGATATCCGCATCGCCGTGTTCGACCGCGTGATCGGCCTTTCGCCCGCCTTCTACGAAAAGGTCATGACCGGCGAGGTGCTGAGCCGCATCACCACCGACACCACGCTGATCCTGTCGGTCATCGGCTCGTCCGTCTCGATCGCGCTGCGCAACGCGCTGATCCTCGTGGGCGGACTGGCGCTGCTCTTCGTCACCTCGGTCAAGCTCGCGCTTTTGGTGCTGTTGCTGGTGCCCATGGTGATCGTGCCCATCGTCGTTCTGGGGCGGCGGTTGCGAGTGCTGGGGCGCCAGAACCAGGACTGGATCGCGGCCAGTTCCGGCAACGCATCAGAGGCGCTGAGCGCCGTGCAGACTGTGCAGGCCTTCACCCACGAAGGCGCCTCGCGCCGGACATTCGCGGATGTGACCGAAAGCGCGTTCGCCTCGGCGCGCACGCGCATCGCGGTGCGCGCGGTAATGACGGTGCTCGTGATCCTGCTGGTTTTCGCGGGTATCGTCGGCGTCCTCTGGGTCGGCGCCCGCGACGTGCGGGCCGATGCGATGACCGTGGGCGAGCTGGTGCAGTTCGTCATCTACGCGGTGATGGTCGCGGGCGCAGTTGGGGCGCTGTCGGAGATCTGGGGCGAGCTTCAGCGCGCCGCGGGGGCCACCGAGCGGCTGGTCGAGCTCCTGACCGCTTCGGACGCGGTGTCGGACCCCGAGACGCCGGTGACGCTTGACGCCCCCGAAGGCCGGATCGAGTTCGAGGATGTGACGTTCTCGTATCCCGCGCGGCCGGGGATCGCCGCGCTCGACGGCGTGTCGCTGAGCGTGGCGCCCGGCGAGACGGTCGCTCTGGTCGGTCCCTCGGGCGCGGGCAAGACCACGGTGATCCAGCTTCTGCTGCGGTTCTACGACCCGTCGGGCGGCGCGATCCGGCTCGACGGGGTCGATCTGCGCGACATGCCCCGGTCGGATTTCCGGCGCCATATCGCGCTCGTCTCGCAGGACCCGGTGATCTTCGGCGCCTCGGCGCGCGAGAATATCCGCTTTGGCCGCCCCGACGCCAGCGATGCCGAGATCGAGGAGGCCGCGCGGGCCGCGGCCGCGCACGAGTTCATCGAAGCCCTGCCCGACGGCTATGACAGCTATCTGGGCGAGCGCGGCGTGATGCTTTCGGGCGGCCAGAAACAGCGTATCGCCATTGCCCGCGCCATCCTGCGCGACGCGCCGGTGCTGCTGCTGGACGAGGCGACATCCGCGCTCGATGCCGAAAGCGAGCACCTGGTGCAGCGCGCGGTCGAACGGCTGGCGCACGGGCGCACGACCCTCGTCGTCGCGCACCGGCTCGCCACGGTCAAGCAGGCCGACCGCATCCTCGTCTTTGACGGCGGCCGCATCGTGGCCAGCGGGACCCATGACGCGCTGGTGGCCCAGGGCGGGCTTTACGCGCGGCTCGCGCGCCTTCAGTTCACCGCGGGCCTCGCCGCCGAATAGGGGCTTTGCACCGTCCGGCTTGCGCAAAGGCGGCTTTGCCCCGATCAATGACGGGTCAGGGGGGACGCGACGATGGGATATGACGGGCACGACGACCGCGCGCGCATCGAGGCCGAGGGCGCGTGGCACGAGCTCGACCTGCCGCGGACGATCCGCACCCGGCTCGAGCGGACGGCGGCCGTGTCGGGCGACCGGCCGGCGATCACCTTTCAGCTTTTCTCGGGGGCCAAAGACCGCGCCGAAACGCTCACCTGGGCCGAGCTGCGCGACCGGGCCGGGCAATTCGCCAACCTGCTGCACCGGCTGGGGCTCGGCCCCGAGGACAAGGTCGCGACCTTGCTGCCCAACTGCAACGAGGCGGTCATCGCCTATCTGGGCGGCATGTCGCGCTGTGTCGTGGCGCCGATCAACCCCATGCTCGAGCCGCGCCAGATCGCGGCGATCCTGAACGAGACCGGGGCTCGGGCGCTCGTCACGCTCCGCTCGTTTCCCAAGGCCGATGTCGCGCAGAAGGCCGCGCGCGCCCTGCAGGACGCGCCGGGGGTCGAGCATGTGATCGAGGTCGATCTCAACCGCTACATGACCGGGCCGCGCAAGCTGATCGTACCCTTGCTGCGCCCAAGGCTGGAACGCAGCGATGCCGTCCGGTGGCATCGCTGGGACAAGGCGCTGCGCGACATGCCCGCCGCCCCCGAGTTTCCCGATCCCGGCGGCGACCGCGTCTGCGCCAATTTCCACACCGGCGGCACCACGGGAATGCCCAAGGTGGCGCAGCACCGCGTCGAGGGGACGCTATACAACGGCTGGATCGGGGACAGGCTGCTGTTCACCGACCAGGACAACATCATGTGTCCGCTGCCCATGTTCCACGTCTTTGCCGCCGTGGTCATGGTCGGCTCGGCGCTATGCTCGGGGGCGCATGTCGTGTTGCCGACGCCGCAGGGCTATCGCGGCGCCGGGGTGCTCGACAATTTCTGGAAGCTTTGCGAGCGGCATGACATCACCTTCATGATCGCGGTGCCCACGGCCATCTCGGCGCTGATGCAGCGCAAGGTCGATGCCGATATCTCGTCGCTGCAACTGGCGTTCTCGGGCTCGGCGCCGCTGCCGGTCGAGCTGTACCGCCGGTTCGAGGAGGCGGCCGGCGTCACCATCGCCGAAGGCTACGGCCTGACCGAGGCGACGTGCCTCGTGTCGATCAACCCGCCCGACGGCACGCCCAAGATCGGATCGGTGGGCGTGCCCTTTCCCCATACCGAGCTGCGCATCTATCACGACACCGAGGACGGCCCCAAGCAATGCCCGCGCGACGTGGTGGGCGAGATCTGCGTGGCCTCGCCCGGCGTGACGCCCGGCACGACCTATGCCGACAGCGCACGGACGCGCGAGCTGTATTTCGACGGCCGGTTCCTGCGCACCGGGGATCTCGGCCGCATCGATGCGGACGGGTTCCTGTGGATCACGGGGCGGTCCAAGGACGTCATCATCCGCGGCGGGCACAATATCGACCCGTCGATGATCGAGGATGCGCTCCTGGCGCATGACAAGGTCGCGATGGCCGGGGCCATCGGCCAGCCCGATGCCCATTCCGGCGAACTGCCCTGCGCCTATGTCGAGCTGTGCGAGGGGGCCGAGGTGTCGCCCGAAGAATTGGTGGCCTTTGCCTGCGAGCGCATTCCCGAACGTGCCGCCTGGCCCAAGCGGGTCGAGGTTCTGGACGAACTGCCCAAGACGGCGGTGGGCAAGATCTTCAAGCCGGACCTGCGGCGGCGCGCCATCGCGCATGTGCTCGACCACGCGCTGTCGGAGGCCGGGATCGCGGCCAGCGTCGCCCGCGTCGAAGAGGAAAGCCGCCGCGGCCTCGTCGCCCGTATCCAGCCCGGCGTGGGCGCGGATCGCGCCGCGGCCGCGCGCGTCCTGGGCAGTTTCGCCGTCCCGTGGGACTGGGCCGACGAGGTGGACGAGGCGGGCTGAACGCCCGCCCCGTGCAATGGTCTAGCTTCCCGCGAAACAGGCCACGGTATCGGCCATCTCTTCGGGGGTGGTGTCGCGGTTGAAATAGGTCGCGAACCCCGTCTCGGGCATCACCAGGTAGGTGAAGGTCGAGTGATCGACCGTGTAATACGGATCGCTCCGGTCCTCGGGGAGGGAGTAGAAGGTGCGATAGGCGCGGCTGGCCGCGCGGATCTGGTCCTCGGACCCGGTCAGCCCGACGATGTCGTCTCCGAAGGCCGCGGCATAATCGCCCACGACCTCGGGGGTGTCGCGCTCGGGATCGACCGAGATGAACACGCCCTGCGCCTCCACGCCCCGCTCGGCCAGGATATCGAGCGCCTGCGCGTTGCGGGCGGCATCCATGGGGCAGACATCGGGGCAGTAGGTATAGCCGAAATAGACGAGGCTCGGCGCTGTGATGACATCCGCATCGGTCACGGTCTCGCCCGCGGCGTTCACGAGCTCGAACGGGCCGCCGATATCGGCCCCGACCGAGGCGGTCGCGCAATTCTCGGCACCGCCCCCCGAGAACGAGGTGAAGGCGATGACGCCGACACCGAGCGCCACGAGCCCCGCGGCACCGGTCGCGATCAGGGTTTTCCCACGCATGACCGCCCCCTATTCCGCCGGGGCCATGTCATGCGACATGCCCTCGGCCCCGTGTTCGCCCATCTCGCCATGGTCCTCCATGGACCCGTGGCCATCGCCCATCCCGTCGCGGGCCCGGACGGTAAAGGTCACGTCGACCTCGCCCGCGGTTTCGAAGACGAGCGTGGCGTCGATCTCTTCGCCCGCCTCGAAGGCGTTGCCATCGAGCCCGAGGAACATGACGTGATAGCCGCCGGGGGCGAGCTCGACCGTCTCGCCCGCCGGAATGTCGAGCGCATCGACCCGCTCCATCCGGGCGATGCCGTCCTGCATCGAGCTGAGGTGGATCTCGGTCCGGGGCAGCTCCGAGCGGACGCCGATCAGCCGATCGGGCGCATCGCCCTCGTTGACGACTGTGAGAAAGCCGCCGCCCGCGCGCGCCATCGGCGCGGTCTCGAAGGCATAGGGCTGATCGACGGTGATATCGCCGGCAGTGAACTGCTGCGCGCTGACCGGCGCGGCAAGCAGGAAAACGGCAAGAAAGGCGCAATCTGTGCGGGTGATCATGGGAATTGTCCTGTGACGGATGCCCGGACCCGCGCCTCGCGCGGTCCGGCAGGGGAAAGAGTCGGGCGGCAGCGACGCTCAGACCAGCGGCGGCGCGCGGGCGCGATAGGGCCGCGCGGTGTCATCCCGCGCGGGCGTGTCGGACGCAACCGGCCGGAACGCCGCGGCAAGGGACGTCGGCGCCACGACCGGCGCGGTGCCGGCGGGCAGGTCCGCCGCCGCGGCAAGACAGCACATCCCGCAGGCCGCTACCGCATGACCGCCGCCACAGCCCGCATCGCCCGCGAGCGCCAGCGCGCCGCGCAGCAGCGTGTCCGAAGATGGCGGCGCCCGATGGCCCCAGCCCACGACGGCCGCGGCCAGCACGCATAGCGCCAGCAACGCGGTCCTCGGGGATGTCGGTCGCATCGTCATGCCACCGGACTAGCGGATCGCGCAGGCCCGATCCATCGACATTGCGTCGCGCCCGGCGGAACCGCGCCGGGCGCCGCGCGCTTTTCCTGCGAGACCGAAACCACGGAGATCCGAATGTCCAAGTCACGCGACCAGATCTGGGAGGAATGGGGCGAGCTGGTGAACATGAGCCCCGGCGAGCTCGAAGACTGGCTCGACACCGACGAGAGCAAATCCGTCGGCGACAGCGATGACGGCGAAAGCACCGGCCACAAATCGGGCCGTCGCATTGTCGAGATCAAGCGCACCGACAAGGGCGATCTGAGCGACGACCAGTGGGACTGGATGGGCAAGGTGGTGGGCTACGTCAAACGCCATTGCTCGCAAGGCGGGCCGAAAGACGATGTCGAAACCTCGCGCTGGCGCTATTCGCTGATGAACTGGGGCCACGATCCGCTCAAGGACGATGGCTGCTACGACGGCTAGCGCACTGTGCGTCCTGACCCGTCGATCCGCGGTCTGGCAGGGGCAGGGGGACTCGAACCCACGACCCTCGGTTTTGGAGACCGATGCTCTACCAACTGAGCTATACCCCTGTGACCGGCTGTGGGCGTATCGCCGCCCGCCCCGGCGGTCAAGACGCGATCGGCAGGAACAAGGCCCCGCGGCCCGCGTTCGCCCTCCAACCCGTTCACAAATGCAAGGGAGCCCGACCGATGGCACTCAATTCGCTCAAGGATGTCTATCTCGACCAGATCCAGGACCTGTACTCGGCCTGCAAGCAATCCGTGGATGCGACCGCGAAACTGGGCCGGGCCGCTACCGATGACGAGCTTGGCCGCGCACTGGCTGCCGGCAGCAAGGGCATCGCCGATGGCATGGGGCAGCTCGAAAAGCTGTGCAGCGATCACGGGATCGACCCCAACGGCACCCATTGCAAGGGGATGGAGGGGCTCGTGCAAGAGGCGCAGGCCCATGTCCATGATGCCGAGTTCGGCGCCGACGAGGTGCGCGACGCCATGATCATCACGCAATATCAGCGCATGGTTCACTACGCGCTGGCGGGCTATGGCTGCCTCGTGGCCTTTGCCAATCGGCTGGGGCTGGATGGCGACGGGGCCATCCTGCAGGAGTGTCTCGACCAGACCTATGACGGCGACAAGCGCATGACCAAGATCGCCACGACCGGCGGGGTCAACGCCGACGCGGCGTAAGAACCGCTTTCGCGACCCGAACGCCCGCCGCGCCGCGCGCCCGGCGGGCGTTCTGCTGTTCGGGCTAGAGGATGCGGAACAGGCGCAGAATCGCCAGCACGACCCCGCCCGTGGCCAGAAGCGCGAGCGAGAATACCCAGAAGGCCGGCCCCCATGACGCGCCCGGCATTCCCGCGAGATTGATGCCCATCAGCCCCGTGAGAAAGCCCAGCGGCAGAAAGACCGCCGAGATGACGGACAGAACGTAAAGGTTGCGGTTGAGCTGTTCGTCATGCGCGCCCGCGATCTCGTCGCGCAGGGTCTGAAGCTGCTCGCGCACGGCGTCCAGCGTTTCGGTGACGCGGGTCAACTGGTCGAGCTGTTCGGCCATGAGCCGGCGGTCGCGCTCGGCCAGCCAGTCGGGGCATCCGCGCAGGACGCGGGCGACGGCATCGCGCTGCGGCAGCGAGAACCGGCGCAGCTCGGTCAGTTCGAGCCGCTGGTCGGCCAGTTCGGCGCGCAGCCCCTCGGCCAGCGGGTCGGCAAAGGTCGCGGCCTCGAGCCGGTCGGCCCGCGCATCGAGATCGGAGACCTGCGCCTCGATGCCTTGGGTCAGATCCTCGATCAGCCGACCCAGAAATTCGCCCCCCGTGCGGGGCCCCTGCCCCGCCGCGATCTCGTCCGCGATGGCGCGGATCTGCGCAAAGGGATGGCGCGAGATCGAGATGGCGCGGCCCGCGTCGATCCAGACCCGCACGGCCAGCATGTCCTCGGGGTCCTGGTCGGGGCGCGTGTCGATCCCGCGCAGGATCACCAGCGCGCCGTCGCCGATGCGCAGGGTGCGCGGGCGGGTTTCGGCCTCGAGCAGAGCCATGCGGATCGGCGCCTCGAGGTAGTCGAGATGCCGCGCGATCCAGCCTGGCGTGTCGGGATGCGTCCCGTCGAGATGCAGCCAGGCCAGTTCGGGCATTCGCAGGGCGGCGGCGATCTCGTCCTCGGTGTCGAAGCGCCGGCCATGCGCGGCGCCGCCGATGCCCAGGGCGAACTCGATATGCGCGTCCATCTGCGATCCTTCAAACGCGAAAAGGGCGCCCGTTTCCGGCCGCCCCCGTATCGTTCCGGGCCGGGCGGGGGTGTCCCGTCCGGCCCTTTGCCGTCACTCGATGATCTTGGAGACCACGCCGGCGCCGACGGTGCGGCCGCCTTCGCGGATGGCGAAGCGCAGCTTCTCCTCCATCGC
>NZ_SNAA01000027.1 GCF_004358695.1 Palleronia sediminis
TGCGCGCTACGTGCCGCCCGCGGTCACGCACGGGGTGCGGCGCATGCCCTCCGCCGCGCCCGCCGCGCCCGCCGCGCCGGCGGCGGAGTATGGCCGCGTGCGGACCCTGCCCGCGCCGGCAAGCGCGCGCGTGCCGGCGGTCACGATCCCGCAGGGCTATCGCCGCGCCTGGGAGGACGATCGCCTGAACCCCGCGCGCGGACCCCGCACCGCCGCGGGCAACGCCCAGACCGCGCGCATCTGGACCGACACCGTCCCGCGCGAGGCGCGCCCCACCGTGACCGTCCCCGCCCGCGCCATCGCCCAGCCGGCGATCCGCGGGCATGTCATCCAGGTGGCGAGCTTTGCGCAGCCCGGCAACGCCGCGCAGACCGCGCGGCGGATGCAGGCGCTGGGCCTGCCGGCGACGATCCGGCGGCAGGGCGGGTTGCAGGTGGTGCTGGCCGGGCCGGTCGCGGCGGGCGACGCGGCGGCGGCGCTGGCCGCGGTGCGCCGCGCGGGGTTCCACGACGCCTTCCTGCGCTGAGGCGCGCGCCCTACCCGTCGCAGATGGATTGCAGCGCGATCCACTGACCGTCGGTCAGGACCGGGCGCGGGTCGTCGCCCGCCATCGGGTCGCCCTCGATCAGGGGCAGGCTGCGCTCTCCGCTGGGGTCGAGCGCGTAGGCATAGGGCGTGCTGGGCACCTGAGCGGTGCGAAACCGCGCCAGAACCCCCTCGGGCGCCTCGATGGCCAGCGGCGCGGGCGCCTCGAGCAGGCGCCGCGCATGGGCCTCGATCGCGCTTGTCGGGATCTCGCCGCGGGTCAGCAGCAAGAGCGTCGCGCGCGGCCCCGAGGCGTCGAGGATGCGCGCGATCGGATCCTCGCGCGAGGCTCGTTCCAGCGCGTCGAGCACGTAGCCCGCCGTTGCCGCGGGGCCGTCATGGTCCTCGATCGTGTCGCGCCCCAGCGCCACGATGCGGCCGGGCAGCGCCACGGCGCCATCCAGCCCCGAGGGCAGCACCGCGATCTGCCCGGCGCCGCTGCCCAGCGTGCGCCGCGCCAGCGCGTCGAGCGGCCCACGCGAGGCGGGGTTGCGGCAGGGCTCGCCGGTCAGCCGGGCCAGTTCGCGCAAGAGCCGTGCGCCGGTATCGGCCCGCACCGCCGGCGGCACCACCGCGGTCGCGTGGCGCACCATCGCGCCCGGCAGCCAGAAGACCAGCGTGCCGATCAGCGCCAGCGACGCCGCGCCGAGGATCGCGACCCTGAGCCGTCCGCGCCGGGGGCGGGCGCGGCTGACGGCGGCCGAGATGCGGTCGAGCGCGCCGATCATCAGCGCGTCGTCGATCTCGAGCGCCTCGTCGCTATCGGCGCCCGGCCGGTAGAGCGCGGGGACGCGGCCGGGGTTCTGCCGCTCGATCGCGGCCAGCGACCAATGTGCCAGCGGCGTTTCCGAGCGGTCGAGGATCGAGATGCTGGCCTTGCCGAGCGATACGACCACGTCGCGGCGCTGCGCGTCGCCCGGCGGCGTCCAGAGGGCCGAGGCCTCCAGTCGGTCGAATTGCGTCAAGGCAGTCATCGGTCGGCCCGTTGCACGCGGTTCACATGCCTTTTCCAAGAGGCCGGAGAATAGAAGCGGACCGGGGGCAAGGCAATGCGGCCCTGCCCGCCGCTTGACCGTGCGGCGCCCCTTTCGCCATAGCGAGGGCACCGGGCCGAGGGAGGAGCCGCATGATCGTGTCGCCGGGGCGGGGATACGTCTTCGTCCACATCCCCAAGACCGGGGGCACCGCTATGGCGCTCGCGCTCGAGGCGCGCGCGATGAAGGACGACATCCTGATCGGCGACACCCCCAAGGCGGTGGCGCGGCGGCGGCGGCTGCGCGGGCTGGGCGCGCGGGGGCGCCTGTGGAAACACAGCCGCCTTGCCGATCTCGACGGCTGGCTCGCCCCCGATGCGATCCGTGCGCTGCGCGCGGTGACGCTGACGCGCAATCCGTGGGACCGGATGGTGAGCTATTACCACTGGCTCGGGGCGCAGCGATTCGCCCACCCGGCGGTGAGCCGCGCGCGCGTCCTGCCGTTCCGCGATTTCATCGCGCATCCGGGCACGCGGGCCGAAATGCGTGCCGACGGCGTGGCCGATTACCTGGCTCTCGCCGACGGCACCCAGCCCGAGGCCATCGCGATCCGGCTGGAGCGGCTCGACACCGATCTCGCGCCCTTCGAGGATTTGCTGGGCTTTCGGCTGTCCCTGCCGCATGCCAACCGGTCGAGCCGGCCGCGCGACTGGGCCGCACTCTACGATTGCCGAACGCGCGACATCGTGGCAGGTCACTATGCCGAGGATATTGCGCGTTTTGGATACGCATTCGGGTAACGTAATATCAACTTTTACAGATCATGCCGTAAAAGGGCCAGATTCGACGCATAATTTGCCCGCAAAGAAGAAGTTAAGAGAGGCGAGGCCAGCAGTACGTCGATCAGCTATTGGGAAAAAACAATGCCGAGAAAACTTGACGATCGTAGCGCGCGCGACAGTAACTTCTTCATGGGCGACGATGCCCAGACCCAGGGGATCGTTCACGGCACCAAGGTCGCAACCAAGATCGGCTGGTGCCGGGTCGAGGACGTGTTCCCCGGCGACAAGGTGCTGACCTTCGACGGGGGCTTCCAGGTCTGCACCCGGATCGAACGCAACCTGCTCTGGCACGGAAACGCCCGCGACTGCCCGCTTTCGGCCTGGCCGCTCCATGTGCCGGCGGGCGCGCTTGGCAACCAGTCCGCGATGCTGCTGCTGCCCGACCAGCCGATCATGGTCGAAAGCGACACCGCCGAGGAAATCCTCGGCGATCCCTTCACGCTGATGCCGGCCGCCGCGCTCGACGGGTTCCGCGGGATCGAACGCTCGGCGCCCGCGGACCGCGTCTGGACCGTCTCGCTCTGCTTCGACACCGACCAGGTGGTGTTCGCGAATATCGGCGCGCTGTTTTTCTGTCCCAAGGTGCTGTCGGGCGACCTGACCTTCGACATCTGGGAGGCCGATCCCTCGAAACCGGCCTATTCGATCCTGTCGATGGACGAGGCGATCACGTTGCGAAAGATGATCGAGGAACGCGAGGATAGCTGAGCCGCGGCGCGCGCGGCCCTGTCTCTTCTCTTTCCAAATACCCTCGCCGAAGGCGATCCGCCTTCACCGCTTGCGCGCGTCGAGTTCCGAGTTGAACAGACGCAGCCGCGCGGTCAGGTTCTCGCTGTCGGTGACGCTGTCGAAATGCTCGAAGAGGAACGACAGCGCTTCGCCCTCGTCCAAGCCCGCCTCGGTGGCAAAGCGGCGCAGGCGGCGATAGCCGTCTTCCGTCATGGCGACGGGAAAACGGCGGGTCATGCGGAATCGTTTGGGCATCGGGGCGGGCCTTTCGCGGGATCTGCGGCCGGGGCGCGGCCCCGGCGCGGTCCAATCTAGCGAACCGCGCGGCGTTTGGCACATGGAAACGCCGCGGCGCATAGGCCCGGCCCGTTCAGGCGGCCGACGCCTTTTCCGCTCGCTTGCCGTCCAGCGTGCGCCCGGCCCAGTCGAGCTGCGCCTCGAGCTCTGAGATGGCGCCGTCGAAGCGCTCGCGCTCGGCCTTCAGCTCGGCCAGACGCTTGCGGCCGAGTTCATAGGCCTTTTCGATCTGGGGGCGTTCGTCGCCATCGGCGCCGTAGAGATCGAGAAGCTGCCGGATCTCCTCGAGGCTGAAGCCGAACCGCTTGCCGCGCAGGATCAGCTTGAGCCGCGCGCGGTCGCGACGGGTGAACAGCCGCTTCTGGCCCTCGCGGATCGGGGACAGCAATTCCTTGGCCTCGTAGAACCGCAGTGTCCGCGGCGTGACCTCGAACGCGTCACACATTTCTCGAATCGTTAACGTATCCTGCATCGTCGGGTCATCTCCTGGAGGATTGGACGAGGCGCTTTTAGACTTTCGCGAACCTTACGTAATGGCGACGTAGCGTAAACTTACCCGGCAGCGGATCGTAAATGCGTGAGGTCGTCGCGAGCGGCTCAACCCGCGACCTCGCGCAGCATCCGCGCGGGCGAGCTGGCATCGGCCTCCTCGGGGCGGGCGATGGCCGGGGTCGCGTGGATCCAGGTGCCGTCCATCAGGCAGTCGAGCATGAAATGCGCCAGATCGGCATGGCGGGTGCGGATCGTGCCCTCGGGGATCGCGTTGGGCGCGACGGTGTAATCGCCGGTAAAGGGCGCATCCATCAGCCAGCCGGGGCGCACCGCGGTCCAGTCGATATCGGTCGAGGCGGCGCGCAGGATCCGCTCCATCTCGCCCATCTGGGTAAAGATCCGCTCCAGCGCCACGGAGGAGGCAAGGCGGAACCATGACGGCCCGCGGTCGCGGGCCTCGACGAAGCTGGCCGAGATCACGACAAGGCGGCGGATATCGTTGGCCCGCATCCCCTCGATCATGCGCACCGCCCCCTCGGTATAAAGCGGCGGCGGGTCGATGGCCGATTTCGCCGACAGCCCGACCCCGATGCAGGACACCACCGCGTCGCATCCCTTGAGCGCGCCGCGCAGGTCGCCGTCGAGCAGGTTGGCCTGGGCCAGCAGCGCCTGCGGGTCGGGCGGCTCGATCCCGGTCCAGTCCGGCTCGAAGGCGCGCACCGACAGGCCGCGCTCGACGGCCATGCGGGTGAAATGGCGGCCGGTGCGGCCCGAAGCCCCGAAGACGGCGACGGTCTTGATCTCGGTCATGTGCAAAACTCCCTGCGGTCGTGGCGGAAACGCGACGGGGGGCCGCGCGGGTTCCGCGCGCGCCTGCGACCGAATGAAGCCCTCGGTGGCGGCCGGGGCGCGGGGATCGGCGCAGTTTGACCTTGGTTTCCCGCGGGGCGCGGCGCTATGACACCGCGTGCCGCCCGTCACGGGCGACGGGGGCGCCCGCCCCGATACAGCCGCGACCGGATCGAGGGTGAACGCGCCGATGGACCGCCGAGAGCAGACTGCACGGGAGTTTCTCGACTCCCTCCCCTATGCGCGGGCGCTGGGGATGACGCTCGTCCATATCGCCCCCGCCGAGGCCGGGCTGACGATGCCGCACGACCCGCGCCTGATCGGCGACCCGCTGAGCGGCGCGATCCATGGCGGCGCGATCGCCGCGTTGATGGATACCTGCGCGGGGCTCGCGGTGGTGTCGCACCCGCTCTGCGCGGGGTCGACGGCGACGCTCGATCTGCGGATCGACCGGATGCGCGGCTCGCGCCCCGGCCGGGCGATCCGGGCGCGCGCGCAGTGCCATCGCGTCACGCGGTCGGTGGCCTTCGTCCGGGCCGAGGCCTTCGACGGGGACGACGAGGCCGAGGGGGCGGAGCCCATCGCCTCGGCCACCGGCGCCTTTACCTTTAACCGCGCGGAGGGCTGAGCCATGTCCGTCATCGCCACACCGCCCGAGCCGGTTCAGGTCATCAAGCGCCGCCGCGACGCGGCGCTGGCCGCGCTGGTCTCGAGCGTGCCCTATATCGCGTTCCTCGGCATCACCTTCGCGCGCTGCGGCAACGAGCTGACCTTCACGCTGCCCTATGACGACAGCCATATCGGCAACCCGGCGGGTCCGGCACTGCATGGCGGGGTGACGGCCGGTTTCCTCGAAGCCTCGGCCATCGTCGAACTGGCGTGGTCGCAGCTTTGGTTCGAGGTCGAGGAGGGGCGCGTGACGCCCGCCGCCTTGGCCGAGGGTTTCCTGCCGCGCCTGCCCGAGACCATCGACATGACGGTGGACTACCTGCGCTCGGGGCTGCCGCGCGACGCCTATGCGCGGGCGCGGATCGTGCGCTCGGGGCGGCGCTATGCCTCGGTGCGGGTCGAGGCGTGGCAGGACGACCGCGACCGCCCCTTTGCGCAGGCGACGGGGCATTTCCTGATGCCTGCCTCCGATCCGGCCCCCGCCCCCGATCCGGCCCCCGCCGCGGATCGCGGCTGAGCGGTGGCCGAGCGCCCCGTCACCCATCGCCGCGTGCTGGCCGTCGCCCTGCCCATCGTGTTGGCCAATGCGACGGTGCCGATCCTCGGCGCGGTGGATACCGGGGTCGTGGGGCAGATGGGCACGCCCGAGCCCATCGGCGCGGTTGGCATCGGCGCGGTGATCCTGACGGGCATCTACTGGATCTTCGGCTTTCTGCGGATGGGCACCACCGGCTTTGCCGCGCAGGCGCTGGGGCGCGACGATCTGGACGAGGGGGCGGCGATCCTGTCGCGCGGTCTGGCCATCGCCGCGCTGGGCGGGGCTGCGATCATCGCCCTGCAGATCCCGCTATTCGCGGGCGCCTTTGCCCTGTCGCCCGCCTCGGACGAGGTCGAGCGGCTCGCGCTGGGCTACATGGGCATCCGGGTGTTCTCGGCCCCGGCGCTGATCGCGCTCTACGTCATCACCGGCTGGCTCATCGCGGCCGAGCGGACGCGGGCGGTGCTGGCCATCCAGCTTGCCATGAACGGGCTGAACGTGGCGCTCGACCTGTGGTTCGTGCTGGGGCTGGGCTGGGGGGTGCGCGGGGTCGCGCTGGCGACATTCGTCGCCGAGTGGTCGGGGTTGCTGCTGGGGTTGTGGTTCTGCCGCGCGGCCTTTGCGACGCCCGCGTGGCGCGACCGCGCGCGCATCCTCGACCCTGTCCGGCTCAAGCGTTTCGCGCAGGTCAATCGCGATATCTTCCTGCGGTCGCTGATGCTCCAGGCGATCTTCATGAGCTTTCTGTTCCTTGGCGCGCGGTTTGGCGACGTGCGGCTGGCGGCGAACCAGATCCTGCTGCAATTCATGTCCGTCACCGCCTACGGCATGGACGGGTTCGCCTTTGCCGCCGAGGCGCTGGTGGGCGGTGCGATGGGCCGGGGCCAGCGCGCCGTCTTTCGCCGCGCGGCGCTGTTGGCGAGCCTCTGGGGCGGGGTGACGGCGCTGGTGCTGGCCGTGGCATTCGCGCTTGGCGGGGCGTGGATCGTCGACATTATGACCACCGCGCCCGAGGTGCGGGCGGCGGCGCGCGACTACCTGCCCTGGATGGTGCTGGCGCCGCTGGCGGGCTGCGCGGCGTGGATGCTCGACGGGATCTTCATCGGGGCGACGCGCACCCGCGACATGCGCAACATGATGGCGGTGTCGCTGGCCGTCTATGTCGCGGCGCTGCTGGCGCTGATGCCGCTTTTCGGCAATCACGGGCTGTGGATGGCGATGCTGGTCAGCTTTGTCGCGCGGGGGGCGACGCTGGGCTGGCGCTATCCCGCGCTGGAGCGTTCGGTCGGGTCAGAGCCAGTCGGCGCGTGACACCCCCACCGCCTCGGCCACCGAGGCAAAGCCGTCGCGCGCCAGCAGCGCGTCGAGATCGCGCGCGATCCGCGCCGCCAGCCCGATCCCGCCGAAGACCATCGCGGTATAAAGCTGCACCGCCGAGGCCCCGGCGCGGATCTTGGCATAGGCCGTGGCGCCGTCCTCGACCCCGCCCACGCCGATCAGCGGCAGGTCGGTAAGCGTGCCGAGCCGCGCCAGCACCCGCGTCGCACGGTCGAACAGCGGCCGCCCCGACAGGCCGCCGGGGTGATGGGCGCCCGCGCGCAGCCCCTCGCGCGACAGGGTGGTGTTGGTGGCCACGATGGCGTCGATCCCGGCGGCGTCGGCCACGGCTGCGATATCGGCAAGCTCGGCATCGGTGAGGTCGGGCGCGATCTTGAGCCAGACGGGCAGGCCCGCGGGGCGGGCGGCCATGACACCGTCGAGCAGCGCGGCCAGCGCCTCGGGCCCCTGGAGGTCGCGCAGTTTCTCGGTGTTGGGCGACGAGACATTGACCGTGACGAAATCGACATGGGGCGCGGCACGCGCCAGCACGGCGGCAAAATCGGCGGCGCGGTCGGGGCTGTCCTTGTTCGCGCCGAGGTTCAGCCCGCGCGGCACGGGCGTGGGCGTCGCGGCGAGCCTGTCCGCGATCGGTCCGATCCCGTCATTGTTGAAGCCGAAACGGTTGATGGCGGCGCGATCCCCGGCCAGCCGCCAGAGCCGGGGGCGGGGGTTGCCCGTCTGCGGGCGCGGCGTGGCGGCGCCCACCTCGAGAAAGCCGAACCCCGCCCGGCCTAGGGCCGCCAGCGCGGTGGCGTTCTTGTCGAAGCCCGCGGCCAGTCCGACCGGGTTGGGCAGGTCGATCCCGCCCGCCCGTGTGGCCAGCCGCGGCGAGGTCACGGTGCCCGGCAGCGGCACCAGCCCCGCGCGCAGCGCGCGCAACGCCAGCCCATGCGCGGTTTCGGGGTCGAGCCCGCGCAGGAGCGGCAGGCCGATCCGTTCGACCGCGCTCACAATGTCAGCCCCGCGATCCCCTCGCGCGGGATCTCGCGGTGCCAGAGCACGTCATCGGTCGTCAGGTCGCGATAGAGATGGGGAAAATCGGCGCCGCCGCGCGACGGCTCCCATTTCAGGGCGGGGCCGAGATCGTCGGCCTCACAGGCGACGAGCACGAGATCGGTCAGCCCCTTGAAATGCCGCGCGAGCGTCTCGCCCAGCTGGTCCTGCGTCGAGAAATGGATGAACCCGTCCGCGCGATCCACGGGCGCGCCCGACGTGCGCCCCTGTGTCGAGAGCTTGGCCCATTCGGCGGCGCGGAACACCTTGAAGATACGCATGGACCCCTCCGTCATCGTGGTTTCGCGCGGGGTGTATAGCGCGCCCGCCCGGTGCTGTCATGGCGGGTGCCGTTGCGACATGCTTTGACAAAGCGCATGGCTGCGGCACACCTTGGACGGGTAACGTATCGGGCCCGCGCGACGGGCCGCCACCGGGGGGAACACCATGACCGCACGCCTGATGACCGGAGCCGCCGCGCTCGCGCTGATCGCGGGGGCCGCGCAGGCCGAGTATTCGATCACCATCCTGCATACCAACGATTTCCATTCGCGGTTCGAGCCGATCAGCGCCTATGACGGCCCCTGCGCCGCCGAAGAGAACGACGCGGGCGAGTGTTTCGGCGGCACCGCGCGGCTCGTCACCGCGATTCGCGATGCCAAGGCGCGCAACGACAACAGCCTGCTGGTGGATGGCGGCGACCAGTTCCAGGGGACGCTGTTCTACACCTATTACAAGGGCAAGCTCGCCGCCGAGATGATGAACGCGCTGGGCTATGACGCGATGACCGTCGGCAATCACGAGTTCGACGACGGCCCCGAGGTGCTGCGCGGCTTTGCCGAGGCGATCGAGTTCCCGATCCTGATGTCGAATGCCGACCTCAGCGGCGAGCCGCTGCTCAAGGACGTGATCGAGAAATCGACCGTGATCGAAAAGGACGGCGAGAGGATCGGCCTGATCGGCCTGACGCCGCAGGATACCGACGAGCTGGCCTCGCCCGGCCCCAATGTCGTCTTTACCGACCCGGTCGAGGCGGTGCAGGCCGAGGTGGATCGGCTGACCGAGGACGGCGTGACGAAGATCGTGGTGCTGAGCCATTCGTCCTATGCCGTCGACAAGCGCGTGGCCGAAGGCACGACCGGCGTCGACGTGATCGTGGGCGGGCATTCCAACACGCTGCTGGGCGACATGGAGGGGGCCGAGGGGCCCTATCCGACCATGGTGAACGGGACCGCCATCGTGCAGGCCTATGCCTATGGCAAGTACCTGGGCGAGTTGCAGGTGACGTTCGACGACGCGGGCGAGGTGATCGAGGCCAGCGGCGCGCCGATCCTGATCGACGCCACCGTGGCCGAGGACGAACCCACCGTGACGCGCATCGCCGAGGCCGCCGGCCCGCTCAACGAGATCCGCAACGAGGTGGTTGCCGAGGCCGCCGCCCAGATCGAGGGCAATCGCGAGGTCTGCCGCGTGCAGGAATGCGAGATGGGCAACCTGCTGGCCGATGCGATGCTGGCGCGGGTCGCGGACCAGGGCATCGACGTGGCGTTCCAGAACAGCGGCGGCATCCGCGCCTCGATCGACATGGGCGAGGTCACGATGGGCGAGGTGCTGACCGTCCTGCCCTTCCAGAACACGCTTTCGACCTTCGAGGTGACGGGCGAGGTGCTGCGCGCCGCGCTCGAGAACGGGGTGAGCCAGATCGAGGAGGTCGCGGGGCGGTTCCCGCAGGTGGCCGGGATGAGCTATGCCTTCGACCCGTCGGCCGAGCCGGGCAGCCGCATCACCGATGTGCAGGTCGGGGGCGCGCCGCTCGACCCCGAGGCGACCTATGGCGTCGTGTCGAACAATTACGTCCGCAACGGCGGCGACGGCTACGGCATGTTCCGCGATGCCGCCAATGCCTATGATTTCGGGCCGGACGTGGCGGTTGTCGTCGCCGACTACCTCGCCCAGCAGGGCGCCTACGAGCCCTATACCGACGGCCGGATCACGGTCGCCGAATAGGCGCCTTGGCGGTGGGCGGGTGCGGTCGGTCGCGCCCGCCCGCCGCTCAGCACCGCTCGAGCCGGACACGGCGGGCGGGCTCGCGCCCGATCCCGACCGTCATCTCGATGGCCCCGGCCCCCTGCGTCGCGGTAAAGGTCGTGGGTGCCCCGTCGCTCTCGCGCAGGGCGTTGATGCCGAGCCGCCCGTCGCGCGCCAATTCGCCCGCGATGGCGAAACGGCCCTCGGGCGTTCGGATCGTCGTCTCGCCCAACTCCCACCCCGGCGCCGCGCAATCGCCCCCCGGTTGGGTCCATTGCCCGGCAATCGCGCCGAGCGCGGGCTCGATCGTGGCCGCCTCTTTCGTGTCCTCGGGCGGGGTGGTCGCGGGGGGCAGGCGCGGCGCGTCGTCGAGGGTCAGCGGCGCGGCGGGGGCGTCCGGTACCTGCGGCAGGGGCGCGGCGCAGCGCCTCAGCCCGACCGACAGGCCGGGAACCGTCAGACGCGCCCCGCCGGCCCCGTCCACGGCCAGCGTGCCGCCGACGCGCCGCCCGGCGCCATCGGTCATGTCGAGCCGCAGGAACTGCGCGCTGCCGCCGATGCCGCGCAGCGACAGCGCCCGCCCCGGCCCCTCGATGCGGCGGGCGAGCAGCGTCCAGACACCCTCGGGGCTGGTGCAGTCGTGACCCGGCGCGACCCAGCGGCCCTGCACCGCGCGCCATGTCTCGACCGCCGCCTCGAGCGGCGCCTGCGCGGGCGCGAGCGTCGGGGCCAGCGCGACGAGAATCGCGGGCAAGAGGCGGGGGGCGGTGCGGGACAGGGTCATTCTGGCGATCCGGGCATTCGGGCGGCCGCGGGGCGCGATGCGGCAGGTCGCGGTATAGCGCCCCGCGGTTTCCGAGACACGCTGTATCCGCGCGCGTTTCGGCCTAGGTAAAGCAGATGTGCGGCCGTTTCGTCCTGACCCTGCCAACGGATGCCATGGCGCGGCTGTTCGACGCCGCGCCGGGCAACGACCTGCCCGACCTGCCGAACTGGAACATCTGCCCCACCGACCGCGTCCATGCCGTCAGCTCGGCCGGGGGGCGGCGGCGGATCGAGGCGATGCGCTGGGGGTTCATCCCGCACTGGGCGAAATCCGAGACCGACGGGCCGCTCTTGATCAACGCGCGGGCCGAGACGCTGGCCGCCAAGCCCGCCTTTCGCGAGGCGGCGCGCACGCGGCGGTGCCTGATTCCCGCCGACGGGTTCTATGAATGGACCAGGGACGACAGCGGCGGGCGCGATCCGTGGTTCATCCGGCGCGAGGACGAGGCGCCCATCGCCTTTGCCGGGCTCTGGCAGGATTGGCGCGACACGCGAAGCTGCGCCATCGTCACCACGGCCGCCGCGGGGCGGGTGGCGCGGCTGCATCACCGGATGCCGGTCATCCTGTCGGCGCGGGACTGGCCGCTGTGGCTGGGCGAGGCGGGGCATGGCGCGGCGCGGCTGATGGACCCGGCGGCGGCGCCCGAGCTGCGGTTTCACCGGGTAAGCCGCGCGGTAAACGGCAACCGCGCCACCGGCCCCGAGCTGATCGCCCCGGTGGACGCATGAAAAAGGCCACGCGCCGAAGCGCGTGGCCAGTCCATCAGGGAGAAGTCTTCCGGCCACCACGCCGAAAGATGGCCCAGCCTAGCGCGAAACGGTAAACGTTTCCCTACTTAGAACAGATGCCGCGCGGATCGGGCGCGTCCTGTGGCAATTTGATCGCATCGGGCGGAACCGGCGAGCGCCGTGCGAGGCCCGGAAACTGCGGGCGCAGCAGGTCGTGCAGCGCCTGCGTCCGGGGCGCGTCGGGGTCGAGCGCGCGACAGCACACGAACTCTTCGACAAGGCCGCCCTGCTGCTCGAAGCTGTAATCGAGAAACCCCTTTCCGGGTGCCAGATCATAGAGATAGGGGTCGGTGCCCGGCGCGTGTTCCTGTGCGGCGAGCGCGGGGTGATAGCCGGTGACGGCGCGGTTCTGCCATTGCCACACATGCGTCATCTCATGCGCAAAGATCATGGCGAAGGGCAGGGACATGGCTTCGGGCCAGGCGGGCAGGAAATTCTCGGCGTAGAGGTCGCCGGCGACGAACATCCGCTCGAACAGGACGAAGGCGGCCGTTGAACTGGGCTGCGGGCCGATCTCGCGCGGGTAGATGCGTTCGCGGCAGGTGGTCTGCGGCCGCGGCGGGCGCATCCGCACGATCCGGGAGACGAGGTTGCGGTCGTGGATGCGCACCCGTGCCGTGTCGAGCGTCGGGCCCTGCACGCTGGCGGCAAAGGCGCGTTCCTCGGGGGTGAGGGGGCGCGCGCAGGACGCGACGAGCAGCAGGACCGCAAGCCCGCGCAGCGCGCCCGCGACGGGCCGCCGGGCCGTCATCGGCGCGCGGTCACGGACGGGCCGGGCCCGCCCCGGCCAAGAGGCGATAGCCCTCGGCGCGGCAGATGGCGTTCGCCTCTTCGTCGGACATGACGGCGGGGCGGGTAAGCGCGCGGTCGAGCATCACCTGGTTGATGCCGTAGAGCTGGCAGGTGACCGGGCCGCGGTCGGATTGCAGCACGACCGGCTCGGATTCAAAGCTGCGTTCCGAGATGCAGGCCGACAGGACAAGCGGCAGGGCAAGGCAGGCGAGGGCGCGCATGGGGGTTCCTCCGGGAGGGCTGGGACTGCGCGCGAGGATAGGGCGCGCGCCGCCCCTTGGCGAGCACTCCGGCATCGGTGTTGCCCGTCCGGCGACGATGGGCGGCGGGCGGGGGAATCGTTGCGCCACGGAACCGGGGGCGGGGTGCCGGCGCTTGGTCGCCATGACCGAGAATCGCCCCCGCCGCCTGACCGTGACCGAGCCCGCCCGCATCCCCTGGGACGCGGTGATCCTGGGCTGGGGGCCGGTGCTGGTCTTTCCGGCGGGCGCGCTGTGGATCTGGCTCGGCGGGCCGGAATGGCTCGCGCCCGCGATCCGGCTATGGGGCGCGGCGGTGGCGCTGTTCCTGTCGGGGGTGCGGCGGGGCCTGTCGTTCAGGATGCCGGGCGGCTGGACCTGGGCGCAGATGGCGATGTTCGCCTGGCTGTTCTGGGCGGGTCTGGCGGCGCTGCTGCTGCCGCTCGAACTGGCGCTGGTGTTGCTGGTCGTGATCTACGCCAGCCTCGCCCTGCTCGACCCGCTGGCCGCCAGCCGCGAGGAAGCGCCCCTGTGGTTCCGCCGCCTCCGCCCCGCGCAGATGGGCGTGGCGGCGGTCGGGTTGGCGGCGGTTTGGTTGGGGTGAGGGGGCAGCAGTTGCGGCCCCTCAGCCTGTTACGAAGCAACACCCGATGGTTCCGGAACGCCCAGTTCACCAATGAGACTGGCAAGCTGGGGGCCGTCCACCAGTTCTATTCTTAGCCCACTTTCTGAATACTGCAAAGCGGCATCCTCTGCCTCTTTCGAGAATGAACCGGTAGTTACAATTATTGCAATATCGATCTCTTCGGCTTCAGCGCCGGCCGCGGTTTCGTCGACAACGTGGCGCCCTATTTCCTTGCGCTCATCGAAATGCTTGGCTTGAATGCCGACTCTCGTTTCCGTCAACCCGTAGTGGGTGTCAATGAAGATGATGTCTATCCCCTTGTCACCCGGTCCGTGCCGGATCATCACCTCTTTGGCACCTTGCTTCCGGACTAGCTCGGCCAGAAATCTCTCGAATTGAGAATGCTGCATTCGTCCTTCGCGCAGCTTTTCGAGAGTGACATTCTTGAGATCTGAACTCAGACCGTCTTCGAATGTCAAAACCTTACCGGCACGGTACTCAGCAATCAGCTTGGAGATTTCATCAACGTATTCGCTTGCCGAAGCGCTGGTGCCCCGAATCTTGGTTCTCGAATGCAACCCGCTCACCAGTCGATCACGGCGTATCGGGTCCTCTGCCCTGGTATGCCATTTGACATTTCGACGGAATGCAGTATCCTCATCTACCTTTTCAAGCATATGAAAGGCGGGTCCTGTTACTTCGGCAATATGGATTCCACCTGCTACGGGGACGACAACATAATCGCCCTCATTCATTTCCTGAACGAATCGCCACATGTTTCCTGCGGCCGACCCTGCACGCCTCAGGTTCTCGTCATCAGGATAGTATTCATCCTTGATGATGCGCCGATATTCGTAGTAATTGAGAGAGCCCTCCATAATCCGACCTATTTGCGCCCATCCGATAATAATCGTATTGGATTTCAACGCTTCGTCGGTTCTATCTATTCCCCCAGGTGAGATTCTTAGGGTCAGGATTCATAACCAGAACATGACGGTTGCGGCGAGGGCGATGGCGGAGAGGAAGACCTTCGGGCATCTGTCGTAGCGGGTGGCGATGCGACGCCAGTCTTTCAACCTACCGA
>NZ_SNAA01000028.1 GCF_004358695.1 Palleronia sediminis
ACCTCTTCGATGCATTGAACCTCCCGAAACCCGCCTGACGCTCGATGTCGTCACAAAAACGCTTGACCCGCGTCAACAATATCAATCGCTTATCGGATTAACTGTCGAACTCCGGGGGCCATGGGGCTTGGCGCCTTGCCCGCGCTCGCCGCATTGCTGATGTGTTCGGCGCTGTTGCGCGCGACGGCGGTCGCCCCCGACCTGCCCGGTTTCGGCCCGGCGATCGCGGGCGCGGCCATCGCCGCCACGCCCGATCCGGCGCCGTCGGACGACGTGGATACGCTGCTGACCGACCTGGCCGCGCGTGCCGACCGCATGACCGAGCGTGAGGCCGCCCTGGCCGAGCGCGAACGACGCCTCGCCCGCGGAGAAGAGGCGTTGCGCGCCCAGCTCGACGAGATCAAGGCGGCCGAGGACGATCTGCGCGCGCTCTTGCAGATGGCCGACGAGGCCGCGGAGGCCGATCTGGCCCGGCTCGCCGCGGTTTACGAGGCGATGAAACCGGCCGAGGCCGCGACCCTGTTCAAACAGATGCCGCCCGCCTTTGCCGCGGGGTTCCTCGGCCTCATGCGCCCCGAACTCGCTGCCGCCATCCTCGCCGCCATGCCGCCCGAAGGCGCCTATGCCGTGTCGGTGATGCTGGCGGGGCGCCATGCCGACATTCCGCCCGCGACCCCCGCGCCCGACTGAACCGCCGCGCCAAACCGTCCAAGGAGGATCGCCGTGATCGGCATCATCGGTATCATCGTCGTCTTCGTCATGGTTTTCGGCGGCTACCTGGCCGCCGGGGGCAAGATGGGGATCATCCTCAAATCGCTGCCCTTCGAGATGACCATGATCCTCGGGGCCGCCGTCGGCGCGTTCCTGCTGTCGAACGACGGCAGCACGGTCAAGGCGACGGGCCGCGGGCTGGGCCGCGTCTTCAAGGGGCCGAAATGGAAAAGCGCGGATTACCGCGACCTGCTGTGCCTGCTATTCGAGCTGATCCGCCTGGCCAAGACCGATCCGCTCGCGCTCGAGGGGCATGTCGAAGATCCCGCCGAGAGCAGCATATTCGCCCGCTATCCCAAGATCGCCGCGGATCGCGAGACGGTCGAACTGATCGCCGACACGCTGCGGTCGGCCGCCATGAACTACGACGACCCCCACCAGGTCGAGCTGGTGCTGGAAAACCGGATGGAGGCGAACCTTCATCACGCGCTGCACCCCGCACATGCGCTGCAAAGCATGGCCGACGGCCTGCCCGCCCTGGGGATCGTCGCCGCGGTCCTGGGGGTCATCAAGACGATGGCCTCGATCGACCAGCCCCCCGAGGTCCTGGGCAAGCTGATCGGCGGCGCGCTGGTCGGCACGTTCCTGGGCGTGTTCCTTGCCTATGGCTTTGTCGGGCCGATCGCCGCCAAGCTCAAATCCGTGGTCGAAGAGGACGCGCAGTTTCACAACCTGATCCGCGAGGTTCTGGTCGCGAACCTGCATCAGCACAGCCCCAACATCTGCATCGAGGTCGGGCGCCAGAACACGCCCGGCCATTGCCGCCCCAGCTTTCGCGACCTCGAGGATGCGCTGAAAGAGGCGCGCGCGGCATGAGATTCCTCCTTGCCCTGCTGCTCGGCCTGCTGCCCGGTCTCGCCCTGGCGCAATCCGTGCTCGTTCGGACGGCCGAGCACGACGGGTTCACACGCGTCGTGGTCGATTTCGCGGACCGCCCCGAATGGCGGCTGCGCGAGGTCGAGGGCGGGCTTCGCCTCCAGACCGACGGCGCGGCGCGGTTCGACCTGTCCGACGCCTATCGCCGGATCGGGCGGGACCGGATGCGCGCGATCTCGACGCCCGAGCCGGGCGTGCTCCGGATCGAACTGGGCTGCGATTGTTCCGCCCGAACGATCGAGCTTGCGAATGGCGGGCTGGTGATCGACCTCGTCGACGGGCCCGAACGTGCCGCCCCTCCGGCCCAGGCCTCGCGCGCTGGCGCGCCGCTTTTGGCCGTGCCGGGACCGCTGCAAGGGGCGCTGGACGACCCCGCGCGCGACGCGGATGTCGCGCGTTTCCGGGCCGCGCTATTGCAGGATCTCACCGCCGGGATCGCCGCGGGAACCCTGCGCACCATGCCGGGGGCCGAGAGTTTGTCGCCCCCGGACCCCGATCCGGCGGTCGGGACCGATGCCCCCCGCACCGGCGATGCGGTGCAGCCGCCCGCGCATATGGTCGTCGACAGTGCCATGCGTCGCCTCGACGACCCGAACGCCCCGGCGGTCCCGGTGGCGGGGTGCGAGGCGCTGGACATGCCGCCGATCTCGGAATGGGCCGAGCCGTCCGACGGGGCGGGATATGTCGATGCGGTGGGCCGTGTCGACCCGGTTCGCCTGAACGCCGAGATCCGGCGCCTGATCCAGGCCGGGCTGGGTGCCGAGGCGCGCGCCCTCGCCCTTTCCGCGCCGTCGGGGGTACGCATCGCGCCGATCCTGATCGAGATCGCGCGCCTCGTGGACGGGGCGCCGGCCGGCCCGCGTATCACGGCGGCGGCGACGTGCAACGGGGGCTTCGACCTCATGGCGATGCTGTCCGATCCGCCGCGCCTTCCGGCCTCGACCGAGGCGGCGCTGGCCGAGTTCGAGACGTGGCCCCCCGGTCTGCAAGCGCTGCTCGGCCCGCGGCTGGCGGGTGCCTTTCTCGATCTCGGCCGCGACGAGGCAGCGCGTCTTTTGCGCGCGGTCTATGGGGGCGGCACGGTGGCAGAGGACGGGCTGCTCGATCTGCGCCTCGACGACGCGGGGCAGGACGCGGCGGCCGAGCCGGTGCTGCGCGCGGTGATCGAGGGGCGGCGCCCCGATGCGGGTGCCGCGATGGTCGCCCTGATCGACTACCGGATCGGTCTGCCCGAAGGGGTGCCCGCCGACCTGCTCGACCAGGCCGAGGCGATGCTGCGTGAACTGAGCGCGGCCGATTCCGGGCAGCTCGCGGCCGCCATCCTGCGCGGACGGATCGCCCGCAACGAGCTGGGCCGCGCGGCGCGTGACCTGACGGCCGCCACCCGACTGGATCCCGGCCAGAAGGATCGGCTGGCGCAGGCAATTCTCGACCGTCTTGCCGGGCTCGACGACGATGCGGCATTCCTGCGCGGCGTTCGCGATATCGGCGATTGGCGCCCGCCCGAGGGGGCGGCGCGCCAGGCCGTGCTCGGACGGCTGGTCGATGCGGGGATGCAGGGCATGGCGCGGGGCTGGATCTCCCGCTCGGACCGGCTGAGCGCATCCGAACGCGCCAGCGCAGCTCGCCTCGCCGAGGCCCGCGGCGATCCAGAGGCGGCGGAGCTGATCCGCGACGCGGGCGCAGATCTGTCGGTGACCGATCTGCTCGACCGCCCCGTTCAGATCCGGCAGACCGCCCCCGCCGCTTTCCCCCCCGCGCGCCCCGACCCTTCAAGCCGCGCGCGCGGCAAGAGCCTTATCGAGGAAAGCGCCGCGCTGCGGGCCGAGCTGTCGGAACTGTTGGGAGACGACCGATGATGCTGCGCCTCTCCCTTGCCGTGATCGTGGCGCTCTCGGCCGGTGCTGCCCGCGCCGATATCTGCCATGAGGCCGCGCGACGCGCCGCGTCCGAGAGCGGGGTGCCGGTCGATGTGCTGTTGGCGATCACGCTCACCGAAACCGGACGGCGCCACGAGGGGCGGTTCGCGCCCTGGCCCTGGACCGTCAACGCGGCCGGCGAGGGGCGCTGGTTCGCCACCCGGCACGAGGCCGAGGCCTTTGTCGCGAAACGCCGCGCGCAGGGGATCGACAGTATCGATATCGGGTGTTTCCAGATAAACCTGCGCTGGCATGGCGAGGCCTTTGCGACGCCCGATGCCATGTTCGACCCCGTCGAGAACGCGCGCTACGCCGCCGCGTTTCTCGGACGGCTGCATGCGGAAACGGGGGACTGGACGCGCGCGGCCGGCGCCTTTCACTCGCGCACTGAGATCCACGCCGCGCGCTACCGCCGCAAGTTCGCCCAGCATCGCGAGATGGTCCTGGCCGATGTCGGTCCGCCGCGCCTGCCCCGATCCGCAACCGTAGCGCGCCTGATCCCGGTGCGCCCGCCCCGTGAGAACGGCTGGCCGCTCATGCGCGCGGGGGCCTCGGCGGGGCTGGGATCGCTCGTCCCGGTCAGCGCCGCCCCCCGCCCACTGCTGGAGACCGCGCGATGACCGCCAGGACCATACCCTTTTTGCAGCCCACCGTCCTGCTGTCGCTGGCGTTGATGGGGATCGTCGTGATGATGATCCTGCCGGTGCCCGCATGGGTGCTGGATGTCGGGCTCGCGGTGTCCTTTGCGCTGGCGATCCTCATCTTTACCACCACGCTGTTCATCGAGCATCCGTTGCAGTTCTCGGCCTTTCCCACCGTGCTGCTTGCCGCGCTGATGCTGCGGCTTTCGCTCAACATCTCGTCGACCAAGCTGATCATCGGCGAGGGGCATACCGGCACGGGCGCGGCCGGCGACGTGATCGAGGGGTTCGCTAGCTTCATCATGGGCGGCAGCGTGTTGCTGGGGCTGGTGATCTTCGGCGTGCTGCTCATCGTGAACTTCATCGTCATCACGAAAGGTGCCTCGCGCATGGCCGAGGTCGGCGCGCGGTTCGCGCTGGACGGGATGCCGGGCAAGCAGCTTGCCATCGACGCCGACATGAACGCGGGCGCCATCGACCACGCCGAGGCCAAGCGCCGTCGCGAGCGCGATCAGCAGGAGACCACCTTTTTCGGCTCGCTCGACGGCGCGTCCAAGTTCGTCAAGGGCGATGCGGTGGCGGGGCTTCTCATCACGCTGCTGAACCTCGTGGTCGGGCTGGTGGCGGGCGCGATGGTGCATGGGATGCCTCTTGGCGCCGCGTTCGAGACCTATGCCATCCTCACGGTCGGCGACGGGCTGGTGACGCAGATCCCGGCGGTGGTGATCTCGATCGCATCGGGGCTCTTGCTCGCGCGCGGGGGCGATGACGGACCGACCGATCTCGCGCTGTTCGACCAGCTTGGCGGCCGGTCGGCGGCCCTGGGCACGGTGGCCTTTCTGATGGCGCTGTTCGCACTGGTTCCGGGCCTGCCGTTCCTGCCCTTCATGGCCGGTGCCGTCGCGCTTGGCCTGCTGGCGGCGCGGGCGGCGCAACGTGCACGCGCCGCGGCCCCCGACGGACCGTCCGAGGCCGAGCCCGCCCGCCCCGCGCGGACGATGGGCGACGTGCTCGATCTCGACGATATCCATATCGAGTTTGCGCCCGATCTCGTGTCGATGGTGCTCGACCCCTCGACCGGGCTCGACGGGCGGATCGCGACGATGCGCAATCACGTCGCGTCGAGCTATGGGCTGATCCTCCCCGAGATCCGGCTGACCGACGATCCGTCATTGAAACCGGGCACCTATGTCATCCGCATCCACGGGGTCGAACGGGCGCGCGACAGCCTCGCGCCGGGGCAGGTTCTTGCCGTGGGGGTCGCCGATCCGGCCGCGCTGCCCCCCGGCCGCGATGTGGAGGAGCCGGTCTATCGCGCGCCCGCGCGCTGGATCGACCCCGCCCGACAGGACGAGGCCGCGCTGGGCGGGGCCACCACCGTCGTCCCGGCCGAGGTTCTGGCCACCCACCTGCTCGAAACCGTAAAGCGCGATTTCCCCCGGCTGATGACGCTCAAGGCGCTGCGGCGGCTGATCGACGCCTTTACCCAGCCCAGCGATCCGGCCCGCGCCGAGGCGAACAGGCGCCTCGTCGACGAGCTCATTCCCGACAGGGTTCCGAAGGAACTGCTCCTCCAGGTGTTGCAGCTCTTGCTCGAGGAACGCGTTTCGATCCGCAACCTGCCACTCATCCTCGAGACGATCGCCCATACCCGCGGCGCCACGGCCTCGCCCGAGGCGATTTGCGAGGCCGTGCGGCGGCGGCTGGGCTTGCAACTGGTGATGCCGCTGGTGCGCGAGGACGGCACCCTGCCGCTGATCCAGCTCGACCCCGAATGGGAGGCCGCGTTCCAGGCCCACGAGATGGCGGGCGACCGTGGTGACCCGGTCGTCGCTCTGCCGCCCGACGCCTTCAACCGGCTGGCCGAGGCCGCGGCCTCGGCCGTGGGGGAAACGGCGGCGCGCGGGATCGACGCGGCGCTCGTCACCTCGTCCCCGCGACGGAGGTTCCTGTCGCTGGTCCTGTCGACGCGGAACCTTCCGACGCCGGTGCTGAGCTTCGAAGAGATCGACCGCTCGATCCGGCCCGCGCTGGTCGGGACGGTGGCGGCATGACCGGCATCGCCGACCTGATCGCCCTGGTCGAGGCGCAAAGCGCGGGGGTCCTCGGCACCTTTCTGCGGGTCGCCGCGCTGATGGCGCTCTTGCCGGGCTTTGGCGAACGCAGCATCCCGGTGCGCGTGCGGCTGGTGCTGGCGATTGCCCTGACCGCGGTCGTGGCTCCCGCGGCGGCCAACCTCTATCCCGTCGCGCCCTCGGGTCCGGGGGCCGCGCTGTATCTGACCGAGACGGCGGCGGGTCTCGCGATGGGGGCGGGGCTGCGCATCCTGGTCCATGTCCTCCAGATCGCCGCGACCATGGCCGCGCAAAGCGTGTCGCTGTCGCAGATCCTCGGGACCCAGGCTGCCGATCCGCAACCCGCGATGGGGCATGTGCTTGTCATGGGGGGGCTGGCCCTGGCCATGACCGCGGGTCTGCACGTCAAGGTGGTCGAGTTCATCCTCCGATCTTACGAGATCCTGCCTGCGGGCCGGATGCCGCTCGCATCGGAACTCGCGCCATGGGGGATCGCGCGGGTGGCCGACAGTTTCGGCCTGGCCTTCGTGCTGGCCGCGCCCTTCGTCGTCACGTCGCTGGTCTACAACCTCGCGCTTGGCGCCATCAACCGGGCGATGCCGCAGCTCATGGTGGCCTTCATCGGGGCGCCGGCGATCACGCTGGGGGGGCTCGTGCTGTTTGCCGTGACCGCGCCGCTGCTGTTGTCGCTCTGGCTCGCGGCGCTTGACGGGTTCCTCGCCAACCCGGCGGCACCGGGATGAGCGGCGATGACAGCGGCGCGGAAAAGCCGCACGAGCCGTCCCCCCGCAAGCTCGCCGATGCCCGCCGCCGCGGCGAGATCGCGCGCTCGGCCGATCTGGTCACGGTCGGGGCCTATGCGGGGCTGCTGCTGATGGCGCTCGCCCTCGGGGGGTGGAGCCTCGAGAAGCTGGCGCGCGGGCTCGTCCCCTTCATCGAGCGGCCCGACCTTCTGAACGCGCGGCTCGGGCTCGAAGGCGGCGGCGCGGCCGGTGCGCCGATGGGCGGCGTCGCGCTGGCGATCCTGCCGTGGATGGCCGCCCCGTTCGTCGGGGCGCTCTTGCTGGCCGCGGGGCAGGGGGCGTTGATCTTTCCGACCGAAAAGCTCGCGCCCAAGCTCAACCGGATCTCGATCGTGGCGAATGCGGGCAACAAGTTCGGCCGCGGCGGACTGTTCGAGTTTGCAAAGAGCACCGTCAAGCTCGTCATCTATTCCACGGTGCTGTTCATCTTTCTGCGCGACCGGATGCCGGGGATCCTCGCGCTCATGGCGGCCTCGCCGGCGGGCGCCACCGGGCATCTTCTGCGCCTCGCGGTCGAGTTCCTGCTGTTCGTCGCGACGGTGGCGCTGGTCATCGGGGCGGTCGACTACCTGTGGCAGCGCACCGAGCATCTGCGCAAGAACCGCATGACCCGGAAAGAGCTGACCGACGAGCAGAAGGACAGCGAGGGCGACCCCATGATGAAGCAGCAGCGGCGCCAGCGCGCGATGGAATACGCGACCAACACGATGCTGTCCGATGTCCCCGAGGCCTCGGTCGTGGGGGTGAACCCGACCCACTTCGCCGTCGCGCTCAAATGGTCGCAGGGCGCGCGCGGCGCGCCGGTGGTGGTGGCCAAGGGGGTCGACCATGTCGCCGCCCGTATCCGCGAGGTGGCGACCGAGGCGGGCGTGCCCATCCACAGCGACCCGCCGACCGCGCGCGCGATCCACGCCATCGTCGACGTCGGCGAAGAGATCCGACCGGTGCATTACGCGGCGGTCGCCGTCGCGATCCGCTTTGCCGAGGCGATCCGCGCGGCGCGGCGGGGGGCGGCATCGTGAACCGGCGCCGCCTGGCCGAGCTCGACCGCGTCGCCGGTGCCCTGCTCGACCGCGACCTGGCCGCGCTGCGGACGGTGGCGCGCCATGTCGCCGCGCTGGAACGCGATGCGGCGCAGTTGCGCGCGGCGCGCGATGCGCGGGCCCGCGATACCGTGCTGGATCCCGCGCGGCTGGCGGGCGCCGATCTGGCCTGGGGCGCATGGTGCGACCGCCGTCTCGCGCGGCTTCAGGCGCAGATCGCCGCGCTGCGGGTCGATCACGAGCTGGCGCTGAACAAGGCCCGCACGGCGTTCGGCCGGCACGAGGCGACGGGCGCGCTGGTCGCGCGGGGTGCGCGAACCCCGCGCGGCGGCAATGGGCCGCGCTAGACGTCCTGGCGGGCAAGATCGAGGATCAGCACCTCGCTCACTCCCGGTCCGACCTCGTCGCGCCCGGCCTCGAGCAGGGCGCGCCGCAGCCGCCCGAGATCGCCGTTCGAGGTGAACGCCCCCTCGAACCCGCCGCTATTGGCGTGATCCAGCATCGTGCGCAGGAACCGGTCGCGCAGGCGCGGCTCGCGCTCCTTGGCGGTTTCGCGCGTGGCCTCGTCAAGCTCGAGCGTCACACCCATGACCACCATCGCGGCCATGCGCCCGTCTTGCAGGACGGGCACGACGAACTGCCGGTCGAACTTGAGGAACGTGCCGCCCGCGGGGGCCTCGTCCGGGGCGTCGCCGCCGGAATCGTCCGGGGCCGGACCGGCCTGCGCGGTCGCGGCGGGCAGGTCGGTCGCCGCCGGTTCGGCGGGTGCGTCGCCGCAGGGCGGCAGGGCCGCCATCGGCGCGGGGGCGGGGCGCAGGGCGAACCCGGCGCCGACCCCGCCGCCGATACCGGCAAGGACGAGCAGGGCGGGAAGCAGTTTGGCGATCATCGTGGCAACCTCAGAAGGGGAGAATGGCGTCGACGAGACGCTGGCCGTATCGCGGCTGCTGCATCCGGTCGATCTGGCCGCGCCCGCCATACGAGATCCGCGCGGCGGCGATCTTGTCATAGCTGACTTCGTTCTGGCGCGAGATATCCTCGGGCCGGACGTAGCCCGACACGACGAGTTCGCGCAGTTCGTAATTCACGCGCAGCTCCTGCCGGCCCTCGATGGCGAGCGAGCCGTTGGGCAACATGTCCGTCACCGTGGCCGCGACGCGCAGCTCGAGCCGCTCGTTGCGCGACACCGATCCGTCGCCCGCCGCGGTCGAGGCCGAGCTCAGGCCCACCGCGTCCGACATGGTCGCGCCCGCGGGCAAGAGCGGGTCGAGCCGTTGCGGGATGCCGAAAAGCCCGCCCATCGACATGGTTTCGCTGCCCGACCGGCTGCGTTCGGACGAGGACTGGAACTCGGCCCGGTCGTCGATTTCGATCACGACGGTCAGGATGTCGCCGCGCGTCTCGGCGCGGCGGTTTCCCAACAGCGACCCACGCCCGCCCGACCACAGCGATGCCCCGTCCACCGCCCGGTTCGGGTCGAGCGAGCGGGGCAGGCCGGGGCTGCTCATCGCGACCATCTCGGCGCTTTCCAGCGGCAGGCTCATGGCGGGGGGCTGTCCGATCTGTTTCATCGGGGCGCAGGCGGTCAGGAACGCGGCGCCGAGCAGCAACACGCCCCTCACGACGCGCCCCCGCCGACGACGATGGTGCCCGCCTCGGTGACGGTGCCGACCACGGTGCTGCGCGAGCCGAGGTTCATCGCCCGCACCCGGTCGCCCACCCCGGCCCGGTCGAGCGCGCGGGCATCCGCGACGATTCGCATCCCCGGCGCCTCGAAGATCATCGTCACGATCTGGTTGCGCTCGACGATGGCCGGCGGGCCGATATCGCCGGGCCGGATCGGGCGCCCGGCATATAGCGTCACCCGCGCCTCGAGGCCCACGGCCTCGGACGGCCGGGCCAGCGCGCCCGGGAGATCTCCGGGCAGGATCGCCAGGTCGGCCGGGCCGAGAAGGGCTTGCGCCCGGATCGTCCGGGCCGCGACCAGCGTATCGGCGGCGGCGGGTGTGGCCAGCAGCAGGGCAAGGGCCAAGAGACCGCGCATCAGCGCACCTGGCTCGTCGTGGCGAGCATCTGGTCTGCCGCGGTGATGACCTTGGAATTCAGCTCGTAGCCGCGTTGCGCCTCGATCAGGCGGGTGATCTCGCGGACGGGGTCGACCGAGCTTCCTTCGAGCCAGCCCTGCCGGAACGTGCCCAGCCCGTCGGTGCCCGGATCGCCGGGCAGTGCCGCGCCCGAGGCGGGGGTCTCGACGAACAGGTTCGACCCGATGGCCTCGAGCCCCTTCACGTTGGAAAACCCGACGAGCGTGAGCTGGCCCAGCACCTGCGGCTCAACACGGTCGGCAAAAAAGGCCTGCACCTCGCCCTCGGGCGAAATGGCGATGGAGCGCACATCGTCCGGGATCGTGATGTCGGGCATCACAGGGTAGCCGTCCGACGTGACGATCTGCCCCTCGCCCGACCGTTTCAGCGCGCCGTCGCGCGTATAGCCCGCCTGCCCCGAGGGCAGTTCGACCTCGATAAAGCCGTTGCCCTCGATGGCGACGTCCAGATCGCCGCCCGTCTGGGCCAGCGACCCCTGCGCCACGATCATGCCGACCGCGGTGGGGCGCACGCCGAGGCCGAGCTGCACCCCGGTCGGCAACTCGGTCCCGGTGGTGGACGAGATCGTGCCCGGCCGGCTCGCCTGCTGGTAATGCAGGTCGGCGAACTCGGCGCGGCGGGCGTTGTAGCCCGTGGTGCTCATGTTGGCGAGGTTGTGCGACACGACCTCGACCCGCGTCTGCTGGGCGCTCATGCCGGTGGCGGCAATGGAAAGGGCACGCATGTCAGGCTCCTATCGTCCGATGGTGTCGAGAACGGCGCGCACCCGCGCGTCCTCCTTGTCGAGAAAGCTCTGGCCCAGCTCATAGGCGCGCTGGACCTGGATCATCCGGGTGATCTCGGCCACGGAATCGACGTTCGACGCCTCGAGATGGCGTTGCAGGATCGTCGGGGCCTCGACCGGAACGGGCGGCTCGGCCAGGGCAAAGACGGTGCCCGCGCGCCGGTCCATCGGGTCGCCCGGCGCCGGCGACCACAGGCCGATCTGCGCCTGCGGCACGCCATCGACGGACAAGGTGCCGTCGCGCGCGACCGACACGCTGCCCGCATCGGGCGGCACGAAGACCGGCGCGCCGCCCGCGTCGAGCAGGCGCAGCCCGTCGGGGTTCACCAGCTCTCCGCCGGGGCCGGGGGTAAAGGCGCCCGCACGGGTCAGCGCCTCGCCCTCGGGGGTTTCGAGCAGGAAGAAACCGTCGCCCTCGATGGCGAGGTCGAACGCCCCGCCCGTCGGCTCGAGCGCGCCCTGCCGTGGCGACAGGACCCGCGCCACGCCCGCGGCCATCGACAGCGACGGGGCGTCGCCCTCAAGCCGGTCGACATGCTCGGCAAAGGTCACGCCTTCCTTGCGGTAGCCGGCCGTTACGAGGTTCGCGACATTGTTCGCGATGACGGTCATTTCCCGCATCAGCCCCGACTGGCGGGTGAGCGCGACATATCCGGTATTGTCCATCTTAGCCTCCGGCCATGATGATCGGCACGATGGTGGCCGTGAAATAAGAGGTGAGCGCCCCGGTCATGAAGCTCATCGTGACCCAGAAGACGGCGAGGATGGCGAGCAGCTTGGGCACGAAGGTCAGCGTCATTTCCTGGACCGAGGTCAGGGCCTGGAACAATCCGACGACGAGCCCCGCGACCAGCGCGACCGCAAGGATCGGGGCCGAGATGCGGACCGCGACCCAGAGCCCTTCGCGCATGACGTCGTAAAGGAGCGCTTCCTCCACCGCTCAGACCGGCATCCGCAGGATTTCCTGGTAGGCCTCGACCACCTTGTCGCGGACGGTCACGGCGGCCTCGACGGCGAACTTGGCCTGGCTCAGCGCCGAGACCAGCGCATGCGGGTCGGCCGCACCCGTCATCGCGTCGCGCGCCACCGTTTCGGCCTTGGCGAGATGCGCGGCGAAACTGTCGCCGGCCTTTCCGGCCGCGGCCTCGGGCGACGGCGCCGTGGCGGGGCGGGCGGCGGCGAAGAGCTGGGCCGCGCGGGCAGAGGTGATATCCATCGGTTTCTCCTGTGGGTGGGGGTCAGCGGCGAAGCAGTTCCAGCAGCCGAGAGGTCATCTGCCGGGCCTGGTCGAACAGCTTGAGGTTGGCGTCATAGCTGCGCTGCGCCTCGCGCGAATCCGCGATCTCGAGGATCAGCTCGACATTCGATCCGTCGTAATGACCGCTGTCATCGGCCAGCGGATGGCCGGGCGCATAGACCCGGTCGAGCGGAGAGCGGTCGAGCCGGACCCGCCCCGGTGTCACGCCACCCTCCATCACCTCGTGAAAGGCGATGGATTTGCGCCGGTAGCCGGGGGTGTCGGCATTGGCGATATTTTCCGAGACATGGCGCAGGCGCTGGGCCTGTGCAGTCATGCCGGAGGATGAGACGCTTATCGCGCCGAGAATGTCGGACATGGGGGCGGTTCCTTACCTGATGCGGCCGAGCGCGGCGCGCAGGATGTCGCGAACGGTGCCAGAGACGCCCAGCGCCATCTCGTGTTGCTGACGGATGCCGGCGCTGCGCAAAAGCTCGGATTCGAGGCTGACGGTATTGCCCGAGGGCGAAGGCTCGGCCCCCGCGTCGACGGGATCTGCGCCGCGCGGCCCCGTGCCCGCGCCCAGGTGGCCCGGCCGCGTCGCGCGCAGCGCCGTGGCCGTGCCGTTCAGGGTCGTGGCGAAATCGGGCAGGTCGGTCGCGCGATAGCCCGGCGTGTCGGCATTGGCCACGTTGCGCGCGGCCAGACCCTGCCGCGCGGCGGCGTGGGTCGCGAGATCGCGGGCCATCGTGCTGATGGCGATCGAGGTGAACATCGAAGCCTCCTGCATTCGAACAGTTATCTCAACGAAGCCTTAGGGTCAGGATTCATAACCAGAACATGACGGTTGCGGCGAGGGCGATGGCGGAGAGGAAGACCTTCGGGCATCTGTCGTAGCGGGTGGCGATGCGACGCCAGTCTTTCAACCTACCGA
>NZ_SNAA01000029.1 GCF_004358695.1 Palleronia sediminis
CGGCAGGCTCAAGGACTGGCGCCGGGTGGCCACGCGATACGACCGGTGTCCGAAGGTCTTCCTCTCGGCCATCGCTCTCGCCGCCACGGTCATCTACTGGCTATGAGTCCTGACCCTAGGCCGTGGACCAAAACCGCTAAATCCGTGATGCCCGGATTGTGAATCTATCGCCCCAAGGCCCTTAACACCATGTTAGAACAAAATATGAACAAATACCATAAACGGGGTTTCCAACCACGCTGGGACAGATTATGACATGTTGTCAATAACAGACACAGATCGGGGCAGGCACATGAACGCGCATCCACGGACAGAATTTGCGGAACTGATGGAGCGGGCCGGTCTCGACATCGACGCGGCGGCAGAGCTTTTGGGGGTCAGTGACCGCACAGTCCGGCGCAACATGAAGGGCGAAGGCAAACGGATCGACCAGCTCCGGCTGGAGAAACTGCGCCAGACGGCCGACGCACGCTGCCCCGGCAAGCGTTCAGAGGGCTTCCGCTTCATCGACCTCTTCGCCGGGATCGGCGGACTGCGCCTGCCTTTCGAGGCCATCGGCGGGCGGTGCGTCTTCACGGCCGAGTGGGACCGGTTCAGCCGCGAGACCTACAGCGCCAATTTTCCTGAGCCTGCCGACAGCGATCACGTCTTCGCCGAGGACGTGCGCCCCTACGCCAGGGCACCCGAAACGATACCGGCCCATGACGTGCTGCTGGCCGGGTTTCCATGCCAGCCGTTCTCGATTGCGGGCGTCAGCAAGAAGAACGCCCTCGGCCGCCCCCACGGCTTCCTGTGCGACACGCAAGGAACGCTGTTCTACGATCTGGCCAGGATCATCGACCATCACCGCCCCCCCGCCTTTCTGCTGGAGAACGTGAAGAACCTTGAGCGTCATGACGGCGGCAAGACCTTTGCCACGATCATGCACGTTCTGGAGAACGAGCTGGGCTACAGGGTCTTCCACCGGGTCGTCAGCTCGACGCCCTGGGTTCCGCAGAAGCGCGAGCGCATCTTCATCGTCGGCTTCAAGGATCACAGCATCGGATTCGACTTCGACCAGCTCGTCGTGCCTGAAGGCGACGGCCCGACCCTCGGCGCGATCTTGGATACGGACGTTGATCCGAAATACACACTGACCGACCACATGTGGACCTACCTTCAGGGCTACAAGGAGAAGCATCGCAGCGCCGGAAACGGGTTCGGCTATTCGCTGTTCGGCCCCGGCGATGTGGCCCGCACCTTGTCCGCCCGCTACTACAAGGACGGCTCCGAAATCCTGATCGGGCAGAAGGGCAACCGCCCCCGCCGTCTGACGCCGCGCGAATGCGCCCGGCTCATGGGCTTCGAGAAGCCGGGCAAGTCCGACTGGAAAATCCCCGTCTCCGACACGCAGGCCTATCGCCAGTTTGGCAACGCTGTGGTCGTGCCGGTCGTGAAAGCGGTCGCGCAGCTCATGCAGACGCGGATCGCCGAGGCGATGGAGCTGGACGGCCGGGAGGTTCCTGCCGTCATTCAGCCGCAACTGCCGCTGGATGAGCGGCGGGCCTACGCCATCGAGGAAGCCCCCGACGAACACCTTGCGATGCTGGAGGCATCGCTGGCAGGCAGGTAATGCCTGCCGACACCGTTTCCCGCGCAGTCCGAAGCCGGATGATGGCGGGGATCAGGGGGAAGAACACCAAACCCGAGCTGGCAATCCGGTCCGCGCTGCACCGGCGCGGATTCCGCTTCCGCCTGCACCGCAAGGACCTTCCCGGCAGACCGGACCTTGTATTCCCCGGCCGCAACGCCGTTCTCTTCGTGCATGGTTGTTTCTGGCACGGCCACGACTGCCACCTGTTCCGCTGGCCGAAGAGCCGCGAGGCGTTCTGGCGGGAGAAGATCGGCAGGAACATCGAGCGGGACCGGAGGCAACTAGAGGCGCTTGCCGAGGCGGGCTGGCGCATCGGGACGGTCTGGGAGTGCGCCCTGAAGGGCAAGACCCGCCTGCCCTTCGAGAGTATTGTCGATCAATGCGCCATATGGTTGGAATCGGACATAAAAACACTGGAGGTGAGCGGGGATGAAGCGCGGGCAACTGTCTGACTGGTTCGAGGGCGTCGGGGTCAAGCGTCTGTCCGCCGTGGATGCCGAGCCGAAGACATCGAACCAGCACGAGGTCGGCACCACCGTGAAGATGCGCGAGGACTTTCTGGGCGAGACGCACCAGCAGAAGTTTCCGGCAATCTACGTCTGGCTTGGCGGCGACCAGGAGGGCTTCTCGGAAGAGAGCTGGGCCACGCATTACGACGCGCGGATAAACAAGCCCCGTGCCGCCGAATGGCGGCTCTACTACCCCTCCAATCCCGTCACCGAGGCCATGAGCGCCGGTGACACCCTGTTTCTGGCCAAGGACAAAAACGGCGTCCTGTGGTTCATCGTGGCCCCGGAGGGATCGACCAGCGAGCAGCAGCTTTTCTGGCTGTTCGGGCTGCGCCCCGAAGGCAAATCCTTCGTATCCCGCGAGTTCTCCGACGAGGAGCCGGAGCTGGACTTCGCGGCGCGCTTCATTCTGGACGAGATCGGCATCGAGTTCGAGGAGCCGGACGCCGACAAGCTGGACAGCATCATCGAGAAGTTCGGCACCACGTTCCCGAAGACAGCCGAGTTCTCCGACCTGGCCCGCCTCACCCTGCCAGAAGCAAGTGCGGAGGATGATCCCGACGCCGCGCTGATCGCCTGGCTGGACCACGAAGAGGCGCTGTTCCGGCGGCTTGAGCGCAGGATCGTGTCCTCGCGGATCGAGGCCGGGTTCCTCAACGAGGACGGCACCGATGTTGACGGATTCATCAGCTTTTCACTCAGCGTCCAGAACCGGCGCAAATCGCGCATGGGACATTCGCTGGAGAACCATCTGGCCGCTGTTCTGCGGGCGCACGACATCCGGCATGTCCGGGGAGCCGTAACCGAGCATAACCACAAGCCGGATTTCCTCTTCCCCGATCTTGAGACCTACCAGGCAGCTCCGGCCGAGGGCGATCCGCGCCTGACCATGCTGGGGGCAAAGTCCACCTGCAAGGATCGCTGGCGGCAGGTTCTGGCTGAGGCCGAGAAGATCAGCCGAAAGCACCTGCTGACGCTGGAGCCGGGGATTTCGGAACCGCAGACCAACCAGATGGAGGCTTCCAGCCTTCAGCTCGTGGTTCCCTCCCTTGTTCATGAGAGCTACACCGACGCGCAGCGCGGCTGGCTCTGGTCCGTTAGCGATTTCATCGGCGAGGTCCGGGCACGGCAGGAAGCAGGACGCTGAAAAGGCGCGCTGCGCCCCTGCCCTATCCGCCGAACACTCCGACAACCCACCACTTTACGCTCAACTCTAATGTTAGAGTTAAATTTAATGATATAGTTGACATTGGCTCTAATTTTAGTATCGTGTTGCCATGTATGTAATCACCTTCGCAAACCCGAAAGGCGGTTCGGGAAAAACGACATCCGCTATCCTTCTCGCCGAACAGATCGCTCTTTCAGGCGGACGGGTTTCCATCCTCGACCTCGACCCGAACGCCAACATTCTTGCGTGGGCAGAAGGCAGAAAGGCGGGAGAGCGCGAAGTGCCCTTCTCGGTTCATGCACGTCCGCAGGCCGAGGACACGGTTGAGCTGATTGATCAGCTTGCCGGTGAGGCTGACTACCTGATCATCGACCTTGAAGGATCGAAAGATCAGGTAGTCACCTTCGCGCTCTCCCGGACGGACCTTTGCGTCATTCCGCTCGACGGATCGCCCATGGAGGCCCGGCAAGCCGCGGCAGCCGTCCGGCTTGTGCAGACCACATCAAACATGATCCGCACGCCGATAGCGTATTCGCTTCTCTTCACGCGAACCAATGCAGCGTTCCAGACCACGGACGAGCGCGATGTGCGGCAGGAAATGGAAACCAACAGCATCCCGACGCTGCCGGTTCGCATCGCGAAGCGCGCGCCCTACACCCGCATCTTCCGCGACGGAGTGCTTCTGGCGGAGCTGCCCGCCATTGTGGCGAAAGAGCATGAAGGGAAGGCGGCGTCGGCTGCTGACAAAGCCATGAAGCAGGTCGCCGGGGCTATAGAGAACGCCCGTGACTATGCCCAGGCCGTCATCCACACCCTCACGAAAGAGAGAGTGGCATGAGCAAATACGGTTTTGGCGGAGGTATTGAGCTTCCCCAGCCTTCGCAAACCCCCACGACGCGGCCCAAAGCCGGACCGGCTTCTGTGGACAGGGCCGTCGAGGCCGGGAAGTCCCTTGGGTTTGTCAGTCGGGAAGGACCCACGAGACTGAAGCCCGGTCCGAAGCGTAAGGAAGCTCAGGACAAGGTTTCGATTCCCGGCCCCAAACGCGTTGTCGATGAGTTCCGGGCTTTCTGCCGGGAACGCGACATCACGCTTTGGCAAGGCCTTGAGCTATTGCTGTCAGAGAAGCGAGGCGGTTCCGGTTAAGGCCTGCCGCGTCTCTCGAAGACCTTCTTGCAGAACCCAATGAAGGCGGCGTTGGGGTTGCGGGGCGGTTCCGTCATCCACTCCCGCCATTCCTGTTCAAGAACATACACGTCCCATCCCGGCGCGACCGCCCTTGCATCGTGGTAGGCTTCCGGGTCGAGACGAACTTGTGACAGGGCAGGGGGGACGGTCCCGGCTTGATCGCCGCGCCGGTTGGCGAAGATCACCATGTCGTCCTCCAGCCGCACGGCATAATCGGGCATGTGGGCGTGCTGTCGGTCCTGTCGCACGATATTCGTCACGAGACGGCGAAACTCCTTTTCGGTGGAGCTTGAGCCACATTTGGCTTGCAGCTTCTCCAGTCCGATCTTCCACTCTTTCTTCGCCCCGCAATGCTTGCGGGCAAGCTCATAGATGCGCCGCTCCAGAGGCTTGCGCAGGCGGAAATAGTCGCGGTGCAGCGTCAGAACCTCTCGATGCCGGATGGCATTGAACACCCAGTCCGAGAGCCTGATTTCCACTTCCTGCATCCGCCCATCGCGCGTTTCCCGGACGATCTTGAACCGGTCAATCAATCCGAAGCCATCGAACTCCTCCTTGCCGCCGGTGATGAGATTGGTGGTGATCATCGTGCCTTGCAGGCGCTCCAAGGCGGCCCTGAGCTGTTCGTAACCCCGGCCGTCCGTTCCACGGTTCGTAGCCTTCAGCAGATCGTAGGCTCGAAAACGGATGGTCGGGCTGACCTCCCGTTCCTCGTTCAAAGCTGCAATGCACTGGCTGATGCAATAGATCAGCACGTCGCGATCATGGACTGTCGCCAGCCCCTTCATCGACGGTGTGATTTCAACAAAGTTTGGTCCGCTTTCGTAACGGCGGATATGCCTGTCAGGCTTTGTTGAAATAGAGAAGATCGGATGCTCCATCGAGGCCATGTCGCCCTTGGGCGCGGCATCGAAAATGTCGCAGACAAAGAAGTCTGCCTGCTGCATCCGGTCCGGCAAAAGCGGAGAGCGTGAATTCGTGTTATCACCCACCATTTGCCGACCTTCGTGCTTTCACCCACCACGGTCAAGAGATTCGTGCTTTTACACACCATTTTTCGTGTTATCACCCACCATCTTTCGTGCTTTCACCCACCGGGCTTTCAGAAACCGCTTTTTATTTCAGCGAGATAGGTGCTTTCTGCAAAGGCGTAACACAGATTCTAACACATATTTAACACCCAACCTGACTGACGGTCGCGACCTCAGCGCATCGAACCTGGCTCACTCCAGATAAAACGCGCAGACATCGGTGCCCGTGGATGTGGTGGTCCAGACACCCCCGAGAACAGCGCATGTGGGACCGTAGCTGGCCAAGAAACGCGGAAGCGTCACGGTCATCGCCAAAGCCAGAACGACAGCACCCAGACCGAACCAGGGCAGGCGGTTTCTGAACCGGTCCAGCTTCTGTTCCCGTTCCCAGACACGGCGCTGCGCCTCGGACCGATCCTTGTCGGCTTCTTTCAGAACGCTCTGGGTATGGTTCGACGCCCGGATCAGGCCGCTGGCAACATCGTTCATCCGGTCGATGATCCTGCCTGTGCGGTTCTCGATCAGATCGACTGCGAACTCCGCATACTGTTCCGGGTTCGTATGCTCCATCGTCGTCTTTGCGGCCCGCCGCGCCTCGTTCGCGGCCGTGGTCGCGTGATTGATCGCCTTGGTCTGGTCCTGCACATAATCGTTCAGCTCCAGCACGAGATCGCCAAGACGTGTCAGGGTTTCCGGCAGTTCCTCTCTGGAGGGTTCGGGGAACTCGGGCTGGTCAGACATGTCGGGTCACTTTCAAATCACTGGGCTTGGGGCATGAACAGCCCCGCAAATTCGGGATCGGCATAGTAGCGCAGCTTGCCCGCGATGGCCGTGGGCTTGCCCTGGACGCGCAGAAGCTGGACGTTGGAGGGCATCTGCATGATTTCATCAGGGGTCAGCAGATCGCGGCCGGTGATCTGTGTGCCCGTTGTGGGCATGTCGCCGGGCCGGTGGCTTTCGGTCTGATAGCCGATGGTGCCCTGACCCATCGACTGGCTCAGCCATTTGGCCGTCTCATAGTCGTTCACCCCGAAGACCTGTTGCACCCCGGCATTGGCCACAAAGGTCGAGGCACGTTGCCCGTAGAGATCGCGGAGCTGGCTCATGTCCTGCAAGATCGGCCAGAGCTGGAGACCGTAGCCCGCCATCAACCCCATGGCGCGCTCCACGGCCTCCAGGCGGCCGAGAGCGGCAAACTCATCAAGGAGGAACAACGTGGGTGCTTTCAGGCGTCCTGTGGCGCTCTGAGCGGCCCCGGAGGCGTTGGAGAGGGCAGGGGAGGCCTCCGGCGCGCTGTGAGGCCGTTCTGCGTCCCGTGCGATGTCCTGAAGGGCCTGGGAGACCAGCAGGCGCAGCCAGCGGCTGTAGGCGTCCAGCCGGTTGGGCGGCAGGACGAGGAAGACGGAGGTGAGCCGGTGCCGCAGGTCCGCGAAGGCAAAGTCCGACCGCGCCATGCACTTCGCGATCCGGGGGCTGTCGAGGAAATGTGTGTGCCGCTGCGCGTTCGACAGGACCGAGGCGGCTTCCCGGTCCGCCTTTCCGGCGAAGCGGTTCGCTGCGCGGGCCACCAGCCCGTCCGCCGCATCGCTGTCCTGCATCAGCTTCACAAGGTCCGCCATCCGGTCCGGGGGCAGGGTGAGGTATTCCCGGATAGCGGAGAGGTTGCGCCGCGCGGGTTCCTCGTGCGCCACGCAGAACATGATCAACCCGCCGATCAGCGCCTTGGCTTCCTCGTTCCAGTGGGCATCGCCGGTCTGGTGCGCCGGGTCCACCACAAGCGCGTCCGCCAGAGAGGCGGCATCCTCGCTCAGATCGGGGCTGTCAGCCGAGAGCCGATCGAGCGGGTTGTAGGCAGCGGAAGGACGCCCGGAAACACCGAAGGGATCGAGGAGGTGGAGCTTGCCCATGTCTTCCCGCGCGGCCCAGGTGATCCGGGCATTCTCCCCTTTGGGGTCGATGACCAGCACCGAGCGTTCCGCCCAGAGCAAGTTCGGGATCACCGTGCCGACACCCTTGCCCGCCCGTGTCGGGGCGAGGGTCAGCAGATGGGCAGGGCCATCATAGGACAGAAGTTTGCCGGTATCGGGGTTGCGCCCGATCAGGAGGCCGTCCGCCTGTTCCAGTTCCCGCAACTCGCGCCTGTTCGCGAACCGGGCCGAGCCATGGCTGCCGCCCCGTCCGCGCCCGAAGAAGATTGCCGCCCCGGATTGCTCGATCCAGCCCGCCGCGCCGACAACAGCACCGGCCAGCATGAAGGGACCGTAGACCAGCCACTTCCAGGCCGACTGTCCGGGCGGCACACCGAAGAACGGAGCCGAGACGAAGTAGGCGATGATCGCCCCGACCATCGCGCCCAGGACCGCGAAGACGATCACGCCGCCGACCAGAACCGGCGTGACCACCGTGAGCTGGATCACCCGGAACAGCCGCCAGAAGGCAAGGCTGACGAACCGGATCAAGAGCCGGTTTCCGGGTCAGGCGGGGGAGGGGTGGCCGAAGGCGCTGACCATTCCGCGAAGGCCTTGCGGTCCTGTTCACGGGCGAGGTTGCGGATCAGCCGGTCCACCATCGCGGCCACCCCGGAATCTCGTTCCGCCAGATCGAGCAGCGCGCCGCCGAGGATCACCTTGCGCCTTGTCTCCAGTTTGCGCTGTCTGGTGGCTTCCCGGTTCTTCAACGCCTGAAGCCGGGCCTTGGCCTGGGCGTATCGCTTTTCGGCACGTTCGAGTTCGGTATTGGCCAATTCGGGAATCCATCTTTCAGGTTGGCGGGTTGCGAGGTATTGCTTGCCAGATCAACCGGTAGTGCTTACCCGTAGGCCTGTAAAGGACAAGGGCGCACTTATGCAAACTCTTCACCTGCGGTTCCGAGATTTGCGTGCGATCTCCTTGAGTCGAGGCCTCAGCCGATGGCGAACTCCATCCGACGCGAGACGCGCCGGAATGGGAGGTGCCTTCGCCCTCCCAAACCCTCCGGAACCAACCTCGGCGGTTGGATCGCGTCCCGCAATGTCGCGCCAGCGTCTCGCCCGATGCCCCTCTGTGGGGGCCGGTCTGCCGCTGGCGTCTCCCTTGCGGGAGGTTCGTATCGTCGGACCTGCCGGTGCCGATACGAACCCGGTTTGCCCCCGGCAAACCGCCAGTGAGCTGCCCCCTGATCCCGCCCCCCATGAGGCTGGGGATCAGGGGGCAGCTCACTGGCAAGCCCGCGCCTCAGCCGCCCTCCGGGCAGCTTCGTCCGGGCTGTCTTTTCCCCTCCGGCCCCAGCCTCATGGGGGGCGGGCCTGCGGGGAAAAGACGGCTGACCCGGTGGCCCATGTCGGGGCATGGGCCGGGGTCAGCAGCGGCACTCACCGGCGGCGTTCCCGTCTCCATCGGGGTGGGTGCTGATGGCCAGCTACCACCTCTCCGTGAAAACGATCAAACGCAGCGCCGGGCGCTCTGCCACGGCGGCAGCGGCCTACCGCGTCGGGGAGCGCATCGAGTGCCAGCGCGAAGGTCGCGTCCACGACTACACCCGCAAGCAGGGCATCGAAGAGACCTTCATCCTGACCCCGAAGGACGCCCCGGACTGGGCTACGGATCGGTCCCTCCTCTGGAATAAGGTCGAGGCCAGCGAGACCCGCCGCAACTCCGTCACGGCCCGCGAGTGGGAACTGGCCCTGCCGTCCGAGATCAGCGCCGAGGACCGCTCGCAGATCACCCGCGACTTCGCCCGGGAGCTGGTCAGCCGCTATGGCGTGGCCGTTGATGTGGCGATCCACGCGCCGCATCGCGAGGGCGATCAGCGCAACCATCACGCGCACGTCCTGACTTCCACCCGGAAGCTGGAAGCGGATGGCTTCACGGCCAAGACGCGCGTTCTGGATTCCGCGAAGACCGGCGGCGTCGAGATCGAGCAGATGCGCGGCGTCTGGGCCGAGTTGCAGAACCGCGCTCTGGAGCGGGCTGGGGAGGTGGAGCGCGTCGATCACCGGTCGCTCGAAGCGCAGCGGGACACTGCGCTGGAGCGGGGTGACTCCCTGTCCGCCGAGGAGCTGGACCGCGACCCCGAGCTGAAACTGGGACCGGCGGCGAACTCCATGGAGCGGCGCGAGAAGGCGGCGGCAGAGCGTGAAGGCCGGGAATATGTCCCCGTGACCGAACGCGGGGCCGTGGTCCATGCCGCCCGCCAGGCCCGCGCCGCGTTCCGCGAGATTCGCGAGCGGCTCGACATCGCGCGCGAGACCTACGGGGCCGAGCGGGAGGCGGGGCAGGGCCATGTCTCCGCCGGTCTGGCGGCAATCAGGGCAGCGGCGACGGAGGAACGCGAAGCGGGACGGCCGGGGGAGGATTTCCGGGAGCGGCTGGCACGGGTCGTGGGCCGGTCAGAGGACCGGGACGATACGCCCAGGCCGAAAGGCCGCAACTACGCGCGGGAGCGCTTGAAGGCGATCATGGAGAAAGACGCGGGCCGGGACGGTCAGGCAGCGGTTCACAGGATGGACGGGCACAGTGATCCGGAGCGTGGCGAGAAGCCTAGGCGCGAGGATCGCAGGCCGTCCGTGAATGAACGCTTGAAAGATGTGCTGAACCAGCCGCGCGAGAAGCTGGAGATCGAGGACGAGCGAGACCAGGAGAAGGAAGTGGACAGCGAGCGCGAGATCGAAAGGGACGTGGATCGTGACCGTGGCCTGTCGCACTGATCTGCTGTCCATCTTCGACGGGATCGAGGCGGTGTGTTTCGACGCCTTCGGAACGCTGGTCGAGATCAGCGATAAGCGGCAAGCCTACCGGCCGTTGTTCAAAGCCCTGTCGCCTGAAAAGCGGCGCGCGCTGAAGTATCGGCTCCTGCGCGAGGATCGGGCATTCACAGTATGGCCCGAGGCGCTTGGCATCGAGGTCGATCCGATGACGCTTCTTGAGGTGATGGAGCGGATGATGATCGAGACCGGCTCAATCGTGATGCGCCCCGGCATGGCCGACATCTGGACGCGGTTACGCGGCGGGGGTCTGCGCCTGGCCGTCTGTTCCAACCTGTCGAGCGACTACATCCCGGCGCTGCGCAGCACCTTGCCCGACCGCCCGGACCTCGAAGTGCTGTCCTGCAAGGTCGGGGCGATCAAGCCGGAGCCTGCGATCTACGCGGCGGTGCTGGACGGGTTGCAGATCGGGGCGGGCCGGGTGTTGTTCGTCGGGGATACGCCCCGCGCCGACATCGAGGGGCCACGCAAGGCAGGTATGAAGGCCATCCGTATGGACGAGTTGGTCGCGGTGATGGAGAGCGGCTGACCCTTTCATCTTCCCGAAAGTATCCTCGGGGGAATGCCCGCAGGGCAGGGGGCAGACCGCCCCGGCCCTTGAACGCTTCCGGTTGATGAAACCGGAAGCGTAGCAGATCAGCCAGCAGTTTGCTGGCGCTCAGAGCCTAGCTGTAGGGTCCCGGACGATCACATAGACCCTCGCCGTCATGCCCTCTTCATGGCAAGGTCGATTCTGGGCGATGTTCAGGATGGAGGACGGGCATGCTGATCTCCCTTCACAAGCAGGCGGCGACTACGCCGAAGATCCGGGCCGCGATCCAGGCGAGCACGGAGCCGGCCTGGATGGTGGCGGAGCGCTACGGCATCTCCCAGCAAACGGTCTGGAAATGGCGCAAGCGCGACAGCGTTCATGACCGCAGCCATACCGCGCACAGGCTCCAGACCACACTGACGCCAGCGCAGGAGGCTGTGGCGGTGTCCCTGCGTAGGACCCTGCTCTTGCCGCTCGATGATCTTCTTGCGGTGGTGCGCGAGTTCCTGAACCCGAATGTGTCGCGTGCGGGTCTTGACCGATGCTTGCGGCGGCATGGGGTATCGCGGCTGCAGGACCTCAAGCCGAAGACACCGAAGATACCGCACAAGCCCGTCAAGGCCTACGAGCCAGGCTACCTGCATGTCGACGTGAAATACCTGCCGCAGATGGCCGATGAGGACTGCCGCCGGTATCTCTTCGTGGCCATCGACCGGGCCACCCGCTGGGTCTTTGTCCGCATCTATTCCGCGAAGACCGCCGCCAACGCCCTCCGCTTCTTGCGCGATCTGGGCCGTGCCGCCCCGATGAGGATCACCCGGGTGCTCACCGATAATGGAAGAGAGTTCACTGATCGGCTGTTCGGCCTGCGCAAGCGCGCCGCGACGGGCAACCATGAGTTCGACCGCCTATGCGCCGAGCTCGGGATCGAGCATCGTCTCGCCCCGCCCATGCGCCCTCAGACCAACGGGATGGTCGAGCGCTTCAACGGGCGGATCGAGGACGTCTTGCAAAGCCATCGCTTCCGGTCAGGCGAGGATCTGGAGCACACGATCCTGCGCTACGTCCGCCTCTACAACGGCCAGCTCCCACAATCGGTGCTGAAAGGAAGGACGCCGCTCGCTGCGCTCAAGGACTGGCACCGCGACAAGCCGGAACTCTTCAAAAAGCGCCCCTACAATCACCCGGGATGGGACACCTAGGCTCAGGACCCATTGATTTTAGCAGAAGTGCATGATTCACCGCGCGAAAACAGAGCGGTGATATGTCTGATCTCTTCTGGCTGAGCGATGCGCAGATGGCGCGTCTGGAGCCCTACTT
>NZ_SNAA01000002.1 GCF_004358695.1 Palleronia sediminis
GGTACTGCGTCTCAAGACGTGGGAGAGTAGGTCACCGCCAGACCTGGCGAACGACATCTAAACGTATCTCTGAAACGATACAAAACACCCCCGCCAGAAATGGCGGGGGTGTTCGTGTGTTTGCCTTTTGCCTCGCTGTATGGATCTGGCACCGTCTTCCCGCCCGAACCCCGCTTGCGCATCGCGAACGTATCGCGGTCGGTCGCCCGTGGATGGCGGTTGGCTCCCACCTCGGCTAGCCTTCGGGCAAATCACCGGAGGCCCATGCCATGTTCCTGTCCGTGCTCGAACTCTTCAAGATCGGGATCGGCCCGTCCTCGTCGCATACGATGGGCCCGATGACGGCGGCCCGGCGGTTCGCGGCCGCGCATCTCGACGGGCAGGCGTCCGATCTCGGGGTCGAGGTCACGCTTTGGGGCTCGCTCGCCTATACCGGCAAGGGGCATGCCACCGATACGGCCGTGCTGCTGGGGCTGGCGGGATTCGAGCCCCGCCATTTCGACCGCGACGCGGCCGACGCCGTTCTCGCCCGGCTCAATGGCGACCAGATCCTCGGCTGCCATGACGGGGTGCAACGCGCGCTCGACCCCGAAGCGGCGGTCGTCTTCGCACGGGGCAAGAAGCTGCCCGGCCATACCAATGCCCTGACTTTCCGAACCTTTTCGCCCGAGGGCGAGACGCTGGCCGAGGAAACCTGGTACTCCATCGGCGGCGGCTTTGTCTTGCGCGATGACGAGATGGCGGCTGCAGCGGACGCGCCCGATACGGGCAGCCCGGTCCCGTTCCCCTTTTCCTCGGCGGCCGATCTGCTGGCGATGGCCACGGAAAGCGTCCTGTCGGTCAGCGAGATGAAACTTCGCAACGAGCTGTCGCGCCATGACGCGGTGTTCCTCTGGTCCGAGCTCGACGCCATCGTGGATGCCATGCGCCTGTGCATGGATCGCGGGCTGCGCGCGCAGGGCACCTTGCCGGGCGGCCTTAACCTCGACCGGCGGGCGCGCGGGCTGGCGTCGGGCGGCGATGCGACCGGCTTGCCCCATGCCGCGTTCGAGAAAGTCGCCGCCTATGCCGTCGCCGTCAACGAGGAAAACGCGGTCGGTGGCCGGGTCGTCACCGCGCCCACCAACGGCGCGGCGGGCATCGTTCCGGCGGTCATGCGCTACGCAGTCGAGGCGCTCGGCATCGGCTGGGACGACGTGAGGCTGCGCCGCTACCTGCTGACGGCGGCGGCCATCGGCGGGATCATCAAGACCAACGCCTCGATCTCGGGGGCCGATTGCGGGTGCCAGGCCGAGGTCGGCTCGGCCTCGGCCATGGCGGCGGCTGGGCTGACCGAGCTTCTTGGCGGCACGCCGCCACAGGTCGAGAACGCCGCCGAGATCGCGCTCGAGCATCACCTGGGCATGACCTGCGACCCGGTCCGTGGACTGGTGCAAGTGCCCTGTATCGAGCGCAACGGAATGGGCGCCATAAAGGCGATCACGGCGGCCGCGCTCGCGATGCGGGGCGACGGGCGGCATTTCATATCGCTCGACGACTGCATCGCGGCGATGTTGCAAACCGGGCGCGACATGCACGATAATTACAAGGAAACCAGCCTCGGCGGGCTGGCCGTCAATCACCCCAATTGCTGATCCACGTCTCCGCGGCCGATCAGCGTCAGCACCCGGCGGATCGCGGCCTCGTAGCCCTCGATCCCCAACCCGGCGATCACGCCCTCGGCCCGCGCCGAGACGAAGGAGTGGTGGCGAAAGCTCTCGCGGCGGTGGATGTTCGAGATATGCACCTCGATCACCGGCCCCTCATAGGCCGATAACGCGTCGAGTATCCCGACCGAGCTATGGGAATAGGCGCCGGGATTGATCACGATCCCCGCGGCCGTTCCGCGCGCGTCCTGGATCGCGTCGATCAGCGCGCCTTCGTGATTGGATTGCACGGCGCGCAGGTCGACCCCCTCGGGCAGGAGCGCGCGGCACCGCCTTTCGACATCGGCCAGCGTCTCCGCGCCGTAGATCTCGGGTTCGCGCTGTCCCAGCAGGTTCAGGTTCGGACCGTTGATCAAGAGGATCGTCTGCATGGGATGGGCCTGCCGGGGTCGGGTGAATCGTGCCGCAGCCTAGCGCGCCGTGGCCGGATCGGGAATGCCCGCCAGCATCCCGGCGACCAGATCGGGTAGCGCCGCGTGATCGTCGAAGAGCGCGTCATGCGGCAGATCGCGCGGTGCGGCCTTGCGATAGCCGCCGGTGAAGAGGAGAAAGGGCACGCTTGCGGCCCGCGCCGTCTCGGCATCGGTTTCGCTATCCCCCACGAAAAGGCAGGGCCCTTTGCCCAACGCCTCCAGCGCGGCGCGTAACGGCGCGGGGTCGGGCTTGCGCACCGGCAGCGTGTCGCCCCCGATGGAGACCTCGAACCGGCGCGCCAGATCGAACGCGTCGAGCACGGCGGCCAGCGGGCCGACCGGCTTGTTCGTGCAGATGCCCAGCCTGTGGCCCGCGGCGCGCAACGCGTCGATCGCCTCGACCGCGCCCGGATAGGCCCGCGTCAGCCCGGTTGCGCCCTCGTAGGCGTCGATGAAGGTTGCGAGCAGCGCCGGGTGGGCGGCGGCATCGATCCCCCGCGCGGCGCGCATTCGCGCGACGAACTGATCGGCACCCGACCCGATGAAGCCGGTGGCCTCGCCAAGGCTCAGCGGCGCGGGGCGGGGGGCGGGCAGTGTGGCGAGGGCGGCATTGCCGGCGGCGCAGATATCGGGCGCCGAATTCAGCAGCGTGCCGTCGAGGTCAAAGACGATGCGGGCCATGGACGGGCTCAGGCCATCGTTCCGGTGGCACCTTCGGCGGCACGGCGGAGCGCGGCGATGTTGCGCCCATAGGCCTCGGGCGCATCGACCGAGCCGCCGCGAAACACCGCGCTGCCCGCGACCAGCGCATCGGCGCCGGCTCGTGCGACCCGCGGCGCGGTCTCGGGGGTGATCCCGCCATCGACCTGGATATGAACGGGCCGGTCCCCGATGGCCGCGCGCAGCGTCGCGATCTTGTCCGTCAGATCGATGAAGGACTGCCCGCCGAAGCCGGGGTTCACCGTCATCACCAGCACGAGGTCGACGAGGTCGAGCAGATGCATTGCGGCTTCGGCCGGGGTGGCGGGGTTGAGCGCCACCCCCGCCGTCATCCCCGCGTCGCGGATCGCCTGAACCGTGCGGTGGATATGCGGTCCGGCCTCGACATGGGCGGTCAGCCGGTCGGCCCCCGCATCGGCAAAGGCCGCGATATAGGGATCGACCGGCGCGATCATCAGGTGGACGTCCATCAGCGTTTTCACGTGGGGGCGGAACGCAGAGACGGCCTGCGGGCCGAAGGTCAGGTTCGGGACGAAATGCCCGTCCATCACGTCGATATGGACCCAATCCGCGCCCTGATCCTCGACGGCGCGGATCTCGGCGCCGAAATCGGCGAAATCGGCCGAAAGGATCGAGGGGGCGATCCTGATGCGGCGGTCGAAGGACATGGGCAGGCTCCGGTTCGATGCGGCTGACCCCCTGATAGGCGAGCGCGGGGCGAAGGTTAAGAGCGCTCGGCGCAGGGGGCCGCGATGCGCGGGACGCGGGCCTCGGGATATGGGTATTTGGGAAAGAGAAGATTCGGTGCAGGGGCGTCGGTCGGCTCAGCCGATCTCGGCGCCGCCGATGACGGTGCGGATCAGCGCGAGCTCGCCGTCGAAGATCGCGAGATCTGCCCGCGCGCCCGGCCGCAGGCGTCCGCAATCGGCCGCGCCGATCCAGTCGGCGGGCAGGGTCGACAGGCGGCGCGACGCCTCGGCCAGCGGCAGGCCGATGGATACGAGGTTGCGCAAGGCCCGGTCCATCACCAGCGCCGATCCCGCCAGCGTGCCGTCGGGCAGGCGCATGGCCCCCTGTGCGCGGGTCACGGTCTGCCCGCCGAGGTGATAGGTGCCGTCGGGCATCCCCGCGCCGGCCGTCGCGTCGGTCACGCCGTAGAGGTTGGGGATGGCCCGTCGGGCGGCGAGGATCGCGCCTGCCTCGACATGGATCAGGTCGGGGATGATCTCGGCCCAGTCGGCATGGGCGAGGGCCGCCCCCGCCAACCCGTTGCCGCGATGGCTGATGCCGCTCATCGCGTTGAAGAGATGCGTGGCGCCCGCACCGCGCGCGAATCCCGCGCGGGCGCAGGCGTGATCGCAGAGCGAATGGCCCATCTGCGCCTTGATCCCCAGCCGGTCGAGCGCGTCCATGAGCGCGCCGTCGGCGTCGATCTCGGGGGCGAAGGTCATGATGATGACCCGCGCACGGGCGGCCCAGGCCTCGATCTGCGCGATATCGGGATCGCGGGCATGGGGCGGTTGCGCACCGAGCTTGCCGGGGTTGATGAAGGGCCCCTCGAGATGCGCGCCCAGCACGCGCGCACCCTGCGGCTCGGGTCTTTGCATGACCGCGGCGACCGCGTCGAGAAACGCCTCGGTCTGCGCGTCGGGCGCCGTGACCGATGTCGCGGCAAGCGCCGTCGTGCCGTGGCGGGCATGGGTGCGGACGGCGCGGCGCAGCGCCTGCTCGCCCTCCATCATGTCGGCGCCGCCGCCGCCGTGATTGTGCAGATCGACGAAGCCCGGCAGGATATGGGGCGCCCGCGGGGCGTCCGTCGGCGCCCCCTCGATGGCTTCGATCGTCGCGCCGAGATGGATCTCGCCCGCGCGCCAGCCGTCGGGCGTCAGGATGGAACCTTCGATCTTCATGACATCTCCGTTACGAAATCCCAGCGGTCGCCGCGAAAGGTCGAGCGCGTGAACTCGACCGCGCGATCGCCCGCGGCGTATCCGACCCGCGTGACAAGCAGCCCCGGCGCGCCGGGCGCCACGTCGAGCAGGGCGGCCAGCGCCGCGTCGACGGCGACCGCGGTCAGGCGCTGGACCGCGCGCACCGGCCGAAGCCCATGCGCGGCCATCGCGGCGTAAAGCGAGGTTCCGACCGCGCCGGGATCGGGCAGCGCCTCGGGCAGCACGGTCGATGCCTCGACCGCCAGCGGTTGCCCGTCGGCGGTGCGCAGCCGCGTGATCCGCGTCACCGGATGGCCGGGCGTCAGCCCGAGGCCCAGCACCTCGTCGGGCGTCGCGATGCCGGTGCCGCTGCTGACGACGCGCGATCCGGCGACCATGCCGCGCGCGGCCACGTCCTCGGAGAACGAGGTGAGCCGCGCCGTGGGACGCAACCTCTGTCTTGTGACGAAGGTGCCCGCCCCGCGCCTTTGCTCCACCAGCCCCGCGCGGCTCAGCCGGTCGAGCGCCTTGCGCACCGTCACGCGCGACAGGCCATGCGTCTCGGCCAGCACCCTTTCGGGTGGCAGCGCGGCGCCCGGCGCGATCTCGCCCCGCTCGATCTCGCGCGCGAGGCGGTCGGCCAGCGCGCGGTAAAGCGGTTGCGCCTCGGGATGGGGGCCGGGCTGTCGCATCAGGCCCGCAACCCCGTCCGGGCCGCTTGCCAGCCGCGCCAGCCGGGGGGCGGCGTCGGCCCGGCCGGGGCGGGGGCGATGGCCTCGCCGCGCCAGCCGCGCGCGGCCATCAGCGCCAGACCGTCCAGCGCGCCGCCCTGCGGCGGTGTCAGCCGGGCGGCCAGCCGGTGCGGCAGGCGCGGGGCGACGACCGGGGCGAGCCCGCCGAGCAGCGCCAGCGGCCCCGCGGGCGCCACGGCATCGACCGCGCGCGTCAGCTCGGCGATCGCGTCCGACAGGATGGCGCCCGCGACGGGGCACCCGTTTTCGGCCTCTTCGACCACGGCCGGGGCGAGCGTGGCGAAAGTCGTCGCGGTCGCGCCCGAAAGCCATGACTGGATCGCGTCGAACCCGCCGCCCACGATCCCCGCCAGCCGGGGGCAAAGCGTCCCGCCCTCGATCTGCCGCCCGTCAAGCCATTGGCTGAGCGCCGTGACCGCGCGCCGCCCCATCCACGCTCCGCCGCCCTCGTCGCCGATGGCGAAGCCCCAGGCGCTGGCGCTGCTCACCGCGCCGTCGTCCCCCAGTGCAAAGGCGGCGACGCCGGTCCCGACGGCAAGCGCGGTGCCCGGTCGGCCGGCATGGGCGCCGACCAGCGACGCGAACCCGTCGGTGACGATGACGATCTCGGTGCAGTCGAACGGGTCGGTCGCGCGGAACTCGGCCTGGCGCGCGGGGCTGCGGCCCCCGGCAAGCCCGCACCACAGCCGCGGGGCGCGCGGCGCCGGACCCGGCGCGCAGGCGCGGGCCAGCGCGTCGGCGATGCTGTTCCAGGATAGCGCCACGCCCAGCGTCAGGCTGGCCGGTCCGGCCGTCGCCTCGCCGGCGATGGTGCCGTCGGGGGCCACGAGGCGCAGCCGCGAGCCGGTGCCGCCGCCGTCGACCAGTGCAAGAAATCCGCCATCGCTCATCCGGGCGCTCCGTCCTTGGCGGGAAAGGTATGGCCCGCGAGCATGGCCCGCAATACCAAAGGCGAAAGCGGTAGGGACAGGCGCGATAATGGTATTGCGTCGGGTATGGTCTGCGATGATCCTGACCGAACCCGCCCCGATTCGTCACCCCCAGAGGATTGCATGACAACCGAAACCGTGAGCCCCCGTTTCGCCGGCCTCGATCTCTGGCCGACCGACGAGGCCGTCGCGGCATTGGTCGAGGGGCAGCTCGGCGCGGCGGCCGCCGTGCGCGCGGTGCAGGCCGATCTCGCCCGCGCGGTGGATGCGGCGGCGGCGCGGCTGGCCGATGGCGCGGGGCGGCTCGTCTATTGCGGGGCCGGGGCCTCGGGGCGGATCGCGGTTCAGGACGGGGTCGAGCTGTTTCCGACTTTCGGCTGGCCCGATGCGCGGCTCGTCTATCTCATGGCGGGGGGCGACGCGGCGCTGGTGCGCTCGATCGAGGGGGCCGAGGACGATGCCGGCGTCGCCCGCAGCATCGACGATCTGGGGCTCGGGCCGTCCGATGTGCTGGTCGCCGTCGCGGCGAGCGGGCGCACGCCCTATGCGCTGGCCGCCGCCGGGGCCGCCCATGCGCGCGGCGCGCTGACCGTGGGGCTGTTTAACAACCCCGGCGCGGCGCTGGCGGGGGCGGTCGCCCATCCGATCGCGCTGGACACGGGGGCCGAGGTTCTTGCAGGCTCGACCCGCATGGCGGCGGGCACGGCGCAGAAGATCGCGCTCAACGTATTCTCGACGGCGCTGATGGTGCGGCTGGGGCGGACCTATTCCAACCTCATGTCGCATCTCGCCTCGTCGAACGCCAAGCTCGACGAGCGGCGCGTCGAAATCCTGCGCCGGATCGTGCCGGCCGAGGACGCCGCGGCGCGGGCCGCGCTGGCGCAGACGGGCGGCGATATCGGGACGGCGGCTCTTGTCCTGACGGGCGAGGATCGCGAGGGGGCAAAGGCGCGGATGGCGCGCCATGGCGGCGTTCTGCGCGCCGCACTGGCCGAGCCGCAATAAGACGCGCGCACGGCGCGGGAACCAAAGGGAGAGAGACAAGATGAAACCGACGATGTTCACCACCACGGCCGGGCTGGCGTTGTGCCTCGGGGCGGGCGCCGCGCTCGCGCAGGAGGTCACGCTGACGGTGGAAAGCTGGCGTTCCGAGGATCAGGCGATCTGGAACGACACGCTGATCCCGGCCTTCGAGGAAAAGCATCCCGACATCAATATCGAGTTCACGCCCACCGCGCCCACCGAGTACAACGCCGCGCTCAACGCCCGGCTCGAGGGCGGCACGGCGGGCGATCTCGTCACCTGCCGGTCCTTCGACGGCTCGCTGCCGCTTTTCAACAAGGGTCAGCTTGCCGATATCTCGGATCTTGACGGGCTGTCGAACTTCCCGGATTTCGCGCGGGCGGCGTGGTCGACCGATGACGGCGCGTCCACCTTCTGCGTGCCGATGGCCTCGGTCATCCACGGCTTCATCTACAATGCCGACGCCTTTGCCGAGCTCGGCCTCGAAGAGCCAGAGACGGTCGACGAGTTCTTTGCCGTGCTCGACGCCATCAAGGAGGATGGCAGCTATATCCCGCTCGCTATGGGCAGCGCCGACCAGTGGGAAGCGGCGACCATGGCCTATACCAATATCGGCCCGAACTACTGGAAGGGCGAGGAGGGGCGCCAGGCGCTGATCGACGGCACCGCTGCCTTTACCGATCCGCAATTCGTCGCCCCCTACGAGCAGATGGTGCGCTGGACCGACTACATGGGGCCGGCCTACCAGGCGCAGGGCTATTCCGACAGCCAGAACCTGTTCACGCTGGGCCGCGCGGCGATCTACCCCGCCGGCAGCTGGGAGATCACGGGCTTTACCGAGGCCGCGGATTTCGAGATGGGGGCCTTTCCGCCGCCGGTGCAGAACGCGGGCGATACCTGCTATATCTCGGACCACACCGATATCGGGCTCGGCATGAACGCGGCGACCGACCATCCCGAAGCCGCGCGCACCTTCCTCGAATGGGTGGCAAGCCCCGAGTTCGCCGAGCTCTATACCAACGCGCTGCCCGGCTTCTTCTCGCTGTCGGATGCCCAGTTCGAGGTCGACAACCCGCTCGCGCAAGAGTTCATCGAGTTCCGCGAGAACTGCGAAAGCACCGTGCGCGTCGCCTCGCAGATCCTGTCGCGCGGCGAGCCGAACACCTGGAACAACATGTGGGTTCTTTCGGCCAACGTGCTGAACGACGCCGCCACCCCCGAGGAGGCGACGGCCGAGCTTCAGCAGGGTCTCGCAAGCTGGTACGAGCCCCAGCAGAACTGAGCCGCAGCCCGGCCCCGCCGCATCGCGCAGGGGCCGGGCCCTCACCACGCGCCCAGCCAGGAGCGGCCCTTGACCGACGTGATAACCGACACCGTCGAGCGGCGCCCGACGCCGCGGCGCAAGCGTCGCCTCGGCGGCCGGACCCATATCGTCGTGTTCCTCGCGCCCGCGGTGCTGATCTATACCGTCTTTTCCATCTATCCGCTGATCGAGTCGCTGCGCCTGTCGCTTTTCGACGGGCTCGACGACGGCTCCGCCGTATGGACGGGGCTCGGCAATTACACGACGCTCTTGTCCGATCCGAACTGGGCGGTGCGGTTCTGGAACGCCCTCTGGAACAACCTGATCCTGTTTTTCATCCACATGGTCGTGCAGAACCCTCTGGGCCTGTTGCTGGCGGCGCTGCTGTCGCTCGCGCCGCGCTTTGCGGGGGCGTATCGCACGCTGATCTTCGTGCCGACCCTGCTCTCGGTCGTCATCGTCGGCTTCGTATGGGAACTGATCCTCTCGCCGCTCTGGGGCGTGGCGCAGACCATGCTGGGCGCGGTCGGGCTGGGTTGGCTCTATGCGCCGTGGCTGGGGCTGGAAAGCTCGGCGCTGACGGCGGTATCGCTGATCTCGGTCTGGCAATATGTCGGCATCCCGATGATGCTGATCTATGCCGCGCTGCTCTCAATCCCCGACGAGCTTCTGGACGCGGCGCGGGTCGACGGGCTGTCGGGCGTGGCGATCTTCTGGAAGGTCAAGCTGCCGCTCATCCTGCCCACGCTCGGGATCGTCGCGATCCTGACCTATATCGGCAATTTCACCGCGTCCTTCGACCTGATCTATTCAATCCAGGGCGTGCTCGGGCCGCCGGATTATTCGACCGACATCATGGGCACGCTCATGTTCCGCACCTTCTTCGGGCAGCAGACCCAAATCGGCGACATCCACATGGGCGCGACCGTGGCCAGCATGATGTTCTTCATCATCCTGATCGGGGTGACGATCTACCTCGTCGGCGTGCAGCGCCGCCTGACCCGCTACGAGATGTGAGGATCGCCGCGTGACCCAAACCGCCCCGCCCGAGACCCGACGCTCGCGCCGCGGCCGTTCCAGACGCACGGGCGCCGCGGCGGGCGTGCACCTCGTGCTCGCGGGCTACACGCTGATCGCGCTGTTTCCCGTCGTGCTGGTGGTGATGAACAGTTTCAAGAACCGGCGGGGCATCTTCGGCGATCCGCTGGGACTGCCCGACGCCCGGAGCTTCAGCCTCGAAGGTTATGCGACCGTGCTGGGAGAGGGTAATTTCGCGCTCTATTACGGCAACTCGCTGATCGTCACCGTCGCCTCGCTTTTCCTGATCCTGCTTCTGGGCGCCATGGCGGCACATGCGCTGGCCGAGTACCGGTTCCGGCTGAACACGCTTCTGGGGATCTACATGATCCTCGGCATCATGGTGCCGATCCGGCTGGGCACGGTGGCGATCCTTCAGCTCATGGTCGATCTGGATCTCGTCAACACGCTGCTGTCGCTCATCCTCGTCTATACCGCGCAGGGGCTGCCCATCGCGGTGTTCATCCTGTCGGAGTTCATGCGCACGCTCAGCCGCGACATCAAGGATTGCGCCCGCGTCGACGGGCTGTCGGAATACCGCATCTTCTTCGAGGTCGTGCTGCCGCTGATCCGCCCCGTGCTGGCGACGGTCGCGGTGTTCTCGATGATCCCGATCTGGAACGACCTGTGGTTCCCGCTGATCCTCGCCTCGTCGGATGCCACCAAGACCGTGACGCTGGGCGTGCAGCAATTCATCGGGCAATACACCGTGAACTGGAGCGCGGTGCTCGCCTCGCTGTCCATCGCCATCCTGCCGGTACTGGCGCTCTATGCCATCTTCTCGCGCCAGCTCATCGCCGGGATCACCTCGGGCGCCGTGAAAGGATAGATCCATGTCGCAACTCGTCCTGCGCAAGGTCCGCAAGAGCTTTGGCCGCATCGACGTCATCCATGGCGTCGATCTCGAGGTGCGCGACGGCGAGTTCGTGGTCTTCGTCGGGCCGTCGGGCTGCGGGAAATCGACGCTCTTGCGGATGATCGCCGGGCTCGAGCCGATCTCGGGCGGCGAGATCGCCATCGGCGACGAGGTGGTGAACGACATCGCCCCCGCCGACCGGGGCATCGCGATGGTGTTTCAGAGTTACGCGCTCTACCCGCACAAGGACGTCTATGGGAACATGGCCTTTGCCTTGCGTCACGCGGGCGAGGACAAGGCGGTGATCGACAAGCGCGTGCGCCACGCCGCCGATATTCTTGGGCTCGAGCCGCTGCTCAAGCGCAAGCCCAAAGAGCTTTCGGGCGGGCAGCGTCAGCGCGTGGCCATCGGGCGCGCCATCGTCCGCGACCCCGAGATATTCCTGTTCGACGAGCCGCTGTCCAATCTCGACGCGGCGCTGCGGGTGCAGATGCGGGTCGAGATCCTGCGCCTGCACAAGCGGCTCAAGACGACGATGATCTACGTCACCCACGACCAGGTCGAGGCGATGACGCTGGCCGACCGCATCGTCGTCCTGCGCGACGGCCGGATCGAACAGGTGGGCACGCCGCTCGAACTCTATCATCACCCCGAGAACCGGTTCGTCGCGGGGTTCATCGGCAGCCCCAGGATGAACTTTCTGCCCGCCGCGCGCGACGGGCAGGGCCATGTCACCGCCGCCGGGTCACGCCCCCTCGATCTGCCGGTCGAGCCGGGCAGCGACGTGGTCGAACTGGGCATCCGCCCCGAGCATGTCGGGCTCTGCGCGGCGGGCGAGGGCCATCTGACCGGCGAGGTCCTGGTGGCCGAGCGTCTGGGCGGCGAGACGTTCCTCCATGTCGATCTGGGCGAGCCCGAGCCGTTCGTCGTGCGCGCCGATGGCTCGGTCACGCAGCAAAGCGGCGAGAGCGTCGGCCTGCGCTTGCGCCCCGAAAGCCTGCATGTCTTTGACGGCGAGGGCCGCGCGCACCCGCATCGCGAGCGCCACGCCTTGATCGCGTGAGGGGGTTCGACCGGGCGGCGGCGCTGCTCGACGCCGCGGTGTCGGCCGGACGGATTCCCGGCGGCGTGCTGGCGGCCCGCGACCAGGGCGGCGCACGGCGTTACCATTTCACGGGCCATGCCAGCCTGCTGCCGACACGCCGCACGATGACGCGCGACACGGTGTTCGACCTCGCGTCGCCCACCAAGGTGCTGTTCACCACGAGGCGCATCCTCGACCATGCCGAGGCGGGGCGGATCGCGCTCGACGCGCCGCTGGGCACGGTGCTCGACGATGCCGCGGGCGCCGTGCGGGGGGTGAGTTTCGCCGATTGCCTGGCCCATCGCACCGGCTTTCCCGCGACATGGCCGCTTTACGCGCGGGGCGACGGTCCGGCGGCACTGCGAGCCTTCGTTCTGGGGCAGGACTGGCCGCGCGGCGATCCGGTCTATTCCGACCTCAACTTCATCCTGCTGGGCATCGCGCTCGAACGGATCGAGGGGCGGTCGATCCTGTCCATGCCGCCCCGCGCGGGGCTGACCTTTGCCCCCGATCCGGCCGATTGTGCCGCGACCGAGGCCTGCCCCTGGCGCGGGCGCATCCTATGCGGCGAGGTGCATGACGAGAACGCCTTTGCTCTCGAAGGTGCAGGCCATGCCGGGCTTTTCGGAACGGCGGCGGCCGTGCTGGCGGCGGGCGAGACGCTGCTCGACCTCGGACCCGACCATCCCGAACGGCGGCGCATGTCGGCGCGTCGCGGCATAGGGTGGGAGGCCCGCCATGACGGCTGGCCGGGCGGGGACGGGGCGTCCGAGGCGGCGCGGGGTCACACCGGCTTTACCGGCACGGGGGTCTGGGTCGATCCCGCGCGGGGGCTCGCCTGGGCGCTGCTGACCAACCGCGTGCATCCCTCGCGCCATGCCGAGAGCGGCATCGACGCGCTGCGCCGGGCGGTTGGCGACGCGCTGACCTCGGGCGCGCCCTAGAAGCTGAAGGCCCGCCGGATGCCGAACTTGACCGTGAACTGGTCGTTGTCGCCATTCGCGATCACGTCGCTAGGATGCGCATGTCCGGTGAGATTGTCATAGCGCAGCGCGCCCTCGAGCGCGAGCTTGTCGGTCAGGCGATATTCCATCCCCGCCTCGAGCCCGATACTGACCAGACCGCCATCGGGCTGGTAGAACTTGTAATCCGGCCCGATCTCGGAGGTCGAGATGCCGAAATAGGTCTGGTTGTAGTCCTCGTCGCCGAACAGAACGCGCGGGCCCAGCGTCAGCGTCATGCGGTCCGAGGCGCGGTAGATGGCATCGCCGCCCACCTCGACCACGAAACCTTCGTGCCCGCCGAAACCGCGGCGCAGATCGGCAAAGACCGACAGGTTCTCGCCCTCGTAGCCCAGCCCGAACCCGACCTCGAGCGTGGCGTCGATATCGTCCAGCGTGCCGACATCCTCACGTTCCGAGATGTACCGGAACGACCCGCGCAACGACAGGCCCTCGCCGGGCGCGAAGGGATCGGGGTCGCCAAAGCTGCGGCCATTGCCGAAATTGAGGAAATGCAGCTTGAAGCCGAGGCTGGGGCCGAACTCGTAATCGTCGCTGCCGAAATATTCGGGCGCCGCCTTGACCCCGCCGAGCACCGAGAACACCAGCCGCGGCGCGGGCGGCACCGACTTCGGGGCAGGGGTATAGACCATCGTCTCGGGAAGCGGCTCGAGCATCCCGGCGGCAAGCACCGGCCCCGAAACGAGGGCGCCCGTGGTGGCGAGAAGGATGGCGAAACGGGTCATGGAAACCTCGGGCTTCGGGCGCGCCGCGCGCGCGTGGCTCTTGATCCCGCTTCTAGGCAGTTTGCGTGGTGCGGGACACGGGCGGCGGCGTTTCCCGCGGGATCGTGGCCGAAACGCCTCAGGTGGCCGCGTCACCCGTCGCGCGGATCGGCGGCCAGCAAGCGCGCGACCAGCCCCGAGACGGCCAGCGCCCGGCCCTCGGGGTGGTAGAACGATCCCTTGACCTGCCGCGCGGCGAGGGCGCGAAAGAAATCCCGCGCGAGGGGGGCATCGACGGGGTCGGGCGCGGCCCAGAACCGGTCTAGTCCGCCCTGGTGGGTCAATCCCGGCACGTCATAGACCGCCCGGCCCAGCGCGCAGACGGGAATACCCGCGCCGATCGCGGGGATCGCGGCGGTGGAGTTGATCGTGACCGCCCCCTTTGCACCGCGCAACCAGGCGCGCAGATCGCCGCCCTTGATGCAGGCGACCCGGTCCGGGACGCCCATCTCGCGAGCGATCCCCGTGGTCAGGTCGGGCCAGCGCTCGGCCCCGTTGTCGAGCGGATGGCGCTTGACGACCAGATGGTGCCCGGCGGGGGCATGGGCCGCAAAGGACGCGAGCACATGGCGCAGGAACGCCTCGGGGGTGGGAAACCCGGCGCCCTGCCGCACCTGGTAATCGCTGAAAAGTTGAAGAAGCACAAGGTGATAGGTCACGGCCTCGGCGCTCAGCCGCGCCGACAGCCCGTCGGCGCGCCGCGCCTCATGGGGCCCGCGCGCCCAGGTGCGAAACGCGGCCGGCGCCTGCGCGATCAACCCGTTGGGCCGATCGGCGCGAAACCCCGGATAGAGCGGCCGCCCGAGGGTCTCGAGCGCCTGCCACGCGATCTCGGTGGCGATCTCGCGCGCGGGGCTGTGGGTATGGCGCACGACGAAATCGGGGTCGGGCTGCCCGCGGGCCAGGGTGCGGATCGCGTGGGGATCGCGCGGAAAATCCGAGAACGCCCCCATCCCGCCACGCTCCAGCACCAGCCAGTCGGGGCGGAAATAGCCGAACTCGACCACCCAGGGCAGGGCCCCATGCCGCCCCGCGACCGCCTGCGCGGTGCGGTGATAGGGATGCGCCTCGCCGTGATAGAGGATGTCGGTGATCCCCTCGCGCGCGACCAGCGCGTCGAGCCAGCCCTCCCACCGCTCGAGCCGCCCGCGATAGGACCGCGCGCCTTTCGGCCCCCAATGCGCGGCATCGGCCAGCGACAGCGCGACACGCCGCACGGGGCAGCCCTCGGCCTCGAGCGCGCGCGCGAGCGCGGGCCAGAGCGGCGAGGCATGGCCGCGCAGGAACAGGAACCGCCGGGTGCGCGCGCTCATCCCGCGGACACCGTGCTGGCGGCATGGCGGGGCAAAAACTTTGCACGGGGGCGTGACGGGGCTGTGACAGGGATCACAAATGCCATTACGGTAGCGGTCCAATCATGCGGTGCCGGACGTGAAGACAGGGGCCGGAAGGGGAAAAGGCCGCGATGCGGCCGTCGCGTCCAGTTTCGGGGAATTGCGCTTGAAGATCCAAGGGAAAGATCCTGCCGCCGTCGCGGTATTGGGCTATGCCTGCCGGCTGCCCGGCGCCGACAGCGTCGCGGAGGCGTGGGACGTGCTGCGCGAGGGGCGGTGCACGGTCTCGGAAATCCCCGAGGATCGCTGGACCTCGCTGCGCTATCTCGACCCGTCGGGCGCGAACAGGGGGCGGTCGCTCGTGCGCGCGGCCGGGATCGTCGAGGATGTCTGGAGCTTCGACGCCAACCTCTTCGGGATCTCCCCGCGCGAGGCCGAGGGGATGGACCCGCAGCAGCGCATGATGCTCGAGGTGGCGCATCGCGCGATGGATCACGCGGGGGTCGACCCCCATGCGCTCGAACCCGCGCGGGTGGGCGTCTATGTCGGCGCCTCGAACCCCGATCACATGACCATCGCGATGCTCGATCCGCGCCGGATCGACGCGTTCTCGGGGCTGGGCAATACGCTGTCGCTGCTGTCGAACCGCATCTCGTATCACTGGAACTTCCATGGACCGAGCTATACCGTCGACACGGCCTGCTCTTCGGCGATGGTCGCGCTCGACCGGGCGCGGCGCGATATCGCGGATGAGCTGATCGACACGGCCATCGTCGGCGGGGTGAACGCGCTGCTCTCGCCCATGGCCTTCGTCGCCTTCAGTGCCGCGGGCATGTTGTCGCCCAGGGGGCTCTGTCGCGCCTTTGCCGAGGATCCCGATGGCTATGTCCGCGCCGAGGGGGCGGTGGCCTTTGTGCTGCAACGCGAGGATGTCGCCCGCGCGGCGGGGCGGCGGGTGCGCTCGATCCTCGCGGGCACCGGCGTGTCGACCGATGGCCGGACGGTGGGCGTCGCCGTCCCGTCCGAGCGGCGGCAGGCCGATCTCGTGGCCTCCGTGCTGGCCGCCGCGCGGGTCGCACCCGACGAACTCGCCTTTGCCGAGGCGCATGGCACGGGAACCGCCGTGGGCGACCCGCGCGAGGCGTTGTCGCTCGGCCGCTCGGTCGGAATGCAGCGCGACCGGCCGCTTCCCATCGGCTCGGCCAAGTCCAATTTCGGTCATCTCGAACCGGCCGCAGGGCTGCTGGGGCTGCTGAAATGCCAGCTTGCGCTGGAGCATGGGCTTTTGCCCGCGACGCTTCACGCGGAAACCCCGAACCCCGAGATCGACTTTGCCGGGCTGAACCTCTCGGTGGCCCAGGCGCCTATCGAGATCGCCGCGCGGGGCCGCCCCTGGGCGGGGCTGGTCAATTCCTTCGGCTTCGGCGGGGCCAATGCGACCGCCGTGCTGACACAGCCGGGCGCGCAGCCGGTCGCGGCGGGGCGTGTCCCGATGCCGCCTGCGCTGATGCTGTCGGCGGGATCGCCCGCATCGCTCGAGCGCTTGGCGCGGGCCTGGCGCGACCGGGCAGCCACCGTGCCCGAGGGTCTTGCGGGGGCCGTCGCGGGGGCGAACCGCCATATCGGACGGCTGCGCCACCGGCTCGTCGCGCCCGCGGGCGACGCGGATGCGCTGGGCGTCGCTCTGACCGGCTGGCTCGATGGTGAGAGCGGCCCGCGCGCGCCCGTGCGCCGGGCCGAGGCGGTGGGGCGCGACGCGCCCGTGGCCTTTGTCTTTTGCGGCAACGGCGCGGTGCACGAGGGCATGGCGCGCGAGATATACGAGGGCGACCCGATCTTTGCCGCCACCATCGCCGAGATCGCCGATCTGGCGGGGCCGATCGAGGGGCGCGGCCTCGTCGATCACCTGTGCGCCCCCGAGGATGGCGCCTATCGCGGCGGGCTGGTGGCGCAATCGCTTCTCTTTGCGGTGCAGATGGGCCTGGTCGAGGCGATGGCGGCGCGGGGCCTGCGCCCCGGCGCGGTGCTGGGCCATTCGGCGGGCGAGATCGCGGCCGCCACGGTCGCGGGCCACCTGTCGCGGGACGAGGCGCTGGGCCTGATCCGCACGCGCTGCGCATCGGTCGAGGCCCTGCGCGGGCAGGGGGGCATGGCGGCGCTGGGCGTCGGGCGCGCCGCCGCGCAGGGCCTGATCGACCGGCTGGGCCTCGCGCTCGAGATCGGGGCCGAGAACGCGCCCGACAACGTTACGCTGACCGGTCCCGTGCCCGCGCTCGAAACCGCCCTGCGCCGCGCGCGGGCCGATGGCATCGCGGGCAAGCTGCTCGCGATGGATTACCCCTATCACAGCCGGTTGCTCGACCCGTCCGAGGCGATGTTCATGGCCGGGCTGCCCGCCTTCGGGCAGACGCCGCCGCGCGCGGCCGATGCCCCGGCCTTCGTCTCGGGGTGGCAGGGGGCAATGGCGGTCGAGCCGCTGCGCGGGGCCTATTGGTGGGGCAATACCCGCAACCCGGTGGCGTTTCGCGACGGGATGCAGACGCTGATCGACCAAGGCTATCGCATCGCGGTCGAGATCGGCCCCCGGCCGGTGCTGCAACGCGACATGCGCGATTGTTTCGCGGCGCAGGGCGAACGCGCGGCGGTGATCGCAACCCTGCGCGAGGGGGCGGGCGGGCCGAGCGACGCCGTTTCTTTCGTGCGCTCGGCGCTCGCCGCGGGCGGGCGCGTGGACGAGGACGTCGTGCTCGGCCCCGCGCGGCCGTTCACCGGCGATCTGCCGGATTACCCGTTCGACCGGCAGCTCTATCACCACCTTTCGCCCGGGATGCTGCTTCTTCCGGGGCGGGCGGACGATCACCCGTTCCTCGGTTGGCAGGACCGCCAGGACGATCTGCACTGGACGGGCAGCCTGTCGCTGGCGCGGATGCCGTGGCTTGCCGATCATGTCGTACAAGGCGAGGTCTGGTTGCCCGGCACCGCCATTCTCGTCGCGCTGACCGAGGCCGGGCGCCGCGCGCTGGGCCGCGACAGGGTCGAGCTGCGCAATCTCGAGATCCTGCAATCCGTCCGGCTCGAGCCCGCGCGCGAACAAGCCACCCGCGTCACCTGGGAGCCGGGCGCCCGCCGCCTGACATTCTCGGTCGAGACGCAGGGCGGGTGGAGCCTCGTCGCCGTGGCCTCGGTCTGGACGCTGGCCGATCCCGCGCCACCCCCGCTTGTTCTCGCAGAGGGCGACCAGGACGCCGCGCCGATCTACGATGCGCTTTGCCGCGCGGGGCTCAACTTCGGGCCGGCCTTCCGGCTACTCGATCGCGGTCACGTCGATGGCGATACCTGCGACGCGTGGCTCGGGGCCGACGCCCCCGAGACGGCCGAGCGCCGGATGGCGGTGCTCGACGCGCTGCTGCACGCGGTGAGCCCGCTGCTCGAGGGGACCGATCTGATCGTGGACCGGCCGACCGTTCCGCGGCGTTACGGCCGGGTCCGGCAATTCTCGGATGCCATGCCCCGCGCCATCCGGATCCGCCTGCTCAGCGTCTGGGAGGACGGGCTTTGCGCGGATGCGAGCCTCGTCGATGCCGAGGGGCGGGTCGTGCTCACCATCGAGGAGTTGCGCGGGCAGGTGCTGGGGCGCGGGGACGCCGCCCTGCGCGATCTGTGGGACGAGGTCGAGATCCCCTGCGCGGGGCAGGCCGCCCCCGTGCTGGGCCCCGCCGTCGCGGAAAGCCGTGCGCCCGCAGACGCGCCGCCCGGCGATCTCGCCATCCTGCGCCGTGCCATCGGGCATCGCATGGCCTGGGACCGGCTGACCGGGGCGCTGTCTGGCCAGGGTGATGCCGACGGGGCGGCGGGCGTCGCGCTCGACCTGCTCATGAGCGTGGGCGCAGCCCGGATGGACGCGGATGGCATGCCCGAACTGGCGCAGACACCGCCTTGGCCCGATCTCGATACGCTAGCCCATCTGCTCGCCCGGCAGGAACCGGGCGCCGCGCTCGAGCTGCGCGCCGCGCTCGATCGGCCGGGCGACGCGACAGCCGCCCGCCCCGCCCCGGACCGGCGTCTCGCGCAACGGGCCGCGCGGCTCCTGCGGGCGGTCGGGGAGGCGCCGCCGCGCTGGATCGTGCTTGCCGGTGATGTCAGCGTGGCGCTGCTCGCTGCCGCGCAGGGGCTCGGCGCGCATGTCACGGTGGCCGCGCCGGATGCGGGGGCGCTCGATCTGCTGCGGGGGCGGCTGCATGGCGCCCAAGGCGTCCGCTTTGCGACGCTCGACGCGCTTGCGGGGCGCGCGGATCTGCTGGTCGGTGTCGACCTGGCCCGCGGCTGGGCCGTCGATGCGGCCGAGCGTCTGGCCGCGCTGGTCGCGCCGGGCGGCGAGATCCTGACCCTCGACGAGGCGCCGGACGCCTTCGCGCTGATGACGGGGCGCCACGGCTCGGCCGGTTCGGTCGACCGGCTCGCGGCGGGGATCGCACGCGCGGGGCTGACGCTCGATCTCGGGGCCGACCGCGATAACGGCGCGATCCTGATCGGGCACGGCGTCGCGCCCGAGGCGCCCCGCTCGGCCCCGCCGGCCTTCGAGATATCCGGCACGGGGCCGCTGGCCGAGGCGCTGGGCCGCGATGGCACGGGCGATCCGGTGGCTCGCGTTGCCGTGGTGCCCGGCACCGCGGGCGTCGCGGCCGCGCTGGAACGGGCGCGCGCCTTTCTGGCCGAGACGCCACCGGACCGGCCCGCATGGATCGTGGCGGAATGCGATGCGGTCGTCGCCGCCGAGCTGACCGGATGGCGGCGCGTGGCCGTGAACGAGCTGGGTCGCGATCTGCGCGTGGCAAGCGTCGCGCCCGGCGGCGACCCGTCGCTTTTGCGCCGCGCGATGGCAGAGGGCCGCGAGCACGAGATCCGCGTCGAGGGCGCGACCTGCACCACCCCGCGCGCGATCCCGCTGCCGGACGCCCCGGACGGCCACGAGGCACGCCGCCTCGTCGTCGCCCGGCGCAGCGCCGCGCTGGATGGGCTGCGGTGGCGCGCGATCCCGCGCCGCGCCCCCGCGCCGCACGAGGTCGAGATCGCCGTGGCGGCCACCGGCCTCAATTTCCGCGACGTGATGTGGGCGCAGGGGCTCTTGCCGCAGGATGCGCTCGAGGGCGGGGCGGCGGGTACCGCGCTGGGGCTGGAATGCGCCGGCGTCGTGCTGCGCGCGGGCGATGCCTCGGGGTTCGCGCCCGGCGATCGCGTCATGGCGCTGGGGGCGCATGGTTTCGCCAGCCATGTCACGCTGCCGGCGGATAGCTGCGGGCGGCTGCCCGAGTGGCTCGACTTCGAACAGGCCGCGGGCATCCCCGTGGTCTTTCAGACCGCCGATTACGCGCTGCGCGACGTGGCGCGGCTCGCACCCGGCGAGACCGTGCTGATCCATGGCGCGGCGGGCGGCGTGGGGCTCGCCGCCATCCAGATCGCGCAGGCCATCGGGGCGCGCATCCTCGCCACCGCCGGCAGCCCGGCCAAGCGCCGCTATCTCTCGGGCCTGGGCGTGGCGCAGGTTTTCGACAGCCGTTCCCTGGCGTTCGAGCGCGCGGTGAAGGAGGCCACGGACGGCGCGGGGGTCGACGTGGTGCTGAACGCGCTCGCAGGCGAGGCGATGGAGCGCAGCATTGCCTGCCTCGCCCCGTTCGGGCGGTTCCTCGAACTGGGCAAGCGCGATTTCGTCGCCGATACGCCCATCGGGTTGCGCGCGCTGCGGCGCAACATCAGCTATCACGCCATCGACCTCGATCAGCTTGCGGCGCTGCGCCCCGAAAGGGTGCGCCGCGTGATGGAGCGTGTCTGCGCGGGCTTCGTCGAAGGGTCGCTGACCCCGCTGCCGGTCGAGGTCTTTCCCGCCGAGGATGCCGAGACCGCTTTCCGGCACATGCAGCGCGCGGGCCATCTCGGCAAGCTGGTGATCCGCGCGCCCGAGCCGCCCCCCGGCAACCCCGCGCGACCCGAGGCCCGCGCCCTTGCCGGGCGCTGGCTGATCGTGGGCGGGACGCAGGGTTTCGGCCTTGCCACGGCCGAATGGCTGGCGGCGCAGGGCCCTTGCGAGCTGTGGCTGGCCAGTCGCGGCGGGCGGATCGACGAGGCGGGGCGCGCGCGGCTGGCGCAGGCCGGGGCACGGGTTCATGCCGTGTCGCTCGACGTCACGGACAGGGATGCGGTGGCCGCGCTTGGCACGCGGATCGCGACGCAGGCGGGGCCGCTCGACGGGATCGTTCACGCCGCCATGGTGCTGCATGACGGGATCCTTGCCACGCTGGACGATGCCGCGATGGCGCCGGTTCTGCGCGCCAAGCTCGACGGTGCCGAGGCGCTGGCCGCGCTGGCCGATGCGCAGGACGTGGGGCATTTCTGGCTCTATGCCTCGGTCGCGGGGCGGTTCGGCAATCCGGGCCAGGCGCCCTATGCCGCCGCGAACCGCGCGCTCGAGGCCATGGCCCGGACCCGCCGGGACGCCGGCAAACCCGCGCTGGCCGTGGCCTGGGGGCCCATCGGCGATACCGGCTACCTGTCCCGCACGCCCGATGTGGCGAAACACGCCGACAGGCTCGGGCCGTTGATGTCGGCGCGTGATGCGTTGGACCGGTTGGGCGGTGTCCTCGCCACGCGGCCTGACCTTGCCACCGTCACCATCGCGCCGGCAAGCTGGGGGCGGGTGGCCAAGGGGCTCGGCGTGCTGCGCGGTCCGCTTTTCGATCTCGTGGACATGCGGGGCGGCGCGGCGGGCGAGGCCACGCTCGACCTGGCGGCGATGGTGGCCGGGATGGGCGAGACGGCGGCGCGCAAGGCCGTGCTCGACATGCTGGTGATCGAGACGGCGCGCATCCTGCACATGACCCCCGAAGAGATCGACCCGCTCCGCCCGCTCGAAGAGATGGGTTTCGACAGCCTGCTGGCGATGAGCCTCAAGCTGACCATCGAGGACCGGATCGGGGCGCCTCTCTCCGGGTCCGGGATGCGGGCGGGGCTGAACCTTACCCATCTCGTGCGCGCACTGTTCGAGGGCGCGCGGGGCGATGGCGCATTGGCCGAAGAGGCGGCTTTCGTCGGGCGCAACGTGGTCGCGGACGAGGTGGACGAACGCCAGCGCGCCGCGATCCTCGACGAGGTCGAGACGGCGGTGGATCTCTATGCCGAAACCGACTGATCCGGGCGCATCGGACACCATGGCGCGGCTGCGCGCCGAGGTGGGCGTCGCGGGTCGCGCGGCCGCGCCCGAGCCGCCTGCCGATCCGACGCGGTTCGACACGCTGCCCGCCTTTCGCCAGTTCAAGCTGATCGAGGCCGCGGGCAAGGCGCTGGGTCTGCGCTCGCCCTATTTCCGGCAGGCCGAGGCGGTCGACGGGCCGCGCGTTCGGATCGGCGGCCGCTGGATCACCGGCTTTGCCAGCTACGACTACCTGTCGATCAACCGCTCCCCCGCCATCGCCGAGGCCGTGGCCGCGGCCGCGCGCGACTGGGGCGGGTCGGCCACCGGGTCGCGCATCGGCGGGGGCGAATGCACCTATCACGAGGCGCTCGAGACCGCCCTGGCCGCGTTTCTGGGCACCGAGGCCGCGCTGACCTTCGTATCGGGCCATGCCACGAACGAGGCGATCCTGCGCACGCTCACCGGGCCCGGCGACCTGATCGTGATGGACGAGCTGTGCCATAATTCGATCTACGAGGGCGCGCGCGCCTCGGGCGCGGCCTGGATCACCTTTCCGCATAACGACTGGGCGAGGGCGGCGGCGCGCCTGTCCGAGATCCGGCACCGCCACGACCGCGCCCTCGTCATCGTCGAGGGGCTTTACTCGATGGATGGCGACACGCCCGACCTTGCCCGCTTTGTCGAGTTGAAACGGGAACACCGCGCCTGGCTGATGGTGGACGAGGCCCATTCCATCGGCGTGCTGGGCGCGACCGGCCGCGGGCTGTGCGAGGCGGCGGGCGTGTCGCGCGATGCTATCGACATCACCATGGGCACTTTGTCGAAATCCCTCAGCGCCTGCGGCGGCGTGGTCGCGGGCCGCCGCACGCTGATCGACCTGCTCAGGCACGCGGCGCCGGGATCGGTCTATTCGGTGGCGATGGCGCCCTCGGTCGCCGCGGCCGCGCGCGCCGCGCTCGCGCTGATCGAGGCCGAGCCAGAGCGGCTGGCCCGGCTTGCCGCCAACGGTCGGCATTTCCTTGCGACGGCGCGGCGGCTCGGGCTCGATTGCGGCACGGCCCAGGGCCATGCCATCGGCATCGTCATGGTGGGCGACTCGCTGCGCGCCGCCCGCGCGTCCGACGCGCTGTTCGCGCAGGGATACGCCGTGACCCCGGTGTTGGCTCCCGCGGTGCCCGACCGGGCCGCGCGGCTGCGACTGTTCCTGACCGCCGACCACCGACCCGAGCAGATCGACGACGTGCTGACGCGGATCGCCCGGCTGCTGGACGACCCCGCATGAGCGGCACGGCACCCATTCCGCAGGCGGCGTGATGGCGCGGCTGGTCCTGCATATCGGCGCCCACAAGACGGCGACCACCTATCTGCAGATGCGCTTTGCCCGCAATCGCAAGCGGCTCTTGCGGCATGGCGTGCTCTATCCCGAATGCGGCGGCAACGTGCATCATGCCTGCCTCGCGGGGCCATGGATCCGCACCCGCCTGCCCGAGACGCATTTCGGCGGCGAGACGCGCGATGCCCATTTCGCCCGCCTGGTTGCCGAATATGCGCGCCACCCCGGCACCGTCCTTCTGTCGGCCGAGGCGTTCTCGCGCCGTCTGCCCGACCCGGTCGATACGCGGGATCTGGCCGCGCGGCTGTCGGGGTTCGAGGATGTGCGCATCGTTCTGAGCCTGCGCGAACAGGCCGGGTTCCTGTCCTCGGTCTGGATGCAGCGCGCCCGAAACGCCGATTGCACCGCGGACCGCGGTGCCTTTGTCGCGCGGGTCATCGACACGGGGATGGCCCACGGGCTCGAGGCCGATTTCACGCCGCTCTATCGCCGTTATTCCGAGGCGTTCGGGGCGGGGGCGGTGCATGTGCTCGACTACGCCGATTTCCACGAGGCCCCGGACGGGCCGTTCGGCGAGTTCCTGCGCCTGCTGGGCGTCGCCGCGCCGGCCAGGCGCTTTGCCGATGTGAGCGAGGCGCAGGCGAACCGCTCTCCGCCGCCGCTGGCCTTCGAGCTTGCGCGCCGCGTGACCGCGCCCCATCCCCCGACGCCCGCCCGTGTCGACGCGGCCCGGACCGCGCTGCGCGCACGCGGCATCGACCGCACCAGCCTTCTGACCCGCGACGAGGCCGCGCGGCTCGCCAGTGCCTTCGGCCCGCGCAACCGGGCTTTGGTCGCGGCGGTGCGCGCGGGCGGCCAGCCCGAGTTCACATTTGCCATGCCCGATCCGCCCGGCGACATTGCCTATCTCGACGATCTGACGCCCGAGGATGTCGCGGCCGTCGAGGATGCGGCGCGCGATGCGGATGCGCCGGGCCGGAGGGCTCCGTCGGCCGGTGCCGCGATCCTTACGGGGGCGAGCGGGGGGATCGGCGCGGCGCTGGCCCCGCTGCTGGCCGCGCGGCACCGGCCCATCCTGCTTTGCGGGCGCGACCGCGCGCGGCTCGAAACGGTGGCGCGCGCGGTGGGCCGCGCGGGCGGGCGGGCCGAGATCCTCGCCGCCGATCTGCGCGATCCGGGTTTCGCCGCGGGGCTCGCCGCCTTTGCCGAGGCCCATCCGGTCGCGCTGCTCGTCGTGGGGGCAGGGGTGACGGCCGGTCATCGCGACGGGGTCGAACCGCCGGGGCAGGCCGCCCGCGTCGTCGGGGTGACGCTTGCGGGGGCCATCGCCACGGTCGAAGCGGTGCTGCCGGGCATGATCGCGCGCGGGCAGGGGCGCATCGCGCTGATTTCGTCCATCGCCGCGCTATCGCCCACGCCCCATTTGCTGAGCTACAGCGCCGCCAAGGCCGGGCTGTCGGGCTATGCCGCCGCGCTCGAACGCGCGGTCGCGGGGCGGGGGGTCGCGGTCAGCCTCGTTCTGCCGGGCTTTGTCGCCACACCGATGACCGCGCGCCATGGCGGCCCGACGCCCTTTGTCATCACGCCGGACGACGCGGCGCGGCGCATCGCGCGCGGGCTTGCGCGGGGTCGGCGGCGGATCGTCTTTCCCCGGCGGCTGGCGCTGGCCGCACGCGCGCTCGAGGCGCTGCCCTGGCCCTTGCGCCGCCGCCTGCCGGCGGGCCGCGCGGTGCGGATCGCGCCCGACGCGGACGAGCGGGCCGGCACCCGCCCGGCGCGCGACGCATGAGCCTGCGCGCCCTGTCGATACCGGACGCGACGGCGCCCGATGCGGGGCCGGGCCCCACGGCCGACCTATACCTGCGGTGGAGCTGTGCCGACCGGATCGCGCGGGGCGATCTGGTGGCGCTCGGGCCGACGCTGTTTCGCGCGGGCGGCACGCTGATCGTGCTGCGCCATGTCTCGGGGATGCGCGCCTTGCCCCCGCATGACCGCGTGATCCTGGTGGCCGATGACGACTGGCACGGTGGATTGTGGGACCGCACCCTGCCGCTGGCCTACCGGATGAAGCTCGCCCTGACCGAATGCCGCGACGCGTCGCGGGTCGAGGCCCGCGCGGATACGGTGCTCGTGTCGTCGGACCGGCTGGCGCGACTTTACGCGGCGCGGTTGCCGGGGCGGCGGATCGTTCGGATCGACCCCGCCTGGACGCCGCCGCAATCGGCGCCGGACGGGATCCGCGCCGATATTGCCTGGCTTGGCTCGCCGGCGCATGCGGGCGACCTGCGTCTTGCCATCGAGACGATCGAGCTTTGCCGGCAAGCGCGTCCGGGCCTGCGGGTGATCGTCGCCGGGGGCGCGCGGGTTCCGCGGCACTGGCGGCGCGACCCGCGTATCCTGCGCCTTCCCGACATGCCGTGGCCGCGCTGGCTGGCCTTTCTGCGGCGGGCGCGGATCGGGATTGTCCTCTATCCGCTGGCGCCCGGCGCGTTCAACGCCGCGCGCTCGGTCAACAAGCTGCTCGAGGCGGACCAGGTGGGCGCGGTGCTGCTCGCGTCCGACTGCTGGGCGGCGGGTCACGCGGCGGCGCGCGGCGGCTACTGCAAGCTGCTGGGCGACTCGCCGCGGGACTGGGCGGCGGCGGTGCTGGGGCTGATCGACGACCCGGAAACGCGGCAGCGGATCGCGGCCCGGACACGCGCGCATATCGCCGCCCGGCGGGGTCTCGCCACGCAGGCCGCGCTGTGGGAGGGGCTCTTGTGATGGGCGCCCGCCTTGGATTTCGGCGGGGCACGCGACCCGTGCGGGTCGGATCGGCGCGGGTGTTCGTCGAATGCGCCGCGATGCTCGACGATTTGCTCGTGGTGACGGGCTGGGTCTCGCGCGCGGGCCTGTCGGTCGATCTCTGCCGCGACGGGCGCGCCATCGGGGCGGCACAGCTCAGGATCGACCGCGCTGATGTCCGTAAGGCGATGGGCGGCGGCGAGGGGTTCGCGCTGGTGGCGCGCAGCGCGGCGCGAACGGGCATGGCGCTTGCGGCGGGCGAGGCGCGCGTTCGGGTCGCCCTGCCGCCCCCCGGCCCGGCAAGCCCGGCGGCGCTGCGCACGGCCGCGCCGCTTCTGGTGCGCGCCATTCGCGCCGAGGGGTCCGCGGCGCCCTCGCGGTTGCCTCAGACGCTGCGCGCCCTCCCCGCGATACCCGCCCCGTCGTCCGCGACGATGGCCGAAGGCGCGCTCGACGCGGTGCTCGTCGCGGACGGGGCCGGGTGCGGCATCGCCTTTGGCTGGGTCATGGACGCGGAGGGCGAGCTTTTCTGGATCGAAACCGATGGCCCGGCGCCGTCGGTGCTGCGGCTCGGCCCGGCGTTCCGGCTGGTGCGACGCGATGTTGCCGCGGCCGCGATGACGCAGGAGGTCGGGGCGCCGGGTTTCGTTCGTTTCGTCGAAGGCCTCGGCCCCGATACACGGCTGCGGCTTTGCCGCCTGACGGGCCGTGGCAAGCGTGTCCTGAACGAGATCGCACGCCCCGAGATCCTGCCGCCCGGATTGGCCGCCGCCGCACGGCGCTTGTCGTCCATGTCCCTGCCGCCGGGGGCGGCGGCCGCGCGCATGGCCCGTGCGGACGGGGCGCTGGTCGCGCGGATCGCGCCCTCGTGCGACGAGGCGCGTCCGCCCGCCATCCTGCGGGACACGACCGTCGGAGAGCCGCCCGCCGCCCCCGATCTGACGGTGATCGTCTCGCCCGGCCCCGACCCGGCGGTCGCGGCGGCGCAGATCGTCGCGCTGGCCTCGGACCCCGAGATCACCGGCCGGGCCGAGGTGATCGCGACGATCTGCGACGACGGCCGGGCGGTGCCGCTCGCGCCCGAGATCGAGCATCTGGCCGCCCTCTGGTCGCTGCCGCTGCGCGTGATCCTGTGCGGTCGCGGGGGCGGGCCGCTCGGCCCCGCGCGGGTGGGCGCGCAACAGGCGCGGGGGGCGGTGCTGTTGTTTTTCGGTGCGGGCGTGGTCCCCGACCGGCCGGGCTGGGTCGGAGATTTGCGCGCGGCAATGGACGGTGGCGCGGCGGTGCCGATCCTGACCGGCCCTGAGGGCTGCGCGCGCGCCACCGGCCTGCCGCCCGAGTGGGACGTGCCGCAACCCGCGCGCGCCCCTGCGGGCTGCCTCATGGTCGGGCGCGCGGCCTATTTCGCGGCCGGCGGGCTCGACGCCGCCCGGTTCGGTGCCGAGGGCGCGGTGGCCGATCTCTGCGCGCGGCTGACCGCGCGGGGCAGCGCGCCGCGCGTGGTTCAAGCGGTGCGACTGGTCGCCCTCGGGGCGGGGCGCGGAAATTCGCGCGCGGAATGGTGCGCGGCCGCCGATGCGTGGCTCATGGCGGGGGGCGCGCCATGACCGGGCACCGCATCGTCACCCTGTCGAACGGCCATCCCGACCTCGGCGCGGGCGGTAGCGAGGTTGCGGCAAAGGCACTGGCCGACGCCTATCGCGACCTGCCGGGGGTGGCGGAGTCGCAGCTTGTCGCGACGCTCGACACGGGGCGGGCGCCCACCGGCGCGCTGTCTTCGCACGCGCCGGGCGAATGGCTTTGGGACACGGGCATCTCGGACTGGTTCACCCTGCGCCCCGCCCATGCGGCAGAGAACCACGCGACGCTGGCCGCGTTCCTCGCGCGCGTGCAGCCCGATATCGTGCATCTGCATCACTATGCCCGGCCGGGGCTGGACGTGATCCCGCTGATCCGGCGGGTCGTGCCGGATGCGCATATCATCCTGACCCTGCATGAATATCTCGGGATCTGCGCGGCCGACGGGCAGATGGTGACGCGTGGCGAGGGGCGGCTTTGCACGCACGCGGCGCCCGTGATCTGCGCGCGCTGCTTTCCCGACCGCGATCCGGGGCAGTTCTGGCTGCGCCGCGAATGGATGCTGCGCCATTTCGCGCTGGTCGACAGCTTTGTCGCGCCGTCGGTCTTTCTGCGCGAGCGCTACGTCGCGTGGGGTCTTTCGCGCGACAGGGTGGCGGTGATCGGGAACGCCATCGCCCCGCCCGCCGCCGCCCGCGCGCCGCGCCGCGACCCCGACGCAACCCGTTTCGCCTTTTTCGGACGGCTGACCGAGTTGAAGGGGCTCGAGGTCCTGCTGCGCGCGGTCGCGATGCTGCCCCGGCTGCGCCGCCGCGAGATCTCGGTCGAGATCAACGGCACGGGCCTGGATCGCCAGCCCGCCGCGTTCGCCGCCCGCATCGAGGCGCTTGCCGCGCCGCTCGGGGCGCAGGGCGTGCTGGACTGGGCCGGCGCCTATGACGCGGCGGGCCTTTCGGCGCGGATGGGGCGCTGCGACTGGGTGTTGGTTCCATCGACATGGTGGGAAAACGCGCCGATGGTCATCCACGAGGCCTTCGCCCATGGCCGCCCGGTGGTCTGCTCGGATATCGGGGGCATGGCAGAAATGGTGCGCGACGGGGTGGACGGTGTCTACGTCCCGGTGGGCAGCGCCCGCGCCTGGGCGGATGCGCTGGACCGGTTGGGCGGCGACCACGCGACATGGGCGCGCCTCGCAGGCGGGATCGCGCCGCCCCCCGCGCCCGCCGAGATCGCGGCCGCTCATCTCGCGCTGGTCGCGGGGGGGCGCTGATGGCCGATCTGGCGATCCATATGGGCCTGCAAAAGACCGCGACGAGCTATGTGCAGGCGCGGATGGCGCACAATCGCGCGGCGCTGGCGCGGCACGGGGTGATCTATCCCCGGATGCGCGGCGATTGGGATCATGCCTTTCTGCTGACGCCCTGGCGGCGCACCGCCTTTCCGAGATGGCTCTATGCGCCGCATGGCCCCATGGGTCATGTCGAGAGGGTTCTGGCGCGGTTGCGCGATGCGCCTGGTACGGTCCACCTGAATTGCGAGCTGTTCTTTCTGCTGGCGCGCGACCCCGATGCGCTTGCCGATTTCTGCCGCCGGATCGAGGGGTTCGGCACGCTGCGCGTCACGCTGGCCCTGCGCACGCAGATCGAATTGTTGCAGGCTATCTACCTACAAGCGGTGCGGGTGCGGCGCGCGCCGCTCGATCCGCAGCGGTTTCTCGCCCGCTCCATCGAGCGGCGCGAGACGCTCGAGCGGACGCTGGATTTCGGCGATCTCCATGCGCGGCTGACCGATGCGTTCGGCGCCGGGAACGTGACCGTGGTCGATTACGAGACGTTGCGCACCCATCCCGAGGGACCGTTCGGCTGGTTTCTCGACCGGCTCGGTATCGGCGCGCCCGCCACGGATTTTGCCGATGTCCCCGACGCTGCGGCCAACCGCTCGCCCGACCCGCTGGCGGGCGCCGTCATGCGGATCCTCTGGCCGCGCGAGCGGCTGCTGGCCGATCCTGTGACGCTGCACCGCCTGACGCGGCTGCTGCGCGGGACGCCGCCCCGGCCCACGACCATGTTCACCCGCGCGCTCGAGACCCGTGCGCGCGAGGTGTTCGACCCGATGAACCGCGCGCTGGTCAAGGCGGTGCGCCGCACCCAGCCCGATTTCGCCTTTGCGATCCCGCCGATGCACGAGGGCACGCTCTACCCCGAGGATCTGGGCGCCGAGGATTGGGCCGCCATCGCGCGGCTGGCCGCGGGGCGGCGCGCGCCCTCGGCCGCCCGGCTCTGGCTGGGCGATCTGCAAGCCGGTCTGCCGCCCGCGTGGCGCCGGCCGCGCCCGGCGCGGGGCTAGCGGTATGGAGCGTCTGTGCATCCTGCATATCGGCACCGAAAAGACCGGGACGACCGCGCTGCAGATGCGGCTGGTCGCGCGGCGCGCGCGCCTTGCACGGCAGGGCCTGCGCTATCCCGAGGCGCTGGGCACGCCCTCGCATCGCGCGCTGGCCGTGGCCTGCCAGCGGCTCGACCCCGGCGACGATGGCGCGCAGGCGCTCGGCGCGGTGACGGCGCCGGGCCTTGCGCGGTTGCGCGCGACGCTTGCTGAACGGCTTGGGCAGGAGCTTGACGCATGGGGCGGCTGCGATCGCTGGCTGATCTCGTCCGAGCATCTGCATTCGCGCCTGCGTACAGAGGACGAGGTCGCGCGGGTGCGCGATCTGCTCGCGCCTCATTTCGACGAGATCGTCGTGGTGCTGCATCTGCGCCCGCAGATCGACATGCTGGTCTCGCTCGCCTCGACGGCGGCGCGCGTGGGGCAGCGCGTCGATGCGGGTTTCCTGCGTGCGCGGGCAGGGGACGGCCATTACTGCGAATATCTGCGTCTCTGGCGGCTCTGGGCCAACGTGTTCGGGGCCGCCCGGCTCAAGCTCGTGGCGTTCCGGCGCAGCCCCGATATCGGCGACACGCTCGAGCGGCTGGCCGATGCCGACCTCGCCGCGGGGCCGAAGGAGGCGGCGCGGATGAACGCATTCCTCGATATCCGGGCGCTGGCGCTGGTCAATGCCGCGGTCGATGCCGGGCGCCCGCTGGGCAGGCGCAGCGAATGGTTCGATGCGCTGCGCGTGGTCGAGCAGTTGCGGCCGGGAAGGGGGTTTGCCGCCGAGATCCAGCGCCGCTTCGACGCCGATAACGCGCGGCTCGTGGAATTGTGCCCCGATCTTGTGCCGGGCGATCTGGACCCCGCGCCGGACGCGTTCCCCGAACGGGGCAATCTGCATCTGCTGGAACGGCGCCAGAGCCTCGCCGCCGCGTGGCAGGCCATCCGGCCGATCCTGCCCGAAAGGGTCGCGGGATGACCGGGTTCCTGGCCCGGCTGGGCGATCTGCGCGCGATGTTGGCCGACCGGATCGGCGCGGCGTGGCTGGTCGTGATGCATTATCATGCCGTTCAGGCCCGTGGCGGGCACGGGCCGATAGAGCTCTGCGACGGTGGCGCGGCACTGGCGCGGATCGACCGGATCACGGTCCGCGGCGGGCGAACCCGCATCGACGGCGTGCAGATCGCGCCCGAGATCCGGTTCGCCACCGAGCGCGATCATGCCCTCGTCCGGCGCGACGACGCGCAGGGGGGCCGGTTCTCCGTCGATATCGAGGGGGCGTTGCGGCTGCGCTGGGCAACGGGCAGATCGGCGCGGATGCACGCGATCCCGCTGGCCGGTCCGTTCGGGCGGGTCCGCAATGCCTCGCGCACGTCCCGCCGGCTCGCCGCTTTCGCGTGGGGCGCGCGGGCCGACTTGGCCCGCTACGCGCTGCGGGGCGATCCGGCCGCGGGGCAGCGGCTGGAACACGCGCTGCTGCCGCGACCCGCCCCGTCACCGTTGCGCCGGGTCGAGGCGAGCCTGTTCGAGCCGGCGCCTCTTCCGCCGCGCGCACCCGTCGATATCGTCCTGCCGGTGCATGACGCCCTGTCCGATCTGCGCCATTGCCTTGCCGCGCTGGCGCCGACCCTTGGGCCGGGCGACCGGGTGATCGCCATCGACGACGCCTCGACCGATCCCGAGGTGCTCGTGGTCCTGCGCGACTGGGTGGCGCGGGTTCCGGGGGCGGTTTTGCTGGAAAACGCTACCAATCTCGGCTTCGTGGGCAGCGTGAACCGCGCGCTGGGGATGCGGCGGGGCGACGTGGTTCTGCTCAACTCGGACGCGGTGGTGCCCGAGGGCTGGCTCGACCGGATCATGGCGCCCTTTGCCGATGGGCCCGATATCGCCAGCGTCACGCCCCTGTCCAACGATGCCGAGATCGGGTCGGTCCCGGTGATCTGCCGTCCCCGAAGGCTCGCCCCCGGCGAGGCGGCCGCCATCGACGCCACGCTGGCCAATCTGGACTGGCGGCAGACGCTTTCGCCCGCACCGACGGGGGTCGGGTTCTGCATGGCGCTGTCGGGGCGATGGCTCGACCGGGCCGGGGCGTTCGATCCGGCTTTCGGCCCCGGATATGGCGAAGAGGTCGATTGGTGCCGCCGCACCGCCGCGATGGGCGCGGCGCATATCCTGCACGGGGGGCTTTTCGTCGAACATCGCAGCGGGCGATCCTTTGGCGAAGCGCGGCCCGCCCTCATCGCCGAGGGCAACCGGATGATCGCCCGGCGTTACCCCGGTTACGATCGGATGGTGATGCGGTTCATCGAGGACGATCCCGGCGCGGTGCCGCGTCTGATCGCCGGAGTCGCTCTGGCCGGTCAGGGGAACGGGCCGCTCGACCTGTTCCTGGCCCATGATTGGGGCGGGGGGGCGAATGACTGGCTGATGGACGAGGTCCGGGGCGCGGTCGACGCGCGCGGCGCCGCGCTGGTGCTGCGCGCGCAGCCGCGCGAGAACGTGCTGGCGGCCGAGCTCTACAGCGCCGAGGGACGGGTCGCGGCGCTGGTCCCTCTCGGGGCTCTGAAGGCGCTGCTGGCCCCCGTGGCGCGGCGGTGCGTGGTCTATTCGAGCCTTGTCGGCGCGCATGATCCGCTGGCCGCCATGCGCGCGTTGCTCGGGGCGATCCACCCCGGCGACCGGGTCGAGGCGGTGTTCCACGATTATTTCCCGCTCTGCCCGAGCTACAACCTGCTGGGGCATGACGGGCGGTTTTGCGACCTGCCCGCGCCCGCGTCTTGCGAGGCGTGCTATCGCCGCCTTTCCGCGCCCGAATGGGTCGTGCCGAGCAACAATGCCGCCTGGCGCGACGGCTGGCACGCGTTCATGTCGCGGGCGGATGCGATCACCGTCTTTGCGCCCTCGGGCAAGCGCCTCGTCACGCGGGTCTGGCCCGAACTCGCCCCCCGGATCGCGATCCAGCCGCACCGCCTGCTCGCCACGCCCGAGCGCCTATCCCCGCCCGGAGGCGGCGGCACGGTGGTCGGTGTTCTTGGCAATATCGGCTATCCCAAGGGGGCGGCGGTCATCCGCGATCTCGCTGCCCATAGCGGGCCGGATTTCCGCATCGTGGTCATCGGCAAGCTCGCCCCCGGCTATTCGGACCCGCGGCTGATCGTGCACGGCCCCTATCTTCGGTCCGAAATCGCCGCGCTGGGCCGCCGATACGGGGTGACATGCTGGCTGATCCCGTCGATCTGGCCCGAGACGTTTTCCTTTGCGCTGCACGAGGCCCTGGCTACCGGACTTGAGGTGTTCGGCTACGACATGGGCGGGCAGGGCGACGCGCTGCGGGCCGCGCCGAACGGGCATGTCGTGGCACCGGGTACGCGGCTCGATCCGTCCACGTTCGACGTCACGCCCGCGCTCAGCCGGTGAGAAGGTCCAGCCGTGCGCGCCGGCGCCGCGCGATCCGGGCGACGAGCCGGGGATGGTCCGCGCGAAAGCGGGCGGCATGGGCCGCGTTTTCGGCCCCGCCGATCTTGGCGTGGGACAGGGGCGCATCGGATGCCGGGCCGAGCGCCACGCCCGCGTGATCCGCGATCCGCGCGGCCAGCGCGGCGGGCGGGACGGCGATGCTACGCTCGTAGCTCAGCCGCAGCGGCGCGATGCCGAAGCTGTCGAAGAACGCCGCGTCGCGATCCTCGGCCCGCAGGATATGGTCGAGCCAGCGCCGGATCCCGGCCGCGTCATAGGGAAAGGGCGGCGCGGAGTCGGCATGGGGCTCGACGCTGTGGGCCACGCCCGATCCGACCATCCGCGCCAGCGACACCGCCTGCGCCACGATGTCCTCGCGGATCAGCCAGACCGATCGCGCCTCGGGAAAGGCCCGGCGGAAGCCGCGCGGACCGCCGAACACGCGGCGCATCTGGTGGGCCGTGATCTCGAAGCCGAGCGTGCCGCCCACGGCCAGACCGCGCCGTGCGGCGGCGATATAGCCGTCGAGATCGCCCGCGCCGAGCGTCGCTGCGATGGCGGGCATGAAGTTGGGGTTGAAAAGCTCATGCGCGTGGCCGAGCCGCCCGGTGCGCGCAAGGATCTCGGTCAGGCGCGAACTGCCCGAACGCGGCGTGAAATGGATCGCCAGCACCCGGTCGCAGGGGGGGCACGCCATCGCGGCGGCAAGCCGCACCGGGTCGGGCACCGGCGGAAACAGTGCCGCGCGGCTCATGCGGGCACCCGCCGGCGGGGCATGTCGGGGCGGGCGAATGGGGCGCGGGGCATGGCGACGTGATAGCCGGGCGCGCGTGCCCTGTCAGCGGGAAAGGTCCGGGCGGGGCGCGTCCCCGCCCGGCGCCGTTTCAGATCACGCCCATCGCGCGCATGGCATCGGCCACGCGGACGAAGCCCGCGATATTCGCACCCAGCACGTAATCGCCCGGCGCGCCGTATTCCTCGGCGGTCTGCACGCAGGAATCGTGGATATTCGCCATGATCTCGGCCAGACGCTCCTCGGTCTTTTCAAAGGACCAGCTGTCGCGGCTGGCATTTTGCTGCATCTCGAGCGCCGAGGTCGCCACGCCCCCGGCATTGGCGGCCTTGCCCGGCGCAAAGCGGACACCGGCGGTCTGAAAATTCCGTACCGCCTCGGGCGTGCAGGGCATGTTGGCGCCTTCTGCCACGACGATGACGCCGTTCGCGATGAGCGTCTGGGCGTCGGTTCCGTTCAACTCGTTCTGCGTGGCGCAGGGCAGGGCGATCTCGCAGGGCACCTCCCAGATGTTACCGCCCTTGAGATAGGTGCACTCCGCGCCCTTGGCCTCGGCATATTCCGAGATGCGGCCGCGCCGCACCTCCTTGATCTCGCGCACGAGGTCGAGATCGATCCCGTTTTCGTCGACGATCACGCCGCCGCTGTCGGAGCAGGCCACGACCTTGCCGCCATAGGCCATGATCTTTTGCATGGCGTAGATGGCGACGTTGCCCGAGCCCGACACGATGCAGCGCTTGCCCTCGAAATCGGTGCCGAGATCGGCCAGCATCGAGCGGACGAAATAAACGGTGCCAAAGCCCGTCGCCTCCTTGCGGGCGCGCGACCCGCCATAGGCCAGCGCCTTGCCGGTCAGCACGCCGGCCTCGAAGCGGTTGTTCAGGCGCTTGTACATGCCGAACATATAGCCGATCTCGCGCGCGCCGACGCCGATATCGCCGGCCGGCACATCGACATACTCGCCGATGTGGCGGTGCAGCTCGACCATGAAGGATTGGCAAAAGCGCATGATCTCGCGGTCGGACTTGCCCTTGGGGTCGAAATCGGACCCGCCCTTGCCGCCGCCTATGGGCATCCCCGTCAACGCGTTCTTGAAGGTCTGTTCGAAGCCGAGGAACTTGATGATCCCGACATTGACCGAGGGGTGAAAGCGGATGCCGCCCTTGTAGGGGCCGAGCGCGGAGTTGAACTGCACCCTGAAGCCGCGATTGATCTGCACCTGATTGTTGTCGTCGATCCACGGCACGCGAAAGATGATCTGGCGCTCGGGCTCGCAGATACGCTCGATCAGCGCCTCGTCGCGGTATTCGGGGTTGCGCGTGACCACCCGGCCGAGGCTCTCGAGAACCTCGCGGGCGGCCTGGTGAAACTCCGGCTCCCCGGCATTGCGGTGCATCACCGTGCTGAGGATCGGTTGCAGCTTTTCGTCGACAGCATTCATGCGCGTGGCCCATTCCGGTTTTTTCCGGTGGGGTGTCGCGTCATTTCACGCAAAGTTCAATAGGTGTGAGCGACCCAATCTTTCGCCCCGGTCTCATGCTTCGGGACCTGCGCGGTGAAGCCCCGTTTCGGTCAGGATGACGTCGAGCGCGATGTCATGCGGCTGCGGCCGGATCGTCGGCATCCTCGCGGCCTCGACCCCGATCCCGATGGTAAACGGGCGCGGATCGAGCGCCGCGAGCGTCCGGTCGAAATACCCGCCGCCATAGCCGAGCCGGTAGCCCTGCGGATCCCACCCGACGAGGGGGGGCAGCGTGATCTCGGGCGCCATCGCCTCGGCCTCGGGCGGGGGGACGGGGATGTTCCAGTCGCCGCGCACCATCCGCGTCTCGCGCCGCCAGCGCCGAAAGACCAGCGGGGCGGCCTTGCGCTCGACCAGGGGCAGCAGCACGAGGGCGCCGGCCGCGTCCAGATCGGACATGAGCGGGCGCAGGTCCGGCTCTCCCTTGATCGGCCAGTAGAACGAGATAGACCGCCCCCGCATGTCGCCGAACCGCGATGCCAGCAGCCCGCGCAGATGCCCCGCGATTGCGGTCTCAAGATCGCGCCGGGCCTCGACGCCGATCTCGCGGCGCGCGGCCAGATGCGCGGCCCGCCGCTCCTTGCGCCATGCCGCAACGTCGCGGTCGTCGGGTGACAGTGGCTCCGTCCCGGTCATGCCGCGCCCTGCGGCTCGAAGCGGGGGAACAGGATGTCGTTCTCGAGCCGGATATGGGCCTCGAGATCGGCGATGAACTCCTCCAGCCTGGCATAGAGGCGCGTCCAGCTTCCGCAGGCGTCCGGGGGCAAAGTCGGCCCGCCGGTGATCCGGCGGATCTCGGCCAGGTCGTTTTCGTGGTGATCATGGTCGGCCCGCATCGCGGCGATGGGGTTTTCGACCCCGCGCAGGCCGCCCGCGCGCAGGGCGGGAAAGAGGATCAGCTCTTCCTTCTTCATGTGAACCTCCATCTCGCCGATCATCCGCCGCAGGATCGCCGCAAGCCCCGCGGGCGCGCGCGGATCGTCTGCATGGACGGTTTCGACCCGCTCCGACAGGTCGGCCAACGCGGGCAGTTGCCGGCGGTGGCGCGCATGATAGCGCGCCTCGATGTGATGCGTCAGCGCGGCGGTATCGTGAACGGGAACCTCGTCGGTCATGGGGCCGTCCTTTCGTCAGTGCAGGGAGGGGACCGCATGCGGGCAGGTGGCGCGCGCATCCTGGACGGCCATGTGCAGCGACCGGGCGATGCGCTCGGCACGCAGGATCACATGCGCCGCACCCTCGGGCGTGCAGACCTCGTGCGCGGTCTCGCGAAACAGCGCGAGCCAGCGGTCGAAATGCGCGCGCCCCACCGGCAGGCTCGTATGCGCGGGCACCGGAGCACCGTGATAACGCCCGGTCATCAGCGCGACCGAGGACCAGAAGGCGACCATGCGATCGAGATGCGGCCCCCAATCCGTGATGCGCGCGGCAAAGATCGGCCCCAGCATCCCGTCGTCGCGCACCTTGCCGTAGAAACGATGCACGAGCTCGGTCAGCCGCTCTTCATCGAGCCCGGTCTCGCGCATGACCGCCAGCGTCATCTCGGGCCGGGCGGAGGCGATGCGGGGCGTGTCGTCGGCGGGCTCGGCCATGGCGGCCTCCGGTCTCGGGTCTGTCGGCATGGAGATAGGGCGTTTAATCGGCATTGTAAATGCCGGTTATGGGGCGGGCGAGGGGGAGGGGGGCAGACGAAGACCTGCACAGGCGCAGCACGCGCGGAAAAACCGGGATTTTCGGGAGACGGTAGCCCGCTAGAAACGTCACGCGGGCGGATGCGGTATGGCGGAGAGACAGGGATTCGAACCCTGGGAGGGCTTGCACCCTCAACGGTTTTCGAGACCGCCCCGTTCGACCACTCCGGCACCTCTCCGCGGTCTGGGGGGCGTCTAGCCAAAGCCGGGCCGGGGTGCAAGAGCGGTTCGCGAACTTGGCAAGACGGGGGTGACGCCATAGGTATCGCCCAGCCGATGCACCGCCCCGGAGCCCGTTTCATGCGCCTGACCGTTCTCGCCCTGCCGTTCCTGGCCCTTGCCGGGCCCCTGTCCGCACAGCAGGACGAGACGCGCGCGCTCTACGATGCGCTACGGCTCGACGAGGTCGTGGGAATCATGCGCGACGAGGGGCTCGCCTATGGCCGCGACATGGCAGCCGACCTTTTCGGTAGCGCTGGCGGGCCGTCCTGGGATGCGCGGCTCGACGACATCTACGATCGCGGCCGCATGACCGATGCGGTCGAGGCCGATTTCCGGCAGGCGCTGGACGGGGTCGATATCGGGCCTCTGCTCGAGTTCTTCGGCAGCCCCGAGGGGGCGGGGATCATCGCGCTCGAGATCGAGGCGCGGCAGGCGATCCGCGACGAGGCGGTGGAAGAGGCCGCGCAGGCGCGTGCCGAGACGCTCGCGGCGCAGAACGATCCGCTGGCCGCCGATGTGGCCGAGTTCATCGAGGTGAACGACCTAGTCGAGCAGAACGTGGTCGGCTCGCTCAATTCGAACTTCGCCTTCTATCTCGGGCTTGCCGACAGCGCGGCCGATGGCGGCATGAGCGAGGACCAGATGCTGGCCGAGGTCTGGGCGCAGGAGCCCGAGATCCGCGCCGACACGCGCGAATGGCTCGAGGGGTACCTGACGCTGGCCTATGCGCCGGCCGATCCCGACGCGCTCGATGCCTATCTCGCGCTCAGCCGCAGCGATGCGGGGCAATCGCTCAACCGCGCGATCTTTGCGGCCTTCGATACGCTTTACGTCGATCTCTCGCGTGAGCTCGGGCGGGCGGCGGGGGCGCGGATGGCCACGCAGGACCTGTGACGCGGCGCCGCCGGGCCTTGACAGGCGGGCGGTTTGCGGGCATTCGCGCGGCTCGCCGGTGCATCTTGCACCACCGGGCGATCCAATTGACATGACGCCCCGTTGGGGGCGCGCTGTCCGAGGCGGGAAATAATCCCGGAACCGGTCCCACGAGGGGCAGGCCACAGGACGCGGCAGACAAAGGAAGACGACGATGTTCGCGGTTCTCAAGACCGGCGGCAAGCAGTATCGGGTTCAGGCAGGCGACGTCCTGCGTGTCGAGAAACTTGCGGCCGATGCCGGTGACACGGTCCAGTTCAACGAAATCCTCATGGTCAACTCGACCATCGGCACGCCCTTCGTGGACGGGGCCGGCGTGCAGGCGCAGGTGATCGACCAGATCAAGGGCGAAAAGGTCATCCATTTCGTCAAGCGTCGGCGCAAGCACGGCTCCAAGCGGACCAAGGGCCATCGCCAGCAGCTCACGCTTCTGCGCGTGACCGACATTCTCGAATCGGGGGCCGCGTCCTCGGGCGTCAAGGAAGCGATCGGGGCGGGCATCGCCGGCTGGACCGGGGTCAAGGCCGATAGCGGCGACATCGTTCACGACCGCGCGGGCCAGGCCGAGATGAAAAAGCGCGTGGCCACCGGCGGCGCGTCCGAGAAATCGGCGGCCAAGACCGATGCGGCGGCCGGCGGCGAGACCGTCAAGCCCGGCAACCTGCTGACCGAGGCGCGCGACGGCAAGCCCGACGATCTCAAACGGATTTCGGGCGTCGGCCCGGCGCTCGAGAAAAAGCTGCATGACGCGGGCGTGTTCCATTTCGACCAGATCATGGCTTGGGGCCCCGCCGAAATCGCCTATATGGACGATCAGCTTTCGTTCAAGGGCCGGATCGAGCGGGACAACTGGATCGACCAGGCCAAAGAATTCAACGCCGAGAAGGAGTGACGACGCATGGCACATAAAAAGGCAGGCGGTTCCAGCCGCAACGGTCGCGACTCTGCAGGGCGTCGACTCGGCGTGAAGAAGTTCGGCGGCCAGGAGGTCATTCCGGGCAACATCATCGTGCGCCAGCGCGGCACCAAGTGGTGGCCGGGCGAGGGCGTGGGCCTCGGCCGCGACCACACCATCTTTGCGACCTCCGAAGGGCGCGTGACCTTTCACAAGGGGCTCAAGGGCCGGACCTTCATCTCGGTCCTGCCCGAGGCCGAAGCCGCCGAGTAACGGCGTCCGCGCCCGTTCAGGCCATTCGTATCGTTGGGGGATCGGCGTCGGCCGGTCCCCCTTTTGCCGTCAAGGATCCTTCGGAAACGGGGTATCCGATCCTCCCGCTTCCTTCGCTTCCGTGCCCCTGTATCCATGACGACATGAGCTTTGACACCGCCTATCTGACCGGCGCGCGGCTGCGCCTGCGGCCGCTGCGCGCGGGCGACGCGGACGCCATCGTGGCGGGCGTCGGCAATTATGACGTGTCCAAATGGCTCGCTGTCGTGCCGTTTCCCTATGCCCGGCACGACGCCGAGGCGTTCATCGCCTCGCCCGCGGCCGAGCCGCGCCGGACATGGGCGATCTGCGACGATGGCGGGCTTTGCGGGGTGATCTCGATCGCCGGAGAGTTCGGCTATTGGCTGGATCGCCGCGCCTGGGGGCAGGGCTACGCGACCGAGGCCGGGCGGCTGGTGCTCGACGCGGCCTTTGCCGATCCGACGCGCGACAGCCTCGCGTCGTGCTACATGGCGACGAACGCGCGTTCGGCGCGGGTGCTCGACAAGCTGGGGTTCCGCCATGCCGGGACCGCCGAACGCATGTTCCGCGCCTATGGCCAAACGGCCGCCGCGCATCTCGTGGTCGTGACCCGCGCCGACTGGCGGGCCGTACGCGGGTTGAGACGGCGGGGCTGGTCGTCTATCGGCTTGTTCTCGAAATCACCGGAGGCGCCGCGATGAAGTTTCTCGATCTAGCGCGAATCCAGATCCGCTCGGGTGCGGGGGGCGGCGGGGCCGCGTCCTTCCGCCGCGAAAAGTTCATGGAATACGGCGGGCCGGATGGCGGCGACGGGGGCGATGGCGGCGATGTCATCGCCGAGGCCGTGGACGGGCTGAACACCCTGATCGATTTCCGCTATCAGCAGCATTTCTTTGCCAAGAACGGCCAGCACGGGATGGGCAAGCAGCGCACGGGGGCCAACGGCGCCGATATCGTGCTGCGGGTGCCCGTCGGCACCGAGATCCTCGACGAGGACGAAGAGACAGTGATCGCCGATCTTGCGACGCTGGGCCAGCGGGTCGTGCTGGCCGAGGGCGGCAATGGCGGCTGGGGCAACCTGCGGTTCAAGACCTCGACCAATCAGGCGCCGCGCCGGGCCAATCCCGGCCAGCCCGGCATCGAGCGGACGCTCTGGCTGCGGCTCAAGCTGATCGCGGATGCGGGGCTTCTGGGCCTGCCCAATGCCGGCAAATCGACCTTTCTCGCCGCGACCTCGAATGCCCGGCCCAAGATCGCCGACTATCCGTTCACCACGCTGCACCCCAATCTCGGCGTCGTGGGCATCGACGGGGCCGAGTTCGTGATGGCCGATATTCCGGGCCTGATCGAAGGCGCAAGCGAGGGGCGCGGCATCGGCGACCGGTTCCTCGGCCATGTGGAGCGCTGCGCCGTGCTGCTCCACCTCGTCGACGGGTCGAGCGAGGATGTCGCCGCCGACTGGGCCACCGTGATCGGCGAGCTCGAGGCCTATGGCGGCGCGCTGGCCGACAAGCCGCGCGTGACCTGCCTCAGCAAGATCGACGCGCTCGACGACGAGACGCGCGCGGCGCGGATGGCGGCGCTGTCCGCCGCGGCGGGGCCGGTCATGGCGCTCTCGGCCGTTTCGGGCGAGGGGCTGGCCGAGGTGTTGCGCGCGGTCCGCGCCGAGATCTCGCAGGATCGGCTGCGCGCGGCCTCGCCGTCGCCCGACATGTCCGGGGGCGGAACGTGGCAGCCCTGAGCCTTGCCGCCGCGCGGCGCCTCGTCGTCAAGATCGGCTCGGCGCTGCTGGTCGACCGCGACAACGGTGCGCTGCGCGCGGATTGGCTGCGCGCGCTGATCGCCGATGTCGCCGCGCTTCGCACGCAGGGCACGGATGTGGTGCTGGTCTCGTCGGGCTCCATCGCGCTGGGACGCGAGGTGCTGGGGCTCGGCCGCGCCGATCTGCCGCTCGAGCAGGCGCAAGCCGCCGCCGCCGTGGGCCAGATCCGCCTTGCCCGCGCCTACGAAGAGGTTCTGGCCCCGCATGGGCTGAGCGCGGCGCAGGTGCTCGTCACGCTCGAGGACAGCGCCGACCGGCGTCGCTATCTCAACGCGCGCGCGACGCTGGGCACCCTGCTGCGGCTGGGCTGCGTGCCCATCGTCAACGAGAACGACACCGTGGCCACGGACGAGATCCGGTTCGGCGACAACGACCGGCTCGCCGCGCAGATCGCCGTGACCGTGGGCGCCGATCAGCTGGTGCTGCTGTCGGATGTCGACGGGCTGTATACCGCCAATCCGCAAACCGACCCCGAGGCGCGCCACCTGGACGAGGTCGCACGCATCACCCCCGAGATCGAGGCGATGGCCGGCGGCCCGGCCACGGCCCTGTCCAAGGGCGGCATGCGCACCAAGATCATGGCCGCACGCACCGCGACCGGCGCGGGCTGCGCCATGGCCATCGCCGATGGGCGCGCGCTGCATCCGCTGGCCGCGCTCGGGGGCGGCGGGCGGGCCACCTGGTTCCTGCCGCAGGGCGATCCGCAGACCGCGCGCAAGGCTTGGATCGCGGCGATGAAGCCGCAGGGAACGCTGCGCATCGACGCGGGCGCACGTCGCGCGCTCGAGGCGGGGCGGTCACTGCTGCCTGCCGGTGTTGTGGCGGTCGAGGGCGGGTTCGGCCGCGGCGATCCGGTCGAGATCCGCGGCCCCGACGATATCGTGGCGGGCTACGGGCTTGCGCGTTATACCGCGACCGAGGCGCGGGCCATCGCCGGGTGCCGGTCGGACCGGATCGTCGAGGTTCTGGGCTATCCAGGTCGCGCGGCGCTGATCCACCGCGACGACATGGTGCTTCAGGGGGGAACGGGATGACCGTGCAGGACGATATCGCGGCGATGATGGACGAGATCGGCGCGCGGGCGCGCGCGGCCGCGTCCCGGCTGGCCATCGCTTCATCGGCCGCCAAGTCCGACGCGCTGTCGGCCGCGGCCGATGCGCTGGTCGCGCGGGCGGAGGGAATGGTGGCGGCCAATGCCCGCGACATGGATGCTGCCCGCGACAAGGGGCTCGGCGCCGCGATGCTCGACCGGCTGATGCTGGACGAGGCGCGCGTGAGGGCCATCGCCGAAAGCCTGCGCGCCATCGCGGCCCAGCCCGACCCGGTGGGCGAGATCGTCGAGGCCTGGGACCGCCCGTCGGGCATCGCCATCGAAAGGGTGCGCACGCCGTTGGGCGTGATCGGCGTGATCTACGAATCGCGGCCCAACGTGACCGCAGATGCCGGGGCGCTCTGCCTGAAATCGGGCAATGCGGTCATCCTGCGCGGCGGCTCGGAAAGCCATCACAGCGCCGCCGCGATCCACGCCTGCCTCGTCGAGGGGCTGCGCGCGGCCGACCTGCCCGAAGATGCGATCCAGCTCGTGCCGACGCGCGACCGCGCCGCGGTCTCGCGGATGCTGGGCATGACCGGGGTGATCGACGTGATCGTGCCGCGTGGCGGCAAGGGGCTGGTCGGACTGGTGCAGGCCGAGGCGCGGGTGCCGGTCTTTGCCCATCTCGAGGGGATCGTGCATATCTTTCTCGACGCGAGCGCCGATCCCGAAAAGGCGCTGCGGATCGTGCTGAATGCCAAGACCCGGCGCACCGGGATCTGCGGCGCCGTCGAATGCCTGCTGATCCATCGCGACGCGATTGCGACCGTGGGACAGGGAGTGGTGCGCGCGCTGCTCGATGCCGGTGTCGAGGTGCGCGGCTCGGCCGAGGTCGCCGCGATCGAGGGGGTTGTGGCCGCGGGCGAAGACGACTGGGGGCGCGAGTTTCTCGACAAGGTGATCGCGGCGCGGGTGGTCGACGATCTCGACGCGGCGATGGACCATATCGCGCGCTACGGCTCGGATCATACGGATTGCATCGTGACCGAGGATGACGCCGCGGCCGAGCGGTTCCTGAACGAGGTCGACAGCGCCATCGTGATGGTCAACGCCTCGACCCAGTTTGCCGATGGCGGAGAGTTCGGGATGGGCGCCGAGATCGGCATCGCGACCGGTCGGCTTCATGCGCGGGGTCCGGTGGGCGCGCGCCAGCTCACGAGCTTCAAGTACCGCGTCAGGGGCGACGGGGCGGTGCGCAGCTGATCGTCGGGCGCGGCCCGCTCAGGCCGCGAGCGTGATCGCACCGCGATGCCGCGTGATCTCGATCCGCCGGCCAAGCGCCGCGGCCGCGCGTTGGGCCAGCGGCAGATGGACCAGCGCGGCGGCGGGCAAGGGCGCCTCGGCATCCGTCAGCATGTCCTCCCAACCGGGGGGCTCGCGCAGCGCCCCCGCCGTCAGCGTGGCGGCCAGCCGCCCGCCACTGGTCTGCGCCAGCGCGATATGCCCCTCGCGCGGGCAGAGCGTTTCGGCCGAAAGCACCAGCAGCACCCCCAGCCGGGCGAGCCGCCGGTCGGTGGTCGCGGGCAGGTCGCAATCGATTCCGACGCGCTGCGAGGTCCAGGACGACCGGCATATGCGCGAGATCTCGTCGCCCGCCATGGTCTGTCCCTGCGACGCGGGACCGAAGGCCAGGCGAAACAGGTTGATCCGGGCCAGCGCGCTGCGCGAACTGTCCTTGAGCAGCGGCATTTCCATCCCGGCGATGGTTCCCGACAGTTCCAGCAGCTCGAGCCCGTTGCCGATGGCGCCCAGCGGTGAGATGAGGTCATGACAGATCCGCGACGAGACCAGCATCGCCAGTTCGGACTCGCGCGCCGTCACGCCCGTATCCGCCGACATGAAGGAGCCGTCGCCATGTCCGATATGAACGCCCTGCTCGAGCCGGGCATGATCGTGCGCCACCCCGACCGTCCCGACTGGGGCGACGGGCAGGTGCAAAGCAATATCGGCGGCACCGTCACGGTTATGTTCCGCGAGGTGGGCAAGGTGGTCATCGACGGTCGACATGTGGACCTCATCCCCGTGTTCTGACTTCCCCCCGGTATGGCCCGCAAGTCTTAACCGAAGGTTAAGCGCACGGGGCGGGGCTGTTGCGTCACGGCGGCGCGGCGCCTATGACACGGCACACCCCGCGAGCCGCCCGACCGATCCGTTTTCGCGGGCCCCGACGCCCCCCGACCCCGGCGAGTGATGCCCGAGCCCGATTTCTCTCTCGATCTCGCCACGACCGAGACCCAGCTGCGCGCCGCGCAGCGCCTGCGCTATCGCGTCTTTGTCGAGGAACTCGGCGGCGACGGGCCGATGGTCGATCACGCCGCCCGGATCGAGGCCGACCGCTTCGACCCCTTTTTCGACCACCTGATCCTGAGCGACATGAACCGCCCCGAGCCCGACCGCGCCATCGGGGTCTATCGCGTGATGCGCGACGATTGCGCGGCGCGCGCCGGGGGGTTCTACACCGAGGGCGAATACGACCTCGCGCCGCTGCGCGCCTCGGGGCGGCGGCTGATGGAGCTCGGGCGGTCCTGCCTGCATCCCGATTACCGCGGCGGCACGGCGATGTCGGTGCTCTGGAACGGGCTCGCCGAATACGTGCAGCGCCACCGCATCGAGATCCTGTTCGGGGTCGCTTCGTTCCACGGCACCGACCCCGAGGCGCTGGCCGCGCCGCTGTCGATCCTGCATCACCGCCATCTCGCGCCGCCGCCGCTCCGGGTCCGGGCCACGGGCGAGGGCGCGGCCGCGATGGACCTGCTGCCCGAGGCCGCCATCGACCGCGTGGCGGCGATGCGCGCGGTGCCCTCGCTCATCAAGGCCTATCTGCGGCTGGGCGGTTTCGTGGGCGAGGGGGCTTTTGTCGATCGCAGCTTCAACACCACCGATGTCTGTCTCGTCATGGATGCGGCGCGGATGAACCCGCGCTCGCGCGCGCTCTATGCGCGGGGCCGCGCGGGATGAGCACCTGGCGCGGCGCGCCGCCCCCCGATCCCGTCCCCATCTCGGCCGCGGGCTGGCTGCGAGTTTTCGCCAAGGGCGTGCCGCTCGCGCTCGTCGTGTTCGGAGGGCTTGCCGTCCACATGATCCTGCGCGCGATCGAGGCGCCTGCGATGACCCTCGGCGCCCGGATTTCGCGCGGCTCAGCGCTGGCGCGTCCGGTGACGCCCTGGGTCACCGTGGGCGTCTGCCGCGCCGCGCTGACCCTGATCGGGCTGCGCTGCAAGACGACCGGCGCGCCGATGCGCAGGCGCGGCGCGCTGGTCGCCAACCATTCGAGCTGGCTCGACATATTCGTTCTGAACGCGGCGGGGCCGCTCTATTTCGTGTCGAAATCCGAGGTGGCGGGCTGGCCGGGCATCGGCTGGCTGGCGCGCGCCACGGGAACCGTGTTCATCCGCCGCGACCCGCGCGAGGCGCGCGCACAGACGGCATTGTTCGAGGCGCGGCTGCGGGCGGGGCATCGGCTGCTGTTCTTTCCCGAGGGCACATCGACCGACGGGATGCGGGTTCTGCCCTTCAAGGCGACGCTGTTCGGGGCCTTCTTTGCAGAAGGGCTGCGCGATGCGATCTCGGTGCAGCCCGTCTCGGTGGTCTATACCGCGCCCGCGGGGGCCGATCCGCGGTTCTATGGGTGGTGGGGCGACATGGCGTTCGGCGCGCATCTGCTGCATTTGCTCGCCGCGCCGCGGCACGGGCGGGTCGCGGTCGACTGGCACGCCCCGGTCGAGGTGGCCGCGTCGCCCGACCGCAAGGCGCTGGCCCGCGCGACCGAGGCCGCGATCCGCCTAGCCGTGGAGCGCCGCCGTGAGCTCGGCCAGCCGCCGCAGGGGGTCGGGCGCTGACCAGAGCTCTTCGCCCAGCGCCACGAAATCGGTGATCGTGGCCAGACGGGACAGCGCGGCCTCGTCGAGCCCGCCCTCGGCGATGACCGGCAGCTCCACGATCTCGGACCACCATTGGAACAGCTCGTCCTCGGCGCGGGCATCCTCGCCCAGCGTCGGGCCGCCCACGGGGCCGAAGGCGATGTAATCGGCCCCTGCCTCGCCCGCGGTCATGCCGTCATGGCGCGAGGTCGCGCACCACGCGCCGACGATGGCATCCGCCCCCAGATCGGCGCGGGCCTTGCGCACGTTGCGCGAGCCGTCGCCCAGATGCACCCCGTCGAGCCCGGCCCGCTCGGCGATCTTCCAGTGATCGGCGATGACAAGCGCGACGTCGTGCGGCTCGGTCACGCCACGCAGCGCGTCGGCCGCGCGCATCAGCGTTTCCTCGTCGCGCGTGGCGAGCGCGAGGCGCACGCAGGCCACGGGTTGCGCGTCGAGCAACCCGGCGAGCGTCTGGGAAAAGGGGTCGGGGTCGAATTGCGGCGGGGTGACGAGATATAGCTGCGGCGCGTCGTCGGCCATGGCGGGCTCCTGCCGGGAAAAGGGCGTGCGCGCGTCCTTAGCGCAGGCACGACCCGCTTGCCCAGACCCCGCGCCGCGCCTATCACCCGCGCCATGTCCGACCTTGCCCCCGCCATCGTGCTCGTCCGCCCGCAACTGGGCGAAAATATCGGGGCCGCCGCGCGGGCGATGCTGAATTTCGGGCTCGAGGACATGCGGCTCGTCGGCCCGCGCGACGGCTGGCCCAACCCCGCCGCTCGCGCGATGGCGGCCGGGGCCGACCCGGTGCTCGAGGCGGCGACGGTGCATGAGGGCATCGGCGCGGCGGCGGCCGATTGCAGTTTCATGCTGGCCACGACCGCGCGGGTGCGGGGGCTCGACAAGCCCGTGCTGACCCCCGAGGCGGCGGTGGCCGGAATACGGGCGCGCGCGGCGGCGGGCGAGCGCACGGCGATCCTGTTCGGGCCGGAACGCGCGGGCCTTGAGAATGACGACGTGGCGCGGGCCTCGGCCATCGTGTCGGTGCCGGTCAATCCGGGCTTTGCCTCGCTCAACCTCGCGCAATGCGTGCTGCTGATGGCCTATGAGTGGCGGCGGCAGATGGCGGGCGACGCGTCCCCGCCGCCGCAATCGCGCCCCGATCCGATGCATGCCCCCGCGCCCGCCATCGAGGTCGAGCGGCTCGCCGATCACTGGGAGGACCGGCTCGACGCGGTGCAGTTCTTTTTCCCGCCCGAAAAGGCCCCTTACATGAAGCGCTCGCTGCGCAACCTGTGGTCGCGGATGCCGCTCAGCCGGGCCGATGTGCAGATGCTGCACGGTGCCCTGCGGCAGCTCGTCCGGGGGCGCTGACTTGCGGGGAGGGGCGCGGGCTTATAGTTTCCGCGCGATCTTCGGAAAGGACCGGACATGAGCCAGCGACGCGCGATCTTCGAAGAGGTGGGCGACGCCGCCCCGCGCCCCGACACGCCGCGCGGCGGCATGATCGACGCGCGCCCGCGCGGGGCGCGCCGGGCGGTGCGCACATGGCTATGGGTGCTGTTCGCGCTGGTCGTCGTGATGATCGCCGTGGGCGGGCTGACGCGGTTGACGGATTCGGGGTTGTCTATCACCGAATGGGCCCCCGTGACCGGCGCAATCCCGCCGCTCGATGCCGAGCATTGGCAGGGCGAGTTCGCCGCCTACCAGGCGACGCCCGAATACCAGTTGCAGAACCGCCAGATGACGCTGGACGAGTTCAAGGTGATCTATTGGTGGGAATGGGGCCACAGGCAGCTCGGGCGCGTGATCGGGCTGGTCTGGGCCATCGGCTTTGTGGGCTTTCTGGTGGCGCGCAAGATCCCGCCCGGCTGGACGGGGCGGTTGCTGCTGCTGGGCGCGCTTGGCGGCGCGCAGGGGGCCATCGGATGGTGGATGGTGGCCTCGGGCCTGACCGGCGACCGGGTCGACGTGGCGTCCTACAGGCTGGCGACGCATCTGGGCCTCGCCTTCGTGATCCTGGGCGTCATCGCGTGGTTCGCTTTGCAGCTTTCGCGAAGCGAGGCCGCGCTCATGCAGGCGCGGCGCGGCCGCGAGGCGGGGCTGATGCGGCTGGCGGGGATCATGGCGGGGCTGACATTCCTCCAGATCATCCTCGGCGCGCTCGTCGCGGGGATCGACGCGGGCCGCAACTATACCGACTGGCCGCTGATGGCCGGAGGGTTCCTGCCGCCCGATCCGCTCCAGATCGAGCCGCTGTGGCGCAACTTCTTCGAGAATGACGGGCTGGTGCAGTTCATGCACCGGATGTCGGGCTATGCGCTGCTGGCCTTCGGCATCTTTGCTTTCATGCGCGCGCGCCGGTCCTCCTATCGCAAGACCCGCGCCGCGTGGCACGGCATCCTCGCGATGCTGGTCGTTCAGATGGTGCTGGGCATCGTGACGGTGATGTACTCGGCGCCATGGCATCTGGCGATCCTGCACCAGCTTGGCGCCGTGGTGCTGTGGGTGCTCGTCCTGCGCGGCCGCCACCAGAGCGGCTATCCCCTTTCGCAATCCGTGAGGGACGCATGAGCACCTATGACGACCTGATGGCCTTTCAGCGCGAGACCGAGGCGCTGGGCCAGATCGCCGGCCGCCTGGGCTGGGACCAGGAAACGGTGATGCCGCGCGGCGCGGCCGAGCAGCGCGGCGAGGAGATGGCCGCGATCGAGGGCGTGATCCATGCGCGCCGCACCGATCCGCGCATCGGCGACTGGCTGGACGCGGCCGCGCCCGAGGATGCCGTGGCCACGGCCAACCTGCGCCATATCGCGCGCAGCTATCGCCGGGCGACCCGCGTGCCCGCGCGGCTCGCGGCCGAGCTTGCGCGGACCACGTCTATCGCGCAGGGCAAATGGGCGGCGGCGCGTGCGGCCGACGATTTCGCCGCCTTCGCGCCGGTGCTGGGCCGCGTGGTCGCGCTCAAGTGCGAAGAGGCGGAGTGCATCGCCGACGGGCGCGATCCCTATGACGCCCTGCTCGACGATTACGAGCCGGGGGCGACCTCCGCCACGCTGGGCGCGATGTTCGACGCGCTGCGGCCGCGGCTGATCGCGCTGCGCGACCGGGCGCTCGGATCCGACCGGCAGCCGCCGCGGCTCGAGGGCAGTTTCGACCCCGACACGCAGATGAGGCTGGCCGAGCGGCTGGCGCTCGGCTTTGGCTACGATCTCGACCGGGGCCGGATCGACCGCGCGGTGCATCCCTTCAGCTCGGGCAGCGGGGCCGACGTGCGGATCACCACCCGGACCGAGGCGCTCGACCCGTTCAACTGCCTCTATTCGACCATCCACGAGGTCGGGCATGCCGCCTACGAGCAGGGGATCGACCCCGATTACCTGTTCACCCCTTTGGGCGCGGGCGTGTCGATGGGCGTGCACGAAAGCCAGAGCCGCCTCTACGAGAACCAGATCGGGCGCTCGCGTGCGTTCACCGGGTGGCTGCACGGCGAGATGACGCGGGCCTTCGGCGATACCGGCCTCGATGCCGACGGGTTCTATGGCGCGGTGAACCGGCTGCATCGCGGTTTCATCCGAACCGAGGCCGACGAGGTGCAATACAACCTGCACGTCATGCTGCGCTTCGATCTCGAGCGCGACATGATCGCCGGCCGGCTCGACCCCGCCGATCTGGACGAGGCGTGGAACGCGCGGTTCCAGTCCGATTTCGGCTATCCCGTCGACCGGCCCGCGCATGGCTGCCTGCAGGATGTGCATTGGTCGGTGGGGCTGTTCGGCTATTTCCCGACCTATACGCTGGGCAATGTCTATGCCGGGTGCCTGATGGCGGCGCTGCGCCGCGATCTGCCCGATCTCGATCGGGCCCTCGCGCGGGGCGACACCTCGCCCGCGACCGGCTGGTTGCGCGAGAACGTGCAGCGCCATGGCGGGCTCTACGCGCCGCGGGACCTGATCGCGCGCGCCTGCAAGGCCGAGCCCGACGAGGGGCCGCTGCTCGACTATCTCAAGGCAAAGTTCGGCGCGATCTACGGGTTCTGAGGCCGCAGCCGCGCGATCCGCATCCGGTCACGGGGCAGGGCGGGCAGGCTGCGCATATCGAGCGTCAGGTCCTGGTCGGGCACATCCCATGCGACGCGGCGGGACCAGCGGACAAAGGCCTCCATCACGGCAATGGTAGTCCACTCGCCCGGACAGCGATGCCCGGACACATGATCGCCGCCGCCCTGCGGGATGAGCTCGAAGGGGCCGACCTCGCGCCCGTTGAACCGTTCGGGGCGGAAGGCGTCGGGCGCGTCCCAGACCGACGCGTCGCGATTGGTACCATAGATGTCAAGCAGCACGCGCTGCCCCTGGGGGATCGGATGGCCCAGCGCCTCGGTCGCACGGGCCGCGCGGGCGACCAGCATCGGAAAGAACGGCGCGGTGCGGCGGGTTTCCTGAACGAGGTCGTGCGGATCGGCCCCGGCCGCCTTGGGCTCGGTCTTCATGACATGCGCGAGAAAGGTCAGGAACGCCGAGATCGCGACGAAGGGGCGCAGCACGTTCGACAGCTCGACCGCGCCCACATCGGGCGGCATCAGCGCGCCCTCGTGGTCGCGCCATGTGGCGATGCGGTAGAGCGCGCGATCCTGCGGCACCTCGAGCCGGCCCTCGCGCACCGCCCCGATCAGGCTCGCCCCCCAGTCATCGCTTTGCCGGCGCGCCCGCACCGCCTTGAGGAATGCCGGGTGGATCGGCGCCGCGTGCTCGAACAGGTTGGAAAGCTGCGCCGCGCGCATCCGCATCTCGTCCGGGGCGACAGGCACGCCCGCCCAGTCGCAGATCACGCGGGCGAGGATCAGCTCGGCCGCGTCCTGCACCGTGACGAGGTCGGGGCGCCCTTCGGCCAAGGTATCGAGCGCGTCCGAGACGCGGGACGCCAGTTCGGCGGGCGTGTCGCGGGTCATGAGATCGAGATGCAACGCCTTGCGCGCGCGGTGCGCCTCGCCGTCGAGCCCCTGGACCCCGCCCTTGCCGAACAGCGAATAGCCGAGGAACGCGGGCGCGGAGCCCGCGCGTTCCATCGCGTCGGAGTAGAAGACCCGCGCGGCCTCGGCGCCGGTCAGCACGGTCGTTCGCCGCCCGAACAGCCGGGCCTCGAAAGCCCGCGCATCGTGGCGGCGGGCGGCGTCGGACAGCGCTGTATAGGGCGCGCGGGCGATGGCGAGGGTCAGATCGTGAGGCATGGCGGCACCGACAACGGACAGAATTGCCGGACCAACGCGGTCGGACCGCGTTGGTTCGCCGCTCCCGCGCCTCAGAGCTTGCGGATGCGCAGCCGCGTGATGCGGTTGTCGGTGCGCTGGATCACCTCGAAGCGGAAACCGTGGAAGATGAAGACCTGCCCCTGTTCGGGGATCGTCTGCGCCTCGTGGATGACCAGCCCGGCGATGGTGTTGGCCTCTTCGTCGGGGAGTTGCCAATCCGCGGCCCGGTTGAGGTCGCGGATGGTCATGCCGCCGTCGATGATCCAGTCGCCGGCATCGGTGTGGCGATAGGGCACTTCGCCGTCGAGATCGAACTCGTCGGTGATCTCGCCCACGATTTCCTCGAGGATATCCTCGAGCGTGATGAGACCCTGAAGCGCACCGTACTCGTCCACGACCAGCGCAAAATGCGTATGGCGGCGGAGGAACTCGCGCATCTGGTCGTCGAGCGTCGTGGTCTCGGGCACGAAATAGGCCGGCATCGACACTTCGGCGATGTCGAACTCGGTCAGCACGGATTCGTCGGACTGCGCCGCGATGCGGCGGGCATAGACCGCGCGCAGCAGATCCTTGGCATGGATCACGCCGACGATGTTTTCGTGCGAATCGCGATAGACCGGAAGCCGCGTATGCGGGCTTTCGAGGCATTGGCGCAGCAGCTCGGCGGGGCTGTCATCGGCGTTCAGCATCGCGATCTTGGAGCGGTGAAGCATGATCTCTTCGACGGTGCGCTCGGACAGGTCGAGCGCGCCGAGGATGCGGTCGCGATCTTCCTTTTCGACCACGCCCTCGGAATGGCCGAGATTGAGCGCGCCCTCGATCTCGTCGCGGATGGCGAGGATCTGGGTGTCGGGATCGGTCAGCACTCCGAACAGGCGCAGCACGCCCCGCACCAGCGCGCGCACCGCCGTCACGACGGGGGCAAAGACGCGGATGACGATCGAGATCGGCCCCGACACCCCCGCCGCGGCACGTTCGGCATTGGTGATGGCATAGGTTTTGGGCAGAACCTCGGCAAAGATCAGCACCAGCAGTGTCATCACCAGCGTCGCCACGGCGACACCCGAATCGCCGAACAGCGTCGTGAAAAGCGCCGTGGCCAGCGACGTGGCGAGGATGTTCACAAGGTTGTTGCCGAGCAGGACGGAGCCGATCAGCCGCTCGTTATCCTCGGTGATCTTGAGAGCCCGCTCGGCATTCTTGGACCCCCGGTCGGCCTGCGCGCGCAGTTTCCCGCGCGAGGCGGCGGTCAGGGCCGTCTCGGAGCCCGAGAAGAACGCCGAGAGAACCAGCAGCAACAGGATCGAGCCGCCGGTGATGAAGAGTGCGATATCGTAAGAGCCGGTCGTTTCCATCAGGTTCGTTGCCATGTTTTCAGGGGGATTACGAGGGGCCGCGCGCGGGGCGTCAAGCCTCGTCCCGCGGGCGGGCCAGCGGGTGATGCGTCAGCACGAGCTCTTGCAGCCTCGCATCGACGACATGCGTGTAGATTTCGGTGGTCGAGACATCGGCATGCCCCAGAAGCGTCTGGATCGAGATAAGGTCCGCCCCGCCCTCGAGCAGGTGGGTGGCAAAGGCGTGGCGCAGCGTGTGCGGCGTCACGGCATCGGGGGGCAGTCCGGCGGCCAGCGCCAGTTCCTTGACCAACAAAAAGAAACGGTTGCGCGTCAGGTGGCCCAGCGCCCCGCGCGAGGGGAACAGGAACCGCGACCGCGCATCGGCGCCCGCATCGCGGTGGACCAGCCAATCGGCGAGGGCGGCGCGCGCGGCGGGCGAAAGCGGCACCATCCGTTCCTTGTCGCCCTTGCCCCGCACCAAAAGCATCGCCGGATCGCCCCGCGCGGCGGCGGCGGGCAGCGAGACCAGTTCGCTCACCCGCATCCCGGTGGCATAGATCAGCTCCATCAGGCAGAGGTTGCGGGCGCGGTCGGCCGCACTCCGGCCATGGCGGCGCGCGGCCTCGATCAGCGCGACCACATCCTCGACGCCCAGCGTTTTGGGCAGGCGGCGCGCGCGGCCGGGGCCGCGGATCTCGATGGCAGGATCGGTGTCGCGCCAGCCCTCGTTAAAGGCAAAGCGAAAGAACTGCCGGATCGAGGACAACCGCCGCGCACGGGTCGCGGCGGCGAGCCCTTGCGCCGTGCAATGGGACAGGTAGGCCTCGATCATGTCGCGGTCGGCGGCCATCAAATCGGTGCCGCGGCGGGCCATCCATTCGGCGGCGTCGCGCAGGTCGCGCGCATAGGCAAGCTGCGTGTTCCGCGCCGCGCCAAGCTCGGCCGCCTGCGCCTCGATGAATGCCGCGATCCGGTCTGCCGACGGGGTCGATTCGGTCACGGCTGCATCCCCAGGATGGCGAGTTCGAGCGCGGCGTCGATGGCGGTATCGCGCAGCCCCAGCGCCACGAGCAGCGACAGCCCCTCGGTCACGGCGTCGAGATTGCCGCCCGCCCCCTCGTCCAGCAGCTCGGCCGCCTCGAGCAGGGCCTCGCCGAGGCGGTCGTCCTCGATCAGGCGGCGGTTGTCCTGGGTCAGGTCCTCGGCCCGCAGCCCCCGCAGGATCGCGGCGATCTCGGGGGTCGGGTCGGCGATGGCCTTATCCTGACCGCGGGCCAAGGCGGCAAGCTCGGGCTCGCGCCGCGCGGCGGTCTCGGTCGCGCGGAGCCGTTCCTCGCCCCCCGACAGCATGGCGGCGCGCAGGGCGATGCGCTCGGCCGCGCCCTCGAGCGGCAGGCGCAGCAGCCCCGCGCCATAGCGTTCGGCAAAGATCGGGCGCAGATCGGCCGCGCCCATCTGGTCCCAGGCGTCGGGCAGCACGCCGGCAACGGCGGCCGGGTCGCGGGCGCGCATCGCCGTCTCGAACCGCTGGATGGCGTTCACCCGGTCCCAGACCCCGCCCGAGGCCGCCGGGAGCCGCTCCTGATAGACGGACCAGAGCCGCTCGGGCCCGATGGCACCCGCGCGCGCCAACCGCTCGGCCGCCTCGATCCGGGCGCGCCAGCCGACATTGTCGCGCAGATCGGCATGGGCAAAGGCGATGGGCAGGCTGGCGCTGCGCAGCGGCTCTCCGATCGCCTCGTAGAGCGCGTAATCCAGCGGCGAAGGCGAGGCGGGCGGGGCCAGCGGCACGCCCCCCGCGAAATCGTCGAGAAACCGCGTCAGCCGGTTGGCAAGTGCGGGCTCGATCACGTCCAGCGCGCGCGCCGTCTCGAGCGTTAGCGCGGCCGCGGGCCAGTCGCCGGTGCGCGCAAGGCAAAAGATGCGCGCGGGCAGGGTTGGCGTGATCTCGGGTAAAAGCCGCATCCGCCGGCAGGCCGTGTTCTCGGTGCCGGTCAGGATCGCGATGTCGAACCACCGCCGGAACGTCTCGGGGCCGTCGATCTCGGCGCGGGCAAGCAGCGCGCGCGCCTGGTCGAGCTCGCCCAGGCCCAGCAGCGCGTCGACCCGTGCGAGATACATGGCCATGCCGTCGCTGCCCGCGGGCGGGGCCGAAGGAGCCACCAGCATCGCCGTCACCAGCCGCTGCATCGCGGTCAGCTGGGCCGGGCGGATCGCGGCGAGGCGGGGGCGCAACGCCTCCATTTCCGAGCGGGACCAGAGCGGGCGGGGCAGGGTATCGACCAGCGGCCCGGCCAGCCCCAGCAGGTCGGGCGTCGGCGCGTCGAGCCGGCTGACCGCAACCGGGCGGGGCATCGCGTTCGACGCCACGTCGCCGTCTCGCGGCGCGACTGGGCGCGGCGTCTCGACGCTGTCGGACAGCCAGTCGATCACGGGGCGGCGTTCGTCGCCCGCCGCGGGGGCCGTGATCAGCGCAAGCGCAAGCGCGGGCGCGGCAAGCCGGTCAAAGCGCATCGAGATCCACGGGTTCGCTGCTGTCCACCGGGGTGGGTTCGAGATCGCCGAGATAGGCATATCCCGCCAGCCCGACAAACCCGATGACGAGGAGAAACACCACGATCTTGAGAAGAGTAAGCACGAAGGCCCCTTGCAACGAAAACGCGCCGTTCGCGCGCCGGAAAACCTGCCGCGCAACGGCACCTATGGCCGGGTTATAGCTGGTCTTTCCGGCAAGATCACGTCATTCAGACCGACAATTCGAATGACCGGCGGAAAAGGGCGCAGGCGATGGGCGGCTTGCTCAGGACGGTGGTGATGGTGGGGATGCCGGGGGCGGGCAAGACCGCCGTGGGCACCGCCACGGCGCGGCGGCTGGGCGTGCCGTTCCGCGACAGCGACGCCGAGATCGAGCGCGCGGCGCGGCGCACCATCGCCGAGATCTTCGAGCGCGAGGGAGAGCCGTTCTTTCGCGAGCGCGAGACCGCCGTGCTGCGCCGCATCCTGTCCGAGCCGCCCTGCATCCTGTCGACCGGGGGCGGCGCCTACCTGCAAGCCCGCAACCGCGAGGCGATCCGCGCCGAAGGCGTGGCGCTGTGGCTGCGGGCCGAGCTCGACCTGCTGTGGTCGCGGGTCCGGCACAAGACGACCCGCCCGCTGCTGCGCACCGCCGATCCCAGGGCCACGCTGGCCGAACTGGCCCGCGCGCGCGAGCCGTTCTATGCCGAGGCCGAGATCGTCGTCGACTCGCTGCCCGATCTCACCGTCGACCAGATGGCCGGGCGCGTCGCCGCGGCGCTGAAGGCCCATCCGGGCGTCATCGAAGGACCGCGCGCATGACCCTCAGGACCGTTCCCGTCGACCTGCCCGGCCGCGCCTACGAGGTGCGGGTCGGCGCGGGGCTCATCGCCGATGCGGGCGCGCATATTGCACCGCTCTTGTCGCGGCCGCGCGTGGCCATCGTCACCGACGAAACCGTGGCGCGCCATCACCTCGGGCCGCTTTGCGACGCCCTGCGCGCGGAGGGCATCGCGGTCTCGGCGCTCGAGCTGCCGCCCGGCGAGGCCACCAAAAGCTGGGCCGAACTCGCGCGCTGCGTCGACTGGCTGCTGGCCGAGCGGATCGAGCGGCGCGATGTGGTCGTGGCGCTCGGCGGCGGGGTAATCGGGGATCTCGTGGGCTTTGCCGCCGCGATCCTGCGGCGCGGCGTGCGTTTCGTGCAGATCCCGACGAGCCTTCTGGCGCAGGTCGACAGCTCGGTCGGCGGCAAGACCGGCATCAACGCCGATGCGGGCAAGAACCTCGTCGGCGCGTTCCACCAGCCCGCGCTCGTGCTGGCCGATATCGACGCGCTGGCGACCCTGCCCCCGCGCGATTTCCTTGCCGGCTATGGCGAGGTGGTGAAATACGGCCTGCTTGGCGATGCGGATTTCTTCGACTGGCTCGAGGTGAACGGCCCCGCCATGGCCGCGGGCGATGCCGCGCTGCGCGCCGAGGCGGTCGAACGTTCGGTGCGGATGAAGGCGGCGATCGTCATGCGCGACGAGACCGAGCAGGGCGAACGCGCCCTGCTGAACCTCGGCCATACCTTCTGTCATGCGCTGGAACGGGCCACGGGCTATTCCGACCGGCTGCTTCATGGCGAGGGGGTGGCGATCGGCTGCGCGCTGGCTTTTGAGCTGTCGGCGCGACTGAGGCTTTGCGCGCAGGAGGACCCGTCGCGCGTGCGCGCTCACATGGCCGAGATGGGGCTGAAGCGGGACCTGTCGGACATTCCGGGCGAGTTGCCGGATGCCGAGACGCTGCTGGACCTGATGGGACAGGATAAAAAGGTCGTGGACGGTGCGCTGCGGCTGGTGCTGGCCCGCGGCATAGGCGCGGCCTTCGTCACCGCGGAGGCGCCGCGCGACGCGATCCTGTCGGTGCTGCGCGACGCGCTGGCCGCGCGCCGCTGAGCCGTGGGAGGGGGGCCGGATGGCGCCCCCCGGACCGTCCGGCCGGTCCCCTCAGAACGGGATTTCGTCGTCGTCGACCCCGCCGCCATATCCGCCGCCCCCGCCACGGCTGTCGCCGCCGCCGCGCGTGTCGCCGCCGCCATAACCGCCGCGATCCTCGCCGCCGCCGTAACCGCCGCCACCATAGCCGCCACCGCCACCTTCGCCGCGCGCGTCGAGCATCGTCAGCTCGGAGCGGTAGGGACGCAGAACGACCTCGGTGCTATAGCGGTCCTGGCCGGACTGATCCTGCCATTTGCGGGTCTCGAGCTGCCCCTCGATATAGACCTTCGAGCCCTTTTTCAGGTATTGCTCGGCCACGCGGACCAGCGGTTCCGAGAATATCGCGACGCTGTGCCATTCGGTCCGTTCGCGCCGCTCGCCGCTGTTCTTGTCTTTCCACGTCTCGGACGTGGCGATGCGCAGGTTGCACACCTTGCCGCCGTTCCCGAAGGTCCGCACCTCGGGATCGCGCCCGAGATTGCCGATGAGGATTACCTTGTTCACCGATCCGGCCATGTCGCGCCCCCTGATTCCGGTTCATTGCCCGCGAGGCTTACACCCTGCGGGACCGGAACTTAAAGCGGACTTAAAATCGAGGGTGGAAAACGGTCACTGCGCCCGTATAGTCCCGCGCAAAGCCGGGGGGACAGATCCATGAAACACCTTCTTGCTGTCGTAGCGCTGCTTGCCGTTCCGGCGGGCGCGATGGCCGATACCGTGTTCGGCAGCAGCGGTCGGGCGTCGGCCTTTACCAAAATGATCTCGGTGCTCGAGGGCCGCGCGGCCGAGCAATATGCAGGCTCCGCCCGGCTGGCGCCCGAGGTGAAACCCATGCCCGAGCGGCGCGTCGCCGCCAGCGCCGCCGTGGCCCCGACCTATGCGGGGCGCTATCGCGGCGAGTATGTCGATCACGCCCGCAATGCCGCGCGCAAGCATGGCATTCCCGAGGATCTGTTCCTGCGGCTCGTGCAGCAGGAATCGGGCTGGAACCCCGGCGCGGTGTCGCACAAGGGCGCGATCGGGCTCGCCCAGCTCATGCCCGGCACCGCCGAGCTCTTGCGCGTCGATCCTGCCGATCCGCTCCAGAACCTCGACGGGGGGGCGCGATACCTTTCGCAGCAATACCGCGCCTTCGGCGACTGGCGGCTGGCGCTTGCTGCCTACAATGCCGGTCCGGGCGCGGTGATCGAGCACGGCGACATCCCGCCCTATGCCGAAACGCTGGCCTATGTGAAAGCGATCTGGGGAAGCTGAGCCTCAGGTCGCCTTGCGGGCCGCGCGCCCGGCAAGCGTCTCGATATCGTCGCCCGCGGCGCGGTTGACGATCCGGTAGCGCGCATTGACCGCGCAGAAAATGCCGAAACACACCAGCCCGACGCAGACCGCCGCGACGAGGATCTGCCCGTAGGCCTGTTCCGAGATCCACGAAAAGGCCGCCCCGACGCCGCCCGCCTCCTGCGGGTCGGCGCGCATCGCGGCGTAAAGGATCAGCCCGCCGATCACCGCGATCACGCCGCCCTGCGCGATAAGGCCAAGCTTGAGCACCCAGTTCCAGTTGCGCGTGAACTCGTTGCTGCGCAGATGCGCGCGGTATTTCTCGGCGATGCCCTTGTAGGCGTAAAAGATGCCCGCCCCGATCACGACGAGCCCGCCGATGCCGAGGATCCAGCGCCCGCCCGGCCAGCCCAGAATCGCCCCCACGGCCGAGGTGATCGACGATCCGCCACCGCCCCCGGTGCTGAACAGCAGCGAGAAGGCCGCGATGCCGATGGCAAGGTGCACAGCGCCCGTGACCAGCATGCCCAGCCGCGCGACGGTGCCTTCGCCGTCGCTGCCATAGGCCTCGAGATCGTAGGCGGCATCGAGCAGTCGCCAGACCGCATAGGCGACCATGCCCACGAAGATGAGGAAGAGCACCACGCCCCCGCCTGTCGTCGTCTCGAGCCGGGCGAGCGCGGACGAGGTGCCCTTGGCCGAGCCGCCCTGCCAAAGCGCCCAGAGCGAGAAGCCCGCGACGGTGAAATAGACCAACGCGCGCCCGGCATAGCCTGCGCGCATGATCGGAACGGCCCAGCCGAAATCCCTGTCGCTCATCTCGAACCTCCCTTGCGGCGTCATGCCCCCCAACAAGAAAGCCCCGATCCCGTTCCGCCCGATCTAGCGCAAGAGCCGTTTGACCCGGTCGAGTACCGACGCCCGCGCCACCCGCGGCTCCTCCGGCCGGAGGGGCGATGCGCTCGGGGTTCTGGGCAGGTAGACCTCGCGGATATCGAGCCGGCCGTAATTGCCCAGATCGGTGCAGGTGAACCCCGCCGACGGGTCGACCACGATGGCGAATTGCCTCTGGCGGAAGGTATAGGCCGGAAGCCCGTGCGCCTCGGCGAAATAAAGCGCGTAGGGAAAAACCTGCGAAGGCGCGAACTCCGTTCCATGCTGCCAGACGTTGCGGCAGAAATCGTCGCCGAGAATGACGCCGCCCGGCCGCATCCGGGGCAGAACCTCTTTCAGGTCGATGGTGATGCCGCGAAGCGTATGGTCCCCGTCGATATAGGCCATGTCGAGCGACGCCTCGGGGATCTGCGCGATCACCTCCTGCGTGGTTCCGCGCAGAACATGCCGCCGGTCGGCCGCGAAATCGGTGCGGGCCATGGTCTCGTCGTGGTAGTCCTGGAACACGTCGTCGGCGACATTGGCGGGCTTGTCCCAGCCGCCCAGGTGCCGCCACGGGTCGATCATCCAGTAGCTTTCGATCTCGGGGCAGGCGCGCAGCATATGTTCGGCGAACTCGCCCCGAAAGACGCCGATCTCGGCCATCGAACGCGCGCCGATGGCGCCCGCGATCCGCGCGGCGAGGTCGAAGCGCGTGGACGCCTGGTCGCCAGCGGCGGCGATGGGGTCGGTCATGAGGTCACTCCGCCGGTTCGGCCGAGGGTTCGGCCAGGGTGATGACCGGCTCCATTGCGTCGAGATGGGCGCGGTCGAGGTGGCATTTGACCTGGTGCCCGCCCGAAATCGTGACCATGGGCGGCAGCTCGGTCTCGCATTTGTTGCCCGGAACCTCGGATTTCCAGCGGCAGCGCGTCTGGAACGGGCAGCCAGGCGGCGGGTTCATCGCCGACGGGATCTCGCCCTCGAGCACGATGTGCTTTTTCTTGACCCGCGTGTCGGCGATCGGCACGGCCGATAGCAGCGCCTCGGTATAGGGGTGATAGGGGGGCGCAAAGACCTGCTCGGTGGTGCCGATCTCGACCACGTGGCCCAGATACATGACAAGGACGCGGTCGGCGAGATAGCGCACGATCCCGAGGTCGTGGCTGATGAACAGAAGCGTCGTCTTCTGCTCGCGCTGGATCTCCATCAGCAGATCGGCCACCGCCGCCTGCACGCTCACGTCGAGCGCCGAGACGGGCTCGTCCGCGACCACGACGCGCGCATCGCCCGCAAAGGCGCGCGCGATGCCGACCCGCTGTTTCTGGCCGCCCGAAAGCTGTCGCGGCATCCGGTCGGCGAATTCGCGCGGCAGCTTGACCAGGTCGAGCAACGCCAGCATCCGCTCGCGCCGGGCCGCGTCGCTGTCGCCGATGCCGAAGATCTCGAGCGCGCGCATGATCTGGCGCCCGACCGTCATCGAGGGGTTCAGCGTGTCGAACGGGTTCTGGAACACCATCTGCACATCGGCCACGGTCGCGGTGTCGCGATCCTCGATGGCGGTGTTCTGGATCGGGGTGTTGCGCAGGCTGATGGCGCCCGAGGTCGCCGTCTCGAGCCCCATCAGCACCTTGGCAAAGGTGGATTTGCCGCAGCCGGATTCGCCCACGATGGCCAGCGTCTCGGATTCGCGCGCGTCGAAGCTGAGGCTTTCGTTGGCCTTGACCACCTTGGTCTCGCCGCCGCGAAGCAGCGCCGAGGCCGCGACCTCGTAATGTTTCTGAAGCTCGTCGACCTTGAGCACCACGTCGCCGGGTTCGGTGCGCGCCGTCTCGACCCCGTCGATGGCGAGCCGGGTCCAGTCGATCTCGTCATGGCGCAGGCAGCGCGTCTCGTGCCGGTCGCCCTGGTCCAGCCCGAACATCGGAATGGCCTGCGCATCGCAGCGCCCGGCTTCGAAATAGTCGCAGCGCGGGCCGAAATTGCAGCCCGGCGGGCGTTCGTGGGGCAGGGGAAAGTTGCCGGGAATGGCGACCAGCGGTTTCTGGTTCTTGTCGGCGCCGGGCAGCGGGATCGAGCGGAACAGCGCCTGCGTATAGGGGTGACGCATCCGGTCGAACACGTCCTCGATCCGGCCTGTCTCGACCGCCTCGCCGGAATACATGACGCAAAGCCGGTCGCAGGTTTCCAGCACCAGCCCCAGGTTGTGGCTGATGAACAGCATCGAGGTGCCGTATTTCTTGCCGAGATCCCTCACCAGCTCGATCACCGCCGCCTCGACGGTCACATCCAGCGCGGTCGTCGGCTCGTCGAGGATCAGCAGCGCGGGGTTGGCCATCAGCGCCATGGCGATGACGATGCGCTGTTGCTGGCCGCCCGAAAGCTGGTGGGGATAGGCGTCGAGGATGCGTTCGGGATCGGGCAGCTTGACGTCGGCCACCACCTCGAGCGCGCGGGCGCGGGCCTCGGATTTCGACACCTTTTCATGGATCATCGGCACTTCCATGAGCTGGCGTCCGATCTTCATGGCGGGGTTCAGCGAGGCCATCGGTTCCTGGTAGATCATCGCGATCTTGGAGCCGCGGATATCGCGCAGCTCGGCCTCGGACATTTCCGACAGATCGCGGCCACGGAACCGGATGCTGCCGCCCACGATCTCGCCGTTGACGCCGAGATCCTGCATCACGCCCAGCGCGACGGTGGATTTCCCGCATCCCGACTCGCCCACCAGCCCCACGGCCTCGCCCGGCATGACCTTGACCGAGAAATCCATCACCGCCGGGATCTCGCGCAGGCGGGTGAAGAACGAGATCGACAGGTGGTCGATCTCGAGGATGGGAGTCTCTTCGGCGTCGGCTTGGGCGGGGGTGTCGCTCATGGGGTCATCCTTGGTCAGGGCCGGAGGCTGCGGGGCGGGCCTGCCCCGGTCTCAGTCGCGCAGGCTTTCCTCGCGCAGCCCGTCGGCCAGCAGGTTGAGCCCCAGGACGAGGCTCAGCAGGGACAGGGCGGGCACGATCGCGGGGTGCGGGTAGATCGCCAGCAGCTTGCGGCCGTCATTGATCGTCGATCCCCAGTCGGGGCTTTCGGGCGGCAGGCCGAGCCCGAAAAAGCCCAGCGTGCCCAAGAGGATCGTGGTGTATCCGACCCGCAGGCAGAAATCGACGATCAGCGGTCCGCGCGCGTTGGGCAGGATTTCCCACAGCATGATGTACCAAGAACCCTCGCCGCGGGTCTGGGCGGCGGCGACATAGTCGCGCGTCTTGATGTCGAAGGCGAGGCCCCGGACGATGCGGAACACGGTGGGCGAGTTGACGAAGACCACCGAGACGAACACCACGAGGATGCCGCCAGGTATGTCGAAAAGGTCGAGCGCCTGCGGCAGGATATCGAGCGGACCGAACCGCTCGGAGATCAGCGACAGGTACACCCAGCCGAGCCCGCCGATCACCGCGATCAGCAGCGGCGTGTTCAGCGCGGGCCGCGTGCGATAGCGCGAGTTCAACAGGATCGCGATGAATGCGATGGGAAAGAGGAACATCACCGCCGCCATGTAGGCCGGAATCCCCGTCTCGACGATCTCGGGCGTGACCAGCAGGTAGAACAGCAGGATCACCGGAAAGGCGAGGATCAGGTTAGCGAGGAACGACAGAAGCTCGTCGAGGCGCCCGCCCTTGTAGGCCGCGGGCAGGCCCAGCGTGATCCCCACCATGAAGGCGAAGGCCGTGGCCATCGGCGCGATCTGCACAACCACCCAGGACCCGGCGATCATCCGGCTGAACACGTCGCGCCCCAAATTATCGCCGCCGAGCAGATAATAGGGGTAGGATCCTTCGGCCACCTCGCCCAGCATCCGCGTATAGGGCATGCCGGGCAGTTCGTTCTTCATCGCGCCGGACTGGCCCAGCGGATCATGCGTCACGATGAGGCCGAAAGCCCCCATGAAGGCGGCAAAGACCCAGAACATCACCAGCGCGAAGCCGATCATGCCGATGGTGCTGTCGAAGAGCTTGCCGTAGAGCCCCAGCCGCCGCTTGAAGGTCAGAGACAGCGCAAATGTCGAGGCGAGCGCGATCCAGACGGGCAGCAGTCGGCGCGACATGGCGCCAAGGATCCCGGCGCCCTCGGCGAGGGCCGCACCGCCTGCCACGAAGATCGCCACGACGGCCAGCGCGGCCAGCAGCGCCCACCATGTCGCGAGGTCGAGCATCTCGAGCGGGCCGCGCGTCACCGCAAGCGTGCCGTCGGACTGGGTCTGCGTGTCGCCCTCGGACAAGAAAAACCCCGCGATCCAGCGCAACAGCGCCAGGATCGCGACCGCGGCGAGCGCGGTCCACAGGACGGGCACCAGCGGGGCGAAGGCCCCGGTCCAGCTCAAAGGCTCCATGCGAGATCTCCGTCGGGCAGGGCGGGGCGGGCAGGGGTGGCGGGCGCGCTCATGCGACCGAGATCCGCGGGTTCAGATAGACATAGCCGATATCGGATATGAGCTGCGTGACCAGCACGACGAAGACCGACACGACCGACACCGCCAGCAACAGCTCGATGTCGTTATTGCCCGCGGCCTGCACCAGCGTCCAGCCGAAGCCTTTGTAGTTGAACAGGGTCTCGACGATCACCACGCCGTTCAGCAGCCACGGGAACTGCAGCATGATGACGGTAAAGGGCGCGATCAGCGCGTTGCGCAGCGCGTGCTTGAGCACGATGTCGCGGAACCGCACGCCCTTGAGCCGGGCGGTGCGGATATATTGCTGCGTCATCACCTCGGCCATGCTGGCGCGGGTCATGCGCGCGATATAGCCGGTTCCGTAAAGCGCGATGGTCACGACGGGCAGCAGGAAATTCTCGAGCGTCGCGTTTTCCATCGCCGAGGCCGCGGTGCCCTTGAACCAGCGCAGCCCCACGGCCGACGAGGCGAAGACCGCGATCAGGATCACCCCCGAGACGTATTCGGGCGTCGCGGTGGACAGGATCGACACCGTCGACAGCGACCGGTCGGTGCGCGATCCCTCGCGCATCCCCGCCAGCACGCCCAGGATCAGCGCCGAGGGCACCATCACCACCATCACCCAGAACATCAGCTTGGCGGTAAGCCCCAGACGGGTCGCCACGATGCTGCCGACATCGTCGCGAAACACCGACGAATAGCCCCAATCGCCCTGCAACACGCCGCAAAAGGCCGGCGCGTCGGGCGGCACGGAATCCGCACGCTCGAAACAGCGGCCGCGCACCGAACCGTCGGGCTGTTCGATGACGAAACCGGGCAGGACGCCCAGCCATTCGCCGTATTTGACGAACACGTTGCGGGCATAGCCGCGCGTCTCGAGGAACGACGTCACCTCGGCATCGGTCATGCGCGAGTTGCCTTCGGCCTTGGCCAGTTTCTCGAGATTGGGCTGAAGGTTCGTGAGGAAGAACACCACGAAGGTCAGGCACAGCGCGGTCAGAAGCATAACGGCGATGCGGCGCAGCAGGAAGGCGAGCATTGACGCTCCTTCAGGGGCCCGGCGACGCGGCGCGCATCGCTCGGGGTGTCAACTGGATGCGGGCCGCCGCAACCGGGCGGCCCGCAAGGACTCGTCGTGCCCGATCAGGTCGCGGCGAACCCGAGCTGGTAGGTCGGGATCTCGTAGAGCGGATGCACCTCGGCGCCGGTCACGCCCTGTTTGTAATGTCGGAACAGCGACCGCCAATAGGGCTGGATGATGACGCCGTCATCGATCAGCATCTGCTCGAGCTCCTTCATGACCACCTTGCGTTCTTCGGCCGAGGCGATGCCCATGGCCTCGGCCAGCTTGGCATCGAATTCGGGGCTGGCATAGGCGGTTTCGTTCCACGCCTCGCCCGAGCGATAGGCCAGCGCCAGAACCTGCACGCCGAGCGGGCGCTGGTTCCAGTTGGTCGAGCTGAACGGGAACTTGGCCCAGTCGTTCCAGAAGGTGTTGCCCGGCAGCACCGTGCGCCGCACCTTGATGCCCGCATCGCGCAACAGCGCCGCGGCGGCATCGGTGGTGTTCTTGCGCCAGTCGTCGTCGATCGAGATCAGCTCGTGCTCGAAATCGGCAAAGCCGGCCTCTTCGAGCAGCGCCATCGCGCCCTCGGGGTCATAGACCACGGGGTTGTCGACCTCGGCATAGTCGGGGTGGATGGGGCAGACATGGTGGTTCTCGGCGGTGACGCCCAGCCCCGAATAGCCCAGCTCCAGCAGGACGTTGTTGTCCATCGCCATCTGCAACGCCTTGCGGACGCGGACATCGGCATAGGGCTTCTGCCCGTCGACCTCGGCCTCCTGATTGGCGCGGATGCAGATCGTCGAGGCGGTCACGGCCTCGCTCTTCACGAGGTCGAGGCTGTCCATGATCTCGATGAACTCGCCGACGCTTTCGTAAAGCATGTCGACCTCGTCCGATTCCAGCGCGGCAAGCCACGCGGCCGGGTCCGAGCCGTAATCGAGATACACGATCTCGTCGAGCGAGGCACCGCCGAATCCTTCGGCCTCCTTGCCCCACCAGTCGAAATCCTCGCGCCGCCGGAGCACCGATTTCACGCCGACCTCGTGGCTTTCCAGACGGAAGGGCCCGGTGCCGATCATGTCGCCATTGGCCGGATCGCTGCCGTCATAGCTGGGATGCACCACAGCGCCGGGGTAATCGGCGACATTGGCAATGATTGCGATATCGGGCGATGCCAGGTTCAGCCTGAGCGTGGTGTCGTCCACGACCTCGAGCACGCCCTCGCGGATCTGGTCGGTTTCGGGGTCGACCATGTCGCCCATGCGGCTCGCCATCGAGTTGCCTTCGACCGTGCGGTCGCACCAGCGGCGGAAGTTATGCGCGACATGCTCGGCCGTCAGCGCATCGCCGTTCGACCAGGTGATGCCGGGGCGAAGCTTGAGCGTGTAGGTCCTGGCATCGTCCGACACCTCCCAGCTTTCGAGCAGCATGGGTCGGATCGAGCCGTCGCGCTGATATTCGCTGAGATATTCGAGCCATCCGCGATAGATATTGGCGATCTGGGGCCAGTCGGTGATGCGCGGATCCTTGAGCGCGCGCACCTCCATCTGGATGCGCAGGCTGCCGCCGTCCTGCGTCGCGGTCTGGGCGAGCGCCGGTGCGTCCAGCCCGATCATCCCGTAGGCCACGGTCGAGGCGACGCCGAGGCAGGTGGCGCGGGTCAGGAACTCGCGGCGGTCGATCTGGCCTGCGCGATATTCCTCGGCATGCATCCTGGCGGCCGGGTGAATCCGGTCGGGCGCGGTGTCGGACATATATGTACTCCCTTGAGAACGTGTTGTTTTTCTTGTTCCGCGCGGTCGGGCGAAACCCCTGCCGCGCCGTGCGTTTCAGCCGGCATTATCTGCGGCACGGCGGGGGAAGGTCAACCGCCGCCCCCCCGCGGCGCGTCGAAAAGCGACATCCCGGTGTCGCGAACAGGCCGGACCGCGGTGCGGGCGCGCCGCTATTTCCGCCGCCGGAACCCGGTGGGGGTCAGACCGCTGCGCGCCTGGAAAGCCCTTGTGAAATAGGCGGCCGAGGTGAATCCGAGCCGCTGCGCGACCTCTTTCACAGGCAAGTCGGTTTCGCCCAGCAGGCGCCGCGCCTCGAAGGTGACGCGGTCGTGCAGGAGACCCGACGCCGTCCGCCCCGAGGTCTGCTTGCAGCACCGGCTCAGATGGGTGGCGGTCACGCCCAGCCGTGCCGCATAGCTGGCGACGCTCCTGCCCTCGCGGTAATGCCGCTCGACAAGGGCGACATAGGCCTCGGTCAGCGACTCCGCCGCGCGCGGCGGGTCGGCGGCGGCATCGAGCGCGGTTTCGGCGTGGCGGTCCATCCAGACGCCGAGCAGGCTGGCATGGTTGGCCAGCGCACGAGCGGATGCGGCGTCGCCCAGTTCGATCTCGCGGCGGATGTTCTCGACCTGGATGTTCATCTCGCCCTGGCTGGCCGCATCGCGCAGCCGAAGATGCAGCGCGGAATCGGGCAGCGTCGCGGCGTCGCCCTGCGTGAAGTGCAGCGCATAGCCGCCGACGGTTCCGGTTACCTCGAACCCGTGCATCGTATCGCCGGGCAGGTAGACGGCGTTGTGCGGGCCCCATCCGCGCGTGACGCCCTGGACGGTGATCCGCCCCTGTCCGCGGGTGAACCAGTAGAGCAGCGGCTGGCCGTAGCTGCGCATCGCCTCGGTCCGCCACCGCCCCCCGGCGGCAAGCTGTCGGAGCGACACGACACGGTAGCCCGGCTGCGGTGCAGCGGTGTGCTTCATCACGACTTATCCCCGATTGGCAGCAGGTCGGGACAAGGGTAGGGCGCCGCGCCCGATTCCCAAAGCGCAATCGACCCCGCCCGGCGCGTTATTGCGCGACCGTCACCCCATCCCATCCCGCCATGCGCTTGGCGAACCAAGTGCGCTGGCGCTTGGCATAGCGGCGCGTGGCGACGATCGCGGCGTCGATGGCGGTGTCCAGATCTACCTCGCCCCGCAGATGGGCGGCGAGTTCGGGCGCGCCGATGGCGCGGGCGGCGGGGCGGGGGCTCTCCACGAGGGCGAGATTGCCGCGCACCTCGTCCAGCGCCCCGGCCGCGACCATGGCGCGCAGCCGCGCGGCGATGCGCGGGGTCAGCACCTCGCGCGGCGCGTCGAGGCGCAGCAAAAATGCACGCTCTGGCGGCAAGAGCGGCGGCGCCGTCTCGGCCTGCCAGACGGCCAGCCCGCGGCCGGTGGCGCGCCATACCTCCCAGGCGCGCTGGACGCGGGCGGGGTTCGCGCCGTCGATCCGGTCCCGCGTCCCGGCGTCGATCTCGGCCAGAAGGGCGGCATGCCCCTCGTGCGCGATGCGGGCATCGGCTTCGGCGCGGATCTCGGGCGGCACGGGCGGGATCTCGGCCAGCCCCTCGGTCAGCGCAGTGAGGTAGAGCCCCGTGCCCCCCACGATCACCGGGCGCGGCCCGTCGAGAAGCGGCGTGACCTCGCGCAGCCAATGGCCCACGGAATAGTCCTGATCGGCCCCGACATGGCCATAAAGCGCGTGCGGCGCGCGGTGCAGATCCTCCGCACCGGGCCGGGCGGTCAGCACCTCCCAGCAGTCATAGACCTGAAGCGCGTCGGCATTGACGACCCGCCCGCCCGCGGCCTCCGCGATGGCCAGCGCAAGCCCCGACTTGCCGCTGGCGGTGGGGCCGGCGATGACTACGGGGCGCGTGCAGGCCGCCGCGCGGGCGATGGCCTCGGAAGGTGTCACTTATCCCCGTCCCCCGTGTTGTGGTCCGCCGGCTTTTCCGACATTTTGCCGCCCGACGCAAAAGCAGGAGCGGACCCATGTCAGACACCGACGAGAAACGGCGCTACGACAGGGTTCTTCTCAAGATATCCGGCGAGGCGCTGATGGGCGACCAGGGCTACGGCCTGCATCCGCCCACCGTCGACCGCATCGCCCGCGAGGTGCAGGAGGTGCACAGCCTCGGCGTCGAGATCTGCATGGTGATCGGGGGCGGCAACATCTTTCGCGGGCTGCAGGGCTCGGCCCAGGGGATGGAGCGCACGACCGCAGATTACATGGGGATGCTCGCCACGGTGATGAACGCGCTGGCGATGCAGGGCGCGCTCGAGACGCTGGGGGTGCATACGCGGGTGATCTCGGCCATCCCGATGGACCAGATCTGCGAGCCCTATATCCGCCGCCGCGCGGTGCGCCACCTCGAGAAGAAACGCGTCTGCATCTTTGCCGCGGGCACCGGCAACCCGTATTTCACCACCGATACCGCCGCCACGCTGCGCGCAAGCGAGATGAGCTGCCAGGCGATCTTCAAGGGCACCAAGGTCGACGGCGTCTATGACAAGGATCCGGTCGTGCATCCCGACGCCGTGCGCTATGACAAGGTCAGCTATGACGAGGTGCTCAACAAGCATCTCAACGTCATGGATGCCTCGGCCATCGCGCTCGCACGCACGAACAACCTGCCCATCGTCGTCTTTTCGCTCGAGGAGCCGGGCGGCTTTCGCGGCATCCTCGCGGGCGAGGGGACCTTTACCGAGGTGAGCGACTTCGGCTGAGCGCGCCCCAGCCGCTATACAAGGCGTGCCCGCGCCATTAGACCGGGCGCGACAGATGACAAAACGACAGTCACCGGGACAGAGACGACCATGGCCGACGAAATCGAGTTCGACACAGACGACCTGCAACGCCGCATGGAAGGCGCGATGACCGCCCTGCGGCACGAGTTCGCCTCGCTGAGGACGGGTCGGGCCTCGGCCCAGATGGTCGAGCCGATCATGGTCGACGCCTATGGCCAGCCGACACCGATCAACCAGGTGGGCACCGTCAACGTGCCCGAGCCGCGGATGGTCACGATCACGATCTGGGACAAGCAGCTCATCGGCAAGGCCGAGCGCGCGATCCGCGAGTCGGGGCTCGGCATCAACCCGGTGATCGACGGGCTGACCATCCGCCTGCCCATCCCCGAGCTGAACGAGGAACGCCGCGCCCAGCTTGCCAAGGTCGCGGGCACCTATGCCGAGAACACGCGCGTCGCCATCCGCAACATCCGCCGCGACGGCATGGATCGGCTGAAAAAGGCCAAGGCCGCCGGCATGTCCGAGGACGACCAGAAGGTGTGGCAGGGCGAGATCCAGGACATGACCGACAGCTTCATCAAGCGCATCGACGATGCGCTCGAGGGCAAGCAGGAAGAGATCATGCAGGTCTGAGCGCATTCGCACCCGGCGTCGCGCCGACGCACCAATCCGGCGAATAATCGCCCAAGATCGGCCAAGCCGGGTAGACGGGGCGCCCCGCCACGCGCAAAGACGGCGCAATCGACACAGACGCCTGACCCGAGGAGCGCCCGAATGGCCGCCCAGCCCGAACAGACCGGCCCGCGACACGTCGCCTGCATCATGGATGGCAATGGCCGCTGGGCCGCCCGGCGCGGCCGGCCGCGGCTCATGGGCCACCATGCCGGCGCCAAGCGCGTCAAGGAGGTCGTGCGCGCCTGCCCGCAGCTCGGCGTGAAATACCTCACGATCTTTGCCTTCTCGACCGAGAACTGGAAACGCACCCAGACCGAGGTGGCCGGGCTGATGAAGCTCTTTCGCCGCTATATCCAGGCCGAGGCGCGCGACCTGCTGGCCGAGGGGGTGCGCGTCCGTTTCATCGGGGATCGGGTGCGGCTCGATGCCAAGCTCGTCAAGATGATGGACGAGCTCGAGCTGCTGACCTCGCGCAACGACCGGGTGCACCTGACCATCGCGCTGAACTACGGCGGCCGCGACGAGATCGGGCGCGCGACCAAGCGGCTCGCGGCCGAGGTGGCGGCGGGTCGGGTCGATCCCGCCGATGTCGACGAGACGGTGCTGGCGCGGTTCCTCGACACCCATTTCCTGCCCGATCCCGATCTCGTGGTGCGCACGAGCGGCGAGGCGCGGATCTCGAACTTCCTGCTGTGGCAATCGGCCTATGCCGAGTACGAGTTCATCGACACGCTCTGGCCCGATTTCACGGCCGAGGTCTTTGCCCGCGTGGTGTCGAACTACGGCAACCGCGAACGACGTTTCGGGGCCGTGCCGGCATGAGGCAGGGCGGCCGCTGGGACGATCTCGGCGAACGGCTCGGGGTGGGCGCGGTCGTCGCGGCCATCGGTCTTGCCTGCGTCTGGGTCGGCGGCGTCGTCTTTTCGCTGCTGACCATCGTCATCGCCGGCGTGATCGTCTGGGAGCTCGTGCGCATGCTCGACCGGACGGCGCCCGCGGGGGTCATCGCCATCGGCTCGGCCGCCGCGCTGGCGGTGGCCGAGTTCCTGCCCCCCGGCTATGCGCTGCCTTTGCTGCTGGCGCCGGTCTTTGCCGGGTTCAGCCAGCTTGCGCAGCGGCGCGCGACATTCGCCATTTTCACCCTGCTGATCCTGATCGCAGGGTTCGGGCTGAACGTCTTGCGCGTCGATTTCGGATTCCTGTGGATGATGTGGCTGGCGCTCGTCGTCATCGTGACCGACGTGTTCGGCTATTTCGCCGGGCGTTTTATCGGCGGGCCCAAGTTCTGGCCGCGCGTCAGCCCGAAAAAGACATGGGCGGGCACCGTCGCGGGATGGGTCGGTGCGGCCTTTGTCGGTGGCGGCTTCGCGTGGTACACCGATGCCACGACGCAGCTTGTCCCCGTGTCGATCGCGATCTCGATGGCCTCGCAGATGGGCGATATCGCCGAAAGCGCGGTCAAGCGGCGCGTCGGCGTCAAGGACAGCTCGTCGCTCTTGCCGGGCCATGGCGGGCTTTTCGACCGGTTCGACGGGATGCTCGGCGCGGCGGTGTTCCTGCTGCTGACCGAACAGCTCATCGGCTTTCCTCCGGGCTCGGCGGGCTAGGCTCATGCGGCGCGTGTCGATCTTCGGGGCCACCGGCTCCATCGGGCAAAGTACGCTCGACCTCATCGGGCGGCGCCCCGAGGCGTTCCGCGTCGTGGTCCTGTCGGGGGGCGGCAATATCGCCATGCTGGCCGAACAGGCCCGCAGGTTCCGCCCCGAGCTGACCGTGACCGCCGACGAGGCGCGCGGCCCCGAACTGGCCGAGGCGTTGGCGGGCGAGGGGCTGGAGACGGCGGCGGGGCGCAGCGCGCTGATCGAATCCGCCTCCCGGCCCGCCGACTGGATCATGTCGGGCATCGTCGGGGTCGCCGGGCTCGAGCCGGGGCTGGTCGCGTTGCGGCAGGGCACGACGCTGGCGCTGGCCAACAAGGAATCGCTCGTCGCCGCCGGCCCCCTGCTGATGGAGACCGCGCGCCGGCACGGCGCGACCGTGCTGCCCGTGGACAGCGAACATTCGGCCGTGTTCCAGGCGCTCGTCGGGGAGGATATCTCGGCGGTCGAGCGGGTCATCATCACGGCAAGCGGCGGCGCGTTCCGCGACTGGCCTCTCGAAAGGCTGGCCCATGCGACACCGGCCGAGGCCGCGACCCATCCCAACTGGGACATGGGACAGCGCATCACCATCGATTCGGCCTCGATGTTCAACAAGGCGCTGGAACTTATTGAAACAAAAGAGTTCTTCGGGATCGACCCCGCGCTGATCGAGGTGCTCGTCCACCCCGAGTCGCTGGTTCACGCGATGGTCGGGTTCTCGGATGGCGGGCTCATGGCGCATGTCGGGCCGCCCGACATGCGCCACGCAATCGGCTATGCGCTGAACTGGCCCGACCGCGCCGCGATCCCGGTCGAGCGACTGGATTTCGCGGCGATCGGCGCGCTGAGCTTCCGGGCGCCGGACGATCGGCGCTGGCCCGCGCTGCGTCTCGCGCGCGAGGTGATGCAGGCCGGCGGGCTGGCCGGGGCCGCGTTCAACGGCGCCAAGGAACGCGCACTCGATCATTTCATCGCCGGGCGCATCCCGTTCCCGCGCATGGCCGAGCTGGTCGAAGAGGTGCTGGGCGCGCGGGACTGGTCGGCAGGCGACGGGGTCGCGGCGCTCGAGACGGTGCGCGAGGCAGATGCCGACGCACGCCGCCGCGCGGACGCCGCGGTGGCGGGGTAGGCCGGCGGCCTTCCATCTCGCGATCGTTCAAATACCGGACAGTTCGCCGCAGCGGGCTTACGCTTGGCTAACGGTTCGGGTGATATCGCCGGAACGCGGCGTGATGACCTGACGCGGGCGCATGCGCGCCCTGCGAGGAGCTTTGAATGGACGGACTACTTTCCCTGCTGCCCGGTTTCGGATCGGTCGCCTTCACCGTGCTGGCCTTCATCATCGCGCTGAGCGTGATCGTCGCCATCCACGAATACGGCCATTACATCGTGGGGCGGTGGTCCGGCATCCAGGCCGACGTGTTCTCGGTGGGGTTCGGGCCGGTGCTGTTCGCCCGCACCGACAGCCGCGGCACGCAATGGCAGGTCGCGGCCCTGCCGCTGGGCGGTTACGTCAAGTTCCGCGGCGATGCCGACGTGGCAAGCATGGCGCAGGCCGATACGCCCGGTCTCGACGACGAGGCGCGGCGCGCGACCATGTCGGGCGCGCCGCTCTGGGCGCGGTCGGCGACGGTTGCCGCGGGGCCGCTGTTCAACTTCGTCCTGTCTTTCCTGCTTTTCGCCGCGGTCCTGATGCTGCGCGGCGTGGCCAGCGACCCGTTGACGGTCGAGGATCTGCGCCCGCTGCCGCAGGAGATGGCGACGCTCGAGCCGGGCGATGCGCTTTTGCGGATCGAGGGGCGCGAGGTACCGTCGCTCGACGGGTTCGACGCCTTCATCGCGGATCTGCCGGTGGCGCCACGGCTCGACTATACCGTGAATCGCGACGGGGCCGAGACGGTGATCGAGGGGCCCTATCCCTATCCGCCGCTCGTCGCCGGCGTCTCGCCCGAAAGCGCGGCCATGGCCGCGGGGCTCGAGGCGGGCGATGTCATCACGGCGGTCAACGGCACCGAAATCTTCGCCTTCGACCAGTTGCGCGAGGCGGTCGAGGCCACGGGCGGCGCGCCGCTCGATCTGGAGATCTGGCGACCGGATGCGGATGGCGGGGGCGACACGCTGTCGATCACGCTCGAGCCCAAGCGCACAGATCTGCCACTCGCCGATGGCGGGTTCGACACGCGCTGGATGATCGGCGTGTCGGGCGGGTTCTATATCGTGCCCGAAACGCGCCGGCCCGGCGTGATCGAGGCCGCGCGCTATGGCGTCGAGCAGACGGCGTTCATCGTGCGCGCCAGCCTTTCGGGGCTCTACAACATGGCCACGGGCCAGATCTCGAGCTGCAACCTGCGCGGCCCGGTCTCGATCGCGCGCACCAGCGGCGTGGCCGCCAGCCAGGGCGCGCTGAGTTTCCTGCATTTCGTGGCGCTCCTGTCGACGGCGGTGGGGCTGCTGAACCTCTTTCCGATCCCGGTGCTCGATGGCGGGCACCTGGTGTTTCACGCCTACGAAGCGGTGTCGGGCAAGCCACCGGGCGTGCGGGTGATGAACGTGCTCATGGCCATCGGGCTGGCACTTATGGGTCTCTTGATGGTGTTCGCGCTCAATAACGATTTCTTCTGCCCCTGATCGCGCCGCTGCCTTGGAAGGATCGCTTCGGCGCCCGATTCCCGTCACAATCGGGCGTCAGACCAGACGCGACCGATCCACCACACGGGAGCGATCCGCGATGCGTTATCTCGACATGTCCCCCCGCGGGCTGAACCTCATCCTGCGCCTCAATGCCGACAGGCTTCTTTTTCCCGTTGCGATCGGGCTTGCCCTGATCGCCGCGAGCATGATGGCCAGCCAGTAAGCGATTGCTTCCGCTAGTAAATTTTGCGCCGTCGCGGTGCGGGCCCGGTCATGCCGGGCCCTAGTGCATCGCCGGCAAGCCTGCGGGTTTCGCATTTTGACAAGGACGGGCAATCCCGATACTCACGCAAAAGGGATGTCTGGGATTGGATCAATCGAATGGCTCGTAAGGTCACGGTGATCGGTGCGCGAGCCGGTCTTGTCGCTCTCCTCAACGGGGGGAGCCTTCTCGGTCTGTCCGCCGCGGCAGCCGTCATCGTCCCGAGCGTGTCCCTGGCCCAGAGCTACCAGATCTCGCGCATCGCGATCGAGGGCAACCAGCGCGTCTCGGCCGCCACGATCCTCAGCTATCTCGCGCTTCGCCAGGGCAGCGCCGTTTCGGCGGGCGAGCTCAACGCCGCCTATCAGCGCGTCCAGAACTCGGGCCTGTTCGAGACCGTCGCGCTCGACCCGCAGGGCGGAACGCTGGTCGTGCGCGTGCAGGAATATCCCATCGTCGGGCAGATCAGCATCGAGGGCAATCGCCGCCTCGACGATGCCGCGCTGAACGAACTCATCTCGTCCGTGCCGCGCCGGGTCTACAACCCCGCGCTGGTCGAGCAGGACGCCCGCGCCATCGCCGACAGCTACGAGGAACGTGGACGCCTGGCGGCGGTGGTCAATCCGCGGATCATCCGCCGCGACAACAACGTCGTCGACGTCGTGTTCGAGGTGGCCGAAGGCGCCGTGACCGAGGTCGAGCGGATTTCCTTTGTCGGCAACCGCAGCTTCTCCGACAGCCGCCTGCGCCGCGTGTTGCAGTCGAAACAGGCCGGACTGCTGCGCCAGATCATCCAGAGCGATACCTATATCGCGGACCGGATCACGCTCGACCGGCAGCTCCTGACCGATTTCTACCAGACCCGCGGCTTCGTAGATTTCCGCATCCTCAACGTCAGCAACGAATTCTCGCGCGACCGCAACGCGTTCTTTACCCAGTTCAACCTGCAAGAGGGGCAAAGCTACGATTTCGGTCGTGTCACCGTATCCTCCGACGTGCCGAGGCTCGACGTCACGGATTATCGCGCGCTGGCCCGGATCCGGCCCGGATCGACCTATTCGCCGCGCGAGATCGACAACGCGATCACCCGGCTGGAACGGCTCGCCACGCGGCGCGGCCTGAACTTCGTGCGCGCCACGCCCGAGATCACCCGCGACGAGCGCAACCTGTTGCTCAACGTCGATTTCCGGCTCGAACGCGGACCCCGCATCTTTGTCGAGCGGATCGATATAGAGGGCAACCAGACGACGCTCGACCGCGTGATCCGGCGCCAGTTCGACACGGTCGAGGGCGATCCGTTCAACCCGCGCGAGATCCGGGCCGCCGCCGAACGCATCCGCGCGCTCGGCTATTTCGAGGATGCCTCGGTCGAGGCGCGCGAGGGCAGCGCCCCCGATCAGGTCGTCGTCGATGTCGACGTGATCGAGCAGCCGACCGGGTCGCTGAACTTCGGCGGCACCTACTCCACCGATAGCGGGGTGGGCGTGAATATCGGCTATCGCGAGGACAACTTCCTCGGTCGTGGCCAGCAGCTTGCCGCGCAGGTCAACACGGCCTCGGGTTCCGAGACGGTGCGGCTGTCTTTCGCCGAGCCGGCCTTTCTGGGCCGCGACCTGACCTTCCGCTTCGACGCGTTCTACGAGACGACCGATTTCGACGAGGCCGCGTACAACACCCGCGTCGTCGGGTTCTCGCCCTCGATCTCGTTCCCGGTCAGCCTCAACGGGCGGGTGGCGCTACGCTATCGCCTGTCCGAGGACACGATCTTCGACGTCGATCGCAAATCCTCGCCGATCCTCAAGCGCGAAGAGGGCGGGCAGTTCACCTCCTCCGTGGGCTACAGCTACACCTACGATACGCGGATCGACGGTCTGGACCCCAATTCGGGCATCAAGTTCAGCTTTGGCCAGGATTTCGCCGGGCTGGGCGGCGATACCGAATACATCAAGACGACGGCCGAGCTGACCGGGCAAAAGCTGGTCTGGAACGAGGAAATTGCGCTGCGCGGCACGCTCGAGGGGGGCGCGATCCACGCGCTTGGCGGCGACGCGACCCGCGTGACCGACCGCTTTTTCCTGAACTCCCGCCAGCTTCGCGGGTTTGAGCCGCTGGGCGTCGGTCCTCGCGACCTCATCGCCCCCAACGAGGATGCGCTTGGCGGCAACTATTACGTCGCCTCGCGGATCGAGGCCGAGTTCCCGCTGGGTCTGCCCGAGGAATACGGGATGACGGGCGGCGTGTTCTTCGACGCCGGGTCGGTCTGGGGGCTCGACGACACGCGCGGCCGCAAGGGGCAAGAGGTCGATGACGGCTTCGCGCTGCGCTCGGCCATCGGCGTCTCGCTCTTCTGGGATACGCCGCTCGGGCCGCTGCGCTTCAACTTTGCCGAAGGGATCGCGTCCGAGGATTACGACCGCGAACGCAGCTTCAATGTCACGATCTCGACTGCCTTCTAGACGAACCGCCATTCTCGGCGCGGTGGTCTCGCTCGCGCTCTGGGCGGCGCCGGCCGCGGGGCAGAGTTTCGGGCAGGGGGTCAACCCGGTCGTCGTCGTCGACCAGGAGCGGCTGTTCCAGGAAAGCGCCTTCGGCGCCGCGGCCCTCGACGAGATCGAGCGGCAGAGCGAGGCGCTTGCCGCCGAGAACCGGCGCATCGAGGCCGAGCTTACCGAGGACGAGCGCGACCTGACCGAACAGCGCGCGACGCTGCCCATGGACGAGTTCCGGGCCAAGGCCAACGCCTTCGATCAGCGGGTTCAGCGGTTGCGCGACGAGCAGGACGTCAAGACCGCCGCGCTGACCCGGCTGCGCGACGCGGCGCGGCAGGGCTTTTTCCGGCAGGCGGCGCCGGTGCTCTCGGACCTGATGGCCGAGCTCGGCGCGACCGTGCTGCTCGACAGCCGCGAGGTGCTGGCCGTGGCCGGCGGCGGCGATATCACCGATCTGGCCATCGCCCGCGTCGACGCGGCGATCCCGCCCATGCCGGCCCCCCAAGGCGACGACGATCCGGTGCCGGGCGACGATGGCCCAGAGGGGAATGCGGACCGGCCCTGAGCGGCGCGCCGCGCGGGCTTCCTTGTCACCGGGGGGGGCGCTTGCTAGTCACGCGCCATACCGGCGGCGCGGTGCAGACCGCCGCCCCAATCGACGGAGGCACCGTGCCCGATCTGAAGACTGCCGATATCGACCTGATCCAGCGGATCATTCCCCATCGCTATCCCTTTCTCCTGGTGGACAGGGTGCGCGACATCGATGGCCAGAAATCGGCCACCGGGATCAAGAACGTCACCTTCAACGAGCCGCATTTCCAGGGCCATTTCCCCGGCGCGCCGATCATGCCGGGCGTGACCATCGTCGAGGCGATGGCGCAGACGGCGGCGGTCATGGTGGGGGTCGATCTCGACCTCGCCGACAAGAATTTCCTTGTCTATTTCATGGGGATCGAAAGCGCCAAGTTCCGCCGCAAGGTCGTGCCGGGCGACGTGTTGCACCTGCACGTCACGACCAGGCGCGGCGGCGGCAAGGTCTGGAAATTCTCGGGCCGTGCCGAGGTCGAGGGCGAGCTGGCCTGCGAGGCCGAGTTCACCGCGATGATGGACCTTCCCAAGTGAGCGTCCACCCCCAGGCCCGCATCCACCCCTCGGCCCTGATCGAGGACGGGGCCGAGATCGGCGCCGGCGCGTCGGTCGGCCCGTTCTCGGTGATCGGGCCGCGGGTGGTGCTGGGCGAGGGGGTCACGGTCAAGAGCCACGCGGTAATTGCGGGCATCACGCGGATCGGGGCGGGTACGACCGTCTTTCCTTTTGCCGTGGTGGGCGAACAGCCGCAGGATCTCAAGTTCTCGGGCGAAGAGACCCGGCTCGAGATCGGGGCGCGCTGCTCGATCCGCGAGCATGTGACGATGAACCCCGGCACGCGGGGCGGCGGCGGCGTGACGCGGGTGGGCGACGACGGCCTCTTCATGGCCGGCTGTCACGTCGCGCATGATTGCCAGGTCGGCAACCGGGTCATCATGGTGAACAATTCCGCGCTGGCCGGGCATTGCCGGATCGGTGACGGCGCGATCATCGGGGGCCTTTCGGGCGTGCATCAATGGGTGCGCATCGGGCGCGGCGCGATCATCGGCGCGGTGACGATGGTCACGGCCGACGTGATCCCCCACGCGCTGGTGCAGGCCCCGCGCGGCGAGCTCGAAGGGTTGAACCTCGTCGGGCTCAAGCGCGGCGGCGTCGGGCGCGACGACATCACCGCGCTGCGCGCCGCGTTCCAGATGCTCAAGCAGGGCGAGGGCGCGTTCCAGGATCGCGCCCGCCGCCTCCAGGACGAAACCTCGAGCGACTATGTCCGCGAGATCTGCGAGTTCATCCTGGCGCCCAGCGATCGCGGCCACCTGACCCCGGCATGAGCCTCGCGCTGATCGCCGGGCAGGGGCGTCTGCCCGCGCTGGTCGTCGCCGCCGCCCGGCCCGCGCGCGTTCTCGCGATGGAGGGGTCGGCCCCCGACACCGTGGCGCCCGATACCGTCTTTCCGCTCGAACGGCTCGGCTCGGTTCTGGCCGGGCTCAAGGCGGACGGGATCTCGCGGATTTGTCTCGCGGGCGCCGTCCGTCGCCCCGGTTTCGATCCCGCGCGGCTCGATGTAGCGACGCGGCCGCTGGTGCCGCGCCTGACGGACGCGATGGTGCAGGGCGACGATGCGGCGCTGCGCGCGCTGATGGCGATTTTCGAGGACGCCGGGCTGACCCCGGTCGCCGCGCAGGATCTCGTGCCCGATCTTTGCCCGCCGCCGGGGCCGCTTGGCGCTTGCGCGCCGGACGACAGCGCCCGGTCCGATATTGCGCGGGGGCTCGACGCGCTTTCGATCATGGGCGCGGCGGATGTGGGGCAGGGCTGCGTCGTGGCGCGGGGCCAGGTTCTTGCCGTCGAAGCGCTGCCCGGCACCGACTGGATGCTGCGCAGCATGGCCGCGCTGCGCGGGCCCGGCGATCTGGCCTGTCCCGCGCCCGCGGGCGGTGTGCTGGTCAAGGCCGCGAAGCCCGGTCAGGACCGCCGCGCCGACCTGCCCGCCATCGGCCCCGAGACGGTCGAACTGGCCGCGGCGGCGGGTCTTTGTGGCATCGCGGTCGAAGCGGGGGGCGTGATGGTGCTCGACCCGCCCGAACTGATCCGCGCGGCCGATGCGGCCGGGCTTTTCGTGGTCGTCGTGGCATGAGGGTGTTCCTCGTCGCGGGCGAGGCCTCCGGCGATGCGCTCGGCGCGGCGCTGATAGACGGGCTGACGGCGCTCGCCCCCGAAACGCGGTTCATGGGCGTGGGCGGCGCCGCGATGGAGGCGCGCGGGCTGCAATCGCTTTTCCCGATGACCGATCTGAGCGTCATGGGGCTGGCCGAGATCCTGCCGCGATACCTGCATCTGCGCCGACGCCTGACCCAGACGGTCGAGGCGGCATCGGCTGCGCGGCCCGACGTGCTCATCACCATCGACAGCCCCGATTTCGGCCTGCGCGTCGCGAAACGGGTCCGCGCGCGGCATCCCGTGCGCACGGTGCATTACGTCGCGCCATCGGTCTGGGCTTGGCGGCCGGGGAGGGCGCAGGCCATGGCGCCCTTTATCGACCAGGTGCTGGCGCTTTTGCCCTTCGAGCCGCCCTATATGGAGGCCGCGGGCATCCGCTGCGATTTCGTCGGCCATCCCATTGCCACCGAGCCACGGGCCGATCCGGCGGCGGTGGCGGCATTCCGGCAGGCCCGCGCCGATGGCGGCGCGCGGATCGTCACGGTGCTGCCGGGCTCGCGCGGATCGGAGGTCGCGCGGCTCGCCCCGGTTTTCGGCGCGGCGCTGGCTCGTCTCGGGACCGGGGGTCGGCGCCTGCGCGTCATCGTGCCGGCCGCGCCCGGTGTCGCCGCGGCCGTGCGCGCGCAGGTCGCCGGCTGGCCCGGCGCCGAGGTGATCGACGGGGGCGACGACGCGCTCAAGCGGGTGGCCTTTGCCGCGTCGGATGCGGCGCTGGCGGCGTCAGGGACCGTCTCGCTTCAGCTTGCGGCCGCGGGCACGCCGATGGTCATCGCCTATGATATGAACCCGTTGAGCCGTGCCATCGTGTCGCGCCTCTTGCGGGTCGGGACCGTCACGCTGGTCAATCTCGTGACCGGCCGCTGCGACGTGCCGGAATGCCTCGGGCGCGACTGCACGCCCGAGCGGATCGCGGCCGAACTTTCCGCGGTTCTCGACGACCCGGCGGCCCAGTCGGCCGCCCTGCGCGAGACGATGCGCGCGCTGGGGCAGGGCGGCGAGGATCCCGGCCTGCGGGCCGCGCGCGCCGTTCTGGACGGGTTGCGCTAGCCGCGGTGGATCCAGCCGCCGCCATGAACCCGCGTGCTGTCCGGATCGTAGAATACGCAGGCCTGCCCCGGCGACACGCCCTCTTCGGGGGTCATGAGTTCGACCTCGGCGGTGGTGTCGGATAGCGGCCGGATGATCGCCTCGCGCGGGGGGCGGGTCGAGCGGACCTTGACCGCAAGCGGCCATTCGCTGCGCGAGGTGAAGGGCGCATCGCCCAGCCAGTTGATTTCGCGAACGGGAATGCGGCGCGTGGCCAGCAGCTCTTTGGGACCGACGACGACCCGGCGCCGTTCCACGTCGAGTTTCACGACATAGAGCGGATCGGCGAGCCCGCCGATGCCGAGCCCGCGACGTTGACCGACGGTGTAGTGAATCACCCCCTCGTGCCGTCCCAGCACGCGGCCCTCGGTGTCGACGATCTCGCCCGGATCGGCGGCGCCGGGGCGCAGCTTTTCGATGACGGCCGCGTAGTCGCCGTTGGGGACAAAGCAGATATCCTGGCTGTCGGGCTTGTCGGCCACGCCCAGCCCGTGCCGCGCGGCCAGCGCCCGCGTCTCGGCCTTGGTGGCGAGCCCGCCCAGCGGAAACCGCAGAAAGCCGAGCTGTTCCGCCGTGGTCGAGAACAGGAAATAGCTCTGGTCGCGCGCGGGGTCGGCCGCGCGATGAAGCTCGGGGCCGAAGGCGCCCGTCTCGCGCCGGATATAATGGCCCGTGGCCATGCAATCGGCATCGAGATCACGTGCCGTCTCGAGCAGGTCGCGGAACTTGACCCTTTCGTTGCAGCGGATGCAGGGCACCGGGGTCGCGCCGGCAAGGTAGCTGTCGGCGAACTCGTCGATCACCGCCTCGCGAAAGGCGTTCTCGTAATCGAGGACGTAATGCGGAAATCCCATCGTCTCGGCCACGCGGCGGGCATCGTGGATGTCGCGCCCCGCGCAGCAGGCGCCCTTTTTCGCGAGGGCCGCGCCGTGATCGTAGAGCTGCAGCGTCATGCCGATCACGTCATAGCCCTGCGCGGCAAGCTCGGCCGCGACAACCGAGCTGTCGACGCCGCCGGACATGGCCACGACGACGCGGGTATCGGCCGGGGCCTTGTCGAAACCGAGCGAGTTGAGCGGCTGCCGGTCGAGCGCCATGATCGCGGTCCTTTCGGAAAATGAGCGTCCAAATATAGGAAAATGCGCCGTATTCGCAAGGCGGTAGGCAACGAATCCGAAACCATCGACGGTCATATTGGCCCCGTGAACGAAACGGGGTGAGACATGTATATCAAGAAAGTCGACGGAAAGCGCGCGATCAAGCTGCCGGGGGGCGGAACGATGACGCGGGCGGACCTGCCCGATCCCGCGACGCGCCGATGGGTGGCGAGCCGCAAGGCGGCGGTGGTGCGCGCGGTTCAGGGCGGGCTCATCGCGCGGGAAGAGGCGCGCGCGATGTATGCGCTCAGCGACGAGGAATACGCCTCGTGGGAAGAGGCGAATGCCCGCCACGGAGAAGAGGGCCTGAAAGCCACACGTCTGCAGCAAACCCGCGAAGGGTGACTCGCTTTTTGGTAAACCTCACCTTTTGATAAGGTCCTGTTAAGGGTATGGTCTTATGGATTGTCCCGCCAAGCTGCCAACGGGGTATCCCATGAGAGTTCTCCTTGTCGAAGACGATCCGACCACGTCGCGCAGCATCGAGCTGATGCTGACCCATGCCAACCTTAACGTTTACTGCACCGATATGGGCGAGGAAGGCGTCGATCTCGCGCGTCTTTACGACTACGACATCATCCTGCTCGATCTGAACCTGCCGGACATGCACGGCCATGACGTGCTGCGCAAACTGCGCCGGTCGCGGATCGAGACGCCCATCCTGATCCTGTCGGGGGCCGACGATACCGAGACGAAGCTCGCCGGGTTCGGGTTCGGCGCGGATGACCACCTGACCAAGCCCTTCCATCGCGAGGAACTGGTGGCGCGCATCCATGCGATCGTGCGCCGCTCCAAGGGGCATTCGCAATCGCTGATCCGCACTGGGCGCATCGTGGTCAATCTCGACGCCAAGACGGTGGAGTTCGACGGCCAGCCGATCCACCTGACCGGCAAGGAATACCAGATGTTCGAGCTGTTGAGCCTGCGAAAGGGCACGACGCTCACCAAGGAGATGTTCCTAAACCACCTTTATGGCGGCATGGACGAGCCCGAGCTCAAGATCATCGACGTGTTCATCTGCAAGCTGCGCAAGAAGATCGCCAAGGCGACCGGCGGCGACAACTACATCGAAACCGTCTGGGGCCGGGGCTACGTGCTGCGCGACCCGGAAACGGCCGATATCCCCGAAGGCGTGGCCTTCGCGGGCTAGACCCGCGGCGCGGGCGACTGGACGGACCGGTTCCGCTCTTCTAGATCCCGCGGGGGATGTTCGCGGAGGGTCGCATGGACGGGTCGGCAGATCGCACCGAGGTCGAGGCGCTGGATCGCGACGGCGCGCGGGCCGAGCTCGAGCGGCTGGCCAATCTGCTGTCGGAGGCGAACACCGCCTATCACGGGCAGGACGCGCCGTTTCTGACCGATGCCGAATACGATGCGGCCAAACGGCGCAACGCCGCCATCGAGGCCCGGTTTCCCGATCTGCGGCGCGATGACAGCCCTTCGGGGCAGGTGGGCGCGGCGCCTGCGTCGGGCTTTGGCAAGGTCGCACATTCCTCGCGGATGCTGTCGCTCGACAATGCCTTCGCCCCCGAAGACGTGGCCGAATTCGCCCGCGGCGTGCGCAGCTATCTCGGGCTCGATCCGGCCGCGCCGCTGGCCTTTACCGCCGAGCCCAAGATCGACGGGCTGTCGCTGTCGTTGCGTTACGAGGCGGGCGCGCTGGTTGTGGCGGCCACGCGGGGCGACGGTCGCACCGGCGAGGACGTGACCGCGAATGCGCGGTTCATCGACGATATCCCCACGACCCTCGAGGGCGCGCCCGAGCTCGTCGAGATCCGCGGCGAGGTCTACATGACCCATGACGATTTCGCCGCCCTGAACCGGCGGCAGACCGATGCGGGGGCCAAGGTGTTCGCCAACCCCCGCAATGCCGCGGCCGGCTCGCTGCGCCAGCTCGACCCCGAGGTGACGCGCGGCCGCCCGTTGCGCTTTTTCGCGTATGCCTGGGGCGAACTGTCCGAGCCGCTGGCCGAGACGCAGATGGGCGCGCTGGCCCGGCTGGCAGAGCTGGGCTTTGTCACCAACCCGTTGACGGCGCGTTGCGAAACGATCGACGACATGCTTGCGCATTATGGCCTGATCGAGGATCGGCGCGCCGCGCTCGGCTATGATATCGACGGGGTCGTCTACAAGGTCGACGACCTCGCGCTGCAACGGCGCCTCGGCACGCGCTCGACCACGCCCCGCTGGGCCATCGCGCACAAGTTTCCCGCCGAACTGGCCTGGACGCGGCTCGACCGGATCGAGATCCAGGTCGGCCGGACCGGGGCGCTGTCGCCGGTCGCGCGGCTCGACCCGGTGAATGTGGGCGGTGTGCTCGTCTCGAACGCGACGCTCCATAACGAGGATTACATCGCCGGGCGCGATGCCAAGGGCACCGCGATCCGCGAGGGGCGCGACATTCGCGAGGGCGACCGTGTGCAGGTCTATCGCGCGGGCGACGTCATTCCCAAGATCGCCGATGTCGACCTGTCCCGCCGTCCGGCCGGGGCGGTGCCTTTCGTCTTTCCCGAAACCTGCCCCGAATGCGGATCGGACGCCATCCGCGAAGAGGGCGACGCGGTGCGCCGTTGCACCGGCGGGCTCATCTGCCCCGCGCAGGCCATCGAGCGGCTGAAACATTTTATCAGCCGGGCGGCCTTCGATATCGAGGGGTTCGGCGCGCGTCTGGCCGAGGATCTCTATCGCGACGGCTGGATCGCCGAGCCCGCCGATATCTTTACCCTTCAGGCCCGGTTCGGCCCCGGCTGCCCGCGCCAGTTGCAGAACCGCGAGGGCTGGGGCCCTCAATCGGCGTCCAAGCTCTTTGCCGCCATCGAGGCGCGGCGCCGCATCCCGCTCGACCGGTTTCTTTTCGGCCTGGGCATCCGTGAGGTGGGCGAGGTCGCAGCCGCCGACCTGGCCCGCAGTTTCACAAGCTGGACAGCCCTGTGCGACACGCTCGACCGCGCGCCCGAGGCCGCGCGCGCCCGCCTGGCCGAGGTCGAGGCCGTCGCGGCGGAGCGGGAGCATGCCCACGCCGAGAACCGCAGGCCGCGCATCGCCGATGTGGTCGCCAGGACATGGCAGGACGTGCCCGAGACCGCGCGCGACGCCTGGCGCCACCTGACCGATATAGACGGGATCGGCCCCGCCGTCGCGGTGTCAATCGTGACGGCCTTTGCCCAGCGGGCCGAGCGGGGCGCCATCGACCGGCTCGCGGCCGAACTGACCATCGAGGACGTCACGCCGCCCGCCACCACCGGCAGCCCGGTCGCCGGCAAGACGGTGGTGTTCACCGGCACGCTCGAACGGATGACCCGCGCCGAGGCCAAGGCGCGCGCCGAGGCCCTGGGCGCCAAGGTTTCGGGTTCGGTCTCGGGGCGCACCGATCTGCTGGTCGCGGGGCCGGGCGCCGGCTCCAAGGCCGCCAAGGCCGCCGAGCTGGGCATCGAGGTGATCGACGAGGATGCCTGGCTGGCTCTCGTCGACGGGGCATGAGCCGCCCCGACATCCTTTTCCCGCTTTTCGCCGACCTGACGGGGTTGGAGGGCGTCGGGCCGAAAACGGCCAAGCTGTTCCAGCAGATCAAGGTCGCGACGCCGCGCGATCTGCTGATGACGCTGCCCCATTCGGGCATCGACCGGACGCGGCGGGCCTCGGTTCTCGACGTGGTGCCGCCCGCGACCGTCACGGTCGAGGTCGAGATCGGCCGCCATATCCCGCCCCGCGGTCGCGGCCCCGCCCGCGTCGAGGTCAGCGATGCACGCACGACCTTCCAGCTCGTGTTCTTTCACGCGCGCGGCGACTGGCTGGAACGCAGCCTGCCCACCGGGGCGCGACGGCTCGTCTCGGGGCGGGTCGAGCTTTTCGACGGGATCGCACAGATGACCCATCCCGACCATATCCTCGCGCCCGAGGATGCGGCCGAGATCCCGCCATTCGAGCCGGTCTATCCCCTGACCGCCGGCCTGTCGCAGCGTCTCGTCGCGCGCGCCGTGGGCGCGGCGCTGGCCCGCTGCCCCGACCTGCCCGAATGGATCGACCCCGATCTGCGCGCGCGCGAGGGCTGGCCCGGCTGGTCCGAGGCCATCGCCGCCGCCCATGCGCCGCAGGGCCCGGCCGATATCGCGGCCGACGCGCCAGCCCGCGCGCGGCTCGCCTATGACGAACTTTTCGCCCACCAGTTGACGCTGGCGCTTGCCCGTGCGCGCCGGGCCGCCCGGCCGGGGCGGTCGAGCGTGCCGACGGGGCGGCTTCAGTCGCGGGTGCGCGCGGCCTTGCCCTATGCGCCGACGGCCGCGCAGGAACGCGCCATCGCCGAAACCGGCGAGGATCTCGCCGCCCCGCGGCGCATGAACCGCCTGCTCCAGGGCGATGTGGGCGCCGGAAAGACGCTGGTGGCGCTGATGGCCCTGCTGGGCGCGGTCGAGGCGGGCGGGCAGGGCGTCATGATGGCCCCGACCGAGATCCTCGCCCGGCAGCATCTCGAAAGCTTGCGGCCGCTGACCGATGCGGCGGGCGTCGTGCTCGAGATCCTCACGGGGCGCGACAAGGGGGCGGAGCGTGCCGCCAAGCTCGCGGCGCTGGCGCGCGGCGATATCCAGATCCTCGTCGGCACGCATGCCGTGTTCCAGCCCGACGTGGTCTTTTCCGATCTGCGGCTCGCGGTGATCGACGAACAGCATCGGTTCGGGGTGTCGCAGCGGCTGGAACTTGGCGCCAAGGGTCAACGCGTCGATGTGCTGGTGATGACGGCCACGCCGATTCCGCGCTCGCTCAGCCTTGCGCAATACGGCGATATGGATGTCAGCGTGCTGGACGAAAAGCCCGCCGGGCGCCAACCCGTGACCACCGCGCTCGTCTCGACCGAGCGTATGGCGCAGGTGGTCGACCGCCTGCGCGCCGCCATCGCGGAAGGGCGGCAGGCCTATTGGGTCTGCCCGCTGGTCGAGGAAAGCGAGGTGTCGGACCTGACCGCCGCCGAAGAACGGTTCCGCATCCTGCGCGCGGCCCTCGGCGAGGGGATGGTCGGGCTGGTCCACGGGCAGATGCCACCCGAGCGCAAGGATGCGGCGATGGCGCGGTTCAGCACCGGCGAAGTTCCGGTGTTGGTCGCCACGACCGTGATCGAGGTCGGCGTGAACGTGCCCGCCGCGTCGATAATGGTGATCGAGCGCGCCGAGACATTCGGTCTGGCGCAGCTCCACCAGCTTCGCGGTCGGGTGGGGCGGGGGGCGGCGGCCTCGACCTGCCTGCTGATGTACCAGCCCCCGCTCAGCGACGGGGGCAAGCGGCGGCTCGAGATCCTGCGCCAGACGGAAGACGGGTTCCGCATCGCCGAAGAGGACCTGGCCATGCGCGGGGCCGGCGACCTGATCGGTCACGCGCAATCGGGATTGCCGCGCTTTCGCATCGCCGATCTGGAACGGCAGGCGGCGCTTCAGGCGACGGCGCAGGCCGATGCGCGTCGCCTGATCGCGGTGGACCCATCCCTTGAAACCCCGCGCGGCATGGCCGCCCGCACCTGCCTGTGGCTGATGGAGCAGGACAAGGCCATCCGCCTCATGGGGGTCGGATAGCGCTTTGTTCCGCTTTGTTCGCGAAAGTTCTTGCCCGGCCCACCGAATCGTGAGAACAAAGTGACAACGGAAAGCGGAACGGGAGGCCGAGCAGATGATACGGGACGTCAAGGCGATCGTGGCGCGCGGGGATGACCTCGTCGGGGATTTCATCGGTGCGGCGGCGCTTGTGGTCCTGTTCGTGGGCGCATTGCACCTGACCGCTTTCCTCTAGGGTTCTGTCCGCGTCGCCGTCACGTCGGCCCGCCGCATCCAAGGCTTAGCGATGCGCCTGTCCTGCCGCGGGGAAACCCCTTTGGGCCGATCGGTAAGACGCCACTCGCCGCCGCCATCCCGCAAGGGGATGCGCGGCGGCTTTTTCTTGCGGCTACGGGGGTATGTCAGGCCGCGATGTCAGGCGCAGGCGGCTTTCTCGGCCTCGGCCACCGCCTCGGCCGTCGCGTCGAGCGTCAGAAGGATCGAGGCATGGCGGTTCTTGTAGTCGCGCGCCGGGCTCAGCACCTCGAGCCCGTCGAACGGGGCTTGCGGGGCAGGGCCGTCGTCTTTCAGCATCGCGCGCAACTCGTCCCGTGCGGTTTCGATCTCGGCGCGGCTGCGGCCGATGACGACGCGACCGACCACCGACGCGGCCGCCTGACCGAGCGCGCAGGCCTTCACGTCCTGCGCGAAATCGGTCACGCGCCCGTCGGACACCGTCACGTCGACCGTTACCGTCGATCCGCAAAGCGGAGAGCGTTTGCGCACGCTGGCCTGCGGCGCGTCGAGACGGCCGACATGCGGCATGTCGGCGGCCAGTTCCAGGATGCGGCCCGAATAGAGCTTGATGAGATCGGTTTCGGCCATGGCTTTTCCTCCGGGCGTCCGGCCTCTAGATAGGGCAATCGCGGCCCGCGGAAAAGGAGTGCGCAGATGGCTTTCGACCCCGATGGATTGCGCTTTGACGACGCGGGGCTGATCCCCGCCATCGCGCAGGATGCGTCCAGCGGCGCCGTGCTGATGATGGCCTGGATGAATGCCGAGGCCGTTCGCCGCACGCTGGAGACCGGCCGCGTCACGTACTGGAGCCGGTCGCGGCAGGCCTTTTGGGTCAAGGGCGAAACCTCGGGCAATTTGCAGCACCTGGTCGAGATGCGAATCGATTGCGATGCCGATTGCCTGCTGTTGCAGGTCCGCCAGGACGGGCCCGCCTGCCATACGGGCCGGCAGAGCTGTTTCTACACCGCGATCCGCGATGGCGATGCGGTCGAGATCATGCGCCCCGCGTAAGCCCGACCATCGCGCGGATATCGGCGGGGCGCGCCCCCGCCTCGCGATAGGTGCGCAGCGCGCGGGCATCGTTGCGCTTGGCCAGCCGCTTTCCCTGCGCGTCGCGGATCAGTCGGTGATGGTGATAAACGGGCGAAGAAATCCCCATAAGCCGCTGTAGCAGAACGTGTATCGCCGTTGCATCCTGCAAATCGCGCCCGCGCACCACGTCCGTTATGTCCTGCGCCGCATCGTCGAGCACCACGGAGAGATGATAGGACGTGCCCATATCGCGCCGCGCCAGCACGATATCGCCGACCTCCTGCACCAGACGGTCCGCGCCGATCTCGATATCGCGGCCCGTGTCGTGAAACCGGATGGGCCCGGTGCGGGCAACGGCGCGGTCCATGTGCAGCCGGATCGCCGCGCCCGCGGCATCGCGCCCGGCCGTCTTGCAGGTGCCGGGATAGATCGGGCCGTCGGGGCCGGTGGCGACCCCCTCCTGCGGGGCCGATGCGGCCTCGGCGATGTCGCGGCGCGTGCAGGTGCAGGCATAGGTCAACCCCATTGCGCCCAGGCGGTCGAGCGCCGCGCGATAGACGCCCAGCCGCTCGGACTGGCGCATCACGGGGCGCGGCCAGTCCAGCCCCAGCCACGACAGATCGTCGAATATCGCGGCCTCCCATTCGGGGCGGGACCGGCTGAGGTCGATATCCTCGATCCTCAGCAGGAACGTCCCGCCCGACTCCTGCGCCATGTCAAAGGCGGTCAGCGCCGAAAACGCGTGCCCAAGATGCAGCGGACCCGTCGGCGAAGGCGCAAATCGGGTGCGCATCCGCTCAGGCCGGCAGAGGCGCGGCCGTCGTCTCGAGCCACGCGGCCCAATCGGCCTTGGCGCGGTCGGTATAGGCCTTGTACCGGGCCGGACGGTTCCGCCGCCCGCCCTTGAGATCGACCGGGGGGAACAGCCCGAAATTGACGTTCATCGGCTGGAACGTCTTGGCGTCGGCACCGCCGGTGATATGGCTGACCAGTGCGCCCATGGCGGTCGTCGGGGGAACGGGCGGCACCGCGCGCCCCGCGATCTCGGCCAGCGCGAACCGCCCCGCCAAAAGGCCCATCGCCGCGGATTCGACATAGCCCTCGACCCCGGTGATCTGCCCGGCAAAGCGCAGGTTCGGCCGTGATTTCAGTCGCAGTTCGTGATCGAGCAGGGTCGGCGAGTTGATGAAGGTGTTGCGGTGGATCCCGCCGAGCCGGGCGAAACCGGCATTCTGAAGACCGGGAATCATCCGAAATACAGCGGCTTGCGCGCCATACTTCATCTTGGTCTGAAAGCCCACGATATTGTAGAGCGTGCCGAGCGCGTTGTCCCGCCTAAGCTGCACGACCGCCCAGGGTTTCACGTCGGGGGCGTGGGGGTTGGTCAGGCCCACGGGTTTCATCGGTCCGTGCCTCAGCGTCTCGCGCCCACGCTCGGCCATCACCTCGATCGGCAGGCAGCCGTCGAAATACTGCGCCGTCTCGCCCTCGTGGAACTCGGTCTTTTCGGCGGCAAGAAGCGCGTCGATGAACGCCTCGTAGGTGTCGCGATCCATCGGACAGTTGATATAGGCGGTGAGTTCGTCCTCGGTCTCGCCCTTGTCATAGCGCGATTGCCGCCATGCCGCGCTCAAGTCGATCGTGTCGGCATGGACGATGGGGGCGATGGCGTCGAAAAACGCGAGCTGATCGGCCCCGGTCTCGGCGCGGATCGCCTGCGCCAGCGCGCCCGAGGTCAGCGGCCCGGTCGCGATGATCCAGTGACCTTCGCGCGGTATGTGATCTATTTCAGTGCCTTGCACATCGATATTCGCGTGGGACTTGAGCTTTTCGGTCACGGCCACGGCAAAGGCGTCGCGGTCGACGGCCAGCGCGCCCCCGGCGGGCAGGCGGTGCCGGTCGGCCATCTCCATGATGAGCCCTCCGGCGCGGCGCATTTCCCAATGCAGCAGCCCCACGGCGTTCTGTTCGTCGTCATCCGACCGGAACGAGTTGGAGCACACCATTTCCGCAAGATGCCCGGTGTGATGCGCGAATGTGCCGATCTTGGGGCGCATCTCGTGGATGACGACGCGCAGCCCGGCCCGTGCGGCCTGCCAGGCGGCTTCGGACCCGGCCATCCCGCCGCCGACGATATGCAGAGTTTCGGTCATGATCGCTCCGGTTTGGTGTAATTCGAGACGAAAGCGGCCGAGATTGCCCCGCCGCGTTCACCTTTCGTCAAGCCCGGATCGGGGAGGCTGGACCTGCGCGGGTGGCGTCGATCACGCCTCGTCCGTGTCGCCCGTTCCGGTGGCGCCGTCGATCTCGGCCTCGACGATGTCCTCGGCATTCTGCTCGGCGATCCAGGCCACGGACACGACGTCCTCGCTCTCGCCGGTGTTGAACACCTTGACGCCGCCCGCACCGCGCGAGCGGAACGAGATGCCCTCGACCGGGACGCGGATCGACTGCCCGCGCGAGGTCGCCAACATGATCTGGTCGTCGAGATCGACCGGGAACGACGAAACGAGAGGACCGCCGCGCATGGCCTTGTCCATCGCCATCACGCCTTGCCCGCCGCGCCCGCGCACGGGGTAGTCATGCGACGAGCTGAGCTTGCCCGACCCCTGTTGCGTCACGGTCAGGATCAGGTCCTCGGCCGCGGACATCTCGGCATAGCGTTCGGGCGAGAAATCCGACGCCTCGCCGGCCTGCTCGTCCTCGTCGGCCTCGGGCTCTTCGGTGACGCCGGCGGTGGCGCGGCGCATCTTGAGATAGGTCATCCGCTCTTCGGGGGTGGCCTCGAAATGGCGGATGATCGACATCGACACGACCCGGTCGCCATCGGCCAGCCGGATGCCGCGCACGCCGGTCGACTTGCGGCCCTTGAACACCCGCAGGTCGGTGACGGGGAACCGGATGGCGCGCCCGAGCGCGGTCACGAGCATCACGTCATCGGCCTCGGAGGCGATCCGCGCATTCACGAGGCTCACACCCTCGGGCAGGTCCATCGCGATCTTGCCGTTGCGCATGACGTTGGTGAAATCCGACAGCGCGTTGCGCCGGACATCGCCCGCCGAGGTGGCGAACACGATCTGCAGCTCGTCCCAGTCCTCTTCGGGCCGGTCGACGGGCATGATGGCCGCGATCGACACACCGGGCGGGATCGGCAGGATATTGACCACGGCCTTTCCGCGCGAGGTCCGCCCCCCCTGCGGCAGGCGCCAGGTCTTGAGCTTGTAGGCCATGCCGTCGGTGGTGAAGAACAGAAGCTGGTCGCGCGTATTGGCCACGAAAAGCGTCGTGACCACGTCCTCGTCCTTGAGCCCGCCGCCCGACAGCCCCTTGCCGCCGCGGCGCTGCGACCGGAACTCGGCCAGCGACGTGCGCTTGACATAGCCGCCCTGGGTAACGGTCACGACCATGTCCTCGGGCTCGATCAGGTCCTCGTCGAGCATGTCGCCCGCCCAGTCCTGGATCTCGGTGCGGCGCGGGACGGCAAAGCTTTCGCGAACCTCGCGCAGCTCGTTGGAGATGATCTCCATCACGCGGTCGCGCGATCGAAGAATGTCGAGGAAGTCCTTGATCTTGCTCGCAAGATCTTCGAGCTCGTCGGTCACTTCCTTGACGCCGAGCTGGGTCAGCCGTTGCAGCCGCAACTCGAGGATGGCGCGGGCCTGCACTTCGGACAGGTTATAGGTTCCGTCCTCGTTCATCGTGTGGCTCGGGTCGTCGATCAGCCGGATGTAGGGGGCGATCTCGGCCGCGGGCCAGCGCCGTTCCATCAGGCTCGCGCGCGCCTCGGCGGCGTCGCGGCTGGCGCGGATGGTGGCCACGACCTCGTCCACGTTCGACACCGCGACCGCGAGACCGCAGAGCACATGCGCCCGCTCGCGCGCCTTGCGCAGCTCGAACGCGGTCCGGCGGGCGACGACATCCTCGCGGAAGGTGATGAAATGCGTGAGGAATTCGCGCAGCGTCAGTTGCTCGGGGCGGCCGCCATGCAGCGCCAGCATGTTGCAGCCGAAGGAGGTCTGCATCGGGGTGAACCGCCAAAGCTGGTTCAGCACCACGTCGGGGGTCGCGTCACGCTTGAGCTCGATCACCACGCGGACGCCGACGCGGTCGGATTCGTCCTGAACGGCCGAGATGCCTTCGATCTTTTTCTCGCGGGCAAGTTCGGCGATGCGTTCGACCATGCTGGCCTTGTTGACCTGATAGGGCACCTCGTCGATGACGATGGCAAAGCGGTCCTTCCGAATCTCCTCGATCCGGGTCTTGGCGCGGATCACCACGCTGCCGCGCCCTTCGAGATAGGCCTTGCGCGCACCGGCACGGCCCAGGATCTGCCCGCCCGTGGGGAAATCGGGCGCCGGCACGATCTCGAGCAGGCGGTCGGTCGACAGGTCGGGATCCTCGATCAGCGCGAGCGTCGCGTCGATCACCTCGCCGAGATTGTGGGGCGGGATGTTCGTGGCCATGCCGACCGCGATCCCCCCCGCGCCGTTGACCAGCATGTTGGGAAAGCGCGCGGGCAGGACCGTCGGCTCGAGATCCTTGCCGTCGTAATTGTCCTGGAAATCGACGGTGTCCTTTTCGATATCGGCCAGGAGGGATTGCGCCGGCCGGTCCATGCGCACCTCGGTATAGCGCATCGCGGCCGGGTTATCGCCGTCCATCGACCCGAAATTGCCCTGCCCGTCGAGCAGCGGCAGCGACATCGAGAAATCCTGCGCCATCCGCACGAGCGCCTCGTAGATCGCGCTGTCGCCATGCGGGTGATACTTGCCCATGACATCGCCCACGGGCCGCGCGGATTTGCGGTAGGGCTTGTCATGCGTGTTGCCGGTCTCGTGCATGGCATAGAGAATGCGCCGATGCACCGGCTTGAGCCCGTCGCGCAAATCGGGGATCGCGCGGCTGACGATGACCGACATCGCATAGTCGAGAAACGAGGTCCGCATCTCGTCGGCGATATCGATGGTCGGCCCGTCATGGCGCGGGCCGTCGGGCCCCGCGGGTCCGGCGTCGATCTCTTCGGGCGGTTCGGGCGTATCGCTCAAGGTGGTGGCCTTTTTGGCTTGGGCGTCGTCGGTCCTGTCGGGCGGGGTATATCAGCTTCGCGGGGCCGGTCGCAATGGCGCGCGGCCCGCTGGCAGCCGCCACCCACCGCTGCCAACAGATTGTTTTCGTTGATTTTCACTCGCGGCGTTCCAGAATCATCCATTGGGGGGAGCGATTCGAGGAGAGATTGCCATGACGGAGGCAACGGAAACCGAACTGATGCTCAAGGGCTATGGGCTGACCACGGCCGAGCTGTTCTACAGGATGCCCGATTATCGCAACGTGCTGAACAGCTATATCTGGCAGGATTACGACCTCGCGCCGGATCACGACCGGCTGCTGAACTTCGTGTCCTTCTGGAAACGCGAGATCGAGGGGGAGCTTCACTCGGTGCGCTTCACCCATCGCAAGCTGATCGCGCCGGGCGAATGGCGCCAGATCGCGGGCGAGTTTCCCGTGCATTGATGCCAGGCGCCCCGGCCCGAAACCGGACCGGGGCAGGGGGGATCTCAGATCACCATGAGGTCGAGCGGCGGAAAGCCGTTGAACCCGACGCTGGCATAGGTCGAGGTATAGGCCCCGCAATTCGCGATCACGATGCGGTCCCCCGCGCGCAGCGTCAGCGGAAGCTGGACGGGACGCTTTTCATACAGCACGTCGACCGAGTCGCAGGACGGACCGGCCAGGATGCAGGTGCCGGTATCGTCGCCGTCGCGCGCGGTCTCGAACTGGTAGCGGATCGCCTCGTCGGTGGTTTCGGCGAGGCCCGAGAACTTGCCGATATCGAGATAGACCCAGCGGTGCAGGTCGGTTTCCGACTTGCGGCTGACCAGCAGAACCTCGGCCGCGATCTTGCCCGCATCGGCGACCATGCCGCGGCCGGGCTCGGCCATGACATGCGGCACATGGCCGAAGCGCTCGGTCACGAGCGCCATCACCTGTGCGGCATACTCGGTCGGCGCGTCGATCTCGTCGCCGTAAAACGCCGGGAACCCGCCGCCGATATTCAGCAGCGACAGCGCGAAACCCTCGGCCCGCGCCGCGTGCCACAGGCCCGCCACCTGGTCGAGCGTGCCCGCCCATTGCGCCGCGCGCCGGGTTTGCGAGCCGACATGGAACGACAGCCCCACCGGGTCGAGCCCGAGTGCCGCGGCGTGGTTCAGCAGCGGAATCACCCGGTCCGAGGCGCAGCCGAACTTGCGGGTGAGCGGCCAGTCGGCGCCGTTCGGCTCGGAGATCACGCGGATATAGACGCGCGCGCCGGGGGCGTGCTGCGCGATCTTTTCCAGCTCTTCCTCGGCATCGGCGGCAAAGAGGTCGATCCCGACGCCATGCGCAAAGGCGATGTCGGCCGCGCGCTTGATCGTGTTGCCAAAGCTGATCCGGTCGGGCCGCGCGCCCTGGCTCAGGCACAGCTCGATCTCGGCGCGCGAGGCGGCATCGAATCCAGAGCCCTCGCGCACCAGCGTCGAGATGATCTCGGGCGCGGGGTTGGCCTTGACGGCATAGTGAATGACCGCGTGGCCCAGCCCGTCGGACAGGGCGCGATAGTTCTCGGCCACCAGCGCGGTGTCGAGCACGAGCGTCGGACGCTCGAACGCCGTGCGCGCGATCACCGCATCGATGCGGGCATCGCGGGGCAGGTCGAACTCGGTAAGGACGTTGCCGGCGGAGCCGGGGAAATAGGCGGTCATGGCATCTCCAATGGGACCGGAGCCAAGAAGGCTCGAAGCGACACGGGAGACGTTACCGTCGCTGCATGTTGCGGATCGGGTCCGGCGACCAGAGGCGCGTGCGTTGGCGTCTGGGCGGGCATATGAGGCCGGCGGCAGACGTAATCAAGGGGCCATTTCGCGCCCGCCCAGCATCGCGCGGGCCGTGGCTGCGGCGCATCACCGCCTCAGCGCGGCGCACGGCCCGGCCGCTCGGGCGTAAGCCAGTCGGGCCAGCCCCAGACCCGTTCGATCGCAAAGAGCAGAACGCAGATCGCCACGATGGCGAGCACGAATTTCACCCGGCCCATCGAAGGCGGGTTGTGCGCCCAGCGTCGCGCGCGCAGCAGCCAGGACAGGTTCATCGACTCTCCTCCGGACGCGGGCGGGATGGGGGCGGCGGCACCCGCGCGGCCGCGCCCGCAGGCCCGCGCGATGCAGTTTCCTGCCACGGCCCGGCGGCCGATGGAACGGGCCGGGGATCGAGGCCGCGGTTGAATCCGGGGGCCATCCCCTTAAGGTCATGGCCCAAGAACCAGAAAAATCACAGGGGGCAGCGGCGTCATGCCGGAGCGCTATTTCAACGAGATGTACCAAGGCGACCATGTCCGCCCCCCGTATGCCGGGCTCGACGCCTGGGCGCGCGACATGCCCGACGAGCTTCGCACGATGAAGCAATCCGAGGCCGAGACCCTGTTCCGCCGCATCGGCATCACCTTTGCCGTCTATGGCGAGGGCGGCAGCCCGGACCGGCTGATCCCCTTCGACATGTTCCCCCGCGTCTTCTCGTCCGGCGAATGGAACCGGCTCGAGCGTGGCATAAAGCAGCGCGCGCGGGCGCTGAACGCCTTTCTCGCCGATGTCTACGACCGCGGCGAGATCGTGCGCGCCGGCCGGATCCCCGGACCGCTGGTCTATATGAACGACGCCTACGAGATCGCCGCCTCGGGTTTCACGCCGCCGCAGGGCGTGTTCAGCCATATCGTCGGCATCGACCTCGTGCGCACCGGCCCCGACGAGTTCTACGTGCTCGAAGACAATTGCCGCACGCCCTCGGGGGTGAGCTACATGCTCGAGAACCGCGAGATCATGATGCGGATGTTCCCGCAGCTTTTCCAGCAGAACCGTATCGCCCCGGTCGAGACCTATCCCGCTTTGCTCAAGCGCACGCTGGCCTCGGTCGCGCCCAAGAAATGCGAGGGCGAGCCGCGAGTTGCAATCCTCACGCCGGGCCATTTCAACAGCGCCTATTACGAACATTCGTTCCTCGCCGACATGATGGGCGTGGATCTGTGCGAGGGGCAGGATCTTTTCGTCGAGGGCGATTTCTGCTGGATGCGCACGACGCAGGGGCCGCGCAAGGTCGACGTGATCTACCGCCGGCTCGACGACGCCTTCCTCGATCCGCTATGTTTCCGGCCCGATTCCATGCTGGGCGTGCCGGGGCTGATGAATGTCTATCGCTCGGGCGGCGTGTCGATCTGCTCGGCGCCGGGGGCGGGCGTGGCCGATGACAAGGCCATCTATACCTATGTCCCCGAGATGATCCGCTTTTACCTCGGCGAAGAGCCGATCCTCAGGAACGTGCCGACATGGCAATGCGCCAAGGCCGACGATTGCGCCTATGTGCTCGAACATCTTGCGGAACTCGTCGTCAAGGAGGTGCACGGCTCGGGCGGCTACGGGATGCTCGTGGGCCCCAAGGCGAGCCGCGCCGAGATCGAGGCCTTCGCCGCCAAGATCCGCGCGAGGCCCGAGAATTACATCGCGCAGCCGACGCTGGCCCTGTCGACCTGCCCGACCTTCGTGGACGAGGGCGTGGCCCCGCGCCATGTCGACCTGCGGCCCTATTGCCTCGTCGGGCGCGAGATCGAACTGGTGCCCGGCGGGCTGACCCGCGTGGCCCTGACCGATGGCAGCCTCGTGGTGAACTCGTCCCAGGGCGGCGGGGTCAAGGATACCTGGGTCCTGGCGGGGGTATGAGCCGATGCTGAGCAGAACCGCCGCCAACCTCTACTGGATGAGCCGCTATGTCGAGCGGGCCGAAACCAATGTCCGCCTGCTCGAGGTGGCCGCACGCCAGGCGCTGCTGCCCGACACCGGCGGGGGCAATCGCAACGAATGGGAATCGGTGCTGCTGGCATCGGGCACCAAGCCCGCTTTCGACCAGAAATACGGCGAGGCGGTCGAGCGCAACGTCGAGACGCACCTGTTCTTCGATCTCGACAACCCCTCTTCGGTCGCGTCCTGCCTGACTCAGGCGCGCGAGAACGGGCGGATCGTGCGCACCGCGCTGACCACTCAGGTCTGGGAGGCGCTGAACAACGCGTGGAGCGAGACGCGCGACCTGGCGCGGCAGGAACGCTCGAGCCTAGCCACCCGCGACCTGGTGGACTGGACCTTGCGCACCACCGCGCTCATCCGCGGCTCGATGCTGGCCACGCAACTGCGCAACGATGGCTGGGATTTCATGAACATCGGCACCTACCTGGAACGGGCCGATTCGACCGCGCGGCTGATCGACGTGAAATACTACGTCCTGCTGCCGCATGTCTCGATGGTGGGCTCGGGGCTCGACAATTACCAGTGGCGCACGCTGCTGCGCGCGCTCAACGGCACGCGCGCCTTTTCGTGGGTCTATGGCGGCGAGGTGACGGCGACCAAGATCGTCGACCTGCTGGTACTCAACCGGATCTTCCCGCGCTCGCTCGTGTCCTCGGTCGACGAGGTCGTGGCCCATCTCGAACGTCTGGGCCGCGCCTATGGCCGGACCACCGACGCCCAGGCCGCCGCGCGCAGCCTGTCCGCGCGGCTCGCCGCGACCGACGCGCCCGCCATCTTCGACGAAGGGCTGCACGATTTCCTGCAGGACTTCATGCGTGAGGTCGGCGCGCTGGGGATCGCCGTGAACCGGGCCTATCTCAGCGGGGACGCAAGATGAAACTCCAGGTCAGCCATACCACGAGCTACAGCTTCGATCCGCCGGTGGCCTCTCTGGTGCAGTCGCTGCGGCTCTGGCCGACCGACTATGCCGGGCAAAGCGTCGCGACATGGTCCGTCACGGTCGAGGACAGCGCCTACGAGCGCGGCGCGGGGTTTCGCGACGGGGCGGGCGACTGGGTCGAGACGGTCTCGATGCGTCAGGTCGGCCGCGCCACGATCCGCGTCGAGGGTGAGGTCGAGACCCGCGACCTGTCGGGCGTGGTGCGCGGCCTGCGCGAAAAGGTCCCGCCCACGGCCTATCTCAGACCCTCGCCGATGACCCGGCTCGACGCGGGGCTGCGCGCGCTCGCCGCCGAGGCCTGCACCGGCGTCGAGAGCGATCTCGACCGCGCGCATTGCCTCGCGCAATCGGTCGCGCGCGCCATCGCCTACGAAAGCGGCACGACCGCCAGCGGCACCACCGCCGCCGAGGCGCTGGCCCAGGGCCGCGGCGTTTGCCAGGACCAGGCACATGCGCTCATCGCCGTGGGGCGCGCCATGGGGATGCCGGGGCGCTATGTGGTGGGCTACCTCCATTCCGGGGCCGATGGCGCGGCGCACCAGGCCAGCCATGCCTGGGCCGAGCTATGGGTCGCGGGCTTGGGCTGGGTGGGCTTCGACGCGGCCAACGGATGCTGCCCCGACGATCGGTATATCCGGCTCGGATCGGGGCTCGATGCGGTGGCCGCCGCGCCGATCCGCGGCAGCGTGTCGAGCGCGTCCGAGGAACGTCTCGACGTCGAGGTCCGTATCCGCGAAGAAGGGCAGCAATAGCCGCGCCCCCGGCCGGCGCGGCGTTGGGAACGACACGGCGATGACCTATTGCGTGGGCCTGCTGCTCAAGGCGGGCATGGTGCTTCTATCCGATACCCGCACGAATGCGGGCGTCGACAATATCTCGACCTATCGCAAGATGTTCACCTTCGAGGATCCGGGCGAGCGGATCGTGGCCATCATGACGGCGGGGTCGCTGTCGGTGACGCAGACGGCGATCGCCCGGCTCGAGGACGAGATCGCCTCGGGCACCGGTCCGTCGCTGATGAGCGCGGACACCATGCTCGGGGTGGCCCAGCATGTCGGCGCCGTGCTGGGCGAGGTCTCGTCGCAGGTGGCCGACCGGATGGGATCAAGGGCGCAGAACGCGCGGGCCTCGATGATCCTCGGCGGTCAGCGCCGCGACGGCGCGATGCGCCTGTTCCTCATCTATCCCGAGGGCAATTTCATCGAGGCGACCGAAGACACGCCCTATCTCCAGATCGGCGAGCACAAATACGGCAAGCCGATCCTCGACCGGGTGGTCACGCCGGATACGAACCTCGTCGACGCGCAGAAGGCCGCGCTTTTATCGATGGATTCGACCCTGCGCTCGAACCTGTCGGTCGGGATGCCGCTCGATCTCATGGTCATCGAGGAAGGGACTCAGCGCAGCGGCCTGCGCCGCCGGATCGAGCCCGACGACCCGGCCTTTCACCGGATGAGCGTCGCGTGGTCCAAGGCGCTCAAGGACGGCTTCACCGAGATCGAGATCTAGGCGCCGTCCCGCGGGCCCGACCCGGCCGACATGGGTATTTGAGAAAGAGAAGACGGGCAGGGCGCATGCCTGTCTGTCTTCTCTTTTTTAAATACCCGATGGCGCAGGGTAGCGGTCCGTGCGCGCGGGGTCCGCTCGGGTCGCGCCGTCGAAATGGGCGGCGATCTCAAAGAGCGCCATTTCGCGCCGCGGGGGCGTTTCCATCAAGACCTCGTGGCGTCCGCCCTCGACCGCGATCAGACGTCCGCCGGGCCACTCGGCCATCCGCCGCGTCACGGCCTTGCGGTCGACGATATGCTCGCGGCTGCCCAGCAGGCACAGCGCCGGCACATCGGGCGAGGGCTCCCTTGCCAGCGCCCGGCATTCGCGCAGCGCGGCGCCGAGCCAGCCCAGCGACGGGCCGGCGAGTGCCAGTTCGGGATGGGTGCGGGTCTGGTCGGCGAGCCAGTCGAAAGTTTCTTCGTCGCCGGTCAGCAGGTTCATCGCAAAGGGTGCGATATCGGCATAGGGGCGTCGGCTCGTCAGGGGCGCGATGGCGTGCCCGCGCCCGCTGGCGATGCCCATCCACGACACCGCCCGTGCGAAGGGCCGCAGAGGCGGGGCGATCGAGATGCCCCACATCGGCGCCGAAAAGGCCGCCCGCGCGACGGGCAGGCCCTGCAAGAGCGCGCGCAACCCGATGGCCCCCCCCATGGAGTGCGCGAGCAGGTGCCACGGCTCGGGCCAGCCTTCGGCGCGTCCGAGGGCGACCATGGCGGCCACGTCGCGCTGATAGTCGCCGAACGCGTCGACATGCCCGCTGAGCGGGTCGGGCGCGATCCGGTCGGCGAGCCCCTGTCCGCGCCAGTCGATCGCCGCGACCGACAGCCCCGACCGCTCCAGCGCGGCCATGGTCGGGCCGTATTTCTCAACATATTCAGTGCGCCCCGGAAACAGCAGCACCGTGCCGCGCCGGCCCGCCATGCAGCACCCGACCCGCAGGCGCACGCCATCCTCGGCGCGGAGCCATTGCGCCTCGGTTCCATCGGGCGCGCGCGCGATATCGGCGTGAAACGGGGCGGAGTCGCGCGTCACAATGCGCGGGCGAGCCGCATCGCCTCGCCCATGTCGCCCTCGATCCCGAGCCGCCCGGTCATGAAGGCCGTGGTGGGGTCGAGATCGCCCTCGAAGATGCGGCGGAACGTCTCGAGCCCGGCCGTCAGCGTCACGCGGGCTGGGTCGTCGGCGGCGCGCGCGCCCGAGGCGTCGAGCGTCACCGCGCCCTCGCCCTCGATGACGAACTTGGCCGATCCGTCATAACTTCCGCCGATCCGGCGGTTCATCTCGGCGACCACCTGGTCGATCGTCTCGCTCATCTCGCGCCCTTTCCTGGCCGATCACCTTCATTTTTGCGATCCCGAGGGTGCATTTCCCCGCCGCGTCGCTATCTTGATGCACGATATGGACCCGCGACCCCTCAATCTCAAACCGTTCCTCGCGATTGCGGCGCTTGCGCTATGGATTGCGCCCGCATCCGCGCAGGATCGGCTCGATTCGCTTTTCGATGCGCTGCGAACGGCCCAGGGATCGGATGCCGAGCAGATCGCGGGCAAGATCGCCAGCGAATGGTCGAAATCGGGATCGCCGACGCTCGACTACCTGCTCGACCGGGGGCGCGCGGCGCTTGACGAGGGCGAGACGGCGCGCGCGATCTTTCATCTCGGGGCCGCGATAGACCACGCCCCCGATTTCGCCGAAGGCTACAACCTGCGCGCCACGGCCTATTTCCTCGAGGGTCAGTTCGGCCCCGCGCTCGAGGATATCCGCCGCGCGCTGACGCTCAACCCGCGGCATTTCGGGGCGATGACGGGTCTTGCCGTGATCTTGCAGGATATCGGAGAGCCCGAGGCGGCGCTCGAGGTGTGGCGTTCGGTCGCGCGTCTCTATCCCGCCAATCCGCAGGCCGAGATGGCCATCCCGAAACTCGAGCGCGAGGTGGACGGGCTGCCGCTTTGAGGCCGCGCACGGGGTTGCACCCGGCGCGGCGGCGCGCAACCTGTCGCCCGACTTTCACGGAGCCCCGAGATGGGACGGATCACGGCGGTTCTCGGCCCCACGAATACGGGCAAGACCCATTACGCGCTGGAACGGATGCTGGGCCATCGCACCGGCATCATCGGCCTGCCGCTGCGCCTGCTCGCGCGCGAGGTCTATGACCGGCTGGTCGCGTTGCGCGGGCCGTCGGTCGTGGCGCTCGTCACCGGCGAAGAGCGGATCGTGCCCGAGCGCACCGCCTACTGGGTCTGCACGGTCGAGGCCATGCCCGAGGCAATGGGTGCCGATTTCCTCGCTATAGACGAGATCCAGCTTTGCGGCGACCCCGAGCGGGGCCATGTCTTTACCGACCGGCTCTTGCGGGCGCGGGGCACGCACGAGACCCTGTTCCTCGGCGCCGAAACGATGCGCCCGGCAATCGCCGCATTGGTGCCCGAGGCGCATTTCCTGCGGCGCGAGCGGTTTTCCGAGCTGCTTTATACCGGCAGCCGCAAGCTCAGCCGGATGAAGCCGCGTTCGGCCATCGTCGGCTTTTCGGTCGAGAACGTTTATGCCATCGCCGAGCTCCTGCGCCGTCAGAAGGGGGGCGCGGCGGTCGTCATGGGCGCGCTCAGCCCGCGTACGCGCAACGCCCAGGTCGAGATGTACCAGAACGGCGATGTCGACTATCTCGTGGCGACGGATGCGATCGGGATGGGTCTGAACCTCGATATCGAGCACGTGGCTTTCAGCTCGACTCGCAAGTTCGACGGGCGGCGGATGCGCGATCTTCAGTCGAACGAACTGGCGCAGATCGCCGGGCGGGCGGGGCGCTATACGACCGACGGCACCTTTGGCGTGACGGGCGAGGCATCGCCGCTCGATGACGGCGTCGTCGATGCCATCGTGCAGAACCGGTTCGCGCCGCTCAGGACGCTGCAATGGCGCAACGCGGCGTTGCGTTTCGGCACGGTCGAGGCGCTGATCGCCTCGCTCGAGATGCGGCCCGAGGACGAGCGCCTGACCCCTGCGCGCCAGGCCGACGATCTGGCCGCGCTCAAGGAGCTGGCCGACGATCCCGCGATCCATCGCACGCTGGGCGATGCGCGCGACGTGCGGCTGCTTTGGGACGTGTGCCGGATTCCCGATTTCCGCGGCATCTCGCCGGGGGAACATGCGGGGCTGCTCGCGCGTATCTTTCGTGACCTCAGGGAATGGGGGCGGGTGCCCGACGATTGGCTCGCGCGCCAGGTCAAGCGGATCGACCGGATCGACGGCGATATCGACGCGCTGTCCAAGCGTCTGGCCTATATCCGCACCTGGACCTACGTGGCGCAGCGCAAGGGTTGGGTCGATGACGAAGCGCATTGGCGCGGGGCGACCCGCGCTGTAGAAGATCGGCTGTCGGATGCCCTTCACCAGGCGCTGACCCAGCGATTCGTGGATCGGCGTACATCCGTGCTGCTGCGCCGGCTCAAGCAGAAGGAGAGCCTCTTGGCCGATGTGAACGACAAGGGCGAAGTCACCGTCGAGGGCCAGTTCGTCGGCCGGATCGAGGGGTTTCGGTTCCGGCAGGACAAGGCGTCGTCGCCCGACGAGGCCCGGACCCTGCGCCAGGCGAGCGCCGCGGCGCTGGCCCCGCAATTCCACCTGCGCGCCGACCGGTTCTACAACGCGCCCGATACCGAGATCGACGTGACCGAGCAGGGCGGCCTGATGTGGGGCGACCAGGCGGTCGGCAAGCTCGCGCGTGGCGATGACGCGATGAAACCGCGGATCGAGCCTTTCGTCGACGAAGAGGCCGGGGACGAGGTGCGCCAGAAGGTCGAGCGGCGGCTGCGCCACTATCTCGACCGGCGGATCGCCGCCCTGTTCGAGCCGCTGATCGCGATGCAGTCGGACGAGGCGCTGACCGGTCTGCCGCGCGGCTTTGCGTTCCGCCTGGTCGAGCGCATGGGCGTGATCGCGCGGAACGAGGTGTCCTCCGAGGTCAAGGAGCTGGACCAGCAGGCGCGCGGGGCGCTGCGCCGCCACGGGGTCCGGTTCGGCCAGTTCACCGTGTTCCTGCCCGCCTTGCTCAAGCCCGCGCCGACGCGGATGCGGCTCGTGCTTTGGTCGCTCTGGCAGGGTTTCGACCAGTTTCCCGAAAGCCCTCCGCCGGGATTGGTGACGATCCCGGTGATCGAGGGCGTGCCCGAAGGCACCTATCTCATGTCTGGATATATGCGGGCGGGCGAACGCGCCATCCGCATCGACATGCTAGAGCGTCTTGCCGACATGATCCGCGGCGAGAACACGCGCGCAGGTTTCGAGGCGAGCGCCGACATGCTGTCGATCACGGGCATGACGCTGGACCAGTTCGCCGGGCTGATGCAGGGGCTCGGCTATTCCGCGGAACGGGGCGAGCGGGCCAAGAAACGCGCAGCCCCCGCGGGCAGCGCGGCGGCGGCCGATGCTTCGGGCACAACCCCCGAGTCGGCCCCGGACGAAGCGCCGGCGCCCGAACCCGAGGCCGGGGAAGCCGGCCCCGAGGTCGAGACCGCGCAGCACGAAGAAGATGCCGCCCCGGCAACGGAGCAGCCGGACGCGCAAGCCGATCCGGCGCCCGAGACCGACGCGCCCGTATCCGGGGAATCCGACGCGCCCGCGCCCGAGACCGAGGTGTTCTATACCTTTGCTTGGGTCGGGACGCGCCGCCCGCGCGAACCCCGACGCGATGGAGAGCGTCGCGGGGCCGGTGCCAAGGGTGGCGGAGCGGGCAAGGGCAAGCGGCCGCCGAAGGGCGCGCCCAAGGGCGAGCGTCGCGGCAAACCGGCGGCCGCCAGCGCGGCGCCCCCGCGCCGCGACAAGCCCATCGACCCCGACAATCCCTTTGCCGAGGCGCTGATGGGGCTCAAGGACAGCAAGTGAGCGAGGGCTCGGTCGACGGGGCGATCCGCCTCGACAAGTGGCTGTTCTATGCGCGGTTCTTCAAGACCCGCTCGCTTGCCGCGGGGATCGTGCGCGCGGGCAACGTGCGGGTGAACGGCGTGCGCGTCTCGAAACCCTCGGCCTGCGTCCGTCCGGGCGATACGCTCAGTTTCGCGCAGGGCCGCGCGGTTCGGGTGGTGACGGTCCTCGCCCCCGGCGAAAGACGCGGCCCCGCGCCCGAGGCGCAGGGGCTCTACGACGACCGCTCGCCCCCGCCGCCGCCCGCGACGCCCCGCGCGCCGGCCTATGACGGTGGCGGGCGCCCGACCAAGCGCGACCGCCGCGCCCTGCCGCAGAAGGGCGACGGCGATCTGTGACCGACACCGGTTGAAGGCCCGCGCCGCAAGGTCTAGGTGACACTCGGATCACGACCGGGACACCTATCATGACTTATATCGTCAACGATAACTGCATCGCCTGCAAATATACCGACTGCGTCGAGGTTTGCCCCGTGGACTGTTTCTACGAGGGCGAGAACATGCTGGTGATCCATCCCGACGAGTGCATCGATTGCGGCGTCTGCGAGCCGGAATGCCCCGCCGATGCGATCCGCCCCGACACCGATCCCGAAGCCGAGAAATGGGTCGAGTTCAACCGCAAGTACTCCGAAGCGTGGCCGGTCATCGTGACCAAGAAAGACCCGCTGCCGACGGCCGAGGAGATGGACGGAAAGCCCGGCAAGATGTCCCTCTTTTCCGAGGCGCCGGGCGAAGGCGGTTGAGCGCGGCACCCGGCCGCGCATGATGCCCGCCCCGTTGCACCGGGCAAGCGGCCCGGAATCTGACGGCTTCTCCGGGCGGCGTTTTTATGATATGGTGTCGTCAAGGTAACAGAACGGTCGGCCGTATTCATCGGTGCGACTCGGGGCGGCGGGATGCGAATGCAGTCCCGGCGCCCTTTCTGCGGCCTGTGCCTGGGGCCTGGAAAGGAACAAGTCTGCCATGTCGAAAGCCAAGAAACCGGATTTCCGTCCGAACGAGTTCGTCGTCTATCCCGCGCATGGCGTGGGCCAGATCGTGCGTATCGAAAAGCAGGAAATCGCCGGGCTGGAACTTGAACTCTTCGTGATCTCCTTCGAGAAGGACAAGATGACGCTGCGCGTGCCGACCGACAAGGCGGTCGTGGTGGGGATGCGTCCGCTCAGCTCGCCCGACGTGGTGAGCAAGGCGATGGCGACCCTCAAGGGCAAGGCCCGCGTCAAAAAGGCGATGTGGTCGCGTCGCGCGCAGGAATACGAGCAAAAGATCAACTCGGGCGACCTGATCGCCATCGCCGAGGTCGTGCGCGATCTGCACCGCGCGGACGATCAGCGTGAGCAGAGCTATTCCGAGCGCCAGCTTTACGAGCAGGCGCTCGAGCGGCTGACCCGCGAGATCGGCGCCATCTCGGGCGAGGACGAGGCGAGCGCGCAGGCCCAGATCGATTCGGTCCTGACCAGCCGCAAGCCCGCCGCGGCCTGACGCCATAGCTTCGCACGAGACAGGGGGCCGCGCCGGCAATGGCGCGGCCCCTTTCGTTTTTGGGGCCGCTCAGGCCACGTTTGGATCGGCGCGGCGATGGTCGTCGGCCTCGAAATCCTCGTCGTCATCGTCATCCTGCCGACGGCGCCTGAGCTCGTCATACTTGGCCGACAGCACGCTTTCGAGCTCGGTATCGAGGGCGCGCGCGCGCTCCATGTAATCGTCGTTCTTGGCGATCGGCACGCCGGGTTTCCACAGCTCGGCCAGTTCGCGCAGCGCCGAACGGTCGATCTGGTAGAACGCCTTCTCCATCTCGGCAGCCTCGAACTCGGAAAGGCCGATATTCTCGAGCACGTAACGCCCGGCCCGCAGCGACGAATCGAACACCTCCCGCACGATATCGTCGGCCCCCGCGCGGTAGAGTTCGTAGACATGGTTGCGGTCATAGGCACGGGCGATGATGTGGATGTCGGGGCGTTCCTTGCGGGCATAGCGCACCAGCGCCGTGACCTGTGCGGGCTGATCCATCGTTGCCACCAGCACCCGCGCATCGTGCAACCCCGCGGCGAGCAAAAGCTCGGGCCGGGTCGGGTCGCCGAAGAACCCCTTGAAGCCGAATTTCCGCATGAGCTGGATCGTGTCGAGGTCATGGTCCAGCACGACGGTTTCGAACCCCGCGAGTTGCAGCATCCGGTTGACCACCTGACCGAAGCGCCCGATCCCGGCGATGATGATCGGGGCGGTGTGGTCGATCTCGTCATGGGGCAGGGCGGGGCCGTCATCGTCCGAAAGCCGTTTTGAGATCTGCTCGAACAGGATGAAGAACAGCGGCGTTAGCAGCATCGACATGGCGATGACCAAAAGCAGGATCTCGCCCAGCGCCATCCCCAGCACCCCGGTCTGAAGCGCGAAGGACGACAGCACAAAGCCGAACTCCCCCGCCTGGGCCAGCCCCAGCGTGAACAGCCAGCGATCCGTGGGCTTGAGCTTGAAGATCAGAGCCAGCGCATAAAGCACCAGCCCCTTCACGATCATCAACCCAAGCGCGAGCCCGAGCACGAAGCCGGGATTCTCGAGCAGGAGCGGAACCGAGATCCCCGCGCCGACGGTGATGAAGAAAAGCCCCAGCAGCAGACCCTTGAACGGCTCGATATCGGATTCGAGCTCGTGCCGGAACTCGGAGTTGGCCAGCACGACGCCGGCAAGAAAGGTGCCCAAAGCCGGCGAAAGCCCCAGCAGCGTCATGACAAAGGCGATGGCGATGACGATCAGGAGGGCGAGCGCGACATAGAGCTCGCGCAGCCGCGCGCGGTGGACGAACCGAAACAGGGGCCGCGTGCCGAAAATGCCAAGCAGGATGATCCCCGCGATGGCCGCCAATGTCAGCAGCGTGACCCCCCAGGCCGGAAGGCGGTCGACCAGCAGCATCGCCGCCTCGACCTGCGCCGCTGGCGTGGTTTCGGCGCCGGACGGGAGGCTGCCGCCGGGATCGGGCGCGCCGCCGACCTGGCCCACCGCCAGGAGCGGCATGAGCGCCAGCATCGGGATCACCGCGATATCCTGCATCAGCAGGACCGAGAACGAGGACCGACCGCCCGCCGTCTGCATCAGCCGCTTTTCGTTCAGCGTCTGCAGCACGATAGCGGTCGAGGACAGCGAAAAGATCATGGCGACCGCGATGGCCTCGCCCGGCGCGAGCCCGAGCGCGAGCCCCGCGCCACCCACCAGAGCCATGGTGATCATGATCTGTGCACCGCCCAGCCCGATCAGCCGGTGGCGCATCTTCCAGACCGCGCGCGGCTCGAGCTCGAGCCCGATCAGGAACAGCATCATGACCACGCCGAACTCGGCGAAATGCTGCAAATCCTGCGTTTCCGACCCGACAAGGCCCAGAACCGGCCCGATCAGGATTCCGGCGGCCAGGTATCCCAGCACCGAGCCGAGGCCCAGCCGCGCGGCCAGCGGCACCGCCACCACCGCGGCCGTCAGGTAGACCGTCGCCTGAAAGAGAAAGGTTTCCATCGCGTCTCCGTCTCGCCGTGCCCCGATCCATCGGCCGGGACGGCGTCATCGCGGAGGATAGTCCGCCGGGGGGCAGATCGCCACCGCCGGGACGCGGGGTCAGCCCGCGGGCATCTGCAGGGTAAAGACGCGGCTGCCCTTTTGATATTGCAAAAGGTTGTCGCCTATGGCGCGGACCTGACCACCATCGACCCGGTCGCCGACCTTGACCTTCTGGAACCGCCCCGAGGGCAGGCGGATCAGCGCGCGGCGGCTATTTGCGCTGCCATAGACGCCGATCAGGTTGATCTGGTTGAGACGCAGCACGTTGGCCTCGGTCGCGCGGGCGGCGACGCTGCCACCCGTCGGCCCCGAGGGGCGGACCACGGCGGCGGCCTGCGCCACGCGGACCGGTTGCGCCGCCGGCTGCTGCGTCGCGCGCCGTTCGACCGTTGCGGGCCGCGTCGTGGGCCGGATGGAGCGGGCGACGGCGGCAGGGTTCGTCGGCGCGGGCGCGACCTGCGGCACGATGGCCGCCAGTGCCGAGGCGGCGGCGGCGGCCGCGGCGGCGGCCTCAGCCTCGCGTCGGGGGCCGTCATCGGCGGGGGCGGCGGGCTCCTGCCGCAGGGCGACCGCCTCGGCCAGCGCATCGGCGATGGCGCCGGCATCCGGTCCGGCGGGGGCGGGCACGCTCAGCGATGCGGGCCGCGCGCGGGGCAGTCCGGGCGATGCCGCGGCATCGGCGGGCGCCGCCGCGGGCGCCGCGCTGTCGGTCGGGCGGGCACGTGGCGTCATGCCGATACCCGCGCGGGACAAGAGCGAAGCGGCCGATGCTCCCTCGACCGTGTCGGCGCGGGCCACCTCGATCACTTCGGTATCGGCCTGCGTCTCGGGGGCGGGATCGGCCGCATCGTCGGAACGCTCGGTCGTCTCGCCGGGGCGAAGCGGCGGCACGCGCGGCGGCGTGCCATCGGTGATCGGGATCACGACCCGGCTTTCGTCCTGCGATTCGGCGGTGGCGTTGGTCTCGGGGGCGTCCTGCGGTGCGGTCGCGTCGGGCGCGTCGACCATGCGCGCCGGCCGATCGGGCGTTGCGGGCGGGACGAGGGCGGGGCGGCCGGCGGTGACGCGCACGCCCGCGGGCGAGACCACGCCTTCGGGCGTCGCGATGACGCGCCCGGCCTCGTCCAGATCGAACCGCGTGCCCGCCGGGGGCGGCGGGATCAGCGGTGGCGGGGCGGTCACGGTCGACAGATCGGGCACCGCGACCTCGGCCAGGTCCGAACGCGGGGCCGAAAGCACCGTCTCGCCGCCCACCTCCTCGACGGTGTCGCTGGCGGGTTCGTTCGGCACGGGCGGGGATTCGGCATCGACGCCGGTCGCGGCGTAGCGGCCCGTCTCGCTCGCCCCGGCCGGGCGGTCGAGCGGATCGTCGACGCCCGCGGCGTCCGGGTCGGGCGCGGTATCGGGTGCGTCGATATCGGGCAGGTCGGCCGCGGTTTCGATCTCGGGGCGGTCGGGCGCGGTCTCGGGGGCGACCGGGTCCGCGTCGGTCGCAGCCGTTTCGGGTACTTCGGCCGCGGGCGCGAGGGCCGAGGTCTCGGTCGGGTCCACATCGGCCTCGCCGCCCAGCAGGAACACCGCCGACCAGATGACCAGCGCCAGCACCAGCGCGACGATCACGCCGATCACGATGGGCAGGACGCTGGACAGGCGCGAGCCCTGCTCGAAATTGCGCGCGCCGAACACGGTCAGCGCCTCGGCCTCGGTCATCGGCGGATCGGCCTTGACCGGGCTGGGTGGCGGCACGACGGCCGGCGCCGGCTTGCCGTTATCCGGCTTGCCCTCGGGCGGCTTGACCTGCCGCGCCTTGGGCGAGGGGGCCGCCGCGGCCGGGGCGCGCTTGTCGGCGGATGGCGCGGGCTTGGATGTCTTGACCTCGGCCACGGGTTTCGGACCGCCGGCGGCCGGTTTCGCCGGGGTGACGGGGCCGATCACGCCCGAGATATCGGGCTCTTCGCGGATCGAGCGTCGGGCGGGACCGGCGCCGCCATCGGGCAGCATCGCGATCCGCGAGGCGATCCGGTCGAGCGACGAAGTCGCGGGCGCGGCAGACGCGGCTGCCAGCGCGGCGGGGCCCGCCGCCGCCGGCGCGCGGCGCGAGCTGAAGGATGGTGCGGGGGCGGCGTCGGCATCTTCGTGCCGCGCCTCGGGGATGCCCTCCGCTGCGGAATTGCGGACGGGTGCCGGTGCGGGGGGTGTCGGCTCCGCCGGTTCCTCTTCGCGGCGTTTGGGGTCGAAGACCGGGTTCGGCTCGGGATCGATCTCGGGGCGCCGGGGGGCGGGCTTGGCCGCGGGGGCCGGCATGGGCGCCGGTTTCGGCGTGGCCTCGGGCCGCGCCGGGCGATCCGTCATATCGGACGAGCCGCCCGCGTCGCCATCCTGCCTTGCGGGTTTCGCATCCGTCGCAGATTTCGCCTCATCCGCTGCGGGTTTCGCCTCCGTCGCCGGGCGCGCGACCGCGGCATGCGAATCATCTGCCGCATCCGGTTTGGCGGGGGGGATCGCGTCCTGCTTTGCCGCATCGTCCGCGGGGGGCGCCTTGTCGGTTTCGTCGCCGTCGCTGCCCGATGGAGCGGGTTGCGCGGGCCGGGACGCCGCCGCCTCCGCAGCCGCCTCTGCCGCGGCCTTCTGCGCGGCAGTGGGCGGCAGCGGCTGGCCCGCGATCGAGGTCTTGCCAAGCGCGACGCCCGTATCGAACACGCCCTTGCGCGGGGCGGCGCCAAAGCTCTGCGGGTTCAGCCCGTGGGCCGCGGCGAAATCCTCGGCCTGTTTCAGCGTTTCGCGGGCGACGGCGGCCAGCGCGACCTTGCCCTTGCCGCGCGCCTTCCAGACATAGCGCAGATCCGCGAGGTCATAGGGCGTCAGCCCGTCGAGCTCGGCGCGGATCGCGGTTTCGCGGGCCTCTTTCTCTTCGGGCTCGATCTCGAGGTTGAGAAACAGCACCTCGGTATGCGGGATCAAGAGCTCGGTCGTCACCGGCCCGTCGATCTCGGCCTCGGCCTCTTTCCTGAGATCCTCCATCCGGGTGTCGAAATGGGGATCGTCCAGCCGGATCTCGCCGAAAGGCTCGGTATCGGGCGCACCGCGGCGCAGCAGGCGCACGCCGTCATCGGTGAAATCGAGAAGGAAGGGCGTCGTCATGTCCGGGCCTTACCACGAAAGAGCGAGCGGCAAACAGGGACCGCCGGCCGTGGTTGAGAAGTACAGCAGAATCCCGCCGAATGAAAGAAATGCGCCTGTCTGCCAAAGGTTATGCCCTATCTTTGAAGAGAAGGTAAAAGGCTTTTAGAGGAGGATCGGCATGATCCGGCCAATCGGGACGATTCACGCCGTGGCACTGGCCGCCATGGTTTCGACGGGCGCGCCGCTCGTCGCGCAGGAGGCGGGGGGCGAGGTCCCGCGGATCGCGGTCGAGGGTGTGGGGCGTGTCGCCACGGTGCCCGACATGGCGAACCTGTCGCTCGGCGTGGTGGCCGAGGCCGATACGCCCGGCGCGGCTGTCTCGGCGCTCAGCGCCGATCTCGACCCGCTTTTGGCCGCCTTGACGGGGATGGGCATCGCGCCATCGGATATCCAGACCGGGCGGCTGTCCCTGTCCCCGGTCTATGCCGACGGGCCGCGCGACGGCGGAGAGGCCCCGCGAATCGCGGGCTACAGCGCCGAAAGCGATGTGAACGTGCGCCTTGGCGACGTGGCGCGCCTGGGCGATGTGCTGGATGCGGCGGTGGGCGCCGGGTCGAACCGGTTCGGCGGGGTATCGTTCGGCCTGTCCGATCCGCAACCCGCCGAGGATGCAGCTTTGGCCGGTGCCATGGCCGATGCGATGCGCAAGGCCGCGATCCTGTCCGAGGCGGCCGGGCTGGCGCTTGGGGACGTGATCTCGATCGACGAAACGGGCCGGTCGTCCTCTCCCGGCCCGGTCATGATGCGGATGGATGCCGCCGAGGGGGGTGTGCCCACCGCCCCCGGCGAGGTCGAGACCGTCGTGACCATCCAGGCCGTTTTCGGCCTGGAATAGCCGCGCCGCCTATCCCGCGGCCTTGGCGAGCGCCTGGTCGAGGTCGCGGATCAGGTCGTCGGCATCCTCGAGCCCGATGGAGAGGCGCACCATCTCGGGGGCGGCGCCCGCCGCGCGCTGCTGGTTCTCGTCGAGCTGGCGGTGCGTGGTCGAGGCCGAGTGAATGATGAGGCTGCGCGCGTCGCCGAGATTGGCGACATGGCTGAACAGCTCGACCGAATCGATCAGCTTCATGCAGGCGTCGTAGCCGCCCTTGAGCTCGAAGGTGAACAGCCCCGACGCGCCCTTGGGGCAGATGCGCTGCGCGCGTTCGGCATAGGGCGACGAGGGCAGGCCGGCATAGGTGACGCGGGCCACGGCCGGGTGCGATTCGAGCCACTGGGCGACCTTCATCGCGTTGGCGCAATGACGCTCCATCCGCAGCGACAGCGTCTCGGTGCCCATCAGCGTGTAATGCGCGGCCTGCGGGTTCATCGTCATGCCCAGATCGCGCAGGCCGACGGCGATGCCGTGGAAGGTGAAGGCCATGTTGCCGAAGGTCTCGTGGAACTTGAGCCCGTGATAGGCCGGCTCGGGCGCGCTGAGCGAGGGGAACTTGTCGCTCGCGGACCAGTCGAAGGTGCCGCTGTCGACGACGCAGCCGCCGGTGACGGTGCCGTTGCCGGTCAGGTATTTCGTGGTGGAATGCACGACCAGCGTCGCGCCATGCTCGATCGGGCGGCAGAGATAGGGGGTGGCGGTCGTATTGTCGACGATCAGCGGCAGCCCCGCATCCTGTGCGATCCGGCCCACCGCATCGAGATCGGTGATATAGCCGCCCGGATTGGCGATGCCCTCGCAAAAGATCGCGCGGGTGTCGTCGTCGATGGCGTCTCGGATGGCGCCTTCGTCGTCGAAATCGACGAACTTGGCCGACCAGCCAAAACGTTTGATCATCTGCGTCATCTGCGTGACGGTGCCGCCGTAAAGCCGGGTCGAGACGACGACGTTGCAGCCCGGCATCATCAGCGGAAACAGCGCCATGACCTGTGCCGCGTGGCCGGACGAGCAGCAGACCGCGCCCGCGCCGCCCTCGAGCGTGGCGATACGTTCCTGAAGCACGGCCACCGTGGGGTTGGTCAGCCGCGAATAGATGAACCCGACCTCTTGCAGATTGAACAGCGCCGCGGCGTGGTCGGCATCGCGAAAGACGTAGCCCGTGGTCTGGTAGATGGGTGTCTGGCGCGATCCGGTAGCCGGGTCGGGGCGGGCGCCCGCATGGATCTGCTGGGTGTCGAAGCCGTAATCTGACATGGAATCCTCCGCATCTGTCGCCGCCCGTTTAAGCGAGGCTTGCCGCTTGGGCAACGTCCGCGGGCGGGCTCAGTCGGTGGGGCGCTGGACGTTCTCCTCGGCATAGGCGCGCGCGTCGTCGGGGCCGTCGCGGGCCACGATGCTGAAGGTTCCGTTGGCCTCGAGGATAAGCGCCGCGACCTTTTCGGGCGCGCCCGCCGCGCTCGAGCGGATGACAGCCATCAGTTCGTTCACGGTGATCCGTTCCTCGCGCAGCGCGTCGTGCAGGATCTCGCCGCTGCGCATCAGCAGCCGCGGCTCGGAGCGGACGGCGCGCGCGATGGTCTTCGACCGCAGCGATGTCCACGCGACGATCCATTGCAGCCCGATCAGAGTGGCAAAGGCCGCGGCACCTTCGACCAGGGGCACGGACTGGGTCAGGATCGTCGAGGCGAGCGTCGAGCCCAGCGCGACCGTCACGATCAGATCGAAGGCGTTAAGCTTGGCCAGCGTGCGCTTGCCCGAGACCCGGATCATCGCGACGACGGCCGTATAGGCCATGAGCGCCATCGCGACGGTGCGGAAAATGCCCTCGGCGCCCTGATAGAACATGTCCATGCCGGTTCTCCTCTGCCGCCCGGCGTTCAACGCATGGGCCTGCGGCTCGGGTCCGGCACCGGCTCAGCCGGTCATGCGCACCTTGCCGATATAGGGCAGGTGGCGATCGGCCTGGGCATAGTCGATGCCGTATCCCACCACGAACTCGTCGGGGATCTCGAAGCCCGTCCAGGTCGCGGCGATATCGACCTCGCGGCGCGACGGCTTGTCGAGCAGCGCGATGGTTTCCAGCCGGCGGGGGCGGCGGCTTTCGAGCAGGCGCAGGACATGATGGAGCGTAAAGCCCGTGTCGACGATATCCTCGACCACCAACACGTCGCGCCCGCCGATCTCGCCCGACAGGTCCTTGAGGATACGGACCTCGCGGCTGCTTTCCATGGCGTTGCCATAGGACGACGCCTCGAGGAAATCGACCTCGACGGGCAGGTTCAGAACCCGCACGAGGTCGGCGATGAACACGAAGGATCCGCGCAGCAGCCCCACCACGACAAGCTGATCGGTCCCGGCAAAGGCGGCCTCGATCTCGCGCGCGAGCTCTTCGATGCGGGCCGCGATCTTCTTGGCCGAGATCATCTCGTCTATGTCGTAGCCGTCATGTGCCATGCCGTCCCCTTGAATTCATGCGCGTTCCGGCCGACATCCCTGTTGGCCGGGATGGGCCGGACCGCACCGGGAGAGGATATGCCCAAGCATCACGAGACCCGCAAGCTGCCCTATACGGCCGAGCAGATGTACGACCTCGTCGCCGATGTCGAGGATTACCCGAAATTCATCCCGTGGATCTCGGCCGCGCGGATCCGCACCCGGACGCCGCGCGACCCCGGCGAGACGATCGAGGCCGATCTCATCATCTCGTTCAAGGTCTTTCGCGAGCGGTTCACCAGCCGGGTGGATCTCGACCCCGAGGCGCGGCGCATCGACACGGCCTATCTGAACGGGCCTTTCCGCCACATGGAATCGGTCTGGCGCTTTCGCGACGTGGATGGCGGGTGCGAGGTGATCTTCGACGTGGATTTCGAGTTCAAGAGCCGGATCCTCGGCTCGGCCGCCTCGATGTTCTTCAACGATGCCATGCAGCGCATCGTCCGCGCCTTCGAACGCCGCGCGGCCGAGCTTTACGGCCGTCCCGGTGGCTGACGGCCCGGCGGCGCAGGCGAACATCGTCGTCATGGGCGTCTCGGGCAGCGGCAAGAGCACCATCGGCGAGGCGCTGGCGGCGCGGCTAGGGCGCGATTACCTCGACGGCGATACGCTGCATCCGCGGGCCAATATCGACCGGATGGCGCGGGGCATCGCGTTGACCGACGCCGATCGCCTGCCCTGGCTGGAACAGGTGGGTGCGGCGCTGGTCCCGCCGGGCCGGGTCGTCGCCTGCTCGGCCCTGACGCGGGCCTACCGCGACCTGATCCGGGCGCGGGCCGGGCGCGAGGTGATATTCGTCTACCTGCGCGGCCGCCGCGAGACGCTGGCCCGGCGCATGACCCGGCGCACCGCGCATTTCATGCCCGTGGACCTGCTCGACAGCCAGTTGGCGACACTGCAGGAACCGGGCCCCGACGAACGCGCCGTCACCGTCGATATCGAGAACGGCGTGGACGAGATCGTGACCCGCGCGGCGCGTGAAATCGCCGATCCGGGCTGAGCCGCGCCTCAGCCGATGGCCGCGGCCAGCATCCGCAGCGCATGTTCGACCGTCGCGCGGCGCACGGCGTCGCGGCCCGCCGCACCGAACAGCACCGTTTCGGCCCGCACGCCCCGCCCGTCGGCCAGGCCGAAACAGACCATGCCCTCGGGCTTGTGCTCGGACCCTCCGGGGCCGGCGATGCCCGTGACCGCGACGGCCAGCGTCGCGGCCGAGCGGTCGCGCGCGCCCTGGGCCATCTCGCGCGCGACCTCCTCCGATACGGCGCCCACACGGTCCAGCGTCGCGGCCCGCACGCCCAGCATGTCGCGTTTCGCCGCGTTCGAATAGGTGACGAAGCCCCGGTCGAACATCGCCGAGGATCCGGGCAGGTCGGTCAGCCGCGCGGCGATCATGCCGCCCGTGCAGCTTTCGGCGGTGGCGATGACGGTGCCCGTGGCCGTGGCCCGCGCCAGCAGCGCGGCAAGGTCAACCGAAGGCGACGACATGCCAGGCCACGCCGAGCAAGATGACGCAGATCGCGGCGAGCGCCCCGGCGATCACGTCGTCGAGCATCACCCCAGTCACGTCCCCGCGCCGGTCGGCCCAGCCCACCGGACCGGGCTTGAGGATGTCGAACAGCCGAAACAGCGCAAAGCCCGCCAGCCATCCGGGCCAGAGATCGAGAATCGCGGCGCCCGCGAATGCCGAACCGATGCTGACGGGCATCAGCGCGACCCATTGCCCGGCCACCTCGTCGATCACGATCTCGCCTGGATCGGAATGCGCGCTGCCCGCCGTCATCTTGGCCGTGGCCCAATGCCCCAGGCCATAGGCGGCGGCGATCCCGAGGACGCAGGCCACCGGCCCGCCCAGCACATGCAGCACCCAGAACACCGGCAATGCGGCCAGCGACCCCCATGTGCCGGGCGCGGGGCGCAGATAGCCGACAAGGCCGAATGTCGCGATCAGGCGGGGCAGGGTGGCGGGCATGGGGCCTCTGGCGTTGGCGTCAATCGGCGATGAGCGTGACCGACGCGATGGCGGCGATCCCCTCTTCCCGGCCGGTGAATCCCAGCCGTTCCGAGGTCGTGGCCTTGATACTGACCCGGTCGGCAGCGATGTCGAGGATTTCCGCCGTCCGCGCCCGCATCGCGTCGGCATGGGGGCCGATCCTCGGCCGCTCGCATATGAGCGTCACATCGACATTGCCGATGCGGAACCCCCGCGAGCCCGCGCGCGACACCGCGTGTTCGAGAAAGACATGCGAGGCCGTGCCCTTCCATTGCGGATCGGAGGGCGGGAAATGCGTGCCGATATCGCCCTCGGCCAGCGCGCCGTATATGGCATCGGTCAGCGCGTGCAGCCCGACATCGGCATCGCTGTGCCCCGACAGGGCGCGGTCGAACGGCACCGCGACCCCGCACAGCGTCACCGCGTCCCCCGGCCCGAAGGCGTGGACGTCATAGCCCGTTCCGGTGCGGATATCCCTCATGCGGCCCCCTGACGACTGCGCGACGATCGCCTCGGCACGGGCGAAATCGCCCGGCCCGGTGATCTTGAAGGCCCGTTCATCGCCCTCGACGATGGAAACGTCCAGCCCCGCGGCGCGCGCGATCTCGACATCGTCGGCCGCTGCGCCGCCATGGCTGCGATGGGCCGCGCGGATGGCGGCGAAACGGAACCCCTGCGGCGTCTGGGCGCGGAACAGCCCGTCGCGCGGGTGCACGCCCTGCACCCGCCCGTCCGCGCCCGTCCAGAGCGCGTCGACCACGGCAAGCGCGGGCGCGGCGCCCGGCGCGTGGGCCAGCGCGTCGATGACCCGGTCGATCATGTCGGCAGGCACCAGCGGGCGGGCGACGTCGTGGATCAGCACCGCGTCGGGCGCAAGCGCGTCCAGCGCGGCGAGTCCCGCGGCCACCGATTGCGCACGGGTATCGCCGCCCGCGACGACGCGCATGTCGGGATGCGCGTCCCAGCCGGGGGCGAGCCCCATGTCGTCGGGCGCCAGCACCAGCACCACCTGCGCGATGCGCGGATGGCTGCGAAAGGCGTCGATGGTCCATGCGGCCACGGTGCGGCCGGCGAGTTCGCGCCATTGCTTGGGCCGGCCGGGACCGGCGCGGCGGCCCCGCCCGGCGGCGACGATGATCGCGGCGACCGTGCTATCCTTGTCCATGCGTCTGCCCCGCCAGTTTCGCGCCCGTCCGGGCGCCGGTTCATCCTTCTTTGCGCGCGAACTGCGGCAATATACGCCCAAGAATCGGGCTATGCCGGATTTTCTGTGGAAACACCGTGTCGAAGATTTGCAGGCTCGGGGGCATGACGATATGCGATTGGGCACTTGCCGAAGGATTGAGCATCTTGCACGCCGGCCACCGCGATGACGACTCCATTCGACCTGCGCTGCGCGCGCTCGGCGCGTGGCCCCCGGTCTATCTCGCGCCGATGGCGGGGATCACGGACCTGCCGTTCCGCCGGATCGTTCAGGGATTCGGCCCCGGATTCGCCGTCTCCGAGATGGTGGCCAGCCAGGAGATGGTGCAGGGCAAACCGGGCGTGCGCGAGCGCGCGGCGCTGGGCCTCGGCTGCACGCGCACCGCGGTGCAGATCGCGGGGCGCGATCCCTACTGGATGGCCGAGGCCGCGCGACGGGTCGAGGCCGCGGGCGCGGCCGTCATCGACATCAACATGGGCTGCCCGGCGAAAAAGGTGGTGAACGGGGCCTCAGGCTCGGCGCTGCTGCGCGAACCGGACCTCGCGCTGCGCCTGATCGAGGCGGTGGTGGCCGCAGTCGCGGTGCCCGTCACGCTCAAGACGCGGCTGGGCTGGGACGGCGATTGCCTCAACGCCGCCGATATCGCCGCCCGCGCCCAAGCCGCCGGCATCCGCGCCGTGACGATCCACGGCCGCACGCGGTGCCAGTTCTACAAGGGGCGCGCCGATTGGGCTGCCATCGCCGCGATCAAGCGCGCCGTGACGATCCCGGTCATCGCCAATGGCGATATCGTCACCACGGGCGATGCGCGCGAGGCGCTGCGCCTCTCGGGGGCCGACGGGGTGATGATCGGGCGGGGCACGCAGGGCGCGCCCTGGCGCGTGGCCGAGATCGCCGCCGCGCTTTACGGCACGCCCGCCCCCAGGATCCCGCGGGGTGCCGCGCTGCTCGATCTGGCGCTGCACCATCTCGACGAATCCTGCGGCTTTTACGGGGCGCATTTCGGCACGCGGGTCGTGCGCAAGCATCTCGGGTGGTACATGGACCGGGCCGGCGCACCCGAGGCGACACGCCGCGGCGTGCTGACCGCCGCGACGCCTAGCGCCGCGGCGCGCGCCTTGCGCGTCGCGTTCGGGGCTGCCGCGGGCTGCGCGGCGTGAACCGGGCCGAGCGGATCTGGGCGGCAATGCCGGTTCCCGCGATCCTGATCGACGCCGCGGACCGCATCGCCGAGGTCAATGCCGCGGCCGAGGATTTCCTCGGCACCTCCGAGAAATCCCTGCGCGGAGCCCCGATCTTCGACCGGGTCTTCATCGACGCGCCCATCGACGGCGCGCTCGCGCGGATGCGGCGCGACCGTGCGCCGCTCTATGCCAACGCGGTCGAGGTCGGCGGCGGGCAGGCCCCGCCCGAGACCTGCAATCTCAGCATCGCGCCGGTGCCGGGGCTCGAGGGGCATATCCTCGTCATGCTGTCGCCGCGGCAGGTGGCCGGTCGGCTCGGCAAGGCGGGCGAGCCGCGCAACGCCGCGCGCGCGGCCATCGGCATGGCCGAGATGCTGGCCCACGAGATCAAGAACCCGCTGGCGGGGATCACGGGCGCGGCCCAGCTTTTGTCGATGGGGCTCGACCCCGAGGGCGTGGCGTTGACCGATCTGATCGTCGCCGAGAGCCGCCGGATCGTCGCGCTGCTCGACCAGGTCGAACAGTTCGGCAATCTCGCGCCGCCCCGTCGCCGGGCGGTGAACCTGCACACCATGCTCGACCGCGCAAGGAACAGCGCCGCGTTGGGCGCCGCCGCGCAGATGCGGATCGAGCCGCGTTACGACCCGTCGCTGCCCGCGGCCTGGATCGATTCCGACCAGATGCAGCAGGCGGTTCTGAACCTGATGCGCAACGCCGCCGAGGCCGCGGGGCCGGGCGGCGGCACCATCGTTCTGCGCAGCTTTTACGACGCGGGCCTGCGCCTGCGCCGCCCCGACGGGTCGGGCCGTGCGCTGCCGCTTCAGATCGAGGTGATCGACGACGGCCCCGGCATCGCCGCCGACATGCTCGACGGCATATTCGACCCCTTCGTGTCCGGTCGCGAGAACGGCACCGGCCTGGGGCTGGCACTGGTGTCGCGCATCGTCGCCGATCACGAGGGGCTCGTCTCGGTCGACAGCCGCCCCGGACGAACGGCCTTTCGCATTTCGCTGCCCGCGGCGCCCGAAACCGCCCTGCGCGACCCGACGCCTCAAGAGGTGCGCTGACATGGATGGAACCGTTCTCGTCGCCGACGACGACCGCACGATCCGGACGGTTCTGGCGCAGGCGTTGACGCGGGCCGGATGCAAGGTCCATGCCACGGCCTCGATGGTGACGCTTTTGCGCTGGGTCGAAGAGGGCAAGGGCGACCTCGTGATCTCGGACGTCGTGATGCCCGATGGCAACGGGCTCGAAGCGATGCCGCGCATCGCCGCGCTCAGGCCCGGACTTCCAGTCATCGTGATCTCGGCGCGCAACACGATCCGCACCGCCATCGAAGCCGCCGAGGCCGAGGCGTTCGACTACCTGCCCAAGCCCTTCGATCTGCCCGATCTGATGAAACGCGCCGCGCGGGCCTTGTCGCAGGGCGTCGGCACCGCCCCCGCCACGCAGGCGGCACCCCCCGCCGAGGCCGCCGCGGACCTGCCCCTCGTCGGTCGTGCGCCGGCCATGCAGACGCTCTATCGCATGGTCGCGCGGATCATGAACAGCGACCTCGCCGTTCTCGTGACCGGGGAAAGCGGCGCGGGAAAATCGCTGGTGGCGCGTGCGATCCACGATTTTTCGGACCGGCGCGCGCGCCCCTTCGTCGTGGCCGGCGCGGGCGACTTGGCCCAGCCCGAGACGGCCGCGGCGCTTTTGGCCCGCGCGCGGTCGGGCACGATCCTGTTCGACGAGGCGGGCGACCTGTCGCCGGGCGAACAGGCGCGGCTGGTGCGGCTGCTGGACGCGCTCGACCCCGAGGGCGGCCCCCGGATCATGGCGACGACGCAGGCCGATCTCGGCCGCCGGATCGAGGCGGGCGGATTTCGCGCCGATCTGTTCTACCGGCTGGGCGGGGTGGCTCTGCACGTCCCGCCGCTGCGCGAGCGTGTCGAGGACATTCCCCTGCTGGCCGAGCATTTCCTGGCTCGTGCCGCGCGCGACGGGCATACGGCGCGCAGCCTGTCGGACGGGGCGGCGGCGCTTGTGCGGCGCTATGCCTGGCCCGGCAATGTGCGCCAGCTCGAGAACGCGATGCAGCGGCTCGCGGTGACGGGCAACCGGCCCGAGATCGCGCGCGACGAGATGGAGGCCGTGTTGGGCGGTCAACCCGCGGCGGGGCCGCTCCGGGACGATGGCGACGCCGACCGCCTTGGGGCCGGGGTGGCGCGGCACCTGCGGCGCTATTTCGATCTGCACGGCGGCAGCTTGCCCGCGCCGGGGCTTTACGCCCGTATCCTGCGCGAGGTCGAAACCCCGCTGATCGAGATCGCGCTCGACGCGACCAACGGCAATCAGGCCAAATGCGCCGAGCTTTTGGGGATCAATCGCAATACGTTGCGAAAGAAGATCACCGATCTCGATATTCAGGTAGCCAGACGCCGAAAGTTGATGTAAAACGGCAACAGAAGCGTGGCACAAGGGACGACAGATCCCGCCAAAAAGCCATGCCGAGCGGTTTATATCCAGGCGTCGTGTTCACGCCAGAACCTGATGAGGTAGCCCATGATGCATCCGTCCCGGATGCTCAGTTGGGATCGGCTGGCGCGACTGCGCCGCAGGCGGCGTGTGCGCAATGCGGCGACGATCGTTCTGGTCTGTCTCGGTCCTGTGCTGGCATTCGCGACCTACGCGGTGCTCGGCCCGCTCGAGGTGGGGCTGGGCGCGGTGTCGCTGCGCCTCGTGCTGCTGGCCGACCTCGTCTATATCATCACGCTGGCCGCGCTGGTGCTGGCGACGCTGGTGCGGGTCGTTGCGGCGCGGCGCCGCCAATCGGCCGGATCGCGGCTGCATCTCAGGCTCGCGGGCGTCTTTGCGCTGATCGCGCTGATCCCGACGATCACGGTCGCGGTCTTTGCCACGCTCACGGTGAATTTCGGGCTCGAGGGGTGGTTTTCGGACCGGGTGCGGCAGGTGGTGGGCGCCTCGCTCGCCGCGGCCGAAGCCTATGAGGACGAACAGCGCCGGGATCTTTCCGAGGATGCCGAGGCGCTGGCCGCGTTCCTGTCGGCCGCGCGGGCCAATTCGTTCCTGCGCTCGGATGGCGAGCTGCGCCAGCTGCTCGGGCAGGGGCAGTCGCGCATTCAGCGCGGCCTGCGCGAGGCCTATGTCGTCGACGGCGAGGGCGAGATCCGAGCCCGTGGCGAAGACAGCTATCTCTTCGATTTCGAACGCCCCGCCCCCGAGGCCATCGCCGCCGCGCGCAGCGGGCGCACGGTGGTCATCGAGGATTGGGACATCAACGAGTTCCGCGCGCTGGTCCCGATCGCGGGGCTGGGCGATCTGTTCCTCTATGTCAGTCGCGATGTCGACGGAGAGCTCCTGGCCCTGCTCGACGACACGCAGGATTCGGTGCGGCTGTACAACCAGCTCGAAAGCGAACGCGGGCGGCTGCTGTTCGAGTTCGGGCTGCTCTACCTCGGATTTGCGCTGATCCTGATCCTCGCCGCGATCTGGCTGGGGCTGTGGTTCGCCGAGCGGCTGTCGCGCCCCGTCGGCCGGCTTGCCGGCGCCGCTCAGCGGATCGGTGCGGGCGATCTGGACGTGCGCGTCCGCGAGGAAGAGGGCGACGACGAGATCTCGATGCTGGGGCGGATCTTCAACCAGATGACCGGGCAGCTCAAACTCCAGCGCGAGACGCTTCTGGCCACCAATGCCCAGATCGAACGCCGCCGCCGCCTGTTCGATTCGGTCTTGTCCTCGGTCACGGCGGGGCTTGTCGGACTCGATGCCGAGGGGCGCGTGACCTTCGTCAACCGCTCGGCCGAGCGGCTGCTGCAGCTTGACGAGGCGGCCGGGCAGGACACGCACCTGACCGTGGCCATCCCCGAATTTGGCCCGCTTTTCGAAAAGATCGCCCAGGGCCGCGACGAGACCGTTCAGGGCGAGGTCAAGGTGACGCGCGCGGGCCACCTGGAAAGCCTGCTGGTGCGGGTCGCCACGCGGCGCGGCGAGAACGGCGCGCTCGAAGGCTATGTCGTGGCCTTCGACGATGTGACCGACCTCGTCGCGGCACAGAGGCTTGCCGCCTGGGGCGACGTGGCCCGGCGGATCGCGCACGAGATCAAGAACCCGCTGACGCCGATCCAGCTTTCGGCGGGGCGCATCACGCGCAAGTTCGGCCCCGAGGTCTCGGACCCCGACAAGCTGGCTGAGCTGACCGACGTGATCGTGCGCCAGACCGAGGGTCTGCGCCGCATCGTCGACGAGTTCAGCCGCTTTGCCCGCATGCCCGAGCCCGAGCGCTACCGCCACGATCTGGTCGAGACGCTGCGCGGCGCGGTGGTGCTGCAACGCGCGGGGCAGGAGGGCGTGATCATCGACGCGGACCTGCCCGACACGCCGCAGATCGCCGAGTTCGACGAGACGATGATCGGCCAGGCGCTGACCAACCTCATCAAGAACGCGGGCGAGGCGACCCAATCCCTGATCGAGGCGGGCGCCCACGAGGGCTACGCCCCGCAAATCCGCATCCGGCTCGAGACGCCCGCCCGCGACGCGGCGGCCATCGTCATCGAGGATAACGGCATCGGCCTGCCCGACGACCGTGCGCGCCTGTTCGAGCCCTATTTCACCACCCGCTCGGCCGGCACGGGGCTGGGCCTGCCCATCGTGCGCAAGATCATCGAGGAACATGGCGGCACGCTGACGCTGTCGGACGCCGATCCCTTTGCACCCGGCGCCCATCGCGGCGCCCGCGCCGAGATCCGCCTGCCACTTGTCCCCGATCCGCCCGCCACCGGCGCGGCCGGGCCCGATACCGACGCCACGCGCGACCCCGATCATCATTTCATGGAGGCACAGGGAAAATGAGCGACATTCTGATCGTCGACGACGAGCGCGACATCCGCGAACTCATCGCGGATATCCTCGAGGAAGAAGGATATACCACGCGGCGGGCCTCCAATTCGTCGGAATGCATGGCCGAGATCGAGAAGGAGCCGCCCGCGCTCATGATCCTCGATATCTGGCTGAAAGACAGCGACATGGACGGGATCGACATTCTCAAGATCGCCAAGCGCGATTATCCGGGCGTCCCCGTCATCATCATCTCGGGCCATGGCACCATCGAGATCGCGGTCGCCGCGATCAAGCAGGGCGCCTATGACTATATCGAAAAACCCTTCAACATCGACCAGTTGACCGTCGTGATCGGCCGCGCGATGGAAACCTCGCGGTTGCGTCGCGAGAATGTCGCCCTGCGCCGCCGCGAGGCCGAGCCGCCCGAGATGATCGGCAGCTCGCACGCCTTCAAGACGCTGAAATCGCAGCTCGACAAGGTGACGAAATCGAACGGGCGGGTTCTGCTGTCGGGGCCCGCGGGGTCGGGCAAGGAACTGGCCGCGCGCTATATCCACGCCAACTCGGGCCGGTCCGAACATCCTTTCGTCACCGTGGGATCGGCCAGCATCGAGCCCGACCGCATGGAAGAGGTGCTGTTCGGGCGCGAGACGCCCGAGCGCGAGATCGAGCCGGGATTGCTGGAACAGGCCGATGGCGGCATCCTCTATTTCGACGAGATCGCCGACATGCCGCTGGGCACGCAATCCAAGATCCTGCGCGTTCTGGTCGACCAGTCGTTTCAGCGCGTGGGCGGCACCGAAAAGGTCAAGGTCGATATCCGCGTCGTGTCATCGACCACGCGCGACCTGGCCCACGAGATTGCCGAGGGGCGGTTCCGCCAGGAGCTGTTCCACCGCCTCGCGGTCGTGCCGATCCCGGTGCCGGGGCTCGACGAGCGGTGCGAGGATATCCCCGAACTCGCCGATCATTTCCTCAGGGGCTACAACCGCACGCAAGGCCTGCCGCTGCGCGCGCTGGCTGACGACGCCACCGCGATGCTGCAGACGATGAGCTGGCCCGGCAATGTGCGACAGCTCAAGAACCTGATGGAGCGGGTGCTGATCCTGAGCGACGGCAAGGGTCCGATCTGCGCCTCGGACCTGCCCGGCCCCGATGCGCCGGTCGAGCACGAAGGCCGCGCCGTGGCGCTTGGCGCGCTGGCGACACTGCCCCTGCGCGAGGCGCGCGAGCTGTTCGAGCGGGAGTATCTGCTGACCCAGATCAACCGCTTTGGCGGCAACATTTCGCGCACGGCGAATTTCGTGGGGATGGAGCGGAGCGCGCTGCACCGCAAGCTGAAGTCGCTGGGTGTCGTCACGGCGAACAAGCAGGGCAGCCGGGTCGCGTTTCTCGACGAACATGCCGCGGGGTGATCCCGCCCGCGGCGGCCGGTGTCAGGCCGTCGCGTCCTGCGACGCGCCCATCGCGACCTCGGCACCCTCGGCATAGACGATCTGGGGCGTGTCGAAGACCAGCACGAAACTGCGCAGGCGCGCCACCGGCGTCTCGGAGATGAAATCCCCATCGACGAGGCGCCGCGCCGGGACGACCGCGGTGTCGGTGCCGAACATGGCCCGCGCGCGCCAGTCGCGCAGCACCACGGGCTGATCGGCGGCGACGCGCAGCGGGTGTTCGGGCCGGTCATGGCCCAGAACGCTTGCCCGTATGGTCACGACCTGCTGCGCGGTCCGTTCCACCACCGAAACGGCGCGGAGCCGGCGCAGCCCCTGCCGCGTCACGATGCGGTCGCCCGCCTCGAGGAACTCGACCGGGAGCATCCCGTCCGACGTCATCACGCGGGTACCGGCAACGAGGCCGGTCTGGGTGCGGGCACCGGTTTTCGCGATCTGGGTCATGGTCGGCTCCTGTCCGTGGCGTCGCGGCAGTTCTGACCCCCGATTGTGACGGGAATGGGCCGGCGCGGCGGCGAACTCGCGATTTGGCGCGGGGCAGGGCGGGGCCCATGTTTTTCCGCTCGCATCCGACAGGGGGCTTTGCTAGTCAGGCGCGAATTTCGGGGGTACGCCTCCGGGGCGGTTTCTGCGGGTGTGGCGGAACTGGTAGACGCACCAGATTTAGGTTCTGGCGCCGCAAGGCGTGGGGGTTCAAGTCCCTTCACCCGCACCAAAGGACAAAGGGAAGCAAGGCAGATGCAGGTCACCGAGACCCTGAACGAAGGACTGAAGCGGTCCTACCACATCACCGTGACGGCCGACGAGCTCGATGCCAAGGTCAACGAAAAGCTGGCCGAGGCGCAGCCGACCATCGAGATGAAGGGTTTTCGCAAGGGCAAGGTCCCGATGTCGCTGCTGCGCAAGCAGTTCGGCGAGCGTCTGCTGGGCGAGGCCATGCAGGAGGCCGTCGATGGCGCCATGTCGTCGCATTTCCGCGAGACCGGCGACCGCCCGGCCATGCAGCCCGACGTCAAGATGGCCAACGAGAACTGGCAGAAGGGCGACGATGTCGAGGTGAACCTCTCTTACGAGGCGCTGCCCGAGATCCCCGAGTTCGACGCCTCGACTCTCGAGCTCGAGAGGCTCGTCGTCACCCCCGAGGACAGCGCGGTTGACGAGGCCCTGCAAAGCCTGGCCGACAATGCCAAGGCCTACGAGGCCAAGGACGGGGCGGCCGAGGATGGCGATCAGATCGTCATGGATTTCAAGGGTTCGGTCGATGGCGAGGAGTTCCAGGGCGGCGCCGCCGAGGATTATCCGCTGGTGCTTGGCTCGGGCAGCTTCATCCCCGGATTCGAAGAGCAGCTCGTGGGCAAGTCCGCCGGTGACGAAGTCGACGTGAAGGTCAGCTTTCCCGAGGATTACCAGGCCGCGAACCTGGCCGGCAAGGATGCCGTTTTCGCCTGCACCGTGAAAGAGGTGAAGGCCCCGCAGCCCGCCACGATCGACGACGAGCTGGCCAAGAAATACGGCGCCGACGATCTCGACGCGCTCAAGGGCCAGATCCGCGACCGCCTCGCGGCGGAATACGGACAGGCCGCCCGCGCCGTGCTCAAGCGGCAGCTTCTCGACAAGCTCGACGACATGGTGAAGTTCGAGCTGCCCCCCAGCCTCGTCGAGGCCGAGGCCAAGCAGATCGCGCACCAGCTCTACCACGAAGAGCATCCCGAGGATCACGGCCATGATCACGGCGAGATCGAACCGACCGACGAGCATAACAGCCTCGCCGAGCGACGCGTCCGCCTCGGCCTCCTGCTGGCCGATATCGGCCGCCGCAACGAGGTGCAGGTCACGGATGCCGAGTTGACGCAGGCGGTGATGAACCAGGCGCGCCAGTATCCCGGCCAGGAGCGGCAGTTCTTCGAGTTCGTGCAGCAGAACGAGCAGATGCGCCAGCAGATCCAGGCGCCGATCTTCGAGGACAAGGTCGTCGATCACATCGTCGACCACGCAAACGTCACCGACAAGACCGTGAGCAAGGACGAGCTTCAGGCCGCTGTCGAGGCCATGGACGAGGACGAGGCCGCGGCGTAAGCTGAGGTCGGTTCGACTGCTCCGGCCGAGGCCGGGGTTCTGGCGGGGTCGCGTTGGGAGGCGCGGCCCCGTTTCCCGTTCGGGGTCTTGGCACGCTCAGTTCTCGGCCAACTGGCAATAGGCGCCCGCATCCTGCATCCGGCGGCACAGCGCGATGGCTTCGTCCCGCCCCTGGGTCGTGACCTGCGCGGTCAGCCGTGCGCGCCGGCCGAACCCGGCCATCCGCGCCTCGACGATGGCGATCTCGCGCCCCTCGAGGATCGTCGGATATTCGCGCGCGACGCGTTTCACGAACATCTCGACCGTCTGTCGCCGCCGCCCGGCGGCGATGATGACGCCCCAGGCGGGTTTGGGCGGGGTGAACTCGGTCACGCGGCGCGTTCCGGCCTGCCGCGTGCAAGCGTCGAGAAAGGGCTCGTCGGGGGCGAGCGCAAAGTCGGTCGCCTCGGGGGGGTCATCGCGCCAGACCCGCGCGGAATGCCCGGTGATCGCGCGCACATAGGCGCGCGTCTCGCCCGGCAGGATGTGGTCGGGCGCGGCCAGGAACCGCTCGGCCCGAGCCTCGCCCGCGTTATAGGCGGTGGCGGCAAGACCCGGATTGCCGAATCGCGCGGTCAGCTCGGCAAGGTATTCGGCCGAGGCGAAAATCGCGCGCGCCGGGTTGAACGGATCGTCGAGCTGCCGCAGCGCGGCGGTCGCGGGCATGAACTGCGCGATTCCCTGCGCCCCCGCCCGGCTGACGGCGCCCGCGTCGAACAGGCTCTCGCGCCAGAGCAGCCGCGCGAAAAAGCCGGTGTCGATCCGGTGCGTTTCCGCCGCGGCCGCGATCAGGCGGCACGTATCCTCGGTATAGGTCGCAAGCCTGATGCAATGCGCCCCGTCGGCGGTGCAACGGGCATCGACCGGACGCGGCTGCGGGCGCGGCGCGTCCTGCGCCGGGGCGGGAGAGGTCAGGCCGGAAAGGGCAAGGGCGAGAACGAGGATCTGTCGGCGCATGGTTCCGGCGAGGCAATCGGGACGGCCGGGCGGCTGATCCGCCCCGCCTGCTCGAACCTAGCGCACGGTAGCGATTCGTTAAGACGCCTGGGGCAGGCTGGTCGGGAACACCGGACCGGGGCGGAGAATGCTGGACGACATGCGCGACGATACGGGGCCCGCGCGGGATACGCGGGCGGGGGGCGATCCGCTCGCCATTCCGGGCGTGCTGCTGCGGGGGTGGTGGATCGCCGCGATCTTCGTGATCTGTGCGACGACGCTCGGGGCGTGGTACGCCTTCGGGGTGGCCGAGCCGAGCTATCGGGCGACGACAACGCTTGCCGTCGAGACGGCCGCGCCGCCCTTGCCGGATATCCAGTCGCCCAATGCCGGGCTGCCGCCCGAGGATATCGCGCTCAACACCGAGATCGAGGTGCTGCGCTCGCGCGGGGTGCTGACGCGGCTCGCCGACCGCCCCGGCATCGCGGATCACCCCCGGTTTCCGGGCGGCACCGGCGACCGGGTCGAGGATCTGCGCCGCGCCATCGTCGCGAGGGTCAAGCGCGGCACGCGCACGATCGAGATCGGGGTCGTCACGGGCGACCCGGCCCTGTCGCGCGACATCGCGAACGGGCTCGCCGGGCTTTACGTCACGGCCGGGGTCGAACGCAAATCCGAGGCGATCGAGCAGGCCGTCGGCTGGCTTTCGGGCCGCGCGCAGAGCCTTGGCGCCGATCTGCTGGCGCGCGAGGCCCGACTGCGCGCGTTGCGCGAACGCGCCGATCTGGACGGTGCCGAGGGGATCGCCGCATCGGGCATCGAGCTGGAGCGCCTTTTGGCCCGCCTGCCCGAAATCCGGGCCGAGGCCGCGCGGCTCGAGGCGCGGCTCGCCGGGGCGCGCGACGCCGACGCCGATCCGGTGCGGGTGGCCTCGATCCTCGGCGACGCATCGCTCGACCGGCTCGCCGCCGGGGTCGCGACGGGCGAGGGGCGGCTGCGCTTTGACCGGCGGCTGTCGCATGTGGCCACGGCCACCGCGACGGCGCTTGCCTCGCTGCGCGCGGACGAGGCCGCGCTGGCCGGCCGGATCGAGGACCTGCGCCGCCGGGCCGAGGCGCGCGCCGATACGCTCGACGCCATCGCGCAGCTCGAACGCGAAACCGAGGCCGTGCGCGTCCTGCATGACAGTTTCGTGCGCCGTCTCAAGGAAACTACGGTACAGCGCGGATTGCAGGCCCCCGATGCCTGGATACTGTCCGAGGCCGTCGACGGGCGCCGCATCGCCCCGCTGCGCGGCCGCATCACCGCGATGAGCGCGCTTTCCGGGCTCGTGCTCGCGGTCATCGCGATCCTCTTGCGCCACCGGATCTGGGGCGGCCTGCGCACCGCCCCCGAGCTCGAGCGCGAGACCGGCCTGCCCGTGCTGGGCGCCATCCTGCGCGACCCCGCCGGCGGGCCGAGCGACGAGGGCCGGATCGGCCTTCGCCAGTTGCGCACCTCGCTCGTCATGTCGCGTCTGCCGGTATCGGTCATCGCGCTGACCTCGCCAGGCCCCGACGGGACGCGCGCAGGGATGGCTGTCGGACTGGCCGATGCCTTTGCCGAGACGGGGCGGCGGGTGCTGCTCCTGGCGGGTGACACCGGCCCCGAGGGGCTTCAGCCGCATCTCGATCTGCCTTGGGACGAGATCACGCTCGACCCCGGAGAGGCGACGCCCGCAAGACGCGCCCGCCGCGATCCGCGCCATTCCTTCGACGTGCTCGCCCTTCCGGCCGACGGGAATGGGGGGCAGTCCGGTGCAAATGGCTGGCATGGGTCTGATTCAGGCGCGATCTTCGACCGGCTGCGCGGGGCCTACGATACGGTCATCATCGATCTGCCACCGGTTCTGATCGCGGCGCAGACGCGCGCGCTGGCCAGTCATGCCGACGCGGTCCTGCTGTCGGTATCGGCCGGGGCGACGCCGCGGCGGCAGGTTCACGCCGCCATCCGTCAGTTCGGCCTTGTCGCGATGCCCCTGCGCGGGCTGGTCCTGACGGCGGCGGTGCCGGGGGGCACCGGCATTCGTGCCACGCTCGCCCGCCACGGGATCACGCGCGCCCCGGTGATTTCGGCGGTGTGAGCCCCGTCGCCACACGACGCCGCAGCGGCTGAAACGAAAAAGGGCGCCCGTGGGGGCGCCCTTTCGCAATAGCGTTTGCATTCCGCGGATCAGTCTTCGTCGATCTCGGATTTCTCGCGCACGGCCGGCTGGGCGGTCCGCTGCTCGACTTCGCTTTCGTCCTCGTCGAGCTGGGCTGCGCCCAGATCGTCGAACAGGTTCTGCACCTCGAACTCGGCCGCGGCCTCTTCCTCGGCGGCAAGCTCCTGCACCGATTTGCCCTGGCGCTGCAACTCGGCCTCTTCGGGGCTGCGGGCGACGTTCAGCTCGATGCTGACCTCGACCTCGGGGTGCAGGGTGACGGTCGCGCCGTGGATGCCCAGCTCCTTGATCGGGGCCTTGAGCGCCACGCTGCGGCGGTCGATCTCGAACCCGTCGGCCTGGGCGGCCTCGGCCACGTCGCGGGTCGACACCGACCCGTAAAGCGCGCCGCCGTCCGAGGCCGCGCGGATCACGACGAATTGCTGCCCGTCGAGACGTTCGGCCAGGGCCGAGGCGTCGCGCTTGGTCTCTTCGTTGCGGGCCTCGAGCTGGGCCTTCTGCTGCTCGAAGGCGTCGACATTCGCCTTGGACGCCCAAAGCGCCTTTTTCTGCGGCAGCAGGTAGTTGCGCGCGTAACCTTCCTTGACGGTCACGACCTCGCCCATGTTGCCGAGCTTTGCGACGCGTTCCAGCAGGATAACGTTCATTGCCATGGTGCTGTCTCCCTTACTTCACGGCGTAGGGAAGAAGCGCCAGGAAACGGGCGCGCTTGATCGCCCGCGCCAGCTCGCGCTGCTTCTTGGAGGACACCGCGGTGATGCGGCTCGGCACGATCTTGCCACGCTCGGAAACATAGCGCTGCAGCAGGCGGATATCCTTGTAATCGATCTTGGGCGCATTGTCGCCCGAAAAGGGGCAGACCTTGCGACGGCGGAAAAACGGTTTGGCGGCCATGTGTGTACTCAGCTCCTGTCTGGTCTTCAGCGGCGACGACGGTCGTCGCGCTCGTCGCGCTTCTGCATCTGCGCCGAGGGCCCGTCCTCGTGAGCGTCGACCTTGACGGTCAGCACGCGCATGACGTCCTCGTGCAGCCGCATCAGCCGTTCCATCTCCTGCACGGCGGCCGCGGGGGCGTCGCTGCGCAGAAAGGCGAAATGGCCCTTGCGGTTCTTGTTGATGCGATAGGCAAGCGTCTTGACGCCCCAGTATTCGCTGTCGACCAGCGATCCGCCGTTATCGGTCAGAACGGTGCCGAAATGTTCGACCAGCCCTTCGGCCTGCGCGTTCGACAGGTCCTGGCGGGAAATGAAGACATGCTCGTAAAGCGGCATGGCGTTTCCTGTTTTCAGGGCGCATTTCATAGACCGGGAATGGCCTTCCGCGCCCCGGTCACGAGAGGCTGCGCCGATCATGGATCTCCGCGGAAGTCCGCGCCGCCTACACGCTTCACGCAATGGATGCAAGTCTGCCCCGATTTCGGCAAGATCGGCGGCTAGACCATGGTCCATAGCAGCATCGCGCAGGCCAGCCATGATCGCAGACCTTGTCCTCCATCCTCTTCGCAGCCTGGCTGGGCGCCATGTGCGCATCGCCGGGTCGGGGGCCGAACTGCGTCTCGTGCGCACCGGCCCGCCCGAACGCCACGCCGCCGCGTTCGAGATCGCGCTGTGGATCGTCGCCGCCGCGATGGCGGCATTCGCGGTCGGGTTGTGGCTGTGGCTCGACGCCTTTCCGATCGTGCCGCGGGTGGCCGCCACGGTCACGCTGCTTGCGGCGGCGGTGGTGCTGGCGCGGGCGGCGCGGCGCGGAACCGGGCTCGAGACCTTCATCGACACCGAAAAGGGCGAGCTGCGCCAGTACCGCCGGACCTCGCGCGGGGCGCGTCGGCTGGTGCGGCGGGTGCCGCTTGCCGCGGCCGATGCGCTGTTCATCCGCCGCGGCCCCGGTTTCCGGAGCGAGCTTCACGCCCGCACCGATTCGGGCACCACGCTGAGCCTCGGCTGCGCGAGACTGGCCGAGCTCGAGCGGATCGGCGTCCGCCTCCGTGAATGCACGGGTGGCGCGGCACCCCTTGCGGGCGCGCAGGGCGCTGCACCGCCCCGCGCGATGCTGCGCTAGCTGTGCGGACGCGCGCAGAACCTGTTCACGGGTCGGGCTATGTCCGCGCGACGCGCCGGAATATGTCTGCGGCCTGATCCATGACCGAAAGGCCCGACATGACCCGATTTCTCACAGCTGGCGCCATCGCGCTCGGCATCACCGTTGCCGCCGCGGCCCAGGCCGAGCCGGTCGTCTACGATTTCGATCCCGGCCATAGCCAGATCGTGTTCACCTACGATCACCTCGGCTTTTCGACCAATTACGGCATGTTCTCGGGCTTTGACGGCCGCATCATGTGGGACGAGGCGGACCCCGCCGGCTCGAGCGTCGAGGTCTCTTTCCCCGTCCGCTCGATGATGACGGGCTGGGCCGAGCGGTTCGAGCATTTCATGTCCGAAGAGTTCTTCGGCGCATCCAAGGACGACATGGTCACCTTTACCTCGACCGGTATCGAGGTGACGGGCGACGACACGGCCCGGATTACGGGCGATCTGTCGATGAACGGCGTGACCGAGCAGGTGACGCTCGACACCGTTCTGAAAAAGACGGGACAACATCCGATGATGCAGAAGCCCTGGTTGGGGTTCGAGGCGACGACGACCGTTTCGCGCGAGGCGTTCGGCGTGGGCGCCTTCGCGCCCGCCATCGGTGACGAGGTCGAGATCCTGATCTCGATCGAGGCGGGACAGGCCGAGGACTGAGCGGCCCCGTTCCTACCCGTGCCCCGCCGGAGCGATCCGGCGGGGCTTTTTCATGCCCTGGTGTGACCCTTAGCGCAGCGTCACTCCACCCGTTCAGCGGTCAGCGTGATCGTCACCGGCACGTCGAAGCCCAGCGTCGCCGGATCGGTCTGGCCCGCGCCGATGCCGAAACTCCGGCGGTCGATCACCGTCTCGCCCTGCATCCGCGCGGTGTCGCCCTCGATCTCCAGCGTGAAGGGCAGTTCGATCCCCGCCGTCTCGCCCGCAAGCTCAAGCGTGCCTTGGGCAAGATAGGGCCCCACGTCGCCCGGCACGATCTCGGCGGCGAAGACGGCGGTCGGGTGGTCCGCGGCGGCAAAGTAGTCGGGGCCCAGGGCCTGCTGCGTGACCGAGCCGAGCGTCAGGCTCTCGATGGCGACCTCGACCCGCACCGTGCCGTGCCGTCCGTCGCGCGGGATCTCGGAAAAGGCGATATCGGCCGTCCAATCGGCAAAGCTGCCTTCGACCCGCGAGCCGAATTGCTGCACCGCGATCTCGATCCGGCCCTCGCGCACCTGCCAGTTGCCGGCGCCCGCGCCGATCGCGCCGCCATCCTCGGCGGTGGTCAGGGCGGGCGCGGCCAGAACCAGCACCGCCACCACCCCGCCCGCGTAGATCGCAGCGGCCAGCGGCATCGCGGCGCCGGTCTCGTGCGGATAGCCCACCGGCGCCTCGGCCCGCGCGGGCCCGAACCACATGCGCCGCAGCGTGTCGTCGCGGTCGATCAGCGCGTGTTTCAGCGCGCCCGCGACATGCAGCGCGATCGTGCCCGCCAGGATGACGACAAAGACGTAATGCGCCGTGCCCGCGACGACGTGGACGGTCTCGGATTTCGGCACCAGCGGCAGGCCTTGCCCCAGCGGCCACCAGATCGGTGCGAACCCTTCGGAGGAGGCGTGCTGCACCCAACCCGTCAGCGGCACCACGACGAGGGCGGCGTAGAGCACCCAATGCGCGGTGTCGGCGAGGAACGTCTCGGCCCGGCGTTCGGGATGCAGCGGCGCGGGCTTGGGTTGGATCAGTGCCCACAGGATGCGCGCCAGCGCCAGGGCAAAGATCGCGATGCCGAGCGTCTTGTGGGTCGAGAAAAGCGTGGCCTTGACCGCGATCTGACCCTCGGTCTCGAGCGGCCATCGCTCGGCCACGACGCCGAGAACGATCTGGCCGAGGATCAGCCCCGCGACGAGCCAGTGAAACCCCTTGGCGATAGTGCCATAGCGGGCGGCGGTATTGGCGAGCGGCATGTCCATCTCCGTGATCGTCCCGCGCGCCGCCTAGCATATGTGCCACGCCGCGCCCATGAGCGCCTCCGCGCGGCGATTGCAACGTCCGCGCACAGAAGCTATCCGCGCCAGAGGCGACGAGGAGGACGGCTATGAGCGTGGCATTCGTATATCCGGGGCAGGGCGCCCAGGCCATCGGCATGGGGCGGGACCTGGCACAGGCCTATCCGGCCGCGCGCGCCGTGTTCGACGAGGTCGACGCCGCCCTGGGCGAGTCGCTTTCCACCCTGATCTGGGAGGGCGCGCCCGAGGCGTTGACGCTGACGGCCAATGCGCAGCCCGCGCTTATGGCGACGTCGCTCGCCGCGATGGCGGCGCTGGCGTCCGAAGGGGTCGAGGTGACGCATGCGGCGATGGTCGCGGGCCATTCGCTGGGCGAGTACTCGGCGCTGGCCGCGGCGGGCGCGCTGTCGGTGGGCGATGCCGCGCGGCTCCTGCGACTGCGGGGCGAGGCCATGCAGGCCGCCGTTCCGGTGGGCGAAGGGGCGATGGCGGCGCTGCTGGGGCTCGACCTCGAGGCGGCGCAGGATGTGGCCGCCCGCGCGGCCCAAGGCGAGGTCTGCCAGGCGGCGAACGACAACGATCCGGGGCAGGTCGTGGTCTCGGGCCATCGCGCGGCGGTGGAGCGGGCCTGCGATCTCGCCCGCGAGGCCGGTGCCAAGCGCGCGGTTCTGCTGCCGGTCTCGGCGCCGTTTCATTGCGCGCTGATGCAGCCCGCGGCCGAGGCCATGGAAAAGGCGCTGTCGGGCATCGAGATCGCGGCCCCCCGCGTGCCCGTCATCGCCAATGTCACGGCGGCGCCGGTCACCCGCCCCGACGAGATCCGGCGCCTGCTGGTCGAACAGGTCACGGGCGTGGTGCGCTGGCGCGAAAGCGTCGCGCGCATGGCCGCCGACGGCATCACCGAAATCTGCGAGATCGGTGCGGGCAAGGCGCTGTCGGGCATGGTCCGGCGCATCGACCGCTCCATCGCCACGCGCACCATCGGCACGGCCGAGGAAACGCGCGCGGCGGCGCAGGCGCTTCTTGAGCCGAGGGGAGACTGACATGTTCGATCTGAGCGGCAAGGCCGCGCTCGTCACCGGGGCGTCTGGCGGCATCGGCGGGGCGGTGGCGCGCGCGCTGCACGGCGCGGGCGCGACGGTGGGGCTGCACGGCACGCGCGAGGCGCCGCTACACGATCTCGCGCGCGAACTGGGCGAGCGGGCGCATGTGCTGCCCTGCGACCTGGGCGATGCCGATGCGACGGCGGCACTGCCCGGCCGCGCGGTCGAGGCGATGGGATCGCTCGATATCCTCGTCAACAATGCCGGCATCACCCGCGACGGGCTGATGATGCGGATGACCGACGAGGATTGGCAGGCGGTGCTCGACCTCAACCTCACGGCGGCGATGCGCCTTTCGCGCGCCGCCCTGCGCGGCATGATGAAGGCGCGCTGGGGCCGCATCGTCAACGTCACCTCCATCGTCGGGGCGACCGGCAATGCCGGGCAGGCCAATTACGCGGCCGCCAAGGCGGGGCTCACGGGCTATTCCAAGTCGCTCGCCCAGGAAGTGGCGAGCCGGGGCATCACCGTGAATTGCATCGCGCCGGGTTTCATCGCCACGGCGATGACCGACAAGCTGAACGAGGCGCAGCGCGGCGCGATCATGGCGCAGATCCCCATGGGCCGCATGGGGGCACCCGACGAGATCGGTGCCGCCGCGCTCTATCTCGCGAGCCCCGAGGCGGGCTATGTGACCGGTGCGACCTTGCATGTGAATGGCGGCATGGCCATGCTCTGAGCGGCGGCGGGACCATGCCGGTTCCCCCGGCGAAAGCGTTTGCGGTGCCGGGGCGATATGCTATAGGCGGCGCACGATTTTTCAGGGTCGGGGGAAACTCCGCATCCTTCCAGGCAGGCGGCCCGCGCGGGTGCGCGGGGCCGAAACCCAAACCGGGCCGGACCCGGAAGACAAAGGAAAGACCATGAGCGAGAACGATATCGAAACGCGCGTCCGCAAGATCGTCGTCGAACATCTCGGCGTCGAGGAAGACAAGGTCACGGAGAACGCCTCGTTCATCGACGACCTGGGCGCGGACAGCCTCGATACCGTCGAGCTGGTCATGGCCTTCGAGGAAGAGTTCGGGATCGAGATCCCCGACGACGCCGCCGAGACGATCCAGACCTTCGGCGACGCGGTGAAATACATCAAGGACGCCGTGTAAGCGGTTTCCGCAGAACGGATTACGGGGGCGTCGCAAGTGCGGCGCCCTTTTTCGTTCGCGGCCCGCGGCGCGTTCTTGGCGGGCCGGATCGCCATGGGTATTTGAGAAAGAGAAGAGGGGCAGGCCCGCGCGCGGGCGACCGCCGAGGGCTCTTTCGCTCGGGGCGCGGCGCGTGTATCACGCCGCGCAACTGGAACAGCAGGATCGGAGGGGCCGATGCGGCGCGTCGTCATCACCGGAATGGGCATGGTCACGCCACTGGCCTCGGGCGTGGAGGCGACCTGGCGGCGCATCCTCGACGGGCAATCGGGTGCGGGGCCGATCACGCGATTCGACGCCTCCGGCCTGGCCACGACCTATGCCTGCGAGGTGCCGCGCAGCGGTGCGGACGCCTTTGACGCCGATGACTGGCTCGAGCCCAAGGAACAGCGCAAGGTCGACGATTTCATCATCTTCGGCATCGCCGCCGCCGAGCAGGCCATCGCCGATGCCGCGCTCGGCGATCTCGGCGAGGCCGAGCGCGAGCGCGTCGGCGTCATGATCGGATCGGGGATCGGGGGGCTGGAGAGCATCGCCGAGACGGCGCTCCTGATCCGCGACAAGGGCCCGCGCCGCGTCTCGCCGTTCTTCATTCCGGGCGCGCTCATCAACCTGGTGAGCGGGCAGGTCAGCATCCGCCACGGCTTCAAGGGGCCGAACCATTCGGTCGTGACCGCGTGCTCGACCGGCGCCCATGCCATCGGCGACGCGAGCCGCCTGATCCGGCTGGGCGATGCCGATGTCATGGTTGCCGGCGGGGCCGAGGCCGCGATCTGCGAGATCGGCATCGCGGGGTTCAACGCCTGCAAGGCGCTCAGCACCAAGTTCGGCGACGCGCCCGAAAAGGCCAGCCGCCCCTGGGATTCCGAGCGTGACGGCTTCGTGATGGGCGAGGGTGCAGGGATCGTCGTGCTCGAGGATCTCGACCGCGCGCGGGCCCGCGGCGCGCGCATCTATGCCGAGGTCATCGGCTACGGCCTGTCGGGCGATGCCTATCACATCACCGCTCCGCCGCCCGATCACGAGGGCGCCGAGCGCGCGATGCGCGCCGCGCTGCGCAGCGCCGGGATCGCGCCCGCCGATATCGACTATGTGAACGCGCATGGTACCTCGACCATGGCCGACACCATCGAGATGGGCGCGGTGCAGCGTCTTCTGGGCGACGCCGCCGGTGCGGCGACCATGTCCTCGACGAAATCGGCGACCGGGCACCTGCTGGGCGCGGCCGGCGCGATCGAGGCGATCTTTTCGGTGCTGGCCATCCGCGACCAGGTGGCGCCGCCGACGCTGAACCTCGACACCCCGCCCGAGGACGCGATCATCGACCTCGCGCCGAACGCAAAGGTCGAGCGCGAGATCGACGTGGCGCTATCCAACTCCTTCGGCTTTGGCGGGACGAATGCCGCGCTCTTGCTGCGGCGGATGCCTGACTGATGTGGAAGAACCTCGCCTCGAACGGGATCACGCTCCTGATCGTCGCCATGGCGCTTTTGGCCGGGGCGATCGGATGGGGCATGAACCAGTATCGCGGCGAGGGACCGCTGGAGCAGGCGATATGCCTCAGGGTCGAGCCGGGCTCGACCCTGCGCGAGGTGTCCGAGGACCTGGCCGGGCAGGGTGCCGTGGCCTATCCGCAGATCCTCAGGATCGGGGCCGATTACACCGATCTTGCCGACGATCTCAAGGCGGGCAGCTTTCTCGTGCCCGAACGTGCCTCGATGGAGGAGATCCTGGGCATCGTGACCCGCGGCGGCCAGAGCACCTGCGGCACCGAGATCGTCTATCGCATCGGCGTGGCCGCCGTGGAGGTGGAGGTGCGCGAGCTCGACCCCGCGACCGCGCGCTTTGTCGAGGTGGCCGAGTTCACGCCCGGAGCCGGGGAGGTGCCTGCCGCCTATACCGAGATGCGCGACCGTGACGACACCCGCTACCGCGTCGCCATGGCCGAGGGCGCGACGAGCTGGCAGGTGGTCGAGGCGCTGAAATCGGCCGATTTCCTGACCGGCGAGGTCGGCGAGATCCCGGCCGAGGGGCGGCTCGCCCCCGACAGCTACGAGATGCGGCCCGGCGACAGCCGCGAGAGCCTGCTGGCCCGCATGGAGGCCCAGCAGGAAGAGCGGCTGGCCGAGATCTGGGCCGACCGGGCCGAGGGCTTGCCCTACGACACCCCCGAAGACGCGCTCATCATGGCGTCGATCATCGAGAAGGAGACCGCCGTCGCCGACGAGCGGCCGCAGGTGGCGAGCGTGTTCGTCAACCGCCTGCGCGAGGGGATGCGGCTGCAGACCGACCCGACGGTGATCTATGGCGTGACCAACGGGCAGGGGGTTCTGGGCCGCGGCTTGCGACGCTCCGAGCTCGATGCCGAGACCCCCTACAACACCTACCGGATCGACGGGCTGCCGCCGACGCCGATCGCCAATCCGGGGCTCGAGAGCCTGCGCGCGGCGGTCGACCCGGCCCGGACCGAGTATCGTTATTTCGTCGCCGACGGCACCGGCGGGCACGCCTTTGCCCGCACCCTGGACGAGCATAACGCCAATGTCGCCCGCTGGCGCGAGATCGAGGCCGACGCCGCCAACTGAGCCGCCGTTTTGCACCCCGTGGGGGTTGTGCCGCGGCCTGGGGCGGTGTAACGGCTTGCGCACTTCACAGGCGGGGTTCGGGCCCGCGGGGGAGACATTCCCGCGACGTCCACCGGTTGGCCAGCATGGCCGTTCAGCCCCGCCGAGGATCGAAACCGGAAAAGGATAGCGCAATGGCTCTTCCCGAGTTCTCCCTGCGCCAGCTTCTCGAAGCGGGCGTTCACTTCGGCCACCAGACCCAGCGGTGGAATCCGCGCATGGGCGAATATATCTACGGTGACCGCAACGGCATCCACATTCTCGACCTGACGCAGACCGTTCCGATGCTGGAACAGGCGCTGCAGGTCATCCGCGACACGGTGGCCAAGAACGGCCGCATCCTGTTCGTCGGCACCAAGCGGCAGGCGCAAAAGCCCGTCGCAGACGCGGCCGAGCGTTGCGCGCAGTATTACATGAACCACCGCTGGCTCGGCGGCACGCTCACCAACTGGAAGACCGTGTCCCAGTCGATCAAGCGCCTGCGCGAGATCGAGGAGCGGATGGAACAGGGCGCCGACGGCCTGACCAAGCGCGAGCGTCTGAGCCTCGAGCGCGACCAGCAGAAGCTGAACGCCTCGCTCGGCGGTATTCGCGAGATGGGCGGCGTGCCGGACCTTCTCTTCGTCATCGACGTCAACAAGGAGGATCTGGCGATCCTCGAGGCCAAGAAGCTCGGGATCCCGGTCGTGGCCGTCGTCGATACGAACTGCTCGCCCGATGGCGTCGATTACATCATCCCCGGCAATGACGACGCGGCCCGCGCGATCCAGCTTTACTGCGATCTGGTCAGCCGCGCCGCGCTCGACGGCATGTCGGCCCAGCTCGGCGCCGCCGGTGTCGACATGGGCGCGATGGAGCAGATCGACGAGGATCTGCCCGCCGAGCCCGTCGAGACGCCCGCCAATGCCGAGGCGCCGCTAGACGTGTCGACCGAGGCCGTGCATGACGACGCGGTGGCGAAGGACGCGCCCTACGCGCTCGACAACAAGGAGTGACGGATCGGGCCCGCGGATGCCGGGCCCACGTCACGACCGGCGACGCGCGGGGCAGGACGAGCCCCGCGATGTCGTCCTTTTCAGATGAGACGATGAGGAGAGCTTGAAGATGGCGATCACCGCTGCACAAGTCAAAGAGCTGCGCGAATCCACCGGCGCGGGCATGATGGATGCCAAGAAGGCCCTGACCGAGACCGATGGCGACATGCAGGCCGCGGTCGACTGGCTGCGCACCAAGGGTCTGGCCAAGGCCGCCAAGAAATCGGGCCGTACCGCGGCCGAGGGTCTTGTTGCGGTCAAGGTCGACGGCAATGTCGGCGTCGCGGTCGAACTGAACTCGGAAACCGATTTCGTCGCCAAGAACGCCGAGTTCCAGTCGCTGATCCGCGACGTGGCCGATGTCGCCGTGCATCAGCCCGATGTGGCCGCGCTGGCCGAGGCCGACATGGGCGGCAAGAAGGTCAAGGACGTTATTACCGATGCCATCGCCAAGATTGGCGAGAACATGACGCTGCGCCGGATGGAACGGCTCGAGGGCGACAATGTCACCGCCTATGTCCACAATGCCGCCGCCGACGGCATGGGCAAGATCGGCGTGCTCGTCGCGTTCAAGGGCGACGATGCCGCCACCGCGCGCCAGATCGCCATGCATATCGCCGCCATCGCGCCCGCCGCGCTCGACGAGAACTCGCTCGACCCGGCGGTGATGGAAAAGGAAAAGGCGGTTCAGATGGATATCGCCCGCGAGTCCGGCAAGCCCGAGCAGGTCATCGAAAAGATGATCGACGGACGCATGAACAAGTGGCTCTCCGAGGTGACGCTGGTCAATCAGGCCTTTGTCGTGAACCCCGACCTGACCGTGGGCCAGGCCGCCAAGGAGGCCGGGATCGAGCTTCAGGGCTTTGTCCGCGTGGTCGTGGGCGAGGGGATCGAGGTTGAGAAGGAAGATTTCGCCGCCGAGGTCGCCAAGGCCGCCGGCAAGGGCTGAAACTTCGCCACGTGACACGGAAAGGGCGCCCCGCGGGGCGCCCTTTTGCGTTCAGCGGCCGGCATCCCCGGCCATGTCGGCGATCCGGTCGATGGCCAGCGGCTCGATGGTGCGGATCAGGACGGAATTGTTCCGGCTTTCATGCGTTTGCGAGGCGTCCCTGCGGCGCTTGAACACGATCGTGTCGCGCGCGGTCAGGTGCCGCCAGCCCGCCGCCGTCGCCTCGACGAACCACTGGTAATCCTCGAACGCATAGCCGCGGGCCACGTCGCGATCAGCATAACGGATGTCCTGCCATGCCGCGCGCGGCGCCACGCAGATCGCATCGTAGTAATTCGCCGCCGGCATGACGCGGGGCGAGAAAAACGGATGGTCCTGCGCGGGGCTGGCATAGACGTTGTTCACCCCGTCGAACAGCCAGTTGAGCTCGGGGTGGACGATGGCGCGGTCATTCTCGGGACGCTCGAGCAGGTCGAGCGCGCCGGTCAGCCAGTTCTCGCTGACCAGATCGTCGGCATCGACAAAGGCGAGGAACCGACCCCGCGCCAGATCTGCCAACGCGTTGCGCGTCTTGCCCTGGTCGCCGAAATCGAAAGCGTGTCGGTCGAAATCGTCCAGGGCGGCCTGGGTCATGAAAGCATGGCTCGCCTCGGTGCAGCGATCGAGCCCGAGCAAGAGCTGCACCTCGGCACCTCTGGCCTCGACCCCCGCAAGCGCGGCACGGACGCTGCGAAACGTCGGGCCCGAAACGATGGTCTCGGAATGGGCGGTGATGGCGATGGTCAGGGTCGTCACGTTGCGGGCTCCATGTCCAGCGCGGCGAGCAGGTTCGCCATCGCGGCGCCATAAGCCTCGGGTGTGCCGGCGGGTGCGGCCACGGCGTTCCCGTCAAAAATTGAGCGGACTTGGTGGGCGAGCGTCTCGGCATCGGCCTCGTCCCCGCATTCGAGCGGGTCGGTCGATGCGGCGATGACCGGCCGCCCGATCCCGGCGAGAACCATATGCAGGCCCGCCCGATCATGGCCGCGCGCGGTATCGAGAAACGCGTCGATCCGATCGAGCGGCAGGTCCGACAGGCTGTCGATCTCGCCCTCGAGGGTCACGTTTTCGGGCTTGGCGGGCAGTTTGAGCAGCCGGTGCGACGCGCCCGCCGCGACACCGCCGGGAATTGTCCAGACGTGGAAATCGCAGTCCGGCATCTCGAGCGCGACGCGATAGGCCAGCGCGCGCCGGGCGTCGGGCAGTTCGCGATCCGCCCAGCCGATACGCGGGCGTTCCGCCTCGCTTGTAGGCAGGGGAGTGGCGGGCAGATCGGGGTGCGGCGGCAGCACATGCAGCTTGGCATGTTGAGCCTCGGGGATGAGGAACGCGTCGATCAGGGCCGCACGCTCTTCGGGGCGGTCGACGCAGAGCGCCGAGACAAGGTCGAAATGCCGGTAGACATGGCGCGGCCAGCCGCCCGAAAGCCCGCCCAGGTGGCTGACCGCGATACCGGGGCAATGGATCGCGATCCGCGCCACGTCGGCCAGCACCTTGCCGTGGATCTGGAGCGTGTCGAGCATCAGGTCGCTGTCGGTCCCGAGGATCAGCTCGGGCCGGAGCGAGCGCAGCAGTTCCGCCAGCGCACGTTCACGGTCGCGGTTCACCGTGACGGACAGCCGACCGAAAGGCACGGTCCGCACGCCCCGCGGGAAACGGTCCTGCGGGACGTCGAACGGGTCCTGCGTGGCGATGACCACCACGTTCGCGGCGCCGAACCGCGCAGCCAGATCGCGCACCGCGCGGTCGGTGCGGTCAGGCGCCAGGTCGGGCAGCGCGCGACCGGCCACGACCACGATCCGCGCCCGGCGCCATTCGGCGGCGGCCTGCGCCGCGCTCGTTAGCCAGATGCGCGAAACCAGCGCATCGTTGGCCAGCGGCAGCAACCGGACGCCAAGCGCCGCTTCCCATCCGGCGCCGATGAGCGGCTCGATCGCGGTGGCCTTGCGTACCATCTCGCCCAGCGTTCCCTGTTCGAGCCGCGCGCGGATATCGCCATAGGTTTCGCGGTGGATCGTGGCCATCTCGGTGCGGTCGAGCCCGAGCACATCGCGCCCGAGAGCGTCGGCATTGCGGTAAAGCGGCGCCGGGGCAGGCGGCGCGCCCGCCGCGACCCAATGGCCGAGCGGCGTGAGGCCGCTGGCCTCGACCTCGTCGCGGTGCAGCTCGCGATAGGTCCGCGTGGCAAAGAACGGCGACGGGTTGCGACCCTCGTTGGCACCCGCGAGGATGTAATGGGCCACCGGGTCGAGGTTCTTGAGGCCGATATCGGGATAGAGTGCCAGGTAATACGCGAAATCGAAATGCGGTTTGATAAGGTCGTACTCGTCGGGCAGGCCCTCGGGCCGCGGATTCAGCTTTGCGGCCAATGCGTTGCGGTGCAGCTCTTCGCCGTAATGCGCCACGGGGCCGTCATCTGCCATCGCGCGCCGCCAAGCCTCGGCCGCGATCCGGTGCAAGTCCGGCCGCAAGGGACCATGGCCCGCCGGCTCTGGCGGTGGCGCGGGCGGGACCGATGGCGGCTCGGGGCGGAGCCTTCGGCGGAGGCCGGCAAAGAGAGGCTTCATACGGTCAGAACCACATCCGTTCCTGCCCACGGAAGAGGTCCGCAAGACTGTTTTTCCCCAATATTCGGTGCCCGGTCTCTAGCAGAGATCCGCGCGACGCCGCAAGCAAAGGGGGGCCCGAACCGGCGAAGCATAAGTCCGGTAATCATGATTATGTTAAATAAACCTGATGCCCCCGAACGCGTCGGCCCCGGATAGCATCACGCCGTTATCCCATGGTTATCATGGCGTTCGCCGCATGGCTGCATCCATCGAACTCTGTTAGATCATCTGCGACGTTCAGCAGAATGGTTCCGCTCATGTCCCGTACCGCCGGCCCTCGCTCCTCCACCACACAGCCGCGCGTCGTGGTGATCGGCGCCGGTGCGGCCGGGTTGAGCGCGGCCGCCGATCTGCGTGCGGCCGGTATCGCGCCGGTGGTGATCGAGAAAAGCCGCGGCATCGGCGGGCGTCTTGCCACGCGGCGGCGCGACGGCGCGCAGTTCGATCACGGGGCGCCATCGGTCTCGGCAGTGTCCGAGGATGGCGCTGCGTGGCTCGATGCCGCCATGCAGTCTGGCCATGCGACCGAATGGGCCGCGGCTGGAGATACCGCGGGGCCGCAGCATGTCGGCCTGCCGGGCGCCAGCGGGCTTTGCCGCGGGTTGGCAGAGGGGCTCGATATTCGCTTTTCGACCGAGGTCGCGACCGCCCGGCGCAAGGATGGTCTCTGGCGGCTCGGCACCTCCGCGGGCGATCTCGTCGCCGAGATGGTAATCGCCGCGATCCCCGCGCCCCAGGCCGACCGGTTGTTCGGCCATCTGGACCGGGTGAGCACGGAGCTTGCCGGAGTCACGATGGCGCCGGCCTGGACGCTGATGGTGCAGTTCGAAGCTGCTTTCGACGCTCCGCCGCCCGATCCGGCGCCGAGCGGCGTATTCTCGGCGATCCTGTGCGACAGCGCCAAGCCGGGGCGCGATGCGCCGGGCTGCTGGGTCGCGCATGCGACGGCCCCGTTCAGTCGGGCGCATCTTGAACGGGATCGCGACGAGATGGCCGGGATGCTCGTGGCGGCGCTGGCCGAGGCGATGGGCCCCCTGCCCCCGACCCGCCTTGCCATGGCGCATCGCTGGCGCTTTGCCCGCACCGACACGGCGGCCGGGTTGCCGGTGCTCGCCTATCCGGATGACGCGCTGTTTCTCGCCGGGGACTGGACGCTCGGCGCGCTGGCCGATCACGCCGTGCAAAGCGGTCGCGCGGCGGCGCGTGCGGCCCTGTCGGTGATGAGCGGGGGTTAGCTCGCCTCTTCGGCCGCGGGCGCGGTGCGGGCGCGGTCGAGTTCCTCGCGGATCTCGCGCTGCACGCCGCCGAACTCCTTGGCGAGGGTCAGGATCCACAGCACCAGCGGGATGGCGATGAACCCCCCGATCGGCCCCCAGAGCCACAAGAAAAATACAAGCGACAGGAACACGACCAGCGGATTGACCGCAAGGCTGCGCCCGATGGCGGTGGGCGTGACGAACTGCGCCTCGATCATGTTGAGGCAGATATAGACCAGCGCGGGCACCAACGAATAGGCGCCGTCGAACACGACCAGCCCCGCCAGCAAAAGCGCCACCCACAAGAGCGCGGGGCCGAGATAGAGCACGAAATTCATCAGCGTGGTCGCCGCCCCCCAGATATAGGGGTTGGGCATCCCGACCGCGATCATCGCCGCCGTGACCGCGAGGCCAAAGCCGAGATTGACCACCGTGATCGTCACGAAATAGCGCGCGACGCGGCGCTCGGCATTGAGCAGCCGCCGCGCAAGCTCGGTCTCGGCGCCCTTGGCCGAGATATGCTGAGCGCACCAGCCATAGATGCGCCGCCGCGTCAGAAGGAAAAAGAACAGCACCCCGGCAAAGGTGATCGTCTGCCCGGCCACCGCCGGCGCGAGAAACAGCGCGTCGGCCGTGCCGGGCATCGCCATGCCGCCGCCTTCGGTGTCGCCGTTGCCGTTGCCCTCGGGCGACAGCACGTCGTTGATGCGCTCCTGCGCGGATTCGAGCCCCTGGAGCACCGATTGCCAGCGCAAAAGGAATGCGCGCAACTCGCCCATGATGGCGGGCCAGGCATCGACCGTCTTTTGCACCACGGGCAAAAGCAGCGCCGCGAGCGTGAAGATCAGCAAAAGCGCCAGGAAAAAGCTGGCGAGCGCGGCGATATAGCCGGGCAGGCCGATCCGTTCGAGCAGGTCGCTGACAGGCGACAGCACGATCCCGATGACCAGCGCGAGCAGCGTGGGGGCGAAAACGCTCTGCGCGAGGCTCATCGCCCCGACAAGCAGGATGACGCCCATGACGATCGTTGCGATCCGGGCCGAGGTCTCGAGGCGATCCGATGCGGTTGACATGCGGCTGAACGCGCAAGACGGCGCCGCGTTCCCGCCCCCGGCGATCTTTGACGCCCCTAGTCCAGCGCATATCCCGCGCCGCGCACGGTGCGGATCGGGTCGCCCGATCCGGCCGCGCTCAGCGACTTGCGCAGGCGCCCGACATGGACATCGACCGTGCGGCTGTCGACATGGATATCGCGCCCCCAGACCCGGTCGAGCAGTTGCTCGCGGCTCCAGACGCGGCCGGGCTTTTCCAGCAGCGTGCCCAGCAGCCGGAACTCGGTCGGGCCAAGCTTGACCGCCACGCCGTCGCGCGTGACGCGATGCGTTTCGGGGTCGAGCGTGATACCGCCATGCGACAGGGTCTCGCCCAGGTCGGCGGGCCGGGCGCGGCGCAACTGCACGCGGACCCGCGCGATCAGCTCGGCCACCGAATAGGGCTTGGTCACGTAGTCGTCGGCCCCGGTCTCGAGCCCGCGCACGCGGTCGGATTCGTCGGTGCGTGCCGAGAGCATGATGATCGGGATGCCCGCGCCGCCCGGCCGCCGCTTGAGCCGTCGGCAGATCTCGATCCCCGACACTCCGGGCAGCATCCAGTCGAGCACGACGAGATCGGGCGCGACCGCGTCGAACAGGTCCAGCGCCTCGTCCCCGGTCTCGGCGCAGGTGACGCCGAACCCCTCGGCCCCTAGGTTGTAGGCGAGGATCTCGCGCTGCGCGGGCTCGTCCTCGACGATCAGCACATGCGGCGCGCGATCCATCCCCCTACCCCTCGAACTGCGCGCTCGACGTGCGGTCGGCCTTGGGCCGGTCATCCGCAGGCAGCGCCCCCTCGACGATATAGATGACCTGATCGGCGATGGAGGTCACGTGGTCGCCCATCCGCTCGATGTTCTTGGCGATGAAATGCAGGTGCATGCAGCCGGTGATGTTGCGCGGATCCTCCATCATGAAGGTCAGGAACTCGCGAAACAGCGCGTTGTACATCTGGTCGACGCTTTCGTCGCGCGCCCGCACGTCGCGGGCGAGGTCGGCGTCGCGCTGGATGTAGGCGTCGAGCACGTCATGCAGCATCTGCTCGACCTCGCGGGCCATGCGGCGGATCGAATGCGACGCGCCATCGACCACGGGCAGGTCCATCAACAGGCCGGTCCGCTTGGCCATGTTCTTGGAGTAATCGCCGATCCGTTCGAGATTGGCCGAGATCTTGATGACGCTCAGCACGGTGCGCATGTCCGACGCGATGGGCTGGCGCATGGCGATGATGCGCGCGGCATCCTCGTTCACCCGATCCTCGAGCGCATCGACGCGCGCATCGGCATCGCGCACCTTCTGGGCCAGCGCCTCGTCGCGCGACACGAGCGAGGTGGTGGCGTTGCGGATCGATTCCTCGACCAGCCCGCCCATCTTCATTGTCAGGGCCTGCAACCCCTCGAGGTCGCGGTCGAATGCCGAAACGATGTGCTTGTGGGTCATGTCTCTATCCAATCCGGCCGGTGATATAGCTCTCGGTCAGTTTCTCGCGCGGGTTGGTGAATATCTCGTCGGTCTTTCCGAACTCCACCAGTGTTCCGAGATGGAAGAACGCCGTTTCCTGGCTGACCCGCGCGGCCTGCTGCATCGAATGGGTTACGATGACGACGGAATAATCCGCCTTGAGCTCGTCGATCAGCTCTTCGACCTGGCCCGTCGCGATGGGGTCGAGCGCCGAGCATGGCTCGTCCATCAGCAGAACCTCGGGCTCGGTGGCGATGGCGCGGGCGATGCAGAGGCGTTGTTGCTGGCCGCCCGACAGGCCCGTGCCCGAGGCGTGGAGCCGGTCCTTGACCTCGTTCCAGATCGCCCCGCGGCGCAGCGCCTTTTCCACGATCTCGTCGAGATCGCCCCGCGACTGCGCGAGCCCGTGGATGCGCGGGCCGTAAGCCACGTTGTCATAGATGGATTTCGGGAACGGGTTGGGCTTTTGAAAGACCATGCCGACCTTGGCACGCAGTTGCACCGGATCGACGCGGCGATCGTGGATGTTCTCGCCATCCAGCGCGATGCCCCCTGTCACGCGGCAATTGTCGATGGTGTCGTTCATGCGGTTGAAACACCTCAGGAAGGTCGATTTCCCGCAGCCCGACGGGCCGATGAAGGCGGTGACGGCCTTGTCGCGGATATCGACCGAGACATCCTTGATGGCATGCGTCTCGCCGTAGAACACATCGACGCCGCGCGCGGCGATCTTGGGTTCGGTCGTGGCCGTGTCGGCGGCTGTGGGGCTGTCTTTCATGGGGATGTCCTTACCAGCGGCGCTCGAACCGGCGGCGCAAGAGCACCGCGGCGATGTTCATGATGGCGAGAAAGACCAGCAACACGATGATCGCCCCGCTGGCCCGTTCGGCAAAGGCGGGATCGGCGCGTTGGGTCCAGTTGTAGATCTGCACCGGCAGGGCCGAGGCCGGGTCGAAAAAGCCCTCGGGCGGGGCGTCGGGATATTCCCCGACAAAGGCCACCATCCCGATCAGCAGCAGCGGCGCGGTCTCGCCCAGGGCCTGCGCCAGCCCGATGATCGTGCCGGTGAGGATACCGGGACCGGCCAGCGGCAGGACGTGGTGGAACACGGTCTGCATCTTCGAGGCGCCAACCCCCAGCGCCGCCGTGCGAATCGAGGGCGGGACCGATTTCAGCGCGGCGCGGGTCGAGATGATGATCGTGGGCAGCGTCATGAGCGTCAGCACAAGACCGCCGACAATGGGCGCCGATTGGGGCAGCCCGACGAAATTGATGAAGATCGCCAGCCCGAGAATGCCGAAGACGATGGACGGTACCGCCGCGAGGTTCGAGATATTCACCTCGATCACGTCGGTGAACCGGTTCTGGGGGGCGAACTCCTCGAGATAGATCGAGGCCGCGACGCCGATGGGCAGCGCGAGAAACAGCACGATCAGCATCATGTAGGCCGAGCCGAGGATCGCCACGCCCAGACCCGCGGCCTCGGGACGCTGGTCCGAGGCATCCGGGCCGGTGACGAAGCCCCAGTTGAACCCGCGCTCGAGCGCGCCCGCCTCGCGCAGCGCCTCGGCAAGACGAAGCTGCGCGACGCTGATCCGGCTGTCGCGTTCGGCGCTTTCGAGCGTGACCTCGTTCTTGAGGAACTGGTCGACGCGGCTTGTCGCGAGAAAGCGAAAGACATAGGTGCCGCCGATGACCTCGGGATTGGCGAGGACATGGTTGCGCACCTGCGCCGGGGCCGATTTCGACAGCAGCGCGGCGGGATCCTCGAGCCCCTCGATGGTGACGCCCAGATCGGCCACGCGCCGCTCCATCGCGGCCTCGATCAGGGGAACATAACCGAATGTGAGGATCTGGGCGATATCGTCGGGGTCGCGCTCTCCCCGCGGATCGAGCGTCTCGGCCGGCAATGCCACCTCGAGCTCGACGGTGGTCTGGGTAAAGGCCGGCAGGCCCTGCGACAGGATCGACACGAGCAGGAGGAACAGCATCGACAGGGCCGCGACGATGGCGGCCAGCCCGTAGGCGCGGAACCGTCTCTCGGCGGCGTTGCGCCTTGCCGTGCGCGGATCGGCCGTCAGGATCGAGCCGTCGGCGCGGGGGGTCGCGTCTTGCGTGGCGTCGGTCATTCGTACTGCTCCCGGTAGCGGCGCACGATGTAGAGCGCGAGGACATTCAGCGCGAGCGTGATGACGAACAGCGTCAGCCCCAGCGCAAAGGACACCAGCGTCTCGGGCGAGGCGAAATTGGTGTCGCCGGTCAACTGGCTCACGATCTTGACGGTCACGGTCGTCATCGCCTCGAACGGGTTGAGGTCGAGTCGCGCCGCCGCCCCCGCCCCCAGCACGACGATCATCGTCTCGCCGATCGCGCGCGACGCGGCCAGCAGGACGGCGCCCACGATCCCCGGCAGGGCCGCCGGCAGCACGACCTGGCGGATCGTTTCGGACCGGGTGGCGCCGAGCCCGAGCGAGCCGTCGCGCATCGCGTCGGGCACGGCCGAGATGATGTCGTCGGACAGCGACGAGACAAAGGGAATGAGCATGATCCCCATCACCAGCCCCGCCGTCATTACCGACGAGGACGAACTGCCCAGTCCCAGCGGCTGCGCGAAATAGTCCCGCAGCGCGGGGCCGACCACCATCAGCGCGAAGAGCCCGTAGACGATGGTCGGGATGCCCGCCAGCACCTCGAGCAGCGGCTTGACCACCGACCGGACCCGCGGCCCGGCATATTCGGCGAGGTAGATCGCCGCGAAAAGCCCGATTGGCACCGCCACGATCAGCGCGATGATCGAAATGTAGAGCGTCCCCCAGAGCAGCGGCAGGATGGCGAGATCCGAGTCGCCCCGGAAATTGGGCGCCCATGTCGTGCCGAAGAAGAACTCGCTCGCGGGATACTGGCGGAAAAAGTTGATCGATTCGAAGAGCATCGACAGCACGATCCCCAGCGTCGTGAGAACCGCGATGCTGGCCGCCGCCAGAAGCGCCCAGCGGATCGCGCGCTCGACGATGTTGCGGGCGCGGCGATGCCGGTCGACCCGCCGCCATGTCAGCCCCGACCCGATCAGCGCGGCGGCCAGCACGGCAAGGGTCATCGCGCGGCGCCCCGCCTCGCGCAGCGCCAGCGTGTCGCGCGCCGCGTCGAGCACCCACGGCTCGACCGACGCCCCGAGCGCGACGCCCGCATCGGCCAGCCGCGCGCGGATCGCATCCGCGCCGTCGGCGTCCAGCGCCGCGATCCCGTCGGCGTCGATCCGGCCGATCGCCCTGAGCTGGGCGAGCCCGGTGGCCAGACGCTCGACCTCGCCCATGGCAAGGTCGCGGGTGCCCGCGGCCTCGACCGCCGTGTCGGGGATGGCGGCCTTGATGCGGGCGTCGATCGCCAGCGGCTCGACGGCGAGCCATGCGAGCAGAAGCGCCAGCGCGGGCACAAGCCCGGCCAGCGCCACGTCGGCCCCGTAATAGGGCGGTCGCGAATGCAGCTTGCGCGTATCGCCGCCCGCATCACGCAGCGCACGTGCGCGGCCCATGACAAAGGCTGCGACCGCGATGGCCGCGAGCGTCGCGAGGATCAGGATGACCGGCATGGCGTGTTCCCGTTACTCCGGCGGATGGATGGGCGCGGCGCGCCCGGCTTTCGCGGCGCTCGTCAGAGCGATTCCTCGGTCTCGATGCGCGCCTGCATGTCACTCAGCGCGGGATCGGGGACCAGCCCGTAATCGGCCAGCGGCCCGCCCGGCCCCGCGACCTGGTCGTGCACGAAGAACGCGGCGAACTCCTTGAGGCCGGGGATCACGCCGATATGGGCGCCCTTGACGTAAAAGAACAGCGGTCGCGACACCGGGTATTCGCCGCTGGCGATGGTCTCGGTCGAGGGCACGACCCCCCCCATCGTGGCGACCCGCAGCTTGTCGGTATTGTTCTCGTAGAAGGACAACCCAAACACGCCCACCGCATCGGGGTTGGCCTCGATCCGGGCCAGCGTCTCGGTATAGTCGCCGTCGATATCCACCGCGCGGCCATCGTCGCGCACCGCCATGCAGGCGGCCTCGGCAGCATCCTCGTCGCCGCCCATGATCGCGGCGATCTCCTCCAGCGCGCTCGACGCCTCGCAGCCATGCAGCAGCACCTTTTCCTCGAACACCTCGCGCGTGCCGTGCTTGGTGCCCGGAATGAAGGCCGTGATCGGCACATCGGGCAGACGGGCGTCGATCTCGGACCAGCGCGTATAGGGGTTGGGCACGAGCGTCCCGTCCCGCGGCAGCTCGGCCGCCATCGCGCGATACCATTGCGCCGCCTCGAAATCGGCGAAATCGGGGCCGTCGGTCTGGCTGGCAAAAACGATCCCGTCATAGCCCAGCCGCACCTCGATGATGTCGGTGACGCCGTTCTCGATGCAGACGGCACGCTCGCTCTCGCGCATGGGGCGCGAGGAGTTGGCGATATCGACAGTCGTCTCGCCCAGGCCCTGGCAGAACAGCTTGAGCCCGGCCGACGACCCGCCCGCCTGGATGATCGGGGTGGGAAAATCGAAGTTCTCGCCGAAATACTCGGCCGCGATATTGGCATAGGGCAACACGGTCGACGACCCGGCGACCTGCACCTGTTCGCGCCCCTGCGCGACTGCCGCGCCGGTGGCCAGAGCGGCCAGCGCAATGGCCGGGGCGATGATCCTGAGCGTCGGCATCCAAGCCTCCTGTTTGGCGATGGGCGGGCCCTGCCCCGTCTGTTAGCCGAGTCGCGCCACGCTTTTGCAACAGGCGTGTAACGGTTTCATGACAAATCCACGCCCGAACCACCTTCCGCCCGTTTCGCGGGGAGCAGGACGGTGACGCGCGTTCCCTCACCGGGCGTCGAGGCAAAGACCAGCCGCCCCCTGTGGCGCGACACGATATGCTTGACGATGGCGAGCCCCAGCCCCGTTCCGCCAACATCGCGCGCACGGTGGCTGTCCACGCGGTAGAACCGTTCGGTCAGGCGCGGCAGGTGCCGCGCCTCGATTCCGCGGCCGTCATCGCACACCTCAACGCGGTAGCCCGGCCCCCCGAGGGGCGCGGCGCGATCCTCGGCGGCAAGCGAGACCGTGACCGAACGCGCACCGTATTTTACCGCGTTCTCCACCAGGTTCGCAAAGACCTGTCTGAGCTGGTCGGCATCGCCCGTGACGGGCTGCGGCCCGTCGGGCAGGTCGAGCCCGAGATCGACCTCGGCCGCCGCCGCGCCGTCCTCCATCATGCGCAGCACCGCGCGGATCACCTCGGCCAGATCGGTGACGCCCGCGGGCATGTCGGCCTCGCCCTCCTCGAGCCGCGAGAGCGACAGCAGGTCGTCGACCAGCCGCGCCATGCGCCGTGTCTCGGTCTCCATGATACCGAGGAAACGTTCGCGCGCCTCCGGGTCGTCGCGGGCCGGGCCGCGCAGCGTCTCGACGAACCCCGCGATGGCGGTCAGCGGGGTCTTGAGCTCGTGGCTGACATTCGCCACGAAATCGCGCCGCACGCGCCCCGCCGCGTCCGAGGCGGTGCGGTCCTCGAATGTCACGAGAACGCCGCCGCCCGCGCGCGCGACATGGGCGATCCAGGTCGTCTCGACCCCGGCCCCGCGCCCGAGATAGCGCGCGGTCGCCGCCGGAGCGCCCGCCTCGACCGTCTCGATCGCGTCCAGCAGCGCCGGCTGGCGCAGTGCCACGCCGTAATGCCGCCCCGTCATCTGCCGCCCCAGCAGGCTGTGCGCATCCCGGTTCGCGGCCTCGATCCGCCGCGTGGCCCCGATCAGCAGCGCCGGCCATGGCAAGGCGCCGAGCAGGGCCGCGGGACCGGGTGCGGCCATCCGATCAGCCCGCGCCGCGCGCGGCCGACACCGCCCGCGCAAAGGTCTCGCCGATGATCTCGAAGGGCTCGACCCCGACCGAGACGCGGAACGTCCCCTCGCCGATGCCCAGCGCCCTGCGCGCCTCGGGCGACAGGGCGCGATGGCTCGAGGTGGCAGGATGGCTCAGCGTCGTGGCCACGTCGCCCAGCGTCGGCGCAAAGGCCAGCCCCTCGGCCGCGCGCACCAGCGCGTTGGCGGCGGCGCGGCTGTCGTCCACGTCGAACGTCACCATGTTGCCCGTCCGGGCGCCGAGCAGTTGCCGCGCCCGGCCGGCGTCGGGGTGATCGGGTCGGCCGGGATAAAGCACCCGCCGCACACCTTGCGTTTCGGCCAGCATGTCGGCCAAGGCGCGCGCGTTCTCTTCGGCCCGGTCATAGCGCAGGTCGAAGGTATAGAGCCCCCGCTCGGCCAGCCAGCAATCGAAGGGGCTCGGCGTCAGGCCCATGGTCACGGCCAGCACCCGCATCCGCTCGGCAAGTACGGTATCGCGCGCCGCGGCCCAGCCCAGCGTGACGTCGGAATGGCCCGCCATCAGTTTCGTCACAGAATGCAGCACCACGTCCGCGCCATGCTCGAAGGGGTGGATCGCGCGCGGCGTGGTAAAGGTATTGTCGACGATCAGGGCAATGCCGCGCGCCTTTGCCAACTCGGCGATGGCATCGAGATCGGCGATCCGCAGACCGGGGTTCGACACGACCTCGATCAGGATCGCCCGCGTTTCGGGGCGAAGTGCGGCCGCAACCGCCCCGGCATCCGTCGCGTCGACGGTCGAGGCGGCGATGCCGAGCCGCGGCAGCTCGTCCGAAAACAGCCGCAGCGAACGGCCGTAAAGCTGGTTGCCCCCCAGCACGTGATCCCCCGATTTCGCGAGGGCGAGCAAGGCCAGCGTGACGGCGGCCATGCCCGATCCGGTGACGATCCCGTCCGTGCAGCCCTCCATCGCGTTGATCTTGGCGCCCAGAACGGCGGCGTTGGGATGGCCCTCGCGGGCATAGGTGAACCCCTCGGCGCGGCCCTCGTAAAGCGCGTCCAGCGCGTCGGGGCTCTCGGCGCCATAAACCACCGAGGGCTGCAACGGCGTGCCGAGCGCGCGTTCGGTGCCCGCGGGCCAGGGCGTGCGTCGCACGGTGGTCATGCTGCGATCTCCTTTCGGGCGGGGCCGGGCCGCGTGGCGGTCATGTGCGGTCCTCGAACTCGGCATCCAGATGGCGGACCGTCTCGACCAGTCCGGGCTGCTGCTTGCGGCGCAGGCGTTCGGCCGCGATGATGGTTTTCAGGCGGTCCTCGGTCTCGTCGAGATCGTCGTTGACGAGGACATAGTCGTATTCCTGCCAATGGCTGATCTCGTCGCGGCTTTTCTGCATCCGGCGCGCGATGATCTCGGCGCTGTCCTGTCCGCGCTCGACCAACCGCCGCTCGAGCTCGGCGATGGAGGGCGGCAGGATGAACAGCGACAGCGTGTGTTTGCCGAGCGCCGATTCCCGGATCTGCTGGCCACCCTGCCAATCGACGTCGAACAGCACGTCGCGCCCCTGCGCGATGGCCCGTTCGACCGGGGCCGCGGGCGATCCGTAGAGGTTGCCGAACACCTCGGCATGTTCCAGCATCTCGCCGCGCGCGACCATGCCCTCGAACCCCGAGCGGTTGAGGAAGTAATATTCGCGCCCCTCGATCTCGCCCTCGCGCGGGGGGCGGGTCGTGGCCGAGACCGAGAATGTCAGCGCCGGATCCCAGGCCATCAGGCGCCGCGCCAGCGTGGATTTTCCCGCGCCCGAGGGCGAGCTGAGAATGATGAGAAGTCCGCGGCGCACCTGCTGCCCGGTCATGAATTACTCCACGTTCTGAACCTGCTCGCGCATCTGGTCGATGGCATATTTGAGGTCAAGGCCGATCCGGGTCAGGGTTTCGGACTGTGACTTGGCGCAGAGCGTGTTGGCCTCGCGGTTGAACTCCTGCGTCAGGAAGTCGAGCTTGCGCCCCACGGGCCCCTCGCCGGCGAGCAGGTTGCGCGCGGCCTCGACATGCGCGCCCAGCCTTTCGAGCTCTTCGGTCACGTCGGATTTGACGGCGATCAGGGCAAGCTCCTGCGCGAGCCGGTCGGGATCGGCGGCCACCTCGGGCGCGATCCGGTCGAGCGCGGCGCGCAGGGCGCGGCGCTGATCCTCGGCCCGGTCGGCGGCCGCGTTGCGGGCACGGGCGGTCAGGTCGGCCACCTCGTCGATGCGCGCCGCCAGCAGGGCCGCCGTGGCCGCACCCTCGGCGTCGCGCATGGCGAGAAAGGCGGGCAACAGCGCCTCGTCGAACTGGCGCAGCAGCGCCGCGCCCAGCTCGCCCGTCTCGTCCCGTGCGGGTGCGGCATCGTCGGTCCGGACCGAAAGCACCTGCGCGGCCGAGGACGGGGCCAGCCCGTGCCCGCGCGCGGCGGCCAGCGCCTCGAGCGCCATCACCGCGTCGAGCGCCCGTTCCATCGCGCCGCCCTCGGGTCCGGCCGCGGTCCGCGTCACCCGCAGGCCCAGCGTGACATTGCCGCGCGAGAGCGCCTTTTGCAGCCGCGCACGCAGCGCCGCCTCGAGCCCGTCGATCCAGTCGGGCAGCCGCAACCGCAGGTCGAGCCCGCGCCCGTTGACCGAACGCAGGTCCCACGACCACGTCCAGGGCCCGTATTCGCCGGTCGCGGCCGCGAAGGCGGTCATGGATCGCGTCATGCGTTAACCTTTCATTCAAATTGAAGCGGATTTTCGACAGCTGCCATAGTATGACCGTATTCAGGGCCGCAATGGGGCGAAACCGCGTCAGCCCGGACATAGTCCGGCCATGTTAGCGCCGCCCCCGAAGCTGGAGGGATCGAGATGGTATCGGACAAGGTCGTTTTCCTCGGATCGCACAAGACGGCAGGGCAGACCGATCCGCTTGCGGCGCTGGATGCGTGGTGGCGCGGGCTGTGCAAGGGGCGCATCATGCCCCTGCGCGACGAGGTCGATCCCGCCGCGCTCTCGCGCAATCTCGACCGGGTATGCCTGATCGAACGGATCGCGCCGCGGCAGGCGCGGTTCCGGCTCGCCGGGCAGAACCTCGCGGCGATCCTCGGGATGGACCTGCGCGGAATGCCGGTGTCGTGTCTGTTCGAGCCATCGGCGCGCGCTGCGCTCGGCGACGCGCTGGCGGTGCTCTTCGACGAGCCCGCGCGAACCGAACTGCGGCTGAGCGAACCGCCCTCGGCCTTTCGCACGCCCGTGACCGCGCGGCTTCTGCTTTTGCCGTTGCGCGGGCGCAGCGGCGAGCCCGACCGCGCCATCGGCCTGCTCGACCCCGGTGCCGCGACCGTGACGCAACGGCTGAGGATCGAGGGCGCCGATCACCGCACGCTGATCGGCTGCGCCACGCGCCCCGACCCGGTCGACGCACCCTTTGCCGCCGTGGAAAAGGCGCGCAGCATCGCCGCCCGGCGCGCGGGATTCCGCGTGGTGGACTGAACCGGCCCGGTCCCGCGTCGGGCCCGGGCCGTGACGTCAGATCGCGGCGGCGACCTTGGTGCCGTGCACCTCGCGCAGCTCGTCCGCCACGAGGAACGCAAGCTCGAGCGCCTGGCTTGCATTGAGACGCGGGTCACAGGCCGTGTGGTAGCGATCCGACAGATCCTCGTCGCGCAGGGCATGCAGCCCGCCGGTGCATTCCGTGACATCCTTGCCGGTCATCTCGAAATGCACGCCGCCGGGGATGGTGCCCTCGGCGCGGTGGACGGCAAAGAACTCCTGCACCTCGCGCAGCACCGAATCGAACGGGCGGGTCTTGTAGCCCGTCGCGCTCTTGATCGTGTTGCCGTGCATGGGATCGCAGGACCAAACGACGCGCGCGCCCTCTTCCTCGACCGCCCGGATGAGACGCGGCAGGTGGTCGCCGACCTTGCCCGCCCCGAACCGCGCGATCAGCGTCAGGCGTCCCGCCTCGTTCGCGGGGTTCAGCCGTTCCATCAACCGCTTGAGATCGTCCGAGGTGATCGAGGGGCCGCATTTCAGCCCGATGGGGTTCGAGATGCCGCGGCAGAACTCGACATGGGCGCCGTCGGGCTGGCGCGTCCGGTCGCCGATCCAGACAAGATGCCCCGACCCCGCGATGGTCTGGCCCGAGGTCGAATCCACCCGCGTCAACGCCTCTTCGTATTCGAGCAGAAGCGCCTCGTGGCTGGTATAGAACTCGACCGTCGACAGCTCGGCATTGCGGTCGGCGGTGATGCCCGCGGCCGTGATGAAGTCGAGCGTATCCTGAATCCGGTTCGCGATATCGCGATATTTCCCGGCCTCGTCGGCATCGGTAAAGCCCAGCGTCCAGGCATGGACGCGGTGGACGTCGGCGAAACCGCCGGTCGAGAACGCGCGCAGCAGGTTCAGCGTCGCCGCGGCCTGCGTATAGGCCTCGAGCATCCGGTTGGGATCGGGGACGCGCGAATCCTCGGTGAAGTCGAAACCGTTGATGATGTCGCCCCTGTAGGACGGCAACTCGACCCCGTTCGCGGTTTCGGTCGCGGCCGAGCGCGGCTTGGCGAACTGCCCCGCCATGCGCCCCACCTTTACCGTGGGCACCTTGGCGCCATAGGTCAGCACCATCGCCATCTGGAGCATGACCTTGAACGTGTCGCGGATCGTGTCGGCCGAGAACTCGGCGAAACTTTCGGCGCAATCGCCGCCCTGCAACAGGAACGCCTCGCCCCGGCTGACGGCGGCGAGGTGCGATTTCAGCCGCCGCGCCTCGCCCGCAAAGACCAGCGGCGGAAACCGCGACAGGCGCTGTTCGACGGCGCGCAGGGCATCGGCGTCGGTATAGTCGGGCATCTGAACCCGCTCGCGCGTGCGCCAGGTCGATTTTTGCCAGTCGGACATAACGAAACCCCTTCAAACGGTCGCCGGGTCGCAGATATACCGGCCTCAGGGCGGAACGCAAACCTCGATCCGCCATCCGCCCGTCTTGCGCCGGTGTGCCAAACGCGGCAGCGTCCCTCGGGTTATCGCAAGGAGACCGACATGGCGGAGCGTGACCGATCCTCGACCGGCACCCCGCAGCACGTCACCTTTCTGTTGCTTGAGCGGTTCACGCTGCTCAGTTTCGCCTGCGCGCTGGAATGCCTGCGCCTGGCCAACCGTTCGGCGGGGCGAACGCTTTATACCTGGTCCGTCACCGGCGACGGCGGCGACCGGATCGCCTGTTCGGCGGGTATGTCCTTTGCGCTCGACGACGATCTCGCCGAGACGCCGCGCGATGCGCTGATCCTCGTTTGCGGCGGGCTCGACGTCGCGGCGGCCGGCAGCAAGCGGGTTCTGAACTGGCTGCGCCGCGAGGCGCGGCGCGGGGCCACGGTGGGCGGGCTTTGCACCGCCGCCCATACGCTGGCGCGCGCCGGTCTGCTGGACGGGCGCCGCGCCGCGATCCACTGGGAAAACCACGACGGGTTCACCGAGGATTTTCCCGAGATCGAACTGACCAAGTCGATCTATGCCATCGACGGGCCGCGCATGACGGCCGCGGGCGGAACGTCATCCATCGACATGATGCTGAAACTGATCGCGCGGGCCCATGGCGAAGATCTGGCCAATGCCGTGGCCGATCAGCTCATCTATTCCACCATCCGCAGCGCCGAGGACAACCAGCGCCTCTCGACCCTGACCCGGATCGGCGTGCGCCATCCAAAGCTCGCCACCGTCATCCAGAAGATGGAATCCCAGATCGAGGACCCGGTGAGCCCGGCCGAACTGGCAAGGATGGTGAACATGAGCACCCGCCAGCTCGAGCGACTGTTCCGCCGTTACGTGAACCGCTCGCCCAAGCGCTATTACATGGAACTGCGCCTGCAACGCGCGCGCAACCTGCTTATGCAGACCGATATGAGCGTCATCAACGTGGCACTGGCTTCGGGCTTTGCTTCGGCCTCGCATTTCTCGAAATGCTACCGCGCGCATTACGACACGACCCCCTATCGCGAGCGCGGATCGAAAGGCGACGGGCCGCTCGAAGACGCGGCAGCGGAGGGCGAGACATGAGGCGGCCCGGATGATTTTCGCGTCATCCGGGCCTTCTCAGCGACAGTCTGCGTGCGGATCGCGCCGGTCGGGACAGTACCGGCAAACCCACGGGGAGTTGGGCGTATCCGCACCGGGAGGGGTGCGGCCACGTTCGACCGCCGCATGATGAACTGTCTGAGGCGTGAACCCCCGATGCCCCGTTCGGTTCCGGCAGGGCGGTTGTTTTTTGCAAGGCGTCGCGGACGCGGATGGATCGGGGCGGAAACAACGGGAAAGGGCATGGCATGACCGACCGTCTTTGCGTGGCGATCCTCGCCGCCGGGGCCTCGCGCCGGATGCGCGGGCGCGACAAGCTGCTCGAGCCGGTCGATGGCGTGCCGATCCTGCGCAAGACGGCGTTGCGGGCGCTGGCATTGGGCCTGCCGGTCACGATCACCCTGCCCCCGGATGCGCCACGCCGCGCCGCCGCGCTCGACGGGTTGCCGGTCGAGCGCCGGATCGTCGCGGCCGCGCATGAGGGAATGTCGGCCTCGTTGCGGGTGCTGTCGGGATATGGCGGGCCGATGATGATCGTCCTCGCCGACATGCCCGAAATCGGCGTGGCCGAGATGGCGGCGCTGGTCTCGGCCTTCGACAAGGCGGGCGGCACCCGCCCCGTGCGCGCCGCGACCGAGACCGGGCGCGCCGGTCAGCCGGTGGTGTTTCCCGCGCGTCTCGTCACGCGGTTCGCGACGCTCACAGGGGATATGGGCGCAAGGCAATTGCTTGAGGGCGAAGAGGTCGTGTCGGTCCCCCTGCCCGGCGACCGCGCGATCCTCGATCTCGACACGCCCGAGGCTTGGGAGGCCTGGCGCGCGCGGCGCCCCTGAGGCCTCAGACCGTGCCGATCTTGTGCATGTCCCGCACATAAAGCCACAGCGCCACGGCAAAGGCGGCCGAACCCCAGAGCACGATCAGCCCCAGCCATCCCGCAAGCTCGAACAGGCTCGGGTCGGGAAAAACGGTGAACCAAGCGGCCGTCACGATGGCGGCGATCGCCGACACGCTGAGCACGAAGGGCGCGATCCCGACGCGGAATATCGCCAGCACGACCCCCAGAAGTCCCGCCCAGGCCGTGACCGCCCAAAGCGCATCGACCCAATCCGGCATGGTCTGGACGAACCCCTGCTGCCGTTCGGTCATCAGCTTCAGCCAGGGTTCCCAGTCGTATTGGGTGGCGGTGTAATCGGCGGTGCTGATGAGGTGCCAGACCAGGGCAAGGGTCAGGATCGGCCAGAAATGCCAGGGGGTGGGCGTCATGGGATCCTCGAGGGTTGAACGCGATTGGCCGCAATCTGCCCTGTCGCGCTCCTGCCGTCCAGAGCCGACGGCGCGGCTCTCGCGCGCGCGCCTTGCCTCAGGCGGCGAGCTGCGCCTCGAACCGGCGCAGGACGCGGCAGCCCGGCGCGGCCACGCGCCCGCCGGCAAGTTGCGGGCCTTCGGTCTCGACCCAGGCGCCGTCGACCAGCGCAAGCTCGTGCGAGTCGAGCAGGATCGACACCCAGCCGCGACGCGGCGCGTCGGCCCAGCCGATGCCGGGCCGCCCGACCAGGTCGCCCGCCTGCGCAAAGGCCTCGGCCGTGCCCAGCACCAGCATCATCCTGTCGGAGGTGACCAGCACCTTGTGCGTTTCGGCCACCACCATGTCGCGCATGGGCAGATCGGGGCCCAGCGCGCCTGCGGCGATCCGCACGGCGCGGGCACTGCGCGTTTCGGGCAGTTCGTGGCTGATCGCGTGGATCGTGCGCAACCCGTGATCGCGGGTAAAGACCGTGTCGCCCGCCCTGAGATAGCGCGCAGCGATCTCGCCTAGACCCGTCGCGACCATCGCATCGGCCGAGATGCCGGATGCGCGCTGGCCGCGCGGTGCAGGGGGCAATATCGCCGCCAGCCTGGCGGCGAGGGTAGCGTCGGTCATACCGGTCCCTCGGATTTCGGCCGCTGCTGCGCAGCATGGCCTGTTCCTGTGTTGGACTGTTCTAGAGGAAAATATTCCACCGATCTACGGGCAAGAACGACGGATCGACTCTTCTTGCCGGAAAACCGCCTGACGGCCGCCCCGGTCGCGACATGATCGCCGTCACAGGGGCGCCACCGGGAACGGTGCGGGGGCGCGGGCGCGGACCGTTTCCAGAACCGCGCCTATTCTCGACAAATCCCACCGGCCGGCACGGTTTCCTGTATTCGGGCAATCGCTGACCGTGGCGAAACTGTCCGCCCCTGGGAAACGCGCACCCGGTCTTGGCCGACTCGCTCCGCCGTGCCTCAATGCACCCGGTCGTGTTCCCGGCCGCGCGTCAGCACGGGGCGCGCCGCCGCGAACCGCGCGCCGTCGCGTAGCGGGCCCGCGCCCGCAAGGCCCGGAAAGAGGCGTGTGATCTCGTCGCGCTGCGAGCCGTTCAACGCCGCCATGCCGTCGGCCGAGGGCTGGAAACTCTCGCTCCAGGTGCCGTTCGACAGGATCATCTGGTGGCAGTCGAACATGAGGTGGATATAGGTCATCCCCAATGCCTCGACCTGCGCCGCGCCGGGGCCGGCGCACAGCTCGATCGCGGGCACGAGCATCTCGCGTTCCGGCAGATATCGCGTCCTCGTATCCATCGTCATCAACATCCGGTGGTTCGGGCTGACCAGCGTATCGCGTTCGGGCAGTCCGTAGCCCAGGGCGCCCTGCCGGATCAGAACCGGGCGCAGCTCGGGCGCGGCGACGAGATCGGCATGGGTCAGGCGCTTTTGCCCGACCCAGCAGATCTCCTGGATCCCGGCATCGCGGGTGATGATCCGGTCGCCCTCTCGCAGGGTCTCGACCTCGCGTTCGCCGCAGGGCGTGGCGATCCGCGTGCCGGGCGTGAAGCAGGCCGCGCGGGGGCGCGAAGCGGGGGCGGTTCGGGCTGACATGGTACCTCGGCAACAACGGACCGGCCGAAGATGGCGCGAAACCGCGGCCTTGGCAAAGAGAAACCCGCGGGCCTCGAGGCCCGCGGGGTCGCATCGTCGGGGGTCGACGGGCGGGCCCACCCTCCGTCTTGGCCTAGAGCAGCTTGGCCTCGTGCTTTTTCAGCGTCCGGCGGGCGGCGCGATAGGCCTCGATACCCTCGTAATCCTCGAACTCGGGGAAGAGGCGCAGGATCTCGGCGCGCTGATCCTCGCCGATCCCCTTGAGGGTATAGTCGCCGGGCTGGAAGCTCTCGGACCATGCGCCATCCGCCAGAACGACCTCGTGCTGGTCGAACATGAAGTGGATGTAGCTCACCCCCAGCGCACAGACCTGCGCGATCCCGTGCATGTGGCACAGGTGCTTGGCCGCCACGAGGACCTCGCGATCCTCGAAATAGAGCGCGCTCTTGTCGTTGTTGACCAGCATACGGTGATTGGGGCTGACAAGCATGTCGCGCTCGGGCAACCCGAAGCCCAGCGCCCCTTTCGAGATCAGCACCGGCCGCAGGTCGGGCTGCGCGGCGAGATCCTGCCGGGCGAGCCGCTTTTCGCCGATCCAGCGCACTTCCTGGATGCCGCTGTCACGGGTGATGATCCGGTCGCCTTCGCGCAGATCCTCGACCGGGCGCTCGCCCCTGGGGGTCGCGATCAGGGTTCCGGGGGTGAAGCAGGGAATGATCCTCTCGATATTCTCGAAGACCAGCTTGCCGTTCTGGTTGCCGTCGGCGTCGAAGAACAGAACCTCGCCGTCGATCCCGTTGCTGTAGACGACCTCGCCTGGGATCACGCCGTTGGGCGACGTGCCGTCGGTGTTGTCGTTGTCGGGCCGGACATTGACCAGCTTGTAGCTGCCGCCCGGCGCGACCGACCCGCGCAGGTCGAGCGTGTCGAAGTCGTTGCCGCCCGATCCGCCGAGGACGGTATCGTTGCCCAGCAGCAGCTCGAACGTGTCGGCATCGTCGCCACCGCGCAGCAGATCGTCGCCCGGCTCGTCGCCGCCGTTGATCGTGTCGTTGCCCGCGCCGCCGTCGACCGTGTCGTTGCCGCCGGCCGCGTTGATCGAGTCGTTGCCCGCGCCGCCGTCGATATAGTCGTCGCCGAGCCCGCCGACGGCGGTGTCGTCGCCGTCGCCGCCGTACATGGTGTCGTCGCCGATATTGCCGCGCATGAAGTCGTTGCCGGCACCGCCTTCGAGCAGATCGCTGTCACCGTTGGCGATCAGCGTATCGTTGCCGTCTCCGCCGAGCAGCGTGTCGTTTCCGTCCCCGCCGCTGATGAAGTCGTCGCCCTCGCCGCCATCGACCCAATCATCGCCCTTGCCGGCCCAGACGGTATCGTTGCCCGCGCCCGCATGGATCGAATCGTCGCCCGCGCCGCCCTCGATGCTGTCGTCGTCGATCCCGGCATGGATGGTGTCGTTGCCCTCGCCGCCAAAGATCGTGTCCGCATCGTCGCCGGTATAGATCAGGTCGTTGCCCTTGCCGCCATCGACGAGGTCGCGCCCGTCATCGGGGTTGGGATCCTTGGCGTCGGGCAGGGTGTCGATGCCCGCGATGATGGTGTCGTTGCCGTCGCCGCCAAGGATCGTATCGGACCCCTGGATATCGGTGATGTAGTCGTCGCCATCGCCGCCATCGACCGAGTCGTCGTCGATCCCGGCCTCGATCCGGTCGTTTCCGGCACCGCCGAGGATCGTGTCGGCATCGTCGCCGGTAAAGATCGTGTCGTTGCCGGCCCCGCCATCGACGAAATCGCGGTCGTCGTCGGGGTTGGGGTCGAGATCGCCGAGAACGTCGGGCGACTCGGCACCCTCGGGGTCGGGCGAGATGAACGGCACATCGGTGTCGAAGGCCTGATCGGTGCCCGAGGTGTCGATGTGGTCATCGCCCTCGCCGCCCAGCGCGGTATCCGAGCCGTCGCCCCCCAGGAGGGTATCGTCGCCTGTCCCGCCATGGAGCGAGTCGTCGCCCGCGCCGCCGGAAAGGCTGTCATCCCCGGCTTGGCCGCTGAGCGTATCGTCGCCCGCCTGCCCGAGGATCGTATCGCGGCCGCCATCGCCGAACAGCGCGTCGTCACCCTCGCCGCCGTCGATGAGATCGGCACCGGATCCGCCCACGACCGAGTCGTTGCCGTCCTCGCCAAAGATGGTGTCGCCGCCTAGGCGCCCGAACACCGTATCGTCGCCGCCACCGGCCTTGACGATATCGGCATTGGTTCCGATGGGGCTGCCGTTCACGATCTGGTCGGGCCGGTCGATGAGGTCGCCCTCGGGATCGCCGGTGTAGTTCTCGTCGATCAGGTTGGCCTCGTCATCGCCCTCGACGATGCCGTTGAGCTCTTTCCCGCCCAGCGGGGGCGGAACGGGCGAGTCGCCGCGAAGCTCCTCGATCTCGGTAAAGGTCAGGCGGCCCGTTTCGTGGCCCGAGGCATCGCGGAACACGACCGTTCCGTTCGCGCCGTTGCCGTTGCCGTCGACGACGAGATCCTCGACGGTAAAGGCGCCCTGGCCGGTCAGGTCGAGAATGTCGTAATCGGCCGATTCACCCGGCTGGATCTCGGAAGGGCGCGTGACCACGCGTCCGCCCGATCCGCCGTCGATCCGGTCGCCATCGGTTCCGCCGACGATCAGGTCGGCATCGTCGCCGCCCTTGATGGTATCGGCGCCGTGCCCCCCTTCGAGCACGTCGCGCCCGCCCGCGCCGACCAGCAGGTCGTCGCCGTCGCCGCCATGCAGCGTGTCGTCGCCGCCCGGCCCGGTCGTGGCTTCGGTGTAGTAGACATCCGAGATATGGATGCCGGAATTGGCGTGACCGTCCTGCTCATGCGTGATCTCGATGCGCGAGAAGGGCCCGGCGATGTTGACCAGCACCGAGTAATCCTTGGACGTCTCGGAGGCATAGCCCCCCTTGCTGTCGGCCGTCTCGGACCCCGCGACGCTGTCCTCGTCCTTGAGCGTGATCTTCGTGCCGGCATCGGTCAGCGTGACCTCGACCGGGCGGCCCTCGTCGTCATAGGCGCGGACCCGGACGATGCCGTCGCCGTCGATATCGGTGATGCGGAAGCTGCCGTCGGTGACTTCCTCGGAGTAATCGAGAACGTAGGTCGCCTCGTTCCCGTGGCCGTTCAGATCGGATTTGAGGCTCGAGTCGTCATCGACCGGCTCGCCGTCGCTGTCGATCCCGCGCGTGTCGATCTTGGTGTTCGAGACGAAGGTCTCGATATCCTTGTCGTTCTCGTCCTTTGTGAACGTCACCTGGACCTTGCCGGTCTCGTCCAGCCGGTCCCATTCGAACCGCTCGCGGCTGCCCTCGGGGGGATTGTCGCCGTAAAGCTCGTCATCGCCCGCGCCGCCCGACAGCGAATCGTCGCCGCCCTCGCCGTAAAGCGTATCGTCGCCATGGCCGCCGATCAGCGTATCGTCGCCCTCGCCCTCGGCGACGGTCGTCGTGAACTTCACGTCCGAGATATGAATGCCCGAGCGGCCCGAATCCGATCCGGCCGAATGAATGATACGGATGCCCTGCACCGGACCCGCGATCGAGATCTCGGCGCCGACATACTTGCTGTCGGGATCGTCGTCGGCGACCTGCTTCGACTCGCTGATCGTCCCATCGGCCGAGACCTGGAGGTTCTTGCCCAGCTCGAACTCGACCGGAACCTGTTTCCCGTCCGGCCCGACCGCGATTACCTGCACGCCTTTCAGGTTCGCATCGAGATCGGAGAGGGTGAAGCGGACATTCTCGACCGCCTCGGAGAACCCGAACTCGTAGGTGCCGCTTTCATGCGCATCGAGCAGCGATTTGAGCGAGCTTTCGTCGTCGACCCCGGTATCGCCGGTAAAGATGTCGTCATCCTCGAAGCTCGACCGGACCCCCGATCCGGGGATCGCGACGCGCACTTCGACACCGTCGACGGTCTGGCTGACCACGCGGTTCGACAGGTCGTCCCCATCGTCGATATCGCCGTGGCCGTTGGGATCGTCCAGCGCGCTCCAGCGGAAGGTGCCTTCGGTCGCGACGCCTGGCAGGGCGCGGTCGCCATAGATCACGTCGTTTCCGTTGTCGCCCGACAGCAGGTCGTCGCCCGCGCCGCCCAGAACGATATCGTCGTCATGGCCGGCCGATACGGTGTCGTCCCCGCCCCGAGCGTCGACGATATCGCGGTCGGAATGCATGAAATCGCCCGCGTCGATGCGGTCGCCCTCGGGATCGCCACGATACCCGGCGTCGATCCGGTCGGCGCCGTTCGTGCCGCTGACGACATCGTCGGAGGTCAGCTTGCCCTCGGCGAGCTTGGTCTCGAACCATTCCGTGAAACGCCAGGTCATTCGCTTTCCTCCCATGCTGTCGGCACACCCGCTTTCGAGCCGGTGCGGCGACAGAAAATATATTCGCCCAATTATTCCGCCACGAACCCATGGGCATCGGCCCACGCATCAGTGACGGTGTGCGACCCCCCAGGGCCACCGCCAAGTCCCGTCACCGGAGCTCCGAATCGGAAACCCGCGGCTTGGCAAGGTTAGTACGATTTCAATCTACTCTGTTTAGGATCGTTCAGCACACGAACATGCGTCCGACCGAAAATAATCGTCGCCGCTAACAGGCTGAATTGTACGCCATTCAGAAACACATTCGGCCGAATTGCAGACCGACCTAGACTTATGGTGCAGTTTTCGGTTCAGCCGTTTCTCGAGGGCATCCAATCCGTTGCCAATCGCATCCAATACAACCCTGGGATGTATCTATTCGTCGTTAAGCACGTGTTTCCCGAACTGCGCCAATCCGTGGACGAAGGGGGGGATCGTTCCCAAACGTCAAGCGATGTGGAGGCAACCGGAGAATCGCGCCATAAATATGGCGACGCCACGGCCCCGATGCGCCCGATGCGTCAAGGCTGTGGTGCGGGCGGCGGGACTCGAACCCGCACGGGCCTAGCCCAAGGCATTTTAAGTGCCATGCGTCTACCATTCCGCCACGCCCGCGCGCGTCCCCGAAGGGAAAGGTGGTACCCGCGGCCGGACTCGAACCGGCATGGCCTCTCGGCCGGCGGATTTTGAATCCGCTGCGTCTACCATTCCGCCACGCGGGCATCGGGCAACCACCTGTCGAGGCGTTTACCCAGACCCGCCGGGCATGAAAAGGCCCCATGGCGCTTGCGCCGACCCGCGGGCGACGCCACGTTGCGCGGATGGATACGATCCCCCGTCTCGGTGCGCTGGCCGTCGTTCCCAGGGGCGATGCGGTTTGTCTCGTCCAGCGGCGCAATCCGCCCGATGCCGGGCTCTGGGGTTTTCCCGGCGGCCATGTGGAGCCGGGCGAAACCGCGCTGGCCGCCGCCGCGCGCGAGCTCTCCGAGGAAACCGGCGTGATCGCGCGCCCGCTGCGCTACCTGACCAATATCGACGTGATCCGCCGCGATGCCTCCGGCGCCCTGCTCTGGCACTATCTGCTGGCCGCCGTGCTCTGCGCCCACGAAAGCGGCGAGCCCCGCGCGGGCGACGACGCGCTCAGGGCCGCATGGGTGCCGCTCGGCGATATCGCGGCGGGCCGCCTGCCGCTCAGCGCCCGCGTGGCCGAGCTTGCACGCCTGGCCTTGCGCGACCCCCGCCATGCACCCGCCGGTCACGCGCACCCTTGACCGCCCCGCCGCCGCGTGGTCGGAGACCGCCATGATACGCGCGCTCTATGACTGGACCATCGGCCTTGCCGCGCATCCTCATGCGCTTTGGGCACTCGCCATCGTCGCCTTCGTCGAAAGCTCGGTCTTTCCGATCCCGCCCGACGTGCTGATGATCCCCATGATCATCGCCCGCCCGCGCCGCGCCTGGATCGTGGCGGCGGTCGCGACGATCGCCTCGGTGCTGGGCGGGCTCGCCGGCTATGCCATCGGGGCCTTCGCCTTCGAGCAGATCGGCCGCCCGGTTCTCGAGTTCTACGGCAAGGACGGCAATTTCGACCTCTTCGCGGCGCGCTACAACGCATACGGCGCCTGGGCGGTGCTGGTCGCGGGGATCACGCCCTTCCCGTTCAAGGTCATCACCATCCTGTCGGGCACCACCGCGCTGTCGCTGCCCGTCTTCATCGTCGCCTCGGTCATCGCGCGGGGGCTGCGCTTCTTTCTCGTCGCGGGGCTGTTGCGCGTCTTCGGCGCGCCGATCCGCGAGTTCATCGAGCGGCGGCTGAACCTCGTCTTCACCCTGTTCTGCATCCTGCTCATCGGCGGCTTCCTTCTCGTGAGGTACCTATGACCCGACGCATGTTGACCACGCTGGCGGGGCTCGGCTCGGCCGCGCTTCTGGCCGGGGCCTTCGGCTTTCAGGCGATGGGCTATGCGCCCTGCCAGATGTGCCTGTGGCAACGCTGGCCCCATGCGGCAGCGGTGGCGCTGGCGGTGGTGGCATTCGCCTGGCCCCGGCGGATCGTGGCGGTGTTGGGCGCGCTGGCCGCGCTCGTCACTGCCGGGCTCGGCCTGTTTCACACCGGGGTCGAGCGCGCCTGGTGGGACGGGCCGGCCTCCTGCGCGGGGGGCGGATCGCTAGCGGGGATGGGCGGAGCGGACCTTCTGTCGACCGACACGCTCGACAAGGTGGTGATGTGCGACGAGGTGGCCTGGGCCTTTGCCGGGCTGTCGATGGCCTCGTGGAACGCGGTGCTGTCGCTGGGCCTCGCCGCGATATGGGTCGCCGCCGCCCGCCGGGGGCTGCGCGCATGACCCGCGTGACGCTTGTGGGCGTGCCGCTCGATTGCGGCAAGCGGCGGCCGGGATGCCTGATGGGGCCGGATTCGTTCCGCGTGGCGGGGCTGGCCGAGGCGCTGACGGCGCTGGGGCACGAGGTGCGCGATATCGGCAACCTCGCCCCCGGCCCGGCGCGCGAGGTGCCGGGCGCGCATCTCTACCGCGCGGGCGAGGTCGCGGCCTGGACCGAGACGCTGATCGCCACGGGCCGCGCCCTGCCCGACATGCCGATCTTCATGGGGGGCGATCACGCGCTGTCCTGCGGCAGCGTGGCGGCCATGGCGGCCCGCGCAAGCGACCGCGGTCGGCCGCTGTTCCTGCTCTGGCTCGACGCGCATAGCGATTATCACACGCTGGCGACGACGGAGTCGGGCAACCTGCATGGCTGCCCCGTGGCCTACGCGACCGGCCAGCCCGATTTCGACGGCTTCCCCGATCTGCCCGCGCGCGTCGCGCACGAGAATATCTGCATGATCGGGCTGCGCTCGGTCGATCCGTCGGAACGCGACCGCCTGGCCGGGACCGAGGCGGTGCTGCACGACATGCGCGCGATCGACGAACATGGCATCGCGGCCCCCCTGCCCGCCTTTCTCGACCGCGTGCGCGCGGCCGGGGGCGATCTGCATGTCTCGTTCGACATCGACTTCCTCGACCCGTCCATCGCGCCCGCGGTCGTCACAACCGTGCCCGGAGGCGCGACCTTCCGCGAGGCGCACCTGGTGATGGAGATGCTTTGCGAGGCGGGGCTCGTCACCTCGCTCGACCTGGTCGAGCTGAACCCCGCGCTGGACGAACGCGGCCGCTCGGCGCGTCTGATGGTCAACCTGACCGAGTCGCTGATGGGGCGAAAGATCTTCGACCGGCCGACCCGCGCCCGCGGCTAGGCGCCCGCACGCGCGGGCGGCAGCGAATAGGTCATCGAGGCACGCGCGACCGGCGCGTCCTTCCCTTCGGAGTGGATCAGGACGTCGCCCACCGCCAGGCTCCGCCCCAGCTTGAGCAGCCGCGCCTCGCCGATCAGGTCGGCGCCCGCCTCGGGCTTGCGCATGAAATCCATGCTGCAATTCGTCGTCACAGCCAATGCCACGGGGCCGAGCCGCGACAGGATCGCGAAATAGACCGACAGATCGGCCAGCGCGAACATCGCAGGACCCGAAACGGTGCCGCCCGGCCGCAGATGCGCCGGCCGAACCTTGAGCCGGACCGAGATGCCCGCCGCGTCGAGACGCTCGATCCCGAAATCCTCGGCCACCTGCGGAAACTCGGCCCGCAGGAACGCCTCGAGCCCGCCCGCATCCATCTTCAGCCCGTCATCCATTCCGCTTTTCCTTTGCTGACCGGCGCGCCATGGGTATTTGAGAAAGAGAAGAGACATGGGCGCGCCCTGCCCGTCTTCTCTTTTTCAAATACCCATGCCCGCTCAAAGATCGTGGAACGCGCGGGCCTGCCGCGCCGTCCAGTTGACGGTGATCGCGATGGCGTCCTCGCGCGGCGTCTCGTCCTCGACGATCCCCTGCTCGTAGAGCCATGCGCGGCGTCGGCCCGCGTCGAAGGGCAGATCGAGCGTCCGGCGCGAGCGCGGCGCGTCGAGCGCGTCGGCCACCATCCCCAGGAGCGCCTCGACCCCCTCGCCGTCGAGCGCCGAGACGAGCGCCACGGTGTCGTGCCGGTCGGCCAGCGCCGCGAGGGCGGCCGCGCGTTCGGGCGGCAGAAGGTCGGCCTTGTTCCAGACCTCTATCATCGGCACGTCCTCGCGCACGCCGAGATCGGCCAGGATCGCCTCGACATCGGCAGCCTGCTCCTCGGTGCCGGGATGGGCCACGTTGCGGACATGCAGGATCAGGTCGGCGGCCAGCACCTCTTCGAGCGTGGCGCGGAAGGCCGCGACGAGCTGGGTGGGCAGGTTCGACACGAAGCCCACCGTGTCCGACAGGATCACCCGCCGCCCCGTGGGCAGGTCGACCGCGCGCATGGTCGGGTCGAGCGTGGCGAAAAGCATGTCCTCGGCCATGACGCTCGCCCCCGTCACGCGGTTGAACAGCGTCGATTTGCCCGCGTTGGTATAGCCCACCAGCGCCACGATGGGGAACGGCACGCGGGCACGCGCGGCGCGGTGGAGTTCGCGGGTGCGCACCACCTTGTCGAGCTGGCGGCGCAGGCGGACGAGCTGTTCGTCGATGGCGCGGCGGTCGGCCTCGATCTGGGTCTCGCCGGGCCCGCCCACGAATCCGAGCCCGCCGCGCTGGCGTTCGAGATGGGTCCAGGCCCGCACCAGCCGCGTGCGCTGATAGGCCAGGGCCGCCATCTCGACCTGCAAGACGCCCTCGCGCGTGCGGGCGCGGTCCGAAAAGATCTCGAGGATCAGGCCGGTGCGGTCCAGCACCTTGACCCCCCATGCCTTTTCGAGATTGCGCTGCTGCACCGGGCTGACCGGACCGTCGATCAGGACCAACCCGATCTCGTCCGCGGCGAGGCGGGTCTTGAGTTCCTCGAGCTTGCCGGTGCCGAAGAGATGGCCGGGATGGGCGCGCGGCAGGCGCACGATCTCGCCGCCCTCGACCGACAGGTCGGGCAGCGCGGCCGCGAGCGCCAGCGCCTCGTCCAGCGCGGGCTGGGCCGCGCGGCGGTCGCGGTCGGTCTGGATATCGGGGTGCAGGACCCATGCACGCATCATGCGGGCACAACGCGTAAGACGGCAGAGCGGTTCATCGGGGGCGCGGGCCGGAGGATCAGGACACGTCGTCCCCGTCGTAGAGCTGGATCGGCTGCGAGGGCATGATGGTCGAGATCGCGCCCTTGAAGACAAGCTGGCTCTGCCCGTCGCGGCGCAGCAGGACGCAAAAATTGTCGAACCAGGTGATGACGCCCTGCAATTTCACGCCGTTGATGAGGAAGATCGTCACCGAGGTCTTGTTCTTGCGGACGTGGTTGAGAAACGTTTCCTGAAGGTTCTGCTTTTCGGCGGCCATCGGCGATGCGTCCCTGTCCCGGTGTTCTTCTTGGCCCCGATTCCGGAGCGGTTTGGTCCCCGAGTATGCCGTCGGGTCACAGTGTTGAAAAGCGCAAAAGGCCCCCGCCCGTGTCAGCCGCGCCACACATCGCGGTTGAACAGGGCGATGATCGCCAGAAGCTCGAGCCGGCCGAGCACCATGGTCGCCGCGACGATGACCTGCGCGGCGGTGTTCAGCTCGCGCCAGGCGATGGCGTTCTGTCCGCCGACGGCGGCGAGCGGGCCGTTCGTTGACAGGGCCGCGACGGTGATGACCGCGGCTTCGGTAAAGCGCAGCCCCGTAAGCGCCAGCGCCGCCCAGATCGCGCCGATGGTCATGGCGAAGAGCATGAAGAAGATCCACGCGACGAAGGCGCCTTCGCGCCGCAGGCGCCGGCCCGACGATCCCGCGCCGCCCACCGAGCTCGGATGCACCAGCCGCCCCATCTCGCGCGTGCCGTGCTTGTAGAGCGCGTAGATCCGCAGAAGCTTCACCCCGCCGGCGGTGGTCGCCACGCCCCCGCCGATGATCGACAGCCCCATCAGCACCAGCCCCGGCGTCGGCAGCCCCGACCAGAACCGGGCCTGTTCGAAGGTCGAGCCCTCGAACCCGGTCGTGGTGAGGAAGGACAGCGTGGTGAACATCGCGCCCCAGAACGCGGCCAGCGCCCGGCCGAGGTTTTCCTGCTCGTTGGTCTCGATGGCGCCGAGCCAGTGGCGCAGGAACAGGAAGCCGGGGATGGCCAGCACCAGCACCAGAGCCAGCCGGATCTCGGGATCGCGCAACAGGTAACCGCGTTCGCGCGTGATGAAATCGTTGCGGAAGGTCAGGCGCGACACGGCGAAAAAGAGAAAGACGAAGATCGCGATCTCGGGCAGGACGCCGGGGCTTTGCCAGCCGCCCGGCGCGATGCCCGAGGTCGACAGGGTCGACATGGCGATGATCGCGCCCTCGAGCGGGGCGAGCCCCGTCATCACGAGGATCGCCCAGAGCGCCAGCGTCAGCCCGGCATAGACCGGCGCCAGCCTTGCGCCATAGCGCCGCAGGCGCATCCCCGCATCGCCCGCACGTCGTTCGCGCAGCGCCGCGCGGCCGGCGGCGGTCATGTCGGTCGAGACGACCTCGAACCCGCCGAGGTTCAGCGGCGCGAGGATCGCCAGCGCCGAGACCCAGAACAAAAGCCCCCCCATCCAGCCCACCATCGCGCGCCACAGATGCAGCGCCGAAGGCAGGCGGCCGGGCTCCGAGAACAGGCTCGCCCCCGTCGTGGTGATGGAGGAGACCATCTCGAACCAGCAGGCGAAAAAGGACGCGCCGGGGACGGATTCGTGGAACGGCACCGCCAGCATCACCGGCAGCAGCGTCAGCGCCCCCAAGAGCCCCAGAAGCTGGCCGCGCGCCCGCCTGTCCCCGCCCCGGCCAGAAACCGCGACGGCCAGCAGCAGGAACAGCATCGAGAACACGAGCCCCGAATAGAAGAAGCTGCGCGAGACATGCAGGCTGCGCACCTGGAAGGCATAGATCGCCGGCACGAACATCGCGACCGCGCCGATCCCCTGGAGAAGCAGCAGGAAAGGCAGGGACTTGAGCCGGGCCACCATCAGAAAAAGTCTATCGAGACCTGGAACAGCCTCTCGACCGCGGGCACGTCGTCGGCCAGCGCGAAGATGACGATCACATCGCCCTCTTCGATACGGGTGGCGCCGGTGGGGCGGATGATGCGGTCGCCCTTGGCGACGGCACCGACCAGCGCGCCCTCGGGAAAGTCGATCTCGCGCACGAGCTGTCCCGCGATGGGCGAGGTCGAGAGCACCTGCGCCTCGATCACCTCGGCCTCGGCGTCGCCCAGCGAATAGACCCCGCGGACGCGGCCGTGACGAATATGTTGCAGGATCGAGCTGACGGTGGTGGCGCGCGGGTTGATGTAGGCGTCGATGCCCAGCGGCTGCATCAGCGATTGCAGCGACGGGTCGTTCACGAGGCAGATCGACATGCGGCACCCGGCCTGCTTGGCGCGCACGGCCGACAGGATGTTGGTCTTGTCGTCATCGGTGACGCAGAGGACGGCATCGGCCTTGGTGATGCCCGCCTCGTTGAGCAACTCGTGGCTCAGCCCGTCGCCGTTCAGAACGATCGTGCGCTCCAGCGCATCGGCGGCGCGTTCGGCCGCGCGGCGGTCGCGCTCGATCATCTTGGAGCGGATGCGCCGCGCCGAGGTCTCGAGCTTTTTCGCCACGGCCAGCCCGACATTGCCCCCGCCGACGATCACCACCCGTTCCTGCCGGGGGTTCGGCTTGCCGAAGATGTCGAGCGCGCGATCCATGTCGTCGCGATGCGAGACGATATAGATCTGGTCGCCCGCGAAAAGCTGGTCGCCCGGTTCGGGCGCGAAAAGCTGGCCCTTGCGGCGCACGCCCACGACAATCGCGCGCAGGGTCGAGAACAGGTCCGTCAACTGGCGCAGCGGCGTGTTGAGCACCGGGCAATCGTCGTCGAGCACGATGCCCAGAAGCTGCACCATGCCGTCGAGGAACGGGTGCGTGTCGAAGGCGGCCGGCACGCTGAGCCGGCGCAGAGCGGCTTCGGCCACCTCGCGCTCGGGGCTGATGACCACGTCGATGGGCATGTGATCGCGCCGGTAGAGGTCGGAATAGATCGCGTCGAGATAGCTCTGCGCGCGCAGTCGCGCGATCTTGCGCGGCACGGCAAAGACCGAATGGGCCACCTGGCAGGTGACCATGTTGACCTCGTCGGAATGGGTCGCCGCGATGATCATGTCGACATCCCGCGCGCCCGCGCGGTCGAGGATGTCGGGATAGCTGGCATGGCCGACGATGCCCTGCACGTCCAGCACCTCGGTGGCCTGGCGCACGAGATCGGCGTTGTTGTCGACCACCGTCACGTCGTTGCGTTCGCCCGACAGGTGACGGGCGATCTGCCAGCCGACCTGTCCCGCGCCGCAGATGATGATCTTCATGCCGTCCGTTCCGCCATGGCCGCGATCCCGCCCGCTTTGTCACGACGGCCGCGCCGCGGCAAGGGCCGCGCCCTAGCCGCCGCGGCCGGGCAGTCGCGCGATCAGCGCCGAGGTGTCCCAGCGCCCGCCGCCCATGGCCTGCACGTCCTTGTAGAATTGGTCGACCAGCGCCGTCACCGGAAGCGCCGCACCGATCTCGTCGCCGGTCATGAGACAGATCGCGAGGTCCTTGCGCATCCAGTCCACCGCGAAGCCATGATCGAACTCGCGTGCCCGCATCGTCGCGGCCCGGTTCTCCATCTGCCACGAACCCGCCGCGCCCTGGCTGATGACCTCGACCACGGACTCGACGTCGAGCCCGGCGGCCTCGGCAAAGGCAAGCGCCTCGGACAGGCCCTGCAGGAGCCCGGCGATGGCGATCTGGTTGCACATCTTGGTCGTCTGTCCCGCGCCGCTTTCGCCGATGCGGCGCACGATGCGCGCGTAGCTCTCCATCACCGGCAACGCCCGGTCGAAGGCCGCCTGCTCGCCGCCGCACATGATCGACAGCTTTCCCGCCTCGGCACCGGCCTGCCCGCCCGAGATCGGCGCGTCGACGAAGGACAGCCCGGCCGCCTCCGCCTCGGCCGACAGCTCGCGCGTGACGCGGGCCGAGACGGTGGTGTGATCGACGAAAACCGCGCCTTCGGACATGCCGGCGAGCGCCCCCGCATCGCCGCGGCAGATGGCGCGCAGATCGTCGTCGTTGCCCACGCAGGCGAAGACGAACTCGGCCCCCTGCGCGGCCTCGCGCGGGGTGGGCGCGGTGGCGCCCCGGTGATCGCGCGCCCAGGCCTCGGCCTTGCCGGCGGTGCGGTTGTAGACCGTCACCTCATGGCCGGCCGCGGCCAGATGCCCGGCCATGGGATAACCCATCACGCCCAATCCCAGAAACGCGATCTTCGCCATGCTTCACCTCTGCGGTCAAATTGTCTAAGGCGCGAGACTACGCCGGGCCGCCGGGGGGTCAACCTGCGCGGGCCGCACGTTCGGGAACGGGACGCATCCATGGCCGCAGCGATCCGCTGGCTCTTTCGCATCTTCGTGACGCTCGCCCTGCTCGCCGGGCTGGCCTCGGCGGCGCTTTACTGGTTCATGGCGCGCAGCCTGCCCGATTACGACGCCCGGCTCGAGGTTGCGGGGCTCGACGCGCCGCTCGAGATCGTGCGCGACAATTCCAACGTGCCCCATATCTTCGGCGAGACCGATGCCGACGTGTTTTTCGGCCTCGGGTTCGCCCATGCGCAGGATCGTCTGTGGCAGATGACGCTGATGCGGCGCACGGCGCAGGGCCGCCTGTCCGAGATCTTCGGTGCGCGGACCGCCGCCACCGACGAGCTGATGCGCCGGCTCGATATCTACAACCTCGCCCGGCAATCGCTGGGCGCGCAAAGCGACGAGACCATGACCGCGCTCGAGGCCTATGCCGCGGGCGTCAACGCCTGGGTGTCCGAGGTCAATACCGGCGCCCGCGGCCGCGGTGCGCCCGAATTCTGGATGTTCGAGCCGCAGATCGCGCCGTGGAGCCCGGCCGACAGCCTCGCCATGATAAAGCTGCTCGCGCTCAACCTCGGCACCCATCTCGGCGAGGAGGTCCTGCGCGCGCGCGTTTCGCTCGCGCTCGACGATCCCGAGCGGCTGCGCGACATCCTGCCCGACGCGCCCGGACAGGGGGTTGCGGCGCTGCCCGACTATGCCGCGCTGGTCCCCGGCGCGGGCCAGGGCGCCACGCGGCTGGCCGCGGCCACGCCAGATCTCTGGCCGGTGGCCGAACGGGGGCTCGGCGGCGCGTCGAACGTCTGGGCGGCGGGGCCCACGCGCTCGGCCAGCGGCGGGACGCTTCTCGCCAACGATCCGCACCTCGCCTTTACCGCGCCGACGCTGTGGTATCTCGCCCGGCTCGAGCTGTCGTCGGGCGGGGTGATCGGGGCTACGGTTCCCGGAATGCCGCTGGTGCTGCTCGGCCGGTCCGAACGGCTGGGCTGGGGCATCACCGCCTCTTATGCCGACGACCAGGACCTGCACATCGAAAAGGTCAATCCCGACAATCGCAACGAGCTGCTGACCCCCGAGGGGTTCAAGCCGATGCGCAGTCGCCCCTCGATCCTCAAGATCAGGGATGCCGATCCGGTCACGCTGACGCTGCGCTGGTCCGAGAACGGGCCGATCCTGCCGCGCCGGCAGTTCGACCTGTCCGAGATCACGCCGCCCGGTCATGTCGTGTCGCTGTCCTGGACGGCGCTCTCGCCCGAGGACGGGTCGATGACGGCGGGGCTCGAACTCATGCGCGCCGGCGATGTCGATGCGGCCCTTGCCGCGGCCGAGGGGTTCGTGGCGCCGGGGCTGAACCTCGCCGTCATCGACGCCGAGCGCATCGCGATGAAGACCATCGGCGCCCTGCCCCGCCGCCGCGACGGACATGCCAGCAAGGGCCGCCTGCCCACGCCCGGCTGGATCGCGGAAAACCGTTGGGACGGCATCCTGCCCTATGACGCGAACCCCGTCTTTGCCGACCCCGCCGGCGGCATCGTCGGCAATACCAACAACAAGGTCGTGGATCGGCCTTTTCCCCTGCATGTCTCGTATCACTGGGGCGACACGCAGCGCATCCAGCGGTGGCGGCGCCTGATGCAGAACCGCGAGGTCCATACCCGCGAAAGCTTCATGGAGGCGCAGCTCGACACCGTCAGCCCCACCGCGCGCTCGTTGCTGCCGCTGGTAGGCGCCGATCTGTGGTTCACCGGTGAGGCCGCGCCCGAAGGCACGCCCGAGAGGCTGCGCCAGCGGGCGCTTGCCCTGCTCGCGGGATGGAACGGCGAGATGAACGAGCATCTCCCCGAGCCGCTGATCTATGCCGCCTGGATGCGGGCACTGCAGACCCGGCTGATCGCCGACGATCTCGGGCCGCTCGCGGCCGAGTTCACCCATCTCGAGCCGCTCTTCGTCGAGCGGGTGTTCCGCAACATCGACGGCGCGGCCGGGTGGTGCGACGTGGTGCAATCGGCGCGGGTCGAGACCTGCACCGACATGGCGCGACTGGCGCTCGATGATGCGCTGATCTGGATCGACGAGCGCTATGGCACGGCGCTGGAATCGCTGCGCTGGGGGGATGCGCACGAGGCGCTTCACGCGCATGAGACGCTGGGCGGGATCGGAGGGATCGGGTGGTTCGCCAATATCCGTCAATCGACCTCGGGCGGCGACAACACGCTGAGCCGCGGCCTGTCGCGCGGCACCGGCACCAACCCCTTCACCAGCGTCCACGGCGCGGGATATCGCGGCATCTACGATTTCGCGGATCCCGATTCGTCGGTCTTCATCACCTCGACCGGCCAGTCGGGCCATCCGCTGAGCCGTCATTACGACGACCTGGGGGATCTGTGGCGGCGGGGCGAATACATCCCCATGACGCTCGACCCCGATCTTGCGCGCGCCGCCGCCGTGGGCGTGACCGAGCTGATCCCGGCAGGCCGGGCGGAGTGAGCGAAAGGCGCGCTCAGCGCCCCTTGAAGAGGCTGCCCAGCACGCCTCGCACCAGCCGCCGCCCCGTGGTGCCCTGCAACTCGGAAATCAGCGCCTTGGTCATCGCCGCGCCGATCCCGCCGGCGACCGAGGGCCGGGCCTGATCGCCGCCCGTGATCGGGCCGCCATAGCGGCGCCCGGCGCGATAGGCGCGATCCTCGGGGGCGGGGTTTTCGACGGCGGCCGCCGCGCGCGCGGCATCCTCGGTTCGTGCGCGCAGCATCTCGAAGGCGCTTTCGCGATCATGGAGGGCCTCGTATTTCCCGGCGACGGGCGAGGTCGCGATCGCCGCGCGCCGCTCGGCCTCGGTGATCGGGCCGAGCTGCGAGGATGGCGGGCGGATCAGCGTGCGCTCGACCATGCCGGGCACCCCCTTTTCGCCCAGGAAAGACGTCACCGCCTCGCCCACACCGACCTCGAGGATCGCCTCGTCGGTGGCAAAGCGGGGGTTGTCGCGATAGGTCTCGGCCGCGCGCATCAATGCCTTGCGGTCGCGCGCGGTGAATGCGCGCAGCGCATGCTGCACCCGGTTGCCGAGCTGGCCCAGCACGTCCTCGGGCAGATCGTCGGGGTTTTGCGTGACGAAATAGACGCCCACGCCCTTGGAGCGGATCAGCCGCGCGACCTGCTCGACCTTGTCGACCAGCGCCTTGGGCGCGTCGTCGAACAGCAGATGCGCCTCGTCGAAAAAGAACACCAGCCGCGGGCGGTCGGTATCGCCGATCTCGGGCAGGGTCTCGAAAAGCTCGGACAAAAGCCACAACAGGAAGGTGGCGTAAAGCCGGGGCGAGGTCATCAGGCTGGCCGCATCCAGCACGTTGATCCGCCCCCGCCCGTCGGGATCGGTGCGGATCAGGTCCGACAGCTCGAGCGCCGGCTCGCCGAAGATCTCGGCCATGCCTTCGTTCTCGATCACCAGCAGGCGGCGCTGGATGGCCCCGACCGACGACGCGGCGACATTGCCGTAACGCAGTTGCAGCGCGTCGCGGTTCTCGCCCGTCCAGACCAGCAGCGCCTGAAGATCCTTGAGATCGAGCAGCGGCATCCCCTGTTCGTCGGCGATGCGGAACGCGACATTCAGCACCCCTTCCTGGCTTTCGCTGAGATCGAGGAGCCGCGACAGCAAGAGCGGCCCCATCTCGGCCACGGTGGTCCGCACCGGATGCCCGTTCCGCCCGAAGAGATCCCAGAACGTGACCGGAAAGGCCGAATAGGCGTAATCGTTCAGCCCGATGGTCGCGGCGCGCGCGGCAAAGGCGTCATGCAGCTTGAAATCCGCGCGTCCCGGTCGGGCAAGCCCGGACAGGTCGCCCTTCACATCGGCGAGGAACACCGGCACCCCGCGCGTCGAGAACCCTTCGGCGAGGATCTGGAGCGTGACCGTCTTGCCGGTCCCCGTGGCCCCGGCGACGAGACCGTGGCGGTTGGCGTAGTCCAGCCTGAGATATTGCGGGGTGCCGCGATCCGGCCCGCCCCCGCCGACAAAGATATCGTCGCCCATGTCCCTGCCCCGTCCTGCGCGCCCCGGTCCCGACTTTAGCGGTTGTGCTGCCGCAGGGTAAACCCGCCCCCGCGGGGCCGAACGCCTTGCCGGGGCCGGGAAAAATGGCTGTTGACGGATGGGATCGCAGCCCATAGCGTCACCGTCAATCAAGAAGCCGGCCAGTCCGGCAGGGAGATACACCACCATGAAAGGCCCCGCCCCGGCGGGGCCTTTCGCTGTTCGGCCCCTGCGCGCCGGTTTCACCAAGGGCGATGCGTTCGGCCCTTGGAAACGGGGGGCGCGACCTGATAGACGGGCGGGAAACCTTCGGCCAAATCGAATATCAGGGATGGATGGCGACATGACCAAACTGTGGAGCTCGATGTCACTCGCGGCGCTTCTGGCGCTTGCCGCACCCGGTTTCGCGCAGGATGCGCCGGCTGCGGGCGACGGCGGCGATGCCGGCGCCGAGACTTCGGAGCAGGAGGCCGGAACCGGCCCGGCCGTGCCCCCGGTCAACGATCTCGCCATGGGCGAAGAGATCGGCACCGGCACCGAGCCGGGCACGAGCTATGTCGCCACCACCCATGGCGATTGGGAACAGCGCTGCGTGCGCACCGAATCCGGCAACGATCCCTGCCAGCTCTACCAGCTTTTGCGCGACGGCGACGACAACCCGGTGGCCGAGATCAGCATCTTTGCCTTGCCGCCCGGCCGCGACGCCGCCGCCGGCTCGACGATCATCACCCCGCTCGAGACGCTGCTGCCGCGCCAGATCACGCTGGCCGTCGATAGCGGCGCGGCCAAGCGTTACCCCTTCGAGTTCTGCGCGCCCCAGGGCTGCTTTTCGCGGATCGGCTTTACCGAGGCCGAGGTGCGGGCCTTCAAGGCCGGTGCCGCCGCGACGATGACGATCTATCCCGCCGGGGCGCCCGACCAGCCGATCGCGCTCGATATCTCGCTGTCGGGGTTCACCGCCGGTTACGACGCCGTGGCCGAAGCCAACGCCGCCGCGCGCTGAGCGGCGCGGCGATCAGGCGGCCCTGAGCGCGAGCACCGCGTTCAGGCCGCCGAACGCGAAGGCATTGGACAGCGCGACCTCGACGCGGGCCTCCCGCGCCACGTTCGGCACCACGTCGAGCGCGCATTCGGGGTCGTGTTCCTCGTAGCCGATGGTGGGCGCCACGATCCCGTCGCGCAGCGCCATGATGCAGGCCAGCAATTCCACCGCGCCGGTGCCGCCGATCAGGTGGCCATGCATCGACTTGGTCGACGAGATCATCAGGTCGTTGGCATGATGGCCGAACACGTCCGCCACGGCCGCGCATTCCGTCTTGTCGTTGGCCGCCGTCCCGGTGCCATGCGCGTTGATATAGCCCACCCGGTCGCGGTCGATGCCCGCATCCTGCAACGCCCCGGCAATGGCGCGCGCGGCACCCTGCTTGTTTGGCATCACGATATCCGACGCGTCCGACGTCATGGCGAATCCCGCGACCTCGGCGAGGATCGGCGCGCCGCGAGCCAGCGCGCGGTCGCGATCCTCGAAGACGAACATGCCCGCCCCCTCGCCCTGGACCATGCCGTTGCGGGTGGCCGAGAACGGGCGGCAGGCATCCTTGGACATGACGCGCAGCCCCTCCCACGCCTTTACCCCGCCGAAACAGAGCATCGACTCGGATCCGCCGGTCAGCATGACATCGGCCATCCCGTGCCGGATCATCTGAAAGGCCAGCCCCATCGCGTGATTGGACGAGGCGCAGGCCGTCGCCACCGTAAAGGACGGCCCCCTGAGATTGAGCTGCATCGAGACGTGGCTCGCCGCCGCGTTGTTCATCAGTTTGGGCACGACAAAGGGGTGAACGCGGTTCTTTCCCTCTTCGTAGACGGCGCGGTAATTCTCGTCCTGCGTCCTCAGCCCGCCGGCCGAGGTGCCCATGACGACGCCCGCGCGCATCGACAGCTCGTCGGTAAAGACGATGCCGGATTCGCGCGTCGCCTGCCCGGCCGCCAGCAGCGCGAACTGCGTGAACCGGTCGTAAAGCGCGATCTGCTGGCGATTGAAATGCGCGGTCTCGTCGTAATCCCTGACCTGGGCGCCGATCCGCACGGCAAGCCGGTCGACGTCGCGCATCTCGAGCGGCCCGATCCCGCATCGCCCCTCGCGCATGGCGGCGAGCGTTTCGGGCACGTCCGCGCCGAGGGCGTTGATCGTCCCCGCGCCGGTGATGACCACCCGCCTCACGAGCGTTGCGCGGCGATCAGCCCCTCGACCGCGCCCACGATGGCGGCGATCGAGGATATGTCGAACTCGCTTTCCGAGGGGGCGTTGGCGTTGAAGGGGATGGAAATGTCGAACTCTTCCTCGATGGCGAAGATCGACTCCACCAGCCCGAGGGAGTCGATGCCGAGATCCTCGAGCGTCTGGTCGAGCGATACGTCGCCGGGTTCGAGCACGGCCTGCTCGGCGAGGATGTGGATCACCTTGTCCCTGACGTGTTCAGCCATTCTCAACCTCTGGGTCCCTGCCGGCCGATCTAGTCATTCGGGCGGTCTTTTGGAACCTCATTCTGCGCCCCTTTCAGCCGCTTCAGCATCCGCGGCAGGCGGCGCAGGGCCTTGTACATGTCGATATGGGTCTGCATCTGGACGGCCGGGTAGCCCAGCATGACGCGGCCCGCGGGCACGTTCGACAGCACCCGGCTGCCGCCGCCGAATATCACGTCATCCCCGACAAGCAGGTTGTCGGCGATCCCGGTGGCGCCGCCGCAGACCACCCGGTCGCCCAGGACGGTCGATCCGGCGATGCCCGACAGGGCCGCCATCAGGCAGTCGCGACCGAGGACGACGTTGTGGGCGATGTGGCACAAGTTGTCGATCTTGCAGCCCGACCCGATCCGGGTCGACCGGATCGTGCCGCGATCGACGCAGGAATTGGCGCCGATCTCGACATCGTCGCCGATCTCGACCCCGCCCAGCGAATGGATGCGCGTCCAGCTTTGCGCCCGGATCTCGCCCTGGTCCCCGAGGCTTGCGCGGGCACGCTCCACCCCCGAGGCTTCGGGCGTGACGAAGGACAGGCCGTCGGCCCCGATCACGGCACCCGGCTGCGCGATGAAGCGTGCGCCGATCATGACGCCCGCGCCGATCCGCACACCCTGAAGGATCAGGGCATCGTGGCCGATCACGGCATCCTCGGCGATGCTGGCATGGGCGGCGATGCGCGCGCCCGATCCGATCCGGGCGCCCCGGCCGATGACGACGAGCGGCCCGATGGCGGCGCCCACGCCGATCTGCGCCTCGGGGTCGATGACGGCCGAAGGGTGGATGCCGGGCGCGATCTCGGGGCCCGGATCGAGCATGGCGGTCAGATGGGCCATGGCGAGGCGCGGGCGCTGGACGAAAAGCGCCCCCTCGAGCCCGAGTGCGCGCCAATCCGCGCCTTCCCACAGGATAGCGGCGCGGGCGTGGCCCTTGGGCAGGGCCTCGGCATAGGCGGGCTGCATCGCAAGAGCGAGGTCGTCGGGTCCGGCATCGCCAGGCTCGGCCGCGCCGGAAAGGCGCAGGTCGCCCCGCCCCTCGAGACGGGCGCCGAGCGCGGTCGCGATTTCGTCGAGCGTATAGGTTGTCGAGGCCATGGTTCCTCCCGCTTCGGTGCGGGCGGAACCCTAGCTTTGCGGCGCGGGAAGAGCCACCCCGGCCTCGAGCAGCGCCTCGAGGATGCGGGCGTCGCGGCCATAGATGTCGTCGCGATACTCCATCCCGCCGCCCGGCTTGGTCAGCGCCGTGCGATAGACGATGTGCACGGGCAGCGGCTTGGCGAGATTGACGCGCGATTCCCGCCCGGTGCGCAGGTGACGCTGGAACTCGCCCTCGGGGTCGTCGGTCTGCAGCGACAGCAGCGCATAGCCGAACTCGAACGGGTCGTTGAGCCGGATGCAGCCATGCGAGAACGCCCGCACCGTCCGGTCGAACAGGGATTTCGACGGGGTATCGTGGAGGTATATGTTGTACTTGTTGGGAAACATGAACTTGACGAGCCCGAGCGCGTTGCGCGGGCTCGGCGGCTGTTTCATCGAATAGGGAAAGCTGCGGGCCGAGTAGCCCGCAAGGCTGCGCCCGCGGGGCACGACCCGTCCGCGGCTGTCGATGAGCTGCATGTGCCCGTGCGCATAGGGGTTGCTGCGCAGGGCCGGCAGATATTCGTTCACCACGATCGAGCGGGGGACGTACCAGCTCGGGTTGATGACCATGTGATCCATCTCGTCCGAGAACTCGGGAGTGCGGCGCCCGTTCGCGTTCGAGCCGATGACGGATTTGGTCTCGAAAAAGGTCTCGCCGTCGATGACGATCCGTGTGCGGAAATCGGTCAGGTTGACCCAGATGTGTTTCTGCCCGAGATCGCGGTTCAACCACCGTTCCCGCTCCATCGAGACGAGGATCTGCCCCAGACGGTCGCGGGGCGGGCGGTTCATCTCGGCCAGGGTCCGGCCTCCGACGATGCCATCCTCGGCCAGTCCGAAATCGGCCTGGAACGCGGTGACGGCCGCCGTCATCGCCGCGTCGAAGACCTGCGTGGCCGAGCGGCGCAGGTAGCCCATCGCGATGAGCCGGTCGCGCAGCGCCACGACGGCGGGGCCCGACGCCCCCTGCCGCAGCCCTGCATCGGGAATGTCGGCGCCCCAGCCGCCGGTCGCCATGATCCGTTCGAGCTTGAGCTTTTCGCGCACGAGGCGGGTATATTCCTGCGAGGACGGCGGCAGCGTTTCGACGAAGGCGCGCGGATGGGGGGCGGCAGCGAAATCGGCGAGCATCCTGACCCGGTCGACGGTCGGGATGTCACGTTTGATGTCGGGCACGACCCGCGAGGGCGTCAGGATCCCGGTCGACAGCTCGGCCGCGAGGTCGAGAAAGACGCGCGTCAGTTCGACCTCGACCGCGGCACGCTGCGCGGGATCGGTGGCGCGCGCCATCAGCGCCCTGAGCGCCGCCGCATCGGTATCGGGCCGCGGCAGCCCGTGCATCTCGGCCTTGTCCAGCGCGTGCAACAGCGCCGCACGCCGTTCCAGCGCCATCCGGTCGGAGCCAACCCAGATCGGACGGTAGCGCGATTCGCGATAGAACGCGGCCAGCACCTCGTCCTTGGCGGCGGCCACGGCCATCGAGTGTACGAAAGGCGTGATCTGTTGCGAGATTGCCGGCGTGCCCGCGCAGAGCCCCGCGATCAGCGGAACGAGGATCGAGCGGCGGATCAGGGCGGGCGTCATGCGGGACCTCGTGGGGATGCGTGGGCGCGAAAAGATAAGGCGCACGAACGGGATGGAGTACAGGCCTCGACCACGCCGGCCTGTTCAGCGTCATCCGGTTTGTGTCTTTGACGCAACGGAAAATTCTCTCGGATCGTCGCGATTTCGTGTCCGCTTGTTAAGCGGTTCTTTGCCGATTTATGGGAACTTTTTCCCGTGACGCCGCGCGACCCCTTTTCAGATCGTTTGGGGCCGTGTCATACAGTCCCTGCCTAAAGGGGATCTGGGCGAACAACCGCGATCAACGCGGATCGTATGTGAGACAGAGAACGGGACAGGACATCCATGGCACAGAACGACCGGTCTTCGGGCCTTAACCGGCGCGGGCTTCTGCTTGGCGCCTTCGCGGCAACCACGGTCGCCGCCGCTCCGACATATTCCAATGCTTTCGGCATCCTGCGCGGTGCCGGCGATATCCGCCGCATCAAGATGTATTCGGGCCGGACCGGCGAAAAGATCGACACGATCTACTGGATCGAAGGCAATTACATCAAAGATGCCATCGACGAGATCAATTTCTTCATGCGCGACTGGCGCAACAACAAGGTCCGCGGCATCGACACGCGCACGATCGACATAATGTCGGCCTCGCACAACCTGCTCGACACGACCGAACCCTACATGCTGATTTCCGGCTATCGCTCGCCCGAGACGAACGCCATGCTGCGCAGCCGTTCGTCGGGCGTGGCCAAGAACTCGCGCCATCTCGTGGGCGAGGCCGCCGATCTCAGGCTCTCTTCGCGTTCGGTCAACCAGATGTATCGCGCGGCGGCGGCCTGCGCGGGCGGCGGTGTCGGCCGGTATTCCAGCTCGAACTTCGTCCATATGGATTGCGGCCCGGTCCGGTCCTGGGGCCGTTGATCCGCACGCTCCCGACCCCGTAGACAAAAGGCCCGCGACGCATCCGGCGTCGCGGGCCTTTTCGTGTCCGCGCCGCCGTCGCCCGGCGGCGGCGATCTGCCTCAGACCGCCAGTTTCGCGTCCCGCGCTGCCTTGAGCCGGGCGAAATCGTCCCCGGCGTGATAGCTCGACCGGGTCAGCGGCGTGGCCGACACCATGAGGAACCCCTTGCCCCATGCGGCCTTTTCATAGCCCGCGAAGGCCTCGGGGGTGATGTAATCGGCGACGACATGGTGTTTCGGCGTCGGCTGGAGGTACTGGCCAATGGTGATGAAATCGACATCGGCCGCGCGCATGTCGTCCATCACCTGATGCACCTGCGCCCGCGTCTCGCCCAAGCCCACCATGATGCCCGACTTGGTAAAGATGGTCGGGTCGATCTCTTTCACGCGCTGCAATAGCCGCAGCGAATGGAAATAGCGCGCGCCGGGCCGCACCTCGGGATAGAGGCCGGGCACCGTCTCGAGATTGTGGTTGAACACGTCGGGACGCGCCGCGACCACGGTCTCGAGCGCCTCGGGGCCGCATCGCAGGAAATCGGGCGTCAGCACCTCGATCGTGGTGCCGGGCGATTGCCGCCGCGTCGCGCGGATCGTCTGCGCGATATGGGCCGCGCCGCCATCCTCGAGATCGTCGCGGTCCACCGAGGTGATGACGACATGGTTCAGCCCCAGCTTTTTCACCGCGTCGCCGACGCGCCCCGGCTCGAACGCGTCGAGCGCATCGGGCCGCCCCGTCGCCACGTTGCAGAAGGTGCAGCCACGGGTGCAGATCTCGCCCATGATCATCATGGTGGCGTGGCCCTGGGACCAGCATTCGCCGACATTGGGGCAGCCCGCCTCTTCGCAGACGGTGGTGAGGTTATGCGCCCGCATCGTGTCGCGGGTCTTTGCATAGCCTTCGCCCGAGGGGGCACGCACGCGGATCCAGTCGGGTTTCCTGAGGCGCGGCGTTTCCGGGCGATGCGCCTTTTCCGGGTGGCGCTGATCGGGAATTTTCAGGTCGCGGGGCATGGAAAATCTCCTTCGCCCGACCGATCTATGCAGCATCGCCGCCGATGTCCACGCAGGCGCGACCCTTTCGCGCCGTCATCCGCGTCGCATGTTGCACCCGCGGGACGAGACGATTAGAACCGTTCTAAACCGCCCGACCCGAGGAGATATCCCATGGCCGACAAACCCCGCCTGACGACGACCGCCGGTGCGCCCGTCGTCTCGAACCAGTATTCGCAGACTGCCGGTCGCAACGGCCCGATCCTGCTACAGGATTACCAGCTTATCGAAAAGCTCGCCCACCAGAACCGCGAACGCATTCCCGAGCGGGTCGTTCACGCCAAGGGCTGGGGCGCGCAGGGCACGTTCACCGTGACCCACGACATCAGCAAGTATAGCTGTGCCGCCCTGTTCTCGGAGGTCGGCAAGACGACCGAGGTGCTCGCCCGCTGGTCGACCGTCGCCGGAGAGGCCGGCGCCGCGGATGCCGAGCGTGACGTGCGCGGCTTCAGCCTCAAGTTCTTCACCGAAGAGGGCAACTGGGACATGGTGGGCAACAACACGCCCATCTTCTTCGTGCGCGACGCCTTCAAGTTCCCCGATTTCATCCGCACGCAAAAGCGTCACCCCAAGACCAACCTCCGCTCGCCCGAGGCGATGTTCGATTTCTGGGCGGCGCAGCCCGAATCGGTCCACCAGGTCACGATCCTGATGTCGGACCGGGGTATCCCGGTGAACCCCGCGCGGATGAACGGCTATGGCAGCCACACCTTCTCGATGTGGAACGCCGAGGGCGTGCGCCATTGGGTCAAGTTCCACTTCAAGACCCAGATGGGCCACAAGACCTATACCAACGCCGAGGCCGAGGCGCTGATCGGCAAGACGCGCGAGAGCTACCAGGAAGACCTCTACAACATGATCGAATCGGGCAATTTCCCGAAATGGACCATGTATATCCAGGTCATGGCCGAGGAAGACGCCGCCAAACAGCCCTTCAACCCGTTCGACCTGACCAAGGTGTGGCCGCATTCCGATTTCCCGCTGATCGAGGTCGGCGAGGTCGAGATGAACCGCAACCCGGAAAACTACTTCCAGATGGTCGAGAATGCGGCCTATTCGCCCTCGAACGTGGTGCCGGGCATCGGCTTCAGCCCCGACAAGATGCTTCAGGCGCGCATCTTCTCCTATGCCGACGCGCATCGCTACCGCCTCGGCACCCATTACGAGGCCCTGCCCGCCAACGCCCCCAAGGCGGCCGCCAATGTGAACCACTATCACAAGGACGGCCCGATGCGGTTCTTCACCAATGATTTCGGCAATCCCGACGCCTATTACGAGCCGAACCAGTATGACGGCCCGGTCGCGGATTTCTCGAAGAAGGAGCCGCCGCTCAGGATCGACGGCGATGCCGACCGCTATGTCGTCGAGGATGCCGACGCGGATTACGTGCAGCCGCGCCAGCTCTATCTCGAGGTGCTCGATCAGGACGAGCGGAACCGCCTGCATCACAACATGGCCGCGGCGATGGGCCCCTGCTCGGAAAGCGTGACCGAGCGTTGGCTGGCCGTGCTCGAGCGTGTGCATCCCGACTATGCCGCGGGCGTGCGCCAGGCGCTCAAGGACGCGAGCGACGTGAACGCCATCGCCGTGACCGATGACAGCGCCATCGAGGCGGCCGAGTAAGCTTTGAGCTGAAAGCCATTGGAAGGGCGCGGTTTTCCGACCGCGCCCTTTCGCATTTCCGGCCCTAGCCGATCATGTCGTCGGCCGAATGGGTGTCGTAGTGGCGACACAGCCGGTCGAGCCCCACGACCAGCACCACCTTGCCCGAGCGCGCGGCCCAGCCCATGCGCCGCTCGACCGTCTCGAGCCCGTCGAGCCGGCAGGCCACGCGATAGACCACGTCCCCGAGCCCCGGCCCCAGATCGGCCAGCGCCGCCTCGGCACGGCTGCGCGCGGCCTGGGCGCCACGGCCCGTTTGCCGCGCGACCGGCTCCGTCTGCGTCATCGCCGCGTCCCAGTCGATCGCGGTGCCGTCCGCGGCCTCGGCGACGGCCACATCCTCGCGCAGACGCTCGGCCGCGCGGACATGCGCAGGGGTGAGATAGCGTGCGCCCCCCTTGTCGCGCCTGCGGGCCAGCATGGCGATGGGCGTATCCGTGGTCGAATAGCGTGCGCCGCGCCCCGATACGGGGCCGCTCGCCGGCAGCGCGCCGTCGTTGCGCTGGCCCGCGCGGTTTTCCTGCGCGGCGAGAAGGTCGCCCAGAGCCGCACGCCCGCGCGCCGTGATGCGGTAGCGCGCGACGCGCCCCGTGCCGCTGCGCTGTATCCAGTCGCGCAGGGCCATGTCCTCGGCGAAACAGGTCTCGACCACGCCGGTGCGTTCGGTGGTGCCGTCCTCGGTCTCGCGCACGATGACGGCCATATCCATGCCCGCACCGACGGTAAGACAGGCGCCCGTCGCGCTCAGCCGCCGCAGGACCCGGCGGGCTTCGGTCTCGAACCGGGCGTCGCCGGACGGAGAGACGGTCTGGCGGGAGGGCGTCTGATCCATGCCGTCTTGTCGCCGCTCGGCGCGATTCGCACTAGGGTCGACGCGGTCCCCGGCGAGCCGGTCGAGCGCGGTATCGACCAGAGGATCGTCGCGCCGCGCCTCGTATCTGCGGACGCGGCGCAGGACGGTGGAGGGGTGCGCGCCCGTCCGGCGCGCGATCTCGCGGATCGATTCGCCGCCGCTGACATGGTCGAGATAGTGCCGCACCGGCTCGGGCATTCCGGCCTCCCGCTTATCGTCTTGTGCAATCTGGTCCATTCTTCAGCCCCCGTTAAGACAAACAAGCTACGAACCGGCTGGCAGGCCTTTTCGATGCGATGACTGTCGGGCGGAAATGGTTAACGCGCGTTCATCTATGCGCACTATGGTTAACGTCCGTTAACAAATGGTAACGAACTCTTTCCATGTCGCACGCGAAACGTCGCGTCTGCGCAACATGCAGGGGGATCGTGGCAGAAATGGGGCATCGACCCCGGATCACAGGATTTTCCGCCATGAGCTTTCACCCCGACGACCCCATGCTGTACCTGGCCGCGCTGTCGCGCCCCCGCCTGCTGGTCGAGGCCGCACGCCGCGTGGCCGAGGCGCGGCAGTCCGATGCGGCGGCGTCCGCGACGCTGCGCGCGCTGGCCGTGGCCGAGGCCCGGCACGACCGCGACCGCCGGTCGGGCGCGCCCTGCTATGACGGCGCGCGGCACGTCGCCGCGCTGGCCGCGCTGATGGCCGCCTGTCAGGGCCGCATTGCCGGCCGGATCACCCCGGTGGAGTAGCGTTCAGGCAAAGCTGTCCGGCAGGCTTTCCTTGCGGCGGGCGACATAGTCGTTCAGCCCGTCGCGAATCCCCTCGTCGAGCGGCGGCGGGCTGTAATCGGCCAGCATCTTTTCGACCCGCGCCGCGGCCAGCGTCGCGCTGTCGCGCGCGCCCTCGTCGAACCATGTCTCGAACGGTTTGTAGTCGAGCACGTCCGAGCGCCAGAACGCATCCTTGAAATTGGCCTGCGTATGCGCGCAGCCGAGATAATGCCCCCCCGGCCCGATCTCGGCGATGGCATCCATCGCCTGCCTGTTCTCGGAGATGTCGATGGCCTTGGCCAGCCGGTGCAGGATGCCGAGCTGATCGGCATCCATGATGAATTTCTCGGGGCTCGCCACCAGCCCCCCCTCGAGCCAGCCGCAGGCATGCAGCATGAAGTTCACGCCGGCATAAAGTCCCGCCTGAAGCGAGTTCGCGCTTTCATATCCGGCCTGCGCATCGGAAAGCTTGGCGCCGCAGAACGCGCCCGCGCTGCGGAACGGCAGCCCCAGCCGGCGCATCAATTGCCCCGCGCCATAGGTGATCTGGGCCGTCTCGGGCGTGCCGAAGATGGGCGCGCCCGAGTTCATGTCGATCGAGGTCACGAAGGCCCCGGCGATCACCGGCGCGCCGGGCCGGACGAGCTGGGAATAGGCGACGCCCGCCAGCACCTCGGCCAGGACCTGCGCCAGCGTGCCCGCGACCGAGACCGGCGCCATGGCGCCGCCGACGATGAAGGGCGACAGGATCACCGCCTGGTTGGCACGGGCATAGACCTCGAGCGCGCCCATCATCGTCGCGTCGAAGGTCAGCGGCGAGTTCACGTTTATGAGCGAGGTCATCACCGTGTTCTCGGCCACGAACTGCTTGCCGAACAGGATCTCGCACATCTCGACCGAATCGCGTGCCCGCGAGGGCTCCGTCACCGAGCCCATGAAGGGTTTGTCGCTGAGCGTGATATGGGCCATCAGCATGTCGAGATGGCGCTTGCTCACCGGAATGTCGGTCGGCTCGCAGACGGTGCCGCCCGAATGGTGCAGCCATTTCGACATGTAGCCGAGCTTCACGAATTTCTGGAAATCGGCGATGGTGGCATAGCGCCGTCCCCCCGCCTGGTCGCGCACGAAGGGCGGCCCGTAGACCGGGGCCAGCACGAGGTTGCGCCCGCCGATCTCGACCGCGCGTTCGGGGTTGCGCGCGTGCTGGGTGAACACGCGCGGCGCGGTCTCGCACAGCTTGCGCGCGAGCCCCTTGGGGATGCGCACCCGTTCGCCCTGCACATCGGCCCCCGCATCGCGCCAAAGCGCGAGCGCGGCGGGATTCTCGACCACGTTCACGCCGATCTCCTGAAGCACCGTCTCGGCATTGGCCTCGATGATGGACAGCGCCTCTTCGGTCAGGGGCTCGTGATCGGGCACCTCGCGGGTGATGACGGGCGCGCATTCGATCCGCACCGCGGTCCGCTCGGCCCGCCGCGCGGCGCCGCCGCCCGTTCCCCTGCCTCGCTTGCGTGTCGCGGCTTCGGTCATGCTGGCTCTCCTCGTGCGCGCGCGGATCGCCCGCGCGTCCACCGTGACTAGCGCCGGGCGCGGGGCGCGATCTGCCGGTTTCCGCCGCTTCCTGCACCCGCAGCGACATGGCCTCGCGAGGCTCGCGTGCCGCGGGCGATTGTCAACGCGGTCCGGGCGGCGTAATCCCGCGCCCATGGATATCACCGACACCCACCAGCGCCTTCTGATCGTCGATTTCGGCAGCCAGGTCACGCAGCTCATCGCCCGCCGCCTGCGCGAGGCGAACGTCTATTGCGAGATCCACCCGTTCAACCACGTCGACGACGCGTTCCTCGACGATTTCGCGCCGCGTGCGGTGATCCTGTCGGGCGGGCCCGCCAGCGTGCCCGAGGCCGGATCGCCCCGCCCGCCCGCGCGGATATTCGATCTCGGCGTGCCGGTGCTGGGCATCTGCTACGGCCAGCAGGTGATGATGCAGATGCTAGGCGGCGAGGTGGTGCGCACCCCCGGCTCGGCCGAGTTCGGCCGCGCCTATATCGAACCGACGGACGAGCCGCTGGAGCTCATGCGGGGGTGGTTCCACGGCGGGCGCGAACAGGTCTGGATGAGCCATGGCGATCACGTCTCGAGGCTGGCGCCCGGTTTTCGGCCCTTTGCCACCTCGCCCGGCGCGCCCTTTGCCGTCGTGGCCGACCCCGAGCGGCGGTTTTTCGCGACGCAGTTCCATCCCGAGGTGCACCACACGCCGGGCGGCAAGACCTTCCTCGCCAATTTCGTGGCGCTCGCGGGGTTTTCGGGCGACTGGACGATGGGCGCCTATCGCGAACAGGCCGTCGACGCGATCCGCGAACAGGTGGGTGATGCGCGGGTGCTGTGCGCGCTGTCGGGCGGTGTCGACAGCTCGGTCGCGGCCGCGCTGCTGCACGAGGCCATCGGCGACCGCCTGACCTGCGTCTTCGTCGATCACGGCCTCTTGCGCAAGAACGAGGCCGAAGAGGTTGTGGGCATGTTCCGCGACAACATGAACCTGTCGGTCATCCATGCCGACGAAAGCGATCTGTTCCTGACCGCGCTCGAGGGCGTGTCGGACCCCGAGCAAAAGCGCAAGATCATCGGCGCCCTGTTCATCGAGGTGTTCGAGAAACACGCCCGCGCCATCGGCGGGGCCGAGTTCCTGGCCCAGGGCACGCTGTATCCCGACGTCATCGAAAGCGTGAGCTTTTCGGGCGGACCCAGCGTCACGATCAAGAGCCACCACAATGTCGGCGGCCTGCCCGAGAAAATGGGCATGAAGCTGGTCGAGCCGCTGCGCGAGCTGTTCAAGGACGAGGTCCGCGCGCTGGGGCGCGAGCTTGGCCTGCCCGACAGTTTCATCGGCCGCCATCCGTTTCCCGGCCCCGGCCTCGCCATCCGCTGCCCCGGCGAGATCACGCGCGAAAAGCTCGCCATCCTGCGCGAGGCCGACGCGATCTTCATCGACCAGATCCGCCGCCACGGGCTTTACGACGATATCTGGCAGGCCTTCGTGGCGATCCTGCCCGTGCGCACCGTCGGCGTCATGGGCGACGGGCGGACCTACGATTTCGCCTGCGCGCTGCGCGCCGTCTCGAGCGTCGACGGCATGACCGCGGATTACTACCCGTTCTCGCATGATTTCCTGAGCGAAACCGCCACCCGCATCATCAATTCCGTGCGCGGCATCAACCGCGTGACCTACGACATCACCTCCAAGCCGCCGGGCACCATCGAGTGGGAATGACCGGCCCCGAGACCCCGGCGGCAGAGATCCGGGGCGTCCAGCCCGTCACCGACCGCGCGCAGATTCTCAAGGCGACGGTCTGGATGCTGGGCGCGGTGGTGTCCTTCACCTCGATGGCGGTGGCGGGGCGGGCCGTAACGCTCGAGCTCGATACGTTCGAGCTGATGCTCTATCGCTCGCTCATCGGCATCTGTCTGGTGGTGGCGGGCGGTGCCGTCGCCGGGCGGCTCGGGCAGATCCGCGCGCGGCGGCTGGGCCTGCACCTGATCCGCAATCTGTCGCATTTCGCCGGGCAGAACCTCTGGTTTCTCGCGATCAGCCTGATCCCGCTGGCGCAGGTGTTCGCCATCGAGTTCACCTCGCCGATCTGGGTGGCGCTGGCCGCGCCGCTGCTGCTGGCCGAGCGGTTGACGCGTCTCAAGATCACGGTCGCGATCGTGGGTTTTGTCGGCGTGCTCATCGTGGCCCGGCCGGGGCTCGACGGGCTCGACCCCGGACAGGCGGCGGCCGCCGCGGCGGCCATCGGCTTTGCCGGTTCGGCGATCTTTACCAAGCTGCTGACGCGCACCGAGAGCATCCTGTCGATCCTGTTCTGGCTGACCGTCATGCAGGCGGGCATGGGTCTGGTCGCGGCCGGGTTCGACGGGGACATCGCCTGGCCCTCGGCGTCGATCTGGCCATGGCTCGCGCTGATCGGGGCGGCGGGGCTCACCGCGCATATGTGCCTGACCACGGCGCTGAGCCTCGCGCCCGCCACCATCGTCATGCCCGTGGATTTCCTGCGCCTGCCGGTCGCCGCGCTGGTGGGCGCGCTGTTCTTTGCCGAGGCGCTGGACCCGGTGACGGCGCTTGGCGGCGCGATCATCCTTGCGGCGAACTGGGTCAATATCCGCGCCCAGACCCGCCGGCCCAAAGCCTGACGGTCCGTAATGCGGCCTCTTGTCGAGCGCGCGCCGCTCGGGCTAAGCCGCCTCCATGATTTATGAAACCCCCGAGGCATGGCGAACGGCGCCCGCGAAAAAGGTCCTGCTGTTCGGCATGTCGGGCCTTGGCAAGACCTATGTCTCGAACATGCTGCGCGCGGCAGGCGGGTGGTTTCATTACTCGGTCGATTACCGCATCGGCACCCGCTACATGGGCGAACACATCGCCGACAACTTCAAGCGCGAGGCGATGAAGGTTCCGCTGCTGCGCGAGCTGCTGCTGGGCGATTCGATCTATGTTGCGTCGAACATCACTTTCGACAATCTCGCCCCGCTCTCGACCTATCTCGGCAAGCCCGGCGATCCGGCGCGCGGCGGCCTGCCCTTTGCCGAATACCAGCGGCGCCAGGCCCAGCATCGCGAGGCCGAGATCGCCGCGCTCGAGGACACCGTGCCCTTCATCGACCGGGCGCGGGCGCTTTACGGCTACGACGATTTCGTATGCGATTCGGGCGGGTCGATCTGCGAGGTCGTCGATCCCTGGGACCCGGACGACCCGCTTTTGACGCGCCTGGCGCAGAACCTGCTTTTCGTCTGGATCGAGGGCAGCGAGGCCCATACCGACGCTCTGGTGCGCCGCTTCGACCGCGCCCCCAAGCCGATGTATTACCAGCCCGCTTTCCTCGACGCCGCCTGGTCCGAATATCTCTCGCTCAAGGGTATCGCGCCCGAGGCGGTCGATCCCGACGATTTCGTCCGCTGGACCTATGCCCGCGCCCTGGCGCATCGCCAGCCGCGTTACGCCGAGATGGCGCGCCGCGGCGTCAGCGTGACCGCCGACGAGGTCGCCGCCCTGGCCAGCGCCGAGGATTTCACCGACCTGATCGCGCGCGCCATCGCCCGGCGCGGCTGAGCGCGGGTTTCAGCACCCAGACCGCGCGCGCGACAATGCCCGTGCCGAGCCGTCGAGCGGCAGGTCGAACAGCTCGCGCCCGTTGCCGCGCAGGATCTGCACCCGGTCGCCCGCAATGAGCCGTTTCATCACCGCGCCGCCGTCGCGGATGTTGAACTCGGGCCAGCCCGAGGGCCCTATGGGAAAGCGGCGATCCTTTTCATAGCTGCCGATGCGGATGCGATAGCGCCCGCCCTTGGGCTCGCCCACCAGCATCAAGACGGACCGGCCGCCGGGCACGCAGGCGAACCACAGCCCCGCTTCGCCGACGCGGCCCGTCTCGTCTATGCCCGCCACGCGCTCGCCCGTGGGCGCGCGCGCGTTTACCCAGCGTTTCGCGCTGGCGCGGCCGGGGGCGGGGTGGTCGGGGGTCGCTCGCGGCTTGACGTCCGGCTTGGTCGCCTGCGCGGGCGGAGGCGTTTTCTGGACCGGGGGCGCAGGGGCTTCGGCCTCGGACGCCTCGACCTGGCCGCGCAGCGCCTCGATCTCGGCGCGCAGGGCCTCTATCTCTGCCGGGTCGATCGCGGGCTCGGCCACCGGCGCGGGCTGCGGCGACTGCTGGACGGGCGGCGCTGGTTGGGGGGCCATCTCTACGGGGGCGGGCCGAGGGGCGGGCTCCGCGGGCGCGACGACCGTCTCTTCGGCCTGTACCGGCCGCGCGGGCTCGGACGGCGTTGCCGCTACCCCTGCCCCCTCGGCTCCGCAGACCCGCGCCATGCAGGCGTCGAAATCCGGCCCCTCGCGGGATTCGGTTTCGGCCGCGCAGGTCAGGCTGCATTGCGCCCGTTCGAGAAAGCCCTGCGCCCCGGCGCTGGCGGGCAGCCCGAGGCAGATCGCGGCGGCAAGGATAGGTCTCATCACGCTCTCCCGGCTTGGTCTGTCCCTTATGCCATCGGTTCCCGCGCGGCCAAACCCTTATTCCCCGCTCTTGAGCCCCGCGCTCCGAGCGCCTAACTGGACCCTCCAGACGCCGTTATGGAACCGCCCCCCGTGCCGATCAAACTCCCCGAAGACCTGCCCGCCTTTTCCGTCCTGCGGACCGAGGGCGTTCACGTCATGGCCGAGCGCGAGGCCATGCGGCAGGATATCCGTCCGCTCAGGATCGGGCTGCTGAACCTCATGCCCAAGAAGATCCAGACCGAGACGCAATTCGCCCGGCTGGTCGGCGCGGGGCCGCTGCAGATCGAGTTCCACCTCATCCGCATGTCCGAACACCAGACCCGCAACACCGCCGCCGAACACATGGAGGCGTTCTATCGCCCCTTTACCGAGGTGCGCGACGAGAAGTTCGACGGCCTCATCATCACCGGCGCGCCCATCGAGCATCTCGATTTCCGCCAAGTCAGCTATTGGGACGAGCTGCGCGAGGTGATGGACTGGACGCAGACCAACGTGCATTCGACCTTTGGCGTGTGCTGGGGCGGCATGGCGATGATCTCGCATTTCCACGGCGTGCCCAAGCACATGCTGGGGGCCAAGCTCTTCGGCTGTTTCCGGCACCGCAATCTCGACCCGACCTCGCCCTATCTGCGGGGGTTTTCGGACGATTGCGTGATCCCGGTCAGCCGCTGGACCGAGATGCGACAGGACGAGGTCGACGCGGCGGGCGGGCTCAGGACTCTGCTCGCCTCGGACAAGGCCGGGCCCGCGCTGATCGAGGACGCGGCCCATCGCGCCCTCTATATCTTCAACCATTTCGAATACGACGACGATACGCTCAAGCAGGAATACGACCGCGATATCGCCGCGGGCGTGCCCATCGGGGTGCCTTGCAACTATTACCCCGAGGACAATCCGACCCGCGCGCCGCTCAACCGGTGGAGAAGTCACGCGCATCTTCTATATGGCAACTGGATCAACCGGATATACCAGACCACGCCCTATGACATCGACCAGATTGGCCGCTAGGCTCGCCATGGCGGGCGTTCTCGTCGCGGGGTGCGCCCTTGCCACCGGCTGGAGCGCGGCGCTGCGCGCGCAGACCGCCGAGGAACGGTATCCGCCGATCGGGCAATTCGTCGAGATCGACGGGCGGAAGGTTCATTACCTTCAGACCGGTGCGGGGCCCGACCTGGTGCTCATCCATGGCGCGTCGGGCAACATGCGCGATTTCACCTTCGGCCTCGTCGATGCGTTGTCGGATCGCTACCGCGTCACCGTCTTCGACCGCCCCGGCCTTGGCTACACGCAGGCCGACCCGGCATTCGCCGGAGCCTTTGACGGCCGCGCCGAGGGACCCGAGGCGCAGGCGGCGCTGCTGCACCGCGCGGCCCGCGCGATCGGTATCCGCGACGAGATCGTGCTGGGCCATTCCTATGGCGGCGCGGTGGCGATGGCCTGGGGGCTGAACCACGACCCCGCCGCGCTGGTCGTGGTCTCGGGCGCGACCGAGCCCTGGCCGGGCGGGTTGGGCACGCTCTACACCCTTGCGGGCACGGCATTGGGCGGGGCGCTCGCCGCGCCGGTGATCTCGGCGCTGGTGCCTCGTTCGCTGGGCGACCGGGCGGTGCAGGCCATCTTTGCACCCAACGATCCGCCTGCGGGCTATTCCGATCATGTCGGCGTCGGGCTGGCCCTGCGCACCGAGACCTTTCGCAACAACGCGCAGCAGATCAACAGACTGCGCCCCCACCTCGTCGAGATGTCGGCGCGCTATGACAGCCTGACCCTGCCCATCGAGCTGGTGCACGGGCTGGCCGATGACATCGTCCCCGCCGAGATCCATTCGGAGCGGCTGGCCCAACAGGTCGAGAGCGCGCACCTGACCCGCCTCGCCGGTGTCGGGCACATGCCGCACCATGTCCGCCCCGAAGCCGTCACGGACGCCATAGACCGCGCCGCCCGCCGCGCCGGATTGCGCTAGGCGTCCGCCGCGCCTAGTGTGCCACGGCCCCCGGCTATCGGAGTGCCCGCCATGCCCCTGCCCTTCGACGGCGCGATCAGCCGCTTTCACGACAATGCTCCGCCCGAGATCCGCGATGCCATTTCGGGCGCGCGCAAGAACCATATCGTGACGCCCGAATTCCCGTACGAGACGCGGATGGACAAGGGGGAATACGAGGACACGTTGGGCGCTCTGCAGAACCAGCTCGTGCGGCTTCAGGCCGATGTGCGCGCGACGGGCAAACGGGTCGTGGTGGTGTTCGAAGGGCGCGACGCGGCCGGCAAGGGCGGCACGATCAAGCGGTTCCGCGAGAACATGAACCCGCGCGTGGTGCGCACCGTCGCGCTGTCGGCCCCGACCGAGCGCGAGCGCGGGCAATGGTATTTCCAGCGCTACGTCGCGCATCTGCCCACCGCGGGCGAGATCGTCCTGTTCGACCGGTCCTGGTACAACCGCGCCGTCGTCGAAAAGGTGTTCGGATTTTGCAGCGATGCCGAACGCGCGCGGTTCTTTGCGCAGGTCCTGCCGTTCGAGCGGATGCTGCAGGATGACGGCATCGAGCTGGTCAAGATCTGGCTCACAGTCGGCCGGGCCGAGCAGCTTCGCCGCTTTCTCGACCGCGAAAAGGATCCGCTGAAACAGTGGAAGCTGTCCTCGATCGACGTCGAGGGACTTTCGCTCTGGGACGACTATACCGAGGCCATCGCCGAAACCTTCGAGGCCACGCATACGCCCGACACTCCCTGGACCGTGATCCGCTCGGACGACAAGCGGCGCGCCCGCATCGCCGCGATCAGGGCCGTGGTCGCGACGCTCGATTTCGCAGGCAAGGACGACGCGGTTTCCACCGCTCCCGACCCGTTGATCGCGGGCGGCCCCGATATCTGGCCGCAGTGCCGGAATGGCTAAACGCGGGTATCACCACGGCAATCTCGGGCAGGCACTGGTCGATGCGGCGCTGGTCCTGATCGAGCAGAAGGGCCCCCAGGGATTCACGCTGAGCGAGACCGCAAAGGCCGTCGGCGTCACCCCCGCGGCCGTCTATCGCCATTTCGAGGGGCGCGACGACCTGATCGCCGAGGCTGCGCGGCAGGGCTACGAGATATTCGCCGACCTGATGGAATATGCCTATCGCAAGGGGCAACCTTCGGCGCTGGCGAGCTTTTCGGCCACCGGCCGGGCCTATCTGGCCTTTGCGCGCAAGCATCCCGGCCATTACGTCGCGATGTTCGAAAGCGGCATCTCGATCCGCCGTACGCCAGATCTGGAATCGGCGGCCTCGCGGGCCTACGGCATCCTCGAACGCGCGGCCGCGGACCTGGCCGAGCACATCCCCGAGGATCGCCGCCCGCCCGCGGCGCTATTCAGCTCGCATATCTGGGCGATGAGCCACGGTGTCGTGGAGCTTTTCGCCCGGAACTCGCCGGGCACCACCTCGCGCTTTCCGCCCGAGGATCTGCTCGAGACCGGGATCGGGATCTACCTGCGCGGGCTGGGCCTGATCCCGCCGGACTGAGGCGCACCCCGTCCGGCAGGAAATATTTCACGTTCAGCGCCTTACGGGCTGAACGTCATGTCGTGCATCACGTCAGGCGCTGGCGGATCATCTCGTTCAGCTTTTCGTTGTCGGCGTGGAACTTGCGGATGCCCTCGGCCAGCTTTTCGGTGGCCATCGCGTCCTCGTTCAGATCCCAGCGGAACCTGCCTTCGGAAAGGGTGTCGGCCGTCGCGCCCGACGCGGCCCCCGCCTCGAGCTTGCGGGGCAGATCGCCCTGGTCGGCGTCGAGCGCGTCGAGCAGATCGGGCGAAATCGTCAGCCGGTCGCAGCCCGCCAGCGCCTCGATCTGGTCGGTGTTGCGGAACGACGCCCCCATGACGACCGTCTCGATCCCGTGGGATTTGTAATGGTCATAGATCGCGCGCACCGATTTCACGCCCGGATCCTCGTCGGGCGCGTAGCCCTCGACGCCTTCGGCGGCCTTGTACCAGTCGGTTATGCGCCCGACGAAGGGCGAGATCAGGAACACGCCCGCATCGGCACAAGCCCGCGCCTGGGCCATGCAGAACAGCAGCGTGAGATTGCAGTCGATCCCGTCCTTTTGCAGCCGTTCGGCGGCGCGGATCCCCTCCCAGGTCGAGGCGAGCTTGATGAGGATGCGGTCGCGTCCCACGCCCTTGTCCTCGTAGGCGGCGATCAGCCGCTTGGCCTTGTCGATGGAGCCTTCGGTGTCGAAGGACAGGCGCGCATCGACCTCGGTCGAGACGCGGCCCGGAACGATCCCGGCGAGTTCCGTGCCGACGGCGACGGTCATTGCGGTGGCGATGGCCTCGACATCGCCGGCGGCGCGCCCCGCCTCGATGGCGTCCGAGACATGCGCGGCATAGGCGTCCGAGCCGAGCGCCTTGAGCACGAGCGAGGGGTTCGTGGTGCAATCCTGCGGCTTGAGCCGCTTCACCGCCTCGATATCGCCGGTATCGGCGACCACGACGGTCATATCGCGCAACTGGTCGAGCTTGCTGGGCATGGTTTGCATCCTTCACCTGAGGTCGGGCCAGTGCTACTGCGCGCCACGCTCGGGCGCAAACGGAAGAATGGCCCGCGGCCGGCAAGACGCGGCCCCGGCGTGGAACCAACGGGCGGCTGCGACGCTTCGTCAGGTGCCGTTCGGTTGGAGGGGCCCATTCAGACCAGCAAAGCAAACATATCCGCGCATCCGGGGAAGACAGATCCATGAACACCGTTTCCCTCGCCTTCGCCGTCCTGGTGTGGGTCTTGTGCCTTGCGATCCTTTTCGTGACGGTCGCGCCGATGACGCGGTCGGATGCGTGGTGGGTCAGGATGTGGGATTTCCCGCGATTGCAGATCCTGATCGCCGCGGCGGTTGTTCTGATTCTATCGCTATTCGCGGGATGGGCGACGGCCATTCCGGTCACCGCCCTCATGCTTCTTGCCGGCGGATATCAGTTCTGGCGCATCTCGCCCTATACGCCGCTCGCGGCAAAGGAATTGGTGCTCGCCCCCGATAGCGCCGACCAGATCAGTTTGCTGTCATCGAATGTCCTTATGGAGAATACCGATTACCGAAAGCTTTCGGATCTCATAGATAGGGTCGATCCCGACGTGATCCTGCTGATGGAAACCGATAGCGCCTGGGTCGAGGCGATGGAGCCGGTATTGAAGCGGTACGACACGGTCATTCGGCATCCGCGCGATAATCATTACGGGATGGTCTTTGCCACGCGCCTTTCGACCGAGAATGCGGAAATCGTCTATCTCACCCCGGATGAGACACCGTCGATATTCGCCGAACTGAGAACCCCGGAGGGCGTTCTGTTTCGCTTCGTCGGCCTGCATCCTCGCCCGCCCGTTCCCGGCCAGGATACCGAAGAACGCGACGCGCAAGTGCGCTACGCGGCGCGTTTCGCCCGCAGTTCGGGCGTGCCGCTGGTCACGATGGGCGATTTCAACGATGTGGCATGGTCCGACAGCTCGCAGATGTTCAAGCATTTCGGCGGCTATATCGACCCGCGGGTCGGGCGGGGGCTCTATTCCAGCTTCGACGCGAACAAGATCTACATGCGATGCCCCATCGACCATTTCTTTGTCACCGAAGAGGTCGCGGTCGTCTCGTTCCACCGCGAGGCGCATATCGGCTCGGACCATTTCCCGATCGTGGCGACGATCCGGCTGGATGAGGCACTGGCCGACCGGCTGAACCGCCCGCCGAAACCTTTGACCGACGAGGAAAAGGCGACGCTGGAGGAAACGCTGAATCGCCAGCGCGAATTGCTTGGCCATCGCGATTTCAGTGCGGATCCCGAGAGCAACTGATACCGCAATTCCGGTTCCGCAATTACGCGGGCTGCGCCCGCGCCCGACCGTCACCGCCTGTGACGTGAAAAGACATGCGCGCACCGGCCGCCGTTCTTGCACGTGCCTATGCGGAAATCACGGTAAACAAACGCGAAAGCCATCCAAACCCGATAGTTTCACTACGGCGTGAACCTTTCGCGGCAAGCTGCGTTCTCTCGGCATATGACGGGCCGCGACGCCGGCAGCAAAGGAGTTTCCCATGCATAACGTCTTCTACCTCATCGGGGTGATCGTCGTCGTTCTGGCGATCATCAGCTTTGTCTTTTGAACGGGAGCAGGAACACCATGACCAATCCCACGAACCCCACCGATCACGACAGGTTGACCGAGAGGTCGCGCGATCTGGCCGACCAGGCCAAGGACGCCTCGAAAGGCGCGATGCGCGATGCTTCCGACGCGGCAAAGGCCCAGGCCGAGGCCGCCAAGTCCTCGGCCGCGGACGAGGTGTCGAACGTCTCGGAGGCGCTGCGTGCCGCCGCCGACAAATCGCGCAGCGGCTCGCCGCAGGAACGGACCTTTGGCCAGATCGCCGAAGGTCTCGCCGATGCGTCGGATGCGATGCGCGACAAGGATCTCGGCGAGATGGTCAATGACCTCAACCGCTTCGCCCGCAAGAACCCGGTGGCCTTTCTCGGCGGTGCCGCGCTGATCGGCTTTGCCGCGACGCGCTTTGCCAAGGCGTCGAGCAGCCCCTCGCACGACACGGGCGGCGGATCGTCCCATTCGTCCGTCCCGCGGACGACGCCGGGCACGACCACGGGCACCTCCTACCCGGCCGCCGGCACGACCACCACCGAGCCCTACCCGGCCTCGGGCACGACGACGACCCGGCCCCACGACCCGACGAAAGGAGAGTTCTCATGAGCGCCCCCGATCAGAACAAGAGCACCGGCACCCTCATCTCGGACGCTATGAACAACGTCAGCGCCCTTGTCCGCAACGAGGTCGACCTTGCCCGTGCCGAGGTCAGCGAGAACGCGTCGCGCGCGGGCGTTGCCCTCGGGCTCATCGCCGGGGCGGCCATCGTGGCACTTGTCGCGCTGAACGTGCTGGCCGCGGCGCTTGTCTCGGCGCTGGCCGAAACCGGGCTCGAGCCGGGCTGGGCCGCGCTGATCGTGGGCGTCGTCCTCGCGATCGTCGGCTACGCGATGTTCAGCAAGGGAACCAGCGATCTGAAACTGTCGAGCCTTGCGCCGACGCGGACGGCCAAGAACGTCCAGCGCGACGCCGAAGCCGTGAAGGGAGCCTATGATGACAAATGACACCAGATCCCCCGACGAGATCGAGCGCGACATCGAATCGCGCCGCTCGGATCTCAGCTCGAACCTGGACGCGCTGCAGGACAAGTTCTCGCTCGATACGATGGTGCGCCAGCTCGGCGACCAGTTCCGCGAGCATGGCGGCGATCTGGGCAAGTCGATCACCGAGCAGGTCAAGGCCAACCCCATTCCGCTGGCCCTGACCGGCATCGGTCTGGCGTGGCTGATGATGGGCAATTCGCAAAAGCCCGCCACGCGGTCCCATGGCGTCGATCAGGAGGACGATTACCGCCGGTCGCGCCTCGACGCCGGGCGCCCCTATACGCCGCCCTCCGCCGGCATTCCGCCGCGCGGCCCGGTGCCCGCCTGGGCCGATGATGACGATATGGGCTATGCCGACCGGTCCCCGACCCGCCCGACCCATGATACGGGGCTGCGCAGCGCCGGCATGGGAACCGGCTCGACCCAGAGCGCGATGCCGGGAAGCTCGACGGGTTACACGTCCTCCCCGGGCTCGACCTCCGCGCCGGTCTCGGATGCGTCGGACGATGGCGATGGTCGCATGGCGCGCGCCAGACAACGCCTGTCCGAAGGGACCGAGAACCTCTCGGAAGAAGCCCGCAAGCGCGTCATCGCCGCACGGCAGCGCGCGGTCGAGATGCGCCGCAGCACGATGCGTTCGGTGCAGAGCGGGTCGGACGCCGCGGCCGATTTCTACGAGCAGCAGCCGCTGGTGATCGGCGCGCTGGCGCTTGCAGTCGGCGCCGCGCTTGGCGGGGCGCTGCCGCGCACCAGGATGGAAGACGACGCCATGGGCGATCAGAGCGACGCGCTGATCCGCGAGGCCGAAGCCATCTTCGAGGAAGAGCGCGCCAAGGCCGAAAAGGTGGTCAAGGCAGCAGCGGACGAGGCCAACACCATCGCGTCCGAAACCAAGGACGAGATGGACCGCGAGGCGCCGGGCGACCGGACCGCCGCGCAGGCCGCCGGCGACAAGGCCGCGGAATCGGCGCAGCGCGTGGCCGACAGGGCAAAATCGACGGCCGAGGACGAAAACCTCGGCAAGCCCCAGAGCTGATTCACAGCGTGAAAGGGGGCCGTGCGAGGCCCCCTTTCGTCCGACCGGGCCGCCGGTACGAAAACGGAACCTTCCCGGTCAACAGACGTTTCCGAATCGTGGGCAATCCAGCCCCCATATGGAAGGAGAGTCCCATGGACCATTCCAAGCATGTCCCCCTGCAACCCGAAGAGATGACCGCCTCGATGGTCGAGGGCGCCAATGTCTATGGCCCCGAGGACAACCATATCGGCGACGTGTCCGAGCTGCACGGAACCGGCCCGACGTCAAAGGTCATCGTCGATGTCGGCGGATTCCTCGGCATCGGGGCAAAGCCCGTGGCGCTCGACGTGTCGCGTCTGAACTTCATGCGCGACGAGAACGGCAAGGTTCACGCCACGACCATGATGACCAAGGACGAGCTGAAGTCCCTGCCAGAGCACCCCAAGAGCTGAGGCGGCCTTCAGACGCAATCCCAAGCCCGGCGCGCATTGCGCCGGGTTTTCCATTCGGGCCTTGGTCCGTCGATATCCCGGAATTGATGGAAAATGGTGCACCCGACAGGATTCGAACCTGTGACCTTTCGCTTCGGAGGCGAACACTCTATCCAGCTGAGCTACGGGTGCCTGTTGGTCGCATCGGACCGGGTTTGCTTACGCCAGAACCGTTCGGGTTCCAACCGCTTTGTCCGTGTCGGGCGATGCGTCCTGTCCATTTCTCAGATGCCGCGCGCGGCGTGAGGCGGGTGTTAGCCGCTCGGCTCGCGGGCGGCAACAGCTTTCACGCAAAGAGATCGTGGCAAAGCTCCAGCGCGTCGATCAGCACGTCGACCTCGGCGCGGGTGTTGTAAAGCCCGAAGGACGCGCGACAAGTCGCCGTGACGCCGAGGTGGTCCATCAACGGCCCGGCGCAGTGATGGCCCGCACGCACCGCCACGCCCCGCTTGTCGAGAACGGTCGAGATGTCATGCGCGTGGGCCGCGCCTTCGAGGGTAAAGGAAAAGATAGCCCCCTTGTTCGGCGCATTGCCCTGCACGTTGAGCCAGTTCAGCCCCGCCAGCCGCCCCGCCGCGTAGTCGCGCAGGCCGGCCTCGTGGGCGGCGATGGCTTCCATCCCGAGGCTCTCCATGTAGTCGAGCGCGGCGCCCAGCCCGATCTGCGAGACGATGCCGGGCGTGCCGGCCTCGAACTTCATCGGCGGGTCGTTCCAGCTGACCTCGTCGCGATGCACCTCGCGGATCATGTCGCCGCCCGCCATGAAGGGCCGCATCTCGGCCATCCGTTCGGGGCGGATGTAGATCGCGCCCGACCCCGATGGGCCATAGAGCTTGTGGCCCGTGATGGCGTAGAAATCGCAGCCGATGGCCTCGACATCGACGGGCATGTGAACGGCGGCCTGGCTGCCATCGACCAGCACCGGCACGCCACGCTCGCGCGCGCCCTTGCAGATGGCCGCCACGTCCACGACGGTGCCCAGCACGTTCGACATATGCGTGACGGCGATCAGCCGCGTCCGGTCGGTCACGGCCTCGAGCATCTTTTCGGGCGGCAGCGTTCCGTCCGGCTCGGGCTCGACCCAGACGAGCCGCACGCCCTGCCGTTCGCGCAGCAGGTGCCAGGGCACGATATTGGCGTGATGCTCCATCACCGACAGCACGATCTCGTCGCCGGCCTCCATCCGGGGCATGGCCCAGCCATAGGCGACGAGGTTGATGCCCTCGGTCGTGCCGGTATTCATCACGATGGCCTCTAGCGAGGCCGCCCCGAGAAACCGCGCGATCCGGCCACGCACCGCCTCGTATTTCTCGGTCGAGATCGTCGAGAGCGTATGAAGGCCGCGATGGACGTTGGAATATTCCTCGGCATAGCCTGTGGTGACGGCGTCGATCACCGCCTGGGGCTTTTGCGCCGAGGCGCCGTTGTCGAGATAGACCAGCGGCTTGCCGTTGACCTGCCGCGACAGGATCGGGAAATCGCGACGGATCGCGTCGACATCATACATTGCAGGCTCCTTGCCGGCTCGGATCACCGGGGGACCGTGACCCCGATCAGGGTCAGAACGAAAGAGAGACCGAGTGCCACACCCACCAGCACGAACAGGATCATGGCAAAGACCCGGCCCATGCTGGCAAAGCCGTGCAGCTCGGCGATAAAGGCCGTCAGCAGGTAGAGAAACAGCGCCAGACCCGCAATCACGACGATGCCCGAAAGCGGCGGCAGCAGCGCCAATGCGACGATCTGCACCAGTTGCAGCCCCAGCATCACGACCTGCAACCACGTCACGGCAAGGATCGCATCCTCGAGCCGGCCGGTGCCGCCCATGCCCCGGCCGAGCCAGTGGATCAGGAAAATCGTGAGCACCGGAACCGCCGCCTGCACCGTGACCAGCATGAGCGGGCTGATGACAAAGCCCCCGTCGGGCGCGGGGGCGAGAAAGACCGAGGTCAGTTCGGTGATGAGGGTCGACAGGATCAGCGTCAACGCCAACGCCTGCCACAGCACGTCGCGCGGCAGGTTCAGCGACATAAGCCGCCCGAAGGTCGGGCGCGGCTGGCGGACCGTCTCGACGGCCAGCGCGGTCAGAAGGCGCGGCGACATGAGGTTCACGACGCGCCCCCCATGGCGGCGTTGCGCCCGTATTCGACCGACCACAGCCCTGCCCCCCAGATCGCGACAAAGGCGATCAGCGCGGCGATGCCCACGATGTCGAGCCCGATCCCCGGCCCGACGAACCCCGCGATCAGCCCCCAGAGCAGCCAGAGCGGCGCCGCGGCGAGCAATGCCCAGAACAGCGCCATGCGGCTGCCGAAATAGGACCCGCGCCCGCCCATGGCACGCAGCACGAGATGCACCAGCCCCGCCACGCCATAAAGCACCAGCGGCGCGATGAAGAGCCAGCCCAGAAGGGCCCCGCCCAGCAACATGTTCAGCTCCTGCCCGGTGAGGAATGCCTCGCGCGACAGGCGGGGCCATTGCGCGACGAAGATCAGGAAGCACGCCAGCATCACGGTGACAAGCGCCCGCGGCTCGCCCGCGCCGGGCGGGGCGGCCATCCGCCGCCCCAGCGCCTCGGCCGGGGCGCGGTAGCTGGCCACCATGTCGCGCGTCAGCGACATCTCAGCCCGCGCGCCGGTCGAGCCAATCCTCGATCCGCTGGCGAAGCCCCTCGGCGATGGTGTCGTCCTCGATCTCGAGCAGCGCCTCGGCGAGGAAGGCAAGGACCAGAAGATCCTGCGCCCGCGGCTCGGGCACCCCGCGCGAGCGGAGGTAGAACAGCGCCTCCTCGTCGATGGCGCCGGTGGTCGAGCCATGCGAACAGGCCACGTCATCGGCATAGATCTCGAGCTCGGGCTTGGCGAGGAACTGGCTGTCATCGTCCAAAAGCAGCGACTGGCTGATCTGGTAGCCATCCGTCTTCTGCGCGCCCTTCTTGACGAGGATCTTGCCCTGGAACACGCCCACCGCGCCGTTCTTGAGCACCTTCTTGAAGACCTGGCGACTTTCGCAATTCACCGCGTCATGGGTGATGAACACCGTATCGTCGTGGTGGAACGGATCCTCGCGGCCGTCGCCGATGGCCGCACCCGCGACATGGGCCTGCGCGTCGTTGCCGGTAAAGGCGATGACGTTCTCGTTGCGGGTAAGCGCGCCGTTCAGCGTCAGCGTGAAGGACTTGAACACCGACCTTGCGCCCAGCCGGGCAAAGCTATGCGTCGCCGCCTGCCGCAGATGGTTGCGGCCCTGGTCGCGCAGGTGATGGAACCGCCCGTCATCGGCGATATCGACCTCGAGCGCGGTGTTGAACCGCGCGCCCGCCGTGCCGGTCTCGAGCAGGGTAAGCTCGGCGCCCGGCTCGATCCGTACGACATGGTGCAGGATCGGGTCCGAAGTGTCGTCCTCGTGGCGATAGACGATCTCAACGGGGCGCGGCACACGGCCCGTGACGCGGATCAGCACGCCGTCCTGCGCGAATGCCGTGTTGAGCGCGGCAAGGGGGCGGTCGACCGGCGTCTGTCCCTGCGCCTCGAGCGCGCCGTAGATGTCGCGCGCCCAGTGCAGATCGGTTTTTTGCGCCTCGGCCAGGCGCACGATCTCGCAGCCCTCGACGGCCAGATCGTCCGATGCCCCGGCGTCGAAGACACCGTCACGGAACACGATCTTGAGCCGGTCGATTTCGTCATGCAGAACCGCCTCGTCCGACAGGTCCATCGGCGCAGCCGGGCGCGGCGCGGCGGCCGTCAGCCGGGCGGGATCGGTGAACCGCCAGTATTCGTCCCGGCGATGCGGCACGCCCTGCGCGCGCAGTCGCGCCAGCGCGTCCTGCCGCGCGGCCGCGGTCCAGCCAACGCCCTCGGGCAGGAACAGCCCTTCGAGCCGGGCCTCGGTCGCATCGTGTTTCACCTTGGGCAGGGCCATCATGCCGTCTCCGCGAGAATGTCGGCATAGCCGTTCTTCTCGACCTCGAGCGCGAGCTCGGGCCCGCCGGTCTTGACGATGCGGCCATCGGCCATGATATGCACGAAATCAGGTGCGATATGGTCCAGAAGCCGTTGATAATGCGTGATAACGAGGAATGCCCGATCAGGTGCGCGCAGCGCGTTCACGCCATCGGCCACCAGCTTCATCGCGTCGACATCAAGCCCGGAATCGGTCTCGTCCATGATGCAGAGCCGCGGCTCGAGCATGGCCATCTGGAGGATCTCGTTGCGCTTTTTCTCGCCGCCCGAAAAGCCCACATTGACCGGCCGCTTGAGCATGTCGGCGTCGATCTGCATCTCTTTCGCCTTGGCGCGGATCACCTTGAGGAACTCGGCCGATGACATCTCCTCCTGCCCGCGGGCCTTGCGCTGCGCGTTCACCGCGGTCCGCATGAAGGTCATGTTGCCCACGCCGGGGATCTCGACCGGGTACTGGAACGCAAGGAAGACACCCGCCGCCGCGCGCTCCTCGGGGTCCATGTCGAGGATGTTCTCGCCCTCGAGCGTGGCCGATCCGTCGGTCACGACATAGCCGTCGCGCCCCGACAGCACATAGCTGAGCGTCGACTTGCCCGACCCGTTCGGCCCCATGATCGCGTGCACCTTGCCCGCCTCGATGGTCAGGTCGACCCCCTTAAGGATCGCCTTGTCCTCTTCTTCAAGTTTGCAGTGCAGGTTCTTGATTTCCAGCATCTTTCCCTCTTTCCAATATCGGTGAAGTCAGTCCAGCGAAACGGCGGTGCCGCTGACCGAGACCATCATCATGGACCCGTCCTTGCCGATGACCTCGTAATCCAGATCGACGCCGACGACCGCATCGGCCCCGGCCTCTTTCGCGCGCGTCTCCATCTCGGCGATGGCGATGCGCCGCGCCTCGTTCAGGCTTTTCTCGTAGCTGCCCGACCGCCCCCCGATCACGTCGGTGATCCCCGCGAAGAAGTCGCGGAACAGGTTGGCGCCGAGGATCGCCTCGCCCACGACGATCCCGCGATAGGCGGTTATGCGGCGCCCCTCGACCGTCGGGGTGGTCGTGACGATCATGTCGGTCTTTGCCCAGATGCTCATTTCTTTCTCCGAAACATCATCCGGCCCGCGACCCAGCCCAGCGAGCCGCTGACCACGAGCACGATCAGCACCCGCGGAATGGGCGCCTGCAACCACCAGGCGAGGCTCGCGATCAGCCCCAGCGCGATGGCCACGCCGATGGTCAGCGTGACGTAGAATCGCGGGCGGCCGGGCGCGCGCAACGGGTCTAGCTCTCCCATCGCACGGCCCCCGCGTGGCTTTTGTCGTCGATGCGCGGCTGCATGATCAGCCCACCGAGCCTTCGAGCGAGATGGCGACGAGCTGCTGGGCTTCCATCGCGAACTCCATCGGCAACGCCTGGAGCACCTCGCGGCAGAACCCGTTGACGATCAGCGCGACGGCCTCTTCTTCGTCCATGCCGCGCTGCTGGCAGTAGAACATCTGGTCGTCATCCACCTTGGATGTCGTGGCCTCGTGCTCCACCCGGCTCGAGTTGTTCTTGACCTCGATATAGGGAACCGTGTGCGCGCCGCATTCGCCCCCGATCAGCAAGCTGTCGCACTGCGTGTAGTTGCGCGAATTGGTGGCCTTGGGATGCATCGACACGAGCCCGCGATAGGTGTTCTGCGCGTGCCCGGCGCTGATCCCCTTGGACACGATTCGCGAGCGCGTGTTCTTGCCCAGGTGGATCATCTTGGTGCCGGTATCGGCCTGCTGCCAGTTGTTCGTGATGGCGATGGAATAGAACTCGCCCTGGCTGTCATCGCCGCGCAGGATGCAGGACGGGTATTTCCACGTCAGCGCCGACCCGGTCTCGACCTGCGTCCACGACACCTTGGACCGCGCCCCGCGGCAATCGGCGCGCTTGGTGACGAAATTATAGATGCCGCCCTTGCCGTTCTCGTCGCCCGGATACCAGTTCTGGACGGTCGAGTATTTCACCTCGGCATCGTCGAGCGCCACGATCTCGACCACCGCCGCGTGAAGCTGATTGGTGTCGCGCATCGGCGCGGTGCAGCCCTCGAGATAGCTCACATAGGCGCTGTCGTCGCAGATGATGAGCGTCCGTTCGAACTGGCCGGTATTCTCGGCATTGATGCGGAAATAGGTCGACAGCTCCATCGGGCAGCGCACGCCCTTGGGCACATAGACGAACGATCCGTCGGAAAACACCGCACTGTTGAGCGTTGCGAAATAGTTGTCCTGCACCGGCACGACGCTGCCCAGGTACTTGCGCACAAGCTCGGGGTGGTCGCGGATCGCGTCCGAGATCGAGCAGAAGATGACGCCCGCGGCGGCCAGTTCCTTCTTGAAGGTCGTGCCCACGCTGACCGAGTCGAACACCGCGTCCACGGCCACCCGCCGCTCGCCCGTGGCGGGCTCGCCGTCGAGATCGCGCGCATCGGCGGGCGCGGCATCGGCGCCCTCGACCCCGGCGAGGATCAACTGCTCCTTCAGCGGGATGCCGAGCTTGGCATAGGTCTCGAGCAGCTTGGGGTCGACATCGTCCAGCGACTTCGGCTTTTCCTTCATCGAGGCCGGCTTGGCGTAGTAATACTGCTCCTGGTAGTCGACCGGCGCATATTTCAGCATCGACCAGTCGGGCTCGTCGAGCTTTTGCCAGCGGCGGAAGGCCTCGAGCCGCCATTCGAGCATCCACTCGGGCTCTTCGTTGCGCTCGGAAATCAGCCGGACGATATCCTCGTTCAGCCCTTTCGGCGCGAAATCCATCTCGATCTCGGTGTTCCAGCCATGCTTGTAGGTGCCAAGCGCGGCGACGGCATCCACCGTTTCCTTTTCGACGCCGTCCTTCACCTTGTCCTGAAGCGCGATCTGATCGGTCATGTCGGTCTCCTTCGCTCAGGCGGCACGCGCCCGATATCTGTTGAAATGCTGTAGCCACGCTTCGGCGAAGCGGTCCACATCGTCATCCGTCGTCGTCGGGCCCATCGAGACGCGCAATGCCGAACCCGCCGCCGCCGCGTCGAGCCCCATCGCCGCCAGCACGCCCGAGCCGCGCAGCTTGCCGCTGGAACAGGCCGATCCGGCCGATACCGCGACCCCCGCGAGGTCCATCTGCATCACCTGCGTCTCGCCCTTCCAGCCGGGCGTCACGAAAAGGCTCGTATTGGGAAGCCGGGGCACATCCTTGCCCAGGCAGATAGTCACGGGCGCCTCGACTGCCAACCGCCGCTCCAGCCGGTCGCGGCGCTGCGCCACACCGTCCCAGAGCCCGTTCGCCAGATCGCGCGCCGCCGCCGCCGCCGCCGCGCCGAAGCCCGCGATGGCGGCTACGTTCTCGGTCCCCGCGCGGCGGCCCATCTCCTGCCCGCCGCCGCGGATGCGCGCCGCGATATCGAGGCCGCGCCGGATCAGCAGCGCGCCGACGCCTTTCGGGCCGCCGATCTTGTGGGCCGAGACAAAGGCCATCTCGACCCCCGACCAGTCGAAGGCAAAGGGTATCTTGCCGAACGCCTGCGTGGCGTCGCAGACGGCCAGTCCCTCGGGCAGGCGCTGCACGACGCCCGTTTCTGAATTGGCGGCCTGCAACGCGGTGCGCGCCGGGTCCGCGACCGTGACGGCGCCCTGCGCGTCCACGCCCAGCACAGGCGCGCACCACGCAAGGACCGCGTCATGTTCGACCTGCGCACAAGCCAGGTCGCGCCCCGCGCAGGCCAGGGCCGCCGCCTCGGTCGCGCCCGAGACGAACACGACATCGGACCCGCTTGCGCCCGCGGCCTCGGCCACCTGCGCGCGGGCCCGTTCGACCGCCGCACGCGCGCGCCGTCCCTCGTCATGGATCGAGGACGGGTTGCCCGCGAGATCCAGCGCGGCGATCATCGCCTCGCGCGCCTCGGGACGCAGGGGCGCGCTGGCGTTCCAGTCGAGATAGGCGCGCTCAGGCTTCATCGACGACCTCGAACAGAGACGGGACCGCCGGGCATGGCGCCAGCCCGTTGCCGACGACATCCGACAGGCGCGTCTGGTGCAGGAAGACATAGACATGCGCCGACAGACCCTCCCATAGGCGGTTGTTCAGCGATTGCGCCTTGGTGCCCGACAGGCCGCCCGAGGCCCCGGCGCCCGCCTGCAACGCGTTCACCGTCTCGTCGACCGCCGCCAGCACCTCGATCACCCGGATTTCCGAGGCAGGCCGCGCAAGGCGATAACCGCCGCCCGGCCCGCGCACCGACGAGACGAGCTCGGCGCGGCGCAGCTTGACGAAGAGCTGTTCGAGATAGGGCAGCGAAACCGACTGCCGCCGGCTGAGATCGGTCAGCGACACCAGCGTGCCCGGTGCCTGAAGCGCCAGGTCGCTCAGAGCGATCATGGCGTATCGTCCCTTTGTGCTCAGCTTCATCGCGTCGCTCCGCCCGGCACGGAAACCGTGCTTTCAGTTGACCTTGGCCCGCCCGTTGCCTACCTGCGATCGGCGGTCGTCCCGGTTATCGGGCACGATTTAGAATTGTTCTAAGGTACCCGACCATTGACGTCAACAATGGCCGGACCCCCCAATCTGGAGCCGACCATGCCCGAGGTGATTTTTCCCGGCCCCGAGGGGCGCCTCGAAGGGCGCTACCACGCCCAGAAGAAACACGATGCGCCCATCGCGATCGTGCTTCACCCGCACCCGCAATTCGGCGGGACGATGAACAACCGGGTGGTCTACAACCTGCATTACGCCTTCCACGAGATGGGTTTCACCGTCCTGCGCTTCAACTTCCGGGGCGTCGGCCGCAGCCAGGGCGAATACGACCAGGGAATCGGAGAGCTTTCGGACGCCGCATCGGCGCTCGACTATCTACAGGCGCTCAATCCCAACGCCAAGCATTGCTGGGTCGCCGGATTCTCGTTCGGGGCGTGGATCGGGATGCAGCTTCTGATGCGCCGCCCCGAGGTCACGGGCTTCATCTCGGTCTCGCCGCCCGCGAACATGTACGATTTCTCGTTCCTCGCGCCCTGCCCCAGCTCGGGCCTCATCATCAACGGCAGCGCCGACCGCGTGGCCCCGCCCAAGGACACCCAGGCCCTCGTCGCCAAGCTGCACGAGCAAAAGGGCATCACGATCACCCATCAGGAGGTCGAGGGATCGGGCCACTTCTTCGAAGATCCGCACATGGAGCCCATGATCGGCTCGGTGCAGGACTACGTCCGCCGCCGACTGACCGAGAACACGCGCTGACGGGCGCCGCCCGCGGGGCGCGCGGGACACTCTCGCGCCCCGCGCCTCCGGCGCTCATTTCTTGGCGATGATCCAGACCGCGTGCACGATGCCGGGGATGTAGCCCAGGATCGTGAGCAGGATGTTCAGCCAGAAATGCTTGCCCAGACCGACCTGCAGAAAGACGCCGAGCGGCGGCAGGATGATGGCGATGATGATGCGGATGATGTCCATGGCGGATTCCTTTCGGTGTTGCCGGTAGGGACGCGCCAGCGCGCGGATCGTTCCACCGCGCGGCTCGGTATCCCGTTGCATACCCTTTTCACGCGACCGCGCTTCGGCTATGTGCGGGGCTGAAACGGCACCTGCACAACCGAAGGACGCGCCCATGTCGAAGATCAAGGTCGAGAACCCCGTCGTCGAGCTCGACGGCGACGAGATGACCCGCATCATCTGGGATTTCATCAAGCAGAAACTGATCCTGCCCTATCTGGATATCGACCTGCTCTACTACGACCTCGGCATCGAGGAGCGGGACCGCACCGACGACCAGATCACCGTCGACGCCGCCGAAAAGATCAAGGAGATCGGCGTCGGCGTGAAATGCGCCACCATCACCCCCGACGAGGGCCGCGTCGAGGAATTCGGCCTGAAAAAGATGTGGCGCAGCCCCAACGGCACGATCCGCAACATCCTGGGCGGCGTTGTCTTTCGCGAGCCGATCATCTGCTCGAACGTGCCGCGCCTCGTGCCCGGCTGGACCCAGCCCATCATCATCGGCCGCCACGCCTATGGCGACCAGTACCGCGCCACCGACATGAAATTCCCCGGCCCCGGCACGCTGTCGATGAAATTCGTCGGCGAGGACGGCACCGTGATGGAGGAAGAGGTATTCAAGGCGCCGTCCTCGGGCGTCTACATGGGGATGTACAACCTCGACGACAGCATCCGCGACTTTGCCCGCGCCTCGTTCAACTATGGCCTCAAGCGCGGCTACCCGGTCTATCTGTCGACCAAGAACACGATCCTCAAGAACTATGACGGCCAGTTCATGATCCTGTTCCAGAAGGTCTTCGACGAGGAGTTCAAGGACGCCTTCGCCGAGGCCGGCCTGACCTACGAGCACCGGCTGATCGACGACATGGTGGCCTCGGCGATGAAATGGTCGGGCGGCTATGTCTGGGCCTGCAAGAACTACGACGGCGACGTGCAGTCCGATACCGTCGCGCAGGGCTTCGGCTCGCTCGGGCTGATGACCTCGGTGCTGATGACGCCCGATGGCAAGGTGGTCGAATCCGAGGCCGCGCATGGCACCGTGACCCGCCATTACCGCCAGCATCAGAAGGGCGAAAAGACCTCTACCAACTCGATCGCGTCGATCTTTGCCTGGACCGGGGGGCTGCGCCACCGCGCCAAGCTCGACGACAACGCGCGCCTGTTGCAATTCGCCGAAACGCTGGAAAAGGTCGTCGTCGACTCGGTCGAGGCCGGGCACATGACCAAGGATCTCGCGCTGCTCGTCGGCCCCGACCAGGGCTGGCTGACGACCGAAGGGTTCCTCGAGAAGATCGACGAGAATCTCGACCGCGCCCTCGGCGCCTGACCCGGCGCGGCGGCGGGGGCCGCGGCTTTGGCCCCCGCCCCCGCCGCCATGCGCCGACCAAACCCCTTGCGCCCGCCGCACCCGCGGGTCAGGACGGGGCCATGGTCTATCTCTACCTCATCCTCGCCGTGCTACTCGAAACCGTGGGCACATCGGCGTTGCAGGCGTCGCAGCAATTCACCCGGCCCCTGCCCTCGGTGGTCGTCGTGCTGGCCTATGCGGGCGCGTTCTACCTGCTGTCGCTGACGCTGGTGTCGCTGCCCGTGGGCGTCGTCTATGCGCTCTGGTCGGGTATGGGAATCCTGTTCATCGCGGTGATCGGCTGGACCGTCTTCGGCCAGAGGCTCGACATGGCGGCCGTCATGGGCATGGGGCTGATCGTGGCCGGGATCGCCGTCATCCAGCTTTTTTCCGACACCACGCCCCATTGACGCGGGGTTTCGGAGCGCGCGGGCCTCGCCCTGCGCGCGGCCTCCGCTAGATGCCCTTGCCATGGAAGACCTGATCCTTTCGACCTGGGCGCGATTGCCCGAACCCATGCGTGCCGAGCTGTCGAGCTATGTCACCGGCTTCTGGCGGGTGCTGCCGCAGCTCGTCTTTGCGACGCTGTTCTTTCTGCTCACGGTCGCGGTCATCCGCGTCGTGCAATGGATCGTGCCAAAGGTGCTGCGCCGCGCGCGGATGCGGCGCGCGCTGGTCGATGTCGTGGTCATGCTGCTGACCGTCGGGCTGTGGCTGATGGGATCCCTGCTGACGCTGACCATCGCCGTGCCGTCCATCACGCCGGGCCGCGCGCTCACCGCGCTTGGCGTGGGCGGCGTGGCCATCGGCTTTGCCTTCAAGGACGTGTTCGAGAACTTCCTCGCCGGGATCCTGCTGTTGATCCGCGAGCCGTTCTCTAAGAGCGATTTCATCGAATGCCAGGGCATCGACGGCCGGGTCGAGGAGATCACGATCCGTGATACCCATATCCGACAGACCGACGGCCAGCTTGTCGTGGCGCCAAACGCGATGTTCTTCAAGAACGCCGTGACGGTGCGGACCTCGACCGATCTGCGGCGCACGACGATCATCTGCGGCGTGGCCTATGGCGAGGATGTCGATGCCGCGCGCGAGGTCATCGAACGCGCGGTCAAGGACGTCGATTCGGTGCGCGACGACGTCAAGGACGTGCAGATCTTTGCCAAGGAATTCGCCGACAGCGCGATCAATTTCGAGGTGACATGGTGGACCGGGTCGCGCCCCGTCGATATCCGCGCGAGCCGCGACAAGGTCGTCGCCGCGGTCAAGCGCGCGCTGGACGAGGCCGGGATCGAGATCCCCTTCCCCTATCGCACGCTGACCTTCGCCGAGGCCCTGCCGCTGACGCGCAAGGACGCGCCCCCGGACGACGACACCGCGTCGTCACGGGACTGAGCGCGGATCGTGACGGCGATTGCGCTTTCCCTTGGGCCCGGCCCGCGTTAAGGGCCGCGCGACCCCACGAGACGGATGCACATGGATCTTCGCAATATCGCCATCATCGCGCATGTCGACCACGGCAAGACGACGCTGGTTGACGAACTACTGAAACAGTCGGGCGCCTTCCGCGAGAACCAGCAGGTGGCCGAGCGGATGATGGACTCCAACGACCTCGAACGCGAGCGCGGAATCACCATCCTCGCCAAGAATACCTCGGTCGAGTGGAAAGGCGCGCGGATCAATATCGTCGACACGCCCGGCCACGCCGATTTCGGCGGCGAGGTCGAGCGGATCCTGTCCATGGTCGATGGCGTGGTGCTGCTGGTTGACGCCGCCGAAGGACCGATGCCGCAAACCAAGTTCGTCACCTCAAAAGCGCTGGCGCTGGGGCTGCGGCCCATCGTCGTCCTGAACAAGGTGGACAAGCCCGATGCCGAGCCCGATCGCGCGCTCGACGAGGTGTTCGACCTGTTCGCCAATCTCGACGCCGACGAGGATCAGCTCGACTTTCCGCATCTCTATGCCTCGGGCCGGTCTGGCTGGGCCGACAGCGATCTCGACGGGCCGCGCAAGGATCTCTCGGCCCTGTTCGAGCTGGTGCTGCGCCATGTGCCGCCGCCGCGGCAGCAATCGCGCATCGACGAGGATTTCAGCATGCTGGCCACGACGCTGGGTGCCGATCCCTTTGTCGGCCGGTTGCTGACGGGCCGTGTCGAGTCGGGCAAGCTCAAGGTGGGCGCGACGGTGCAGGCGCTCAGCCGCTCGAACCAGAAGATCGAGCAGTTCCGCGTCACGCGCATCCAGGCGTTCCGCGGTCTCGGCCAGTCCGACATCGAAGAGGCCCGCGCGGGCGATATCGTGTCACTGGCCGGCATGTCCAAGGCGACGGTGGCCGACACGATCTGTGCCTTGGCCGTCGACACCGCCCTGCCCGCCCAGCCCATCGACCCGCCCACGATCAGCGTGACCTTCGGGATCAACGACAGCCCCCTTGCCGGGCGCGACGGCAAGAAGGTGCAAAGCCGGGTGATCCGCGACCGACTGATGAAGGAAGCCGAGCAGAACGTGGCCATCCGCGTCACCGATACGCCCAGCGGCGATGCCTTCGAGGTCGCCGGCCGCGGCGAGCTTCAGATGGGCGTGTTGATCGAGAACATGCGCCGCGAGGGGTTCGAGCTGTCGATCTCGCGCCCGCAGGTTCTCATGCGCGAGATCGACGGACAGCGGATGGAGCCGATCGAGGAAGCGACGATCGACGTCGATGACGAGTATTCCGGCACCGTGATCGAAAAGATTACCGGCGCCCGTAAGGGCGAGCTGGTCGAGATGCGCCCCGCGGGCGCCGGCAAGACCCGCATCGTGGCTCATGTGCCGTCGCGCGGGCTTATCGGCTATCACGGCGAGTTCCTGACCGACACGCGCGGCACGGGCGTCCTGAACCGCGTCTTTCACGGCTGGGCCCCGCACAAGGGGCCGATCCCCGGCCGGCGGCAGGGTGTGCTCATCTCGATGGAGAACGGACAATCGGTGGCCTATGCGCTCTTCAACCTCGAGGATCGGGGCAAGATGTTCATCGGCGCGCAGGAAGACATCTATACCGGCATGGTCATCGGCGAGCACAGCCGCGACAACGATCTCGAGGTGAACCCGCTCAAGGGCAAGAAACTGACCAACGTGCGCGCAAGCGGCACGGACGAGGCTGTGCGCCTCACCACGCCCGTCAAGCTGAGCCTCGAGGAAGCCATCGCCTATATCAACGACGACGAGCTGGTCGAGGTCACGCCCAACGCGATCCGCATCCGCAAGCGCCACCTCGACCCGCATGAGCGCAAGCGCGCGTCGCGCGCGGGCTGAGCCCAAGGTGCGCCATGGTGAAAACGACAAAGGGGGCCGCGCGGCCCCCTTTTTCCGTTCATCGCCGACAGGCTGAGGGTCCGAACGGATCGACCCTGCGGCAGCCGTTAATCGGGAATCTCGACCAGGACCAGTTCACGCTCCGCCGCGCCCTTTGCGTGGGACAAGGCAGCCTGGTAGGCGTCCGAGCGGTAACATGCCTCGGCCGCCTCCATGCTGGGGAAACGCGCGACCACGTTGCGCGGCCGCTCCGGCCCCTCGAGCTGGAGATAGGCGCCGCCCCGCGCGACGAAGACGCCGCCATGGGCCGCGATCGCCTCGGTCGCGCCGGCGGCATAGCGGGCATAGGCTTCGGCATCGTTCACCTTGACATGGGCGATCCACAAGGCGGGCATGTCACAATCCCTCCAGGTGGGTTTCGACCGCGGCGATGGCCGCATCGGCCTTTTCGGCGGATTTGGCACCGCCCTGCGCCATCGCGGGCCGGCCACCGCCGCCCTTGCCGCCAAGCGCCTCGACCGCGACGCGCACGAGATCGACCGCCGATAGCCGCCCGGTCAGATCGTCGGTAACGCCCGCCGCGACCGCCGCCTTGTCGCCCGCATCCGCGATCAGGACCACCGCGCCCGACCCGATCTGCGCCTTTTGCGCGTCGATGAGCGGCGGCAGATCCTTGCCCGACACGCCGTCGACCCGTTGGGCGACCAGCTTGATGCCGCCGACCTCGCGCAGGACCGGGGCCGCGCCGTTGCCCGCCATCGCGCGGTCGCGGCGCAGATCGGCCAGTTCGGCCTGAAGCTGTCGCCGTTCGTCCATCATCGCCCGCAGCCGCGCCGGCAGGTCGGCCAGCGGCGCCTTGATCGCCGCCGCCGCCTCGTTGGCAAGCCGCGCCTGCTCGGCCAGATGGTCGAGCGCCGCCTGCCCGGTCAACGCCTCCACGCGCCGCACCCCCGCCGAAGAGGCCGAGTCGCCCGTCAGCACGCAAAGCCCGATCTCGCCCGTGCGCGCGACATGGGTGCCGCCGCAAAGCTCGATCGACCATGTCCGCCCGTCGGTGCCGCGGCCCGTCGGCGCCTCGCCCATGGACACGACCCGGACCTCGTCGCCGTATTTCTCGCCGAACAGCGCCTGTGCGCCCAGGGCGCGCGCATCGTCCGGCGTCATCAGCCGCGTCGACACCGCGCTGTCCTGCCGGATGAAGCTGTTGATCCGCCGCTCGATCTCGCCCATCTCCTCGGCGGTCAGCGCCTGGCGATGGCTGAAATCGAACCTCAGCCGGTCCGGCGCATTCAGCGATCCGCGCTGCGCGACATGATCGCCGAGCACTTCGCGCAGGGCCTCGTTCAGCAGATGCGTGGCGGAATGGTTGGCCCGGATCTTTTGGCGACGCTCGCCATCGACGGCGAGGCGGCCGGTCGCCCCCTCGGTCAGGACACCCGATTTCACCGTGCCGAAATGCACGAAGACCCCGGCGATCTTTTTCGTATCGGTGATCTCGACCGTTGCATCCCCGGTGGCCAGACTGCCGGTATCGCCCACCTGCCCGCCCGCCTCGGCGTAGAACGGCGTCTGGTTCACCGCGATCTGCACCGACGCGCCGCTTTCCGCGCGCGCCACCCGGTCCGCGCCCACGACGATGGCCAGCACGCTCGCCTCGGCCTCGAGCGTGTCGTAGCCGAGGAACTCGGTGATACCATGCGCCTCGGCCACGTCGTACCAGATCGCGGCATCGGCCGTCTCGCCCGAGCCGACCCAGGCCGCGCGCGCCTTGGCCTTTTGCGCGGCCATCGCGCTGTCGAAACTCTCGGTGTTCACGCCGCGGCCCTTCTCGCGCAGCGCATCCTGCGTCAGGTCCAGCGGAAACCCGTAGGTGTCATACAGCTTGAACGCGGTCTCACCCGGAAGATCGGTGCCATCGGGCAGGCGCGCGACCTCGTCATCGAGCAGCCGCAGACCCCGGTCCAGCGTCTGGCGAAAGCGCGTTTCCTCGGATTCCAGCGTTTCCTCGATCATCGGGCGCGCATAACCGAGTTCGGGATAGGCATCGCCCATCTGCCGCACCAATTCGCCCACGAGACGGTGCATCACCGGACGCTCCGCCCCCAGCAGATGCGCGTGTCGCATCGCCCGCCGCATGATCCGCCGCAGCACATATCCGCGCCCCTCGTTTGAGGGCAGAACCCCGTCGGCGATCAGGAAGGAACAGGACCGCAGGTGATCGGCGATGACGCGGTGATGCACGTTACCGGGCCCGTCGGGCTCGGTCCCCGTCGCCGCGGCCGAGGCCTCGATCAGCGCGCGGAAAAGGTCGGTGTCGTAATTGTCGTGCTTGCCCTGAAGCAACGCGCCGATCCGCTCCAGACCCATCCCGGTGTCGATGGATTTCGCCGCCAGTTCCTTCCGGGTTCCGTCGGCGAACTGCTCGTACTGCATGAAGACGAGGTTCCAGATCTCGATGAACCGGTCGCCATCCTCATCGGGGCTCCCCGGAGGGCCACCCGCGATGCCGGGGCCGTGGTCGTAAAAGATCTCGGTGCAGGGCCCGCAAGGCCCCGTCGGGCCGGCCGACCAGAAATTGTCGTCGGTCGCGATGCGGATGATCCGGTCGTCGCCAAGGCCCGCGACCCGTTTCCAGATCTCCACCGCCTCGTCGTCGGTGTGGTAGACCGTGACCAGAAGCCGGTCGGGGTCGATCCCGAACTCGCGCGTGAGCAAGGTCCAGGCCAGCGCGATCGCATCGTCCTTGAAATAATCCCCGAACGAGAAATTTCCCAGCATCTCGAAAAACGTATGGTGCCGCGCGGTATAGCCGACATTGTCGAGATCGTTATGCTTGCCGCCCGCGCGGACGCATTTCTGGGCCGTGACCGCCCGCGTGTAGTCGCGTGTCTCGATGCCGGTAAAGAGGTTCTTGAATTGAACCATCCCGGCGGCGGTGAACATAAGCGTCGGATCGTTGCGCGGCACCAGCGACGAACTCGGCACCTCGGCGTGACCGTTCCCGGCGAAGTAATCGAGAAACGTACGGCGGATTTCATTCAGGCTGGGCATCGCGAAGATCGATCCTCTGGAGGCAGACCTGCCCCGATCTAGCCGCCCGCAAGTTCGGCGTAAAGCGGCCCGCGTCCCGCGATCCGCATGTGCTGCACGCCGGGGCTGAGGGGACGGGTCGGCGACCCGCCCGCCCTGTTGCGCCAGCGCCTATTCCTCGACCACCGAATCCTCTTCGGAACCCGCGAAATCGAGACCGTGGCTCGCGCGGATCTTGTCCTCGATCTCGAGCGCGATGGCGGGGTTGGCCTTGAGGAAGGTCTTTGCGTTCTCGCGACCCTGGCCGATCCGCTCGTCGCCATAGCTGAACCACGACCCGGACTTGTCGACCACGCCCGCCTTGACACCGAGATCCAGAAGCTCGCCAGTCTTGGAGATCCCCTCGCCATACATGATGTCGAACTCGACCTGCTTGAACGGCGGCGATACCTTGTTCTTGACGACCTTGACGCGGGTCTGGTTGCCCACCACCTCGTCGCGATCCTTGATCGAGCCGATGCGCCGGATATCGAGCCGCACCGAGGAGTAGAATTTCAGCGCATTGCCGCCCGTCGTCGTTTCCGGGCTGCCGAACATCACGCCGATCTTCATGCGGATCTGGTTGATGAAGATCACCGTGCAACCCGACCGGTGGATCGACCCGGTGAGCTTGCGCATGGCCTGGCTCATGAGGCGGGCATGAACCCCGACGGAGCTGTCACCCATATCGCCTTCGAGTTCACTTTTCGGCGTCAGCGCCGCGACGGAGTCGACGACGACCATGCTCACCGCGCCCGAACGCACCAGCGTATCGGTGATCTCGAGCGCCTGCTCCCCGGTATCGGGCTGCGAGATCAGCAACTCCTCGAGGCTGACGCCGAGCTTGCGGGCATATTGCGGATCGAGCGCGTGTTCCGCATCGACAAAGGCGCAAACCCCGCCCTTCTTCTGCTCTTCGGCGACGCAATGCAGCGTCAGCGTCGTCTTGCCCGACGATTCCGGGCCGTAGATCTCGACGATCCGGCCCTTGGGGATGCCACCGATGCCAAGCGCGATGTCGAGCCCGAGCGATCCGGTCGAGGTCGATTCGATATCGGGAACGGGGGTGTCGCCCCCGAGCTTCATGATCGATCCCTTGCCGAACTGACGTTCGATCTGGGCCAGGGCAGAATCGAGTGCCTTCTGCTTGTCCGCGCTTCGCTTGTCAGCCATGTCCAGAATGCTCGCAGATTTCATGTTCGCCATCCTTATTTCACGTCGCCGGGTGCGCGACAACGAGTGCTTTTGTTCTTGCCTTGTTCTCGTATATGGGGAAACCCGCGAACATTGCAAACCCTCATCCAGCATGAGGCAAATGCCTGAACGAAAGGTTAGTTTGCGGGCACGGCCACGGCATCCTCGAGCTCGGCGAGCGAAAACGGTTTGGGCAGGAATTTCGACGCGGGAAAGGCGCGGCGCTGTTCGTCCAGCGTTTCCTCGGCATAACCCGAGATGAAGATCACGCGTGTGTCGGGGCGCGCGCTCAGCGCTTCTCCGACCCATGACGGCCCGTCGCGGCCGGGCATGATGATGTCGCTGAGGAATACGTCGACGCGAAGCTCTGGATCCTGCAGGATCGCAAGCGCCTGTTCGGCATCCGCGGCCTCGATCACCTGGTGGCCCCGCATCCTGAGCGCCCGCGATATGAAGGCGCGCACCGGATCCTCGTCCTCGACCAGCAAAACGACGTCGCCACCGGGCGTGATGGGGGGGGTCGGGGGCGTCTCGTTCTCTTTTGGGGTGGTTTGCACGGGGTCGGGCCGGTCGGCGGCGGGCAGGTATATGGTGAACGTCGTGCCGCGCCCGATCGTGCTGTCGACGAAGACATAGCCGCCGGTCTGTTTCACAATGCCGTAGACCGTGGAAAGGCCGAGGCCGGTGCCTTCGCCCGCGCGTTTCGTGGTAAAGAACGGCTCAAAGATCTTCTCGCGGACATCCTGGGCGATGCCGGTACCCTCGTCGGACACCGAGATGACGCAATAGCTCCCCGCGAGGATTGTGGCCCTTTCCCGCGTCAAGGGCGCGTCGAGGTCGAGCGCCTCGGTACGGATCGAGATCTTGCCGCCATCGGGCATCGCGTCGCGGGCATTGACGACGAGATTGACGATCACCTGCTCAAGCTGGCGCGGATCGGCCCGGATCGCCCGCGTCATGTTCGAGTGTTCCACCGAAAGCGTTACCCGTTCGCCGACCAACCGATTGAGAAGGTGGGTCAGATCCGACAGGACGGATGGCAGTTCCAGAACCTCGGGATCGAGCGATTGCTTGCGCGAAAAAGCCAGCAATTGGCGCACGAGGCCGGCCGCCCGGCCCGCGTTCTGGTTGATCTGCACCAGATCCGCGAAATCGGGGTCGCCCGCATCGTGGCGCATGAGCAATAGGTCGCAATGCCCGCTGATCGCCGTCAGCAGATTGTTGAAATCATGCGCGATACCGCCCGCGAGCTGACCGATGGCCTGCATTTTCTGGCTTTGGACGAACTGCGCCTCGAGCGTCTTCATGTCGGTCGCATCCTGGCAAACCGCGATGAGGCGGTCAGTGCGGCCAGCGACCTTGGACAAGGTGGTCTTGACGAAAAGATCGGGCTTGGCGCGGGCCGCGCGGCCGATTTCGGGCTTGTCGAGCGCCGTTCCGGCGAATGCCGCGCCGATCCAGTCCGAAACGGGGCGTCCGAGTCCGTCGAACACCTCGCCCAAGCGGGGATCTTCGCCGTCCTGTAGGTTGAAAAGACGCCGTGCCTGGACGTTCGACGCCAGTATCCGGCCGTCGCGGCCGAGCTCGAGCATGGCCACCGGGATGTGCTCGATATCTGGCAGGACATGCGGGGCCTCGATCGGGGTCGCCACGACCTCGCGCCGGCCCGGCGCCGGCAGGTCCGTGACCGCGACCGAGACGAGCTGCGGGCGCCCGGGCAGCAGCATCTCGACCGTAGCGTTGTCATGCAGATCCGGGGCGCCATCACGGAGATCGACGGCAAAAATATCCTCGAGCAGGGCGCCGCGCAGATCGGGCTGGCCCGCCGCCTCGAGCGCGGCGCGCAGGTTGTGCCCCACCCAGGTAACGCGGTCGCAATCGTCGATATGGAACCGCAGCACGTTGCGAGGCTCGGCCATCAGGCGGCGATCCTCGAGCCGTTCGACCTCCCACAACAGGGATCCGCCGGCCATGCGGCGCACCCGAAGGCGCAAAAGCCCCGTGGGCAGGGTGAACCGGTCCTCGGCCAGGCCCTCGACCGCCGCGAGCCGCGCCAAGCGCGCAACATCGCCCACGGGGTCGGCGCTATGGGGTGACAACGCCGCCTCGGGGGATGCGGTTTTGCTCCGTTTCCAAAAAGGGTTCCCCGCACCGTCCGTGACGAAAACCGACCCGCCGGTCGCGACGGAAAGCGCGCGGGCCTGCGCGATATCGGACCTCTTTCGCATGGCGGGAAACAAACGCAAAACCGCTATAAAGGCGCAGAATGCGGCGAGTGTCGCAGCGACGGCAAAGGCCGAGCCGGCAATGCGCGGCACGACGACCCCAAGGCCGATGGCTGCAAGCGCGATGGCCCCGAGCCCGATCAATCGCGGGCGCGATACCTGCACACGCCGAATATCACCCGTTCCCGCGTCGGACACGCATCCCTCCCTCGGGGCTAAATCGTCATGTCACCTTGCCCCGAGGATCTTAACAACCGGTAAATGCTCAGGGAGAGAGCTGAAGAATTGCGATGTAGAAACCGTCGCCCCCATCGAGCGGCGTAAACCGATGCGCGTCGATCAACCGAAATTCCGGGTGGCTTTCAAGAAACGCAGCGACCCGGTCGCCATTCTCGGCGTCGAAGATGGAGCAGGTCGCATAGGCGAGATATCCACCGGGCGCGACATAACAAGCGGATGCGGATAGAACTTCATCTTGTCTCTTAAGTAATGCCTCCAAACCGCTATCATTCATGGAAATCTTTCCATGGGGCTGGCGGCGCCATGCTCCGCTGCCCGAGCACGGCGCATCGGCAAGCACGAGGTCGTACCCACACGGATCCGGTGTGTTAACTACCTTGACCCCTGCACCGGCACGCGTGGCGCGTGTGAGCAGATCCTTCATCCGGTCGCGAAACTTGTCATGCGCATGCAGCCTCGCCGGCCGATGCGCGGCCAGCGCAAGCGTCTTGCCCCCTCCACCGGCACAGAAATCCAGCACCCGCAAGCCAGTCACCGGCGGTAGACGGTCGATCACGGCCTGGCTCGCGGCGTCCTGGATCTCGATCAAGCCTTGGTGAAACGCATGGGACCCGGGGATCGCACGCGTGCGGTCGATCACCTCGATGGCGGTCGGCGACAGGGGATGGGCGCGAGCCGTTATCCCCTCTGCCGCCAATTGCTCGATGGCCGCATCCCGGTTCGTTTTCAGCGGGTTGGCCCGCAGAAACACCGGCGCGCGGTCGCGCATCGCGCGCGCTACCGGCTCGGCCTCGGGCCCGAGGCTCCGGTCGAGTTCGGGCCAGAGCCATTCGGGCCAGTCGAGCGCCTCACGCCCCTCGGGCCGTCGCCCGCCGGCCTGTTCGACGTCAGTCAGCGGACCGGGGCCGTAGGGATCAACATCAAAGACGCCCTCCAAACCCCCGATTTCGCGCAAATATCCGATCATGCGCGCACGCCCCGTGGTGCCGCCACCGCGGATCGCCACCGACCACCAGCGCCGCAGGATATCGAAGACAAGATCGCGCACCGCCGCGCGGTCCCTGGATCCGGCATATCGCGCGCCGCGGGCCCAGTTGGTCAGGACCTTCTCGGCCGGCGTTCCCCCTTCTATGGCGTCGAGGCACAGGATCGCCGCTTGCGCACGGGCCCCGGGCGTCATCGCATCCTCCCGCCTGCACTCGGCGTCGGCATGGCCTCAGCCCATCCGGTAGTTCGGGCTCTCGCGCACGATCTGCACGTCGTGGACATGGCTTTCACGCAGGCCGGCATTGGTGATGCGCACGAACTCGGCCTTGCTGCGCATCTCTTCGACTGTGGCGCAGCCGGTATAGCCCATGGCCGCGCGCAGCCCGCCGACGAGCTGGTGGATCACCGCGCTGGCCGCGCCCTTGTAAGGCACCTGCCCCTCGATGCCTTCGGGAACGAGCTTGTCGCTGGCCGCGTCCTTCTGGAAATAGCGGTCGGCCGAGCCGCGCGCCATTGCGCCGAGGCTGCCCATGCCGCGGTAGGCCTTGAAGCTACGGCCCTGGTAGAGGATCACGTCGCCCGGACTTTCGTCGGTGCCCGCCAGCATCGAGCCCACCATCGCCGAGGATGCCCCGGCGGCGATCGCCTTGGCAAAATCGCCCGAGAACTTGATCCCGCCATCGGCGATCACGGGCACGTCCCCCGCGCCTTGGGCCGCGTCGATGATCGCGGTGAGCTGCGGCACGCCCACCCCTGCCACCATGCGCGTCGTGCAGATGGATCCGGGGCCGATGCCGACCTTGACCGCATCCGCGCCCGCGTCGATCAGGGCGCGCGTTGCCTCGGCGGTGGCGATGTTGCCCGCGATGATCTGCACGTCGTTCGACAATGCCCGCAGCCGGGCGACGGCGTGGCCGACGGCCTCGGAATGGCCATGCGCGGTGTCGATCACGACGATATCGCAGCCCGCATCGACCATGGCGGCCGAGCGTTCGAACCCCGCATCGCCCACGGTGCTGGCCGCCGCCACGCGCAGCCGGCCCAGATCGTCCTTGCAGGCCGCGGGGTTCAGAACCGCCTGTTCGGTATCCTTGAGCGTCAGCAGCCCGGTGAGCTTGCCCTCGGCATCGGTAACGAGCAGTTTCTCGATGCGCCGCGCCTTCATCAGGCGCTTGGCCGCGTCGAGATCGGCGGGTTCGTGCAGGATGGCCAGATCGTCCGAGGTCATCATCGCGCTGACGGGCGTGCTGTCGTCATCGGCAAAGCGCATGTCGCGGTTCGTGACGATGCCCACGACGCGGCCCGAGGCGTCCACGACCGGGAAACCGGTGACGCGGTACCGCTCCTGCAGCTCCTTGGCATCGGCAAGCGTCTGGCCGGGGCGCAGGGTAATGGGGTTGTAGACCACGCCGCTTTCGAACCGTTTGACGCGGCGGACCTCATCCGCCTGCGCGTCGATGTCGAGATTGCGGTGCACGACCCCGATGCCGCCCGCCTGCGCCATGGCGATGGCCATGCGCGCCTCGGTCACGGTGTCCATGGCCGAGCTGAGCAACGGGATGTTCATCGTGATGTCGCGTGTCACGCGGGTGCGCGTATCGGCCGTGTTTGGCAGCACGTTCGATGCGGCCGGAACCAGCAGGACATCGTCGAAAGTCAGCGCCTCGCGAATCTCCATCGGGGGGTCCTCGGATGGTGTCGTTTGGCACGTCCCTATTCCATGGGCAGCGCGGGAAGGAAAGCCCCCCGCGCCCCGCGTTGAACGGCGGCGCGACGCGGCAGCACGAGCCCCACGGCCGGGTCGTGAACAAGGCGCGCCCTGGCGCCGCGCTTGAACCGCGTGAGCCCCGGCAGCCGCGCCGGATCGACAAGCCCCAGATCGAGCATCGTCGTGCCCCGCGCGGCCGCGTCGTTCATCGCATGCCACAAGAGCAGGTTGTGCGCGTTGCGGGCGCGCCCTGCCCGTCCGCTCCACCCGAGGTGATAGGTCATGCCGCGCCCGTGGCGCAGAAAACTCATGCCCGCGACGGGATGCGCGCCGCGGCGGGCGATCCAGCTCTCCACCGCATCGGGAGCGGCCAGGCGGAACGCGGCGAGCCATTCGGGCGGCAGGGCGCGGTAGCCGCGCGCGCGGCGCTGTTCGGCCTCGCCCTGACGCAACCATGCGGGGCAGCCCGCCACACGCTCCACCGCCAGGTCCGAACGTTCCGCACGGCGCAGCGCGTTGCGCCATTTGCCGCCAAGCCCTGCCCGCAAATCCCCGTGCAGCCCGACGATCGCCCGCATCCGTGGCGCGGATAGCGGAACGGTGGCGCCGGGCGACAGGATGGCGACAAGCCCCGGCAGGGCCGCACCTGTCGCGGCCGCAGCCTCGTGCCCCAATTCGCCGCCGTGCCGCGGAAACACCCCCCGCGGCAGCCAGAGCACGCGCAGCGGGCCGATACGCCGTACCACCCCCTGCGCGATGCCCACGGGATCGGACGGGGGGCCGAGGCGGGCGCGCACGATCCGCGCGCCCAGCCGTTGCGCCGTGGCGCCATAGGCCCAATGCTGTTCGAGCGGGGCATCGCCCGCCCATTCCGTCCAGCTATCGCAATCGCACTCGTCGAACGTGATCCTCATGCGGTCGAACCTGCGCCCACCGCATGAAGATTTCGCTAATCGCGGTACAAAAGCGACGTGCCGTCGCGGAACACATGCACCTTGTCGGGCTCGGCGGTCAGGCGCACGGTCGATCCCCGCAGCCCGGAATGGGTGCCCTGCAACTTGGCGATCACGGCCGCGTCACCTTTTTCCTTGTCGTCGAGAGACGCCTCACCCGTCTCGAAATAAAGCAGCGTCACCTCGCCCAGGGCCTCGACGATATCCACCTTGCCCTCGAAGATATATCCGTCCGGCCCGGCCTCGGCGAAATCCTCGGGGCGGACGCCAACCTTGACCCGCGCGCCCTTGTCGCTGTCGCGGCTGGGGTAATGCGACAGCGCCGTTCCGCCGCCCTCGAGCTTGACGCGGGTATGTTCGCCGGTCTCGACGATCTCGCCGGGAAATAGGTTCATCGCGGGCGAGCCGATGAACTGTGCCACGAACTCGTTCTGCGGCCGTTCGTAGAGATCCAGGGGCGAGCCGACCTGGCTGATCCCGCCCCCCGCCAACACGACGATCCGCGTGGCCAGCGTCATCGCCTCGACCTGGTCGTGGGTGACGTAGATCATGGTCGAGTCGGGCATCTGTTCCTTGAGCTGCGCGATCTCGATCCGGGTGGCCACGCGCAGCGCGGCATCGAGGTTCGAGAGCGGCTCGTCGAAGAGATACACCTTGGGGTCGCGCACGATCGAGCGGCCGATGGCCACCCGCTGCCGCTGACCGCCCGACAGCGCCTTGGGAAGGCGGTCGAGATAGGGCTCGAGCTGGAGGATGCGCGCGGCCTTGCTCACGGCCTCGTCGATCTCTTCCTTGGATTTCTTGGCGATCTTGAGCGCGAAGGCCATGTTGTCGCGCACCGTCATATGCGGATAAAGCGCGTAGCTCTGGAACACCATGGCGATGCCGCGCTGCGCGGGGGGGACGTTGTTGACCACCCTGCCGTCGATCTCGAGCGTGCCGCCCGTGATCTTTTCCAGCCCCGCGATCATCCGCAGGAGCGTCGATTTCCCGCAGCCCGAGGGGCCGACGAAAACGATCAGCTCGCCCTTCTTGATGTCGAGATTGATATCGCTCAGGACCTTGACGCTGCCATAGGCCTTGGCCACGTCCGTCAGCTTGAGATCAGCCATGTCTCCGCTCCCTCAATGTGCTGCCGTCGTCGCAAAGGCGCCATGGCGCGGCGGCAGGTGAATTTCGCAGCCTTCGGGCACCGGCTCGAAGGGGGCATCGTCGCGGATCGTCCAGTCGCCCTCGGGCAGGGCCACCTTGCACGGCGCCTCTGCGAGGTTGAAGGCCACGAACACGCGGGTCTCTCCATCGTCGCGGATAAAGGAAAGCACTTCGTCATCGGCCTGCACAACCGTGAAATCGCCCTTGGACAGGACCGGCAGGGTTTTGCGGAAGGCGATGAAGGCCCGGTAGAAGTTCAGAACCGAGCCCGCGTCGCGATCCTGGAGCGACACGGCCTGCTCCACATGCTCGATCGCGACCGGCAACCACGGCCGCCCGTCCGAGAAGCCGCCGTTATGCTCGGTCGTCCAGGGCATGGGCGTGCGGCAGCCGTCGCGCCCGCGGAACTTGGGCCAGAACCGTTTGCCGTAGGGATCCTGAAGCTCGTCGAACGGCACGTAGGCCTCGCCCAAGCCGAGTTCCTCGCCCTGGTAGAGGCAGACCGTGCCCCGCAGCGTCATCAGGATCGCCGCGTAGAGCCGGATCTGCGCGTCGTCGAGCCCCCACCGCGTCGGATATCGCACCGTGTCATGGTTGGAGAACGCCCAGCAGGCCCAGCCTTCGGTCACGACGCGGCCGAACCGTTCGAGCACCTTGCCGATCCGCGACCCCGACGGGAACACCCCCGAGAGGAAATCGAAATCATAGGCCATGTGCAGCCGACCGTTCGAGGTATAGTCGCGCTGCGTTTCCATCCCGCGCTGGCTTTCGCCGATCTCGCCGACGCTGGTGATGTCGGGATATTCGTCCATCACCTCGCGCAGGCGTTGCAGAAAGGCGAGGTTGGCGGGCCGCGTCTTGTCGTAGAGATGATCCTGGAAATTGTAGGGGTTCACCGACGGGGCGGTGTTGTCGTTGCGGTATTCGACGGGCAGCGCGGGGTTGTCGCGCAGATCGGCGTCGTGGAAGTAGAAGTTCACGACATCGAGGCGGAACCCGTCCACCCCCTTGTCGAGCCAGAACCGCGCCACGTCGAGCAACTCGTCCTGCACCTCGGGGCAGTGGAAATTCAGGTCCGGCTGCTCGGTCAGGAAATTGTGCAGGTAATACTGCATCCGCTCGGAATCCCACTCCCAGGCGGGGCCGCCGAAGATCGAGAGCCAGTTGTTCGGGGGCGTGCCATCGGGGCGCGGGTCGGCCCAGACATACCAATCCGACTTGGGATTGTCGCGCGAGGAGCGGCTTTCCTTGAACCAGTCATGCTCGGACGAGGTGTGGTTGAACACGAGGTCGATGAGCACCCGGATGCCCAGCCGATGCGCCTGGTGGACCAGCGCCTCGAAATCGCCCATCGACCCGAACATCGGATCGACGTCGCGAAACGACGAGATATCATAGCCGAAATCGCGCATCGGCGAACGGAAGAACGGCGAGATCCAGATCGCGTCGACCCCCAGCCGGCGCAGGTAGCCCAGCCGGTGGATGATGCCCGACAGGTCTCCGATCCCGTCATCGTTGCTGTCCTGGAACGAGCGCGGATAGACCTGATAGATCACCGCGCCGCGCCACCAGTCGGGGTCGCGCTTCAGCGCCGACCTGGGCGCGTCCGACGAAGCTTCGAGAAACGACATATGTGGGTGTTGATCCCTTACTTGACCGAACCCGCGAGCAGGCCGCGCACGAGGAACCGCTGCATCGCGAAGAACACCACCAGCGGCACCGCGATCGACACGAAGGCGGCGGTCGCGAGGATGCCCCAATCCCCCCCGCGCGAGCCCAGCAGGTCGTCGGCGATCTTGACCGTCATGACCTTGCTGGCATCGTCGGAGGGCAGGAACACCTTGGCCACCAGCAGGTCGTTCCACGTCCACAGGAACTGGAAGATCGAGAATGCCGCCAGCGCCGGAAAGCTCAGCGGCAGGATGATCCGCAGGAACAGCTCGAAATCGGTGGCCCCGTCGACCTTGGCGCTTTCGATGATGTCGCGTGGCAGGCCGACCATGTAGTTTCGCAAGAGATACACGGCGAGCGGCATCCCGAAGGCCGTATGCGCGAACCAGATGCCGAGGAAACTCTGCCCCACGCCGATGGCGTTATGCAGGTTCAGCATCGGCACCAGCGCAAGCTGCAAGGGCACGACCAGCAGGCCCACGACGATGGCGATCAAGAGCCCGCGCCCCGGAAAATCCATCCAGGCCAGCGCATAGGCCGCGAAGGCCGCGATGAGGATGGGGATGATCGTCGCCGGGATCGTCACCGTCAGTGTATTGATGAAGGCGCGGTCCATGTTGTCGGCGGTCAGGACGTTGCGGTAATTGTCCAGCGTAAAGGCCGGGGGGCTGGCGGCCGCGAAATACACGCGCTGGCCGCGGCTGCCCGGCTCCTCCGGCGTTCGGTATTCGTAGCTGCCATCGGGGTTGATGACGAGCGTCTCGCCATCGCCCAGATCGGCGACGGTCCCGGCCTCGAACTCCGAAGGATCGACGCCGCGCGTCCCGAAGGCCACGATCTCGCCGCCGCCATTGGGAAAGAAACTCCCCGCCTCCGGGTCGTCATAGATATTGCCGGTGACGACGAACAGGTCGCCCTCGGGCGTGGCCTCGGTCGCGGTACGGCCGCGTGCCGTGATCTCGACGGCGAAGGGGGCCTCCCACCAGCCCGAGGCCGAGATCTGGTCGCGTTCCCGAAAGGAGGACACGAACAGTCCGATGGTCGGGATCAACCACAGCAGCACCAGCACCACGACCGAGATGTTGGTGGCCCAGGATAGCGACGATTTGTGTCCGGCCATACCGTCCATGTCAGCGAACCTCCTTGCGGGCCTGCACGATGTTCCAGACCATGACCGGCAGGACGACGATCATGATGACAAAGGCGATTGCGGTGGCGCGACCGTCGTCGCGGAACATGAAATCCATCATGTAGCTGGGCAGGATCTCGGTGCCGAAATTGCCGCCCGTCATCGTGTAGACGATGTCGAAGACCTTGAGCACCAGCACCGTGATCGTTGTCCAGACCACGACGATGGTCGGCATGATCTGCGGTACCTTGATCTTGAAGAAGAGCTGGAACGGGTTGGCCCCGTCGAGGATGGCGGCCTCGATCGTTTCCTCGGGGATGCCACGCAGCGCGGCCGACAGGATGACCATGGCAAAGCCGGTCTGGATCCAGACGAGGATGATCATCAGGAAGAAATTGTTCCAGAACGGGATCTGGAGCGGGTCGATCGGGTCGGAAAAGCCCAGCATGTCGCGCACGGCGTTGATGAGCCCGATATCGGCATCGTTGGCGTAGAGGAATTTCCAGATGAGCGACGCGCCGACAAAGCTGATCGCCATCGGCATGAAGATCAGCGACTTGGCGATGTTGCCCCAGCTCAGCTTGTCGGTGAGCTGCGCGGCCAGAAGCCCGAAAAAGGTCGACGCGGCCGGCACGAACACCGCCCAGAGCACGTTGTTCCAGAACGCCGTCTGGAAATCGGGCGATCCGAAAAGCGAGATATAGTTGCCGAAGCCCACGAAATCGCCCGCTTCGCGGCCATAGAGCGACCGGATGAACGACCCGATCACCGGGTAGACGAGATAGAGCCCGAGCACGAAGACCGCCGGGAACAGGAACAGCCAGGGGCGCACGGCATTGGCGCGGTTGATGTTGCGCCCGGCCTGTTCGCCCTTGGCGGGAAAGATGAACCGGTCGAGCACCAGGTTCGAGAGGTAGAAATAGGCGACGCATCCGCCGACCCCGATCAGGATGGTCACGATCCCCTGCAAGATCACCGGCATGTCAGGCTCCTCCCCAAGTGCCCTGTCGCGCGGCGCGAGACGCGCGACCCCCCGTTTGGCCCGAGCATGACGCGGCGCGGGCCGCACGAACACCCCTTAATTTCGGAAAATACCATTTAATCAGGTGGATGGGCGGGGCGTGCGATGACGCCGCCCCGCCCTTGCGCGATCAGTCGGACAGTTCGCTCCACCGCGCCTCGATGGCGCTGGCGGCCGTCTGCGCGTCGGCCGATCCGGTGGTGAACTCGACCATCTGCGTCCAGAACGCCCCGGCCCCGATCTCGCCCGGCATCAGGTCGGACCCGTCGAAGCGGAAGGTCGTCGCGTTCAGCAGGATGTCGTTCAGCGCGCGACCGGTGTCATTGGCAAAGACCTCGGCGTTGATGCCGTTATGGGGCGACAGCAGACCGCCCTGCGCGGCCCAGATCTCGTGCGCGATGGGCGTTTGCAGGAAGTCGATGAAGCCGCGCGCGGCCTCGCTGTCGTCGGTGATGCCGAACATGGTGCCCGCGCCCAGCACGGGCTGGCCCAGATCGCCCTCGGACGGAGCGGGGAAGTAGAAGAAATCGACATCCTCGCCGACCACCGTGCCCTCGGGGAAGAAGGTCGGGATGAAGGTCGCCTGCTTGTGCATGTAGCACTCGGGCGGGAACTGGAAGAGCCCCGTCGGCGCATCGCGGAAATCGGTCGTGGCCGCCGCCTCGCGCCCGCCGTTCACATAGCCGTCCTGGAGGAACCAGCCGAATTCCTCGATCGCGTTGACCACGCGCTCGTCGTCGAAATCGAGCTCTCCGCTGGTCCATTGGTCATAGACCGCGGGCTCGACCGTGCGCAGCATCAGGTCCTCGACCCAGTCCGTCGCGGGCCAGCCCGTCGCCGCGCCCGAACCCAGCCCGATGCACCACGGCGTCACGCCGTCCGACGCCATCTGCTCGGTCAGCTCCTTGAGCGCCTCGTAGGTCTCGGGCACCTCGTAGCCGGCTTCCTCGAACTGCTCGGGCACGTACCAGACCAGCGATTTCACGTCGATCTTGTAGGGGAAGGCATAAAGCCCCGTGTTCCCGTCCGGCCCCTCGAACGAGGCGAGATCGACCCAGGATTGCCCCGCGGCATAGTTTTCCGCGATGAAAGACGCGGTATCGTCCTCGAGCTCGGCGATCGAGCCGCGCGCGGCGAGGTCGGCCACGAGCCCCGGCTGGGGAAAGACGGCGATGTTGGGCGCCGAGTTCGATTGCGTCGAGATGACGATATCCTGCTCGAAGCTGTCCGAGCCCGAATAGTTCACATCCGCCCCGGTGGCGTCTTCGAAATAGGCGATGACCGAATCGAACAGGGCCTTGTCGGCCCCCGTCCACGGGCCCGTGATCTCGAGCGACTGGCCCGAATAGTCATGGCCCGAGGCGAATTCCTCGAGGCTGGACCAGGTGAAGGCGCCCTCGCCTTTGGGGAACTTGAGATCGCCCGACTGGGCCGACGCCATTCCCGTTCCAAGCGCCAGCACGGCCGCGCCGGTCATCAATCCGTGGTGCAGTTTCATTCGGTCACTCCTCCGGTTGTGTCTGCCTGCCATTCCCCCAGATCTGGGGCGGCAGCGCATTTATCGTGCAACGGTTGCCGAAAGAGACTTAGGAGTCAAACGTCGCGCGACCACGGCATCGCATCTCTTCCTTAAAGTCACCGCAATCCCGCGGCCCTCGCCCCTGCCGCTTTGACCGCCGGGGGGCGGGCCTCTATGTCCAGCCGGGCACAGGCCAATCACCGGAGCCCCCATGCTGACCCACACCCGTTCCGATTTCCCGTCCGACTTCCTCTTCGGCGTGTCGACCTCGGCCTACCAGATCGAGGGCCACGCCCAGGGCGGCGCGGGGCCGACCCATTGGGACAGTTTCGCCGCGACCCCCGGAAACGTGGTGCGGGCCGAGAACGGCGACGTGGCCTGCGATCACCTCAACCGCTGGCCCGAGGATCTCGACCTCGTGCGCGACGGCAATTTCGACGTCTACCGCTTTTCGACCTCGTGGGCGCGGGTCCAGCCCGAGGGGCGCGGCGCGGCCAATCCGGCCGGGCTGGATTTCTACGACCGCCTCGTCGACGGGATGCTGGAACGCGGGATCAAGCCCGCCGCGACGCTCTATCACTGGGAACTGCCGCAGCCGCTAGCCGACCAGGGCGGCTGGCGCAACCGCGACATCGCCGAGCGTTTCGCCGATTTCACCCGCATCGTGATGGAGCGTATCGGCGACCGCCTCTGGTCGGCCGCCCCCATCAACGAACCGTGGTGCGTGGCATGGCTCAGCCATTTCCTCGGCCAGCACGCGCCGGGGATGCGCGACGTGCGCGCCGCCGCACGCGCCATGCACCACGTCCTCCTGGCGCATGGCCGCGCGATCGAGACGATGCGCGATCTGGGGATGAAGAACCTCGGCGCGGTGTGCAATCTCGAATACGCCGCCCCCGTCGATGCCACCCCCGAGGCGCAGGCCGCGGCCAAGCTCTATGACGGGATCTACAACCGGTTCTTCCTTTCGGGCATCTTTTCCGGCACCTATCCCGATGACGTTCTGGCCGGGCTCGAACGGCATCTGCCCAAGGGCTGGCAGGACGACATGGCGGGCATCCGTCAGCCGCTCGACTGGGTGGGGCTGAACTACTACACCCGCAAGCTCATCGTGCCCGATAACGGCCCCTGGCCGCATCACCACGACATCCCCGGCCCGCTGGCCAAGACGCAGGTCGGCTGGGAGATCTTTCCCGAAGGGCTTCACGCCTTCCTGATCCGCATCCACGGCGCCTACAGCCGCGACATCCCGATCTATGTCACCGAGAACGGGCTGGCCAACGACGACCGCGTCACCGACGGCGCGGTGAAGGACGCGAAACGCACGGCCTATCTCGACGCGCATCTCGCGCAGGTGCGCCGCGCCATCGACGACGGCGTTCCGGTCAAGGGGTATTTCGCGTGGTCGCTTCTGGACAATTACGAATGGTCGCTGGGATACGATCCGCGTTTCGGGCTGGTGCATGTCGATTATGCCAGCCAGAAACGTACGCCCAAGGACTCGTACAAGGCGATGGCACGGGCGCTGGCCCGAAAATGACGCCCACCCGCAGGCCCGCAGCCCCCATGCGCGGCAAGGAGGATCCGAGATGACCCGCGGCCTGTCCATCGTCGCAGATGCCGGCGGCACCAATACCCGCGTCGCCCTTGCGCGCGGGCCGCAGGTCATGGCCGACACGACCCGCCGGTTCCGCAACGCCGGGTTCGCGGGCCTGCCCGATATCCTCGAGCGGTTCCTCGTCGAGGCCGGCCGCCCCGATTGCGCCGGGGCCTGCGTCGCGGTGGCCGGGCCGGTGATGGACGGGATCGGGCGGCTGACCAATCTCGACTGGGTCTTCGACCGCGACGATTTGGGGCGCGTCACCGGGGCGCGGACGGTCTCGGTGCTGAACGATCTGCAGGCGCAGGGCCATGCGCTCGACCATATCGCGGACGATTGCCTCTTTCCGATCGTGCCCGGCCCCGAGGGCGACCCGCTCAACGCCAAGCTGGTGATCGGGGTGGGCACGGGCTTCAACTCGGTCCCCGTCTTTCGCACCGAAACCGGCCGCTACGTGCCGCCTTGCGAGACCGGGCACATGGCGCTGCCGTCGGTCACGGACGAGGACCACGCGCTTGCCCGTTTCGCCGCGCGGCGCGGCGGCTATCCCGAGGTCGAGAACGTGGTCTCGGGCAGCGGGCTCGAGACCATCCTCGAATTCGTGACCGAGGGGCGGCGGCGCGCGCGGTCGCACGATATCGTGGCGGCGCTCGCCACCGGCGACGACCCCGAAGCCGCCCGCGCGGCCGAGCTTTTCGTGCAGGCGCTGGGACGCGTCGCGGGCGACCTGGCGCTGGCCACCCTGCCCTTTGGCGGGATCTATCTCGTGGGCGGCATGTCGAACGCGATCCGCCCCTACCTGTCGCGCTTCGGCTTTGACGAAGCGTTCCGCGCCAAGGGACGGTTCACCGATTTCATGGACCGGTTCGCCGTCTGGGGGGTCGAGGACGACTACGCCGCGCTGACGGGCTGCGCGCAGCATGTCGCGGGGCTGATGAACGAGGCACGCCCGGCCTGAGCGTCGCCGCCCGTGGCGGGCGCCCCGACATGAGTATTTATCGAAACAAAGAAACGAGGGCGCGGCGCCTCATCCCCCGCGGCGCAGGCGGCGGTGGATGAAGGCCAGCTTGTCCCCCACCCCCGGCCCGATCACGAAGGGATAGAGATCGGGCAGATCGAGCGCGCGATTGACGTGGTTGACCGCGATCGCCACCGCCACCGCGCGCGAGACGAGCGCGGCGGTATCGGCCTCGGCATAGGCGTCGGGGGCGGCCGAAGGATCGGCGCTGGGCAGCGACATGCCGACCGCGCCCGCGCTGTCGAGAAGGTCGGTCAGGTGCAGCAGGTGGGCCAACGTCTCGGCCCAGTCCTCGTGCGGGTGCGCCGTCGCGTAGGCGGTGACGTGATCGGGCCCGGCGGGACGGGGCGCGGCGTAGTGGCGCGCGAGTGCGGCGGCGTAATCGTCCCGCTCGTCGCCGAAAAGCGCGCGGAACCCTTCGGCGAACCCGGCCTCGCCGCTGAGGCGGGTGAACAGGAAATGCGCCATCTCGTGACGCATGTGCCCCAGCATCGTGCGGTAGAGCTCGCCCAGGTCGGCGCGGCGTTCGGCGCGGACCGGCTCGCGCGCCTCGGCCACGTTGATCGTGATGACGCCCGCCGCGTGGCCCATGACGACATTCGCCGCCCCCCGCGCGGTCTGCTCGGACAGTAGGCGAAAGACCGGGCGCGGCCCCGGATCGCGGGCCCCGAACCAGCCCCAGCGGCCGAGATTGGCCAGCATCCAGCGCTTGGCGCGTTCGGTCTCGGCCCAGAGGTCGAGATTGTCGCCCGCGTCGAGATCGGGCACCACCTGCGTCATCGCGCAGGACCGGCAGAGCCCGCCGCCCCCGGCCGCCGCCCAGTTGCACCCGATCCGCGCGCGGTTGGCGCAGGGGCGATCGGCGAGGCGCATGGAATGCGTCTCGGGGTCGAACATGACCGCCGTTCCGCATCCGCAGACCGAGTTACGGAAATAGAGCCGTCCGCCGCAGTCAGGGCAGGCAAAAATCTGCATGGGCATGTCCGGTGAAAGGGCGCGCTGCCCTCGTCAATGGGCGCAGCGGCGCATGAGTTCCAGCGCTATCACCCGCCTGCCGGTGACGGTGCGCAATGCGCGGGGCGATTGTTTCGATGCGGTGGGGTCGGAACGCGGCCGGGGCGGCGAAATGGCGAAATCTTGCCCAGACGGGGCTGAAACGCTCGCGCCGCGGCATGCGGCCCGCTAAGCCTTGGGGGTGACGAACCGGAGAGACCGTATGCGCCATGCCCTGCGCAGCGCGGCCACGCGCATCGCCTGGCCCCTGCCGATGATCGAGACCACCGTGCTTGCCCTGGCGCTGGTGGTGTGGATCACGGGTTAGCGGTATCCCGCGCCGCCGCGATGGCCGGCGCGACCGTGCTGTCGATGGTGCGCTGCGTCACCGGGCCCGCGACGCGGGCGACGACGATGCCGTCGCCGTCGATCACGAAGGTCTCGGGCACGCCGTAGACGCCCCAGTCCCGCGCGACGCGGCCCTGCGCATCGGCGCCGGTGGCGACATAGGGGTTGCCGAGCTCTTCGAGAAAGCCGAGCGCGTTCGCGGGCGCGTCCTTGTAGTTCACGCCGACGATATCGACCCCTTCGCGGGCGGCGAGACCCTCGAGAAAAGGATGCTCGACACGGCAGGGCGCGCACCAGCTCGCCCAGAAATTCACCAGCGTGACGCCGCCATCCGACAGCGCCGCCGCGTCGGGCAAGGGCAGATCGCCCAGGGGCGCGAGATCGAGCGCGGGCGCAAGTCGGCCCACCAGCGTCGAGGGCAGCGCATCGGGATCGTCGCGCTGCATCCCCGCGTAGAACAGGATCGCGAGCCCGGCGAACATCGCGGGCGGCAGGATGGCGAGCCAGGGGGTCCTACTCATCGCGCCGCGCCTCCGCCCGTTCGAGCGCGCGACGCACCCGCGCGGACCGCCGCCAGGTCAGGACCACGAGCGCCGCCAGCAGGATCGCCGTCGACGCATAGGCGCCCAGCACCTCGGCCGCGTATTTGCCCAGGTCAGGCATGGATCATCCTTTCGCGCAGCGTCAGGGCGCGCAGGCGGCGGGCGCGGATCTCGGTCCGGGTCCGGGCCAGCACCAGCGCGAGGAAAAGCAGCACGAAACCCGCGATGCAGACGAGCAGCGGGAAATAGAACACGTCGGCCACGTTTTCCTCGGCGTCGAGCGACAGCGACGCGCCCTGGTGCAGCCCCTGGTTCCAGAAGTTGACCGCGTAGCGCGACAGCACCGCGAATACCGAACCCACAAGGCACAGCACGCCGGTCAGGTCCGCGGCGGTGTCGTCATCCTCGACCGCCTGCCACAGCGAGATATAGCCGAGGTAGAACAGGAACAGGATCAGGAACGAGGTCAGCCGCGGATCCCACGCCCACCATGTGCCCCACATGGGCTGGCCCCAGACCGCGCCCGTGACCAGCGCCACGAGCGTCATGGTCAGCCCCACGGGCGCCGCCGCGCGGGCGGCCAGCGCGCTGACATGGTGGCGGCGTACGATCCAGACGAGCGAGGCGACCAGCATCATGAGCCACGCGTTGATGGCCATGAGCGCGGCGGGGACGTGCAGATAGATGATCTTGACGGTCGAGCCCTGCCGGTAATCGTCGGGCGTGAAGAAAAAGCCCCAGGTCAGGCCGACCACGAGGCACAGCGCCGCGAGACCGGCGATCGGGCGAAGCAGGCGGCCCGAAAGGGCCATGAACTTCACGGGGTTGGCATAGGACCACAGCGACATGGCCGATGGTCTATCCCCAGCCCCGAGGCGGGGGCAAGGGCCGCGTGGCCGCAGCCGGGGCGCAATCGCCCGGCTTGGCGGATTCGTGATGGGGCGGCACCCGCCGAAGGGCGCGGGCCCGCGTGGTCGGGGTTATTGCGCCGCCTGCTCCATCTCGCCGCGGGTCGTCTTGCGGCCCACCGGGTCGGGCGGGCGAAAGGTCTCGGCACTGGCGCGTTTCCAGCGCTGGCGATAGGCCATGTGATCGTCGCCCTCGGTCAGCAGGAAACCCGTGGGAAGGTAGGTCCAGACATCGCTGGCCTCGACCATGGCGCCGTCGTTCTCGCGCTTCATGAAGTGGTAGGGCAGGAAATCGCGCGGGTCGTCGAGCCCGGCGGCGCCGGCGATCTCGGCCAGGGCGCGCATGGTGTTGCGGTGGAAGTTGTAGACCCGCTCGCCCTTTTCGGGAACGACGAGCGCGCGCTGGCGGATCGGATCCTGCGTCGTGACGCCGGTGGGGCATTCGTTGGTATGGCAGGCCTGCGCCTGGATGCAGCCTACCGCGAACATGAACCCCCGCGCCGAGTTGCACCAATCGGCCCCGAGCGCAAAGGCCCGCCCGATATCGTAGGCATGGATGAGCTTGCCCGAGGCGCCGATGCGGATGCGCTCGCGCACGCCGGCGCCCAGCAGCGTGTTGTGCACGAAGCTCAAGCCCTCGTTCAGGGGCATACCGACATGGTTGGCGAATTCCAGCGGGGCGGCCCCGGTCCCGCCCTCGGTGCCGTCGACCACGATGAAATCGGGATAGATCCCGGTCTTGATCATCGCCTTGACGATGCACATGAACTCGCGGCGATGCCCGATACAGAGCTTGAACCCCACGGGCTTGCCGCCCGACAGGTCGCGCAACCTGCCGATGAATTCGCAGAGCTCGGTCGGGTTCGAGAACTCCGAATGCCCCGCCGGCGAGACGCAGTCCTTTCCCATCTCGACGCCGCGCGCCTCGGCGATCTCTTCGGTGATCTTGGCCGCGGGCAGCATGCCGCCATGGCCGGGCTTTGCACCTTGGCTCAGCTTGATCTCGACCATCTTGACCTGGTCGTCGGTGGCCTGGGCGCGGAACTTTTCGGGGTCGAAATTGCCCTCGGCATCGCGGCAGCCGAAATAGCCCGACCCGATCTCCCAGATCAGGTCGCCCCCCTGCCGGTGATAGCTGCTGATCCCGCCCTCGCCCGTGTCATGGGCAAAGCCGCCCTTTTTCGCGCCGATGTTCAGCGCCTTGATGGCATTGCCCGACAGCGAGCCAAAGGACATGGCCGAGATGTTGTAGAGCGAGGCGTCATAGGGTTTCGCGCAATCCGGGCCGCCGATGCGTACGCGGAAATCGTGGCGGTCGAGATGGGTGGGCGTGATCGAATGGGTCATCCACGAATAGCCGCCCTGGTAGACCGCCTTTTTCGTGCCGAAGGGGCGCGCGCCCTCCTGGTTCTTGGCGCGCTGGTACACGATCGAGCGGTCCTCGCGGCTGAACGGCTCTTCGTCCTGGTCGGATTCGATGAGGTATTGGCGGATCTCGGGGCGGATCTTTTCGAAGAGGAACCGGAAATGCCCCATGATCGGATAGTTGCGCAGCACCGCATGTTCGGTCTGCACCACGTCGCGCAGCCCCGTCAGCGCAAGCGCGATGAACACCGCCGCGGGCAGCCAGAACCATTCCGACAGAGCGGTCGCGGCCCAGAAAAGCAGCACCGACACAACCACCACCGCCGCGAAAACGGCATAGCGGTCGAGCGGGCCGATACGGAATTTCGGTGGTCTATGTCCGCTCAAAGACGACTCCCATGCTGTCATGGAGCACGATGGGCCCCGATAGGTAATCCTCGCCGATGGTGGGGGTGCGCAGCACGCAGCGCCATCCCGCCCCCTTCAGCCCCGGAATGGGCAGGCGCAGGGGGTCGAACTCGTCGCTGGGGCCGCCTTCCATGTGGGTGATGGTGAAAACCTCCTTGCCCGGACCCTTGCGGTAAGAGGTGAAGATCGTCTTACCGTCCACCGGCTGCAGATAGTCGAAATGATCCTCGGGCCCAAGATTGCCGCGCAACCACATGTTGTCGCGGCGAAAGTTCCGCAGCTTTAGCATGAAGCCCGTCTGCGCCGGGTTAAGCATGGATACCGTGTTGAAGACATTGCAATATTCATGCATGTCATCCATCCAGGCGCGCGCGATCTCCTTGAGATCGCGCACGGTGAAATGGCCCGGCCCCGCCAGCGGCGGCTCGACCCCGTTCAAGAGCTTGGCGATATGGTCGACGTCGTAATCCGTCACTTCGACCAGCGCCGGCAGGAACTCGAAGAACCGCTTGAGCTCTTCGCGGGTCTCGAAGCCCAGTTGCTTGAGCCGCGTGAAATTGCCCGGAATCGAATAGTGATAGGCGTCGACCTGCCACTTGAGGCTGATCGCCTCTTCGGCGACGACCTTGATGCCGTACTTGTCGTCCTGGTTGCGGATGAAGCCCCAGTTGCCCCGCGCCGTGGCGTTAAGGAAATCCATCGGCACGCCGGGAAACGCCGCGTAGGTCAGCATCGACACGGCGGGGTTGTCATAGGCCTTTTCGAGGATCTCCATCCGGGTGTCGCCGAGCCGGGTGTTGATGTTGAGCTTGGGATTTACCTGCGTGCCGCGCCTGAGCGTGTCGTGGTTGGCCGTGCCCGAGATCCAGTTCGACCCGCGGGCCAGCATCTCCTTGATGCGCCACCATTTCGACAGCCAGTAGCCATAGATGAACGGCGTGTTATGCGCGAATGTCAGCGGCCCCCACTGGAACACGTCGTCGTCGTTCTGGGTCTCGATCACCGCGCGATAGGTCGACGAAAGCTCCCAATCCTCCTGCGGCCAGGGGCGCCCGTCCTCGAAGATGAACCACGGCCGATAGCGGGTGCCGGCGGCTTCCTGCTCGATATCGGCCATGGATTGCAGGAACTCGTCGTCATGACGCAGCTCCTGCGCCTGGTTGTCCCACCATTTGAAATCCTGCGCGCCGTCCACCCGCACGCCGTCGGCGCCGAAATCGACCTTGCGGCGCTGCATCTCGAGAAGGATCGCGCGCACGGCCGGGTTCTTGTAGTCGAGGTTCTGGCCATACATGTTCGGCCCCGCGAAGAAATGCGGGTTGAGCGCGCGCAGCCCCTGGTTGTCGGCATGGCCGAAGACCACGTCCAGGATCAGCATCTTGGGCTTGGTCGGGAAATTGTGCAGCGCGGCGGCGAAATCCATCAGCTCGTCCGGCCGGCCCGATTCCAGCAGCACCGGGTTCACCGTGCCCATGCCCGCGATGACGATGTCATAGCCCCAGTTCGTGGTATTGGGCCGGATCAGGTTCACCGTGACGTGGTGGTGATCGTCCGGATCGGCAATCTCGGACCAGAAATCGGGGCCGGTCTCGTAGACCGTCGTCGGCTCCACCGGCAAGAGCTGCACCGCGTCATAGCCCAGGAACAGCTCGTCCAGCGGATCGCGGTTGAGCCCCTTTTCCACCCGCTCGGACAGGCGTTCGTAATGGCGCGTGAGGCTTGCGAGCGTGCCGCCCGCGGTGGCGGTCGGCACATGGATCTGGAGGATATTCGCAGGCGGGCCGAACTTGCGCGGGGTCTCGCCCGCGAACCCCTCCCAAAAGGCGGTGTCGCGCCGCGCCGCCCGCATCGCGGCCACATCGTAGAGCTCGGCGGGCGCCATGACGCCGAAGGGCAGCGACATGGCCAGCGGGTCGAGAATGCGGTGCCACTCGTCGTTCTGGTCGCGCCAGACCAGCGTGTAGAAATCGCCCCCCTCGTCGCGCCGCCCCGCGCGCATCCCGCGCGCGGCCGCGAATGTATGCGCCTCGTAGCGGGCGACGGGCAGGTAGGCGCGTTCGAACACCAGCTCCTGGTGGGCGCGGGTCAGGTCCAGCGGCTCGACGGGCGACAGCACCTCGAGGAACACGTCGCCATCGGGCACGCGGTTGTCCAGCAGCTCGGGCGTCCAGAAGCCGAAGCTCGCGATTTCGCCGTCCCAGTGCCCGCCCAGCTTGCGCGCGATGGCCATGTGCGCGTCAAAGGCGGTATCCGCCGTGGTCAGCGTCTCGCGACAGAATTGCGCAAGCCCTTCCGCCATGTCCATGTCGGCGGCGATGCGGTCGTCCAATGCCATGTCTTTCCCTTCTCAGGCGCGCACGTCGGGTTCGGTGCGGCCGGTATGATGCTCGATCCGGGCGATCTCGTGCGCCGCGGCGATGACCGACGACAGGGCCTCCTGAACGTCGGTGTGAAAGCGGTCGGGATCGGTCTCGACATGCTCGAGATAGACGCGCAGCGTCGCCCCCGACGTGCCGGTGCCCGACAGGCGCAGCACGATCCGCCCCCCGCCGTCGAGCTGGACCTGGATACCCTGCGCGCGCGCCACCGATCCGTCGACCGGGTCGGTATAGTCGAACTCGGCCGCGGACTCTACCGTGCGGCCGGCCGCCTCGAGGCCCGGCAGGCGGTCGAGCCGCCCGCGCAGATCGTCGATCAGCGCCTCGGCGCGCGCGGTCTCGATCCCCTCGAAATCGTGGCGTGAGTAATAGTTGCGGCCGAACTCGCGCCAATGCGCCTCCATCAGCGCGTTGACGCCCTTGCCCGTGGCCGCAAGGATGTTCAGCCACAACAGCACCGCCCACAGCCCGTCCTTTTCGCGGATATGGTCGCTGCCGGTGCCGGCGCTTTCCTCGCCGCAAAGCGTGATGCGCCCGTCATCGAGCAGGTTGCCGAAGAATTTCCACCCCGTGGGCGTCGCATAGCAGACCATGCCGCGCGCGCGCGCCACGGCGTCGACCGCGCGGCTCGTCGGCATCGAGCGCGCGACCCCCTTGAGCCCGCCGGCATAGGCCGGGGCAAGCTGCGCATTGGCGGCCAGCACGGCGAGGCTGTCGGACGGCGCGACATAGGCGCCCGGCCCCACGATCATGTTGCGGTCGCCATCCCCGTCCGAGGCCGCGCCGAAATCGGGCGCATCGGGGGCCGACATGATCTCGATCAGCTCGCGCGCCCAGATCGGGTTGGGGTCGGGATGGCCGCCTCCGAAATCGGGCAGGGGCGTGGCGTTGCGGACGCTGCCGCGCGCCGCGCCCAGCCGGTTCTCGAGGATCTCGGTCGCGTAAGGCCCCGTCACCGCGTGCATCGCGTCAAAGACCAGGCGGAACCCGCCGCCGATCATCGCCCGGATGGCGTCGAAATCGAAAAGCCCCTCCATCAGCTCGGCATAGTCGGCGACCGGATCGACGACCTCGACCGTCATGCCGCCCAGCTCGCGCGTGCCGGGGCGCGACAGGTCCACGTCATGGGCCTCGAGGATGCGGTAGGCGCGGATCGCCCTGGTCGCCTCGAAGATCCGGGCCGTCACCTCCTCCGAGGCCGGGCCGCCATTGGGGCCGTTGAACTTGACGCCGAAATCCTCGTCGATGCCGCCGGGATTGTGGCTGGCCGACAGGATGATGCCGCCATCGGCGCCGCGCTTGCGGATCAGGTTCGAGGCGGCCGGCGTCGAGAGCAGCGCCCCCTGCCCCACGATCACCCGCGCCGCACCGTTGGCCGCGGCCATGCGCAGGATCACCTGCGCCGCGCGGTCCGAGAAATACCGCCCGTCGCCGCCCAGCACAAAGGTCTTGCCCCCCGCGCCGCCGATCCCGTCGAGGATCGCCTGCACGAAATTCTCGAGGTAATGCGGTTCGAGGAACACGCGCGTCTTCTTGCGCAGGCCGCTGGTGCCGGGCTTTTGTCCGTCGATCGGGTCGGTGGCGATGGTAAGCGGTTGCATCACGGTCCTATCTGTCATGGTCGCGCATGATGTCGGCGGTGCGCGCCACCGCGTCAAGCTGACCGAGTTTTGCGGGGTCCATCCCGATCCGGCGCCGCCAGTTGGGATGCTGGTGGATCGTGCCAGGCAGGTTGGCCTGTTCGAGCCGGCCCAGCAGATCCTCGATCTGCACCGCGATCAGCCAGGACGGCGTGCGGGCGAGAAAGGCGTGCAGATCGTCGACCCCCGCACCGCCGATGAGCTCGGTCAGCCGCGCCACTTCCTCGTTGCGCCGCGCCCGCGCCTCGCGCGCGCCGTCCTCGGAGATATCGCCGAGATCGCGGCGCCACGCGATGTCGCGCCCGGCCTTCCACCCCTCCCAGGTCGGCAGGTCATGCGTCGAGAACGAGGTCAGCGCCGCCGGGGCATAGCGGTCTGCGGGTTTGAAGCGGATCTCCTCGGCATCCCAGTCCTGCTCGAACTGCGCCACGCGGCAGCCGAGGATGCGGCTCTCCCACAGCACATGCTGAAGCCCGTCGGGGATGTTGCCGAGATCCTCGCCCACCACCGTGCCGCCCGCCCGCGCGGCCTCGATCCGCGCCACCGCCAGCAGCGCCTCGCGCGGCATCCGCACATAGGCCCCCGGCACGCCATCCTGCTCGGGCACCCAGAAGGCGCGGTCGAAGCCGAGGATGTGGTCGATCCTGAGCAGCCGCGCATGGGCGAACTGGCGCTGCAGGATCGCGGCCAGCGGGCGGAACCCGTCGCGGGCCAGCGCCAGCGGATGCAGCGGGGCAAGGCCCCAGCTCTGCCCCCCGGCCGAAAAGGCGTCGGGCGGTGCGCCGAGGCTCACGCCGCGCGCGAAAAGGTCGGGCCGCCCCCATGTCTCGGCCCCGTGCGGATGCGTGCCCACGGCCAGGTCGAGATAAAGGCCATAGGCCATCCCCGCCGCCTCGGCCGCCTGCCGCACCTCAACCAGTTGGGCATCGGCGCGCCATTGCAGCCAGCCGTGAAAGGCGCAGTCATTGGCATGGGCGCGGGCAAATTCCGCGACCTCGGGGCTGTCGGGGCGGCGATAGGGCGCGGGCCAGTCCGACCAGCGCGGCCCCAGCCGCGCGCTCAGCGCCTGGTGCAGCGCGAAACGCTCGAGATCGGCGTCGCGCGCCGCCCACCACGCCTGAAACCCCGCGCCGGGGTCCGCGTCGAACTCGGCCCGCAGCGCGTCCATGCGCCCGGGCTGGGCGGCGGCGTAGTCGATCAGGTCGCCCGCCGCCTGCCCCGGCTCGTCGCGGGGCGCGATATGGTGGACGGCCAGCCGCCCGCGATGAGAGGGCGCATAGGGGCTGATCGCGTCCGTATCGGTGGGAAAGCCCGCATGGATCGGATTGATGCCGACGAACCCCGCCCCCGCATGCCCAAGGCGCTCCACGGCCATGCGCAGGTCGGCATAGCTGCCGATCCGCCCGTCGCCGGCCAGCCCGTAAAGCGGCAGGGTGATGCCCCAGCCGCGCGGCGCGTCGGGCAGACGCTCGGGCGCCGCCAAAAGCCACGTCTCGTGCCCCCCGACCTCGAGACGGTGGATGCCGTTCGACAGGATCGGCAGTTCGGGCCCCTGCCCCGCCTCGGTCACGCCATCCTCGCGGATGAGCCGCCAGTCGCGCCCCGCCAAGCCCTCGAGCGCGGGGCCGCGCCCCGACCCGACCACCACCCATGGCGGCAGGGGCCGAGTTGCGTCGTCGCGCGTCAGCGCATCGAGCCGGTCGCGCGCCTCGTCCGGCGCGACCGGCTCGCCCATCGCGGCGAGGATCGCGTCGCGGGTCTCGGGGCCGGTCGCGTGCCAGGCCCCGGTCGGGTCGTGATAGCCGTCGATGACGCCCAGCCGGGCTGCGAGCGCGTCGCGGGGATCGTCGGTCATGGCATCTCTCGTCAGGGGTCGGGGCTGAGGACGAAAACGGCGACGCAATCGGCGGCGATGGGCACCGCGTCGCGCACCGCTCCGGGCGTTTCGGTGGGGCGGGCCGTGTCGATGCGCCAGTTCCAGAACATGTCGTCGGGCGGTTCGGGCAGTTTCCATTCGGTCGCCGGGCCGCGATTGAGCACCGCGAAGATCGCGACCTCGGTTTCGGCGTAATGCGGCGTGCCCGAGGCCATCCGAAGCTCCATCGCGACGGCGTCGAGCGCCGGCTCCTCCCAATCCTCTGGCCGCATCGCGGTTCCGTCGGCGCGCCACCAGAACAGGTCGGCGCGGTGATCGACCGCGCGTTCCTGCGCGTGGAGGAACAGTTTTTGGCGCAACAGGGGATGCTTGCGGCGGAACCGGATCATCGCGCGGGTAAAGGCATGCAGCGCCCCGTCGGGGTTCGACCAGTCGATCCAGCTCGTCTCGTTGTCCTGGGCATAGGCGTTGTTGTTGCCGCCCTGGCTGTGGCCCATCTCGTCGCCCGCCAGCAGCATCGGCGTGCCCTGGCTCAGCATCAGCGTGGCGATCATGTTGCGCTTGCGCCGGGCGCGGGCCTCGAGGATCTCGGGGTCGTCCGTCCCGCCCTCGACGCCCATGTTGTCGGAATAATTCTCGCCATGGCCATCGGCGTTCTCCTCGCCATTGGCCTCGTTGTGCTTGCGCGCATAGCTGACCACGTCGTGCAGGGTGAACCCGTCATGCGCGGTAATCAGGTTGACGCTCGACGTGGCGGGGCGGCCCGAATGGTCGAATTGCAGCGCGCTGCCCGTCAGGCGGTCGGCAAGGCCCGGCGCCTGTCCCGCATCGCCGCGCCAGAACCCGCGGACCGTGTCGCGATACTTGTCGTTCCACTCCAGAAACGGCGGCGGAAAGGCCCCGAGCTGGTAGCCCCCCGGCCCGATATCCCACGGCTCGGCGATCAGCTTGACCTGGCCCAGCACCGGGTCCTGCCGGATCGCGTCGAAGAACGCGGCCCCCTGGTCGAACCCGCCCTCGCCGCGCCGCCCCAGCGTCGAGCACAGGTCGAACCGGAACCCGTCGACATGCATCACCTCGACCCAGTAGCGCAGGCTGTCCATGATCATCCGCAACACCATCGGATGATCGACGTTCACCGTGTTTCCGCAGCCAGTGTCGTCGACATAGAGCCGCGGGTTGTCGGGCATCAGCCGGTAATAGGCGGCATTGTCGAGACCCCGAAAGCTGAGCGTGGGGCCAAGCTCGTTGCCCTCGCAGGTGTGGTTGTAGACCACGTCCATCAGCACCTCGATGCCGGCGGAGTGGAACCGCGCCACCATCTGCTGGAACTCCGATATCTCGCCGCGGGCGAGGTATCTCGGCTCGGGTGCAAAGAACCCGAGCGTCTGGTAGCCCCAGTAATTCGTCAGCCCCTTTTCGTGCAGGAACCGGTCGGTAAGGAATGCCTGCGCGGGCAAGAGCTCGATCGCGGTGATGCCGAGATCGGTGAGGTAATCGAGCATCGGGTCCGACGACATGGCGAGGAACGTGCCCGGCCAGGCTACGTCGGGATGCAGCCGCGTCAGGCCGCGCACATGGGCCTCGTAGATGACGCTCTGGCGGATGCGCGTCTCGGGCGGGCGGTCGCGGCCCCACGAAAAGGCCGGATCCTCGACCACCGAGCGGGGCATGTGGGGCGCGCTGTCGCGCGGATCGGGCACGAGATCGGCGTCGTCGCCGCCCACGGTGTAGCCCATCAGCGCATCGTGCCAGCGCGGATGCCCGGTCAGCCGCTTGGCATAGGGGTCCATGAGCAACTTGGCAGGGTTGAAGCGATGCCCCTCTTCGGGGGCATAGGGGCCATAGGCGCGGTAGCCGTAGCGCTGGCCGGGGCGCAACCCGCTGATATAGCCATGCCACACGTCGCCATTGCGTTCGGGCAGGTCGATGCGGGTCTCGACCCCCGCGCTGTCGTAAAGGCACAGCACCATGCGTTCGGCATGCTGCGAGAAGACGGCGAAATTGACGCCGTCGCCCTTGAAGGTCGCACCGAGCGGCGCGGCGCGCCCCCCGGCAATCGCGATATGTCCGGTCATTGGATGGGTAACAGGCTCCGGTAAAGGTCGGCATAGCGTTCCGCCTGCCGGTCCCATCCGACGGGATGGTGCATGGCCCGGCGGACGATGCGCCGCCATGTGTCGCCCGTCGCGTGCAAAGTGACAAGCCGGTCGAGCGCGCGCGCCAGCGCCGGGACCGATCCGGGGTCGTGGACGATGCCCGTGGCGGCCCCCGCGACCAGTGCGGCATCGTTGGCGTCGATCACCGTATCGGCCAGCCCGCCGGTGCGCGCCACCACCGGCACCGCGCCATAGCGCAGCCCGTAGAGCTGCGTCAGCCCGCAGGGCTCGAAGCGCGAGGGCACCAGCATTGCCTCGCCCCCCGCGACCATCCGGTGCGACAGCGCCTCGTCATAGCCGATGCGCACAGCGACGCCCTCATGACGCTCGGCCGCTGCGCGCCACGCATCCTCCAGACCGCGCTCGCCCGAGCCCAGCAGCGCGATCTGCCCGCCGCGGGCGAGAAAGGGCGGCATCGCCTCGAGCAGCAGGTCGAGCCCCTTCTGCCCGGTCAGGCGCGAGACGACCACGGCCAGCGGCCCCTCGGACGGGGGCAGCCCCATCTCGTCGCGCAGCGCACGCGTCGCCTTGGCCTTGCCGCGCCAACTGGTGAAACGGATCGCGTGGGCATCGCCGCCGGGCGACCAGGCCTCGGTGTCGATGCCGTTGAGGATGCCGGTCAGGTCGTCGCGCCGCCGCGCGATCAACCCCTCGAACCCCATCCCAAAATCGGCGGTCGTCAGCTCCTGCGCATAGGTGGGGCTGACCGTGGTCAGGGCATCGGCCCAGACCAGCCCCGCCTTGAGCGCGCTGGCCCGGCCCCAGAACTCGAACCCCTCGGGGTGGAAATCGGCCCGGTCGAGCCCCAGCGCCTCGATCCGGTCGGTCGGGATGGTTCCGGCAAAGGCGATGTTGTGCACGGTCATCACCGAAGGAACCTGGCTGCCGTCCTTCTTGAGGAAATAGGGCATGAGCCCCGCCTGCCAGTCATGGCCATGGACCACGTCGGGCCGCCAGTCGAGCGTGGCCTTTCCGATCTCGGCACCGGCCCGGCACAGCGCGGCAAAGCGTTCGGGATTGTCGGGATGATCGCCGCCGGCCTCGTCCAGGTAGGGCGTGCCGGGCCTGTCGTAGAGATGCGGCGCGTCGAGCACGAACAGCCCGATCCCCGCCGCCTCGGCCGCGATCAGCCGCGCCGGGCCGCCATAGAGATGCGGCCATGACCAGACCTCGCGCCCCGAGGCCGAAACCTGCGCAAGCGCCCGGTAGCCCGGCACCAGCACCCGCATCTCGACCCCTGCCCCGTCGAGCCCCGCCGGCAGCGCGCCCGCCACATCCGCCAGCCCGCCCGTCTTGACGAAGGGCGCGCATTCCGACGCGACCGACAGGACGCGAAGCCTCATTGCGCGGCGCTCCACGCGTCGATCATGGGCTGGGTGACAAGGGTGACGCCGCCCGCCGAGACCTCGAAGAACTTGCGATCCTCGTCGGGATCCTCGCCGATCACCAGCCGTTCGGGAATCCGCACGCCCGCGTCGATCACCGCCTTGGTCAGCCGCGCATGGCGCCCCACATTGACGAAAGGCAGCAGGACCGAGTGGTTCAGATGCGAATAGCTGTTGGTGTGGACCTGCGTGAACAGCAGCGAATTGCGCACCTCGGTCCCCGACACGATGCAACCCCCCGCCACCATCGAGCTGACGGCCGAGCCGCGACGATCCGCCTCGTCATGGATGAATTTCGCGGGCGGGACGGACTCGGAATATGTCCAGATCGGCCAGTTCCGGTCCCAGAGATCGAGCTCGGGGCTGAAATCGGTCAGGTCGATATTGGCCTGCCAATAGGCATCGACCGTGCCCACGTCGCGCCAATAGGCCTCGGCATCGGGGGCGTGGCGCACGCAGCTTTCGGTGAAACGATGCGCCTGCGCGTGGCCGTGGCGCACGATATGCGGGATGATGTCGCCGCCGAAATCATGCGCCGACCCGGCCGTGTCGGAATCGTCGAGCAGAAGCTCGCGCAGAAACGGCCAGTTGAAGACATAGATCCCCATCGAGGCCAGCGTGCGCGTCTCGTCGCCGGGCATCCCCGGCGGATCCTTTGGCTTTTCCAGAAACGACGTGATCCGCAGCTTGTCGTCAACCGCCATCACCCCGAAGGCCGACGCCTCGGCCCGCGGCACGGTCAGGCAGCCCACGGTCACGTCGGCGCCGCTTTCGACATGCTCGCGCAGCATCAGCTCGTAATCCATCTTGTAGACGTGGTCGCCCGCGAGGATGACGATGAAATCCACGCCGTAGCTGTCGACGATGTCGATGTTCTGCGTCACGGCATCGGCGGTGCCGAGGTACCACTTGTCCTCGGCCACGCGCTGCGAGGCGGGCAGGATGTCGAGATATTCGTTGCGTTCGGCGCGAAAGAAGGACCAGCCGCGCTGGCAATGCCGGATCAGGCTGTGGGCCTTGTACTGCGTCGCGATGGCCATCTTGCGAATGCCCGAGTTCAGCGCGTTCGACAGCGCGAAATCGACGATCCGGGTCTTGCCGCCGAAATAGACCGCGGGTTTCGCGCGCGTGTCGGTGAGCTGCTTGAGGCGACTTCCCCGGCCGCCCGCCAGCACGAAGGCCATGCTGCGGCTCGCCAATCTGTTCGTTCCGCGATCCATTCCGCGTTTCTCCCCGGTGCTGGGGCCCCGTCCCTCGGGCCTAGTCCTTGACAAAGATCAGCGTGCTGAGCGGTGGCAGCGTCACCTCGGCCGAGGCGGGCTGTCCGTTCACGCCGCCATCGGCCGCGTCGATGCCGCCCATGTTGCCGCGCCCGCCGCCGCCATAGATGTCGGCATCCGAGTTCAGCGCCTCGCGCCAGCGGCCCGCCTGCGGCATCCCCAGCCTGTAGCGCCGTTCCACCGGGGTGAAGTTGCACACCACGACCGCCTCGGGGTCCGGCCCGCCCGAGCGGCGGATCCACGCATAGACCGACGCGTCGGCATCGTTGGCCTCGATCCACTGGAACCCCGCCGGATCGCAATCGAGCGCATGAAGCGCGGGCGTCCCGCGATAGAGCGTGTTGAGATCGCGCACGAGGCGCTGCACGCCCCCGTGGCGCGGATCGTCCAGCAGGCCCCAGGGCAATTGGCCGTTGTGGTTCCATTCCGACGGCTGGGCGAACTCGCAGCCCATGAAGAGCAGCTTCTTGCCCGGATGGCCCCACATGAACCCGTAATAGGCGCGCAGGTTGGCGAATTTCTCCCATTCCGAGCCCGGCATCTTGTTCAGCATCGACCCCTTGCCGTGCACGACCTCGTCATGGCTGATCGGCAGGATGAAGTTCTCGCTGAAGGCGTAATGCAGCCCGAAGGTCATCTGGTGGTGGTGATGGCGGCGATAGATCGGGTCTTTCTCGACATAGCTGAGCGTGTCGTTCATCCAGCCCATGTTCCACTTGAACCCGAAGCCCAGCCCCCCCGCATCGACGGGGCGCGACACATGCGGGAACGAGGTCGATTCCTCGGCCACCGTCATGATGCCGGGGCATTCGCCATAGGTGACGGTGTTGACCTTTTGCAGGAACTCGATCGCCTCGAGATTCTCGCGCCCGCCATGGCGGTTCGGCACCCATTCGCCTTCCTTGCGGGAATAGTCGCGATAGAGCATCGAGGCCACGGCATCGACGCGCAGCCCGTCGACATGGTATTCCTCGAGCCAGTATAGCGCGTTCGAGGTCAGGAAATTGCGGACCTCGGTGCGGCCGTAATTGTAGATCAGCGTGTTCCAGTCCTGGTGGAACCCCTCGCGCGGATCGGCATGTTCGTAAAGATGCGTGCCGTCGAACTTGGCCAGCCCGTGCGGATCGGACGGGTAATGGCCCGGCACCCAGTCGAGGATCAGGCCCATTCCCTTTTCATGCGCCGCGTTGACGAGGTCGCGGAATTCGTGGGGCGGGCCGAAACGGATGGTGGGCGCGAACATGCCCACCGGCTGATAGCCCCAGGACCCGTCGAACGGGTATTCGCTGATCGGCAGCAGCTCCAGATGAGTGAACCCCATGTCATGGGCGTAATCGACCAGCTCGACCGCGGCTTCCTTGTAGCTCAGCGGGCGGTTGCCCTCGTTCTCGCGGCGGCGCCACGACCCCAGGTGCACCTCGTAGATCGAGATCGGCGCCGTGCGCGACTGGCGCGCCGCGCGTTCGTCCATCCATCGCCCGTCATGCCAGCCGTAGCCGCCGATATGGCGCACGATGGAGGCGTTCTCGGGCGGGTGCTGCGAGCCGAAGCCCACCGGATCGGCCTTGAGCGGCTGAAGCGCCCCGTCGCGGCCGAGGATCTCGTATTTATAGGCCTCGCCCTCGCCGATATCGGGAACAAAGATCTCCCACACCCCGGTGGCGCCGCGCAGGCGCATCGGGTGGCGCCGCCCGTCCCAGTGATTCCATTCGCCCACGACCGAGACGCGCTGCGCATTGGGCGCCCAGACGGCGAAATGTGTGCCATGCCGGCCCTCGTGCTCGACCACATGCGCGCCGAGCGCGGTCCAGATGCGCTGATGCGTGCCCTCGCCCAGCAGGTATTCGTCGAGCTCGCCGATCACGGGGCCAAAGCGGAACGCGTCCTCGAACTCCCATTGCGCGCCGTCCGCGCGTCCGCGCAGCCAATAATGGCCGCTGCCCGGTACGGGGCCGTCGAAGACGGCGGCGCCGTCCTCCACGCGGGTCAGGGGGTGTTCGGTGCCGTCCTCGGTGACGGCGGCCATCTCGTCGGCGCCGGGATCGAAGGCGCGGACGCGGCGGATGCCGTCGATCTCGTGCGGCCCCAACACTCCGAACGGGTCGCCGTGGCGCCCCTGGTGGAGCGCCTCGGCATCGGCTTGCGACAGGGTGACGGCGGGCTTCTGGACATGCTTGCTCATGCACCAGAGGCTAAGCCGAACCGCGCGCAAAACAAGTCGCGAGGGGGCCGGTTTTCCCGGCCCCGCCCCGGTATCAGCCGATGCTCAGCGCCTCGGCGTTCCAGATGTCGCGCATGTAGCCCCGGATCGTCCGGTCGGACGAGAACCATCCCGACCGCGCGGTGTTCAGCACGGCCATCCGGTTCCATGCCGCCCGATCGCGCCAGGCGGCATCGACCTCGCGGCTGGCGCGCCAGTAATCGCTGAAATCGGACGAGACGAGGAAGTAATCCTGCCCCGACACGTTCTCGGTGATCGCCTCGAACCGGTCGCCGAAGGTGCCCGACCGGATCGCGTCGAGCGCGCGGGCAAGCCGCGGATCGGCCTCGATCGCCGCGCGGGCATGGTCGTGCATCTCGCGCCGCGCGACCACCTCGGAGGCGGTCATGCCGAAGAGAAAGAAGTTCTCGGCCCCGACCAGTTCGCGGATCTCGACATTGGCCCCGTCGAGCGTGCCGATGGTCAGCGCGCCGTTCAGCGCGAATTTCATGTTGCCGGTGCCAGACGCCTCCTTGCCGGCGGTCGAGATCTGCTGGCTCAGCTCGGCCGCGGGGATCAGGCGCTCCGCGAGGCTGACGTTGTAATTTGCCGGATAGGCCACGCGCAGCAGGTGGTTCGTCGCCGGGTCGGCATTGATGACGTCGCCCACCGCGTTGATGAGGTGAATGATCTCTTTGGCGAAGACATAGCCGGGCGCGGCCTTCCCGCCAAAAATCTTGACCCGCGGGGTCCAGTCGCCCGTGGGGTCGTCGCGCATCTCCTGCCACAGGGCGATGGTTTCCAGCACGTTGAGATGCTGGCGCTTGTATTCGTGGATGCGCTTGATCTGCACGTCGAACATGGCGTCGGGATCGACGGGCAGGTCGCGCCCGGCGAGATTGCCGGCCAGATCGACCTTGTTCGCCCGCTTGATCGCGTCGAACCGCTCGAGGAACCCGGCATCCTCGGCCATCGGCTCGAGCTCGGCCAGCCGTTCGAGATCGTCGGCCCAGCCAATGCCGATCGCTTCGGTGATCAGCGCCGAGAGCCGCGGGTTGGCCGACACCATCCAGCGGCGCGGCGTCACGCCGTTGGTCTGGTTCACGATCCGCTCGGGATGCAGGCGGTGCAGCTCGGCGAAGACGGTTTCCTTCATCAGCTCGGTATGCAGCCCCGAGACGCCGTTCACCTTGTGCGCCATCGAGAAGGCCAGCGGCCCCATATGCACGTCGCCATCGCCCAGCATCGTCACCCGCCGGTCGGGATGGGCCTCGGCATGGGCCGCGTCGATCCGCTCGATCAGTTGCAGGTGGCGCGGCAGGAGGCTGCCCATGAGCCCCTCGCTCCACCGCTCAAGCGCCTCTGGCAGAAGCGTGTGGTTGGTGTAGCCCAGGCACCCGCGTGCGGTCTCGATGGCGCGCGGCAGGTCCATCCCGCGCTCGTCATGCAGCAGCCGGACGAGTTCGGGCCCCGCGATGGCGGGATGCGTGTCGTTGAGCTGGATCGCCACCTTGGAGGGCAGAAGCGACAGGTCGTCGTATTCGGTGTCGAACCGGCGCAGGATGTCGCGCAGCGACGCGGCGGTGAAAAAGAATTCCTGCTTGAGGCGCAGGCGCTTGCCCTCTTCGGTGGTGTCGTCGGGATACAGCACCCGGCTGATCGTGCGCGCCGTGTTCTCGGCCTCGGCCGCGCCGAAATAGTCGCCCGCGTTGAACCGGTCGAGGTCGAACACCGTCTCGGGGCGGGCCGACCACAGCCGCAGCGTGTTGGCCCATTTACCGTGCCAGCCGATGATGGGGGTGTCGGTCGCCTGCGCGATCACGCGCTCGTCCGGGGTCCAGACCATGCGCCCGCCAAGCTCGCGCACCTCTCCGCCGAAACCCACGGGGATCGTCGCCTCGGGGCGCTCGAACTCCCAGGCGTGAAGCTCCGACAGCCAGTCCTCGGGCGCCTCGACCTGGCGCCCGTCGCGAAAGCCCTGGCGGAACAGCCCGTGCTCGTAGCGGATGCCGTAGCCGTAGGCGGGGCAGCCCAGCGTCGACATGGACTCGAGGAAACAGGCCGCGAGCCGCCCCAAGCCGCCATTGCCGAGCGCGGCGTCGGGCTCGTCGGCCATGACCGTCCTGACGTCGAGGCCGAATCCCTCGAACGTCTCGTGCGCCTCGTCGAGCAGCCCGAGATTGACGACCGCATCCTCGAGCAGCCGGCCGATCAGGAACTCCATCGACAGGTAGAACACCCGCTTGCCCTGCCGGGCATAAGTCTCGCGCGTCGAGGCGAACCACGGATCGACGATCCGGTCGCGGATGGCAAAGCTCAGCGCCTGACGCCAATCGGTGATCGTGGCGTGTTCGGCATCCTTGCCCAGCGAATATTTCAGGTGCTGAAGCACCGCGCTGCGCAGGTCCGTCGCCGGGATCGCGGCGGTAAGATCTTTCATGTCACTACTCCGTCGTCGGCCCGCGGGCCGCGGCACGTCAATTCATGTCTGATGCTGTTAGCGTGCGAATTGCGACGCTTTGAGGGTCATGACAAGGGCAAGATCGCGGCAGCGGCCCGAAACTCGCCGGATCGTGACAGGATGGTGACGCTTGGCGGGCCGTCTCAGCCGTCCAGCCCCAGCCGGTCGCGGATGAAGGCCAGCGCGATCTGCAAGCCGTCGGGCGCGATCCCGTGCCCCGTTCCGGGCGAGACATGCGCAAAGACGTCGAGCCCCGCGGCCTGAAGCGCGCCTGCGGCCTCGGGCAGAGCGGCGGGCGGCACGACCTCGTCGGCATCGCCGTGGATCAGCAGCACCGGCGGCCGCGACACCAGTTCGTCCTCGAGCGCGTCGGGCCTGAGCAGCCGTCCCGAGAACCCCACCAGCCCCGCGACCGGCACCGCGCGGCGCAGCGCGACATGCAGCGCCATCATCGTCCCTTGGCTGAACCCCACCAGCACCAGCCGGTCGGGCGCGATCCCCTCGGTCTCGAGCACCTCGTCGAGCCAGGCGTCGAGATCGCCCGCCGCGCGGTCGAGCCCGGCCTCGGCCTCGGCCGGGTCCGAGCCGTCGATCCACGGGATCGGAAACCACTGGAACCCCGCCGGGTTCACCACCGACATCTCGGGCGCATCGGGGGCGAGGAACGCCGTATTGGGCAGGTGCGGCGCCAGCGGATCGGCCAGCCCCAGCAGGTCGGCCCCGTCGGCGCCGTAGCCGTGCAGGAACACCACGACCGACCGCACCTCGCCCGAGGCGGGGCCCCTGCGCCGCGCCTCGAGGCGCCTCGTCGCTGTCGTCATCCGATCCCCTCGCGTCCCTTTTCGTGGGCGTAATAGGCCCATAGCCCGCGCGCCGCAACGCCGCGCCAGGGCGACCACGCCCCGGCGAGGTCGCGCAGCGCTCGCTCGGTCGGGCGGGCGGGCAGCTCGAACAGCATCCGCGCGCCTTCCTGCAAGGCGAGATCGCCCGCCGGGAACGCATCCGCCCGGCCGAGCGAGAACAGCGCGTAGATCTCGGCGGTCCAGCGGCCGATGCCCGGCACCTCGACCAGCCGGGCCACCACCGCGTCGCTGTCCTGCGTCGCCAAGGCCTCGAAATCTATCTCCGCCTCGGCCAGCGCGCGGAGATAGCGCGCCTTGGGCCGCGACAGCCCGCAGGCGCGCAGCTCCTCGTCGGTGGCGGCACGGATCGCGTCGGGCGCGGTCAGCCCCGCCGCCGCGACGCGCCCGCCGATGGCGCGGGCCGAGGCCACGCTGACCTGCTGGCTCACGATGGCATCGACCAGCGCCCCGAACCCGCCCGCGCGCAGCCGGTCGGGCCAGGGGCCGGTGGCCGCAAGCGCATGGCCGAAACGCGGCTCGATCAAGCAGAGCGCGGCCGCGCCCTCGGCCACGCAGCCGGGGCCCAGGATCACCCGCTCAGTCAAGGCGTCGCGCCCAGGCCAGCGCCGCGCTGACCGTCTCGAGCCGCACGCCCTCGGGCAGCAACGGCCGGCGGATCATCGACACCCGGATGCCGCAGATCCGCGCCGCGTCGAGCTTGGCCCGCGCGCCGTTGCCCCCGATATTGCGCGTGATGAGCCGGCGTATCCCCAGCCGCTCGAACAGCTCGGCCTCGCCGCGCATGTCAAAGGGGGGACGGCTCAGAACCCAGCCGCCCCGCTCGAAGGGGAAAGTCTCGGGCACGGCGACGAGCTGGCGCACATGCACGACCCGGCCGGGCAGCGCGCCATAGGCATGCAGACGGTCGCGCCCCGTGGCGATGAACAGCACGTCGCCCGGCGCGGTCTGTCGCGCGGCATCGGCCTCGTCCTGCGCGAAATCCCACAGATCGCCCTCGCTCGGAGTCCATGTCGGGCGGATCACGCGAGCATAGGCGACGCCCTGCGCGCGGCAGGCCTCGACCGCCTGGAAACTGTCGTCGCTGGCAAAGGGGTGGCCCGCGTCGAGCACCCCGTCGATCCGCTGCGCGGCGAGATAGGCGCCCAGCTCGTCGGCCGAGGCGAATCCCCCGATCCTGAGCGGCACGCCCAGGCCCTGCGGTGGGCGCTGCGCGGCCGAGGCGGACGCGACGAGCCCGATGCCCGCCTGGCTCGACAGCGCCTGCGCAAGCTGGCGTGCCTCGCGAGTGCCGGCCAGAAGCAAAAGCTTCATGTCCGCCCCGCCCCGGCGCGGCGTGAAATCGAGCGCGACCCCATGTCTTCCCGATCCTTCGAGCCTGTCCCCGCGCGCGGTCCGGTCCCGTCATGGCCGCGCGTTCCCGGCCCAAGATCGCCCGACTGCGCGCGGCGTCAAGCCGTGACCGCGATACACGGCAAGGTTGCGCCGGGTTCTGGCAGGCGCGCACCGGTCGCGGCCACTTTCCTCCGGCGCGGGGCGGGGCTATGGCTGCGCCATGAGCGATGTCACCCTCTCCCCCGACGACCGCGTCGCGCGGCGCAACGTCCTAGTCCTCGTCGCGGCGCAGGCCGTGCTCGGCGCGCAGATGACGGTCGTGTTCGTGGTCGGCGGCCTTGCGGGGCAATCGCTGGCCGCCAATCCCTGCTGGGCGACGCTGCCCATCTCGTTCATCGTGCTGGGCTCGATGCTGGCCGCGCAGCCGCTGGCCTGGCTGATGCAGCGCGCGGGACGGCGGGCGGGCTTTCTGACCGGGGCCGCGGCCGGCGCGGCGGGCGCCGCGATCGGCGCGCTGGGGCTGGTGCAGGACAGTTTCGTCATCTTCCTGGCGGGCTCGCTCCTGACGGGCATCTACATGAGCGCGCAGGGCTTCTACCGCTTTGCCGCCGCCGACACCGCGTCCGAAAGCTACCGGCCCAAGGCGATCTCCTACGTCATGGCGGGCGGGCTCGCCGCGGCGATCATCGGCCCCCAGATCGTCAAGCTGACTGCCGAGGCCTACGTGATCCCCTTTCTCGGCTCGTATCTCGCCGTCATCGCGCTGAACCTCGCCGGGGCGCTGCTGTTCTTCGGGCTCGACATCCCGCGCCCGCCGGTCCCCGAGGCTGACGCCCCGTGCGGGCGGTCCCGGCGCGAGCTTCTGGCGACGCCGCGCATCGCCGTGGCGGTGATCTGCGGCATGGTGTCCTATGCGTTGATGAACCTCGTGATGACCTCGACGCCCCTTGCCGTGGTCGGCTGCGGGTTCACCACGGGCCGCGCCGCCGATGTCGTGACCGGGCATGTGCTGGCCATGTATGCGCCCAGCTTTTTCACCGGGCACCTGATCGCGCGGTTCGGGGCGACGCGGATCGTCGCGGCGGGGCTGGTGCTTCTGGGGGCCGCGGGGGGTGTCGCGCTTGCCGGGGTGGAGCTGGTGAATTTCTTCGCCGCGCTGGTGCTGCTGGGACTGGGGTGGAATTTCGGCTTCATCGGGGCGACGACGATGCTGGCCGCCGCGCACCGCCCCGAGGAACGCGGGCGCGTGCAGGGCATGAACGACGCGCTCGTCTTCGGTTGCGTGACCATCGCCTCGCTCAGTTCGGGCGGGCTGATGAACTGCGCGGGCGGCACCGCGCAGGAGGGCTGGACCGCCGTCAACATCGCTATGCTGCCCTTCCTGACGCTGGCGGGCGGCGCGCTGGTCTGGCTGTGGATGAACCGCGGCCGCACCGCCTAGCCCAGGAGCGCCATCCGCAGTAGCCGCGCCTGCCGCACCGCGGGCGCGCGCGTCAGCCGCCCCTCGCGCACGCGGGCGGGCTCGGCCGCTGCACGGCGCAGCACGGGCACGGCTTCCCACGCGGCGAGGGCGGCGGGCCGCGCGAGCCGCGACACCGGCCCGACCAGCGCCAGCCCGCGCCGCGCCAGCGCGGCGATGGCCGCGTCGCCGTCATCGGGCAAGGGGGCGCGGTCGCGCGCGACAAAGGCCGGCACCGCCGCCAGCCAGCCCGCGAGGCCGCCCGCGACGCCCAGCGCGCGGCACGCCGCCTCGTCCGTCGCGCCGAGCGCGCGCGCCGCCGCCCACATCAGCCCGCCCGCCAGCGCGTCGAGATGCGCGAGCAGCGCGTCGGCATCCTCGAAACGGTCCCCCGCCACGTCCCAGCGCCGCGCGGCCACCACCCCGTCGAGCAGCGCGCATCCCTCGGCATCGAGCAGCGCGCCCAGCGGCGTCGCCACCTCGTGCCGGCGCGCGGTTTCGCCCGCCGCGATCTCGGCCAGCGCGTCGCGCCACCATTGCAGCCGCATCTCGGCGATGAGCGGCTCTGTCGTTACATAGGGCGCGCGCGCCGCCTCGACGTTCAGCGCATAGATGGGAAACAGCACCCCGCGCGCGGCGGGCGGCGCGGCCATCGCGGCGCGGAACCGGTCCGGGTCGCCCCGGCGCACGATATCGGCGCAGGCCTCGAGCGTCACGGCGCCGCCGCGTCGCGCAGCAGTTTCCAGTTCACCGCGTCGAGCAGCGCCTCGAAGGACGCGTCCACGATATTGGCCGAGACGCCGACCGTCGACCAGCGCCGCCCCTGCCCGTCCTCGCTGTCGATGATGACGCGGGTCTGCGCCTCGGTCCCGCCCTGCGTGATGCGCACCTTGAAATCGACGAGCCGCATATCCGCGATGGCGGCGCCATAGGGCCCGAGATCCTTGGCCAGCGCCTTGGCCAGCGCGTTGACCGGTCCCCGGTCCGACCCCTGCGCATCCATGCTTTCGGATACCGACAGGAACTTTTGGTCGCCGATCTTGACCACCACGACCGCCTCGGACAGCGAAACGGACCGGTTGCGCTTGTTCTTGCGCCGCTCGACGGTGACGCGATAGCGCTTGACCTCGAAAAAGCGCGGCCCCTGCCCCAGCGCCTCGCGCGCGACCAGCTCGAAACTGGCCTGCGCGGTGTCGTAGGAATAGCCGCGATCCTCGCGTGCCTTGACCTCGTCGAGGATGCGGCCCAGCCGCGGATCGCCCGGCGCGACCTCGATCCCCATATCGGCAAGCCGCGCGCGCAGGTTCGACTGCCCCGCCTGGTTCGACATCGGCACGACGCGGGTGTTCCCGACAAGGCCGGGGTCGATATGCTCGTAGGTGGCCGGGTCGCGCGCGATGGCGCTGGCATGCAGCCCAGCCTTGTGCGCGAATGCCGAGGCCCCGACATAGGCCGCGTTGTTGCGCGGCACCCGGTTCAGGATCTCGTCGAGGCGCCGCGACACCCGCGTGAGCGAGGCGAGGCCCTCGGCGCTCACCCCGGTCTCGAGCTGCCCGGCATAGGGCGGCTTGAGCGCGAGGGTCGGGATCAGGCTCACGAGGTTGGCGTTGCCGCAGCGCTCGCCCAACCCGTTCAGCGTGCCCTGCACCTGTCGTGCGCCCGCCTCGACCGCGGCCAGCGCGCCCGCCACCGCCATGCCGGTATCGTCATGGGTATGGATGCCCAGCCGCGCGCCGGGGATGCCGCAGGCGACGGCATCGGCCACGATCTCGCCGATGCGGCCGGGCAGCGTGCCGCCATTGGTGTCGCACAGCACGATCCAGCGCGCCCCCGCCTCGGCCGCCGCCTGAAGGCAGGCGCGCGCATAGTCGGGGTCGGCGGCATGGCCGTCGAAATAATGCTCGGCGTCGAATATCGCCTCGCGCCCCGAGGCCACGACATGCGCGATGCTGGCCGCGATATTCTCGATATTCTCGTCGAGCCCGATCCTGAGCGCCGTGCGCACATGGTAGTCGTGCGTCTTGCCCACGAGGCACACGGCCGGGGTGCCCGCGTTCAGCACCGCCGCCAGAACGTCGTCATTGGCGGCCGAACGCCCCGCCCGCTTGGTCATGCCAAAAGCCGCCATGGTGGCGCGGGTCCGCGGCGCATCCTCGAAAAAGGCGCTGTCGGTCGGGTTCGCCCCCGGCCAGCCGCCCTCGATATAGTCGATGCCCAGCCCGTCGAGCATGAGGGCGATGGCCCGCTTTTCGGCGGTCGAGAACTGCACCCCCTGCGTCTGCTGCCCGTCGCGCAGTGTCGTGTCGTAGAGATAGAGGCGATCGGTCATCCCACGCCGTCCAGCTTTGCCGCGTCGAACCCGGCGCCCGGAGACAGGCTGACGGCGTCGCGCGACATGCGCACCTCGACGCCCGCCTCGACCAGCCGCGCCTTGAGCGCGTCGAGCGCCGCGAAATCCTTGCTGGCCATCGCCTCGGCGCGCAGCTCGGCCAGCCGCGTCTCGAGCGCCGAGAGGTCGGGCGCCGCTGCCCAATCGCCCATGCCCTCGGCCAGCAGCCCCAGAAGCCCCGCGCTCGCGCGCAAGTCGCCGGGACGCGCCGCGCCCGCCTCGACGCGTGCGGCCAGCGCGTGAAGCGCGGTCAGCGCCGCGGGGGTGTTCAGGTCGTCGGCCAGCGCGGCGATCACCGCCGGGGCGGGATCCGCGGGCGGGGCGTCGCCCGCCAGCACGCGCCATTTGCGCAGCGTCGCCGCGGCGTCTTCGGCGCGGCGGTCGGTCCAGTCCATCGGCTTGCGGTAATGGGTGCCGAGAAAGACCATGCGGATGACCTCGCCCGGCACGCCGCGGTCGAGCAGATCGCGCACGGTAAAGAAATTGCCGAGCGACTTGGACATCTTGCGCCCCTCGACCAGCAGCATCTCGTTGTGCAGCCAGTAATTCGCCATCGGTGCCCCGCCATGGGCGCACCGGCTCTGTGCGATCTCGTTCTCGTGGTGGGGAAAGGTCAGGTCGTTGCCGCCGGCATGGATGTCGAACCGCTCGCCCAGCAGCGCGGCGCTCATGGCCGAGCATTCGATATGCCAGCCGGGCCGGCCCCGGCCCCAGGGGCTGTCCCAGCCGGGCTGGCCCTCGGCCGAGGGCTTCCACAGGACGAAATCCATCGGATCGCGCTTGTAGGGCGCGACCTCGACGCGGGCGCCGGCGATCATGTCCTCGACCGCGCGCCCCGACAGCGCGCCGTAGTCGGGAAAGCTCGAGACCGAGAAAAGCACATGCCCCTCGGCCTCGTAGGCATGGCCGCGGTCGATCAGCACCTCGATCATCGCGATCATCTGCGGAACGTAGGCAGTGGCGCGGGGCGCGTGATCGGGCGCGAGGTTGCCAAGCGCCTCCATGTCGTCGAGATACCAGCGCGCGGTTTCGGCGGTGATTTCTGAAATGGGCCGCCCGGTCGCGGCGGCACGGGCGTTTATCTTGTCGTCCACATCGGTGATATTGCGCACATAGGTCACGGCATCGGCGCCAAAGACATGGCGCAGCAGCCGATAGAGCACGTCGAACACGATGGCCGGGCGGGCATTGCCCATATGCGCACGGTCATAGACGGTCGGCCCGCAGACATACATCCGCACGTCTCCCGCATCCATGGGCACGAAATCGACCTTGGCCCGGCGGGCGGTGTCGGTCAGGCGGATCTGGGTCATGGCGGGCTCTGTCGGGGCGATGCGATTGCGCGAGGGTGTGGCAAGAACGCAGGCCCGGCGCAAGGGCGGCGCCGCCGGCGCGCAAACGCGAAAGGGCCGCACCCGTGTCCCGCCATGCGAAACACCGGTGCGGCCCCGATGGCCGCGCGGTGCGCGACCGTCAAGAGCGGCCGTCAGAAGCGGAACGTCACCCGCGCCTGAACCGTGGTCGCGTCGGCATCGATGCCCGTATCGTCGAAATCGTCGAACTGGTGATACAGAACTTCGCCGCCGATGGTCACGTTGTCGCGCAGCGCGTGCTCGACGCCCGCGCCCAGCACCCAGCCGTTATCCTCGAAATCGGTTCCACTAACATCGGCCTTGGCATAGGCCACGCCGCCCGTGCCGTAGACCAGCGTGCGCCCGCCGCCGTCGTAGCCCGCGCGCAGCTTGAGGCGGTGGACCTGGTCGATCGAGCCGGCATTGCCGAGGTCGATATCGGCCGCGTTGAGGTCGAGTTCGATACCCATCACGTAGTTGCCGAAATCGCGGTCGTAACCGGCGAACAGGCCGCCGATGGCACCTTCGCCCTCGGTATCGCCCGCGGTGTCGAGCTCACCCTGGCCAAAGCCCAGCGACGCACCGCCGTAGAAGCCCGTGAAATCGTAGCCCGGCGTAAAGACCGGCGCGGGGGCGGAATAGATCACCGGCTCGGGGGCCGGCATCTCGAGGTTGCCCGCCATGGCAGCGGTCGAGCTGGCAGCGACGAGCGCCGCGGCGCCGAAATATCTGAGTTTCATGGCATTTGCCCTTCGTTTAGTTCAGGCGGGCGTTGGATCGCCCGTCCAGAGACTACATAGGCGACCGAAACCGTTTCGTCCCGCGATCACGCAAGTTGTGATCGGCGGAAAGACGCCCTCGGCGGTCATCCGCCTGCCTTTTCCTCCAGGGTCAGCCAATCCTCCTCAGCAGCGGCAAGGGCGGCCTGCCGTTCGGCCAGTGCCTCGGTCGCCTTGGCAAAGGTCGCGGGCTGGCGGGTAAAGAGCTCGGGATCGGCGAGAACCGCCTCGATCCGGGCGATCTCGGCCTCGAGCGCGGCGATCCGGTCGGGCAATTCCCTGAGCCTGTGCGCCTCGGTAAAGCTGAGCCGCCCGGCGCGTTTCGGCGCGGCCGCCGCGGGTTTCGCGGCCGGCGCGGGCGCGTACGCGACGGCCGGGGCCGCGGGGGGCGTCTCGTCCGGTGCGGGACGTTGCGCGCGGTAGTCGCTCCACCCGCCGGCATAGACGGTCGCCCGCCCGTCCCCTTCGAAGGCGACGGTCTGCGTCGCCACACGGTCGAGAAAATCGCGGTCGTGGCTGACCAGCAGCACCGTGCCGTCATATTCGCCCAGCAGATCCTGCAACAGGTCCAGCGTCTCGACATCGAGATCGTTGGTCGGCTCGTCCAGCACCAGCAGGTTCGAGGGCTGCGCCATCAGCTTGGCCAGCAGCAGCCGCGCCTTTTCACCGCCCGAAAGCGAACGGACCGGCGCGCGGGCCTGCGCCTCGTCGAACAGGAACTCCTTGAGATAGCCCACCACATGCTTGGGCGTACCGCGCACCATCACCTGGTCGGCCGCGCCCGAGACGCGCAGCTCGGGCGATCCGACGAGGTTCTCCCACAGGGTCGCGTCGGGCATCAGGGCCGCGCGTGACTGGTCGAACACCGCGATCTCGAGATTGGTGCCCAGCTCGACCGTGCCGGTATCGGGCGCGATCTCGCCCGTCAGCATCTTGAGCAGCGTGGTCTTGCCAACCCCGTTCGGTCCGACAAAGGCCACCCGGTCGCCGCGCCCGATGCGCAGGCTGAAGGGGCGCAGGATGGTGCGCTCGCCGAAACTCTTGGAGATGTCGCGCGCCTCGATCACGCGCTTGCCGCTTTTCGGCCCCGCCTCGAGCGCCATGGCCGCCGTGCCCTGCCGCCGGATCTGGTTCGCCCGTTCCTCGCGCAGCGATTGCAGCGCGCGCACGCGGCCCTGGTTGCGCTTGCGCCGCGCGCTGATCCCCTCGACGGCCCAGCGGGCCTCGGCCTTGATCTTGCGGTCGAGCTTGTGGCGCTGCTGGTCCTCTTCCTCCCAGACGGAATCGCGCCAGTCCTCGAACCCCTCGAACCCGGTCTCCTGCCGCCGCACCGCCCCACGGTCGATCCAGAGCGTCGCACGCGTCAGCGCGCGCAGAAAGGCGCGGTCGTGGCTGATGACGACAAAGGCCGCGCGCGTCGTGCGAAGCTGCTCTTCGAGCCAGCCGATTGCCTCGATGTCGAGATGGTTCGTCGGCTCGTCCAGCAGCATCAGCTCGGGCGCCTCGGCCAGAAGCCGCGCCAGCGCCGCGCGCCGCCTCTCGCCGCCCGAAGCGCGTTCGGGCGTCTGCTCGGGGTCGAATTTCAGCCCCTCGGCCACCGCATCGACGCGCCATTCCTCGCCCATGTCGAGCCCCGCGGCCGCAAAGGCGCCCAGCGTGGCGAACCCCGTCATGTCGGGGTCCTGCTCCATGTAGCCGACCTGCGTGCCGGGCGAGGCCACGACCTCGCCGCGATCGACCTCGACGAGCCCGGCCATGACCTTCATCAGGGTGGACTTGCCCGAGCCGTTGCGCCCGACCAGCGCCACCCGGTCGCCCGGCTGGATCACGAGATCGAGCCCGTCGAACACGGGCGTGCCGCCAAAGGTCAGCGAGATGGAATTGAGCTGGAGAAGGGGTGCGCGCGCCATGGGGGCCGAGCTATGCCGCGCCCGCCGCGCCGTCAACGGGGCACGGGCGCGCTCAGCCCGCGACGGCGCGCAGCAGCCTTTGGCGGGCGGGCGGGATCGCGGCGATCTCGACCGCGGTAAAGACATGCAGCGTGCCCATCGCCGGGTCGATCACCGCGTGATCGCTGACCCAGCCCCCCATCGCGAGATAGGTCCTGAGCAGCGGCGGCATCGCGACCATCGCCCGGCGCGCCTCGGGCTCGACCCCGCCGCGCACGAGCGGCAGCGCGCCGGCCGCCCGCCGCTCGGGGCGCCAGTGCGCGGGGGCAAGGTGATGCGCGCCAAGCCAGTCCAGCGCCGGGCGGTGCGGCGCGGGGTCGGTGCCGGGAAACGAGGCGCAGCCGAACAGCATCCCGATCCCCTCGCGATCCACGATCCGCGTCAGCGCGCCCCAGGCCACGCGCAGGATATCGGCATCGCCCCGTGCGGGATGGGCGCAGAACCGCCCCAGCTCGAGCATGGGCTGGCCGAACCCCTCGAGCCGGGCGAGCCCGTAGGACCGCGCGGCGAGGCTCCGGTCCAGCTCGGCCCCGCTGGCCAGGCGCAGCACGCGGAAGGTCGCGACCGGCGCGCCGTCGCGCGCATCCTCGACCAGCATGTGCCGGCAGATCGCGTCATGCGGCTCGGGCCCCGCCCGGTCGGCGCGAAAGACCGCGCGCCGCAGCGCCATCGCGGCCGCGAGATCGGCGGGGCCGCGGGCCTCGCGCACGGCGAACCGCCCCCTCGTCAGGATCGACATGACGGCCACCTCCCTGCTGCGCGGCCCGCGGCGCACTCCCCGCCCCTTGGAGGATGCCCCGAAGCGCCTACCTATGCGATGGCAAAACGATATGCCGCCGCAGGTTCCCCGCCCCTCCCACGGGCCGGCCACCGGGACCGCGCCGGCGGGGAAAGGACAGCATGGACAAGATCGAGAAAAGCGATGCCGAATGGCGGGCCCAGTTGAGCGACCTGGCCTACAAGGTCACGCGCCGCCATGGCACCGAGCGGGCGGGCACCCACGAGGATTTCCCCGACGGCCCCGGCACCTATGACTGCGTGTGCTGCGGGCTGCCGGTCTTCGACCAGGCGCACAAGTTCGACAGCGGCACCGGCTGGCCCTCGTTCTGGCAGCCCGTCAAGGACGAGAACGTGGGCGAAAGCGAGGATCGCAAGCTCTTCATGAAGCGCACCGAGGTGCATTGCGCCCGCTGCGACGCGCATCTGGGCCATGTCTTTCCCGACGGCCCCCGCCCCACGGGGCTGCGCTATTGCATCAACGGCGTGGCGCTCGACTTCACGCCCGAGGGCTGAGGCGGGCGCGGGCGCCCGACCGGGTATGGGTACTTGGAAAAGAGAAGACGGGGGCGGTGCGCGACGGCGCCGCCCCCGTCGCGTCAATTGACGAAATCGCCGAGCGCGAAGTTGCCCACATTGCCGAAGAGCTGGCGGAGGAACCCGATCTCCTGCACGCCGGTATCGGTGATGCGGCGCGAAAGCGGCACCACACGGCCCCGCTCCAGCCCAAAGCGCGAGACATTGCTGACCCGCCCCGCGGGATCGAACTGGATCGACACGACCTGCCGGTCGATCTCGGCCTCGCGGCGGTAGCCGTATTGGCGGAACCGGCTTTGCACGTAGTACCAGCCGCTCTCGCTCAGGATGCCCGAGGCCGAGGGGCGCCCGATGGCCTGCCCGACCTCGGCCTTGGTGGTGACGCCGAGCTGCAGCTCGTTCAGCGCCTCGGGCGGCGGGACATAGCCGTGATTGCTGAAGATCGGTGCGCAGGCCGTGGCCGCCAGCAGGAAAACGGCGGCCAAAACGCCGCGCATGGTTGGTCTCATGTTCCGCCTGGCCCCTTGCCTGTCCCCGTTGCCGATCCCGGCCCCTGCGCCTAGGTGCTATATCGAAAGCCCCGCCGCGATCAAGTTTCGGAGACGCCATGCCCCCGCGCGCCAGTTCCACCACGATCCGCCTCGACCGGCCCGACCGCCGGGAGCTGACCTTCGAACTCGTTCCCGGCCCCGAGGAACGCGCCGCGCTGGCCGAGGCGCTGGAGCTGTCGGCCCTGCGCAAGCTGCGCTTTGCCGGGCATCTCGCGCCCGAGGGCGCGCGCGACTGGGTGCTCGAGGCGACGCTGGGAGCGACGGTCGTGCAGCCCTGCGGCATCACGCTCGAGCCGGTGACGACGCGGATCGACGATCCCGTGACGCGCCGTTACGCGGCCGCGCAAACGCCGGACCGGCGCGGGGGCGAACAAGGGCCGGGGCCCGGCGCCGAGATCGAGATGCCCGACGACACCGACACCGAACCGCTGCCCGCCGCGCTCGACCTCGCCGGGCTCATGGCCGAGGCGCTGGCGCTGGCGGTGCCGGCCTTTCCGCGCGCTCCGGGGGCCGAGCTGGGCGAGATCCGCGCCACGGCGCCCGGCGCGGCGCCGATCGAGGACGCCGCGCTCAAACCCTTCGCGGGGCTGGCCAAGGCGCTCGGGGACGCCGGGGACGACTGATTCCGGCCTTGCCAGGGGGGCGGGGCTCTCCTACCGTCGATGGCGAACCCGCCGGCATGCCTTGACGCCGCCCGCATCATCCAACGGAACCCCGACATGACCAGAACCCTGCCCTTCGCCCTTGCCGCCACCCTCGCGCTGTCCGCCTGCGTCGGCACCGGAACCCCGCAACCGACCCTGGGCCGCGTGGCCACGGGCGCTGGCATCGGCGCGGTCGCGGGCCAGGTCGTGGGCGGCGACACCCGCTCGGCCGCGACGGGCGCCTTCCTCGGCGGCATCGCGGCCGCCGCCACCGCGCCGCGCGCGCCCGCCTACGCCGGCGATCCCTGCGCCCAGATCGTCGACAACGCGGCCTATGCCGCCTGCCGCGAGGATGCCCGCCGCGCCGGCCGCATCTGATCGAACTTCTCCGGGGCGGCGCCGCCGAAAGGCTCCGCCCCTCGTCTTCTCTTTCGCAAATACCCATGCCCGGCCGCGTGCCGGGCACAGGCCCCGCCCCCGGCGCGCCTATCCCCGCGCGCAGCTCTCGACCGCGTCCGCCAGCCCGTGAAAGACCGACAGGTAGCGCTCGGTCCCGGTCAGACCCGCCTCTCCCATGATCGGCGCAGTCACGACCGGCAGGTCCAGCGTTGCCGACAGGCGGCGGGCCTCTTCGGCCTCCTCTCCCGGTGCGGCGATCAGGCAATGCGTCCCGCCGTTCGCGATGAGCTCGCGCAGCGCGCTGAGGCCCGCGGCACCCGGCGCGTCGCCCTCGCCGTCCTGCACCGCGGCCACCACCCCGAGCGCCAACGCCTCGCGCGCATGGCCCCAGGCGTCATGCACCGCGATGAGCGCCGCGTCATCGCCCGCCCCGGCGATCCGGTCGCGCGCTTGCGCCGCGGCCCCGGCGACCTCCGCGGCAGCCGCATCGGCCCGCGCGGCAAAGCCCTCGGCGGCATCGGGATCGAGCGCCCCGAGCGCCGCGGCCAGCCCGGCAAGCGCCGCTGCGCCATTGGCCGGATCGAGCCACAGATGCGGGTCGGTGCCGTCCCCGATCTGCACCGATACCCCGTCGATCGCCGCGATCTCGACATAGCGCCCGTCGCCCAACGCCGCCGTCGCGCGGTCGAGCCATGGCGTCAGACCCGCGCCATTGGCGACCACCAGATCGGCCCCGGCCAGCGCCCGTGCCTGGCTGGGGCGCAGCGCCGCGTGATGGGGGTCGGCCGCCTCGGGCAAAAGCGCCGTCACCTCGTGGTCCGGCCCCGCCACCGCTTCGACAAGCGCGGCCGTCAGCGGCGTATCGGCAACGATGCTCAGCGGGGCGGCCAGCGCGGGCGCACCCGTCAGGGCGAGGATGGCGGCAAGGGTATGGCGCGGGATCATGGGCGAAGGCTCCGGTGTCGAGGGTGAAAGGCGGGAATCGGGTCGAATGGCAGGAACGGGTCTTGCCTAGGTGAAATGTTATACTGTAACAACCCCGCATGAGTTGTCAGAGCTTCACCCCCCACGATCACGCCGCCTGTCGCGCCGAGGCGCTCGAGGCCGCGCGGGCGCGCTGCGCCGCATCCGGGCTGCGCCTCACCCCCGCACGCGAGCGGACGCTGGCGATCCTGCTCGATGCGCCGCGCGCGCTGGGGGCCTATGACATCCTCGGCCGGCTCGCCGCCGAGGGACATGGCGCGCAGCCTCCGGCGGTCTATCGCGCGCTCGACTTCCTGACCGCGCAGGGCTTTGCGCACCGGGTCGAAAAGCTCAACGCCTTCGTCGCCTGCGCGCGTCCGGGCGCCGCGCACCGGCCGTCCTTCCTGATCTGCCGCGGATGCGACGCCGTATCGGAACAGGCCGCGCCCGCGGCCCCGCCCGCGCTGGCCGCGGCCGCGCGGGCGGCGGGCTTTACCATCGAGGATACCGTTCTCGAGGCCACGGGCCTGTGCCCCGGCTGCATCGGAACCCGCGCGTGAGAGAGGCGTCCACGCTCGTCACGCTGGACCATGTGCGCGCCGCGCCCGGCGGGCGGCAGGTGCTGCACGATGTCAGCCTGGCCCTCGCCCCCGGAGAAATCGTCACCGTCGTCGGGCCCAACGGCTCGGGCAAGACCACGCTGATGCGCCTGATCCTCGGCGCGGTCGCGCCGGCGGGCGGCAGCCTGCGCCGCAAGCCCGGCCTGCGCATCGGCTATGTCCCGCAAAGGCTGGCGCTGGACGCGGCCCTGCCGATGACGGTGGCGCGGTTCCTGTCGCTGCCGCGCCGCCATTGCGCATCCGCCCGCGCCGTCGCGCTGGCCGAGGCGGGGCTGCCCGCCGATATCGCCGCGCGCCCGCTTCAGGCCCTGTCTGGCGGGCAGTTGCAACGGGTGCTGCTGGCGCGCGCGCTGATGTCCGCGCCCGATTTGCTGATCCTCGACGAGCCGACCACCGGGCTCGACCAGCCCGGCGCCGCGGCCTTCTATCGCCGCATCGAGGCCCTGCGCGATGCGCGCGGCTGCGCGGTGCTGATGGTCAGCCACGATCTGCATGTCGTCATGGCCGCGTCGGACCGGGTGATCTGTCTCAACGGGCATGTCTGCTGCGAGGGGACGCCCGAAACCGTGGCCTCGGCGCCCGAATATCGCGCGCTTTTCGGCACCGGAACGCAGGGCGCGCTGGCGCTCTATCGGCACGAGCACGGGCATCGCCACGACCACCCGCACCCCCTGCCGGACGCCCGCGACAGGGGGGCCGCGTGACGCTCGATCCGTTCCTGTTGCGCGCGGGGCTCGCGGGCCTGGGCCTTGCGCTGGCCGCCGCACCGCTGGGCTGTTTCGTCGTGTGGCGGCGGATGGCCTATTTCGGCGACGCCACGGCGCATGGCGCGCTGATGGGCGTGGCGCTGGCGCTGGCATTGTCGCTGCCCGTCTGGGTCGGCGTCGTCGCGGTGTCGGGGCTGATGGGGCTGTCGCTTTTGCGACTGACCGCGCGGGGCGACAGCGCCGACGTGACGCTGGGGGTGCTGTCGCATGGCGCGCTGGCGCTGGGGCTCGTGGCTCTGAGCCTCGCACCCGGCCGCGCGATCAGCCTCGAGGCGCTTCTCTTCGGCGATATCCTGTCGGTGAACTGGCGCGACGTGGCGCTCATCTGGGCCGGTGGCGCGGTGGTCGCGGGGGTGGTGGCGTGGCGCTGGTCGGGGCTGCTGATCGCGACGCTCGACCCCGATCTCGCCCGCGCGGACGGCATCGCGCCCGACCGCGAGCAGGCGATCCTCGTCGCCGCGCTGGCCTTGACCGTGGCCTTCGGGCTCAAGGTGGTGGGCGCGCTGCTCATCGGGGCGATGCTGGTCATCCCGCCCGCCACGGCCCGGCCGCTCGCCCGCACGCCCGAGGCGATGGCCGCGCTGACGGGGGCGGCGGCCGCGGCGGCCGTAATCGCGGGGCTGGGCCTGTCGCTCTGGCGCGACTGGCCGGCGGGGCCGGCCATCGTCTGCGCCGCGCTGGGGCTGTTCGCGTTGTCGCGCCTCGCGGGGCTGCGCGCGGCCGCCTAGCCGCGGAATCCCGTCGCCACGACGAATTTCTCGGACGAGTCGGACCGGCTCGAGGGCGGCTTGACGTTCGCCACCTTGTCGAAGCGGCGCTTGAGCTCGGCCTGCAACTCGCCCTCGGCCCCGCCGGCCAGCACCTTGGCGACGAATGTGCCGCCCGGTGTCAGCACGTCGAAGGCAAGCTGCGCGGCCGCCTCGCACAGCGCCACGATGCGCAGGTGGTCGGTCTGCTTGTGCCCCGAGGACGAGGCCGCCATGTCCGACATCACCACGTCGGCCGGCCCGTCGAGCCAGGCCTCGATCTGCGCATCCGCGCCGTCGGACAGGAAATCGAGCTGGTGGATCTCGGCGCCCGCGATCGGCTCGACCTCCTGCAGGTCGATCCCCAGCACGCGGCCCTGCGGCTTGCCGCCCCGGTCGCCGCGCGCGTTGACCCGCGCCACTGCGATCTGGCACCAGCCCCCCGGCGCGCAGCCCAGATCGACCACCCGCGCCCCCGGCACGAGAAAGCCGAACCGGTCGTCGAGCTCGGCGATCTTGAATACCGCGCGCCCGCGATACCCTTCGGCCTTGGCGCGCGCGACGTAGGGATCGTTGAGCTGGCGTTGCAGCCACAGCGTCGAGCTCAGCCGCCGCCCGCGCGCCGACTTGACCTTGACCGTCAGGTCGCGCTGTCCGCGTCCGCTTGTCTTCTTTGCCATTCGCGCCGTCCTTGCCACCTGCCCGCCAGATAGGCGCCATCGCGCCCCGGCGCTAGTAGCCGCCTTCCTCGAGGACGCCATCGGCCGACATCTGCGCGTAGAGCAACCCCTCGCGCAGGCCGCGATCGGCCACCGAAAGCCGGTCGGTGGGCCACACCCGCAGCAGCGCCTGCAGGATCGCGGCCCCCGACATGATGAGCGCGTGGCGGTCGCGCCCGATGCGCGGATCGGCCCGCCGCCCGTCCGGCCCCAGCGCGAGATATTCGCGGATCACCGCGTCGATCTGATCGGTCGTCATGCGCAGCCCGTCGACCCGGTTGCGGTCATAGCGGCGCAGGCCCAGATGGCTCGCCGCGACGGTCGTGATCGTGCCCGAGGTGCCGACGATCTGGAACCCGTCGCGTGCCTGCTCGCGCGCATAGGGCGCGAAACTGGCAAGATTTTCCTCGAAGAACCACGACATGAGCGCGAATCGTGCCGCATCGTTATGCACGTCGTCGAACTGCTCGCGCAGCGTGGCGACCCCCAGCGGCACGCTGATCCAATCCACCACCCGCGCCGCCGGAAAGGGCGAGCCGTCGGCGGGCTTGAACCCCGCATGCAGCCGCATGATCGCCCGCGCGCGGTCGTGGCGCGGCACGCGGGTGAGGTCGATCCACACAAGCTCGGTCGAGCCGCCGCCGATATCGACCACCAGCAATTGCTCGGTCCCCGCCGAGACCAGCGGCGCGCAGGAGATCACGGCGAGCCGCGCCTCTTCCTCGGGCTTGATGATCTCGACCTCGAGCCCGGTCTCGCGCCGGATCTGGCCGATGAACTCGCCGGCGTTCGACGCGCGGCGGCACGCCTCGGTGGCCACCAGCCGCATCCTCTTGACGTCGCGTTTCTGCAGTTTCGAGCGGCAGATGCGCAGCGCGTGGATCGTCTTGCCCATCGCGATCCGGCTGAGCCGCCCGGTCGCCTCGAGCCCCTGCCCCAGCGAGACGGATTTCGAGAAACTGTCCACGACGTGGAACTGGTTGCCCTTGGGTTGGGCAATCAGCATGCGGCACGAATTCGTGCCCAGATCCAGCGCGGCATAAAGCGCCGCCGGATCGTATCTGCGGGTGCCGGGCAGCTCGACCGGAACGGGAACCGGGAACGCGCCCGCACCACTCGGACGCCTGGGCGCCATCGTCGCGCCCTCCTGTAACTTGTGGACAACAGTAGGGATTGCATGGCCTTGACGCAAGCGCCGAGACAGGTCTTCGCCGCGCGACGCAGCGGAAGCTCATGGTCATTATGAAGATTTCCCCGCCCCGCGACGGTGGGGTTCGACGGGGGCTTGGGCTAAGCAGGTCGCGCCCGGCGGGCCGAGTGTCGCGATTGTGCGCCCCGGATCGCCGCGCGGCGCGTAGGACAACAGCGTGAAAGGCCGGGAGGAACATGGCGGACGTCACCATCGTTTACTGGCGCGACATTCCCGCGCAGGTCATCGTCGGCAAGGGCCGGCGCGCCGCCAAGCGCGCCCTGCCCGAGCGGTTCGAACAGGCCATCGACCGCGCCGCGATGAAATCGGGCGCACGCGGGGATGCCGACTATCTTGCCGAATGGCGCAGGGCCGAGCCCTATTCTGTCGACGGCAGCGATGACGAGGTCGCGGCGGCCGAGGCCGCGCGGCTCGATGGTGAATACGATACCGCCCGCCTCAAGGCCCTGATCGAGAATGGCGGCCGGGCGTGAGCCCGCCGCGCCCGTTCACGCTGGAGGCGCTGATGTCGATCCTGTCCTTTACCCGCCCGGATAAACGCCGCGCGCAGACCGCCCCGCGCGGCGATATCGCGCGGTTCCTCGATGGCGCCTCGATCGAGGTCATGCCCCGCACCGCCGAAAAGGTCGCGGATTTCCGGACGCTGTTCGCGCCGGGCACGCGCATCTACATCGCCCATATCGACGGCACCCCCATCGAGGACATGGTGGCCACGGCCGCCCGGCTGCGCCGCGATGGGTTCGAGCCGATGCCCCATTTCCCCGCCCGCATCATCCCCGACCGCGCCACGCTCGCGGACTGGATTGCGCGCTATCGCGGCGAGGCGGACGTCTCGCAGGGGCTGATCCTCGCCGGCGGCGTGTCCGCGCCGCGCGGTGCCTACGACAATTCGATGGAGCTGCTCGAAACGGGGCTGTTCGACGCGGCGGGGTTCACCCGGCTCCATGTCGCGGGCCATCCCGAGGGCAACCGCGACATCGACCTCGACGGGACCGACGCGAACGTGTCGCGCGCGCTGGCCTGGAAACAGGCCTTTTCGGAACGCACCGACGCGCGCATGGCCATCGCCACGCAGTTCTGTTTCGAGGCGGCGCCCGTCATCGCCTGGGGCGACGCGCTAAGGGCGAACGGGATCGACCTGCCCGTGCACATCGGTATCGCCGGCCCCGCCAAGCTGCAGACGATGCTGAAATTCGCCATCGCCTGCGGGGTCGGCCCGTCGCTGCGCGTGCTTCAGAAACGCGCACTGGACGTCACGCGGCTGGTCATGCCCTATGCGCCCGACGACATGCTGGCGGAACTTGCCGCGCACAAGGCGTCCCATCCTCAATTCGCGGTCGAGGCCGCGCATATCTTTCCCCTCGGGGGCATTGGAAAGGCGGCCGAATGGCTTTCGACACACAGAAACGGCAGCGCACCGACGCAGGCGGCCGGGGCGACATGACCTCGGCGCTTCTCTTCGATCTGGACGGGACGATGATCCATTCGGACCCGATCCACGCCGATATCTTCATCGGCCTCTTCGCCGAGCGCGGCCTGACCATCGACGAGGGCTATTACGCCGAGAACATCCAGGGACGGATGAACGAGGATCTCTTTGCCGAGGTGTTCCCCGACGAGGACGCGCAGGCGCTCTCCATCGAAAAGGAACGCCGCTTTCGCGAGCGGCTGAACGAGGCGGGCCCCGTCGCCGGACTGCCCGCCCTGCTCGACCGCGCCGAAGCCGCCGGCTGGGGCAAGGCCTGCGTGACCAATGCCCCGCGCGTCAATGCCGAGGCCATGCTGGGCGCGCTGGGCATCGCGGACCGCTTCGACGAGATCGTGATCGCGGATGAGCTTGCCCGCGGCAAGCCCGACCCCCTGCCCTATCTCACCGCGATGGAGCGGCTGGGCGTCGCGGCCGGGAACTGCCTTGCCTTCGAGGACAGCCGCCTCGGCATCCGCGCGGCCACCGCCGCCGGTGCCGTGACCATCGGGATGCGCACCCTGCTCGACGATGCGGCCCTGCGCGACGCGGGCGCCGCCGCGAGCATCGCGGATTTCGACGACCCCGCGCTCAGCCCCTTTCTCGACAGACTGGAGACCACCGCCCGATGACCCGCACCGTCCTGGAATCGAAGTCGAAAACCGTCACCATCGGCTTCGACGAGCCTTTCTGCGTCATCGGAGAGCGCATCAACCCGACCGGCCGCAAGAAGCTCGCCGCCGAGCTCGAGGCGGGGGATTTCTCGACCGTCGAGACCGACGCGCTGTTGCAGGTCGCCTGCGGGGCGATGGTGCTCGATGTGAATGCGGGCGTGGTCTACAACTCCAACCCCAACCCCAACGAGACCGAACCGCCGCTGATGCGGAAGGTGATCGAGCTGGTGCAGGGGCTGGTGGACGTGCCGCTCTGCATCGACAGCTCGGTGCCCGCGGCGCTCGAGGCGGGGCTGGCCGCGGCCGAGGGCCGCCCGCTGCTCAATTCGGTAACGGGCGAGGAAGACCGGCTGGAGCTCGTGCTGCCGCTGGTGAAGAAATACAACGTGCCCGTGGTGGCGATCTCGAACGACGATACCGGCATCAGCGAGGATCCCGACGTGCGGTTCGCCGTCGCGAAGAAGATCGTCGAGCGCGCCGCAGATTTCGGCATCCCCGCCCATGATATCGTCGTCGATCCGTTGGTCATGCCCGTGGGCGCCATGGCCACCGCCGGGCGCCAGGTTTTTACCCTCGTGCGCCGCCTGCGCGACGAGCTCGGCGTAAATACGACCTGCGGGGCCTCGAACATCTCGTTCGGCCTGCCGCATCGGCACGGGATCAACGCCGCCTTCCTGCCGATGGCGATCGGGGCCGGCATGACCAGTGCCATCATGAACCCGATCCGCGCCGTCGAGATGGAGGCGATCCGCGCCGCCAATTTCCTCATGAACCACGACCCCAACGGGGCGGAATGGATCCGGTTCTCGCGCGTGCTCGAGGCGGTCGAGGCGGGCCAGGATTTCGCCGAGGCCTCGCAGGCGACCGCGGCCAGCGGCGGGCGCGGCGGACGCCGCCGCCGGAAATCGTAACGGTTTGGCAACCCGCGCGTGGCATCAGGGGCGTCATGGAGAAGATGACGCAGGCCCACAAGGACCGTTGGCTGCAGGCGATCTTTTCCGCCAAGACCGTGGAACGGGGTGGGGTCGTACGACGCTCCGTCGCCTGGGTCGAGCGGGAGATCGGCAGCGAAATGCTGATCGCCGAGGTTCGGCGACGCGGGTTCCACATGCTGGAAACCGGCGGGCAGTACCTGATCGTATGCAATCGCGGTCAGGTGCGGATGATTTGCTGAGACGAATTCTCGACGAGAATTCGTTCTACGATTATTCGAAGAATAATCAAGGAAAGGGATAAGCGAATGTCGGAAAAAGATCCCCTCGTCGTCTTCATGCCCTCCGGCAAGCGGGGGCGCGTCCCCAAAGGCACGCCGGTGCTCAGCGCCGCGCGTCGCCTGGGCGTCGATCTCGATTCGGTCTGCGGCGGGCGCGGCATCTGTTCCAAATGCCAGGTCTCCTTCGGCCCCGGCTCCTATCCCAAGCTCGGGCTCACCGTCGCCGAGGACGCGCTTTCGCCCTGGAACGCGGTCGAGGCCCGGTATGACGAGAAACGCGGGCTCAAGCCCGGCCGCCGGCTCGGCTGCCAAGCCGAGATTCTCGCCGATGTCGTGCTCGACGTCCCCCCCGAAAGCCAGGTTCACCGCCAGGTCGTGCGCAAGGCCGCCACGCTGCGCGACATCCGTATGGACCCGGCCACGCGGCTCTATTTCGTCGAGGTGGACGCGCCCGACATGCACGAGCCCTCGGGCGATCTCGAACGGCTCAACCGTGCGCTGGCCGCCCAGTGGCAGATCGGCCCGGTCGAGGCGCCGCTGTCGCTGCTGCGCCGGCTGCAACCGGTCCTGCGCAAGGGCGGGTTCCAGATCACCGTGGCCGTCCATCACGCCCATCGTGGGCCCGCCCGGCTGATCGACCTCTGGCCGGGGCTCTACGAGGGCGGGCTCTACGGGCTCGCCATCGATCTCGGCTCGACCACCGTCGCGGCCCATCTCTGCGACCTCGTCACCGGCGCCGTGATCGAGAGCGCGGGCATCATGAACCCGCAGATCCGCTTCGGCGAGGATTTGATGAGCCGCGTGAGCTATTCGATGATGAATCCCGGCGGCGATGTCGAGATGACCGCGGCCGTGCGCGGCGCCATGGACGCGCTGGCCGGAGAGATCGCGGCCACCGCCGGGATCGACCCCCGCGCCGTGGTCGAGGCCGTCATCGTCTGCAACCCGGTCATGCACCATTTGCTTCTGGGCATCGACCCGGTCGAGCTGGGCCAGGCGCCATTTGCGCTGGCGACCTCGGGGGCGATGGATCTCGCCTGTTCCGAGCTCGACCTGACCCGGATGAACCCGGCCGGGCGGCTTTACCTGCTGCCCTGCATCGCGGGCCATGTCGGCGCGGATGCCGCGGCCGTTGCGCTCAGCGAAGCACCGGGTGAGCAGGACGAGCTGACGCTGATCGTCGATGTCGGCACCAATGCCGAGATCCTGCTGGGCGACCGGCAGGGCGTGCTCGCCTGCTCCTCGCCCACCGGCCCGGCTTTCGAAGGGGCGCAGATCTCGTCGGGGCAGCGCGCCGCGCCCGGCGCCATCGAGGCCGTGCGCATCGACCCCGTGACCAAGATCCCGCGCTTCCGCGTCATCGGCTGCGACGCCTGGTCGGACGAGCCCGGATTCGACGCCGCGATCACCGGGATCTGCGGCTCGGGCATCATCGAGGCGCTGGCCGAAATGCGGATGGCGGGCATCCTCGATCCGTCCGGGCTGATCGGCTCGGCCGAGCAGGTGGGCAGCGATCGCCTCCGCCCCGAGGGGCGCACGCAGGCCTATGTCCTCCACGAGGACGAGGATCGCACGATCACCGTCACGCAGGGCGATATCCGTGCGATCCAGCTGGCCAAATCCGCGCTTTACGCGGGTGCGCGGCTGTTGATGGATACGCGCGGCGCCGACAAGGTCGACCGGGTCGTGCTGGCGGGGGCCTTCGGCGCGCATATCTCGCCGCTGCATGCGATGGTGCTGGGCATGATCCCCGATGTGCCGCTCGATCATGTGACCTCGGCGGGCAACGCGGCGGGCACGGGCGCGCGGATCGCGCTGCTCAACCGGGCCGCGCGGGCCGAGATCGAGGCCACCGTGACCGGCATCCACAAGATCGAGACCGCGATCGAGCCGCGTTTCCAGGAGCATTTCGTCGCCGCCAACGCCATGCCTCATGCCGTCGACCCCTTTCCCGAATTGCGAAAGATCGTGTCGCTGCCGGATGTGTCCTTCAACCGCGGCGGCGACGGCGCGGACCGGACGCGGCGGCGGCGCAGCCGGGCCCCGTCTTGAGACCGGGGCCCGGAACCCCTAGGTTAGGGCAGCCACGCAACGAGGATCCCGCGCCATGTTCGCCATACCCGGAAAGCAGGCCGTTACCCTGACCGAGGCCGCCCGCCGCCAGATCCTGCGCCTGATGGAGCGTGAGGGGCATCAGGGCCTGCGCATCGGCGTGAAAAAGGGCGGCTGCGCCGGAATGGAATACACCATGGCCTATGTCGACGAGATCGACCCCCATGACGAGGTGGTCGAACAGGACGGGGCGCGGGTGATGATCGCCCCGATGGCGCAGATGTTCCTCTTCGGGACCGAGATCGATTACGAGACCTCGCTGCTGGAATCCGCCTTCCGTTTTCGCAACCCGAATGTGACCGATGCATGTGGCTGCGGGGAATCGATCAAGTTCAAGGACATGGAAGAGCTGGCAGCCGAGCGCGAGGGATAAGGCCTGACGGGCGCCTTTCCCTCACGCCTCCGACGATCCGCCCGCCTGCCCGAGAATGGGCGCGCGCTGAATCGCCGCGATCACCTGCTCTGCCAGGCTCTCCGGTAAATCCGCATCACGGCATGCGCACAGCGTGGCAGTCATCGCCACGCCGGTCGGCTCTTACTCGGCGGCCTCGACCTTTTCCGCAGCTTCGGTCTCGGCCTCGATCTCGGCCGCGCGTTTCTCGACCTGTTCGACGATATGGTCGATCATCTGGTCGTTCGACATCTTGTGGCTTTGCTTGCCGGCGAGATAGACCATGCCCGATCCGGCCCCGCCGCCGGTGAACCCCACATCGGTCATCAGCGCCTCGCCCGGCCCGTTCACCACGCAGCCGATGATCGACAGGCTCATCGGCGTCTTGATATGCGACAACCGATCCTCGAGCGCCTCGACCGTCCTAATCACGTCGAACCCCTGCCGCGCGCAGGAGGGGCACGAGATGATGTTCACCCCGCGATGGCGCAGCCCCAGCCCCTTGAGGATCTCGTAGCCGACCTTGACCTCTTCGACCGGGTCGGCCGAAAGCGAGACGCGCAGCGTGTCGCCGATCCCCATCCACAGCAGGTTGCCCAGCCCGATCGCGCTCTTGATCGTGCCCGACATCAGGCCGCCGGCCTCGGTGATCCCGAGGTGAATCGGCGCGTCGGTCGCATCGGCAATGCCCTGGTAGGCGGCGGCCGACAGGAACACGTCCGACGCCTTCACGCTGATCTTGAACTCGTGAAAATCGTTGTCCTGCAGGATCTTGATGTGATCGAGCCCGGATTCGACCATCGCTTCGGGACAGGGCTCGCCGTATTTCTCGAGCAGGTCGCGTTCCAGCGACCCGGCATTGACGCCGATGCGGATCGAACAGCCGTGATCTTTGGCCGCGCGGATGACCTCGCGCACGCGGGCGGCATCGCCGATATTGCCGGGGTTGATCCGCAGGCATCCCGCGCCGGCCTCGGCCGCCTCGATGGCGCGTTTGTAGTGAAAATGAATATCGGCCACGATGGGCACTGGGCTTTCGCGGCAGATCGTTTTCAGCGCGGTGGTCGCCTCGACATCGGGGCAGGAGACGCGGACGATATCGGCCCCCGCCTCGGCGCAGGCGGCGATCTGGTTCAGCGTCGCACGCGCATCGCCCGAGTCGGTATTGGTCATGGTCTGGACCGAGATCGGGGCATCGCCCCCGACCGGGACGCGCCCCACCATGATCTGACGCGACTTGCGACGATAGATGTTCTTCCAGGGGCGAATGGCGTTCAGCGACATTGGGGGCTCCGGTCACGGTACAGGCGACAATCTAGGCGCTTGCGGCGGCGGTGCCAACCGGGGCGCGGCCGCGCTATTCGGTCTCGGGCGCGGCGGCGCCGGGCGCCTGCGGCGGGGTCGCGCGCAGCTCGGCCACCACGCGGGCCAGCGCGGTGTCCGCGGCGATATCGGCGACCTCGTAGCTCTGCGTCAGATCCTCGGCGGCCAGCGCAAGGTTCCCCGTCACCGCGCCGCGGCTGCCCGCGGGACCATAGGGCGTGCCATTGATCGAGAAATAGATCGCCCCCGACTGACCCGTGCGCAGCGTCGCGGGCTCCTCGGTGCGGGGCAGGACAAAGCGGTCGCCCTCTTCCATGACCTTCTCGTAAAGCGTCGTGCCATCGGCGGCGCGCACCCGCACCCACGAGGAATCGACGGCAAAGACGACGATCTCGGGCGAGTCGTCCGACACGACCTGCGGGCTCGCCCCGGCCAGCGTCACATCCTCGTCGCGCGCCACGTCATTGCCGAGTGCGGGCGTGGCCAACGCCTCGGCCACGGCGGCATCGACCCCGCCGAGGGTGGGCTCGGGCTCGGCACCCGCAAGCGCGGTCGTCGCGCCGAAATCGGGCAGGCGGTCGGGCTGCGGCGCCTGGTCCGACAGCGCGCCGATCTCGCGCGGGTCGAGCTGGGCAATGGGCGCGTCGCGGGCCACCAACACCGGCACGTCGAGCGCCTGCGGGCGATAGAGCCGGTCGAACCCCTCGGAGGACAGCGTGGCCGACCCGGTCGCGGCATCCGGCGTCTCGACCGGTTCGGCCGAGCTGAGCGGATCGAGTTCGGCCACGATCTCGGGCGCCTGGTCCATCGGCACGACCTGCACCTTCTGCACCTCGTTCAGCACGGCAAAACCGCCATAGCCGATAACCCCGATCAGCGCGACGAGCACGGCCATCGACCCGATGGCCGCGGGCTCCACCCGGCTGAGAAAGCTCTCGGGCTTGAGCGCGAATCCCATGGCCTTTTCGCCGAACGGGTCGCGCGGCGCGGCCTCGCGCCGGCTGGCAACCGGGTCGGCCCGCTTGACCGACGCGGCCTGCGACATGCCATGCGCCGTGGTAAAGCCGCTTTCGGCGCTGAACTTGCGAAAGGCCCAGTCGGGATCGAGATCGAGATAGCGCGCATAGGACCGCACATATCCGGCGATGAAACCGGGCGTCTCGAAGGCGGTCGGATCGCAATTCTCGATGGCGGCGATATAGGTCGCCTTGATCTTGAGGTCGCGCTGGATATCGAGAAGCGATTTGCCCAGTGTCGCACGTTCGCCGCGCATGACGTCGCCGAGACGCAGATCGTAATCGTCGAACCCCTTGAGGTCCTCGACCTGCTCCGCGTCCTGTTGGCGGAAACGCCCGATCATGGCAAATCCCCTATGACTGCCCCGTGGTCACCTTAGCCCGGCCCGATAGATGGCGGTCCGGGACTCGGCAAGCCTTATTGAGCCAAGGATAGCACGCTCGCGGCCCGTGTGAATACCAGCATTTGTATGTCAGGCGCTCATATCGGCACGATTCAGCGCACAATGTGCCCATAGGGTATCCATCGCCGCGACGAGCGCATCCATTTCGCGCGGCCCGTGCACCGGGCTCGGGGTGAAGCGCAGCCGCTCGGTCCCGCGCGGCACGGTCGGGAAATTGATGGGCTGCACGTAAATCCCGTGATCCTCGAGCAGCATGTCCGACATCATCTTGCAATGCACCGGGTTGCCGACATGGACGGGCACGATATGGCTGCCGTGGTCGATCAGCGGCAGGCCCATCCCCTTGAGCCGCAGCTTGAGGATGCTGGCTTGCGTCTGGTGGCGCGCGCGCAGTTCGGGATGCTCCTTCAGCCAGGCGACGCTGGCGGCCGCGCCCGCGGCCACGGCGGGCGGCAGCGAGGTGGTGAAGATGAAGCCCGGCGCATAGGACCGCACCGCGTCGCACATCTTGGCCGAGGCCGCGATATAGCCGCCCATCACGCCATAGGCCTTGGCGAGCGTGCCGTTGACGATGTCGATGCGTCCGATCAGCCCGTCGCGCTCGGTCACGCCGCCGCCGCGGGGCCCGTACATGCCCACGGCATGAACCTCGTCGATATAGGTCAGCGCGCCGAACTCCTCGGCAAGGTCGCAGATCCCCTCGATCTCGCCGAAATCGCCATCCATCGAATAGACCGATTCAAAGGCGATCAGCTTGGGCAGCGCGGGGTCGTCGGCCTCGAGCAGCTCGCGCAGATGCGCGAGATCGTTGTGGCGAAAGATCCGCTTGGCCCCGCCGTTGCGCCGCACGCCCTCGATCATCGAGGCGTGGTTCAGCGCGTCGGAATAGATGATGAGGCCGGGAAAGATCTTGGGCAGCGTGGAAAGCGTCGCGTCATTGGCGATATAGGCCGAGGTGAACAGCAGCGCGGCCTCCTTGCGGTGAAGATCGGCCAGCTCGGCCTCGAGCCGCTTGTGATGGATCGTGGTGCCCGAAATGTTGCGCGTGCCGCCCGATCCCGCGCCCGTGCGGTCGATCGCGTCATGCATGGCGTCCAGCACAACGGGGTTCTGCCCCATCCCGAGATAGTCGTTGCCGCACCACACGACCACGGGCCGCTCGGTCCCGTCGGGCCGCGTCCATGTCGCATGGGGAAAATGGCCCCGGCTGCGTTCGATGTCGATGAAGGTCCGGTAGCGGCCTTCGTCGTGGAGCCGCTTGAGCGCGCCGTCGATGCTGGCTTCGTAATTCACTTTCTCGCGTCTCCCGTCACCGGACCTTTCGGACCCTCATCTATGCAGCGATGCGCGCGCGTCACGGCGGTCTGGTGACGCATCGGCCCGCCCGAGGGACGCGGACCGCCTGCCCGTCCCCTCGAACCCCCTTGTCCGACGAACGGCACGGGGCAACCTTGATCCAGGTCAAGGTTTTCGCCTTTTGGCAAAATCCCCGCGCAAGGTCCACCGCTGGACACGGATGCGCCGCCTGTTACCCTCGCGCCCCGAATGTTTCCCAGACCGGATATGCCCCCATGCGCCTCGACCCCGTCCTTTCCCGCATCGACGCCGACCGCGACGCGGCGCTCGAGCGCCTGTTCGCGCTGATGCGGATTCCGTCGATCTCGACCGATCCGGCCTATGGCGCCGATTGCGCCCGCGCCGCCGACTGGCTGGTGGCCGATCTCGAGAGCATGGGGTTCACGGCCTCCGCCCGCCCCACCTCGGGGCATCCGATGGTCGTGGCCCATGGCGGCAGCGGCGCGCGGCACGTCCTGTTCTACGGCCATTACGACGTGCAGCCGGTCGATCCGCTCGATCTGTGGGACCGCGACCCGTTCGACCCCGAACTTCAGGACGGCCCGCGGGGGCCGGTCATCCGCGGGCGCGGCGCGGCCGACGACAAGGGCCAGTTCATGACCTTTCTCGAGGCCTGCCGCGCCATCGTCGCCGAAGAAGGCGCCCTGCCCTGCCGCGTCACGATCCTGCTCGAGGGCGAAGAGGAATCGGGCTCGCCCTCGCTCGTGCCCTTTCTGCGCGAGACCGCGGACGAGCTGCGCGCCGATGTCGCGCTGATCTGCGACACGCAGCTTTTCGACCCCGACACCCCCGCGATCACCACCATGCTGCGCGGCCTTCTGGGCGAAGAGATCACGATCCGCGCGGCCGATCGCGACCTTCATTCCGGCAGCTTCGGCGGCGCCGCGATCAACCCCATACGCGTGCTTGCCGGCATCCTCGCCGACCTGCATGACGAGAGCGGGCGCGTGACGGTGCCGGGCTTTTACGAGGGCGTCCACGACCTCTCGCCCGAACTCGCCGCCCAGTGGGAGGGCCTGGGCTTCGACGCGGGCGCCTATCTCGGCGCGGTTGGGCTCTCGACCCCCGCGGGCGAGGCCGACCGCTCGGCGCTGGAACAGCTCTGGTCGCGCCCCACCGCCGAGGTGAACGGCATCGCGGGCGGCTATGCGGGGGCGGGCTTCAAGACCGTGCTGCCGGCGCAGGCCACGGCCAAGGTATCCTTCCGCCTCGTGGGCGAGCAGGATCCCCACGCCATCCGCGAGAGTTTCCGCGCCATGGTGCGCGACCGCCTGCCCCCCGATTGCACGGTCGAGTTCCACGGCCACGGCGCCTCGCCCGCCAGCGTCATGGATATCTCGGACCCCGCCTTCGAGGCCGCGCGCCGCGCCCTCGGCCCCGAATGGCCGAACGAGGCGGCCTATGTCGGCGCCGGCGGCTCCATCCCCATCGCGGGCTATTTCAAGACGATCCTCGGCATGGACACGATGCTGATCGGCTTCGGCAATGCCGACGACCAGATCCATTCGCCCAACGAAAAATACGAGCTGTCGAGCTTTACCCGCGGCACGCGAAGCTGGGCGCGCGTTCTCGACGCGCTGGCCGAGGGCTGATCGCGCGCGCCGGGCGGAACCCGCGGCCCCCGCCCGGCGTCATCCCCCTGCGGCCCCCCGTCGCGACGGAGAGACATCATGTGGTGGGACGGCAAGGGCCCCTTGTGGCACATCCCGCTTTCCGCGGCTCTGGGCTTTGCCGCGCTGCTGTTCCTGCTGCGGCTCGCGGGCAAGCGCACCGTGTCGCAGTTCAACATGTACGACCTGATCCTGACCTTTACCGTGGGCTCGATCCTCAGCTCGTTCATCGTGCTGGAATCGGTCCAGATCCTCGACGCGGCGCTGGCGCTGTCCTCGGTGATCGCGATGGACTGGGCGATTTCCAAGGGCGCGCTGCTGTCGAAACGGTTCCGCAAGATGATCAAGGCGCCCCCCGCGCTGCTGGTCTTCAACGGCGAGATGCAGAAGGCCCGGATGCGGGACGAGCGCATCGTCGAGGACGAGATCTTCATGTTCATGCGCCAGAACGGCATCGACCGTCTGAGCCACGTCAAGGCGATGATCCTCGAAAGCTCGGGCGAGGTCTCGGTTTTCACCGACAAGGGCGACGGTCATGCCAGCGCGAAAAGCCTCCGCCGCTCGGGCGTCGAGATCCCCGAGGGCGCCGAGGACGACGGCGACGGCGACGGGGGCCGGGACGGGTAGGCGAGGATATCCGGCTGTTGCAGACCAAAAAGTAAATGTGTAGACGCTGCTCAAACCAGCAAAGGCGCCTTTTCATGTTTGGCAAACGAACGAAACACGATAAAACAGATAACAACCGAGATATTCTCATTAAGATAAGCCGCCAGCTGGAAGAGGTGACCCGGCATCTGAAACTATCGCAGCTTTCGAACGGAATTCTAACCTTTCCTTATTCTGAAGACGATATACAGATTGCCCTTCCGCAAGCGCATCATGACTATGTCCAGAAACGCATACTCATTCTGAATACCTTTTACGAGCTTGGCCAACTGGAAGCAATAAAAAAGGCCGGCATTGTCTCTGAACGTTCGGCTGTTCTCGATATTGGCAGCAACATTGGAAATCATGCTATCTTTTTCGGCAGAATACTAGGGTCAGGATTCATAACCAGAACATGACGGTTGCGGCGAGGGCGATGGCGGAGAGGAAGACCTTCGGGCATCTGTCGTAGCGGGTGGCGATGCGACGCCAGTCTTTCAACCTACCGAA
>NZ_SNAA01000030.1 GCF_004358695.1 Palleronia sediminis
TTCGGCAGGCTCAAGGACTGGCGCCGGGTGGCCACGCGATACGACCGGTGTCCGAAGGTCTTCCTCTCGGCCATCGCTCTCGCCGCCACGGTCATCTACTGGCTATGAGTCCTGACCCTAGAATAGCCAAGCTTTCAACTCCGAACTAAGGCTGAGCTACAGGCTATACCCATCACCGCGATCCCTGTCGCGCGTGTTCTCCACCTCGTCTTCCCGGTCCTGCTCAAGGTCGTCCTGACGGCCGAGCGTTTCGCGGGGCTTGTGCAGAACATTGTCCAGGCGCTCGCGAACAGAGGGCTTCCTGCTGTTTTCGGTATCATTGCCTGCCTCAACTTCGGAACCGCGTGATTTGCCCAGCGCCTCGCGCAGCCGCTCCCGCCCGCGTCCGGGGCCGTCGCGTTCCACATCGGCTTCGCGATCCTCCCGCCCGGTGATTTGCGCCAACCGCTCCCGCACGTCCTCCGGCCCGGCTCGCACCCCCCGATCCTTCGCCGCCGCCGCCCTGAGTGCGGCCAGACCGGCGGACACACGCCCCTGCCCCGCGTCACGCTCGGCCCCATAGGTCTCCCGCACGATGTCCAGCCGCTCGCGCAACTCGCGGAAGGCGGCGCGCGCCTGGCGGGCGGCATGGACCACGGCCCCGCGCTCGGTGACAGGGACGTATTCCCGACCCTGACGTTCGGCCATCGCCTTCGCCCGCCGTTCCATGGAGTTCGCCGCCGGTCCCAGCTTCAGCTCGGGGTCGCGGTCCAGTTCGTCGGCCGTCAACGCGTCACCCCGCTCCAGCGCAGCGTCGCGCTGCGCTTCGAGCGACCGGTGATCGACCCGCTCGACCTCCCCTGCCCGCTCCAGCGCGCGGTTCTGTAGATCGGCCCAGACGCCGCGCATCTGCTCGATCTCAACGCCGCCGGTTTTCGCAGAGTCGAGAACGCGCGTCTTTGCGGTGAAGCCCTCCGGCTCCAGCTTGCGGGTAGAGGTCAGGACGTGCGCATGGTGGTTGCGCTGATCGCCCTCCCGGTGCGGCGCATGGATCGCCACATCGACAGCCACGCCATAGCGGCTGACCAGCTCCTGAGCGAAGTCGCGGGTGATCTGCGACCGGTCCTCGGCGCTGATCTCGGACGGCAGGGCCAGCTCCCATTCGCGGGCGGTGACGGAGTTGCGGCGGGTCTCGCTGGCCTCGACCTCGTTCCAGAGGCGGGACCGATCCTGCGCCCAGTCCGGGGCGTCCTTCGGGGTCAGGATGAAGGTCTCTTCGATGCCCTGCTTGCGGGTGTAATCGTGGACGCGACCCTCGCGCTGACACTCGATGCGCTCCCCGACACGGTAGGCCGCTGCCGCCGTGGCAGAGCGCCCGGCGCTGCGTTTGATCGTCTTCACGGAGAGGTGGTAGCTGGCCATCAGCACCCACCCCGATGGAGACGGGAACGCCGCCGGTGAGTGCCGCTGCTGACCCCGGCCAATGGCCCCGCATTGGCCGTTCGGTCAGCCGTCTTTTTCCCGGAGGCCCGCGCCCCACAACGCTGGGGCCGGAGGGGAAAAGACAGACCGCACGAAACCGCCCGCAGGGTGGCTGAGGCGCGGGCTTGCCAGTCATCTGCCCCCATATCCCCAGCCTCCCGGCGGGCGGGATCGGGGAACGGCTCACGGGCGGTTTGCCACCGGCAAACCCGGCAAGGATCGGCACCGAGAGGTCCGACGATCCGCGCAGCCCGCAAGCGCGATACCCCCGGCACTCCAGCCCCGGCCACGGGGCACGGGATGCCGACAGGGGGTCGCCTTGCGGGACGCGATCCAACCGCCAAGGTTGGTCTGGGAAGGTTTGGAAGGGGCGACGCGCCCTTCCATGTCGATGCGTTTAGCATCGAAGGGGTCTGCCATCGGCTGGGGCTTTGCCCCGGAGAGATCGCACGCAAAGCTCGGAACCGCAGGTGGAGAGTTTGCATAAGTGCGCCCTTGTCCTTTACAGGCCTACGGGTAAGCGCTTGCAGTTGATCTGGCAACACAATATTCAACCGAGAGTATTTGGCAGCGCAGGAACAGGCAGATGGCGGAAACAGAACTGGAGAAAGCGGAAAAGCGCTATGCCCAGGCCAAGGCGCGGCTCCAGAGCATCCGCAATCGGGAAGCCACAAGACAACGCAAACTGGATACCCGGCGCAAGGTGATCCTGGGTGGCGCTCTCCTCGATCTGGCGGAACGGGATTCCGGTGCGGCCGCCATGCTGGATCGGCTGGTGCGGAATCTCGCACGGGAACAGGATCGCAAGGCCTTCGCGGACTGGGTGGCTCCCACCGGGTTGCCCTCCCCTGCCCGCTCCAGCTCTGACCCGGACACGCCCTCCTGATGCGGGGTTTGTTCCGCGTCTTTGATACCCTGTTCCGGTTCTTCGGTCGGCTGATCTTCACGCCCATCCTTTTGGGCTGGATGATTGGGGCCGTCCTGTTCGGCGCGATGATCGGGACGCTCGTGGCCACGCCGTTCATCTTCGCCTTCTTCGATCAACAGCCCGGCGAAAGCGCGTGGCAATGGCTGGTGTTCGGCCCGTTCATTTTCATCGGTGGCGTCTTCGGATTCCGGTACTGGCGCATGACCTCCGGCGCGGATGCTTACTTTGGGCTGACCGGTGACAGCCACGGCTCGGCCCGCTTCGCCAGCCGTAAAGAGCTGAAGAAGCTCCAGGGCGAGGACGGTCTCCTGATCGGGCGCAATCCCGGCACCGGTCGGCTGCTGCGCTATGACGGTCCCGCCCATCTGATCACCCTCGCTCCGACGCGCGCCGGGAAAGGCGTCGGGACGGTGATCCCGAACCTGCTGGCCGTGGACCGCTCGATCCTGGTTATCGACCCCAAGGGCGAGAACGCCCGGATCGCCGGGGAAGCCCGGCGGCGGTTCGGGACGTTCCATGTCCTCGATCCCTTCGAGGTCTCTGGCATGCCGTCTGCCGCCTATAACCCGCTCGACCGGCTGACGCCGGACAGCCTCGATCTGGGCGAGGATGCGGCCTCCCTGACGGAGGCGCTGGTGATGGACCCGCCGGGCCAGGTCTCCGAAGCGCACTGGAACGAGGAGGCCAAGGCCCTCCTCGGCGGGCTGATCATGTTCTGCGTCTGCCACGAGGACCGCGACCGCCGGTCCCTCGCCACCGTCCGGGAATATCTCACCCTGCCCCCGGAACGGCTCCGGGCGCTGCTGGAGCTGATGCAGGACAGCGATGCGGCGGGCGGGCTGATCGCCCGCGCCGCCAACCGCTTCCTTGGCAAGGCGGACCGCGAAGCCGCCTCGGTGCTGTCGAACGCGCAGCGCCACACCCACTTTCTGGACAGCCCGCGCATCGCCAAGGTGCTGTCGCGGTCGGATTTCCACTTCGCGGACCTGCGCCACCGGATCACGTCGGTCTTTCTGGTGCTGCCGCCGAACAGAATGGACGCCTACAGCCGCTGGCTGCGTCTTCTGGTCTCCCAGGCCCTCCAGGACATCGCACGGGACGCAGAGGTGTCAGCGACACTGGCAGCCCCTGTAGGCGCTCACACGCCCTCTCAGCGTCTCAGGACGCCGGTTCTGTTCCTCTTGGACGAGTTTGCCGCCCTGAGCCGTCTGGAGGCCGTAGAACGCGCCATGGGGCTGATGGCGGGCTATGGTCTCCAGCTCTGGCCGATCTTGCAGGACATGAGCCAGCTCAAGGACCTCTATGGCGACCGGGCAAACACCTTCATCGCCAATGCCGGGGTGCAGCAGGTCTTTGGGGTGAACGACTTCGAGACGGCGAAATGGCTGAGCCAGATGATCGGTCAGGAAACCACCGGCTACCAGACCGACAGCTTCAAGCCCGGCGATGGCCCCAGCTTCTCCAATCACCTTACTGGCCGCGATCTGCTGACCCCTGATGAAATCATGCAGATGCCACCTGACCTCCAGCTCTTGCGGGTGCAGGGCCAGCCCTCGGCCCTGGCGCAAAAGCTGCGCTACTACGCCGACCGCGAATTTGCCGGGCGGTTTGTCCCGCAGACCCATTGATCCGGAAAGGAACCCGAAGATGACAACCGCCTCCCCTGCCCTTCCCGATGACGAGCTGCGCGAAACCCTCGATCTGCTCTCCACGGTCATGGCCAGCGTCTCGGATCGGGTCGATGCCCAGACGGAAGTGCTGGACCGGGTGAACAAGACCGCCACGGAAGCGCGCCAGGCGGCGTTCGCGGCCAAGGCCCAGACCGATCCGAAGGCCTATGGCGCGCTGGTGGGCGAAACCATCGACGGCAAGATCGGGGACACCCTGATCCGGCTGGCGCGGTTCGCGGTCGATCTCGGGCAGCAGACGATGGCGACCGAAAGGGTTCTGAAACAGGCGGAGGAAGACAAGCTGGCCGTTCTCAGGCAGGTGCGGGACCGCGAGAACAGGGCGGAACGTCTGAAACGCGCCCTGCCCTGGTTCGGTCTGGGTGCGCTCGTTCTGGCTTTGGCAATGACCGTCGCCCTTCCCCGTTTCCTGGCCAGCAACAGCTCAACCTGCGCTGTCATCGGCGGTATCTGGCGAACGACAACAACGGGTGTCGATGCCTGTGTGTTCTACGTGGAGTGAGCTGGAATCTTGCGGTGACGGGTCGATCAGCTCGGCAAGCTGGGTGTTATATATGTGTTAGAGTCTGTGTTACGCGAATCATCAACTCCCTCATCTCTTTGAAAAAGTTACCGGAATCAGCCTGATTTTTGGCTTCCGGTGGGTGATATTACGATAAGGGGTGTGTGATCTTACGAAAGATGGTGTGTGATCTTACGAAAGTCTGTCGGTGTGTGAAATTACGAACCACTTGCGTCGGTGTGTGAAATTACGAATAGTGCGGTGATGGTGGGTGAAATTACGAAACCGGACCGGACGCCTCTCCTCCCTTTGCGACATGCTCAGGGAGATTTCTTTGTTTGCGATATCTTCGACGCCGCTCCCAAGGGTGACATGGCGTCGATGGCGCACCCGATCTTTACCCTTTCCACCAAGCCCGACACGAAAAAGCGCCGCTATGTGGCGACAGACGGTAAGAGCTACGTTGAGATCAGACCCAACATGATCGGCCTTGCAACCGTCCATGATCGCGATGTGCTGATCTACTGCATCTCACAGGTGATGGCTGCCCTGAATGATGGAAAACAGGTTCATAGAACCCTCCGGTTCAAGGCGTATGATCTTCTCGTCGCAACCAACCGTCCTGTTGCCGGAACTGGTTACAGCGGCCTGAAAGCCGCGCTCGAACGCCTCCAAGGGACGCAGATCGAAACCAATATCACGACAGGCGGCGTGGAACAGATCGACGGTTTCAGCCTGATCGACCGCTACAGGATCGTCAGAGAAACCCGCGATGGCCGGATGCTCGACCTCGAAGTCACCCTTTCCGATTGGGTATTCAACGCCATCGCGGGTGACGATGTTCTCACGCTCAACCGCCGCTACTTCCAACTTCGCAAGCCTTTGGAGCGCCGTCTGTATGAGCTGGCCCGCAAGCAATGCGGGACGCAGCCGGAGTGGAAGTGCGGCTTGGATAAGCTGAAGGATCGGACCGGTTCCACGTCCTCTGACAAGGAGTTTAGGCGGCTCGTTCGGGCGATCTGCAAGGCGGATGAGGAACACAACCACATGCCGGACTATGCCTTCCGAATGGACGCTGACATCCTTACGGTAACGCCTAAGCCGGAGTTTCTGGAGAATTACGCAGCCAAACCGGAACAGGACAGGCTGACCGGCGGCTACGTCCTGCCTCTCTCGCCTGATACCCTCGAACGGGCACGTGAATTGGCCCCAACATGGGATATTAAGGTTCTGGTCGGAGAATGGCGGAGCTACGCCGCCAGACAGAAAGAGCCGCCAAAGAACCCGGACGCCGCGTTCCTCGGTTTCTGCAAGAGCTGGTTCAAGAAACGCGGCCGCAACGGCTGGTAGAGTATTTACTCAAATACTCATTTGCTCAAATACTCGGACCATAAATCACGTGTGATGTCGGAGATTGAGCGGCCCTCCTCGACCGCCTTCATCTTGATCCTGCGATAAAGTGTCTCCTCAATCTCGGCATTCAGCCGCTTCTTCTTCTCCGTCGTCTCGGTGACTTCGTGCAGGATGCGCTTGCGGGCCTCGTCGCCTCGGCTTGGACGCTTCGCGGAAAGAGCCATCACGCGACCTCCTGCTTCACGGGCGCAAGCATCGCCAGTATCTCGTCGCTTAGCGCCGTGGTCTCAGCCCTCGCCTTGGCATTGTCGGCGTCAAACACGGTCAGCCCTTCCGATGCCGTTTGCGGATAGACTTGGCGCTGAGTGATCGTCGTGTCGCAGACCGGCAATGCGTAGTCGTCCAGCGCGGTCCGCACGTCGCTGCCAAGCCGGGTTCCTTCCACGATCCGGGAAACCACAAACCCCGCGCGCGGCGATCCGTCCGTGACCTCCTGCCGGGCTTTGATGAACTCGACAAGATCGGATGCAGCCCAGATGTCATAGGGCGACGGCTGGACCGGAATCAAAACGAAGTCGCTGACCTTGATGCAGGCCGCGATCATGTCTTCCAGTTTTGCCGCACCGTCGATCACCACATAGTCGTAGTTTGCCGCCATGCTAGCCAGCGTCTTGACGTTGTTGGGGCGGTCGAGCGCGACCAGCTCGATGGGGTTGTCCTCGCTGGCCGCGTGCCAGTCACGGGCGCTGCCCTGCGGATCGCTATCCACGATCAGAACCGAGTGGCCTTGCTCATGCAGCGATCTGGCCAGATTGGTGCTGATGGTGGTTTTGCCGCTGCCACCCTTGGGGTTCAGGACGGAAATTATGCTCATTTTTTTGCCTCAATTGTGTATTTACTCAAAAGTGTATATGAGTATTTGAGGTGCAGCAAGCGTGACTAAAGGTGACGTCCAACATCCATGCTCTGGTGAAGGATACGGATGACCTCGATCCCGGTATCGGTCGACCGGAAGAACACCAAATGTCGGCCAACAGCGTGTTTCAGATAGCCTTCGCGAACATCCACGATTCGGCCGCGCTTTTCGCCTCGCGCCAGGCTGATGCAGACATCACGGATGTCATCCGTGTATCGGTCGGCCTGGTCAGCTCCCCATTCGTTGACCGTGTAGTCCCAAATAGCGTCCATATCCGCCGCTGCGGCAGGCGAGAAGGTGACACGGCTCATCCGTTGGCCTGGTTAAGCTCTGCTCGTTTACGCACCTTGAAACCATCGAAGTCAAAGGGCTGCGGTTTGCCTGATTGCTCGCCTTCGATCAGAGCGTCTTGAAGCGCCTTCACCTTGGCTTCATGCTCTTCGAGCAAGCGCAGACCAGCGCGCACAACGTCGCTGGCTGATCCATAACGACCCGCTTGAACCTGTGTGTCGATGAAACTGGCGAAGTGATCGCCAAGCGACATAGATGTGTTTTTTGCCATGACGCACCTCCTGCATAGGACCTATACCAAAAATTGGTACATTTCAATAGCACTCATTTACTCAAAAACTCAACGTGAGCACAAAGAATGCTGTCAGTAGAGGCCTTCGTTTCGAGAGCAGGACGGGCATCGGCAGTTGCCGCCCTGGATCGTCCATGTACCACTTGAGCTGGCGGCCTCCTTGCCGCAGTCGCAGCAGCTCGCGGCCGGTTTCTGTCGTGCAAGTTGTTCGGCGCTAATCCTGGTCATCAAGTGGTTCCTGATCTGGTTGAAATTTACGGGTGCGGTCAGGCACGCCGCACCGTCCGCTCGCTGACTTTGAACAGCCGCGCGATTTCCGGGACGGCACGCTGTTCCTGGTCCCTCATGCGCCGCACCTCGTCCTTTTGAGCAACTGACAGGGCAGGGGGCCTGCCACCGATCCGACCGCGCTTGCGAGCTGCTGCCAAACCCTCTCTGGTTCGTTCGGAAATCCGTTCCCGCTCGAACTGCGCGATGGACGCAAAGACGTGGAACGTGAGACGACCGGCCGGCGTCGTGGTGTCGATGTCCTCGGCCAGGGACCGGAAGCCGGCACCGCGCTCGCCGATAGCCTCTACGATCTCCAGAAGGTCTTTCAGGGACCGGGCCAGGCGGTCGTACTTGGTAACAGTCACAACGTCACCGTCGCGGAGCTGGTCCAGCATCCTGTCCAGCTCGGGCCGTTCGCGTTTCGATCCGCTGATCTTGTCGGCGAACAGCTTCCCGGCTCCGGCCGCTGTCAGGGCGTCGGTCTGGGCATCCAGGTTCTGGTCGTCCTTGCTGACTCTGGCGTATCCGATGATCATGCCGCACTGTGGCAAAAACCTGCCAGAACCGCAAAGGTTTTGCCGGGGGTTTGTGTCGCAGTGAAGTCGTTGATTTTGCGTAGGGCAGGGCGGACCGGCGGAATCGACCGTTTTTGGAGCACACCTTCTGGCAGGAGGTTTGTGTCCGGTGTGCGGACAAAGCTGTTATTAGTAATTCTGATCTAAACGGCCGCTTTTTGCGGGTTGCGACAGCCGCGAAAATCAGCAGAGGCGGCGCTATCATTTACGGCGCATATGATTGCCGCCGGTTTGATCTCCATAGCGTCCGACTATTCTGCCGCGATCTCTTCCCGCGTCGACAGGATGTTGCTGGTGTTGTCTTCGATCCAGTCTGCGAGCACGCGCACATGTTGTGCGACCTCTTCGCCCATCGGGGTCAGGCAGTATTCAACATGGGGCGGCACGACCTTGAAGTCCTGCCGATGCACAAAGCCATCGGCTTCCAATGTTTGAAGCGTCTGTGTCAGCATCCGGTCGCTGACCCCGCCGATCGTCCGCCTGAGCGCAGCAAAGCGGATCGTCCTTCCCTGAAGCGCAATCAGCGTCAGAACAGCCCAGCGGCCCGTGACATGCTTGAGGATAATGCGCGAAGGGCATTGCTGCGCTTGCAGGTTCCCGATCAATTTGCCCGAACGAATGGCGTCACTGAGTTTCGGCATGGCGACCTCAAAGGTATATACTAACAAAGATGTATGTAATTACCTTTTGTAAGTAAGGGGCCTAGCTGTGGCGCATGGAAAGAAAAATGGAGAGAACTGCCATGACAATTGCAGTGACCGGCGCCACCGGCCAGCTTGGCCGCCTTGTTGTCGAGACCCTGAAAACCAAAAGCGCGCCCGAGGGCCTCGTTGCTTTGGCTCGCAATCCCGATAAGGCCGCTGATCTGGGCGTGCCTGTCCGTGCTTTCGATTACGACGCCCCTGAAACGCTCGCCGCGTCTTTGGAAGGCGTCGAGACGCTGCTGCTGATCTCGGGCAGCGATATCGGTCGCCGCGTTACTCAACATGCAGCGGTGATAGAAGCCGCCAAAGCTGCGGGTGTGAAGCATATTGTCTATACGAGCCTGCTGAACGCACCGAACAGCACGCTGGGCCTTGCGCTGGAACATGTGGAGACAGAAAAACTTCTGGCCGCTTCTGGCATCGGCCATACCGTTCTGCGCAACGGTTGGTACACGGAAAACTACACCATGGGGCTGCCCGCGGCACTGGAACATAACGCATTGATCGGTGCGGCCGGGGATGGCCGGATATCTTCAGCCATGCGGCAGGACTACGCCGCCGCTGCTGCGGCTGTGCCACGATCACGCACGCCGTCAGAGCGGCAATTCAGCGATCGCAAGCTCCGACCGCGGCGCTGAGTCGGGAACTCGGGAACTCGGGAACAACCCAAAGACTGTCGCAAAGTAGCGCAAGCGCGAGATGATCGAGGATCACAAAACCGGACCGAAAGAACCACACTCCACCGTTCTCAGCGAAGGGGAAGAGGCGATGGTCGTTGCCTTCCGGCGGCACACGCTCTTGCCACTTGATGACTATCTCTATGCCCCGCAGCCGACGATCCCGCATCTGACCCGGTCAGCCTTACACCGGTGCCTGCAAAGGCGCGACATCTCGCGTCTGCCCGAGGTCGAAGGCGACAAGCCGAGACGGCAATGCTTCGGGCGCTACCCCATCGGCTTCTTCCACATGGATATTGCCGAAGTGCAGACGGCCGAGGGTAAGCTCTATCTCATCGTTGCCATTGACCGAACGAGCAAATTCGCCGTCACCCAGCTTGTCGAAAAGGCTGACAGGCGGACGGCGTGGGAGTTCCTAGAGCACCTGCTGGAGGCTGTTCCTTACCGGATCCATACGATCCTGACCGATAACGTCATCCAGTTTGCCGAGCAGCTCCGCAATCGCAACAGCGCCTATTCCCGGCAGATGCGTTTCGACATGATCTGTAAAGCCAACGGGATCGAGCATCGACCGACCAAGCCAAACCACCCGTGGACCAATAGCCAGGTCGAGCGAATGAACCACACGATCAAGGAAGCAACGACGAAGCGCTACCGTTACGACAACCATGATCAGCTGCGCACGCACTTTGCCGACTTCATCGCAGCTTGTAACTTCGCCCGCAGACTCAAGACATTCAGCAGCCTCACGCCTTACGAATACATCCGCAATACCTAGATTTTAGAGCCAGACAGATTATCGAAAATCCGATCCATCAGATGCCGGGACTGAACGCCTAGGGTCAGGACTCATAGCCAGTAGATGACCGTGGCGGCGAGAGCGATGGCCGAGAGGAAGACCTTCGGACACCGGTCGTATCGCGTGGCCACCCGGCGCCAGTCCTTGAGCCTGCCGAA
>NZ_SNAA01000031.1 GCF_004358695.1 Palleronia sediminis
TAGGGCTCCAGACGCGCCATCTGCGCATCGCTCAGCCAGAAGAGATCAGACATATCACCGCTCTGTTTTCGCGCGGTGAATCATGCACTTCTGCTAAAATCAATGGGTCCTGAGCCTAGGTCGCGACGGGAATGTGCCCCGAGCCGGAACATATCCGACCGGGTGGCGTTCGAGACATCAGGAACCCGGTTGCGGGACCCGTTCCGATCCGAAATTTATGCAGGAGCTGCCATGCGCGCCGTCACCTATCACGGAACCGGAGATTTCCGCGTCGACACCCACGACGACCCCGTTATCGGACATGGCCGGGACGCGATCATCCGCGTGACCAGTACCGCCATCTGCGGGTCCGACCTGCACATGTTCAACGGCTTCATGCCCGAGATGAAGACCGGCGACATCTTGGGCCACGAGTTCATGGGCGTGGTCGAAGATGTCGGCCCGGAGGTCGGCAACCTCAAGAAGGGCGATCGTATCATCGTTCCGTTCACCATCAATTGCGGCCACTGCCACTGGTGCAGGAAGAAGGAGTTCTCCCTTTGCGATGAGACCAATCGCGAGCGGGAGAAGCTGGCGCTGGTGACCGGGCAGGCGGGCGCGGGGCTGTTCGGCTTCTCCCACCTCTATGGCGGATATGACGGCGGGCAGGCGGAATATGTCCGCATTCCCTATGCCGACGCGACACACATGAAGGTTCCCGACGGCCTGTCCGACGAACAGGTGCTGTTCCTGACCGACATCTTTCCCACGGGCTGGCAGGCCGCCGTCAATGCCGAGGTCGGCCCCGGCGACACGGTGGCGATCTGGGGCGCGGGCCCGGTCGGCCTGTTCACCCTGAAATCCTGCCAGCTGCTCGGGGCGGAGCGGGTCTTCGTCATCGAGGACGTGCCGGAGCGCTGCGCGCTGGCCCGGGCACACGGGGCGGAGGTGATCGACCCCTCCGAGGTGAAGCCCTATGATGCGCTGATGGAGGCCACGGGCGGGCGTCTGCCGGAAAAGGTCATCGACGCGGTGGGGCTGGAGGCGCACGGCTCCGGGATCATCGATACCGTCTACGACAAGGTCAAGACCGCCACCTTTCAGGAGACCGGGCGGCCGCATGTGCTGCGTGAAGCGATCATGTGTGCGCAGAAGGGGGGCATCGTGTCGATTCCCGGCGTCTATGCCGCGATCGTAGACAAGTTCCCGATCGGTGCGGCCTTCGCCAAGGCGCTCACGTTCCGGATGGGCCAGACCCATGTGCTGCAGCATACGCCGACGCTGCTTGAGCATATTCAGGAGGGTCGCATCGACCCGACCTTTCTGATCACCCATCGCGGCAAGCTCGACGAGGCACCGGCAATGTACGAGACCTTCCGCGACAAGAAGGACGACTGCATCAAGGTGGTGCTGACACCCTAAGACGACGGCGGCGCGGGCGCGGGAAGCGCGCCGCTTCGCCCGTCCATTCGAAGGACTGAGAGATATCTTGGCTGCCTTTGGGACACGGGGCGCCGGACCGGCATCGCCCGCAACGGACAGACGCATATCCAGCTCAGTAGCCTTCTCGCCCTGAACCTCGACCGGCTCGTCGAGACCTATCTCATCTCCGAGCCCACCTTGCCGGATGCTGCGGCGCGAACGAATGACAGCTTCGGAGAACTTCGCTCAGTGAATTTCGCGATCGTGACGTCTAGTCTCTCAACTGAAACGTGTCTCGAAACTGTGCCATGCCGCTGTTGGAGAAGCGGACGACGCGCGTGTCGGCTTCACGTTTGGCCCAGCCGCGGGCATAGAGCTGTTCAACCGCGACCGCGCCAAGACCGCCGCCTAGATGGTAGCGCCATTCGGACCAGTCAAGGTAGGCGCGACAGACGGGGCGACGCATGCGGCGCAGGGCGGGCAGGTTGAAGCCGAACCGCTCGAAGCGCAGGGCTCTGACATCGGTCAGGATCAAATCCTCGTCGGCGACTGCGACTTTGGTCCATCAGCGCCCGCAGGAGCGCGACGGCATGTCTGCCCGCGAGGTCAAACCCGTGCGTCGCGCAGAGCGGGTTCCTTAGGGCCTATCCGTAGGCGCGTCTGCCCGGAGACGGCGGCCGTGCCCATCAGCTCCTTCAGCATCCGGCCAACTTCGTCCCCGGCGAGGGCCACGTAGCGATGGCGACCCTGCTTACGCCGCACCAGAAGCCCCGCCTCCTCCATCTTTGTCAAATGGCACGAGGCAATCTGCGCCGCCGCCCCTCCCCACCTCCCGTGTCAGTTCACCGGCCGTCAGCGCGCGCCCGTCCATCATGAGCCCCGTTAGTATGGCAGTGCGGGCGGGATCGCTGACAAGAGCGGCGATGGGGGCTATTCGATCATGGCACGCAAATCGCTGTTCAAGCCCCACCGTTTTCCGTGGAACGTCAACCTTTGCGCGGTAAGCTGGTACCTGCGCTATCCCCTGTCCTATCGAGATGTCGTTGATCTCCTCCCAGAGCGCGATATTAACGTAAATCGGTCGACAGTTTATCGCTGGGTCCAGAAGTTCGGCCCGGAACTCACAAAGCGAATCGTCGTAGATCGGTCCGACATACAGCGAATTCCAGAACGTCGAGTCGTCGCGACGGTAATTCAACAGTTCCACCACACGAACCTCGCGCGCGCCAACGGCGTTGCGGATCTCTTCCACCGCGGTCGGGTCGGTCTTCGGACCCTGCAAGAAGCGACAATTTCGCCCAACGATCTCTTCCAGCGGAAAGCCCGTCAGTTCGGTGAAAGGATGGTTGGCGTAGACAATCGGGCTGTCAGGCCTGTGCGGATCGGCAATCGTGACTGCCATGCGAGTTTGCTTGAGGGCCTGCCGGAAGAGCGTTGCTGTCTCGACGTCCAGTCGGAAACATTCTCGTTGGGCGTGTCGTCATGCGCCTCGGGGTCCAGTTCCAGATCTTCCTGCGGCGTTTCGCTTCGAGCCATCGTTCGAAGCGTTCACGCCAAGCCTCGGCGCTGGGGCGCTCGGATGGTGCCAATCGGTCCGCTCCTCAGTGGCATACACTGACCTCCTGGCATCTGGTCTTGTGGGGCCCTCTGTCTATACAGAGAAATGAAGGCTCGGAAAGCCCGTCTTGCCATGCGCATCAATCGGCGTTTGACCTGGAGCGCGGCTTTTCATGCATTCACATCGCATGCGCGTCTCTGCGAGCCGCTCATTGCAACGTTCTGAAGGAGTGCAGGATGGCGAACACGCTTCGATTGGAAGCCAGCATGTCGCGGCGCGCCGATCTGTCGGCAGCGGAGCGGGCCGTTCTGCGTGACCTGCCGGTGGAACGCACGGTCTACGCCCACGGGGACCGGATCGTCGCCGAGGGGGTCGCTCCGGACGGTAGTTGCCTGCTGGTCGACGGCATGGCGATGCGGTCGCACCGGATCGGCGGGTCCGAGCGGGTCATCAGCGCCCTTCACGTGCCCGGCGATTTCATCGATCTTCATTCCTTCCTGCTGCAGCATATCGATCACGACATCCTCGCCGTGGGCCCCTGTACGGTCGAGTTCGTCGCCGCCGCGGACCTGGAGGCGATCACGCAGGATCACCCGCATCTCGCTCGGCTGCTGTGGCTCGATACGCTGATCGACGCCAAGATGCACCGTGTCTGGGTCACCACGCGTGCTGCACTACGTGGCACAGAACGGGTCGGGCACCTTCTGTGTGAGTTGCACGCTCGAATGCATGCGGTGGGACTGGTCTTTGCGGATGGCTTTGCAATACCTCTCGACCAGCGTGGGATCGCCGAGGCGTTAGGGTACTCCGTGGTTCATGTGAACCATGCGGTCCGAGACCTTCGAGCCGAGGGATTGCTGGAATGGGAGCGTGGCCACGTGCGGCTGCCCGATCCCAGTCGCTTAAGGAGCTATTCCGGCTTCGATCCTGCCTATCTCGAGCTCCGACAACCGCCCGACCGCGAGCCATAAACTAATTTACTTATAGGTTGCCGGTTCACCGGCCCGGCTATCTGATGTCTTGCGGATCAACCGCATGCGGAGGGACGGATGGGCCACCACGATTTTGGAACGACGGCATTGGGAGCGACCGCACCAAGCGATGCGATCCTTGCCCTGCTCGACCGCCTACGCATATCTTCCGATGCGGCAGCGCGGGAACTGCCCGACCTTGGCGGCGCGCTCGACATGCTCCGGTCGGCGGGCATCCTGAGGTCCGTTCTGCCCGCGCCGGAGGGGGCCGGCGTCGGCTGGGCGCCGGAGGGAGCGGTGGCTCTGTCGGACCTGCTGCGCCGCGTGGGCGCAGCCGACCTTGCGCTGGCCCGCCTGCTCGAAGGACACATAAACGCCGCGATCCTCGTCGAGATACATGGCGAGCCCCCCGCGCGGAACGCGATGCGAATGGCGGTGCGCAGAAACGCGCTTCTCGGTGTCTGGGGCGCGGACGGGCCCGAGCCGCTGGAATGGGTTGACCGCGTACAAGGCGGCATCAGGCTATCGGGGTCCAAGCGCTATGCTTCCGGGCTCGGCCATGTTGATTTTGCGCTCGTGACGGCGCGGGCGGTAGCCGGCGCGCCAGTGCGAATGTTCCTTCTGCCTGCGGGCGATCTCGCGCGCCACGATCACGACGCCTGGACTGCATCTGCCATGCGCGCGTCCCGCTCGGGCGGGTTCAACGCGACCGGGATCGTTCTCGATGACACGGGCTGCGTCGGCGCTGCGGGGGCGCTGATGAATGAACCGTGGTTTGAGGGCGGCGTTTGGCGCTACTGTGCCGCCCACGTCGGGGGCGCCGAAGGCCTGATCGACCGCTGGACCGCGCTGCTGCGGCGCATGGGCAGACTGGATGATCCGATTCAGCGCGATCGGCTGGGGCGTGCGATGGCCGAGGCCGTCGCTGCCCGCGCCGTGGTCGAGGCCGCCGCCGTTGCGGTGGAAGGAGCAACCGAAGCGCTGCCCGAGGAAGTGGAGCGGGCGGTGGCCCATGCACTGATGGCGCGCGAAGCGGTGGAGGGCGCATGTATCCGCATCCTCGCGCTTTGTGAGCGCAGCTTGGGAATGGCCGCGCACGACTTGCAGGGCCCAGTGGACCGGATGCGGCGCGATTTATCACTGTTCCTACGCCAGGCGGGGCCGGACGCGAAACTCGACCGGGCCTTGGGGACGGCGCTGGACATCGGTCCGGGAGGCCTGCGATGAGCGCTCTATCGCCCGAAAACCTGCTGGGCGAGGCGCCGATGCTGGTGCTCGCGCCGCATCCGGACGACGAATCGCTGGGCTGCGGGCTGCTGCTGGCCGAGCGTTGGCACCGGGGGCTGTCCACGCATGTCGCCTGCCTGACCAATGGCGCGGCCTCCCATCCCGGTTCGCGCGACTGGCCGGGTCCGCGGCTCGCGGCCCTGCGTCGCGACGAGTTGTCGAAAGCTGTCCGCTGTCTCGGGGGCGATCCGGTGCGGGATATCACTTGGCTCGGTCACCCGGACGCCGCGTTGCACCGGCTGCACGCGCTTGGAGGTGACCTCACGCGAGACCTCGCTGGGCTGGTGGACGCTCTCGAAGCGAGAGTCGTTCTGACTGCCTCATCGGATGATCCACACTGTGACCACGTCGCCTGCGCCGATGCCGCCCGCCGCGTCGCAGCACAGTGTCCCGGCCTGCGACTCTGGTCCTATGCCGTCTGGTCGCGCTGGCATGGCTGGTCCGGCGGCACCGAGGTTGTGGGCCTACGGCTGGACCTGCCGCACCGGCGACCAGCCAAGCGCGCAGCGATCCATGCACATCGCAGTCAGATGGGCCTCGTGGTGCGTGACGACCCGCAGGGCTTCACCATGCCACCCGGTTTCGCCGACCGGTTCTGCGCCGAGGCCGAAGTCTTCGCGGAGGTGCAGCCATGACGCCTGCGAACCTCGCGCACCTGCACGGACTCTATGCCAATACGGACGATCCCTGGGATTTCCGCAGCTCGCCCTACGAGGCGGAGCGCTTCGCTGCGGTCGAGCGAACTTTACCACGGGCACATTACGGGATGGCGCTGGAGATCGGGTGCGGCAACGGCGAGCTCGCACGCCGGATCGCACCGCGCTGCGCGTCCTATACCGGGATCGATGCGGTCCCCTCAGCACTTGTGGCAGCGCGCGCGGCCGTCCCGACGGGCCGTTTCGTGGAAGCGTTCCTCCCTTGCGCCCTACCCGAACCGCCGGGCGGGGCGGGTTACAACCTCGTGATCCTGAGCGAGATCCTCTACTTCCTCGACCAGAGCGCCATCGCGCGGATCGCCGGAGACCTCGACCGGGATCATCCTGGCGCGGATGTGATCTGCGTGACATGGCGCGGCGAGACGGGCCACGCGCTGAGCGGGGACGAGGCCGTCGCGGCCTTCGCCGCCGCCACCGATCGGCGCTGCCGGACGCCGCATGTCGCCGATGGCTACCGGATTGCCATCTTCTCTCCGCTCGATGGGGCAGGATCGTGAAGCGGGCGGTCGCCGTCATTCCGGCCCGCAACGAAGCCGATCGCCTCCCGATAGCGCTCGCCTCCCTTCGACGCGAGGGGCTTGCTGCACTCGTGGTCGCCAATGGCTGCACCGACGCCACGGCGGAACTGGCGCGGGCCGAGGGGGCCGCGGTCATCGAAACACCCGCCCTCGCGGGCGGCGTCGGCGCGGCGCGGGCCATTGGCCTCGAAGCCGCGCTGGATCGCGAGGCGCGCATCCTGTTCACTACAGATGCCGACTGCATGCTGGCACCCGGCAGCGTGGCCACGGCGCTTCGGGCGCTCGACTACGCCGACGTCGTCTTCGGGAGGGTCGTGCCCGACGCGACCGAGTTCGCCAGCCTGCCGGAGCCGGTCCAACGGCATGGCGCTGCCGAGGACCGGTGCGACTGCCTGCGCGCCCTGATCGCGGCAATCCTCGCGAAGCGCCCATGGGACCCGTTCCCTGCGCACGGCCAGAGCCCCGGCGCGCTGATCGCCTGGCACGCCTCGGCCTACCGCGCCGTCGGTGGTATCAATCCGGTGTCGTGCCATGAGGATCGCCGCATGGCCGCCGCCCTGATCGGCCATGGCCTTCGGGTCGCGCGGCCCTGGGACGCCGTGGTCGTCGCCTCCTGCCGTCTGCGCGGTCGAGCGCCCGGCGGAATGGCCGACACTATTGCCGAGCGCAGCCTCGCGGGGGCCCGCCTTACCGACGAGGCCGTTACCCTTGAACGCGAATGCGCCTCACTCGAACGACGGCTGGCCGAGCTGATGCCCCGTGCCAGTTGGCCGAACCTTCCCAACCTGTCCCCCAAAGGAGATGACGATGTTCCATCATTCCAGCAAGCTTCAGTATGAAGTCCGGGTCGATACCCCCGATCCGCAATTCGCCAAGTACCTCCAGCAGGCCATCGGAGGCGTCGAGGGCGAGATACGCGTCGCGATGCAGTATTTCTTTCAGGCCATGGGTGCACGCGGCGACGCGAAGTACCGCGACATGCTGATGATGACCGCCACCGAGGAATTGTCGCATATCGAGTTCCTCGGTCATGCGGTCGCATTGAACCTCGAGGGCGCCCCGGTGTCGGTACAAGAAGAGGCGGCGAAGGACCCGGTCGTTCACGCGATCATGGGCGGGGCCAACCCGCGCCACATTCTTAGCTCGGGGCTGTCGGCCATGCCGGTGAACGCCAACGGCGTGCCCTTCGACATGAGCCACGTCTATGCCACGGGAAATCTGGCGGCGGACATGATGGCCAACGCCACGGCCGAGTCGGGCGGGCGGGTGCTGGCCAGTCGCCTCTACAACATGACCGAGGATGCCGGGATGAAGGACATGCTGTCCTTCCTCATCGCGCGGGACACGATGCATCAGCAGCAATGGCTGGCGGTGATCGAGGAACTAGGTGGCTGGAACCAACAGCTCCCAATCCCGAACTCGACGCCAGAGGATCACGAGGCGATGGAACACAGCTACTATTTCCTCAACACTTCGCTCGACGAGCCGACTCCCGAGGGACGCTGGACCTCCGGCTCCTCTCTCGACGGCCGCGCCGAGTTCTCGGTGAAGGAAAAAGTAGAGCCTATGGGCCAGAAGCCCGATCTCGGCAAGGCGCGTCCCGGGTCCGGTACGCAGACCGAACAGCAATGATCTCCCGCCCCCGGCACGACGCCGGGGGCGATGTCCACAAGGACAATAACATATGTTTTTCGACGACGAAGGCGCTTACTGGCATATCCCCGTAGCGGTTATCTTGGGGTTCTTGCTACTGCTCTTCTTGCTCCGGCTGTCCGGCAAGCGGACGGTCGCGCAGTTCAATATGTACGACATGATCCTGACCTTCACGGTCGGGTCCGTCCTGAGCTCCTCTATCATTCTCGACAATGTGGCCTTTCTCGATGCTGCGATCGCCTTAGGGTCAGGATTCATAACCAGAACATGACGGTTGCGGCGAGGGCGATGGCGGAGAGGAAGACCTTCGGGCATCTGTCGTAGCGGGTGGCGATGCGACGCCAGTCTTTCAACCTACC
>NZ_SNAA01000032.1 GCF_004358695.1 Palleronia sediminis
AGTAGGGCTCCAGACGCGCCATCTGCGCATCGCTCAGCCAGAAGAGATCAGACATATCACCGCTCTGTTTTCGCGCGGTGAATCATGCACTTCTGCTAAAATCAATGGGTCCTGAGCCTAGAACTATCGTCAAGATCGCCATCTGGAACCACTAGTCCGGGTTTGGCCGCGAGGCTTCTTCTGCTAGAACCCGCCGCCTTGGCCTGCGCCTGTTCGCGCTGTCCGGGTTTGGCCGCGAGGCTTCTTCTGCTAGAACATTTCTGGCGGTGGGTCGCATCGTGGGCAGTCCGGGTTTGGCCGCGAGGCTTCTTCTGCTAGAACCAGTCTGTCGAACGTTGCCAAGTCTCGAGCGTCCGGGTTTGGCCGCGAGGCTTCTTCTGCTAGAACACACCGACGACGTGACCAAGGCCGCGGTGCGTCCGGGTTTGGCCGCGAGGCTTCTTCTGCTAGAACGTGGCCATGCAAAAGCGGCTGGGCGAGGCCGTCCGGGTTTGGCCGCGAGGCTTCTTCTGCTAGAACGATCATGCGTCGCAGGCCGCGTTGGGCCTAGTCCGGGTTTGGCCGCGAGGCTTCTTCTGCTAGAACATCGTCGGAGACGTGGTGTCGGAATGGATCGTCCGGGTTTGGCCGCGAGGCTTCTTCTGCTAGAACTGCTGACAGATATCAACAGCAAGACGTTTGTCCGGGTTTGGCCGCGAGGCTTCTTCTGCTAGAACCTCACGGCCGGTCCAGCACATGCGCTGCGAGTCCGGGTTTGGCCGCGAGGCTTCTTCTGCTAGAACTTCGCAATGCGGCCGCCAAAGCCCTGAACCGTCCGGGTTTGGCCGCGAGGCTTCTTCTGCTAGAACTCATTGTTTGCCATGGTATGGCTCCTTGTGTCCGGGTTTGGCCGCGAGGCTTCTTCTGCTAGAACTCCCGAGGCCGCTTGGCGGCGGCGGATATCGTCCGGGTTTGGCCGCGAGGCTTCTTCTGCTAGAACCTTTCTCGACGAGATTTCGTCGTTCCCGGTCGTCCGGGTTTGGCCGCGAGGCTTCTTCTGCTAGAACGGTCGCGAAATGCGGCACCGACGCGGGCAGTCCGGGTTTGGCCGCGAGGCTTCTTCTGCTAGAACCTCTCGGCGCCCAATCGGCGAATGCGGGCTGTCCGGGTTTGGCCGCGAGGCTTCTTCTGCTAGAACCGACCGTGCCGCTCATTACCGCGTCAAGGCGTCCGGGTTTGGCCGCGAGGCTTCTTCTGCTAGAACCCGCCCTGCGTAACCTCTTGGTTCGCAGGGCATTTTCTTGTCGCGCGTGTCGAAAAAACAGACCAAGATTCGTCAAAATAAGGTGAGTTGATCGGGTTTTTTACGCTCGGGGCCGCTACGGGCGCGACCGTGGAAACTCTGTGTGAGCTGATATTGCCTATCCGTGAAGAACAATATCTGGACGTGACCGGCCGGGGGGACCAACTCGCTGACCTTGGCGGCGATAACATCAGCTTTTTCCTTGGAGTAGGCATGGCGCAGATATACCGAAAACTGCACCATTCCGAAACCGAGATCGAGCAAGTCATTCCGGAATCTCGTGGCGCGGCGGCGCTCCGTCTTCGTCAGGACGGGGAGGTCGAACAGTGTCCAAATCCACATGATCTTGTACTTCGAGAGGGCAGGAAGGTTAGGCATCGGCGGGGTCGTCTTCGGGGATCGGCTGTCGCGGGAAGGCGAGATCGGCCTTTCGGGCGGTGAAACTTGCGGCGACGCTCTGGGCCAGCCGGAACAGCACCTGGGAGAGTGGCGAGCGCCCCTGATTGGTTGAAAAGGGCGCGGAGAGAGTTTCGACGAGGTCGGCGCGGCCGTCTTCGACGGAGGTGACGCCGGACTGAAGCAGGGCATGGACGGTCAAGTCGATGGTGGGGCGAAAGGGTTCCATCAGGTCATCGGCCAAGGCGAGCGCATCGCCGCCGCTGCGGTGATGGACCGAGAGCGAGGGGTGCAGGCCAGCGGAAACGATGGCGCGGGCGGTCGCGGCGCGCAGGACGGCATATCCATAATTGAGAAGAGCATTGGCGCCCTCCGCCCGGGTATCGCGGCGAAAGCCCTTGCCGAGCAGGGGCGGCCAGTAGGCCTGCGCGGCCTGCGCCTCGCGGTTGTCGGGGTCGCCGGAGCGGACGGCGGCGGTCAGCCGGTGCAGCCGTTGCGAGGGCAGGTCGAGGCGATCGAGCACGGCGGCCTGGGCGGCGATCTTGTGGCGGACGAGCCGCGCCCAGACCTGCTTGCGGAGCGGTTTGGGGGCGGCGGCCTGATCGGCCATGCGGTAGCCCTGTTCGCAATGGCCGTTCAGAGGCATGACGACGGCAACGGGGGCGAAGTTTGGCCCCAAGATGGTGACGGGCACGTTCTGCGCTGCGAGGTGGGCAAGCGCGGTGTTGGACCAGGTCACGCCCTGGCCCGTGACCAGCACGGCGTCGATGTCGTCAAGCTCCGCCTTGCCGATTTCCGCGCCATCGTGGCGCACTGACAAAAAGCCGCGTGACTTGTGAATGGCGAGGTTGTCCCGCGCCAGTTCCAGTATCCGTCCAACCATCGAACCCTCCCACTCGGGCCCGACAGGTCACCTGCAAACGTCACACCTTGCCATGCGGTATGGTGTGCACCTTCCCCAACTCGTCGATCCGCACGCGCCGGGCGCGGCGGAACTTGAGCTTGGAAATATTAGCAAAATCCCAAGTAAAGTCATCCTCTTCATTGCCATGTCGCTGTTGTAGTTTCCCGGCCTCGTTCAGTCCTGCAAGATAGACCACGTTGTTGCTCGGCGAGAGACGAACGACACGTTTGATCGCATTGCTGCCGGGAATCACAGTTCCCTCTTCATCGTCCCAATCGAAAAGTTGCAGCGTGTCCTCTTTGTGGAGCCGCATGATGAAGCTGGCGTCGGGATAGAGGTCGCGCCAGTGGGTGTTCTGGCCGGAATTAGCATCCCAGAGAGTCAAGGCATGGCATCTCCAGGTGCCGTCGACGTCGATGATGTCGAGGCAGGCGTTCTCGCCGGGCGCGTGATACTTGTAGGCTGTGCCGTTGCTGTCATGCACGGCGCGAACGGAGGCTTCCGCCTTGAGCAGGCGGAGACGGCGGTGACCGGTGCGGGCGGACCACTCGGCAAGCAGCTTGGCGCGGACCTTATCGGCCTCGGTCTTGGGCAGATCCGGGGCGCGGGCGGGCGCGGTCGCCTCCTGCAGGTCATGCCGGATGGCCACATCGCGGACCAGGCCGATCTCCTTGGCGGTCAGGGCGGTGACCGGCTTGCGGACAACGACATTGCCGATCGTTAAGTCGGCCTGGTTCTCAGGAACGTCCCTGACGGGGCCGTAGGCAGTGGCCTCATGAAGTCTGCCACTGGTCTGCGAGGGATCGGTGGCATCGGCGGTCACATGCCGTGCGCGATGGCTGGCGCGGACATCGCGGATGGCGGTCATTACCGCATCGCGGAAGCCCTCGAACGGCTCGGGCGGGGCGGGCAGGACGCGGGACAGGGCGTCGGCGCCGTGCTGTTTGGCGGCCTTCTGAAGTTGTGTTATTATGGCTCGGTCGATCACACCGATCACCGCAGCGTCGATGGCGTGGTGGCGGTGATCATCGCGATTTTTGCGGTTGTGATCGCTCAGGTTCAGGCCCCAGCGGTGGCGCAGCAGGGCGGTCATGCGGCCCGGGAGCATCCAGATATGGCGGCGTTCCGTTCCGTCCACATCGGTCTTGTCGAAGAGGGTTTCGGCGTAACCCCGTACGACCTTTGCGAGATAGCCGGTGGCGTGGAGCTGGCGATCCTCGAAGCTTTTCTGTTCCTCGAAAACCTCCATCGCGTCGGGCAGGAAGCGCCAGGCCTTGTTGCGGGGCAGGTGTTTTGTCCGCTCGATCATGGCCTCCTGATCGAAGATGCCAAGCTCGGCGGCTTCGCCGGGTGACAGCTTGCCCTTACGGCGGTTCTCGTCCCGGAAGGCGAGGGTCTTGTTGGCGGGCGAATTGTCAAGGGTTTCGCCGAAGGGCAGGATGTGCTCGATCTCGACGGCGTCGGAATGCAGGTCGTGCAGACCGATCGGGCGCCCAGTGAAGGGACTGCACCGGTCCGCCTCGTTGCGGCCGAGTTCCTCCCACAGGCGCATCTTGAGGAACAGGTCACCGACGCGTTGGCCGGGCTTCAGATAACCCGCCTCCTCCAAATCCGCGCGATAGCGGTCGTTGCGCTTTTCGTTGGCCTTGATTGTCTTCTCGATCTCGGCCTTTTCGCGTGGCGATCTGCCCAGATCGCGGGTGGCTTCCAGCACCACCTGGGCGGGTTTGCCATACTCGGCAATGAGCCCGTTGATGACCCGGCGAAACTGGTTGAGCGCGATATGCACGGTCGGGTTGGTGATCCTGCCGAGGCGCATGTCGTGGGGGTGCTCAGGGTTGCCGGTGCCGTTGCCCAGAAGCCGCTGCATGTGATCCAGCTCGTTGTAGTAGGGTAAGGTGCAGACGCCTTTTTCCGGGCGACTGTCGGTGAAATCGATGCCGGAGAGGAGTGGGGCGCGGTTGACGGCTTCGTTGTACGTGAGAACGTCGCCGGAACGCATTTCGGCGACCATCGCCTCGGTCGCCTCGCGGCAGAAACGTAGGTGGCCGTCGGGCAGCCTGACCTTTTCGACGGCAGCGGCGGTATGGGCGTCGAGGGCAAGCGTGCCGGTCAGCCAGTCCCTGAGCGCGTCGGGGTTTTCGGTGTCGGCCAGCTTGGCGAGGATCTGTTCTCGGGTCGCGGTATCATAGCCGGGCCATTGCTCGGCGAGGGGGCCAGGCTTCTTCGTGCCGAGCAGGGCGGCGGCGACCTGGTTGAAATGGAGATGCTTGAGACCTCCGGAATGGAGATTGAGGTCGTCCTGCGATGTCAGGCCAAGTGTCTTGCGGACCTGCGTCCAGGTCATCTTCTGCCCGCCGTTCAGCGCGTCGAACAGGACGCGATGTTTGTCGGGGTCGAGACGTTCCTCGTGGGTTTCGCGGATGATCCGCAAGTGGCCGAGCTGTTGCAGGATCAGGAAGGCCTGGGCGGAGGGATGCCAGCGTGGCAAGCGGGGCTTTTGGGGAAAGAAAGTGCAGCGGCCGGGATCGACGGGGCGCAGGGGGCGCTGGAAGAAGATCGTTTCGCGCAGTCGGTCGCGCACGGCATCGGTCAGCTCGGAATGGTGTTTGGCCTGTTCCGTCCAGATCGCGTCGAATTCGTTATCGAGCATCTGGCGGGTCGGGTAGAAGTCGTAATGTTTCTCCGCGCCCTCGCCCTGCGGACGGACGCGCACACCCTCGCCGGCTTTCAGGCGGGACCAGAGATAGGTGCCATAGGTGGCGTGGCCGGTTTCGGTAAGCGTTTCAGCCAAGGCGCGCGCGGCAGATTTGATGAGGCCGGTATCGTCCTCATCCGGGTCGGTCTTGCGATTGCTGGCGAAGCCCCGGTGCTTGGAGATATGCCAGAGCGCCCGGCCCAGATCGTGCAGGGAAATTTTCCCCGTCGCCGCGAGGGCGCGCAGGCGGTAGGGGTTGCGACAGTCGGCGTCATCGGCCTCGGCGCAGGTCTGGTATGGATGGGCGCAGGTGAACAGGCGGTCACGCTCCAGGCCGGGCGGCGGGAGAAGACCAGTTTCCATAAGATCACGTTCCAGCCGGTCGCGCCGGGCAAGGCGACGATCTTGCTGTCGACGCATGGCGCGGGGTAGGCGGCGGTTGGCGGCATGGGAATCGCCGGTTTGTGGGTCGCGCCCGTCATCGAAGAGGCGCACGCCCAACTTGCGCAGGCCGGTCAGCCTGGCCTTGTGAACGGTCTTCCAAAGGGCCGGGTCGAGGTCGTAGACCGCCCAACCGATGGATGTCGTTCCCAGATCGAATGCAAACCGGACGGGCATGTCACAACCTCCTTAACCCCTTGACCTTTCGGGGAGAGTAGAGGAGGATTGGTACATCTTCTAGCAGAAGAAGCCTCGTGGTCTTTCCCGCGATAAGGTGAAATATCCACGACGTTGAGGCGGGCCGAGGCCCGCCTCATTTGGTTTATCGAACGTGCGGCCTTAACACTATTGGCCATAGTGTTAAGTATCCGGGTTGCCGCCGGACGGCTCACGCATGGGGCAGGGGGCTTTCCCGCTTCCGCGCTTAACAGTTTTCGGGCATGCTGTTCACATGAGCGAAATGCGCCTCTACGACGCTGCCGGAAACCGGCTTTATCTCAACGCCGAGGAGCGTGCCGCTTTTCTTGCAGCCGCCCGGCGTCAGTCGGCCCGCGACCGCACCCTGTGCGAGACGCTGCACTACACCGGCTGCCGTGCGTCCGAACTTCTGGAGATCACCCCCGCGCGCGTCGATCTGTCGGGCGGCACGGTCACGTTGCGCAGCCTGAAAAAGCGCAAGGATGCCAAGGGCAGTCCACGGATCGTCTATCGCGCGGTGCCGGTGCCGCCGGAGTATCTCGATACTCTGAACACCGCGCATGGGCTCCGCGAGGCCGCGAAGTCGCGCAAGAAGGCCAATGCACCGATCTGGCCCATCGGCCGCGTGCGGCTCTGGCAGATCGTAAAGCGCATCATGATCGAGGCTGGTATCCCGGACGCGCCCCATCGCAGCCCCAAAGGGTTACGGCACGGCTTCGGGATCAATGCCACGGTGAACGGCATCCCTTTGCACATGGTCCAGAAGTGGATGGGACACGCTCAGCTGAGCACCACGGCGATCTACGCGGACGCCGTGGGTCGCGAAGAGCAAGACATCGCAGCCAGAATGTGGGGCTGACGCACCCTGCGGCGCGCAGGGAACCCGGTGGCTTAAAGATAGCACATATGCTATCTAAACTAATGCGAGTCGTTCTGGACACTAACATCGTCGTTGCCGCCCTTCTGTCCGGGGGCGGGGCGTCGCGACGCATCCTGCGCCTTTGCCTCGAACGGAAGGTGACGCCGCTCATCGGTGCGGCGCTGTTCGCGGAATACGAAGACGTCCTCGGGCGCAGCGATCTGTTCGCGCGCTGCGCACTCGATGCGGCAGAGCGTGATGTTTTGTTCGACGCGCTGATGTCGGTCAGCACCTGGACGCCGGTCTATTACCTCTGGCGGCCGAACCTGCCCGATCCCGGCGACGACCACTTGGTCGAACTGGCGGTTGCCGGAGGCGCGGACTGGATCGTCACGACCAACCTGCGCGACCTGTGGCGCGGCGAGCTGCGCTTCAACAATGTGACGACCGGCACGGCCGGAGATTTTTTGAACGCATGGGAGACACGATCATGAGCGTCATGACTATCAGACTGCCCGACGCCCAGCACGAGCGGCTGCGTCAGCTCGCCCGTACGCGTGGCGTGAGCATCAACAAGGTGATCGAGGAGCTAGCGACACGCGCGCTGACTGAGTTCGATCTGGAAACGCGGTTCCGGACCCGCGCCGCTAGGGGCGATCCCGAGGAGGGGCTGCGCCTGCTGGATCGGCTGGACCGGGAGGACACGGGCACCGAGGCGGGTGGGTCTCAAGCATGAAGGAGATCGGGGCGATAATGGATGTGCGCGCCGAAGAACTTCGCGCGATCGACGACATGATCTTCGGCGACGCGGCCGGCGTGGCGCAAGCATCGGATCAGCTGCGCGAAGCCCTGGATGCCATCCGCACGGCGCTTAATGAGCGTCGGTTCGGCGATGCGGCGAGAGCGCGCTCGAACACGGCGACCCCCGTCAGTCAATCGTGCGCTTCGGTCGGAAACGCGTGAGACGGATCGTTCGAGCAATAGCTCTGGGCCAAAAGACTCCAACACTGGTTCAGCACAGGTTGCTAGGGTCAGGATGCATTGATTGTTGCTGTTCGGCGTGATTCACGGCCCGAAAAACGGAGCGGTGACATGGACGACCTCTACTGGCTGAGCGACGAGCAGATGGCCAAGCTTTCCCCTTT
>NZ_SNAA01000033.1 GCF_004358695.1 Palleronia sediminis
AAGTAGGGCTCCAGACGCGCCATCTGCGCATCGCTCAGCCAGAAGAGATCAGACATATCACCGCTCTGTTTTCGCGCGGTGAATCATGCACTTCTGCTAAAATCAATGGGTCCTGAGCCTAAACGAAACGCTGGGCCAGCTCTGACGGGTCGGACACCTCCACATGCCAGAAGGCTTGCGCCTCCGGGCCGATCCCGTCGAGGACGCGGTCAAGATCGCGTTGATCGAGACTCCTGCGGAGAGCCCAAGCGGTCGCTTCGATTGCATTATCGGGGGTCAGATTGTGATTCACCCGGACACGCTTGGCCTCGCTCGTCATCGCAACTCGGTCTTCGAAAGGTGCGGGGGGATCTTCGACCTGCCAGTCGTTCACAAAGATCGCGCGCGGGACGCAAGGCAGAACGCTTGCAAAATCGAGACCCTGTTGCGCCGTGAGGCGACGACGAAAAACCCGGAACACAGCGTCGACGGCCGTGTACGTCATGTTGTCGGACTCGAGCGCCATCCGTTCTTTTGCGTCATCAAGAAAGCCGCGGAACTCGCGGCTGGCGTGTCGGTATGTCCATGGCATCGGCATTTAACGGACCTCTTGGGTTGTCGCGAGGGCAGCGCAACATCGAAGCACCAACTCTCGGTGGAGGCGTTGCGAGACCATCACCCCGGCACTCTCTGCAACCTGGCGAAAAGCGATTGGACGGCGCTCACCAGAAAGCTCGCTGCCGCCGACCCAAAGACGGCAGCGAAAACGCTCTCGAAAACCCGACGAAATCGCCAGTATCCCTCTGCGATGCGCCGGTGCGAGAACAGCAGCGCAAGCCCCACGAAGATGAGGATGCTTTGGAGTGCCACCGCACCGGCTATCATGAGGACAGTTCCGCCGGTCGCGCCAACTGGCAGACCGAATGCGTAAAGTGCTCCGAAAAACAGGATCGCCTTCGGGTTGGTCAGGTGGATCAGCAATCCGCGGATGTAGCTCCCGCTGGTTCTTGGGCTCGATGGTGCGCCACTGGTCGCCTCGGTACGAAGTGCCGCCTTGGCGGACTTGAACGCCAGCCAACCGAGATAGACAGCCGCTGCAAACCTCAATCCGATTATTGCCCATTCACTGGCGAGAATGATTGCGCTCATTCCACCCGCCGCAACGGCGGACCAAATCCAGGATCCCGTGGTGACACCGAGAGCCAAGGCAACGCCGGCCTTCCGGCCATGCAGCATCGCCTCGCGGGAGATGGCCAGAGTGGCCGGACCGGGGCTTGCCTGCGCGACGAGGGCAGCGGCAAGGACGGGCGCAAGAAGGAAAAGAATATCGGTCATTGTCAGGAGATCCAGACTGGTACGATGGAGAGAACGAGCAGCACGGCCATGACCGAATTGAAGACACGCATGTGCCGCTCGTCGGAAACCAGTGCCCGAAGCGATTGTCCGACTCCCGCCCACGCGATGTTTGCCGGCAGGCCCAAGAGGACAAAGGTGGCAACCATGGCCGCGATCGTTACTGCGGACCAGCCATCGGGTAGAAACAGGGAGACGGCCGTGATGCACATCAGCCATGCCTTGGGATTCACGACCTGGAAGACGGCCCCGGACCAGAACCCAAGGTCGCGATGGTGTGCCTTCCGTTCGGTCTTGCCACTCCGCAGAAGGGTCGCGGCGAGATAGAGGAAGTACCCCGTTCCGACGACCTTCAGGCTCAGTTGTGCGGCCGGAAACCGTTCGAACAGCTGCCCGAGACCGTAGCCGACACTGACAAGCAGAACCGAGAACCCGAAATTTATCCCGACGACGAACGGCATGGTTCGCCAAAGCCCAACGCGCAAACCTGAGCCCAGCAGAAGCAGATTGTTGGGACCAGGGGTGGCAGCAGATACGAACGCGAAGGCGGCGAACGCCGTGAGGATTTCGAGGTTCATGCCCGCCTCTCCCGCCTGCTGTCACCGGTCGGGTGGGGCAGCTTGCCGTCGCCATAGGTCGACACGACTTTGGAAACGATCACATGATACCCGTTGTACCATTCTGCCTGCCGAGCCTTCGCCTTCCTGTGAATCGGATCGCGCACAAAGACGTCGAGACAAGCCCGGTCTGCCCAATAGTAGATTGCCAGACGGAGAGAGCCGTCCGGCGATTGCCAGTTTTCTTCGCCCAGAAAGCCGTCAAGCCGGTTGGCGCAGGCGTTTATCTGCGCGGTGAAGGCTTCGAAGTCGGCGTCCGTTGAGCCAGGACGAAACATGAATGCAGCCTGATACATGGTGGGTCCGCTTTAGGTTGCTTCTTGGATGGAGCGGGCCGTCAATGGACGCTGCAAGGCGGCCGAAGCGGCTCCGAGGATCAGGATCAGACCTGCCGCAGCCATTCCTTGGGAGACCGACCCGGTGATGTCCGAAACGAAACCCGCGAGAACCGGCCCGACGATCTGACCGAGCGCGAAGACAACGGTGAACATGCCGACGGCGCGCCCCCATGCTGCCTGATCGAGGTTCTTTCGGGCGAAGCTGGTTACCGCCGTCGGCGCAATGAAGAACGACAGCCCGAAGACGACCACAGAGACGACGAGAGCCGGAACGGAGCCCGGGAGACCGATGGGGAGCAGCGTGGCCGCCCCGGTCGCAAGGCAGGCCAGCGCGAGCGCACCGCCGCCTGCGCTCCGGGCCAAGACGCCCCGCCAGACGAAAGGCGCCGCGATCACGCCGATGCCAAGCAGCGTCCAGCAGACTGCGATCAACTCGGCGCTCGCCGCGCCTTCCTGCATCAGAGCCACCAGGAAGGTCAGGTAAACGATGTAGCCGACGGCAAACAGAAAGTATCCGAGCACGGCCGGCAGCTTCTTCATCACAGGCAACCGTGGAGCGACCAAGACGTGAATGCGGGCCGGTTCCGAGCATACTCTCGCCGCCCAGAGCGCCGGCCAGACCGCGAGCGCGGACATTCCCGCGAGAAACATCCACGCCATCGGCCAAGCGCTGACGCCGTTCCGGTCGAAAAGGATGGGAAGTAACGCGCCGCTGGCGATCATCCCAATGCCTCCACCACCAAAATAGAGACTGATCGCAAGCGCATTGCGTGACGGTGCATCGCGAAACAGGGTCGCGGCCATCGTTCCGCCGGATATGAAGATGCCGGCGCCTGCGACTCCGGCGGCGACCCTGAAAATCGATTGCAGCCAGAGATCCGCAAAGACCGCCGACCCCGCCAGCGCGAATGGCGTGACAGCGATCCCGATGGAAAAGATGCGCCTGGAGCCAACCATGTCGATCAAGGCAAAGGTCGACAAGGCGCCCAGCAGGTAACCGACTGCATTCGCCGTGTTGAGCCAGCCTGCCTCCGTGAAGTTCCACGAAAGGTCGGCCTGCATGGCCGGCAGGATTAGGCCGTAGGCGAAGCGGGCCAGACCGTTGCTGACCGCTGGGCCAAGCGAAAGGCCGGCCACGACCAGCCAAGGCGTGAGGCCCATCGACATCATTCGCCTTGCCTCAAGAGATGCTCGGCTGCGGAACGCGCCGCTGAAATAGGCGCTGTGTCACCCTCGATGAAGGCGTCGGTCAGGGATCCATCCCAAAGGGCGAGAAGCTGTCTTGCGAGGGTCTCCGGATCTGATCTCCCAGCCTGTTGGGCGAGGCGTGAGAAACGACCGCGAAGTGCCGCCTTGTGACCACGTGCCAGGTCGAGCAGCCGCGCGTCATTGAGCCCGGCGTGAGCCGCGAGGTCGATGAAGGCGCACCCTCGGAACGAAGCTCGGCTGGCCAAGTCGACGGCAAGGTCGAAAATGGCAAGGATCGCTGCTTCAGGCCCGTCCGATGCTGCGATCGCGGCATCGACCGCGTCCTGCCTGTTCTTCGACACGGCGGAATAGGCCGCGAGTGCCAGATCCTCCTTGGACTTGAAGTTGTTGTAGAGCGACATCCTCGCGACGTCGGCCTCGCGGATGATCTCGTTGATGCCGACACGGGTCAGGCCGCGCTCCTGAAACAGGCGCGCTGCGGTGGCGGTCAATCGTTCGGTAGCTGATTCTCGCATGGCGCTAAATAGACCGACTTGTCTATCCGGTGCAAGCTGGTTATCCATCATCCGTCGCGAAACGGAGTGGGAATCGCGACAGCTACAGGCCGGTGACAGAAACGGAGTGAGTGGATGCAGAACACGGGACAGGAAGCGGCCAGGCTATGGAACCTCGATGCCATTGCTTCGACATCGGCCGGAAGAGTCGCCTACGGCATAGCGGGCGACGGACCGCCGCTCGTCCTCGCACACGGCTGGCCATGGTCCTCATTCTCATGGCATCGGATCATTCCTGCGCTTTCGGAACAATTCCGAGTCCACTGGTATGACATGCCAGGTTTCGGACGTTCGGAGCTTTCACCCGCTCGCCCGCCGTCGCTTGCGGTACAGGGAGAGGTGTTCTGCGAAATGCTGGAACACTGGAAGCTCGACGCGCCGTTGGTGGTCGCGCATGATTTCGGCGGCACAGTGACGCTCCGGGCGCACCTCCTTCACGGGAACGAGTTTGCCCGCCTCGTCCTTATGAATGTCGTGGCGATGAGACCCTGGGGCTCAGCGTTCTTTGAGCATGTGAAGACCCATATCTCAGCTTTCACGGGGCTTCCTCCGCACATTCACGCTGCGATTGTCTGCGCATACATCGACAGCGCGCTTGTGCATGCGATCCCGAAGGAAGACTACAACCAACTCGACGGTCCCTGGCTTACACCGGAAGGTCAACAGGCATTCTGGCGGCAGTTCGAACTGGCCGACGAAGCATTCACTGCCGAAATCGAGCCGCAGTATGGCGAGATCCGTTGCCCTACTTCGATACTATGGGGGGCCGACGACCCATGGATCCCGATCGCTAGAGGGATGGCGCTTGCAGAGCGGGTTGGCGTCACACTGACTCCCTTGCCGGGACTTGGCCATCTCCCACAATTGGAAGCCCCGGATGTCGTGTTGCGAGAACTTTTCGCTCACTTGTCCAAACAGTGAAGCGTCGTAAACAAATCTCCGAAAGAAAGAGGTTTCCCAAAATGCAGAAAAAAAATATTGATCAGATTCATCGCTACGTCGATGCGTACAACCGGTTCGACATCGAAGAAATGATGGAGCAGCTGCACCCGGATGTGGTGTTCCAGAATTATTCGAACGGAGCACTGTCCCTCGAGACACGCGGTGCTTCCGAATTTCGCGCACAGGCAGAAGCAGCGGCCAAGATGTTTAGTCAGCGCAATCAAACCGTGAAGGCGGTAAGTGCACAGCATGCAGCTCTTGTTGCTGAGATCGACTACGTGGGAACAGTTTCAAAGGATCTCCCAAACGGACTGAAGGCAGGCGAAAAAATCGAAATCTCCGGCATCAGCGAGTTCACGTTCCTTGATGGGAAGATTGCTTCTATCGTCGATCGAAGCTGACACCAACACCCTCCCCAAGTCCTTGATGCGATTTCAAATGAGAAGTCAGGCCTGCACCCCGCCGCATCAGCGATCACCCGTGTCTTCCTCGCACGAGGTCGCCCTATTTACCGAGAGCTTGCGGGCAACCCATCGAATTGCAGCTAGAAAGGCTTCTGCGCGCAGTTGGTGTGCCCGATCAAGATAGAATTTCAGTTCAGCATCGGTGATCCGCCTGCTGCAATGGATGGGTTTGCGACGAGACATCCGGCATGCTCCAGTACAACGGTTCCACGCCGTTATGACGGTCGCCAAGGGTGCAAATAATCCAAAATCCTGCAGATGAGGTTTGCATGCCGTTCATAAATCGAGTCAGCACGGAAGACCTCGTCCTGTTCTCCGAAGTTGCGCGACTCAGAAACTTTTCTCATGCCGCTGAGCGGCTCGGGTTGGCACCGCCAGACGTATTGTATGCGCGAGCCCAGAGTATCTTCGGGAACACGGGGTTCCGGTTGAACCCGACGACCTCGCACGTCATCGGTGCCTGACGATCATTGGCCATGAAGAGCTTGAGCACTGGCCATTCAAGCAAGGGCGGGAGACCTTGCGCGTACGCGTGCGACCGGCGATGCGTAGCGATAGCGCGGTTGCCCTTCGACACCTCGCGCTATCGGGGCTCGGTATCGTTAGGTTGGCCGATTTCGTCGTGCGCGATTCAATCGCAATGGGCTTGCTGGTTCCGATTCTCGACGAGACGCACCAAACAGACGACATCCCAATCTGGGCGCTTTACGCTCCAGCAAACTGGCTAGGGTCAGGATTCATAACCAGAACATGACGGTTGCGGCGAGGGCGATGGCGGAGAGGAAGACCTTCGGGCATCTGTCGTAGCGGGTGGCGATGCGACGCCAGTCTTTCAACCTACCGA
>NZ_SNAA01000034.1 GCF_004358695.1 Palleronia sediminis
TTTCCCTCTTGCGGGTTTGGTTGGTGGTCCGTAGATAGCGCTTCACCGGCGGCGCTGAGGCGCGGTTGGGGCGGTCTTCCGGGGCTGGCGGCGGGTTGGTTGATCTGGCTCGTTGTTCGGTTTGGGGATCGGGACGGAATTTCGGGATCCGAGGCGGGCGGTCGCGTTGAGGCGCGGTTGTTTGTTTTGGGTTTCGGTGCTTTTTGACATGATTGGTTTCTGAAGGGATATGCGGGCGGTCTGGTTCGTTTCGATGGATCGGCTCCTGTATATCGACTTCCTAGTTCCGGGTTTCGGCCTGGCGCGATGATGGAAGGTCAGCTTCACCGTTCCTGCCGATGGTTGCATGTTCATCATGTTGTTGTCGGTCGGGACGGAAGTCCATCGGCGTTATTGCGTCGGTGGGATGTGCAGGGGTTTCGAACGTCAAGGATACGCAGCGATGCGTTTCAACTTGAGAGTTTGATCCTGGCTCAGAACGAACGCTGGCGGCAGGCCTAACACATGCAAGTCGAGCGCGCCCTTCGGGGTGAGCGGCGGACGGGTTAGTAACGCGTGGGAACGTGCCCTTCTCTAAGGAATAGTCTCTGGAAACGGAGGGTAATGCCTTATACGCCCTCAGGGGGAAAGATTTATCGGAGAAGGATCGGCCCGCGTTAGATTAGATAGTTGGTGGGGTAATGGCCTACCAAGTCTACGATCTATAGCTGGTTTGAGAGGATGATCAGCAACACTGGGACTGAGACACGGCCCAGACTCCTACGGGAGGCAGCAGTGGGGAATCTTAGACAATGGGCGCAAGCCTGATCTAGCCATGCCGCGTGAGTGACGAAGGTCTTAGGATCGTAAAGCTCTTTCGCCGGGGAAGATAATGACTGTACCCGGTAAAGAAGTCCCGGCTAACTCCGTGCCAGCAGCCGCGGTAATACGGAGGGGACTAGCGTTGTTCGGAATTACTGGGCGTAAAGCGCGCGTAGGCGGATTAGCAAGTTAGGGGTGAAATCCCGGGGCTCAACCCCGGAACTGCCCTTAAAACTGTTAGTCTTGAGTTCTGGAGAGGTGAGTGGAATTCCGAGTGTAGAGGTGGAATTCGTAGATATTCGGAGGAACACCAGTGGCGAAGGCGGCTCACTGGCCAGATACTGACGCTGAGGTGCGAAAGTGTGGGGAGCAAACAGGATTAGATACCCTGGTAGTCCACACCGTAAACGATGAATGCCAGACGTCGGGCAGCATGCTGTTCGGTGTCACACCTAACGGATTAAGCATTCCGCCTGGGGAGTACGGTCGCAAGATTAAAACTCAAAGGAATTGACGGGGGCCCGCACAAGCGGTGGAGCATGTGGTTTAATTCGAAGCAACGCGCAGAACCTTACCAACCCTTGACATGTGGATCGTAGTATCGGGAGACCGTTACGTCAGTTCGGCTGGATCCAGCACAGGTGCTGCATGGCTGTCGTCAGCTCGTGTCGTGAGATGTTCGGTTAAGTCCGGCAACGAGCGCAACCCACACCCTTAGTTGCCATCATTTGGTTGGGCACTCTAGGGGAACTGCCCGTGATAAGCGGGAGGAAGGTGTGGATGACGTCAAGTCCTCATGGCCCTTACGGGTTGGGCTACACACGTGCTACAATGGCATCTACAGTGGGTTAATCCCCAAAAGATGTCTCAGTTCGGATTGTCCTCTGCAACTCGAGGGCATGAAGTCGGAATCGCTAGTAATCGCGGAACAGCATGCCGCGGTGAATACGTTCCCGGGCCTTGTACACACCGCCCGTCACACCATGGGAGTTGGGTTCACCCGAAGGCCGTGCGCCAACCTGTTTACAGGAGGCAGCGGACCACGGTGAGCTCAGCGACTGGGGTGAAGTCGTAACAAGGTAGCCGTAGGGGAACCTGCGGCTGGATCACCTCCTTTCTAAGGATGTTCCTTGCAGGCCGGACCTGTCCGGTCTCGTGGAACACTTAGCAGTCGCGCCACTCAGGCGCGGCACACAAGAACCTGGCCGTCCTCATATCCCTTCAGACATGGTTATACGGGCCGCCGGTTCGTATTATCGCGCGGTGGGCAACTGCCCTCTCGTCGTTTGCCCTGCAAACGACTGCCGGGCGACGCGGATCTTGCGAATGCAGGATCCACTGGGTCGGTAGCTCAGGTGGTTAGAGCGCACGCCTGATAAGCGTGAGGTCGGAGGTTCAAGTCCTCCTCGACCCACCAACGTCATTCGCGCGGCGAATGTTGCGCGGCAGGCGAATTGGCTGGGCGCGCCCGCCGGGAGCGATCCGGCTTGGGGGCCTTAGCTCAGCTGGGAGAGCACCTGCTTTGCAAGCAGGGGGTCATCGGTTCGATCCCGATAGGCTCCACCAACCCCCTTTTCCTTTCCATCGCATCGACTGTATCGGACAGCCCTCGGGGGCTGTCCCGTCCAGTCGGACGACATTGATATCGTTTATAGAGATACACATCAGTTATCATGCTGATCGGGGCAGTGCGCCCATGATCTGCGGTTCGACCGCGCGGCATGTGACTATCCAAGTCAAGTACACTGACCAAAAGCCGTTCCTTCGGGAATGGCGCGTGTCCCCGGGCGAACCAGCCGGGGACGCGGGAAATGTATGCTTCGATCCCAGGTCCGGCCTGTTGCAAAAGGTCGGCCGGGCCGTTGGAGGAGCCAGTCTTCTCCTGGATCGGATCAAGCGCGATAAGGGCGTTTGGTGGATGCCTTGGCAGTAAGAGGCGATGAAGGACGTGATACTCTGCGATAAGCGAGGGTGAGCCGAGAATAGGCTTCGACCCCTCGATTTCCGAATGGGGCAACCCACCTGAGACTTCGTTATCTTTGGGCCTTCGGGTCTTTGGATAGCGTTGTGGACCAGGTACTTTCGATCTGAATACATAGGGTTGAAAGAGCAAACCCGGGGAACTGAAACATCTAAGTACCCGGAGGAAAGGACATCAATTGAGACTCCCCCAGTAGCGGCGAGCGAACGGGGACCAGCCGAGCCGAGAATGTGACCGGAACGATCTGGAAAGGTCGGCCATAGCGGGTGACAGCCCCGTACGGGAAGCACGATCGGACGTATCAAGTAGGGCGGGACACGTGAAATCCTGTCTGAAGATCGGGGGACCACCCTCGAAGGCTAAGTACTCCTTACTGACCGATAGCGAACCAGTACCGTGAGGGAAAGGTGAAAAGCACCCCGACGAGGGGAGTGAAACAGTACCTGAAACCGAACGCCTACAAGCAGTCGGAGGGGCCTTGAGCCCTGACGGCGTACCTTTTGTATAATGGGTCATCGACTTGGTCTCACGAGCGAGCTTAAGCCGTTAGGTGTAGGCGCAGCGAAAGCGAGTCTTAATAGGGCGCATGAGTTCGTGGGATCAGACCCGAAACCGAGTGATCTAGGCATGATCAGGATGAAGACAAGGTAACACTTGTTGGAGGTCCGAACCCACACCTGTTGAAAAAGGTCGGGATGAATTGTGCCTAGGGGTGAAAGGCCAATCAAACTCGGAGATAGCTGGTTCTCCGCGAAATCTATTTAGGTAGAGCGTCGGATGAATACCTCGGGGGGTAGAGCACTGGATGGGTAATGGGGCCCCACAGGCTTACTGATCCTAACCAAACTCCGAATACCCGAGAGTACTGTCCGGCAGACACACGGCGGGTGCTAACGTCCGTCGTGGAGAGGGAAACAACCCTGACCTGCAGCTAAGGCCCCTAATTCGTGGCTAAGTGGGAAAGCATGTGAGACGGCCAAAACAACCAGGAGGTTGGCTTAGAAGCAGCCATCCTTTAAAGATAGCGTAACAGCTCACTGGTCTAAACAAGCTGTCTTGCGGCGAAGATGTAACGGGGCTCAAGCCACGAGCCGAAGCTCAGGACTGCGCAAGCAGTGGTAGCGGAGCGTAGTGTGACATGGTCTCGTTCCTCTTTTGCGGGTTCGTCCCGTATTGGAGGATTGAGGCTTTCTGTGAAGCCGGCGCGTGAGCGATCCGGTGGAGAGATCACTAGCGAGAATGATGACATGAGTAGCGACAAACAGGGTGAGAGACCCTGTCGCCGAAAGTCCAAGGGTTCCTGCTTAAAGCTAATCTGAGCAGGGTAAGCCGACCCCTAAGGCGAGGCCGAAAGGCGTAGTCGATGGGAACCAGGTTAATATTCCTGGGCCATGAGGTGGTGACGGATCGCGGGTGTAGTTCGGCCTTATCGGATTGGCCGGGCTGCTGAGCGGTTCCTGGAAATAGCCCCTCTGTTAGATCGTACCCTAAACCGACACAGGTGGACTGGTAGAGAATACCAAGGCGCTTGAGAGAACGATGTTGAAGGAACTCGGCAAAATACCTCCGTAAGTTCGCGAGAAGGAGGCCCCGTTGGCAGGCAACTGTCGGCGGGGGGCACAAACCAGGGGGTGGCGACTGTTTACTAAAAACACAGGGCTCTGCGAAGTCGCAAGACGACGTATAGGGTCTGACGCCTGCCCGGTGCCGGAAGGTTAAAAGGAGATGTGCAAGCATTGAATTGAAGCCCCGGTAAACGGCGGCCGTAACTATAACGGTCCTAAGGTAGCGAAATTCCTTGTCGGGTAAGTTCCGACCTGCACGAATGGCGTAACGACTTCCCCGCTGTCTCCAACATCGACTCAGCGAAATTGAATTGCCTGTCAAGATGCAGGCTTCCCGCGGTCAGACGGAAAGACCCCGTGCACCTTTACTACAGCTTCACACTGGCATCAGGCCAGGCATGTGCAGGATAGGTGGTAGGCTTCGAAGCAGGGACGCCAGTTCCTGTGGAGCCATCCTTGAGATACCACCCTTGCCTTGCTTGATGTCTAACCGCGGTCCGTCATCCGGATCCGGGACCCTGTGTGGTGGGTAGTTTGACTGGGGCGGTCGCCTCCCAAAGAGTAACGGAGGCGTGCGAAGGTTGGCTCAGAGCGGTCGGAAATCGCTCGTTGAGTGCAATGGCAGAAGCCAGCCTGACTGCGAGACTGACAAGTCGAGCAGAGTCGAAAGACGGCCATAGTGATCCGGTGGTCCCGCGTGGAAGGGCCATCGCTCAACGGATAAAAGGTACGCCGGGGATAACAGGCTGATGGTGCCCAAGAGTCCATATCGACGGCACCGTTTGGCACCTCGATGTCGGCTCATCTCATCCTGGGGCTGGAGCAGGTCCCAAGGGTACGGCTGTTCGCCGTTTAAAGAGGTACGTGAGCTGGGTTTAGAACGTCGTGAGACAGTTCGGTCCCTATCTGCCGTGGGTGTAGGATACTTGAGAGGAGTTGCCCCTAGTACGAGAGGACCGGGGTGAACGTTCCACTGGTGGACCAGTTGTCATGCCAATGGCAGTGCTGGGTAGCTATGAACGGACAGGATAACCGCTGAAGGCATCTAAGCGGGAAGCCCCCCTCGAAACAAGGTATCCCTTGAGGGCCGTGGTAGACCACCACGTCGATAGGCCGGAGATGTAAGCGCAGCAATGCGTTCAGTTGACCGGTACTAATTGCCCGACAGGCTTGATCCGATCCAGAAGCAAACTGGCTCGAGATCGAAGCTGCATGACCAACAGCGTACGAAACGCGGATAGTCAAACGATGTCGTTCACCCGGTCTGGTGGTCACAGCGCGAGCAAAACACCCGATCCCATCCCGAACTCGGCCGTTAAGTGCCGCCGCGCCGATGGTACTGCGTCTCAAGACGTGGGAGAGTAGGTCACCGCCAGACCTGGCGAACGACATCTAAACGTATCTCTGAAACGATACAAAACACCCCCGCCAGAAATGGCGGGGGTGTTCGTGTGTT
>NZ_SNAA01000035.1 GCF_004358695.1 Palleronia sediminis
CTCGACCTCTTCGATGCATTGAACCTCCCGAAACCCGCCTGACGCTCGATGTCGTCACAAAAACGCTTGACCCGCGTCAACAATATCAATCGCTTATCGGATTAACTGTCGAACTCCGGGGCAATGTGCCCTGATCGGCATCAGCCGGTCCGCGTGGTATGGCCCGGGCAAACGCGAGAACCCGCTGAACCTGGCGCTGATGAAGCTAATCGACGCGCAGTTCATGGAGACGCCGTTCTACGGCAGCCGTCAGATGGCGAGGCACCTGCGCAACCAGGGTTATTGCGTCGGGCGCAAGCGCGTCCGGCGGCTGATGGCCCGTATAGGCCTGCGCGTCGTCTATCAGAAACCCAAGACCACGGCGCCCCACCCGGAGCACCGCAAGTATCCGTATCTGCTCCGGGGTCTACTGATCGACCGACCAAACCACGTCTGGTGCGCAGATATCACCTACATTCCGATGCGGCGCGGCTTCCTTTATCTGGTCGCGATCATGGACTGGGCGACACGCAGGGTGCTCCCCCGCGGCACCAGCTCACCCTGTCGGTAGTGCCGCCGCCACGTTGTCAACTGGCTCGGCAGCAGCTCGTGCCACAGCGCCACATCGCCCACCAACACGCCCGGAACATAGCTCTCCGCCATCACCCGCAGCTTCGTCTAAACAGGCCAATTCCGCCGTCCGCACGGCTGCTCAATCACCTCCATCCGGCCCGCAAACCCAGACCCATCCATCGCTGCCGCTCCTCCGTCGCCATCTGAAGGAAAGATACGGCGCCACCGGAAAAACACGCGAGATCAAATCAGAATGGGGCCAGAGCATCGCTTACGCTATGTCGCTGGACGCCCGATGTGAATCCCAGGCGGACTTTGCGCAACAATGCCGGCGCGATCCAGTCGATTACCGACGTGCAAGAGGAGAATGCGATCTCCTCTGTGATCTGGCCCTGCGCGCGGTGGCTGAGGATGGCGCCGATGTGGTCGTGCTTGCAGGTGCGCCGTTGGCCGGGTTGGCGCAGGTCGTGCGCGACCGCCTGCCGGTCCCGGTCATCGATTGTCAGCAAGCCGCCGTCAAGCGGCTTGAAGGTCTGATCCCCCTAGGCGCTACCCCTGTCACCGCCGGATCGTTCCGCCGCCCAGCGGCAAAACTCTCGACCGGGTTGTCGGTGGGGCCTGACCCGCCCGCGATGCGGGCGGGGGGCCTGACAACTTAGTCCGCGGGCAACTGGATAGAGGCGAGATCCTTGCCGACCAGCAGATCGCCGCCATAACCGCCCGAGCGGGCCGCAGCCTCGAAATCGGCTTCGGTCAGCGGCGCGTTCGGGATGTTCCATCCGTCGATGCGCTCGACCTCACCCAGCGAGGGAGTGAGATGGGTCAGCATTAGGTGCTTGACCCCGGCACGCTCTGCCATCGCGCCAATATCGTCCACGGTGCTTTGCCGGTAAAATACCGGCTTCGGCATTCCACCTCCCGCCTCGGGACCCATGACGGGATGGGTCGAGGAATGAACCAGAACGTCCGCGTCCTGCGCAAGCTTCTCGACCTGATCCGAGGTGGAATGGGCGCGGGGCGGCTCCTGTAAGTCGTTCGACGCATCCCCTGCGACCACGACACTGCCGGCCGGCGTGTCGATCCGGTATGACGCATGGCCCGCCGTATGGGTCGACCGGATTGCACTGACGGTAACATCGCCCTTGGACCAGACGACCTGCGGCTCGTCCGACGGCTCGAAGGTCATCACGTTCGCCAGGGCGGACGGCCCCTCGGCGCTGGCGCCGCTGCCCTTGCGCTGCCAGTGCCGCTCGGCAATCTCGCCGGAATGGATATAGGCGTCCGCGATGTGCTTGACGAAGGACGCACAGCTGTTGGTATGGCCGCGCGGCGAGACGGAGTCGGCGCTGCAAACCACGTCGATCTTGGGCTGATCCGACTGGTAATGCCAGCGCAGTTGCATGAAGTCGGCAAAGCCGTCGGCATGGTCGGAGTGGGTATGGGTGAAGAAGATCGCGTCGATCTCTGCCGGCCATACCCCCAGTTCCGAGTGACGCAGCGCCGTGGCGCGTCCCGCATCGACCTGCAGATCGATGCCGCGGCAACTGTCGGCTTTCTCGCCATACTGGATTAGCGTGCCCGCCCCGGCCAGCCCGTTGACGGCCATCGGCCCGCCCTTCGTGCCTGTCAGCGTGACCTTGAGGCAGGTCTCGGCCTCCGCCGCCGCTGTCCCCAGCGCAAGTGCCAACGCAATCGCTCCGGCAAGGGTTGTGTGATGTGTCATGATATCCTCCCGTTGATTGACCGGGCGAGTACAACACAGGAGACTAGGCTAAGGGGCATATCGATGCCGCATAGTTCACATGCGCGCATGTCATGACCACTGAAAAAGCGTTCTGGTTCACTGAAATGTCTCATCTTCTAGAAAATCGGGGAGACTTTACTGGAAAAGCAAGCAATGGTGCGTCAACCCTGCTCCGGATTATCTGTCAATGCTCCCGGCCATTCGCCCGCAAGGGCCTGCGCGCGAAGCAGGTTTCGCAATAGGTCGCGGGTGGCGTGGACAGCCTTGGTCAAGGGCTTGTGCGACCGAGTCGCAAGCGAGATCTGGCGCAGGGGTTCTGGATCGGTGATGCGCAGCACATCCACCGCGCCGCTATTCCACAAAGCCTTCAGGCCGGGCCAGCTGCGGATCGTATTGGCGCGACCCTGCAGCACCAGATGATGCACGGCGGCCATGGATTGGTGCTCGTGCCGCACGTCCAGCCGGTGCCCCGCGGCGGCGGCCACATGTTCCAAATGCTGGCGAAATTCGGCGTGGATGCCTGGCAGAACCAATTGGCGACCGCAGGTTTCGGCGAGGCCGATCGCGCCCAGCTGCGGCGCGGGTCCGACGCGGGACGCGACTAGATACAGGGCCTCGCGCAGCACCGGCTCCAGCGTCACGCGGGCCAGCGTGGTGGAATGTGGCACAACCGCAAGATCGAGCTTGCCCGATCCCACCCCATCCCAGAGCGTTGCGGCAAGCCCGTCCGTGATCGAGACGGTGATCCCCGGAAAGTCATGCTGCAGCGCGTCCAGCAATAGCGGGCCAAGCAGGTCCGCAGCATAAAAGATGATGCCGACATTGACGCGCCCTATCACCCCATCCGCGCGGCCCCGCAGCAGATCGACGGTTTCCTCGACGTGCCGCAGGATGTAGACGGCGCGCTGGTAGAACAGCTCGCCCGCTTCGGTCGGCCGCGTGCCGGCGCGCCCGCGTACCAGTAGGATGACGCCAAGCTCGGCCTCCAGCTCATTCATGTGACGGCTTAGAACAGGCTGCGCGATGTTCATGTCTCGCGCGGCGGTGACCAGACTACCGGCTTTGACGATGCCGACAAAATAACCCAACTGGATAAGCTTCATCTACGCCCCCCCCAGATCGTGATGAAAGGGCGACCCCTGAAAGACTTCCGCATCCATCCTGCGCTGCTCCGCGGTGATCATTGCACGATCATACCGGACAATCCGTTCGCCAACCATCCGACAAAGCTCCTGCTATAGAATACGGACCGATATCCAGTGGGAAGGGTTGCAGCGGAAAATCCAGCATCTTCCTTTCGGCACCAAACGCCAGATCGGTGGCGTTGTTGCACGAAGCCGATTCTGGGATTCACATTGGGAGTCCGGCGACATAGCTGGATGGCATATCCAAGCCTGCGCCCATCCGCTACCGCACCCTGAACTGGTCGAGCTACAACGCTGCGCTGCGTTAGCGCGGGGCGCTAACGGTCTGGTTCGACCCTTCGACGCCCTGGCATGCGGCGCCCTCGGGCAGGCGCGGCGCGCAGCCGGTCTACAGCCACGCCACGATCCAGGCGTGCCTGACGTTCAAGGTGCTGTTCGGCCTGCCGCTCCGGCAGACAACCGGCTTCGTAGCGAGCCTGCTGAAGCTCGCGGGGCTGGATTGGCCGGTGCCGGATCACTCGACGCTCTGCCGAAGCCAAAAGACTCTGGCCGTTCAGTTGCCCTACCGGGGCTCAGGCGGGCCGCTGCACCTGCTCGTAGACAGCACTGGGATCAAGGTTCGGGGCAAGGGCGAATGGCAGGCCCGCAAGCACGGAGGGGCAAAGCGAGGTGTATGGCGCAAGGTCCATCTCGCCATCGACGAAAGCACGCTCGAGGTCCGCGCGGTCGAGTTCACCGACAGTAGGATCGGCGACGCGCCTATGCTGCCCGGCCTGCTGTCGCAGGTCCCCGAGGATGAGCCGATCGCGTCGGTCACAGCCGATGGTGCCTATGACGGGCGTGCCTGTCGCGACGCCGTCGCAAGCTGTGGGGCGGAAGCGATCATCCCGCCGCGCCGGAACGCGAAGCCCTGGAAGAAAAAAAGCCAAGCGCCCGGGGACGCAACGACGACCTCCGCGCCATGAAGCGCTTTGGGCGAACGCTCTGGCGGAAGCGGAGCGGCTACCACCGACGAAGCCGCGTCGAGACGAAAATGAACTGCCTCAAGCTCCTCGGTCAGAAGCTCATGGCGCGAGGCTTCGACCGCCAGACCGCCGAACTTCAGATCCGCATCGCCATCCTCAACCGCTTCACCGCACTCGGCATCCCCGTCACACAGCCCGCCGGCTGACCTCAAATGGGGTAAGGGGCGGTCCGTCCGTAAGGCGCTTCGTGCAACACTGCCGGATGCGGCTGACATCGGTCGCAACCGTCGTCGCCTTCTTGAGGCGACCATCCTTCCCCAAGAACGAGACCTGCCTCCATATCGGCGATGTACTGCTCGCAGAGCTCGCGAACGGTGACCGCGCGACGCTCTTCCTCCCGCTCGGCTGCGGGATCATTGCCCTGCGTGACGTCACCCAATCGGACTTTCGCCTCGCGGCGGGCGATTTCCGGGGTCCACACTCGGTGCAACCCGATCGCATAGCGGCGTGACCGTCCCCGAGCGCGATACTGAATGACGTTGCTTCGCTCGCTTGACGGAAAGACCCGAAGCTCAAAGCCGGGGAGTTCGTCGTCCCAGATAATGTAGTCCTTGGTCTGTGGCCCGGCGCCGTTTACGGTTCGTTTCGTGATCTTCGCCATCGTCTCGGTTTCTATCGGACCCGGATTTCGCGTAAGCACCACGTAAGCACTTGGCAGCAAATTCCGGGGTTGTTGCGGAATGGAGTTTTCGGATTGTTTACTTAAGCAGTCTACTAGGGTCAGGATGCATTGATTGTTGCTGTTCGGCGTGATTCACGGCCCGAAAAACGGAGCGGTGACATGGACGACCTCTACTGGCTGAGCGACGAGCAGATGGCCAAGCTTTCCCCTT
>NZ_SNAA01000036.1 GCF_004358695.1 Palleronia sediminis
AAAGGGGAAAGCTTGGCCATCTGCTCGTCGCTCAGCCAGTAGAGGTCGTCCATGTCACCGCTCCGTTTTTCGGGCCGTGAATCACGCCGAACAGCAACAATCAATGCATCCTGACCCTAGAGCATCTTTCAAGAGCGGCCCCGTAGGTTGACCGTGCATCACAGCGATTTCCCGTCACAGTGGCCCATACCGGCAAGGCGAGTTCTAACAGGTCGATGGTGTCGCCTTGAACCTTTGGATCCTGCGCTGCACGGCGGTGCTCTTTTTGAAGCGGTCAGCGGCAAGCAATCCGGCGGTCTTCACCGCTACCTTGCGGATCCTATCCCAGCATCACGGGCCGAGTTCGACGCGTGGCTGATCCCGCGTGCATCATCCCCTGATCCGATGTTCTTTGCAGTTATCGATGGGACGTCAGGGCGTGCGGAAGGGAGACAGAGCCTGATGGACATCGTTCCGCAACACGGCACAGCTGAAATCGGTCATATCCTGTGGGGACCTCGTATCGCTCGGAGCCGCGTGTCGACCGAAGCGTTCTTCCTTCTGGCTGATTATGTCATGACTGAATTGGGCTACCGCCGATGGCAGTGGCGGTGCAATGCGAACAACACTCCTTCCCGGCGCGCGGCGGAGCGATTTGGCTTCACGTTCGAGGGGATATTCCGAAACCACATGATAGTAAAAGGGGAGAGTCGGGATACCGCCTGGTATTCCATTACGGATGAGGAGTGGCCCACAATCCGCGCGTGCTTTCTCGCCTGGCTCGATCCGGCCAACTTTCGAGCGGATGGCAGTCAGTTGATTTCTTTGCGAGATCAAGAGCGATAAGCGGGTCAGCGACGCTGATCATCTGGGAGGCTGAAGATGACGGACATGGCTGGAAAATCCTTGGGCGGGGGTTTCCTGTTACGCCCGTATTCCAAATCGGATGAGTACTGGGTCGCTTCGGCCCACATCGCGCACTACCGCTCCGTTGAGCGGTTCGACCCCAGCTTCGATGACGCCGTCTGGCATGCGCTTTCGGACATCGACAGTCGCCTTGAAAACGATCGGACATTTGGGTTCATTCTACTGAACGCCGGCAAGGCACGTTGTGGCTCGGTATTCGCGTGCGACACGGGAGTGGCGGCGCGGATCCGACTTTTCTTGCTGGACAGAAGGCTACACGGGCAAGGGTTGGGCCGAGCAATGCTTTCTGCGGTTCTTGGTGCTATCGGAGAAGCCGGTTTCAGCCGGATCGAGGTTTCGACCTTCGATGCCCATGCTTCCGCCTGCAGGCTTTACTCCGCGGCGGGCTTCATCGAGCAAGCGCGTACGCCTACTACCACCTTCGGGCGCCGCATGGCGCAGGTTGATTTCGCGTTTGAATTTGCTGCGCTGTGACAGGGTTCACGGGACCTTGGAAGAAGCTGTGCCGGTTTGCGCTCGCGATGCTGTCTGGATGACAGCACCGCGAAGTTTCTCTGCCGCTGGCATACAGAGCGAGAAGAAACGGCTGTGCGAGGGATCAGCGTAGGCAGCCACAGCCGGTGGCTAGGTCCCGAGCATCCACCATGTGTCCACGTCCGACCAATCCTGCAAGAACCGATAGGGATAGGGTGGCAGCCCGGGCGCCGATGCCTCCGTCAACGCAGCCAGGTCGTCGGACCCGAACTGAAGATCGGCCGCCGCCAGGTTGCCTCCGAGTTGTTCCGCCGTGCGCGCGCCCAGAAGAACCGATGCGACGCCAGGTCGTGCGAGGAGCCACGCGATCGCGACATGGGACATCGGCCGGTCGTGGCGTGCGGCGACCGTCTGAAGGACCTCCAGTATTGCGTGGGTGCGCGGCGTGTTGCGAAGATCGTATGCTTCGACGCCTCTTCCTGGGTCTTCGCCCAGCCGCGTCGCGCCGGTAGGTCTTGCGTCGGCGCGGTACTTGCCTGTCAGCCAGCCGCCGCCCAGCGGCGACCATGGCGTCACGCCGATGCCGTTCTCGAGCGCGCAAGGCAGCACTTCGAGTTCGATGCCGCGATCAAGGAGGCTGTACTGCGGCTGCAGCGCTACCGGAAGGGGATACCCCTGTGCCTGAGCCGTGGAAACGATGCGCTGAAGCTGCCAACCTGCTACGTTGGACCATCCGGTATGGTGCACTTTTCCGGCCGAAACGAGATCGCCAAGGGTTCCCAGCGTCTCCCCTACATCTGTATGGCGGTCCCAACCGTGCAAGAAGTAGATGTCGATGGCCTCGACCTGCAGCCGCCTGAGGCTCGCGTCGACGGATCGAACCAGGGCGCGCCGTGAAGCCCCATGGCTACCCGGGGGAGGGGAAAAGCGTCCCTTGGTAGCGATAATCATATCGCCAAGGCCTCCGCGATTTTCGCCCCAGCGGCCGATGATTTCTTCGGAAACGCCGTCCGAATAGACATCGGCCGTATCGATCAGGGTTCCACCGTGGTCGGCAAACATATCGAGTTGGCGATGCGCTTCCGCCTCGTCCGTCTCTGAGCCAAATGTCATGGTACCCAGAGCGAGGCGCGAGACGATGGGCCCGTTGCGGCCGAGTACCGACATTGGCATCGCGGCACGGCCGGCGATGTTCTTACATGAACCTGGCATCATCTTATCTCCAATCCAGAAGTTTTAGGAACCGATACAGCGCGCGGACTCCAGGTCCGGAATGTGCCTCCAGAAACTCCTGCTCCTTTCGCTCACGTGCTCGGCAAAGGGCTGGCGATGGAGTGCCATCAGACATGTTGGGTGCTCGAAATCTCACGCGGTGTGCTCCGGTTTTCGTAAGTGATCCCACCCGAAGCTAGACAGCAGCGCATGCATATGGAACGACATGAAACGAAAGGATCGTTTCATGAATGAACAGACGCTATCTGAGGTGCAGTGGGATGACCTGTCTGCTTTCTTGTCAGTCGCCCGCACGGGCGGTCTCTCCGCAGCGGCGCGGAGCACCGGGTCGAGTGCGCCAACCCTTGGACGGAGGATGCGTGCGCTCGAGCGAACCCTTGGCCGTGAACTCTTCGTGCGCAGATCGCACGGCTACGATCTGACGGACGCCGGTCGCACGATGCTGGCTGAACTTGAAGGCATCGCCGGAAGGATCGAACGGATCACGGCAAGACCGGCGGGCGATGTCCCGCCATTGGTCAAACTGTCCGCGGGGACCTGGACCACATTGGTTCTTGTCCGGCGGCTGAGCGACCTGGTGAACGATCCTCAAGACGTTCGTATTCGTTTTCTTGCAGCTGAAGACATCCTCAACATCGGTCGGCGCGAGGCCGTGATCGGGATCCGCAATCGGCAACCAGTCGAGAAGGGGCTCGCAGGCCGGAAGCTCGCCCGGGTCCATTTTGCGCCTTTTTCGGCGCCCGGCGCGCCGGACGGCTGGATCAAGGTGCACGCCGATACGCCATCCGCCCGCTGGGTCGCGTCAAACTCAGGAGACAGCATCGCGCACGAGGTGAGCCACCCGCGCCTTGCCCTCGACATGGCGCTTTCGGGCGTCGGCCGCGTGATCTTGCCGACCTTTATCGGGGATGCGGAGGCGGGGCTTCAGCGTGCGGGCGACCCGGTCCCTGAAATCTCCCACGATCAGTGGCTTGTGACCCATGACGACGACCGCTCGTTGCCCGAGGTCCGCCGGACAATCGACCGTGTCGTGCGCATCTTGGGGCGGGGCCTCAAATAGGCTGAGGGGAACCCGGTCGGCGACCGTCCCATTCGTTCAGCGACGCTGCTGATCGAGCCCGGTGATCGACGGCCTCGCCCTCATCCTGCGCCACCAGCTGTCGAGATGCGGCTGAGATTGAATCAGCGCAGCGCCTTCCGGTGCCCTGGTAAAGTAGTCCATCATCGCACCGAGGTGACAATCCGCGAGAGTGATCGCGTCGCCGGTGAGTATGCGCCCGTCGGCAGCGATCGCCTCCAGTGCTTCGATGACGGTTCGCGATGCTGCCAATCCCCTCGCTACTTCCGCTTCATTGCAAGCGCTGTCCTCGTTGGGCGCAAAGACCCGCCGAGCGAAGACCTGCCGTATCATTGGCCAGTATCCATAGGCATCGACTACGGCGATGGCCTGTGCCATCCGTGCGGCCGCGCGGGGATCTTCGGGGACGAGGCGCGGCCCGTCGAAGGCGGCATCGACATAGCGCGTTATGGCGCTCGTTTCGTAGAGGTCGAACGACCCGTGCCGCAACACCGGTACCCGCCCAAACGGATGCAGGTCCCGCAGGCGCTCAGCCTCTTCTGGGTCGAACGGATCCACCTCCTTGACCCGGAACTCCACGTTCTTCTCGTGCAGGGCGATTCGTGCGACTCGTTGGTATACGCTGTGGCGGAAGCCAAGGATGGTGACAGATGCTTTCATGTGAACTGAATATTCTGTGCCTGGTGCGCTGCTGCATAGGCCGCCGCGACATGGCCAACCGTCTGCGCCTTGAACCCAAGTCGCGAGGGGATGCGATTAAGGTCTCGACATTCGATCCGACGACACGGAGCCCAACTCCGGCCTTTGTGTGCTGACTGTAAGCGTCTACTCATTTGCCGCCCTCCACGAACCGCGAAACTTTGTCGTCCACCAGCACTCTTAACGATCAATCCTTGTGTAGACCAGTCTGTATAGTAATACAGTCTTTCTGAGGCACTGCGGCCAGTTTCGGCGCTTTCGCAGACATACCTGAGGTTTAGGAAGCCAATCCGTTTGCAGGTGACTACTGTCTCTTGCTGCAGGATGCCGCGCCGACAAGGGGTCTCGCTAGCTCTGTCTGGCTTGTCTTTCCGAAATGGACCCCATCAAGAGCATGCGGGCCTACCTGACGCTGTCCACATACCTTGATTGCGGTCCGCCACACCCTAGGGTCAGGATGCATTGATTGTTGCTGTTCGGCGTGATTCACGGCCCGAAAAACGGAGCGGTGACATGGACGACCTCTACTGGCTGAGCGACGAGCAGATGGCCAAGCTTTCCCC
>NZ_SNAA01000037.1 GCF_004358695.1 Palleronia sediminis
CGGTAGGTTGAAAGACTGGCGTCGCATCGCCACCCGCTACGACAGATGCCCGAAGGTCTTCCTCTCCGCCATCGCCCTCGCCGCAACCGTCATGTTCTGGTTATGAATCCTGACCCTAGGCGTGGGAAATAGATCGCGTTGTTCTGCCGCCCACTCCCGCAGAGCGGCAACCCTGTCGCCCTCGATCTCTCGCGCCACCTCCCGCGTTGACGTGATCTCGCCGTCCTCTACCAGATCGTCAAACTGCTCCCAGAGGGTCGGGAAGCGGTTGCGATAGTAGCTATGGAACAGTTGGGAAAATGCGTTCGTATCGAAAACGTAACTCAAGGCGCTCTCCTTGAGACGTATTCTTCAAGCCGGGTCAGGTTCTTGGGCTTGGTATCGAGGATGTCGGCGAGCTGGTTGTAGTCGATCCGGTTCTGATAGAACCGCTGGAACGCCAGGTTGATGTATTCGGTGCCGAGATAGGCAATCTTCGTGTTGTAGTGATCGCCTCCGGTGCCACGCTGGCCCTGCTCGGCCCATCGACGCGCTGCCTGATCATACTCCGCCGCTGTAATCAGGTCGCGGTCGAGAAACTTTCGGAAAATGAACTCGCGGCTGACACTGAACAGTTGCGCCAGCTCGTTGGCTGTCGCCTCGGTCGGGGCCTGTCCTGCGAAAGTGGCATCAAAGGCTTCCTCCGGGACAAGAAGACACGCGGCCATCCGGTTGCAGATGACTTCGATCCGCCTGTCATCCCCTGCCAGCTCCTCCACAAAGCCATTGGCCGTCGTATCGACGCCGCTGGTATGAAAGAGCAAGTGCGCCAGCTCGTGGAACAGCGTGAAAATTTGCCGTGTCTTGGCTGTGGTGTTGTTCACATAGATGATCGGGAACTCGTCATCGTAGAGACAGAACCCGGAATAGTCCGGCTCGCGGAACTGGTCCTTGAAGACATAGACACCGACGCCCAGAAGCACCTTGCGCCACTCCTCCAGCGCCGTCTCCGCGTTGCCCCACGCGAACTGCTGCTCCATCGTCACGCCCAGATAGGCGCGGACATCGGCCGCGATCTCCTCAATACGATCAGTAGGACGGAACGCCAGATCGCGCGTGATCAGGCGCTCGGCGGGGTTCCGGCCGCCGTGCAGCTCCTCCAGCCCCATCTGGAACGTCCGGGCCTTGCGGAGAAGCAATCGGATGCGGGGCGGAATCTCCGCGATCTGGTCGGGTCCAAGCGTGCGGAAAGTCTCTTCGATGCGCGGCAGGTCGGGTGGTGCCGGAAAGAAGAACACGGCAACCGGAACCTTGAACTTCTCGGCCATTTTTTCGAGCTGCGGGTAGCTGGGGAACGCTTCGCCTGCTTCCCACTCCGCGATCCTGCGGAAGTCGGTTGTCGCAGCATCGACGGAAAACCCGGCGCGTTCCCGCGCCCAGGTTATAACTTCCGGTGTGATAGGCATCGCTTCCGGCATCAGAGGGCCACTCCGGCTTCACGGTTCATCGCGCGCTGGAGTGTGCTGCGATTGACTCCAAGTATCTCGGCCATGCCGGAAACCGTCTCGCGCTTCGTCTCGATGGCGGTTTTGGCGTGGGCGATCTGAGCGGCAGTCAGGGCAGGGGGTCTGCCAAGCCGCTTGCCGCGCTTCCTTGCGGCGCGCAGGCCTGCCTTGGTCCGCTCCTGGATCAGGTCGCGCTCGAACTCGGCCAGTGCGCCCATGATGTGAAAAACCAGCCGTCCGCCTGCGGTCGTCGTGTCGATCCCGTCTGTCAGGCTACGGAACTCGATGCCGCGATCTCCGAAGAGCTTCAGCAGGTGGATCAGGTCAGCGATAGATCGGCCGACACGGTCCAGCTTCCAGACCACCAGCAAATCGCCTGCGTCCAGCAACCCCATCGCTTCAGAGAACCCGTTCCGGCTCTCGGCCGCTGTCGTCCCGCTCTGTGCCTGGTCGGTGATGATCCGGTCGCACCCGGCCTCGGTCAGCGCCTCGATCTGTAGATCAAGGTTCTGCTCCTCCGTGGACACTCGTGCGTAGCCGATTTTCATGGAATCTTTCTGCACGAGGTTTTTGCGTCAGTCCAGCGCAAAGGAAATCAGTGACTTGGTAGGAGGCAAAAAACTGCCGCAAAAAGGGTCGTTTTCGCCTTATCAGCACGATCGCTGCCATTTGGGCGGATCGCGGCGAAGGTCAGGAATGAGCCTATTTTATCGAATGCTGCACAACACCCCGAAGGCAGCTTTGCGGATTGCTAACGCTTGATGGACCAGACCATCGCGGTCTCGTAACCAGCAGCTTCCAGCAACTCGATCTTGGACGTCCATCCCGCCGGGCAGACGACAAAGGCGGCTCCCATACCACGATTGGCGAACGCCGCCTCGGCCGCGCGCAAAAGCGCGTTGGACTCCTCACTGCCTCGGTCAAGCGCAGCCGGGTTGGCCAGCTCTGGATGGTAGTAGTCATCAATCACACCCGTTCCCGTGATGTCGTGGGCCGGGGGAAAATGCAGCCGTGAGGCGGGCTGTGCGATGATGTAACCTTGCAAATCCTCGGACGCTCCCAGGACCATCATGTCCCGATCCCGAAGTGTCAGGCTCCGCGTCATCCAAGCTGAAAACCGTGGATCAGCTTCAGGATGAATTTCCCAGAAAGGGTCTATGTCCAAGAGAACCTGCCGGTTCTCGGCGCTGCGTTCAACGATACCTCGAATATCGTCTTCCGTCGCTTGTCGAACACCGGCGGGCATTCCCTGATCGCCAAGGTCACTGCGCGACAGATAAAGCGTCAGAGGCTCATAGCCGCTTGTCTCAAACGCGTTTCGCCAGACTTCGCCCGCCACGTAGGATGCCAGTTTGATCCGGGCACCGGCTTCGTGAAGGGCGTCCTCGGCGGCGGCCAACAGGCCCTCTAAAGTGCCGCTTGGTGCATCGGTTGCCACAAAAGAGTCGGGCAAGATCAGTCCCGGCTCGCCGAACGGGCCTGCGTAGATTGGAGGGACCGGCAGCAGCATCGCATGAATGACACCCGTGATCTGACCCCCATCGTCTGCGACATGCCAAAACTGTCGAAAGGGTTGTTGCTCGGCTGTCAGCGCAAATGTCAGCGCCTTCTCGATCTGCGCGGGCGCGTCATCTGCCATCTTCCAGAGGACCGCATCCTCTGCGTGGCGCGCCTCGGCATCCAGCATGAGGAGTTCGACCAGGCGCGGCATGTCATCGGGTGTCGCTGGTCGGATTGTCTGGGTCATCGCTCGATCTCTTGTAGCTATCGCTGAGTGCTGCTTGCCCGCTTGTATCGGCCGCCTGCACCAAATTGACAAAGCAGGATAATTCCATCAGCGTTTAGAAAAACTATCGCCTTTGGAACGTCGAATGAAGAACGTGAATCTGAATGCGCTTCGGGTATTCTCTGTCGTCGCATCGCACGGAAACCTGCAACGCGCGGCTGAGGAGCTGAACCTGTCGCGTGGTGCAGTTTCTCAGCGGATCAAGCAGCTCGAAATCGAGCTGGGCGTGGTTCTTCTTGTGCGCGGCGCACGCGGTGTCTCGCTGACCCCGGAGGGTGAGCGCTGTCATGCGGCGATGGAAGACGCTTTGGCAATCCTCGACACTGCCTTTGTGAGCATCGGCGAGGACAGTGATCGTTTCACGCTACACCTAGGGTCTTCTACCGCGACAAAATGGCTGATGCCCCGGATGGACGCTTTCTCGGTCAAGTTTCCGAACGTATCCCTGACCACCCAAGTCCACGAGCAAATTCTGTCGCGCAGCCTGGGCCGGAATGAGATCGCAATCTGGCCTGGTAAAGCGCACGACACGAATGCAGCTCACGGATCGCGCCGCCTCGCAGACATTCGGCTGGTTGCCGTATGCAGCCCTGATTTTCTGCGACCGGATTGGCCAATGGGGCTGGAGACGTTGCTAACGCTGCCGCTCCTCCAGGATGCGCACCGGCGGTGGGAAAAGCTGATCCTGGAAACCGGGCATGGAGACACACACAAGCTGCTCAACTTCGACCGATCCGCCTTGGCTCTCGATGCTGCCATAGGTGGCCACGGCGTTGCTATCGCGCCGACCTACATGGTGGAGAATGATCTTCTGTCGAAGAAACTGGTGGAGATTTGGGTCGATCCCGACCCATCCGATGATGGGCTCTATATCTCTTGGGCAAAGAACCATTTGGGCCAGACGCGCATCAAACGGATTGTTGATTGGATCGCCTCAGAGTTCAAGTAGTGGAGCGCCAAGATCGTGACGTATTTGACACAAGGGCATTCTGGCCAGCGTTTCATCTTGAACGGGTGCAGCAGGCTACCCATGTGCTACACAAGCGGCTTAAAAGCTGCACCGAAATAGTCGGAGCCGCCGGGCACCTCCTGCCGCTATTCAAAGGCGAAAGAACCCCGGTTGCTGGTTTAACCGCGTCTTAGACCGACTACTCTAAGGGCCAAGCGCGGCTATAGCGGGAGGGTTGCCATGAAGATTGGCCTCTACTTCCAAGCCAGTAAGTCTAACGGCGATGAATATCGCTGCGAGATCGTTCTGGGCCTTTCGGCCCTGGTCTGGCTTGCGAGCTTCTTCGTCTAGGACGGGGAACGGGGCTGTCTTCGGACAGTCCCTTTTCTTTTGCTGCTCCCGAGGGTGAGGTTGAATGAACAAGCCTGCCCAGACCTTGCAAAATCTCGACCGCCACCCATGTCAATTGAAGACGGCATCCATTCCATATAGATGCGCTGCCCGCTAACGAACCGACCCAAGAAAACGGCAGCCCCATTCCAAGCGTCGCAGGCTAGGGTCAGGATTCATAACCAGAACATGACGGTTGCGGCGAGGGCGATGGCGGAGAGGAAGACCTTCGGGCATCTGTCGTAGCGGGTGGCGATGCGACGCCAGTCTTTCAACCTACCG
>NZ_SNAA01000038.1 GCF_004358695.1 Palleronia sediminis
AAAGGGGAAAGCTTGGCCATCTGCTCGTCGCTCAGCCAGTAGAGGTCGTCCATGTCACCGCTCCGTTTTTCGGGCCGTGAATCACGCCGAACAGCAACAATCAATGCATCCTGACCCTAGTCTCCATCTTCGCATTGATACAACGTTATTCGTGCGAGCGTACCTGTTTCAGCCGTAGCGGGGCGATAATCAAACCGCGCCTTGATCTGTTTCAGAGAGCTCTCTAGAAGGGGCGTTATTCGCCGTTCCAAAACTTATATGCTCGGTAAGCTCACTCATTCCCGGAACTAACGAAGATTCGCTTTGGGATTATGCCATGAACTCCCCAATTTCCATCTACCACCTGAGTGACACCGAAGTCGGCCGCTATGGACATGACTGATAGCGCCTCGTCTTCACGCAGGTCTTTCGTAGTCATCAAGAACCGCCGCATCTTACGAAATGCATCCGTCATGGCCTTGTCGAGCGAAGAACTTTCGAAAATCGCGGTTTGCGCACCGCTTCCGAGATCGGTGAGATAATCTGGATAGCTGAAGCCATGAACTACCCATTCGTCGTCGGTTTCGAGCAGGGGAAAATCCAAGCCTTCAAGCGGCGTCCCGCCCAAAGAACCCGCTTTGTGCAGTACGATCTGGAATAGGCCAGTCAGCGACATCTCGATGGCAGTTCCATTAAGTTCGGAATCACCTTGAGCGCCATGGGGGTCACCGACGCTGAATAGCGCGCCAGGGACAGCGACGGGATAGTACATCGTTGCACCTTTGCCGGCACGCCAATTGTCGATATTGCCCCCGAAAGACGATGGCGGAACCGAGTCGACGAGACCGTCAATATCAGGCGCAACGCCCATTGTACCAAAATGCAGTCTAACTGGGATCCGGACACCCTGAAGTATGTCCGTGTCGGTCGAGATCGTGCTTCGGTCAATCGGCAGACCCGGATAGTCGATTGTCTCGTGCACAACGCCATCCGGATCAGTCTGAGGCGTCCATTGAAAATTGTATATCGCACGGGCCCATTGCTCGGAGCCGGTCGCATCCAGTTCGAAGATCGTGATCATTTCACGTTGCTTGGGGTCTTCCAAGTAATCATTGTATTGGAAGCCCCATTTCGCCGCGACGTTGCTACCAAATACCTTGCCAACATAATCAGGGTTGGCCGAAGGGCGGGCATGAACGTCGAGTATTCGTACCTCGATCACATCGCCCGGTTCAGCATCACAGACATAGACCGGGCCGGTCAAAATGTGGACACCGAATCCTTCGCCAGCCCCACGCCCCATTATCGAGGCATCCATCGGCCCCGCTCCACGTCGTTCCACTCCCTTTTCGCCCGTTTCCCAGTGGAACACACTTTCAGCGCTCGGATCACCCAGAACCATACGCTCCGCGTCATCATTCGCATGATGAGTCAGCGTCTCTATCGTCACCAAGTCCTCTGAATGAATGACTTTCTGGGGGCTGAGATCCTTGCTGAAAAAGCCCCAATGCACTGTGTCTGCGTTCGCAGGTATCTGGTGGTGTACCGGCAAGGCAGGCGGCTGCGCGCAATCGACCTGCGCAAACGCGGGGAGGGCAAAGCATGCCCCCACTACCACCGGAACACCATTCCTGAAACCGAAGAGGTGTTGGAACATAATTTCCTCCGAATCACTAGGACAGTTACTATATTGCGATGCAGAGTAGTATTGGGTCTTTTTCGTTGGAGGAGTCAAGAAATCCTACGATTGCTTCCACTTTTCACAACGTGTTTTCGGTACGAAAACGGGGCGTGGGAAGCTGTTCATTTAGATCAGCGCAAAAGATATCAGGCGACTAGCCGGCTAACTTGGCGGTAGGGTCGGCTGCAAAAGAGCCTCGCGACGCAGGAAACACGGCTGCTGGACCTGCTCGCCCGAGTGACGCGCTATTCCATTGCCGAGAACGGCACGCTGACGGTGGAAACGCCCGATGGCGAAACAGTGGTGGCGCGCCGATAGGCCCGCCCTAACCGCCCCGCACGATCCGGGCGAGGCGTGCGACCTGCACCCGGTCGGTGCGGCGGGGTGCGGGCGGGGCAAAGCCCAGTCGCACGAGATCCGCGTCGGGTTCCGGCGCCGCCGCCGAGGCCGAGCCGTGCAGCTCGTGCACCCCCGTAGCCGCGACGAGATCGGCGGCGTTACCGGCGCTCACGCCGCCCCCCGCCATGATCGCGAGCCCCGGCGGCGCGGCGTGCACCATGGCGGCAAGCGTCGCGCGTCCCGCCCATGCGGTCGTGGCGCCGCCCGAGCTCAGCACCCGCGTGAAGCCCAATGCCGCAACCCGGTCGAGCGTCTCGGAAGGCGAAGGCACGAGGTCGATGACCCGGTGCAGCGTCATCGCCATGCCGCGGGCGCGCGCGGCCAGCCGCCCCAGCGCCGCGAAATCGAGCCCCGCGCGAGAGCCCGCCCCAAGCACGACGCCCGCAAGCCCGAGGTCGCGGATGCGGTCGATCTCGCGCTCCATATCGGTCAGTTCGGCCTCGCCGTAATCGAACCCGCCCGCGCGGGGCCGGATCATGGCGTGAACCGGCAGCGGGCAGCGCATGGCCGCCTGCAACAGCGCCTCGGAGGGGCTGAGCCCGCCAAGCGCCAGCGCCGCGCACAGCTCGATCCGGTCGGCACCGCCCGCCACGGCCGCGGACAGGCCCTCGTGGCTGTCCACGCAGATTTCGAGCATCCGCGTCATGGCACCGCGGGCTCGTTCAGCCGGATGCAGGCGGCCATGTGCCCCTCGGCCACGGTTTCGGGCGGCGGAACCCGGCTGGCGCATTCGGGGATCGCCATGGGGCAGCGCGTGCGAAAGACGCAGCCCGACGGCGGCGCCATGGGCGAGGGGATATCCCCCTCGACGATTTCCTTGTCCCCGGCCCTGGCCCCAATCCGGGGGGCCGCGGCCAGCAGCGACCGCGTATAGGGGTGGCGCGGCGTGTCGTAGATCTGGCGACGGCTGCCGATCTCCATCACCTTTCCGAGATACATGACCACCACGCGGTCGCAGAGATGCTCGACCACGCCCAGGTCATGCGCGATGAACAGCATCGTCAGCCCGAGATCGCGCTGTAGATCCTGGAGCAGGTTCACCACCTGGGCCTGCACGCTGACGTCGAGCGCCGAAACCGGCTCGTCGGCGATGATGAACTCGGGCTCGACGGCCAGCGCCCGCGCGATGCCGATGCGCTGCCGCTGGCCGCCCGAGAACTCGTGCGGATAACGCGTCATCGCCGAACGCGGCAGGCCGACCTGTTCCAGCAGCGCGGCGATCCGGCCGGGCCGGTCGGCGCGGCGCCCGAGCCCGTGGATCGACAATGCCTCGCCGATGATCGCATCGACCCGTTTGCGGGGGTTGAGCGAGGCGAAAGGGTCCTGAAACACGTATTGCATCCGCCGCCGATAGGCGCGGAACCGCGACTCCGGCAGGCTCTGGATGTAATCCCCGTCGAAACGCACGGTGCCCGAGGTCGGAGTCTCGAGCCGCAGGATCGCCCGGCCGACGGTCGATTTGCCCGATCCGCTTTCCCCCACGACGCCCAGCACCTCGCCGCGCGCGACCGAAAAGCTGATGCCATCCACGGCGCGCACGACACCGCCCCGCACGGGGAAATGCACCTTGAGATTGTCGAGTTCGAGCAGGGCGGGTCCGGTCATGGCGCGATCTCCGGGCTGCGGACGCATCGGGCGGGGTGCCCCTCGCCGCGATCGACCAATGCGGGGCGGGCCCTTTCGCAGACCTCTCGCGCATGGTCGCAGCGGGGCGCGAACAGGCATCCCGGCGGACGGTCCTGCGGGGCGGGCACGGTGCCGCGGATCGCCCTGAGCCGGGTCGCCCCCTGCCCCGGCAAACTGTCGAGAAGCCCGCGCGTGTAGGGGTGCACCGGGCGGGTGAGCACATCGCCCACCGCGCCCTGTTCGAGAACCGTTCCGCCATACATGACCACGACCCGGTCCGCGATCTCGGACACGACGGCCAGATCATGCGTCACGAACAGGATCGACATGCCGAGTTCGGCCTGCAACCGCTTGAGCAGCCGCAGGATCTGCGCCTGTATCGTCACGTCCAGCGCGGTCGTCGGCTCATCGGCGATAAGCAGGTTCGGCCGGCACGCGAGCGCGATCGAGATCATGATGCGCTGGCGCATCCCGCCCGACATCTGGTGCGGGAACTGGTCGATGCGGTCCTCGGGGGCGGGGATGCCGACAAGCCCGAGCAGGTCGAGCACCTCGGCGCGCAGCGCGGCCCGCGACATGCGGCGATGCTGGGCCACCGCCTCGCCGATCTGGTCCCCGACCGTCAGCACGGGGTTGAGCGAGGTCATCGGCTCCTGGAAGATCATCCCGATCTCGTTGCCGCGGATGCGCCGCATCTCTTTCTCGGTGGCGCGGGCAAGGTCGATCACGCTGCCGTCGCGGCGGCGAAAGCGCAAGGCATCGGCCTCGATCCGCGCGTTCCGCTCGAGCAGGCGCATCGCGGACAGCGCCGTGACGCTTTTGCCCGACCCGCTTTCGCCCACCACGGCCAGCGTCTCGCCCGGCCGAATATCGAAACTGACCCCGGTCAGGGCTGGAATGGCGCCGGTTTCGGTCAGAAAGGCGGTCGACAGCTCGTCCACCCTGCCGGAGTTCGACAGTTAATCCGATAAGCGATTGATATTGTTGACGCGGGTCAAGCGTTTTTGTGACGACATCGAGCGTCAGGCGGGTTTCGGGAGGTTCAATGCATCGAAGAGGTCGAGT
>NZ_SNAA01000039.1 GCF_004358695.1 Palleronia sediminis
TTCGGTAGGTTGAAAGACTGGCGTCGCATCGCCACCCGCTACGACAGATGCCCGAAGGTCTTCCTCTCCGCCATCGCCCTCGCCGCAACCGTCATATTCTGGTTATGAATCCTGACCCTAGGCTCGCTCGGCCAGTCCCGCCTGTCGCAGAACCTCAACCAGCTCGCCCGTGCGTCCCATATCGGGGCGCTGCCCGTCTCACCTGAGGTCGAAACCGAACTTCGTCAGGCCTGCGCCGATGTGAAGGCCATGCGCGAAGAGTTGCTGCGCGCGCTCGGTAGCTTGGCGGATGGAGGTGAGCCATGATTCTGAAAGGCTCACAGCGCGGGAATGCCGCCAAGCTCGCCGCTCACCTGATGAACGCGCGCGACAACGAGCATGTCGAGTTGCACGAGTTGCGCGGCTTCATGAGCGAGGACGATCTGCATGGGGCGCTTAAAGAAGCCGAGGCCATCGCCAAGGGCACGCGTTGCCAGCAGCATCTCTTCTCACTCAGTCTCAATCCCCCTCAAGACACTCATGTAGATACGGCAACCTTCGAAGCCGCCGTCGAACTGGCAGAGCAAAAGCTCGGCCTGGACGGTCAGCCGCGCGCGGTCGTCTTCCATGAGAAAGAAGGGAGACGGCACGCCCATGCCGTCTGGAGCCGTATCGATACCGACACCATGACGGCCAAGCAGCTCTCCTTCACGAAGCGGCGGCTCATGGATTTGAGCCAAGAACTCTACCTCCAGCACGGCTGGGACATGCCGAAAGGCATGATCGACCGCGCGGCCAAAAACCCGCTCACTTTCACCCGCGCCGAATGGCAGCAAGCCCAGCGAGCCAAACAAGACCCTCAAATCATCAAAGCCATATTCAAGGACGCCTGGCAGTGCTCGGATTCAGCCGACGCGCTGAAAGCGGCGCTCGAACAACGGGGCTACTATCTGGCAAAAGGCGACCACCGGGGAGTCGTCGCCGTCGATTGCATGGGCGAAGCCTATGCACTCTCGCGCTGGTCGGGGGTGAAGGCCAAGGACGTAACCGCGCGCTTCAACGAAGCGGAGGTCCTGCCCTCGGTCGAAGAGCAGCGCCAGAAGATCGCCGGACTTGTTGCCGACAAGCTGCGCAGCCATGAGCAGCAGATCGAAGAAGGCCACAAGCGCCTGCGCCCGACACTGGAGCTAAGGCGCACCCAGATGGTGGAGCGCCACCGGATCGAGCGCACTGGCCTCGCCCAGCTCCAAAAGCAACGCGAAGCGAGGGAGGCGGCAGCACGCGCCGCACGCCTGCCGCAAAAGGGCTTCGGCAAACTCTGGAGCCGCCTCACTGGCAAATACTCTGATCTCAAGGCCCAGAATGAACATGATGCCTGGCAGGCCCTGCGCCGCGATCAAGCGGAACGGGACAAGGTAATTGCCAAGCAACTTGATGAGCGCCAGAGGCTGCAAGAGGCCATCAAGAAGCAGCGCGAAGAGCAGCTTCAAGAACTGATCTCTGTTCGTCAGCAACTCGCCAACTTCATGCTTATGAAGCAAGGCAAGAAGCCCTCGATCATGCCGAAACACGTCACGCCGGGATTGAGGCCGAATACCAGGTCACAAGAAAAAACCCGCGATGAACGAAAAGACCAAGGCCGCGAGCGCAGCCGCACGCGCGGCCCTGGACGTGATTTTGAACGATGAAATTGGAAAAGGAGAAACCCAATGCGACATATTTTAATGCTTGGCCTCGATGAGGCGCATGCCCGACAGCTTGATGAGCTGCGTGAGCATTTTCATCTGGCGGCGGACGATACCGTGCGCCTCGTCATCCGTCTGGCCCATGCGCGGCACAAGCAAAAACCCGATGTGCTGGTGCCTGAATTCAAGCCGCGCGCGAAGCGTGACGACTGGCTTGACGATGATGACCACATGCCTGAATAGCGCCGCCCAGCCTAGACGGCGCTACATTTCATAGCAGGTCGAAGAGATCGACTTGCTCGGGCGTGGCCTTGTCTTCCGATGGAAGAAAGGCACTGGCCGGACCGATCAGAACGCAATCTAGCTTGCCCCATTTCACGGCCATACCGTGATAGAAGCCCTCTGGCCGTCCACGGGCGGCGGCACTGAGGCGAGCATTTTCGTTGTAAGTGATCGGCGTGCCGCCAAAGAACCTGCGCTCTACGATGCGGTAAGCTTGCGCGGCGCGGTAGTTGCCTCTGGATATCCCGCCGACTGAAACCCATAGGGCATTCTGCCATTTGAAGGGAGAGCGGATGCGACCCTCCGCGATCTTGTCTGCGCTGTAGGAGGCACTGATGTCACCTTCTCCGATCTGACGGTCTCGCGTGTGGCACCATCTGCCGGACGAAAGACGGGCAGGATCAACGTAGAATTCCTGCAATTTGACGGGGGCGCTCATGAGCGCCCCGCTTCGTTATCGGCCTCGGGGGCTTCTTCCAGCGGCAGGCGCAGGACGATGCGGCCATTGATCGGACAGGTTTCAAGCTGGAGCGTGTAGCCGCGCCCGTCCTTGTGCTTCCATGCGGCTCCGACCTTGTTCCAGAAGGATTTCTCGCCTTTCTGGGTGACGTGCCAGGCCAGATAGTCCGGCGCGTTGAGGGGTAGTGTCTGGTTAGTGTTTTCGCGTGCCATGATCTTTATCTCCTTGTTTTTCGGGTTGGCTTGCTAACGCCCTCCCGTCAGGCCGGAGCGAAGGATCAGGCTTCATGTTCAACACGGATTTTTGGAGCGGGCAGAGCATTGAAGGCTGAGCCGCTTCGGCCAGGGAATTTGGGCAATCAGTTGCAAGCAAACGCGGGAGACGAAGAAGGCCGAACAGCACAGCCTAGAAAGCTGGCCAGCCAGACGACCAGCCGCGAGCCGGACCAACCGCCGCTCGCCACCTCATCACCGAGATAGAGCATCTGGAACAGGGCCGCGCCGCTCATGGTCATGCACGGGAACGCCCGCGCAAATGCTACTGCCAGACCTCGCCCGATAGGCCGCCCGTCCTGCCAGCGGTGCCGGAATTCACCGTCTCAAACCGATCTCGAAGCGCTTCATGCGCATCCACCTAATTGCAGGATCAAGTTCACCTCCCGAGCCATCAGGCCTTCCATGGGCCGATGATGTGCGTGGGGCCGAAAGGCCCTGAGTGGTTCGGGGCCTCCTTGAAGCAAAAGGAGGATACGATGAAACTCGTCTCACGTTTTGAAGCGGCATCCCGCAGCACGGCAGAACTGCACGGCCTACTGGCCGAGGCTTACAACGCCTTTGCGAGCGCCCCGCGCAGCAGCCAGGAGCGCCGCGACGCGCTGGCCTCGATGCGCAACATCGAAGATGAACTGGCGACACGCGCGCCAGGTCTGTAACCTCAAGCGGCTGGCCTCAGGCCAGCCGCTAGGCTCAGGACCCATTGATTTTAGCAGAAGTGCATGATTCACCGCGCGAAAACAGAGCGGTGATATGTCTGATCTCTTCTGGCTGAGCGATGCGCAGATGGCGCGTCTGGAGCCCTACT
>NZ_SNAA01000003.1 GCF_004358695.1 Palleronia sediminis
AGGGCGGCGCGGCCCCGCCCGACCGCCGCCGCGCCCCGGCCCAGCCCGTCGCCCCGCGCGGGGGGCAGCGCGACGAGCAGCACCGGCATGACGGCCCGGCTGGCCATCGCGGCGGCCACGAGGGGGCCGGCCGCCTCGGCCCCGAGCTGCGCCAGCGCCGCCGCCTTGAGCCCCAGTGCGAGGATCAGCGCGATCACGCCATAGCTGCCCACCCGGCTGTCGCGCATGATCGCGAGCTTGGCGTCCCGGTCGCGCCCACCGCCGAACCCGTCGGCCACGTCGCCCAGCCCGTCCTCGTGCAGCGCGCCGGTGGCCAGCACGGCGGCGGCCACCGCCAGCAGCCCCGCGATCAGCGGATCGCACCCCGCGGCCCATGCCACGCCATGCGCGGCGGCCGCGATCAGCCCCACAACCAGTCCCGCAAGCGGCCAGGCCCAGGCCGAGGCGCCCATGCCGGGCGCCGCACCCGCGATCCGTCCCGCCGGGAGCCGCGTGAGCAGCATCAGCGCGACCTGCGCCTCGGCGAGGCGGGTGCGGATCACCCTCCGGCGACCCCGGCCTCGGCAAAGGTCGCCATGCCGCCATGACATGCCAGCGCCGCGCGCAGCACGCCCAGCGCCAGCGCCGCGCCCGACCCCTCGCCCAGCCGCATCCCCAGATCGAGCAGCGGCGCCTTGCCCAGCGCCGCGATCATGCGGCCATGGCCCGGCTCGGCGCTGCGATGCGCGACGAGGCAGTGATCGAGAAACCCCGGATCGGCGGCGAAAAGCGGCAGGACGGCCGCGGTGCAGATGAACCCGTCGAGGATCACCGGCACCCGCGCCGCGCGCGCGGCCAGAACCGCGCCGCAGATCGCCGCCTGTTCGCGCCCGCCCAGCGCCGACAGGATCGCCATGGGCGCGCGGTCGGGGTTCCGCTCGAGCGCGGCGGCGACCACGCGGGCCTTGCGCGCCATCGTCGCGTCGTCGGCGCCCGCGCCCGGCCCGACCCATTCGGCCACCTCTCCGCCGAGGCAGGCGGCGGCAAGCGCCGCGGCGATGGTGGTGTTGCCGATCCCCATCTCACCCAGCACCAGCACATCGGCGCCCGGATCGCTTGCCGCGGCGCCCGCGTTCATCGCGGCGAGCGTTTCGTCCGGGCGCATCGCGGGGCCTTGGGTGAAATCGGCCGTGGGCCGGTCCAGATCGAGCGGCACGACGGCAAGCTCGGCCCCCGCCCAGCCGCAAAGCTGGTTGATGGCCGCGCCGCCATGGCGGAAATTGGCGACCATCTGCGCCGTCACCTCGGGCGGAAAGGCATTGATCCCTTGCGCGCAAACCCCGTGATTGCCAGCGAAAACCAGCGCCTGCGCGCGGTCGATGCGCGGGATCTCGCGGCCCTGCCAGCCGGCCATGAAGATCGCCAGATCCTCGAGCCGGCCCAGCGATCCGGGTGGCTTGGTCAACTGCCCCTGGCGCGCAGCCGCGGCGCGCGCGGCATCGGCATCGGGGGCGGTCAGATGGCCTGCCAGGCGGGATACGGCATCCAGATCGGCAAGGGAGAAGGCGTCTTTCATGGTCATTTCACCTGCAGGGGAAGGCCGGACACGGCCAGGACGACCTCGTGGGCCGTGGCCGCGACGCGCTGGTTGAGTTCGCCCGCCGCGTCGCGGAACGCGCGCCCCAGCGGCGTTTCGGGCACGATCCCAGACCCGACCTCGTTGGTCACGATCACCACCGGCGCGGATTGTTCCGCCAGCGTGTCGCAAAGCCGCGCCCCCGCCGCCGCGACGTCGTGGCCGCCCAGCATGAGGTTGGTCAGCCACAGCGTCAGGCAATCGACCAGCCGCGGCCCCGCGCCGTCGCTGCGCATCAGCGCCCGCGAAAGGTCGAACGGGGCCTCGATATCGCTCCAGTCCGGGCCGCGCCGGGCGCGGTGGGTCGCGATCCGCGCACGTATCTCGCCGTCGCGCGGCTCGGCCGTTGCGATATAGATCGCGGGCCGGCCCAGCGCGAGCGTCCGCGCCTCGGCGATGGCGCTCTTGCCCGAGCGTGCGCCGCCGGTGACGAGAATGATCTTGCTCATGGGTCGGCGACAAAGCAGAAGCCGGGACCGAAGGAAAGACACGGAATGGCGCGGCGCCAAGATCGGCCGCGGGCGATCCGGCCCCGCCACGGCGCGCGGGCCGCAACGAGGTGCGATGTGCGGGACGCCATCCCTTTCACGCTGATCCGCCATGCCCCGGTCGTGGCCGATGGCCGCGCCTACGGGCGGCGCGACCTGCCCGCGCGCATCGACCCGGCCGCCTGCGCCCGATTGCGCGCGGCGCTGCCCCCGCCGTCGCGCCTGATCGCGAGCCCCGCCGCGCGCTGCCTCTCGACCGCCGCCGCGATCTGGCCCAATCTGGTGGCGCAACCCGAGCCCGCCCTGCTCGAGCAGGATCTCGGCGCATGGGAGGGGCTGCCTTTGTCCGACCTGCCCGATATCGGCCGGCTCGACGGGGCCGCGCTGGCCACGCACCGCCCGCCCGGCGGCGAAAGCTTTGACGACATGCGCGCGCGGGTGGCGCCCGTGCTGGCGGCGCTGTCGGAGCCCGCGGCGATCGTGGCCCATGCCGGCACCGTCCGCGCGGCCCTCTCGCTTGCGCTGGGCGATATCCCCACGGCGCTTCGGTTCGAGATCGCTCCGCTATCCGTCACCGAGATCCTGCGCCTGCCGCAGGGATGGGTGGTGCGGGGGGTGAACCGATGCCCCTGAGCGCGCCGCGCCGCCTGCGCGTGCCGGGCCATTTCGGCGAGTTGCTGCAAGGGCGGCTGGGGCCCGCGGGGCCGGTGGTGCTGGTGACGCTGCCCTGCGCCGCGCTCGGCACCACGATCCACGGCCGCGCGGCGCGGCGTCTGGCGATCCACGACCCGGCGCGGGTGCTGGGGCCGGGGGCGGCGCGGCGGCTGCTGGCGGGCCTAGGCGCGCGCCCGGTCCACGCGGCACTGCGCAGCGACCTGCCGCCCGGCGGCGGGGCGGGGGCCTCGACCGCGGCGCTGGTGGCGCTGGCGCGGTTTGCCGCCCCCGACGCCCGGCCCGAGCGGATCGCGCGGGCGGCGCTTGCCATCGAGGGCGCGACCGATCCGCTGATGTTTGACGCGCCCGAGCGGCTGCTCTGGGCCTCGCGCATGGGGGCCGTCGTCGCGCGGCGCGACGCGATGCCGCCGCTCGATGTCGTCGGCGCGCTTTTCGGCCCACCATGCCGCACCGATCCGCTGGACGACGCCTTTCCCGATATCTCGGACCTCGTGCCCGAGTGGCGGGCCGCGCGCGATGCCGCCGCGCTGGCCGCCGTGGCAAGCGAAAGCGCGCGCCGCACGCTGGCCCTGCGCGGCCCCGCGGACGACCCGGCCCCGGCGCTGGCCGCGCGGCTCGGGGCGCTGGGCTTTGCCATCGCCCATACCGGCCCGGCGCGCGCCTTGGTCTTTGCGCCGGGCACGGTTCCGCCGGGCGCTGCGGCGACGCTGCGCGCGGCGGGCGGCCGCGGCGTCCTGCGGTTCCGCGCGGGGGGCGGGCGATGAGCGCGGCGGCGATGCTGATCGCGCTGGCCATCGACGGCGCGCTGGGCTGGCCCGACGCCGCCTATCGCCGCATCGGCCATCCCGTGACATGGCTGGGTCGGCTGATCGACCTGCTCGACCGGCGCTGGAACCGCGGCACGGACCGCGCCCGCCACCGCGCGGGGATCGCGGCGGCGGCGGCGGTGATCGCGGCGGCCGTGCTGCCCGCGATGGCGCTGGCCGCGATCCTGCCCGGCGGCGTGACGGGGGCGGTGCTGACCGGCGTGCTGGCCTGGCCGCTGGTCGCGGCGCGCTCGCTTTTCACCCATCTGCGCGCCGTGGCCGACCCGCTGGCCGCGCGCGACCTGCCCCGCGCGCGGGCCGCGGTCGCGATGATCGTCGGCCGCGATCCGGCGACGCTCGACGCCGCAGGGGTGGCGCGCGCCGCGCTCGAAAGCCTGGCCGAGAATACGTCGGACGGGGTGGTCGCGCCGCTTTTCTGGGGCGCGCTGTTCGGCCTGCCGGGGATCGCGGGCTACAAGGCGATCAACACGCTCGATTCGATGATCGGCCACCGCACCCCCCGTCACGAGGCGTTCGGCGCCGCCTCGGCGCGGATCGACGACCTGGCCAACTGGGTGCCCGCGCGGCTGACCGGGATGATCTTTGCCGCCGTCTCGCCCCGCCCGCGCGCCGCGCTGGGAGCGATGGCCCGCGATGCGAGGCGGCACCGCTCGCCCAATGCGGGCTGGCCCGAGGCGGCGATGGCCGGCGCGCTCGGGGTGCGGCTGTCGGGTCCGCGCATCTACGGCGACCGCATCGCGCCCGAGCCCTGGCTGAACGGCGCGGCCCCCGATCCGGGGCGCGACACGCTGGCCCGTGGGCTGCGGCTCTACCTGCGCGCGATGCTTGGCGTGGCGGCCGGGCTTGCGCTATGGGCGGCGGCATGACGCGACGCGATCACGGCGGAAATCTCGACGAGGCCCGCGCCCGGTTCGGCGGGGCGGACTGGATCGACCTCTCGACCGGGATCAACCGCCGGCCCTATCCACTGCCGCCGCTGCCGCCCCATGCCTGGCGCGACCTGCCGACCCGCGCCGATATCGAGGCGCTCGCCGCCGCGGCCGCCCGCCGCTACGGCGCAGGCGGGGCGGTCCTGCCGCTCGCCGGCGCGCAGGCGGCGATCCAGCTTTACCCGCGGCTCGAGCGGCCGGGCGCGGCGCGCGTGCTCGGCCCGACCTATAACGAACACGCCGCGAGCCTGCGCGCGGCAGGGTGGCGCGTGCGCGAGGTCGCGACCCCCGAGGCACTTTGCGGCGCCGATCTGGCCGTCATCGTCAATCCCGACAACCCGACGGGGCGCGACCTGCCCGCCGCGACGCTGACGGGGATCGCGGCCCAGGTCGGGCGGCTCGTCGTCGACGAGAGCTTTCGCGACCCGACCCCGGCGGCATCGGTGGTCCCCGCCGCGGGCGGCAACCTGCTGGTGCTGCGCTCTTTCGGCAAGTTCTACGGGCTCGCGGGGCTGCGGCTCGGCTTTGCCATCGGGGGGGGCGACACGCTGGACGCGCTGGCGGCCATGGCCGGGCCATGGGCCGTGTCGGGACCGGCCTGCGCCATCGGGCGCGCGGCGCTCGACGATGCGGCCTGGGCGCGCGAGGCCGCCGATGCGCTCGCCCGCGATGCCCTGCGGCTCGACCGGCTGGCCGAGGGCGCGGGGTGGCGCCTCGAGGGCGGGACGGCGCTGTTCCGGCTCTACGACACGCCCGATGCGGGGGCGTCGCAGGAGGGGCTTGCGCGCCATGCCATCTGGTCGCGCATCTTTCCGTGGTCGGCCCGCGCGATCCGGCTCGGCCTGCCGGGGCATGAGCACGAATGGTCCCGGCTCGCTACGGCCCTGTCTTCTCTTTCATAAATACCCCATCCCCGGCCTGCCGCCGGGCGATGCCCTCGAGCAGGTCGAGACAGGCCTGCAACTGCCCGCAGTCGACGTATTCGTCGGCCTTGTGGGCTTGCGCGATATCGCCCGGCCCGCAGACCACGGCATCGCAGCCCAGCGACTGGAACAGCCCCGCCTCGGTGCCGAAGGACACGAGCTCGGCCCCGTTCGCACCGGTCAGCGCCGCGATGACGGCGCGGGCCTCGTTCTCGGGCACCGGCTCCAGGCCCGGCACCTCGCCCACGGTCAGCATCTCGACCGCCGCCTCGGGGTGGACGGCGCGCATCGCGGGCAAAAGCACCTCGTCGCAATAGGCCCGCGCCGCGCCCAGCGCGAAATCGCGGTCGGCCCAGGCGACGGGGCGCAGTTCCCAATCGACCTGCGCCAGGCCCGCGATGACGTTATGGGCCACCCCGCCCTCGATGCGTCCGATCTGCAGCGTCGTGTGCGGCGGATCGAATGCCGAGCCCGCGGGGCAGCGGTCGCGCAGATCGGCCCGCAGTTCGAGCAGGCGCATGGCGAAACGGGCAGCGTATTCTACCGCCGACACGCCGCGATCGGGTTGCGAGCCATGCCCCTCGAGCCCGTGGAACCGGGTTGAGTATTCGCAGCAGCCCTTGTGCCCCTCGACGATCCGCATCGAGGTCGGCTCGCCGATCAGGGCAAGGCGGGGGCGCAGCCCCTCGGCGCGCATCGTCTCGACCAGTTGCCGCCCCCCGAGGCAGCCGACCTCCTCGTCATAGGTCACGGCGATGTGGACGGGGCGGGTGGCGCGCGCCAGATCGGGCAGGGTTTCCAACACGCAGGCCAGGAACCCTTTCATGTCGCAGGCGCCGCGCCCGTAAAGCCGCCCGCCGGAGTCGCGCATGAGAAAGGGGTCGCCGCTCCAGCCGGTTTCCTCGGCGGGGACAACGTCAGAATGGCCCGACAGGACCACGCCGCCCGGCGCCTCGGCGCCAAAGCTCGCGAGCAGGTTGGCCTTGGTGCCGTCCGCCGACGCGATGAGCCGGATGCGCGCGCCGGCGTCTTCGAGCCGGTGGGCCATCATGGCGATGAGCGCGCGGTTGCTTTCGGCCGAGACCGTGGGAAAGGCGATCAACTCGCCCAATGTCCGGGCCGTGGCCGCGAGCCGGCTCATGGCTTGACGACGAGGGCGCGGGGATAGTCGCACAGGCACTCCGCCCGCGCGCCCTCGCGGATCAGGATCGTCTCGGTGATCTCGAGCCCCCAATCCTCCATCCACAGCGCCGGCATGAAGTGAAAGGTCATGCCGGGCCTCAGCTCGGTCCGGTCGGTTTCGCGGATCGAGACGGTATGCTCGCCCCAGTCGGGCGGATAGGACAGCCCCACCGCATAGCCGACGCGGCCCGGCCGCTCGATCCCGTGGCGGCGCAGCACGTCCTTGAGCGCGATGGCGATATCGGCGGCGGTGTTGCCGGGGCGGGCGGCGTCGAGCCCGGCCTCGATCGCCTCGAGCAAAGCGGCCTCGGTGTCGCGCACCTTTTGCGGCGGTTTGCCCAGGTAGACGGTCCGGCAGAAGGGCGCGTGATAGCGGCGATGACAGCCCGCGATCTCGAAGAACGTCGCCTCGTCGCGCTGGAACGGGCGCCCGTCCCAGGTCAGGTGCGCGGCGGTGGCATCCTCGCCCGACGGCAGAAGCGGCACGATGGCCGGGTAATCGCCCCAGGCGTCCGCGGTGCCGCGGATGGCGTCTCGATAGATCTCGGCCACGAGCTCGTTCTTGGGCAGGCCGGGCTCGACGCGCTCCATGATCCCGGCGATGACCTTGCTGCTGATCCCCGCCGCCTTGCGCATCAGCGCGATTTCCTCGTCGGACTTGACGGTGCGCTGCCAGTTCACCGTGTTCGTGGCGTCGGGAAAGGCGGCGTCGGGCAGTTCCTCGACCAGCACCTCGAGCGCGCGGGCGGTGAAATAGTAATTGTCCTTTTCGACGCCGATCCGCGCGCGCTCGAGCCCGTGTTCGCGAAAGATCGCGGCCAGCGTCTGCATCGGATGGCGGTCGGTCGACTGGATGTAGTCGTCGGAATAGTCGCGCACGTTCGCGCGGTCGATCCAGACGGTGCGGTAGGCGCCGAAGGCGTCCATGCGCCGCCCCCACCAGAGCGGCTGGCCCTCGGGCAGGACCAGAACGCCCTGGTGGACGTAGAAGGACCAGCCGTCATAGCCGGTGAGCCAGCCCATGTTGGACGGGTTGGTGACGAAAAGCGCGTCGAGCCCGTCGCGCGCCATGGCGGCGCGGGTCAGGTCGAGGCGCCGCGCGTATTCGGTGTCCGAGAAACGGGGCTGGGGGGTCATCGCGGGCTCCGGCGATCGTGGCGTGTCGCGACAGCCCGACCCCAGACGATATCCCCTTGTCAAGCACCGGCGCAGGGGCGCCCGTCCGCGTCACTCGGGCGGAAGCTTGTAGGCCACGATCTGGTCGCCCACCTCGGGCTTGAGGATCGAGTTTCCGCCCGCGACGAAGACGACGTATTGCTCGCCCTCGTGGACGAACACGGCCGGGTTCGAGACCGAGGGCGCCATGACGTTGTCCCACCAGAGTTCCTCGCCCGTGCCCGCGTCGAGCGCGCGCACGCGGGCGTCGATTGAAGCCCCGATGAAGATCACGCCGCCCCCGGTCGTCACCGGCCCGCCGATGGTCGGCGTGCCCCAGGATTTCGGCATGTAGAACCCATAGCGCTGGATCTGCCCAAAGGGCTTTTCCCAGACCTTTTCGGCAGCGGCGAGGTCATAGGCGGTCATCGTGCCGAAGGGCGGCTTCCAGCAGGGCATCCCGGCCCAGTTGTTGAAGTTCATGAGGTAGAAGCCGTAAGGCGCGCCCTCCATCTCGGAATAGCCCTGCTCGGCGCCGGAATCGCCGGTGATATCCTCGTATTCCTCGCGCGGGATCAGGCGATATTCCTGCACGACGCGGCTTGCGTTGACGTAGTAGAGCCCCGTCTCGGGGTCGAAGCTGCCGCCGCCCCATTGCATCCCGCCCGCCGTGGCGGGGTAGGTGATCGTCCCCTCGACCGACGGCGGGGTGTAGAGCCCGTCATATCGCATCGCCTCGGCCCGGCGCGAACAACTGCCGAAGGACACGAGATCGGCCAGCCACCAGACCCCCGGCCAGGCCTCGGGGTCGTTGGTCGGCGGCGGCGCGGTCGGGAAGGGCTGCGTCGGCGCGGCCTGTTCGCCCTCGGCATCCGAGGCGGGCACCTCGCGATCCTCCCAGTCGAAGATCGGCTCGCCGGTCTCGCGGTCGAGCACGTAGAGCAGCCCCTGCTTGGTCGTCTGCACCAGCGCGTGCACCGTTTCGCCGTCGCGGTCGAGATCGACCAGCGTGGGCGCCGCGTTGGTGTCGTAATCCCAGATGTCGTGATGCACGAGCTGGCGCGACCACGCGATCTCGCCGGTCTCGACGTCGACGGCCGTGACGGATGTGGCCAGCGGGATGTCCTCGGTGCGGTTGCCGCCCCAGAAATTTGGGCTGGGCGACGAGACGGGGATATAGACCAGCCCGAGCTCGGGATCGGCGCTCATCGCGGTCCAGACATTCGCGGTGCCGGTGCGCGGGCGGATCTCGTCGGGGATGAACTCGACCGTCCATTTCCGTTCGCCCGTGCGTGCATCGACGCCGAAGACGGTGCCCGGCGGCGCCTCGGACATGGCCCAGTCCTTGCCCGCCCACCCGATGACGAGCGTATCCTCGACCACCGTGGGCGGCTGCAACAGCGACAGCGGCCAGCGGTCGTTGGTCGTGTTCCACCGGTTCACGTCGAGGATGCCGTTATCGGCGAAACCGGCGCAGGGCTCGCCCGTATCCGCATCGACCGCGTGCAACGTCGCGGTCATCGTGCCGAGATAGACCATCCGCGCGCAGGCCCCTTCGGCGCCCTCGTCCTCCCAATAGGCGACGCCGCGGTTCTTGAGCGCGGGTTGAGTCAGCGCCTCGAGCCGGGTCTGGCTGTCATAGGACCATTTCTCGGACCCCGTGGCGGGGTCGAGCGCGATGATCCGGTAGAAGGGCGTCCCGAAATAGAGCGTGTCGTTGGCATAGACCGGCGTGGCCGACCACACCGTGGGCGGCAGATCGCCCGAGCCGTCCGACAGGTCGCCCGTGTGATATTCCCAGGCGCGTTGTAGCCGGCCGACATTCTCGGGGGTGATCTGGTCGGCGGGGGCGTATTTGCGCGCCGCGAGGTCGCCGTGGAACGCAGTCCAATCGTCCTGCGCGAGCACGGGCAGGGCGGCGGCGGTGGCGGCGAGCGTGGCGATCAGGCGGATCATGCGGTGTCTCCGAGCAGCAGTCCGATCAGCAGGGTTCCCAGCGCGACGAGGGCGGAGAGCGTGATGCCGGGTTGCATCAGCATGAACCCCGCGACCGAGGTCAGCAGCGCGGCAAGCAGGCCCAGCCCGGCCCATGCCGCCCGGCCGCGGGCCATGACGAGGAAGAGCACCGCGCAAAGCGCGATCCCGGCATGGCCCAGCGCCGTCAGGATCGGCCCGGCGGTGTCGTCGATGCCGGTCATCGGCGCGCCATAGGACCAGACCGAGAATCCCAGCCCGACGAGGGCGGCGACGACGGTTGCCGACAGGAATACGGGGCGGGGATGGGTCATGGGGCCTCGCAGCGTCTTTTTTTGTCCAACGCCACCCGCGGGGGGCGGTTCCGGCGACGCGGGTTCGGGCGCCGGGCTTTCCATGGGGGCGCGACGGCGCTAAGGCGAAGGGGCCGCCAGACCCGAAGGAGGGACCGCCATGGACGATCTTCGCCGCAACGATCAGCTCGACGAATGGGACCGCGGGTCCTTCTTTCATCCCTCGACCCATCTCGCGCAGCACGCGCGCGGCGAGTCGCCCACCCGCATCGTCAAGACCGCCTCGGGCGTTCATATCGAGGATCGCGACGGGCAGCGCTGGCTCGACGGGTTCGCGGGGCTCTATTGCGTGAACGTGGGCTACGGCCGCACCGAGATCGCCGACGCCATTGCGGCGCAGGCGAAGGAGCTGGCCTATTACCACGCCTATGTCGGCCACGGCACCGAGGCCGCGATCACGCTGGCGCAGATGGTCATGGACCGCGCGCCCGCGCATATGTCCAAGGTCTATTTCGGGCTGTCGGGGTCGGATGCGAACGAGACGAACCTCAAGCTCGTCTGGTATTACAACAATATCCTCGGGCGCCCCGAAAAGAAAAAGATCATCTCGCGCTGGCGCGGCTACCACGGCTCGGGGCTGATGACCGGGTCGCTAACCGGGCTCGAGATGTTCCACAAGAAGTTCGACCTGCCGATGACGCCGGTGCTGCACACCACGGCGCCCTATTACTACCGCCGCGAGAACGACGCGCAGACCGAAGAGCAGTTCTCGGCCCAATGCGCCGCCGACCTCGAGGATCTGATCGCGCGCGAGGGCGCCGATACCATCGCCGCCTTTTGGGCCGAGCCGATGCTGGGCACGGGCGGCATCGTCCCGCCCCCCAAGGGCTATTGGGAGGCGATCAAGCCGATCCTCGAAAGGCACGAGATATTGCTGGTGGCCGACGAGGTCGTGACCGGTTTCGGCCGCCTCGGCACGATGTTCGGCTCGGAGCATTACGGGCTCGAGCCCGATTTCATCACCATCGCCAAGGGGCTGACCTCGGCCTATGCACCGCTGTCGGGCTCCATCGTCAGCAAGAAGGTCTGGGAGGTGCTCGAGAAGGGCACCGACGAGAACGGCCCCATCGGGCATGGCTGGACCTATTCCGCCCATCCCATCGGGGCGGCCGCGGGTGTCGCCAACCTCAAGCTGCTGGACGAGCTGGGCCTGATCGCCAATGCCGCCGAGATCGGCGCCTATCTCAACGCCGAGATGGCGCGCGCGCTGGCCGATCACCCGCATGTGGGCGAGGTCCGGGGCGAGGGGATGCTCTGCGCGCTCGAGTTCGTCGAGGACAAGGACCGCCGCCGGTTCTTTGACCCGGCGCGCAAGATCGGGCCGAAGGTGGCCGGAGAGCTTGCCAACCTGCATGTCATCGGCCGCGCCATGCCGGGGGGCGATATCCTTGGCTTCGCGCCGCCCTTCAGCCTGGGGCGCGAGCATGTCGACGAGATTGTCGGCTCGACCGTCAAGGCGGTGCGCGCCGCCGGGCTGTAAGGGGTGCGGGCGGGCAGGCCGCTGCGCCCGCCCGCCCGCCCGTTACGCGTCGATGCGGCGCAACGCGTCGGCAAAGGTGGCCGGGTCGACATTGCCGCCCGTGGCCACCACCGTCACCATGTCGCCCGCGATCGCGTCGGGGTGGAACAGCGCCGCGGCCAGCGCCACCGCGCCCCCCGGCTCGAGCACCAGTTTCAGCCGCAGGAAGGCCAGTGCCATAGCGCGCAGCGCCTCGGCGTCGGTGACGACGATCCCCGGCCCGCAGAGCCGGTGCAGGATCGGGAATGTCAGCGCGCCGGGGCTGTCGGTAACGATGGCATCGCAGATCGAGGCCGCGCCGGGCGCGTTGCGCAATCGGGTGCCGGCGGCAAGCGACCGCGTCATGTCGTCGAAACCCGCGGGCTCGACCGGGCGGACGCGCAGCCCCGGCGCGCGCGCCTCGAGCGCGAGCGCGACCCCCGCGGCAAGCCCGCCGCCACCGCAGCAGACCAGCACGTCGCCCTGCGCCGCGGGCCCCAGATCCTCGGCGATCTCGAGCCCGACGCTACCCTGACCCGCGATGACGCGGGGATCGTCGAAGGGGCGGATCAGCGTCAGCCCGCGCGCCTCGGCCAGCTTTTCGCCGATGGCGTCGCGATCCTCGCCCCCGGCGCGGTCATAGAGCACCACCTCGGCCCCGAGCGCGCGGGTGTTGTCGATCTTGAGCCGCGGCGCATCGGCGGGCATGACGATCACCGCCGGCGCGCCATGGTCGCGCGCGGCAAGCGCGATTCCCTGCGCGTGGTTGCCCGACGAAAAGGCGATGACCCCGCGCGACCGCTCGGCCGGGGACAGCAGGCCGAGCGCCGCCCATGCGCCGCGGAACTTGAAGCTGCCGGTGCGCTGCAACGGCTCGGCCTTGACCATGACCCGCCGCCCGGCCACCTCGTCGAGGTCCGGGGAGGCCAGCAGCGGCGTCCGCACGGCATGGCCCCGCAGCCTGCGGGCGGCGGCCACGATATCGTCGATGCCGACGCTCACAAGGCCGCCAGCCAGGCGCGGATCGCGTCGAGCGACTCGGGTTCGTCGAGAAAGGGCACATGGCCGCGGTCGGGGATCTCGGCCGCGATCATGTCGGGCCGCCGGGCGCGCATCGCGGCAAAGGTCTCGGGCGTCAGCAGGTCCGAATTCGCCCCCCTCAGCGCCGCGAGGGGCAGGCCGTCGAGGGCGTCGAACAAGGGCCAGAGGTCGGGCAGGTGGGCGGCCCATGCCGCGCGCACCGTCTCGGCCAGTGCCGGATCATAGCGCAGCGCCAGCCCGTCATCGGTTTCGCGAAAGGCATGGCGCGCCTCTTGCAGCCAGCGGGCGCGGGGCACCCCGGCAAAGCCCGGCACGAGACCGGCGCGCAGATCCGCGGCCTCGTCCAGCGTCCGCGCCGCGGGCGTCCTGCCGATATAGTCGCGGATCGCCGCCAGCCCGACCGCCCCGAGTTCCGGCCCGATATCGTTGAGGCAGACCCCCCGAAGCCGGTGTTTCGCCGTGGCCGCCAGCGTCATCGCGATCAGCCCGCCGCGCGAGGTGCCGAGGATGGGCAGCGCGTCGTGGCCGAGGTGATCCATCAGCTCGAGCGTATCGCGCGCCTCGACCGGGATCGTGTAGCTGTCGGGCGCGCCCCAATCGGACCGGCCGCGCCCGCGATAATCGAGTGCGATCAGCCGCGCCTCGGGCAGGGCCTGCGCGAGATAGTCGAAATCGCGCGAAGACCGCGTGAGACCGGCAAGGCACAGCACCGGCGGCGCCGTCTCGGGGCCGTGCAGCCGGTAATGCAGCCCCAGCCCGTCGGAGGTCGTGAAATCAGGCATGGGCGGCACCGACGTCGAACGGCGCGCCGCCGGCCTCAGGCTTTACCGTCATTCCGTTCCCGCCCGTTCCATCCCAACCGTTGCAAAGGTCGCATGGCGGACCGGGCACGGCAAGCGGATGATCCGTCGGATACGCAGCAAATACAGCCGGTTTACAGGCGTTTCGCGGGTTTTTCCGCCCTGCCGGTTTACATCGGCGCCGCCCCGCCCCACCTTGACGGGGTCACGCAAAGAGCACCCGCCGAGACTGGCGGCCTCGTCAAATCCCATCCCACCCAAGGAGTCATCATGAGCCAGGTCAAGGCAGGCGATACCGTGCGTATGCACTACGAAGGCAAGCTGGACGACGGCACGCCGTTCGATTCGAGCGCCGGGCGCGATCCGCTCGAGTTCACGGTCGGTTCGGGCCAGATCATTCCGGGGCTCGACCAGGCCGTCGCGGGCATGGAGGTCGGTGAGAAAAAGACCGTCACCGTCGCGCCCCAGGACGCTTATGGCGAGCGCGATCCCCAACGCGTTCAGGCCGTGCCGCGCGAACAGATCCCCGACCATATCCCGACCGATCCGGGCACGCAGCTTCAGCTTCAGACGCCCGAGGGCCAGACCGTTCCGGTGACGGTGGCGGGTGCGACCGAGCAGGAAGTGATGCTTGACGCGAACCACCCGTTGGCCGGGCAGAACCTGACCTTCGACGTGGAACTCGTCGAAATCCGCTAGGGCCCGCGCGGGGGGCGCCCCTCGGGCGTCCCCCGCCGCTCAGTCGGTGCCGTTGGCCTTGGGCGTGGGCATTCCCACGACATGCACGCCGCCATCCACATGCACGATCTCGCCGGTCGTGCAGGCGCCGTAATCCGACGCGAGCCACACGGCCGTGCCGCCCACAGCCTCGAGCGTGGCATTGGCGCGCAGCGGCGCGTTTTCCTCGGTGAACTTGAAGGTCTTGCGCGCCCCGCCGATGGCGGCCCCGGCCAGCGTCTTCATCGGGCCGGGCGAGATGGCGTTGACGCGGATCCCGTCGCGCCCGAGATCCGAGGCGAGATAGCGCACCGTCGATTCCAGCGCCGCCTTGGCCACCCCCATCACGTTGTAGGACGGCCAGACCCGGTTCGACCCCTGGAAGGTCAGCGTCAGTACCGTGCCGCCATCGGGCATCAGCTCGGCCGCGCGGCGCGCCACGTCGATCAGCGAAAAGCAAGAGATCGTCAGCGAGTTCTGGAAATTGGCGCGGGTGGTGTCCGAGAACCGGCCGGTAAGCTCGGTCTTGTCGGAATAGGCGATGGCGTGCACGACGAAGTCGATGCTGCCCCATTGCTCTTTCAGGGTGGCGAAACTGCGCTCGAGCGTCGCGTCGTCGGTGACGTCGATCTCCATCAGCAGATCGCTGCCGACCGATGCGGCCAGCGGAACGACCCGCTTTTTCAGGGCCTCGCCCTGGTAGGAAAAGGCAAGCTCGGCCCCCTCGGCCGACAGCGCCCTGGCGATCCCCCACGCGATGGAGCGATCGTTCGCGACCCCCATGATGAGGCCGCGCTTGCCCCGCATCAGATCCGCCATGCGTTCAGTCCCTGTATTTCGTCAGCAGCATCGAGCCGTTCGTTCCGCCAAAGCCGAACGAGTTGGTCATGACGGTGTCGAGTCCGGCATTCTCGACGAGTTCGGTCGCGATCTCGCCGGGGCGGATGCCGTCGTCGAGCGTGTCGACATTGATCGACGGCGCGATGAAGTCGTGTTGCAGCATCAGCAGGCAATAGACGGCCTCCTGCGCGCCGGTGGCGCCCTGGCTGTGCCCGGTCATCGACTTGGTCGAGCTGATCGGCGGCGTCTTTCCCTCGCCAAAGACGCGGCGCACGGCCTCGACCTCGCCCACGTCGCCCACGGGGGTCGATGTGCCATGGGCGTTGATATAGCCCACGCGGCCCGCGTCGTGGTTCTGAAGGGCCAGCCGCATCGCCCGTTCGCCGCCCTCGCCCGAGGGGGCGACCATGTCATGCCCGTCCGATGTGGCGCCGAAGCCCGTCACCTCGGCATAGATGCGCGCGCCGCGGGCCCGTGCGTGATCGAGGCTTTCGAGCACGACCATCCCGCCGCCGCCCGCGATGACAAAGCCGTCGCGGTCGCGGTCGAAGGCCCGGCTGGCGCGTTCCGGCGTGTCGTTGAACTTGGACGACATCGCGCCCATGGCGTCGAACAGGCACGAGAGCGTCCAGTCGAGCTCTTCGCCGCCGCCGGCGAACATGACGTCCTGCGTGCCGAGCGCGACCTGCTGCGCGGCCATGCCGATGCAATGCAGCGAGGTCGAGCAGGCCGAGGTGATCGAAAAGTTCATGCCCTTGATCTTGAAGGCGGTCGAGAGGTTCGCGCTGACCGTGGACGACATCGCCTTGGGCACGGCAAAGGGGCCGATCCGCTTGGGGCTGCCTTTTTCCAGCACGATCTGGTGCGCCTGGAACAGCGCGCTGGTCGAGGGTCCGCCCGATCCCGCGATCAGCCCGGTCGAGGGGTTCGACACCACCGCCTCGGGCAGACCGGCATCCGCGATGGCCTGCTGCATGGCGATATGGGCATAGGCCGCGCCCGGCCCCATGAAGCGCAGCGCGCGCTTGTCGACATGATCGGCCGGGTCGATCTTGGGCGTGCCGGCGACGCGGCTGCGAAAGCCGTGCTCGGCCATCTCGGGGCTGGCCTCGATCCCCGAACGCCCGGCCTTGAGCGCGGCGGTGACTTCCTCGGCGGTGTTGCCGATGGGCGAGACGATGCCCATCCCGGTGACGACGACGCGGCGCATCGCGCTCTCCTCGATTAAGTGGATCTCAGCTTTCGGACAGGGCGACCTTCATGTCCTTCACCTGATAGATGGTCTCGCCGTCGGCCTCCACCCGTCCGTCGGCCACGCCCATCGTCAGGCGCCGCGATTGCACGGCCTTGGTGAAATCGACGAAATAGGTCAGCTTGCTGCGGTCGGGGCGGACCATGCCGGTCAACTTGACCTCGCCCACGCCCAGGGCATAGCCGCGCCCCTTCCAGCCGCGCCACCCGAGGTTGAAGCCGGTCAACTGCCACAGCCCGTCGAGCCCGAGGCAGCCCGGCATGATCGGGTTGCCGGGGAAATGGCATTCGAAGAACCACAGGTCCGGTGTGATGTCGAACTCGGCCACGACATGGCCCTTGCCGTGCTGCCCGCCATCGCCCGAGATATCGGTGATCCGGTCCATCATCAGCATCGGCGGCATCGGAAGCTGGGCGTTGCCCTCTCCGAACAGCTCGCCCTGCGCGCAGCGGATCAGGTCCGCGCGGTCGAAGGACGTTGGGGAATCGGTCATCCGGGAGCCTCGGGCCTTGGGGAACGTCAGGGCGACGATGTATCACCGCGCCTCGCCGCGGCGCAAGGGTCAGGCCCCCGCCGCGCCCGCGTCGGGGGAATTGAAGTCGCCGGCGTTTTCGCCATATAGAGGCTTCATGACCGAGATCGCCGCCACAGTCGATGATGCCAGCCTCCGCAAGGGGACGGACTGGCTGTCCCAGGCCAGCCTGCGCCCGACCCGTCAGCGCATCGCGCTGGCCGCGCTTCTGGTGGGCGATGGCGAGGATCGGCACGTCACGGCCGAGGGGCTGCACCTGGCCAGCCGGTCGGCCGGGCAGAAGATCTCGCTCGCCACGGTCTACAACACCTTGCGGGCCTTTTGCGACGCGGGCCTGATGAAAGAGGTGCGGGTCGAGGGCGCGCGGTCCTATTTCGACACCCGCACCGACGAACACCCGCATTTCCTGTTCGAGGATGACGGCAGCCTCACCGATGCCCCCGCCGAGGATCTGGAAATCGCGCGGCTGCCCGAACTGCCCGAGGGCACACGGCTGGCCTCGGTCGACGTGGTGATCCGGCTGCGCCGCGACGGCTGACGGCTCACGCACCGAAGGCGACGACACCGGCGCCCTGCCGCGCGAAAAGCGGCAGGCCCGCCCGTGCCGCAAGCTCCACCGCCAGCCCCGTCGGGGCCGAGCGTGTGGCCAGCCCGCCGAACCCCGCCAAGGCCGCCTTGCGCACAAGCTCGAAGCTGCATCGCGAGGTCATGATGGCCACGCCGCCCGCCGGGTCGATCCGCCGCAGCGCCAGCGCCCCGGTCAGCTTGTCGAGCGCGCAATGCCGGCCGACATCCTCGCGCGCGGCCGGCATGGTGCCGTCCTCCGCGATGAAACCCGCCGCATGGACCGAGCGGTTGACCGCGCGCAGCGGCTGGTGGCGATCCAGCAGCTCGAACCCCGCCGCCACGCGGTCGGGATCGGGGCGGGGCCGGGAACGGTGGGGCAGGTCGAGCGAGAGGTCGGTCAGCGCCTCCATCCCGCATAGCCCGCATCCCGCGCGCCCCTCTAGCGCGCGCCGCGCGGGGGGCGGATCGACGCCCGGCGCGGCGATATCCACGCAAAAGCCCCGGTCGGTCGGAAAGACCAGCGCGGCGGTGATGTCGCCCGCGCGCAGATGCCCCTCGGCGATCAGAAAGCCCGCGCCGAACTCTTCGAGATCCATGGGCGTCGCCATCATGACGGCCACGGGCACCGAGTTGAGCAGGACGCCCACCGGCACCTCCTCGGCCAGCGCCCAGGGCCGCGCCTCGCCGTCCTGCGCCCCCCCGGCCGGTCGCGCCGTGACCGAGACGCTGCCGGGCTGCCCCGCGCGGATCACGGCCGCGCCCCGTCGCGCTCGATCCGCACCGGGATGGATTTCGAGGCCGGGGTTTTCGAGATCTTGTCGTGATGCTCGATCGAGATCAGCACGTTGCACTCGGGATAGTACGAGGCGACGGTCCCGCGCGGGATTTCGTAGGGAATGACCGCCAGCCCGCCGAGGCGGCGGTGCCGCCCGTCGGCCTCTTCGGAGACCAGCGCGGCCTTTTCGTCCCGCGCGAGCCCCAGATCGGCCATGTCGGCCTCGTTCATCAAGAGCACGTCGCGCGTGCCCTCGATCCCGCGGAACCGGTCGGAATAGCCGTAGATCGTGGTGTTGAACTGGTCGTTCGAGCGCAGCGTGACCAGCCGGAACAGGTCCGCGCGATCCTCGTAGCTGACCGAGTTGAGCCGGTCGGGTGCGGTAAAGACGGCCTTGCCGCTTTCGGTCTGCCAGACCCGCTTGCGCGCGGGAATGACGCGCCAGAACCCGCCGGGCTCGTGCAGCCGCCCGTTGAAGTCGCGGAAATCGTCGGGATAGGTCGCCTCGATCAGGTCGCGGATCAGGCTGTAGTCGCCCTGCCACGCGTCCCAATCCAGCCGCGGGCGCGATCCGATCAGCGCGCGGCCGAGATCGCAGACGATGCCGACCTCGCTGCGAAGCTGCTCGGATGCGGGTTCGCGATTGCCGATCGAGCCGTGGATCATCGAAAAGCTGTCCTCGATCGAGATCGCCTGATCGCCGGTCGCCTGCGCATCCTTTTCGGCGCGGGCGCGGCAGGGCAGGATATATGCGGTCTTGCCGGGAAAGAGGTGACTGCGGTTGAGCTTGGTCGAGACCATGACGGTCAGCTCCTGCGCGGCCCAGGCGGTCTCCATCCGGTCCATGTCGGGCACCGCCCGCACGAGGTTGCCGCCAAGGCTGATCGTGGCCTTGACGCTGCCCGCGAAAAGCCCCTGCACGGCGTCGACGATATGCAGCCCGTCCTCGGTCGGGGGGTCGAAATCGAACAGCTCGCGCAGCTTGTCCATGGGCACCAGCTTGGCCTTTTCGGCGATGCCGACGGTGCGCTGTCCCTGCACGTTGGAATGGCCCCGAACCGGGCACATCCCCGCGCCCGGCTTGCCGATATTGCCGCGCAGCATCAGCAGGTTGGCCAGCATGGCGACGTTGAGCCCGCCATGCGCGTGCTGGGTCAGGCCCATGCCATAGACGCCGATCACCGCCCTGGCCTCCATGTAGACCTGCGCGGCATTGCGAAGCTCGCCTTCGGTCAGGCCGCTTTCGCGCTCGACCTCGGACCAGGAGGTGTTGCGGCAGACTTCGAGAAAGGCGTCGATGCCGGTCGTGTGCTCCTCGATGAACTCCCAGTCCATCACCCGCGGCGCGCCGCTTTGCGCGGCGTCGTCATCGGCCTCGACCACGGCCTTGGAGATCCCGAGCATCGCGGCCACGTCGCCCCCGGCGCGGACCTGGTGATACTGGTCCGAGATCGTGACCTCGGCCCCCGTGGCCATGGCATAGGGGCTTTGCGGATCGACGAAGGACACCAGCCCCTGTTCGCGGATCGGGTTGAAGGTGACGATCTTCGCGCCGCGTTCCTTTGCATCCTTGAGCGGATGAAGGAAACGGGGCGAGTTGGTGCCGGGGTTCTGGCCGAAGAAGAAAAAGCAATCGGTGTCGTAGAGATCGTCCCAGATGATCGTGCCGACGGGCGAGCCGATGACCTTTTGCAGCCCGACGCTCGTCGTCTCGTGGCACATGTTGGACGATTGCGGCAGGTTGTTGTTGCCGTAGAGCCGGGCGAGCAGCGCATAGAGATAGCTTGCCTCGAGACCCGCATGGCCCGAGGCGTAGAACACCACCGATTTCGGATCGAGCCGCTTCAACGTCGCGGCGATATCGGCATAGGCCTCGTCCCAGCCGACTTCTACATAGCGGTCGGTCGCCGCATCGTAGCGCAGAGGCGCGGTCAGCCGACCGGTCTTTTCGAGATCGTGATCGGCCCAGTCGCGCAGCTCGGCAACGGTGTGATCCTCCCAGAAGGCAGGCGTGCAGCGGTCGCGCGTGGTTTCCCACAAGGTGCGCTTGGCGCCGTTCTCGCAGAACTCGAAATGGTGGTAATTCGCGGGTTTCGGCCAGGCGCAGGACGAGCACATGAAGCCGCCGGGCTTGTTCTGTCGGCGCAGCGTGTCCAGCGCGCCCATCTCGGGCGAGGCGCTGCCGAAGACCTCGGCGATGCCCCGCAACGACCCCCATCCGCCCGAGGGCCCGGCCTCCTTCGGAAGATCCCTGGTATCGGTCATGCCGCATCTCCTCCACGCGCGAGTTTTGCGGCCCAACACCGCAGGGGCGTGTCGGGTTGCGGGGGATCGGTCGGTTTTGCGGCGCGGGGCAGTCGGGGCCTGCGGTCAGAACCACTGTCCGGGCTCGATCAGCCCGAGATTGAGAAGCTGTTCCGACGACCAGTCGAAGCGCACCGAGTTGAACCAGTGAAACGACTCGATGCTGTAGCGCGAGCCTGCATTGGTGCGCAGCGCCTTGGCCGCGCGGAACGAGCAGACCGCCGCCGTGAGGTTGTGATGCCACGGGCAGGCATAGGTGTTCATCTCTTCGTCCGACATCAGGTAGCCTTCGCGCAGCGTCAGCCCCGGCCGCGCCCGGAACAGCGCGATCCGGTCGATGCGGCGGCGATCCTTGGGGACGTGTTCCTCGAACCGCCAACGCAACCCGCCGTAGAAGTTCAGCTGCCGCTCGAGCGGTTGGGCCGGCTCGGCAGGGTCGGGGCGGGCGAGCGCGAAATATCCCGCCCGGTCGAGATGCGCATCCGCCAGACCGACGCCGTCGGGATGGGCCGTCAGGTCGACGGCATAGAGGTCGATCACGTAGGTCAGCATCGCCTCGCGCCGCTCTTCCATGTGAAAGGCGACGAGTTCGGCGACGGATCGCGTCTCGGCAAAGGGATAGAACAGGAACTCGGCGTTGAAGCCGTAATAGATCCATTGGTGGGGGGCCAGCTCGATCACCCGGTTGACCGCGTCGATGACGGCATTCGGCGCGACCTGCGTCCAGCCGATGCGCGTGACGCAGGCCGGGGGCGGCGCGGTCGGCGCGATGGCCGGCCCGGCCATCAGCAGGATCGTCGCGAACCCCTTGGCGGCATGATGGGCCAGCGTCGCGTCGAGCGCGGCGTCGTCCTCGGCAAAGATGATGGCGATCGGACCCTTCAGCGCGGGGCGCGCGGCGGCGAAGGCGTCGAGATTGGCGAAAGTCTGCATTTGGCCCCCGGTTGCGCCGCCCTTCTGTCCCGCCGGGGGCGGGCTTGGCAAGCGCCGCGTCATTGAATGCGCGCGCGGGTTCCGTTAGATGGCCGGGTCTTCACCGGAGGGACGATCATGGGCACCCCGCGCAAGCTGTTCATCAAGACCTATGGCTGCCAGATGAACGTCTATGACAGCGAACGCATGGCCGAGGCCATGGGCGGGCAGGGCTATGTCACCACCGACAGCCCCGACGATGCCGACATGATCCTGCTCAATACCTGCCATATCCGCGAGAAGGCCGCCGAAAAGGTCTATTCCGAGCTTGGCCGTTTCCGCGGGCTGAAAGCCGCGAACCCCGACCTCAAGATCGGCGTGGCGGGCTGCGTCGCGCAGGCAGAGGGCGAAGAGATCATGCGCCGCCAGCCGCTGGTCGACCTCGTTGTGGGGCCGCAGAGCTATCACCGTCTGCCCGAGCTCGAGCGGCAGGCGCGCGCGGGGGGCCGCGCGCTCGATACCGACTATCCCGAAGAGGACAAGTTCGACCATCTCGCCGCGCGGCCCAAGGCCCGGCGCGGCCCGACCGCCTTTCTCACCGTGCAGGAGGGATGCGACAAGTTCTGCGCCTTTTGCGTGGTCCCCTATACCCGCGGGGCCGAGGTCAGCCGCCCCGTGGACCGCGTCGTGACCGAGGCGCGCGACCTCGTCGAGCGCGGCGTGCGCGAGATCACGTTGTTGGGCCAGAACGTCAACGCCTATCACGGGGCGAAAGACGGCGCCGAATGGGGTCTCGCGCGCCTAATCCGCACGCTTGCGCGGATCGACGGATTGGACCGCATCCGTTTTACCACCAGCCATCCCAACGACATGGAAGACGACCTTATCGCGGCCCATGGCGATTGCCCCAAGCTGATGCCCTACCTGCATCTGCCGGTTCAATCCGGTTCGGACGCGGTGCTCAAGCGGATGAACCGCAGCCACACCGCCGAAAGCTATCTGCGCCTGATCGAGCGCATCCGCGCCGCGCGCCCCGATATCGTGATCTCGGGCGATTTCATCGTCGGTTTCCCCGAAGAGACCGCCGCCGATTTCGAGGCGACGATGGACCTGGTACGGGCGGTCGAATACGGCCAGTGCTACAGCTTCAAGTATTCGCCCCGCCCCGGCACCCCCGCCGCCGAGCGCCCGCAGGTTCCCGAGGACGAAAAGGACGCGCGGCTGCAACGCCTGCAGGCGCTGCTGCGCGACCAACAGCGCGCGGTGCAGGACCGGATGGTGGGGCGCGAGGTCGGCGTCCTGTTCGAAAAGCCGGGCCGGTCGCCCGGACAGATGGTCGGCAAGTCCGATCACCTCCACTCGGTCTTTGTCGCGGCCGAGGGTCTGCGCCCCGGCGACATGCGCCGCGTGCGGATCACCTCGAGCGCGGCGAACTCGCTCGAGGGCGCGCTGATCTAGCCATCGCGCGCAGCGCCCGGAATGCGGGCGACAGGGGATCGTTTCCGCAGGGGAAACGGTCGTCTCGCCATTTCCGCTTCACAAGCCCGTGAATCCGATTATTGTTTTGTTACAGCGATCATGGGGATGTCGGTTGCGCCACAAACCGACGTGATTTTGGGAAAGGGGCTCGCGTGAACCGCAAGTTTTTCGACACGGCCCGCCTGGCACTCGGTATCGTCGCGCTCGCGACGGGGTCGATTTTCGTCGCGGCGGAAGCGAATGCGCAGCAGCGCGCCATCGGCACGATCTGGATCGACCCGGATGGGTGCGAGCATTGGGTGCGCGACGACGGCTGGGAGGGCTACGGCTCCAACCGGCTGACCCGGCAGGGGCTGCCCGTCTGCCACAAGGTCGAGACCTGCGGCGTGATGAATACCGATGTCCTGTTCCCCACCGACAGCGCCCGCATCAGCCATGCCGGGCGCCAGCAGCTTCAAACCTTTTTCGGCCAGACCAACGCCCGCGCCTACACGATCATCGGCCATACCGACAGCCGGGCCAGCGACGAATACAACATCCGGCTGAGCTATAACCGCGCGAATGCCGTGGCGCAGATCGCCGCCGGGATGGGCCGCACGATCAACGACGTGCGGGGCCTTGGCGAGCGGATGCCGCGCGCCTCGAACCAGACCGCCGCGGGCATGCAGCAGAACCGCCGCGTCGAAATCATTTGCATCAGGTGATTGCCATGAAAAGCATTTCCATCCTCGCGCTCGTCGCGGCGACCGCCCTTGCCGGATGCGGCACCAAGGTCGACCAGACGGTCGATCGCGGCATCGACGCCAAGAGCCTCGAGAACCTCACCCGCACGCCCGGCATCTGGGTCGACGGCGACGGCTGCGAACACTGGGCCATCGACGACGGGATCGAGGGCTACCAGATGAACCGGCTCGACCGCTACGGCAAGCCGGTCTGCGGGCTGCTCGAGCCCTTCACGCTTTATGGGCCCGACGGGGCGGGATCGCCCATCGCCGACCCGATCTAGGCCGACCCCTCGGGGTCGAACGGACAGGGCCGCGCGGAACGCTCCGCGCGGCCTTTTCTTGCCTGACGCGATCTGCGGCCTTGTCTCGGCGCGGTGAACGGCCCACCTTTGATACAGGTTCGTCTTTCTGGAGCACCGCTTGGCCATTTCCACCAGCCCCGTATCGGCCCCCGCAGCCGGTGCAACCTCGCCCGTCGAACGCCGTATCGAACTCGACGATAACCGTCTTCTCATAGACCTGTGCGGTCAGTACGACGCCAATCTCGTCCGTATCGAGGACCAACTCGGCGTGCAGATCGCACGGCGCGGCAACAGCCTTTCTGTCATGGGCGAGCCCGACTCGACCCTGCGCGCGGTCGAGGTGCTCGAGGCGCTTTATTCCCGGCTCGAACAGGGCCGCGAGATCGAGCAGGGCGATATCGACGCCGCGATCCGCATGGGCGGCGCCCCCGAGGACGAGGCCGTGACGCCCGCCACCGATACCGACCAGATGGAGCTGTTCCAGGGCGGCCGGATCGAGATCCGCACCCGCAAGAAGCTGGTCGAGCCCCGCACCGAGGCCCAGAAGTCCTATGTGCGGTCGCTTTTCGGCAACGATCTGTGTTTCGGCATCGGGCCGGCGGGCACGGGCAAGACCTATCTCGCCGTCGCCGTCGGTGTGAACATGTTCATAGAGGGGCGCGTGGACCGCATCGTGCTCAGCCGCCCCGCGGTCGAGGCGGGCGAGCGGCTGGGCTTCCTGCCCGGCGACATGAAGGAGAAGGTCGACCCCTACATGCAGCCGCTTTACGACGCGCTGAACGATTTCCTTCCAGGCAAGATGCTGGCGCGGCTGATGGAGGAAAAGCGCATCGAGATCGCGCCGCTGGCCTTCATGCGCGGGCGCACCCTGTCCAACGCCTTCGTGGTTCTGGACGAGGCGCAGAACGCGACGGCCATGCAGATGAAGATGTTCCTCACGCGGCTGGGCGAAGGGTCGCGCATGGTCGTCACCGGCGATCGCAGCCAGGTCGACCTGCCGCGCGGGCAGGTCTCGGGGCTGGCCGATGCGGAACGCCTGCTGACCGGGATCGAGCGCATCGATTTCAGCTATTTCACCTCGGCGGACGTGGTGCGCCATCCGCTCGTCGCGCGGATCATCGAGGCCTATGAACGCGACGCCTGACGCGGGCGCCGTCTCGGTCGAAACCGTGATCGAGGATGCCGCGTGGGACACCGTCCCCCTCGACGCGCTGGCCGGGCGCGCGGCGCGCGCCACGCTGGGGCGCCTGGGTCTCGGCGCGGGCGAGATCGTCGTTCTGGGCTGCGACGACGCGCGCATCGCGGGGCTCAACGCCGATTTCCGGGGCAAGCCGCGCCCCACCAACGTGCTGTCCTGGCCCAGCGCCGAGCGCGGCGCGCGCGTCGAGGGTCAGATGCCCGCGCCGCCCGACACGGCGCGGGATGCGGAACTCGGCGATATCGCGCTTGCTTTCGGGGTCTGCGCGACCGAAGCGCGCGCGGCAGGTCTTGCGCTCGAGGCGCATGTGACCCACCTGCTCGTGCATGCCGTCCTGCATCTCTTGGGCTTCGATCACGACCGCGACGGCGATGCGGCGCTGATGGAACGATTGGAAACCGAAATACTTGCGGAACTGGGTCTGCACGATCCATATTCCGGGGACGTCTCATGAGTTGGAGAAGATGACACAGGTCGAGGACGGGTCCGCGCAAGGCGGGCCGAGCGATGCGGACGAACCCGAAAGTAACGAACGCGGGTTTTTCGGCCGGATATTCGAGGCTTTCTCGAACGGGGACGACGACTCCGCGGAAAGCGTGGACGAAACCGCATCGGGCCGGACGCCGCCCGGCCTGCTGAACCTGCGACGGATGCGGGTCGAGGACGTGGCCATCCCCTCGGTCGAGATCGTGTCGGTGCCCATCGACATCTCCTGCGAGGATCTCGTGCGCGTATTCCGCGAAAGCGGCATGTCGCGCCTGCCCGTCTATGACGGCACGCTCGATTCCCCCAAGGGCATGATTCACCTCAAGGATTTCGCGCTGCGCAACGGGTTCGGCGGGGCCGCGGCCTTTGACATGGCGGCGATGATCCGCCCGCTCATCTACGCGCCGCCCTCGATGCCCATCGGCGTGCTGCTGCAACGCATGCAGAGCGAGCGGATGCACATGGCGCTCGTCATCGACGAATATGGCGGGGTCGACGGGCTGGTGACGATCGAGGACCTGATCGAACAGGTCATTGGCCAAATCGAGGACGAGCACGACACCGACGAAGAGCATCTTTTCACCCGCGAACAGGATGGCAGCTACGTCGCGCAGGCCCGCACGCCGCTCGACGCCTTCGAGGACGAGATCGGCACCAAGCTGACCGACCCCGACGAGGAGGAAGAGATCGACACGTTGGGCGGGGTCGTCGTGGTGCTGACGGGCCGCGTGCCCGCCCGCGGCGAGGTCATCCCCCACCCTTCGGGGGTCGAGTTCGAGGTGGTCGACGCCGATCCGCGCCGGCTGAAACGTCTGCGCGTGCGTCTGCCCGGCCACGTTGCCTGACCCGAGACCCCGGACAAGGCTGGCGCTGGCGGCCCTCGCGGGGGCGGGGGCCGGGCTGGGCCAGGTGCCTTTCGCGCTGACGCCCGTGGCGCTGGCGGCGCTTGTGGTGCTGGGCTGGCTTTGCCGAACCGCGTCGCGCCCGGCCCGCGCGGCCTGGATCGGCTTTGCCGGGGGGGTCGGGTATTTCGCCTTCTGCCTGCACTGGATCTTCGAGCCGTTCCTCGTCGAGCCCGAGATCCACGGCTGGATGGCCCCGTTTGCGCTGGTGCTGATCTCGACGGGCTTCGCGCTGTTCTGGGCCGCGGCCTTCTGGGGCGCGCGCCGCCTTTCCGCGTCGGGCTGGCGGTTCGCCCTGTCCTTCGGCGCCGCGCTGGGCGCGGCCGAGATGACGCGGTCGCTGATCCTCACCGGCTTTCCCTGGTCCCTGATCGGCTATGTCTGGTCCGAAACCCCGGCCGCCCAGATCGCGGCCTTTACCGGGCCGTTCGGCCTGACGGCGCTGACCGCCCTGGGGGCGGGGGCGGTCGCGGCGCTCTGGGCGCCGGGGCGGCGGATCGCGGCGGCCGCGGGGCTCGCCGGGCTTTGCGTCCTGCCGCTGGCGCTGGGGGCGCTGCGGCTGGGCGATCTGCCCGCGATCCCGGTCGACGCGCCCATCGTGCGGCTGGTGCAGCCCAACGCCCCGCAGGACGAGAAATGGGACCCGGTGCTCTCCGGCGTCTTCTACGACCGGCTTCTCGATCTGACCGCAGGGGGCGCGCGCCCCGCGTTGATCGTCTGGCCTGAGACGGCGCTGCCGGTGCTGCTGACGCCCGGCGCGCCCGAGCTCGCCCAGATCGCGGAGGCCGCCGACGGGGTGCCGGTCGCGCTGGGGGCCAACCGCGCCGAGGGGCTGCGCTACTGGAACAGCCTCGCGGTGATCGGCCGGGGGGGCAAGATCCTCGCGACCTATGACAAGTGGCATCTCGTGCCCTTCGGCGAATACGTCCCGCTGGGGCGGCTCGCCTCGGGGCTGGGGCTTCGCGGGCTCGCCGCGCGCGACGGGTTCGGCTATGCCGCCGGTCCGGGGCCGCAGATCCTCGACTTGGGGGCCGCGGGCGAGGTGATGCCTCTCATCTGCTACGAGGCGATCTTTCCCGAAGAGGTCGGCGCGGCACCGACCCGGCCCGACTGGCTGCTGCATGTCACCAACGACGCGTGGTTCGGCACCTTCGCCGGTCCGCAGCAGCATCTGGCCCAGGCAAGGATGCGCGCGATCGAGCAGGGGCTGCCCCTGCTGCGCGCCGCCAATACGGGGATCTCGGCCGTGATCGACGGCAAGGGGCGGGTGCTCGACGCGATCCCTCTGGGCCGGGCCGGACGGCTCGACCACCCGGTGCCAGCGGCGCTGCCCCCCACGGTCTATGCCCGGATCGGCGACTGGCCCGCGGCGCTCGCCATGGCGCTGGCGCTGCTCGCGGCCGGGCTGCGCCGCCGCCGCCCGGCCGAATTGCCGTAGCGTATCGACAATCCCCGCCGCGGCAGCTATCGCCGGGCAATCGGCGCACAACGGCTTCCTGGCGTGCGTCCGGACATATCAATGGAGCGTTCCCCAATGCCGCGTCAGAATTACGTCTTCACCTCGGAATCCGTGTCCGAGGGCCATCCCGACAAGGTCTGCGACCGCATTTCCGACGCGGTGCTCGATGCCTTTCTCGGCCAGCAGCCCGAGGCGCGCGTCGCCTGCGAGACCTTCGCCACGACGAACCGGGTCGTGATTGGCGGCGAGGTCGGTCTGACCGACAAGGGCAAGCTCGACGAGTATCTCGACCGGGTCGAGGATATCGCACGCGATTGCATCCGCGACATCGGCTACGAGCAGGAAAAGTTCCATTGGAAGACCTGCGAGATCACGAACCTGCTGCACCCGCAATCGGCGCATATCGCGCAGGGCGTGGATGCCACGGGCAACAAGGACGAGGGCGCGGGCGACCAGGGCATCATGTTCGGCTACGCGGTCGAGGATACGCCCGAACTCATGCCCGCCCCGATCCACTATGCCCACCAGGTGCTGCGCCGCCTGGCCGAGGTGCGCAAATCGGGGCAGGAGCCGACGCTCGGCCCCGATGCGAAATCCCAGATCAGCCTGCGCTACGAAAACGGCAAGCCGGTCGAGGTGACGTCCATCGTCCTCTCGACCCAGCACCGCGACGAGTCGCAAAGCTCGGACGACATCCGCGACATCGTCGAGCCCTATATCCGCGAGATCCTGCCCGAGGGCTGGATCACCGAGGCGACCGACTGGCACGTGAACCCCACCGGCATCTTCGTCATCGGCGGCCCCGATGGCGATGCGGGCCTGACGGGACGCAAGATCATCGTCGACACCTATGGCGGCGCGGCGCCGCACGGGGGCGGGGCCTTCTCGGGCAAGGACCCGACCAAGGTCGATCGCTCGGCGGCCTATGCCGCGCGCTATCTCGCCAAGAACGTGGTGGCGGCGGGGATGGCCAAGCGCTGCTCGATCCAGCTCTCCTATGCCATCGGCGTGGCGCAGCCGCTGTCGATCTATGCCGATACCTACGGCACCGGCGAGGTCCACGAGGAACAGATCGAAAAGGCCATCCGCACGGCCATGGACCTGACCCCGCGCGGCATCCGCACCCATCTCGAACTCAACCGGCCGATCTATGCCCGCACCGCGGCCTATGGGCATTTCGGCCGCGCGCCCGAACCCGATGGCGGGTTCTCGTGGGAAAAGACCGACCTTGCCGAGACGCTGAAACGCGCGGTCTGATACCGGCCCGCCCGCTTCGGCCATCGCGGTCGGGGCGGGCGGGCCTGCCTTCTCTGTTTCCGGAAATACTCATGTCGTCCGGCCGCCGCCCGCGCTCCGGAGCGATTGCGCGCCGCGGGCGGGGGGCCTAAACCCCCGGCCCATGACCGATCGAGCCAAACACCCCGCCGCGCCCTGGCGCAATTTCTACGGCCGGCGAAAGGGGCATAACCTCAAGCCCAACCAGGAGGCCTGGCTGCAATCCGATCTCGACGCCCTGTCGCCGGGCGCGGTCGACTGGGCCGAGAACCCCGAACGGCGTCCGCTAGACCTTGCCGCGCGGTTCGGCGAACGGCCGATCTGGCTCGAGATTGGCTTTGGCGGGGGCGAGCACCTGATTCACCAGGCGCTGGCCAACCCCGATATCGCGATCATCGGGGCCGAGCCCTATATCAACGGCGTGGCCAAGCTCCTGGGCAAGATCCGCGCCTCGGGGGCGGGCAACCTCGCCGTTTATCCCGGCGATGCGCGCGATCTGTTCGATGTGCTGCCGCCCCGCTCCATCGCGCGGGCGTTCCTGCTCTATCCCGATCCCTGGCCCAAGACGCGCCACCACCGCCGCCGCTTCGTCACGCCCGAACATCTCGAGCCGTTGGCCCGCGTCATGGCGCCCGGCGCGATCCTGCGGGTGGCCACGGATATTCCCGACTATGTCCGGCAGGCCCTGCTCGAGGTGCCGCGCGCGGGGTTCGACTGGCTCGCCGAACGGCCCGACGACTGGCGTACGCCCTGGGCGGACTGGATCTCGACCCGTTACGAGCAAAAGGCCCTGCGCGAGGGGCGCCGCCCGCATTACCTGACCTTTGCGCGGCGGCCGGGCTGAGCCACGGGGGCCGGTCGGCAAGTATCCACCGATGCCCCGCCGCGGGGTGAAAATATCCTGCCGCGTCGCGCGATCCGGGTGCTAGACCGAAAAGAAAAGCAGACGAGCAGGTCGCCCCATGAAACGCCTCACCTTCGCGCCGTTCCTTCTTTTCGTCTTTGTCGTCCTGCCGACGCTGGCCATGCTCTAGCCCCGGCAGCCCCGCGCGAGGGCGCGATTGCGGCTTGCGCCCCGGCGGGGTGCATGTAACGTCTGGCCCGCTTTCAACGCAGCGAGGCCCCATGTCCCATAGCGGCGCGCCAGACCCTCTTTTCACCCATGGCGGCGCCGCGCTTCGCGGCACGGCCGAGGTGCCGGGCGACAAGTCCATCAGCCACCGCGCCCTGATCCTGGGCGCCATGGCCGTGGGCGAGACCCGGATCTCGGGGCTTCTCGAGGGGCAGGACGTGCTCGACACGGGGCGCGCGATGGCCGCTTTGGGGGCCATCGTGTCGCGCGGCGAGGACGGCACCTGGTCGGTGCATGGCGTGGGTGTCGGCGGGTTCTCCGAGCCCGAGGATATCGTCGATTGCGGCAATTCCGGCACGGGCGTTCGGCTCCTCATGGGGGCCGTGGCCACGCATGGTTTTGCTACGACCTTTACCGGCGACGCCTCGCTCAGGGGGCGTCCGATGGGGCGCGTGACGCAGCCGCTGTCGCTGTTCGGGGCGCAATCGCATGGCCGGTCGGGCGGGCGGTTGCCGCTGACGCTGATCGGCGCGGCCGATCCGGTGCCCGTGCATTACGCGACCCCCGTCGCCTCGGCGCAGATCAAGTCGGCGGTGCTGCTGGCGGGGCTGAACGCGCCGGGCGAGACCGTCGTGGTCGAGCGCGAGGCAACGCGCGATCATTCCGAGCGGATGCTGGCCGGGTTCGGCGCCACGATCGAGACCCGCCCCGGCCCCGAGGGGCGCATCATCACCCTGCAGGGCCGCCCCGAGCTGCGCCCCCAGACCATCGCCGTGCCGCGCGATCCGTCCTCGGCCGCGTTCCCGGTCTGCGCCGCGCTGATCTGCGAGGGCTCGGACGTGCTGGTGCCCAATATCGGGCTGAACCCGACCCGCGCGGGGCTGTTCGAGACCCTGCGCGAGATGGGCGCCGATCTGACCTACGAGAACCCCCGCGACGAGGGCGGAGAGCCGGCCGCAGACCTGCGCGCGCGGTTCTCGCCCGAGATGCGCGGGATCACCGTGCCGTCCGAGCGCGCGGCGTCGATGATCGACGAATATCCCATCCTGTCGGTCGTCGCGGCCTTTGCCGAAGGCGTGACCGACATGCCCGGCGTGGCCGAGCTGCGGGTCAAGGAAAGCGACCGTATCGACGCGATGGCCTCGGGGCTCAGGGCCTGCGGCATCGAGGTCGACGAAGGCCCGGACTGGTGGCGCGTGCACGGCCGCGGGCCGGGCGGGGTCGAGGGCGGCGCGCGGGTCGCTGCGCGGCTCGATCATCGCATCGCCATGTCGTTTTTGTGCCTCGGCATGGCCGCGCGCAAGCCCGTGGGCGTCGACGATGCCGGGCCGGTGGCTACCTCCTTCCCGGTGTTCGAGCCGCTGATGACCGCGCTCGGGGCGCATTTCGAAAGGCCGGTGGAATGAGCCTGCTGGATGCCGATCCCGCCGACCTGTCGCAGACCGGCGGCTGCCTCTGCTCCGAAGTCAGCTATCGCGTGACGGGCGCGCTGCGTCCGGTCGTGTTCTGCCATTGCGAGCAGTGCCGCCGCACGAGCGGTCATTTCGTCGCCGCGACCTCGGCCCCGCGCGACAGCGTCGAGATCGAAGGCCCCGTGACCTGGTTCGACAGCTCGGCCACGGCGCGGCGCGGCTTTTGCGGGATCTGCGGCTCGAACCTGTTCTGGGACGGGGGCGGGGCGCGGTTGTCGATCCATGCCGGGACGCTCGACAAGCCCACGGGGCTGTCGGCGCAGGGCCATATCTTTTGCGCGTCTCGCGGCGATTACTACGAGATTGCCGACAATCTGCCCCAGGCGCCCGGTGCCGATCCCGACATGACCACCGAGATGCCCTGATGGCGTTCACCGTGGCCATAGACGGGCCCGCCGCGGCCGGCAAAGGCACCATCGCCCGCAGCGTGGCCGCGCATTTCGGGTTCAGCCATCTCGATACCGGGCTGCTCTACCGCGCGACGGGCGCGCGGATGCTCGACGGCGAGGATCCGGCGCCAGCGGCATGGGCGCTCGTGCCCGAGGATCTCGAACGCGACGGCCTGCGCAGCGCCGCGGTGGCCGAAGCGGCAAGCGTCGTCGCGGCCATGCCCGAGGTGCGCGCGGGGCTATTGGCGTTCCAGCGCCGGTTCGCCCGGCTGGGCGATGGCGCGGTTCTCGACGGGCGCGATATCGGCACGGTGATCTGCCCGGAGGCCGAGGTTAAGCTCTTCGTCACCGCCACGCCCGAGACGCGGGCCGCCCGCCGTTTTGCCGAGCTGCGGGCTGCCGGGGCCGAAACGACCCTGGCCGAGGTGCTGGCCGACGTTCAAGCCCGCGACGCGCGCGATGCCGGCCGCGATGCCGCGCCTCTTATGGCCGCGCCCGACGCGGTGCATATCGACACGACCGCGCTGGGCATCGACGAGGCCGTGGCGGCCGCCGTCGCCGTGGTCGAACGGGCGCGCGGCTAGGCGCGGGGCGTTACCACAACGGGGTGTCGAGCCACATCCGGCCATAAGGCGGCACGACGAGGCGGCCGTCTTCGACGGGTGGGACGCTGGCGCCGAGCAGGTCCATGGGCGGGGCATCGGGGTCGATCCCGATGCGGTCGAGCTCGATCTGCTGGGTCTCGGCGGTGACGTTGTAGACCGCGACCAGCGTGCTTTCCGCCCCCGCCCGCCGGACGCAGAACAGCTTGTCATGGCCGGTCCGCATGACCACCGAGGGCACGCTGCCCGCAAGGGCGCGCGTGGCCGCGCGCACCGACAGGATATGCCGGGTGCCGCGCCAGATGCGGCCCTCGGGAGTGTCGGCCTCGGGCGCGGCCTCGGCCGTGTCCCAGTCCATCGCCGGGCGCTGCATCCAGCGTCCGTCCTCGGCCCGGTCGGGATCGTTGCGATAGCCCAGGTCGTTCGGCAGCCCGATCTCGTCGCCCATGTAGATCAGGGGCATGCCCCCGAATCCTGCGATCAGCGCATGGCCCATCAGGATGCGCTCCACCGCCATCTCGATCAGCGTCGGATCGCCGGCCTCTCTCGCGGCCTCGAGCCCGGCCAGCGACGCGAAACTGCCGTTGGTCCGCGCATCCCCGGTCGCCTCGTTGACCTGGAAATCGGCGCCGCGGGCAAAACTGCCGGGAAATCGGCCGGCATAGAAATCGGCGAGAAACGCGCGATGGCCGGGGTCGGTGACGCCCGTGCGCGCCGCGTCCTCTTCGGTGATGGCCCAGCCGATATCGTCGTGACAGCGGATATAGGTGGCCCATTGCGCCCCGGTGAACCCGGTCGGGAAATGCCGCTGGAGCACGTCGGTCATCATGTCGGACCGCCCCGTGGCCAGCGCCGACCAGAACTGCACCATGAGCGAGTTGTGATAGGCGAGGTTGCAGACCTTTCCGACATGCCGCCCCGCGCCGAGATAGGGCACGAGCTGATGCGGCCCCACGATGGCCTCGGCCTTGAAGACGGTGGCGGGCGCGGCGACGCTGGCGGCCTGGTTGATCGCCTGGAGGATGTCGTGAACCTCGGGCTCGTTCTGACAGACGGTGCCCAGCCTTTTCCACATGAAGGCGACGGCGTCGAGGCGCAGCACTTCGGCGCCGGCATTGGCGAGGTCGAGCACGATCCCCATGATCGCGAAAAAGACCTCGGGGTTTTCCCAGTTCAGATCCCACTGGAACCGGTTGAAGGTCGTCCAGACCCATTTTTGCAGGTCGGTGTCCCAGGTGAAATTGCCGGGCGCCTGGTCGGGAAAGACCTCGAGCAGGGTTTCCTCGTATTGCAGGGGGATCCGCTCGTCGTCGAACAGGCGGTAGAACGCCTGGTAGAACGGATCGCCCGCGCGCGCGGCCTCGGCCCAGGCATGTTCGCGCGCCGTGTGGTTCAGCACCATGTCGATGCAAGGGCTGATCCCGGCCGCGCGCATCGCCGCCGTGACGGCGCGGAAATCGTCCATCGTGCCGAGGCGGGGGTCGATCCGGCCGTAATCCATCACCGCGTAGCCGCCATCGCTGTCGCCGGGGCGCGGCATCAGGCAGGGCATGAAATGGGCATAAGTGATGCCCAGCGATTCGAGATAGGGGATACGCTCGGCCACGCCGGCCATCGTTCCCGCGAACCGGTCGGTATAGAACACGTATCCCGCCATCCGTTCGCTGCGGAACCAGTCGGGATCGAGATCGCGGGCAAGGTCGAGCCGTCGCAGATCGGTCGGACGCCCGGCCCATTTGGCGGCCAGCAGCGCGCGCATCCGCTCGCGCAGGGTCGCTGTCGGCATTGCCCGGCCGTAAAGACGCCCGAGCGGCTCAAGCAGGTCGGTTTCGGCTCGCGCCCAGCGCAGCTCGAACAGCTCGTCATCCGTCATGCTGGCCGCGGGGGCCTTGTCCGCCACGGGGGCTGCGGGGGTCTGGGGCATCGTCTTTTCTTTCGCCACGCGCCGGAATCGCCGGGCCATCGGAGGTTTGCCGCGCCGCTCGGTCATGGGCGGTCCGCCCGGCGATAGCGGTCGAACTCGGGCCCGGTGAGCAGGATGTCGCGGTCGAGATCGCGCACAGATTTGCGGCCGCAGAGCGCCATGGTGGTGTCGAGCTCCTTGGCGATGATCTTGAGCGCGCGGGTCACGCCGGCCTCGCCCATCGCGCCCAGCCCGTAGATATAGGCGCGCCCGATGAACGTGCCCTGCGCGCCCATCGCCAGCGCCTTGAGCACGTCCTGCCCCGAGCGGATGCCGCTGTCGAAGAGGATCTCGACCCGGTCGCCCACGGCCTCGACGATCTCGGGCAGGATGCGGATCGCGCTGAGCGCCCCGTCGAGCTGCCGGCCGCCATGGTTCGACACCACGATGGCGTCGCAGCCCAGGTCGGCGGCGCGGCGCGCATCCTCGGCGTCGAGTATGCCCTTGAGGATCAGCTTGCCGCCCCAGAGCTCCTTGATGCGGCGGATCTTGTCCCAGTCGAGCCGGGGGTCGAACTGGTCGGCGGTCCAGTCCATGAGCGACGACACGTCCTTCACGCCCTTGGCGTGGCCGACGATGTTGCCGAATCCCCGCCTCTTGGTGCCGAGCATCCCGAGCCCCCAGCGCCAGCGCCAGGACAGGTCGGCGACGGTGCCCACGGTCGGCTTGGGGCGGGTGCTGAGCCCGTTTTTTATATCCTTGTGGCGCTGGCCGAGGATCTGCAGATCGAGCGTCAGCACCAGCGCCGAGCAGCCCGCCGCCTTTGCCCGCGCGATCATGTTCTCGAGAAACTCCTGGTCGCGCATGACGTAGAGCTGGAACCAGAAAGGCCGGTCGGTCGCCGCGGCGACATCCTCGATCGAACAGATCGACATGGTCGAAAGCGTATAGGGCACGCCGAACCGCCCCGCCGCGCGGGCGGCGAGGATCTCGCCATCGGCATGCTGCATCCCCGTCATGCCGACCGGGGCCAGCGCCACCGGCATCGCCACGTCCTGTCCGATCATGGTCGAGGCGACAGACCGCCCCTCCATGTCGACGGCGACGCGCTGACGCAGGCGGATCAACGCGAAATCGGTCGTGTTCTCGCGAAATGTCTGTTCCGTCCAGCTTCCGCTTTCGCAGTAGTCGTAGAACATCCGCGGCACGCGGCGCTTGTAGAGACGCTTGAGATCGGCGATCTCGGTGATGACGGGCATGGCGACTCCGTGGGCGGCTGCGCCTCTGGCCTAGCAACAGCATCGCCGTCGTGCAATCGCGGCCCCGGCGCCCCTTTCCAATCGCGCCCGGCTGGCCTATACGCGCGGCGCCGACCGGACACCCTTGGAGGCCGGGCGGGCTACACGCATTTGCACATTGGAGAACCGAATGGCCGGTGAAATCCCTGATATCATCGCCACCGAACGGACGGGGACAGGCAAGGGGGCCGCTCGTCAAGCCCGGCGCGACAATCTCGTGCCCGGTATCGTTTATGGCGGGGGGGCAGATCCGCTCCCCATCAATCTTCCCTACAATGAGTTGCTGAAAAAGCTGAAGGCCGGGCGTTTCCTCGCCAAGCTCTTCAACCTCAAGGTCGAGGGTCACGAGGACGTCCGCGTGATCTGCCGCGGCGTCCAGCGCGACGTGGTCAAGGATCTGCCGACGCATGTCGATTTCATGCGCCTGCGCCGTACCAGCCGGGTTTCGCTGTATATTCCGGTGCGGATCGAGGGAGAAGAGGAAAGCCCCGGCCTCAAGCGCGGCGGCGTGATGACGATGGTCCGCCCCGAGGTCGAACTGCGCTGCACCGCCGGGGAGATCCCCGAAGAGATCGTGGGCAGCGTCGCGGGTCTCGATATCGGCGACACGCTGACCATCTCGATGATCGACCTGCCCAAGGGCACGCGCCCGACCATCGACCGCGATTTCGTCATCGCCAACATCCAGGCGCCGTCGGGCCTTGCCTCGCAGCAGGACGACGAGGACGAGGACGTGGCGGCCGACGAGGTTCCGACGACCGAGATGGGCCCGCCCGATGGCGAGCAGGACGAAAGCTGATCCGGCTTTCCCACGGTGAACGACGCGGCCGGCATCCGATAACGATGCCGGCCGTTTCCGTTTTGGCGACGGTATTTTTCGAACCGCGCGATTGTCCCGCGGGCATGGTCCCGCCGCGCCCCGCGCGCTAGTCTCGGCCAGGTCACAACGAAAGGCTCCAGCGATGCGGCTGTTCGTCGGTCTCGGCAATCCGGGCGCGAAATATGCACGGCACAGACACAATATCGGCTTCATGGCGGTCGAGCGGATCGCCGGGGATCACGGCTTTCCGCCGTTCCGCGCCAAGTTCCAGGGCCTGCTGAGCGAGGGGCGTCTGGGCCGCGAAAGGGTCGCGCTGCTGATGCCGCAGACTTTCATGAACGAGTCCGGCCGTTCCGTCGGCGAGGCGGCGCGGTTCTACAAGGTCGAGCCGGACGACATCGTGGTGTTCCACGACGAAATCGACCTCGCCCCCGGCAAGCTCAAGGTCAAGCAGGGCGGTGGGCATGCCGGCCATAACGGGCTGCGGTCGCTGCACGCCCATATCGGCGCCGATTACGGGCGGATCCGCATGGGCGTGGGGCATCCCGGCCACAAGGACCGCGTGCCGGGCTACGTGCTGCACGATTTCGCCAAGGCCGACGAGGGCTGGCTCGACGACATGCTGCGGGGCATCTGCGACGGCGCCCCCGCCTTGGCCGAGGGCGACCGGGCGGCGTTCTCGAACGCGGTCGCGCTGCGGCTGAACCCGCCGCGATCCTCGACCGGCACCCGCCCCGATGGCCCGCGGCCCCCCGAGCCCCCGCCGGCGGAGGCCGAGGCCCCGCGCGACGAACGGTCCTCGCTGCAAAAGCTGGTGGATCGGTTCCGCTGAGGGTTTCCGGCTGGTCGGGCCGGTCTAGCTTGGCCTTCAGAGAGAGGTGAAAGATGGACAAGGACCCCGCGATCAACGTGCTCGGCGGCGCGCTGCAACCCTGCTCGATAGAGCCGCAGACAGGGTTTTTCCGGGACGGATCGTGCAATACCTGCGCCGAGGACCGGGGCAGCCATACGGTCTGCGCCGTGATGACGGCCGAGTTCCTGGCCCTGTCGAAATACCTGGGGAACGACCTGTCGACACCCCGGCCCGAATACGCGTTCCCCGGCCTGAAACCGGGCGACCGGTGGTGTCTATGTGCGGGCCGGTTCCTGCAGGCGCATGGCGAAGGGGCCGCGCCGATGGTGGACCTGGCCGCCACCCATGCGCGCGCTCTCGATATCGTGCCGATCGGCGTGCTGCACGACCGCGCCTTGCCCGACCCCGACAGCGACCTGCCATGAGGCGCGCGCTGGCGCTTTGCCTTGCGGTCGCGGGGCCGGTCGCGGCGGCGCCCGCGCTCGACCCGGCGGACCTGTCGCGGCTTGACCGGTTCGACGAGGCGGCGGGCGAGGGGCTGCTCGCGGCCCTGTCAGGGGGGGCGCAGGGCGATCTGGCCCTGCTGACCGAGGCGCTGTCGGGCCGGGCGGGGCCGCCTGCGCCGTCGGGCGACTGGTCCTGCCGCACGATCCGGCTGGGCGGGGTGGCGCCGCTTGCCGTGTTCGCGCCCTTTGCGTGCCGCATCGAGATCACCGGCCCGACCGAATGGCGGTTCGAAAAGCTCACCGGATCGGAACGGAGCCGCGGCGTCATCGCCCTGACCGAAGGCCGGGCGATCTATCGCGGGGCAGGGTTCACCGGCGACGCGCCGGCGGGCGATTACGCGGATCTGCCCGAAGGGCTCGGCCTGTCGGCGCCGGGCGAGACCCACCGGCAGGTGGCCGTGTTCGAGCAGACCGGGCCCGATGCCGCGCGGCTGATGTTCCCGTTCCCCGTGCCGGGCGCGACCTTTGACATCCTGTACCTGACGCGGTGAGTCGCGCGCTCAGCCGATCTCGACCCCGAGCGCCTTGGCCACGGTAAAGATATCCTTGTCGCCGCGCCCGCACATATTCATGCAGATCAGGTGATCGGAGGGCAGGTCGGGCGCGATCTTCATCACGTGGGCCAGTGCGTGGGAGGGCTCGAGCGCGGGGATGATCCCCTCCATCTCGCAGCACAGCTGGAACGCGTCGAGCGCCTCGCGGTCGGTGATCGAGACGTATTCCGCGCGCCCCACATCCTTGAGCCACGCATGTTCCGGCCCGATACCCGGATAGTCGAGCCCGGCCGAGATCGAGAACCCCTCGAGGATCTGACCGTCATCGTCCTGCAGCAGGTAGGTGCGGTTGCCATGCAGCACGCCCGGCCGCCCGCCGGTGAGCGAGGCGCAATGCTCCATCCGGTCGTCGACGCCCTTGCCGCCGGCCTCGACCCCGATGATGCGCACGTCCTTGTCGTCGAGAAAGGGATGGAACAGCCCCATCGCGTTCGACCCGCCCCCGATGGCCGCGATCAGCGTGTCGGGCAGGCGTCCCTCGGCGGCCTGCATCTGCTCGCGTACCTCCTTGCCGATGATCGACTGGAAATCGCGCACCATGGCCGGATAGGGGTGCGGCCCGGCCACCGTCCCGATGCAGTAGAACGTATCGCGGATATTCGTGACCCAGTCGCGCAGCGCGTCGTTCATCGCATCCTTGAGCGTGCCGCGTCCGCTGGTCACGGGCACGACCTCGGCCCCGAGGAGGCGCATGCGGAACACGTTGGGCGCCTGCCGCTCGACGTCGTGGGCGCCCATGTAGACGACGCATTTCAGCCCGAACTTGGCGCAGACGGTCGCCGTGGCGACGCCGTGCTGGCCCGCGCCCGTCTCGGCGATGATGCGTTCCTTGCCCATCCGCCGCGCCAGCAGGATCTGACCCAGCACGTTGTTGATCTTGTGCGCGCCGGTATGGTTCAGCTCGTCGCGCTTCATGTAGATCTTTGCGCCGCCCAGCCGGTCGGTCAGGCGCGCGGCATGGTAAAGCGGCGAGGGCCGGCCGACATAATGGGTCCAGAGGTCGTGCATCTCGTCCCAGAAGCGCTGGTCGGTCTTGGCGCGCTCGTATTCCGCCTCGAGCCGCAGGATCAGCGGCATCAGCGTTTCCGACACGAACCGGCCGCCGTAATTGCCGAACCGGCCCTTTTCGTCGGGGCCGGACATGAACGAATTGAGCAGATCCTCGGGCATCGGTTCACCTTTCGGGGGATGGCGGGGTGGCTGTCGGTCTATCGGCGGCGCAGCCGCTCGGCAAGGCGGGCGCGGCGCTGGGCGATGCGGCGTTTGATCCTGCGGAACCGGCGTCGGGACCGGATCGCCACCGCCGAGGCGCCGGGGCGCAGCGCCGGAATGTCGAGCGCCAGCAGCAGCAGCCCCAGCGGCACCATCCAGATCCCCATGAGCGGAAGGAAGCTGAACAATCCCATGATGATCAGCGCGATGGCGAGCGGCAGCCGCAGCCGGGCCAGCCGCCCGAACCTCAGCGAGCGGATCGCGCGCTGCGCCGGGGGGACGGCGTGGCCCATCGCCTCGAACTGGCGGTCGAGCCGCTTGCCGGACCGCTCGCGCCGGGCCTCGCGCTCTTCGTCGGTCACGGCTGCCGCCCCGGACGGGGCGCGGGGGATGCGGCGCGCAAAGTCATGTGTAGCGACGTAACCCCGCGCGTGGCCTGTGCAAGCCGTCGGATCAGCCCGCCGCCCCGGCGGGCTGGGCGGCGTTCGCGGCATCGGCGAACGCGCGCATGAGATCGCCGCTTTTGACGCCCGGTGCCGTTTCGATGCCCGAGGACACGTCGACCTGCCGCGCCCCGGTCAGGCGCAGGGCTTCGGCGACATTGCCGGGCGTCAGCCCGCCCGCCAACATCCACGGCTTGCGCCAGGACCGCCCCGCGATCAGCCGCCAGTCGAACGCGATGCCGTTGCCGCCGGGCAGGTCGGCCCCCTTGGGCGGCTTGGCGTCGACGAGGATCTGGTCGGCCACCGCCTCGAACGCGTCGAGCGCGGCGAGATCGTCGCGCGTGGCGACTCCGACGGCCTTCATCACGGGCAGGCCGCAGCGGTCGCGCAGCGCGGCCACGCGCTCGGGCGTTTCGCGCCCGTGAAGCTGGAGCATGTCGAGCCCCACCGCGTCGGTCAGCGCGTCGAGCGTCGCATCATCCGCGTTCACGGTAAGCGCCACCCGCGCAATGCCCGGCGGGACCGCCTGCGACAGGGCGGCGGCCGTGGCGAGGTCGAGATGCCGGGGCGAGGGCGCGTAGAACACGAAGCCGAGGTACCCCGCACCGGCGAGGATCGCGGCGGGCACGTCGGCGGGATCGGTCAGGCCGCAGAACTTGATGCGGACGGTCACGCGCGGCCGGTGCCGCTGTCATCCAGGAGCGCGAGGACGTCGTCGCCCGATCCGCGTCGCTCGGTCTTCATCTGGTCGACCTCGCGCTTGAGATCCTCGCGCCGGCGGCGTTCGGTGCGCACGGCGGCGCGGTGCTTGTGCTCGCGCAGGTATTCCCAGAGGAAACCGATCAGCAGCCCGACCAGCACGGCGCCCAGCAGGACGACGAACATCGGCAGCGTCACGGTCCAGGTAAGCCCCAGGAAACCCGCCATCGCCTCGGGCAGGACGCGCAGCGTCACGAGCTGCGCATTGGCGAGCGCCAGCACGACGAGGCAGACCGCCACGATCGCCAGCAGGATGATCTTGATAATACGCATGGGCGCGCTCACTCCTCGTTCAGACGGTCCCTCAGGGCCTTTCCGGCCTTGAAGAAGGGAACGTGCTTTTCCTCGACCTCGACGGATTCGCCGGTGCGCGGATTGCGCCCGGTCCGCGCGTCGCGCCGCTTTACCGAAAACGCCCCGAACCCGCGAAGTTCCACGCGGTTTCCGTTGGCCATCGCCTCGGTGATCTCTTCGAAGACGGTGTTCACGATACGCTCCACATCGCGTTGGTACAGATGCGGATTCTCGTCGGCAATCTTCTGGATCAGTTCGGATCTTATCATCGAAGCTGTCTTCCGCCCATCGCTCACATGACGGTGAAGTATAGGGCGCTTCGGCGTCTCGGGGAACCGGAACCTGATTATTCCACGGATTTTCCGCGGCAATCCGCGGGCTTCGATGAAACGGGGCCCCGCGCGATGCTGCACGGGGCCCCGGTCGTCTTCGATAAGGGTGTGAACCCTCAGTCGTCGTCGCGGTTCAGCGCCGCGCCGAGGATGTCGCCCAGCGACGCCCCCGAATCGGACGAACCGTACTGCTCGACCGCCTCTTTCTCTTCGGCGATCTCGCGGGCCTTGATCGACAGGCCGAGGCGGCGCGACTTCGGATCGACATTGGTCACGCGCACGTCGACCTTGTTGCCGACCTGGAACCGCTCGGGGCGCTGTTCGGCCCGGTCGCGGCTGAGGTCCGAGCGCCGGATGAAGGACTTGGCGCCCTCGTACTCGACCTCGATGCCGCCATCCTCGATCGCCGTCACCTCGACGGTGATGATCGAGCCGCGGCTGACGCCCGAGACGACCTCGTTGAAGCTGTCATCCATGGCCTTGATCGAGAGCGAGATCCGCTCTTTCTCGACATCCACCTCGGTGACGACGGCATGCACCGTGTCGCCCTTCTGGAAGTTCTGGATCGCGTCCTCGCCGCGCTCGTCCCACGAGATGTCCGACAGGTGAACCATGCCGTCGATATCCTGGTCGAGCCCGATGAACAGGCCGAACTCGGTGATGTTCTTGACGTCGCCCTCGACGCGGGTGCCCGGCGGGTGGCTTTCGGCGAAAAGCTCCCAGGGGTTGCGCATGGTCTGCTTGAGACCCAGCGACACGCGGCGTTTCTGGCTGTCGATTTCCAGCACCATCACTTCGACCTCCTGCGAGGTCGAGACGATCTTGCCGGGGTGGACGTTCTTCTTGGTCCAGCTCATTTCCGAGACGTGGACGAGCCCCTCGACACCCGGCTCGAGCTCGACGAAGGCACCGTAATCGGTGATGTTCGTCACGCGGCCCGAATGGACCGAACCCAGCGGGAACTTGGCCTCGACGGCATCCCACGGATCGTCCTGGAGCTGCTTCATGCCCAGGCTGATACGGTGGGTTTCCTTGTTGATCTTGATGACCTGCACCTTGATCGTCTCGCCGATATTCACGATCTCGGAGGGGTGGTTCACCCGGCGCCATGCCATGTCGGTGACGTGCAGAAGCCCGTCCACACCGCCCAGGTCGACGAAGGCACCGTATTCGGTGATGTTCTTGACCACGCCGTCGACGGCCTGCCCCTCTTCGAGGTTGGCGATGACCTCGGCGCGCTGTTCGGCGCGCGACTCCTCGAGGATGGCGCGGCGCGAGACCACGATATTGCCGCGACGGCGATCCATCTTGAGGATCTGGAACGGCTGCTTGAGACCCATCAGCGGGCCGGCATCGCGCACCGGGCGCACATCGACCTGCGAGCCGGGCAGGAAGGCCACGGCGCCGCCGAGATCGACGGTGAACCCGCCCTTGACGCGGCCGAAGATCGCGCCGTCGACGCGGTTCTCGTCGGCATAGGCCTTTTCGAGACGGTCCCACGCGGCTTCGCGGCGGGCCATCTCGTGGCTGATGACGGCTTCGCCGCGGGCGTTCTCGACCTGGCGGAGGTACACCTCGACCTCGTCGCCGACATTGATTTCGGGGGCTTCGCCGGGCTGGGCGAATTCCTTGAGATCGACGCGGCCTTCCATCTTGTAGCCGACGTCGATGATGGCCTGTCCGGCCTCGATCGCCAGGACACGTCCGCGGACCACGGAGCCTTCGTCGGGCGTGTCGATCTCGAAGCTTTCGTTGAGGAGGGCTTCGAATTCCTCCATTGATGCGTTTTGAGCCATTAGGTCTCGGGTTTCCTTTTCACGTCTTTGCTGGCCGCGCGGTTGTCTCCGCGGGTCTCGGAGTTTGGTCATTCAAGCGGGCGGCCGGGATGCGAAAAAGGGCCGGTGCGTGACCGGCCCTGCCCCGTCCGGGACTGTTCCGCCCCTTCGACGCCCGCGCGTATAGGCGGCGCGGGCCGGTTTGGCAAGGGCGCGGGGCCGCCCGCTCAGGCGCGGTGCGTGCCCTCGGCGAGGCTGCGCACGAAGGCCAGCACCTCTTCGACGGGCTTGCCGCTGGCATTCTCGGCGACGATGGCCGAGCCCACGACGCAGCCGTCGCCGATGGCCGCGAACTCGGCCGCGGCCTCGGGAGTGCGGATGCCGAACCCGACGACGACCGGCAGGCCCGAGGCCGCGCGGATACGCTCCACCTCGGGGCCGATCTCGGCCGATTGCGCGGTCGCGGCACCGGTGATGCCCGTGATCGAGACGTAATAGACGAAACCCGAGGTGTTCGCGAGAACCGCGGGCAGGCGTTCGTCGTCGGTGGTCGGCGTGGCGAGACGGATGAAGTCGATGCCATGCGCGCGCGCGGGCAGGCAAAGCTCTTCATCTTCCTCGGGCGGCAGGTCCACGACGATCAGCCCGTCGATCCCGGCCTCGGCCGCCTCGGAGAGGAACCGCTCCACCCCGCGGGCATAGATCGGGTTGTAATAGCCCATCAGCACGATCGGGGTCTCGTCGTCGTGCCGGCGGAAATCGCGCACCATCGACAGCGTGCCGGCCAGCGTCTGGCCCGCCTCGAGCGCGCGCTGCCCGGCAAGCTGGATCGTCGGGCCGTCGGCCATCGGGTCGGTAAAGGGCATGCCCAGCTCGATCACGTCGACGCCCGCCTCGGGCAGCCCGACCATCAGCGCGGCCGAGCGCGCCGGGTCGGGATCGCCCGCCATGATATAGGCCACGAACGCCTTTCTGCCTTCCTCGCCCAGCCGGGCGAACCGCTTCTCGATCCGGCTCACGCGCACCTCCCTGCTTGCGATGTCGCGGGGCCCGCGCCCCGGCGCAGGTCTGACCGTTCGGGGGGAATTGTGCAATGGCGGGTGCGCTCCTATCTATCGGGCCATGAACTATGTACTCGCACTTTTCCTGCCGCCGCTGTCGATCCTCCTGCTCGGCCGCATCATCCTGTCTCTCGTGGTCTTCGTGATCTGGGTGCCCGCGATCATCTTTTCGGGCGGCCTGACCCATCCGATGTTCATCGTGCTGGCCTGGATCCTGATCTACCAGGATCACGCGGACCGTCGCGGCCGCCCCTGAGGCCCGCGCGGCTTGTGTCCCGCGGGCCGCACCCCTAAGAGGCCCGCGTACCCCCGAGCGGAGATGTCCCGATGGGCTTCAGAATGGGCATTGTCGGCCTTCCCAATGTTGGCAAATCCACCTTGTTCAACGCGCTGACGCGGACCGCCGCGGCGCAGGCGGCGAACTTTCCCTTCTGCACGATCGAGCCCAATGTGGGCGAGGTCGCGGTGCCCGACCGCCGGCTCGACCGCCTGGCCGAGATCGCCGGATCGCGGCAGGTCGTGCCCACGCGGATGACCTTTGTCGATATCGCCGGGCTGGTCAAAGGCGCCTCGCGGGGCGAGGGGCTGGGAAACCAGTTTCTCGCGAATATCCGCGAATGCGACGCCATCGCCCATGTGCTGCGCTGCTTCGAGGATGGCGACGTCACCCATGTCGAGGGGCGGGTCGATCCGGTCGCCGATGCGCAGACCATCGAGACCGAGCTGATGCTCGCCGACCTGGATTCGGTCGAGCGGCGGCTGGCCAACCTCTCGCGCAAGGTGCGCGGCGGCGACAAGGAGGCGCTCCAGCAGGAGCGGCTGCTGAAGGACGCGCAGGCCGCGCTGGAAGAGGGGCGCCCGGCGCGCGTCGTGCAGATCGCCGAAGAGGACATGCGCGCGTGGCGGATGCTCCAGCTTCTGACCGCCAAGCCGGTGCTTTTCGTGTGCAACGTGGCCGAGGACGAGGCCGCGACCGGCAATGCCCAGTCCGAACGCGTGCGCGAGATGGCGGCGGGGCAGGGCGCGGGAACGGTGGTGATCTCGGCCCGGATCGAGGAAGAGATCGCCCAGCTTGCCGGCGACGAGGCCGAGGAGTTCCTGACCGAGTTGGGCCTGGGCGAGCCGGGGCTCGACCGCCTCATCAAGGCGGGCTACGCGCTTTTGGGGTTGCAGACCTATTTCACCGTGGGCCCGAAAGAGGCGCGGGCCTGGACCGTGCCGCAGGGGGTGAAGGCCCCGCAGGCCGCGGGGGTCATCCACGGCGATTTCGAACGCGGATTCATCCGGGCCGAAACGATCGCCTATGACGATTTCGTCGCGCTGAACGGCGAGGCAGGGGCCAAGGAAGCCGGCAAGATGCGGGTCGAGGGCAAGGCCTACGAGGTGCAGGACGGCGACGTGATGCACTTCCTCTTCAACGCCTGACCCCGCGCCGCGTAACGCATTCTTACCTTCTTTCTCCGATTATTCGCAGAATATCTTTCTCCGATTATTCGCAGAATAATCGTGTTCAGGCGGTGTCGCGCAGCCAATCGGCCGCCAGTGCCAGGTCGCCACGGAAATCGCGTGTCGCCGCCGCCTTGGCCTGCTCGTTGGGCACCCGCAACAGGTAGGACGGGTGCAGCGTCAGCAAGACCGGCGTGCCGTCCCCCGTCGCCTCGAAGGTGCCGCGCCGTTTCATGATGCCCTCGGCCCGGCCGGTCAGCGCGCCCGCCGCCGTCGCCCCCATTGCGAGGATCAGCCGCGGGCGGATCAGTTCACGCTCGGCGTCGAGCCACCAGCGACAGGCGCTGACTTCGCCGGCATCGGGTTTCTGGTGGATGCGCCGCTTGCCGCGCGGCGTGAACTTGAAGTGCTTGACCGCATTCGTGACAAAGGCGCGCGACCTGTCGAGCCCCGCCTCCTCGGCGATCCTGTCGAAAAGCTGCCCTGCCGGGCCGACAAAGGGGCGGCCGGCCAGATCCTCCTGATCGCCGGGCTGCTCGCCCACCACCATGAGCGGCGCGTCGCGCGGCCCTTCGCCCATCACGACCTGCGTCGCATCGCGATAAAGCGCGCAGCGCTCGCAGCCGGCAGCCTGCCGGTGCAGTGCATCCAGATCGTCGGCGGGGGGCGGGGTCTGCTGGTCCATCCTGAGCCTTTCGGTGATCCGCGCCGCGCGGGCCGGCGCCAGTGTCGGTGCGGCGGCCTGCATCCGGCGCGCGCGTTCCTCGGCGGTGGCGATCATGTCGGGAATGGCCGCGGCCTCTGGCAGGTTCTTCCAGTACTTGCGCGGCATCTCGGCCTGCATCGCCTTAACCTTCAGGCGCGCGGGGTTGAAAATGTTCCGAAAATAGGTGGTCCAGAGCTCTTCGGTGGCATCATCGGGCAAGGGCGGGCGCGATTGCCCGTCCTCGAACGCGATCTCGCCCCCCGTGAACCGCAGGGTCAGGTCGGGCGTGACGATGATCCAGTCCATGTCGCCGAACCGGCGCGCGAAAAAGGGTGCCAGCGGCTCGGCGATGAAATGCGCGGGCTCGAACCACGCGGCAAAGCGGCGCCGGGGGCCTGACGCGTCGATTTCGCGAAACCTCAGGAACGCCTTCATCTTGTGCTTGTCGCGCCTGACCGATTTCTCCATCTCGCGCAGTCGCGACAGCGCGGGGTCGGCGGTGTCGGTCATGCGCGCACGGCTCTCGCGCAGCCGCCAGAGCAGCGCGTAGAGTCGCGCGAACCGTTCCGGGTCGGAATGCCAGCAGACGGTTTCCGCCAGTTCGACGAAACTCTTCGGCACTGTCATGGCGCCGCCCGCGGGCATCGGCTCTGGCGGCTCGGCAAAGAGATCCGCTGCCCGGTCGCCGCGATGCCACAGGACACGGTCGGGCGGGATGTCCTGCGCCAGCAGTCCCCGCGCCGCGTCACGCCAGGCACGGGCGGTATCGCGGGTGGGCAGCGCGACGGTCGGCATCAGAACAGGGCCAGTTGCTCGGGCGGGGGCGCGAACCGCGCGCGCAGATCGGCGCTGTCGGTCAGGGCGCCGGGCGTCCAGCCGCGCAGCACGACAAAGGCGCGGGCCTTTTTCATCGACGCGCCCATGCGAACGAGATCCTCGTAGCTGAGCGTGCGGTGGCGCCGCGTCGTGAGGATGCGGTTCACCGTCTTTACGCCGAAGCCCGGCACGCGAAGCAGCATCTCGCGGCTCGCGCGGTTCACGTCGACGGGGAATTGGGCGCGGTTGGTCAGCGCCCAGGCCAGCTTGGGGTCGATGGCGAGGTCGAGATTGCCGTCCCGCGTGGCGCCGGTGATCTCGTCCAGCGCAAAGCCGTAGAACCGCAGAAGCCAGTCCGCCTGGTAGAGCCGATGCTCCCGCTCGAGCGGCGGGCGGATCAGCGGCAGCTTGTCGGTCGCGTCGGGAATAGGCGAAAAGGCCGAGTAATAGACCCGTTTCAGCCCGTATGAGCCGTATAGCCGGGTCGACTGGTGCAGGATGGTGGCGTCATCGGCCCCGTCCGCGCCCACGATCATTTGGGTCGACTGGCCCGCGGGCGCGAATCGCGGCGGGCGCTTGCCGGTATGGGACCGGTCGCCGGCATATTCCTTGCGCAGGCGGACATCGGCCATCGCGCGGCGGATGGTGGCCGGGTTCTTTTCCGGGGCAAAGGCAGCGACGCTGGCATCGGTCGGCAACTCGACATTGATCGACAGCCGGTCGGCATGCAGCCCGGCGGCCTCGATCAGCGCGGGGTCGGCGTCGGGGATCGTCTTGAGGTGGATGTAGCCGCGGAAGTTATGCTCCTGCCGCAGCTTGCGCGCGATCTCGACCATCTCGCCCATGGTCTCGTCGGGCGATTTGACGATGCCCGAAGACAGGAACAGCCCCTCGATATAGTTGCGCCGGTAGAATTCGAGCGTCAGCGTCACGACCTCGTCCACGGTGAACCGCGCGCGGCGCACGTTCGAGCTGACCCGGTTCACGCAGTAGGCGCAGTCGTAGATGCAGAAATTCGTCAGCAGGATCTTGAGGAGGCTGATGCACCGCCCGTCGGGCGCATAGGCATGGCAGATGCCCGAACCTTCGGTCGAGCCCAGCCCGTCGCCCTTGCGCGAATGGCGCCGCGACGTGCCCGACGACGCGCAGGAGGCATCGTATTTCGCCGCGTCCGACAGGATCGCGAGCTTTTCCTGGAGGGGAGGCTTGCTCATCCGTTTATGATACGTTCCGCGACGTCGCCCGCCAAGGGGGTGCGACAGTATCGCCGCATCCGTCCCGGCGGGGGCGTGCTCAGTCCGCCCAGGGGCCGTGATGGTCGCGCCCCTCGTCGTCCAGCCGGGCAAAGCCGTGTCGCCCGAAATAGTCGCGTTGCCCCTGGATCATGTCGGCGGTGCCGCGCGCGCGGCGCATCTGGTCGAAATAGCCCAGCGCCGCGGCATGGGCGCTGACCGCATGGCCCGATCGCATGGCGGCCACGGTCAGGCGGCGCAGCGCGGGCAGGGCCCGTTCGATCCGGTCGGCGAAGGCCGGTGCGCGCAACAGCGGCGTGCCGGGCGCGTCGCCCAGAGCGGCGGCCATTTCGTCGAGCATCGCAGACCGGATGATGCAGCCCGCGCGCCAGACCTCGGCGATGGCGGGCAACGGCAGATCCCAGCCAAAGGTCTCGGATGCCTCGCGCAGCATCTCGAACCCCTGCGCGTAGCACAGGATCTTGCCCGCGATCATGGCCTGTTCGAGCGTCGCCTCGTCGATATCGCCGAGCGGTTCGACCGCGCCGCCGAACCGCGTCTCGACCCGTTCGCGTTCGTCCTTGAGCGCCGAGATGTTGCGCGCCGAGACGGCGGCCTCGATCACCGGAATCGGCGCGCCGAGATGGTGCGCCTCGATCGCGGTCCAGCGCCCCGTGCCCTTCTGACCGGCGGTATCCTCGATCACCGACAGCAGCGGTCGCCCGGTGCGCGTGTCGACGGCCTCGGATACCCGCGCGCTGATCTCGACCAGATAGCTTTGCAGCGGGCCGTCGTTCCAGCGATCGAAGAGCGCCCCGATCCGGTCGTAGTCATGGCCCATCCCGTCGCGCAGCAACCCGTAGGTCTCGGCGATGATCTGCATGTCGGCATATTCGATCCCGTTATGCACCGCCTTGACGAAATGCCCCGCCCCGTCGGGGCCCATCCATGTCGCGCAGGGCTGGCCGTCATGACGCGCGGCGATGGCCTCGAGGATGTGTTTCACACGGTCCCATGCCTCGGGCGTGCCGCCGCCCATGATCGAGGGCCCGTGCCGCGCCCCGTCCTCGCCGCCCGAGACGCCGATGCCGAGAAACGCCTCGCCCGCCGCCTTTGCGGCTTCGGCGCGGCGGCGCGTGTCGTGGAAATCCGCGTTGCCCGCGTCGATGACCATGTCGGGCTTGTCCATGAGCGGGCGCAGCGTCTCGATCTGCGCGTCGACGATCCTGCCCGCGGGCACCATCAGGATGACGGCGCGCGGCTCGGACAGGGCGGCGACGAGTTCCTCGTGGCTTTCCGTCGTCACGATGTTGTCGGCCAGATCGCCCGCCCCGGCCTTGAACGCACGCGTGACCTCGGCGGTGCGGTTGTAGACCGCCACGCGGAACCCCTTTTCCGCGATATTCAGGGCAAGGGCCGCGCCCATCGTGCCCAACCCGATCAGCCCGATATCGGCCTTTTCCATGCTCATTGCCCTCTGGATCCGTTTCGCCCCCTCACTTAGCCGCTCGTTCGGGTCCGTAAAGCCACAGGAATGCGCGAGGACCCGCCGAAACCGTGGCAAATATGCAGAATGCGACCGAAAGACTGTAAATCCGCGGGAACCTGCGCTAAGGCTGCAAGGTGTTTTCGCCGTCGCCGCGCCGATTTCCGGGGCCGGTCGGCGCGATCCTAATGACAGGCCCGAACGGGCCGCCACAGGGACGGGACGGAATGGGTGTCGCGCAACGGGCCGGTCGCCTGGCCTCACGGGGGATGAAACGCTCGAAATCGGGGCTGGCCGCGGCCATCGTCGGGCTGAGCCGGCCGCAGAAACGCGCGATCATCCTCGGCGTCGACATGGCGCTTGCCGTGCTGGCCTATTTCGTGGCGCGGCCGATCTTCGACATGTCGGGCGCGGATGCGGTCTTCTCGATCGAGGGCGGGTTGCCGTTGCTGCTGACGGTCATGGTCGTGGGCGCCACATCGACGATCCTCCAGATCCCCAGCACGCAGCTCAAGGCCTATGACGCCAAGAATTTCGGCTGGATCGGGGGGCTGGCCGTCATTACCGCGCTGGTCAGCTGGGCGCTGCACGAGATCGGGACATACAGCCCGCCCGCGGGGTTCTTTTTCGTCTTCGGCATCACGTTCTTCGTGCTCTCGACCTCGAGCCGGCTGGTCCTGCTCGAGATGCTTTTCGCGATCTACCGGATGCGGGGGACGCGGTCGCGCGTCATCATCTACGGCGCGGGCACGACCGGCATCCAGCTTGCCCGTGCGCTCGGCGCGCATGAGCGGGTCGAGCCGGTCGCCTTTGTCGACGACAACCCGGCGCTGCAACGGCTGACCATCGCGGGGCTGCCGGTGCTGCGACCGGCCGATATCGAGACCGTGGTGCAGGATCGCAAGGTCAAGCGCGTGCTGCTGGCCATGCCGTCGCTTTCACGCGCCAAGCTCAGCCAGATCGCGCGGCGGCTCGAGACTCTCGGGCTGACGGTGCAGGTCCTGCCCTCCTTTTCGCAACTGGTCGGAGAGGAGCCGCTGGTCGCCAAGCTCAAGACCCTGTCGCCGGCCAAGCTGATGGGGCGCCAGACCTTCGACCGCCGTGCCGAGGGGGTGCGCAACCTGCGCGACAAGTCAGTGCTTGTCTCGGGCGGCGGCGGCTCCATCGGGTCCGAGCTGTGCCGCCAGGTGCTGGGCTGCCGCGCCCGCCGGCTCGTCATATTCGAACTATCGGAACTGGCGCTTTACGAAACCGAACGCGCGCTGCGCCCCCTTGCCGACGAGGCGGGGGTCGAACTGGTGCCGGTGCTGGGCTCGGTGACCGAGGCGCGGCTGGTGCGCCATGTGCTGCAGACCTACGCGATCCAGGTCGTGTTCCACGCCGCCGCCTACAAGCATGTCCCCATCGTCGAGTGCAATCCGCTGGTGGGGCTTGCCAACAACGTGCTGGGCACCTGGACGCTGGCGCGCGAAAGCCATGCCGCCGGGGCCGAGCGGTTCGTGCTGATCTCGTCGGACAAGGCCGTGCGGCCGACCAACGTGATGGGCGCCTCGAAACGGCTGGCCGAACTGGTCGTGCAGGACCTCGCCGCGCGGTCGACCGGCACGATCTTTTCGATGGTGAGGTTCGGCAATGTCATCGGCTCATCGGGTTCGGTCATTCCACTCTTCAAGGAACAGATCGCCCAAGGGGGCCCGGTGACGGTGACACATCGCGATGTCACCCGCTATTTCATGAGCGTCGAAGAGGCGGTGAGCCTCGTGCTGGTCGCCGGATCCTTTGCCGCGGGGGGCGAGGTCTTTGTTCTCGACATGGGCAAGCCGCTGCGGATCTGGGACATCGCGGCGCGGCTGATCCTCGAATCCGACTCCACCGTAAAGACGGCCGACAATCCCGACGGCGATATCGAGATCGTCGAGACGGGGCTGCGGCCGGGCGAAAAGCTGCACGAAGAGCTGATGATCGGGCAGGCCCATATCAGCACCCAGCACGAAAAGATCTTTTGCGCGCGCGAGGCCCGCCTGTCCGAGATCGAGGTCGCCTCTGCCATCCGCGCCCTGCGCGAGGCGCTGGCAACCGGCGACGAGGCGGCCGCCTCGGCCGTCGCCTCCCGCTGGGTCGAGGGCTACGCCGCCCACCGAACCGGCACCCGGCCCGCGCCTGCCCCGGTCGTCGCCCCGGCCGAGGCCGTCATGGCCGAGGCCACCGACGACGATACCGGCCCGCTGGTTGTTGCGCCCACGCCCGCATGATGCGCGCGCCCGAGATGGGGCCACGCGCGGCCTTTACCTCAAGGCGGACGGCGGGCATACCGGTCGGGACGAATGCACCGACTGGCTTGACGACGGGGACGACGTGCTGCCGATGACAGACCACCCTGACCGCAAGGCCGCGCGCCGGCTCAAGGCCGCAGCGGCGGCGACCGCCATCGCGGCCAGCCTCGGCGCAGTCCCGGCCGCGGCGCAGACCGCTCCGGGCGAGATCGCCCCGCGGCCCACGCTCAACTTCTACGGCGTGACGGGGGCGATCGACACGCCATCGGCATTCTCGCAACCCGATGGGGAGTTCGGGTTCACCGCGTCGAGCTTTGCGGGGATCAACCGGTTCACCCTGTCGTTCCAGATCCTGCCGCGCGTCCAGGGCGCCTTTCGGTATACCGGCTTCGACAATCTCTATTTCGGCGGCTACGAGGATTACTACGACCGCAGCTTCGACCTGACGGTCCAGGTCCTCAAGGAACGCCGCTATCTTCCGGCGATGAAGATCGGGTTCCAGGACTTCATCGGCACCGGCGTCCTGTCGGGCGAATATATCGTGGCGTCCAAGACCCTCGCCGGCGGGCAGCTCGAGCTCAGCGGCGGCATCGGCTGGGGTCGGCTCGGTACCTTCGGCGAGATTGGCACCCCCTTTGGCGACCGCCCGCGCCGCAAGGCGGGGCAGGGGGGCGAGTTCGAGGTTGACCAGTTCTTCAAGGGGCCGGCCGCGTCCTTTGCCTCGGTCGCCTATCGCCCCAACGACCGGCTGACGCTGACGGCGGAATATTCGTCCGATGACTACGTTCGCGAAACCGGCGGGCGCGGCCCCCGCGACGAGCCGCTTTTCGACCGCGATTCGGCTTTCAACTTTGCGGCGAGCTATCGGCTGAACGACAACGTGACGCTGGGCGCCGCCTATCTCTACGGCTCCGAGTTCGGGCTGCGCGTCAGCTTCAACGCCAACCCCAACCGCCCCGGCGTCGTGGGCAGCGCCGGCGCGGCGCCCAAGCCGCTTGCGGAACGCCCGTCGCGGCAGGCCCAGCCGCAGGCCTGGACCACCGCCTGGGTCGGCGTGAAGGACATGCAGCAGACTTTCCTCGAAAAGCTCAACGACGATCTCGAGACCGAGGGGTTGGTGGCGACCTCGCTCGACGTGCGCTCGCCGCAAGAGGTCGAGGTGCATTTCCGCAACCTGCGCTATAACTCCGAGGCGCAGGCCGTGGGGCGCGTGGCCCGCTCGCTCAGCCGGGTAATGCCGGCCTCGGTCGAGACGTTCCGCATCGTGCCCGAGATCGACGGCATGGCGGTCTCGACCCTCGTCATGAATCGCTCGAGCCTCGAGGCGACGGTGAACGCGCCCGGCGGCACCGATGCGCTGGCGCAGACGACGCGGATCGAGGCAGGCCTGCCCATCGACCCCACCGCCGCGCGCAACGAAGAGTATTTTCCCCGCTTCGACTGGGCGATCTCGCCCTTCGTGCGGCGGCTGCTCTTCGATCCGGCCGAGCCGGTGCGGCTTCAGTTCGGCATCCGCGCGCAGGCCGATTACGAACCCCTGCCGGGGCTCGTCTTTTCGGGATCGGTCTCGAAAGGGCTGATCGGCGACGTTGACAGCGACCGCACCGAGGACGCGGGGAACATCCCGCAGGTGCGAACCGATTACGGCCGCTACAACGAAGAGACCGATATCGCGCTCGACCGCCTGACGGCCGCCTATTATTTCGACATCGCGCCCAACACCTATGGCCGTGTCACGGCGGGTTATCTCGAACGCATGTTCGGCGGCGTCTCGGCCGAAGTCCTGTGGAAGCCCGTGGACAGCCGCCTCGGCCTCGGGGCCGAGATCAATTATGTGCAGAAGCGCGGCTACGAGACGCAGTTCGATTTCCGCGATTACGACGTCGTCACCGGCCACGTCTCGGCCTATTACGAGCTGCCCCGCGGATTTACCGCGCAGGTGGATGTAGGCCGCTACCTCGCCGGAGACGTGGGTGCGACGCTCGCGCTCGACCGCGAGTTCGCGAGCGGCTGGAAGATCGGCGCCTATGCCACCAAGACCGACGTATCGGCCGAGGATTTCGGCGAGGGCTCGTTCGACAAGGGCATCCGCGTCGAGGTTCCGCTCGACTGGTTCCTGGGCAAGCCCACGCGCCAGACGCTGTCCACATCGGTCAGCCCCGTGACGCAGGATGGCGGGGCGCGGCTGCGCGTCGATGGACGGCTCTACGACCGCGTGACGGATTACCACGAAAGCAGCATCGGCAATTCCTTTGGGCGGGTGTGGAGATGATGAGCCATCGAACCCGAGCGCTGGCGCTGACGGCGCTGCTGGCCACGGCGCTTGCCGGATGCAGCAGCGGCGGCAAGGACAGCGCCTATGGCGACATCCTCGACCGCGCGCTCGCGGGCGGGCCGATCCTCGGCAACGGGGCGTCAGGCGGCGACGATATCGAGTTGAGCGATGCGCAGATCAACGCGCTGCCGATGAACGTCCTGATCGTGGAGAGCGAGACGCTCGGCTCGCGCACCGGCTTCGTGCAGGCCGCGGTGAACCGGGACACGGTGACGTGGCAATCCGACGACCGAAAGCAGATCGTCACCCGCGGCGGGCAGCTTGTCGGGACCATCGGATTCGGAAACGACCTGACCTCGGCCACGGCGCCGACGTTCAACGCGCCGCAGGCGAGCCGGGCGCGCTATATTCTCGGCGGTGACGAGCGGGTCGAGCGGGTGGATTACGCCTGCACCCTCGGCGATGGCGGGACCGAGAACGTGACCGTCACGGGCCGCGTCTTTGCCACGCGGGTGCTGACCGAACGCTGCACATCGCCGACCGGTCCCACCTTTGAAAACCGGTATTGGATCGACGGCAGCGGCGCGATCCGCAAGTCGCGCCAGTTCGCGACGCCGGGGCTGGGATACCTGACCATCGGCGACGTCCATACCGGGCGGCGCTGAGCCTAGCGGCGGACGACCCGCACCAGGGTCTCCCACATGATCGCCATGTCCATGCAGAGGTTGCGGTTGCGCTGATAGATCAGGTCGAGCGCGGCCTTTCGCGGCACGCAGCGGCGCCGATAGACGGCGTCGGTTTCCGCCCCGGAGGCGCAGGCGGCGAGCAGCCGTTCTTCGTGGCGGTGAAACCGCAGGGTGGCGAGCCCGGTGATCCCCGGCCGCGAGCGAAGCACCTGCGCATAGAGCGCCGGGAAGGCCTCGACATACTGTCGCAGGGGCGGGCGCGGCCCGACAAAGCTGATATCGCCGCGCAGCACGTTCCAGAGCTGGGGCAGCTCGTCGAGCCGGCTGCGCCGCAGGAAACGGCCCATCGGCGTTATCCGATCGGACTTGTCGCCGCCCGTGACGCCGGTATCGGTCGGATCGTGGCGCATGGTGCGGAACTTCCACAGCTCGAATGGCTCGCCCGGCGCGCGCATCCGCTCGGAGCGGTAGAGCAGGGGCCGCCCCGAGCTGAAGAGCAGCGCGAACGTCAAGCCGAGGATGAGCGGCGAGAGCACGACGGTCAGGACCGCCGCGAGGACGAGGTCGGCAAGGCGTTTGGCGGGGGTCATCTGGGGGCTTTCGTCAACTCGCGGATCTCGGTCCAGAAACCGGCCGCGTCATGGGGGGGAAGGGGGCAAATCGCCCCGAGCCGCGTGCAATCGAGATGGACGTGGTGGATGGCATCCGCGGGGGCCGTGCGCCATGTCACGGCGCGCCCTGCCGCTTGGGCGATGGCCTCCATCGTCACGGGGGCGGGGTTCGCGACGTTCTGCACCGGGGGCAGGGCGGCGCCCGCCCGCGCGCGGGCGCAAAGCGCGGCCAACACGCGCGCGAGGCTGGCCGGTCCGATATAGCTGCGGCTCGGCCCCGTGCCATCCGCGAACCGGTCGAGCGTGAGCGTTCCGCCCGCGTCCAGCGCAAGGAACGGCTGCGACGCACCCGCCACGTTGGCCAGGCGCAGCGCGGTGATGGCCGGCCCGGCGCTGGCCCGCTCGGCCTCGAGCTTGGCGCGGGCGTAGTCCGACGCGCCTTGCGGGGCGGTATCCTCGGTCACGGGATCGGGGCCGGTCGGGCCATAGACCGCACTGGACGATGCGACGAACACCCACGCCGCACCCCAGATCCGCGCGGCGTCGCACCCGGCGCGGGCCAGCCGCGCATTGTCCGACAGCGGCCGCCCCCGCCCCGGCACGGCGCCTGCCAGAACGATCACGCCCTGACCCCGTGCTGCGGGAAATGCGGGGGGCGGTGTTTCGCCCGACCATGTCAGGACGCCGCCCGGCCGGCTCGAGACGGTCAGGAATGGCTGCCCGACCCGTTCCCAGGCGCGCGCGATCAGCGATCCGGTCGCCCCCTGGGCGCCGATCAGGACCGGAGTGTTGCCGAGATCCGTCAAAACGGGGTTTTCCACGCCTGTGAATTGCGGTTAAGCCCTTTGGTAGTAATCTGGGCGCCATTGCGGAAGCGGTTTGCTGCGAGAAAGGCCGACCTCGGGGGAAAAATGATCCATCCACGTTTTGGGCTTGCCGTCTGTGCCCTGGCCATCTCGATCCTGCCTGCCTGCGCCGGCCTGCCGCGCGGGGCCGCCATGCGGAGCGAGATCAACCTCAACCAGTCCGAGGCGGGCGATTATGCCTATTACGAGGTCACGCGCGCCACGCTGCCGCGGATCGCGTCCTGGCCCAGCGTCAATCCCGAGCGTTCCGATGGCTGGCCGAAGGCGAGTGCCGGGTCGATCGGGCAGGTGATCCAGCCGGGCGACACGGTCGCGGTACGGATCTTCGACAGCTCCGAGAACTCGCTTCTGACGCCGGCGGGTGCGCGCGACAGCAATCTGGGCGAGATGATGGTCTCGCCGAGCGGGTCGGTGTTCATCCCCTATGTCGGCAACGTAAAGATTTCGGGCATGTCGCCGCAAAAGGCGCGCGAGGCGATCCAGTACCAGCTTGGGCTGGTGGCGCCCTCGGCGCAGGTGCAGCTTGCCCTGACCGAAGGGTTGCAGAACTCGGTCAATATCGTCAGCGGCGTGTCGGCGCCGGGCGTCTACCCGTTGAAATCGCGCAATGTCACGGTTCTGGGCGCCATCGGCGTGGCCGGGGGCGTCGCCTCGGGCACCCGCAACCCGCGCGTGATGATCCAGCGCGGCTCGGCCCTTTATGCCAAGTCGCTGAATACGCTCTACGACACGCCGTCGCTGAATGCCCTGGTGCATCCCGGCGACACGCTGATCGTCGAAGAGGACGATCGGTATTTCCTCGCCCTCGGCGCCGCCGGCCAGGAAGAGCTGGTCTATTTCCAGAAGGACACGATTTCGGCGCTCGAGGCCGTGACGCTGATGGGCGGCCTGATGGACAGCCGCGCCGATCCCGAGGGCGTGCTGATCCTGCGCGAATATCCCGCCGATATGGTAGGCATGGGCGCGGGACGGCCCGAAAAGCAGCGTGTCGTGTTCTCGATCGACCTGACCAGCGCCGAAGGTCTGTTCAGCGCGCAGAACATGCAGATCATGCCCGAGGATGTGGTGCTTGCCACCGAATCGGCCGTGGGGTCGTTGCAGGTGGCGCTGGCGCTGCTCGGAGCGACGGTGGGCCTCGCCAACCAGGTCAACTGACCGGACACGCCCGGCCCCACGGGGCCGGGCCGCCTCTCAATCCTCGGGTTGCAGACCGTCAAAGCTCGCCATCTGGTCCTCGGCCCAGGCCCGGATATCGTATTTCCGAATCGTCGCCCGCATCCGTTGCATCCGGGCGCGCGCCTCTTCGGGCTCCATGTCGAGCGCCTGCAACAGGGCACGGTCCATGGATTTGTGCGAGAACGGGTTGGCGAGGATGGCCGAGCCCATCTCGACCGCCGCGCCGGCGAATTCCGACAGGATCAGCACGCCCGATTCGTCGCTGCGGGTGGCCACGAACTCCTTGGCGACAAGGTTCATCCCGTCGGCCAGCGGCGTGATCCAGGCGATATCGGCGGCGCGGTAATAGGCCACCAGATCGTCGAACGGGATGGCCCGGCTGATGAGTGTCACCGGCGTCCAGTCGAAGGTGCCGTAAAGCCCGTTGATGCGGCCCACCGTCTGCTCGATCTCGTTCTGGATGCCCTCGTAGACGGTCATGTTGCGATTGGCGCTGACCGAGACATGCATCAGCCGCAGCTTGCCGCGCAGCTCGGGGTTGTCATCGAGCACCCGTTCAAAGCTGAGAAGCTGGTCGGTGCCGCCCTTGGTGTAGTCGGTCCGGCCGACCGACAGGACCATGGTCGTCTCGCCCAGCTCGTGGCGGATGGCGCGGGCGCGGGCGATGGTGTCGGGGCTTTCGGCCTTGTCGGTGATATAGTCGACATCGACCCCGACGGGCGAGGCGGTGATCTGCACCCGGCGCCCGTCATAGGTCAGTTCGCGCGCGACGCGCCGTTCGGTCAGGGCGACATGCTCCATGATGAAATCGGGGTTCACCGGTTTGCGCGGCCCCGTTTCGACGTCGAACAGGCTTTCGGCCGCGCCGATGAAATTCGCGGCATATCGGGGGATGTGGAACCCCACGACATCGCAGGCCAGGAGAGATCCGATGATCTCGCGCCGCCATGGCAGCACGTTGAACATGTCGGCCGAGGGAAAGGGCGTGTGGTGGAAAAAGCTGATCCTGAGGTCGGGGCGCAGCCGCCTCAGGTAGCCCGGCACGAGCCACAGGTTGTAGTCATGCACCCAGACGACGGCGTTCTCGCCGGCCTCGGCGGCCGCGGCCTCGGCAAAGGCCCAGTTCACCTCGCGGAAGGTCGGCCAGTCGACGGGGTCGTAATTGTACTTTTCCTTGAACGAATGAAGGATCGGCCAGAACGCTTCTTTCGAGGTGACGTGGTAGAATGATTTCACCTGCGCCTCGGTGAGGGGCAGGCGCGAGACCGAGTAGCTGCCAAAGCTGTCCTCGATCTCGATCACGCGCTCGAATCCGGGGTCCGACGTGTCGTCGGCATATTTCCACGCCACCCAAGCGCCTTTCTCGACCCGGCCGAAGAACCCCTTGAGCGTCGGCACGATGCCGTTGGGGCTCTTGTTCTCCTTGAAGACGGTCTTGCCGTTCTCGACGACCTCTTCGTAGGGCTGCCGGTGATAGACGATGACGAGTTCCGAGGGCATGGGCGCTCCTTGCGGTCAGGGCGTTTCGTGAAGGTCGAAATGGCGCACCGCCTCGAGGATACCGGCGGCGCCGCGGGCCTTTGCGATATAGGTGTGATGCAGCGGCGCGACCCGGTCGACCAGCGCCGCCTCGGACCCGCCGACCGCCACTGCCGGCAGGCCGCATTCCAGCATCGACAGATCGTTCAGCGTATCGCCCGCGCACAGCACCTGGTTGGGCGAGATCCCCAGATGCGACACCAGCCGCTTGATCGACGGCCCCTTGCTGATGCCGGGCGGCAGCACGTCGAAGAACTTGGCGTCGGACGCGATCCAGTCGAGCCCCATCTCCTCGACGCGCTCGGCCGTGGCGCGGTCGAAGGCTTCGGGGTCCATGTCGTAGCTCACGCGATAGCGGAACGCGGTCGGTTGCAGGGTCAGGCCGGGCGCGCCCTGCAACGCATCGCGGACCCGGTCGCCCGAATCGTTCCAGGCCTCGGCGATTTCCTCTTCGAGCGCGTCGATGGGGTCGATGGCGCCGTGGAGCACCCGCGCGATGGTGGTGCCCACATCGCCGACGACATATTCCGGCCAGGGCAGACCGTCCTCGCAAAGCTCGACGATGAACTTCGGATCGCGCCCGGTCACGAAGATCAGGCCGACGGTCTGGCGGTTTTCCTCGATCCAGTCGTAGAGCGTCCGGCGCTGGTCCTCGGTCCCGCCGAGAAAGGTGCCGTCGAGATCGGTTGCCAGCACGAAGCGGCAGGAGCTGATGTCGCGGTCGATGGGGGTGTGGGCATTCATCGGGCAGGCTCTCCGAAAGGGTGTTCGAACGCGAAGCCGAGCGCCTTCGGCTCGCCCTCGATGGGGCGCGACCACAGGTCCCGGAACGTGCGGGTGATGTCGGCATCGCGGTGCAGGATGGCGTGGACCGCCTCGCAGATGGGCAGGCTGACCCCGATCCGGCTGGCCAGGTCGATGACGGAGACCGAATTGACCTCGCCCTCGACGACGACTGGGGCGCCGTCGAAACATTCGGACCGTTTCAGCCCCTGGCCCAGTTGCGTGCCGAGCGACATGTTTCTCGAGGTCGTCGAGGAACAGGTGAGCGTCAGGTCGCCCGCCCCCGAAAGCCCCGTGACCGTCTCGCGGCGGCCACCCAGCACCTCGGCCAGGGTCTTCATCTCGTCCATGCCGCGCGTGATGAGCGCGGCGCGCGTGTTCTCGGCGAAACCCGCCCCGCTCATCATGCCGCAGGCGATGGCGATGACGTTCTTGACCGCGCCGCCGATCTCGACACCCACGAGGTCGTCCGAGATATAGGGCCGAAAGAACTCGGAACTCATCGACAGCGCGAGCCGCGCCGCCGGGCTGTCCTGCGGGTTCAGCCGGTCCTCGTAGGAAAAGTTGAACGCCACGGTGGCCGCGGTCGGGTGGCCCAGCACCGTCTCGCGCGCGAATGTCGGCCCCGACAGCGCGCCGATGGGATGGCCGGGCAGTTCCGAGGCTGCGACCTCGCCCAGCAGCATCCCCGATTGCGCCTCGATCCCCTTGGCGCAAAGCGCGACGGGCACGCCGGGCGGCAGATGCGGGCGCATCTGCCCGCAGACCTCGCGCAACGTCTTGGAGGGCGTCACGATCAGCACGGCCTCTGCGCCGCGCAGGGCCGTTTCCATGTCGGTCGTCGCCTCGATCCCGTCGGGAAGGGCGATGCCCGGCAGATAGCGCGGGTTTTCCTGGCGCTCGGCGATGGCGTGCACCGTCTCGGCGTCGCGGCCCCAGACGATCACCTCGCGGCCGGCGCGGCGCGCGACCGAGGCCAAGGCGGTGCCCCAGGACCCGCTGCCGATGACGGCGATACGACGATAGGGTTCGGCATAGGAGATGACGACGGTCGGGTCGATCTGTGACGATGGCATTCCGGTCGGAGTTCCGTGTCAGGGGCCGCCATGCAGTCCGGGCGGCGGGAATCTTGGCTGCCCGAGCGATGTAGCGCGAACATCCCCCCGATACAGCCGCGATCTGCGATTATCGCGGCAGGGGCGCCGGTTTCGGCCCCGCTGCAAATGCTAATTTTGTCTTAACCCTGCCAAGAATTGGCCCCCTTCGCCCGTCATTCCCCAAGGTGAGCTGCCGCAGGATGCGGCACGGAATGGCCTGCGGGGCGTGCCCCCACGGGTCGGGATCAGAAAGTCAGGAAGTACGGCCATGTTGAAAACGCTTACCCGCAGGAGTGTCCGAATGACCCAGTCGACCGTTCGCACCGCCATTTTCCCCGTTGCCGGGCTGGGCACGCGGTTCCTGCCCGCGACCAAGGCGACCCCGAAAGAGCTATTGCCGGTCATCGACACGCCGCTGATCCAGTATGCCATCGACGAGGCGCGCGCCGCCGGGATCGAGCGCATGGTCTTCGTCTCGCACCCGTCCAAATCCGCGATTGAGCGTCACGTCCGCCACGATGCCACGCTTTCGCGGCAGTTGCGCGCCAAGGGCAAGAACGCCGTCGCCCGCAAGCTCGAGGATGCCTGCCTGCGCGAGGACGAGCACGAGGTGATCTTTGTCATGCAGGACCAGCCGCTCGGGCTGGGCCACGCGGTGAACTGCGCGGCGGCCCATGCGCTGCCAAGTGCCGTCGCCGTGATCCTTCCCGACGACCTGATCCTCGGCAAGACGGGCTGCATTGCCGAGATGGTCGCCGCTTACGAGACCGCCGGGGCAGGGCACATGGTCGCCACGATGGAGGTCGCGCCCGAGGCGGTCAGCGCCTATGGCATCCTCGCGCCGACCCGGACCGAGGGGCGGTTGATCCATGCCTCGGGCATGGTCGAAAAGCCGTCGGTGGACGAGGCGCCGTCGCGCCAAGCGGTGGTCGGGCGTTACGTGCTCGACGGGTCGATCTTTGCCGATCTCGACGCGCTCACGCCCGGTGCAGGGGGCGAATACCAGTTGACCGACGCCATCGCCGCCGGGTCGAAACGCATCGGCCTCGCCGGTTTCGCGTTCTCGGGGCGCCGCTTCGATTGCGGCTCGAAACAGGGGATGCTCGAGGCGACATTGCATGTGGCGGCGCAGGATCCCGCCTATGCCGAGGTGCTCTCGGCCTTTCGCGCGCCCGCGACCGGGCGCGGTGGCCTGACCGTGGCCGCCTGAGCGCGCCGGGCCGATCCGGCCCGCCGACACCGGGCGCGCCGTTCAGCCGGCGGCGCGCTCTTTCATCACGCGGTCCGCGCGCTTGCGCACGAGAACCTGCCGCAGGTCGTGCATCGCCAGCAGCAGGTCGTTGGTCACGGCCTCGATCTCGTCGTCGCCGGCGCGGGTCTGCACCCAATGCGCGGTCTGGTTGAGGTGATCGACCGTGCGCCGGATATCGTCGAGCGTGCGCTCTGCCAGGATCGCGCGACGCTCGGCCATCCAGGCGTCGATGCGCGCGAGATCCTCGTCGGTCAGGTCGCGGTCGCCATGCGGCTTGACTTCGCCGTTGCGGATATTGACGACCGCGATCTGCTCCATCTCGATCTGGCGCTGCCGGGTTTCCTGCTCGATGCGAAAGACGAAGGCGCCGTTCTCGCGCGTGCGGAAATAATACTCGGGAAGCGCCGCGACCATCAGGCGAGGCCCGCGCAGAACCGCTGGATGCGGGTGCAGGCCTCTTCGAGCGCCGCGTCCGAGGTGGCATAGCTCACCCGGAAACAGGGGCTGAGCCCGAAGGCCGCACCGAACACGACGGCCACGCCTTCCTCTTCGAGCAGCGCGGTGGCAAAGGCCTCGTCGCTGTCGATGGCCCGGCCCTGCGCGCTGACCATGCCGATGCAATCCGCGATCGAGGGATAGACGTAGAACGCGCCCTGCGGGGTGGGGCAGGTCACGCCCTTGGCCTCGTTCAGCATCCGCACGACAAGGTCGCGGCGCCGCTGGAACGTGGCGCGCCATTCGTTCAGGAACTCCTGCGGGCCGTTCAGCGCCTCGACCGCGGCCCATTGGCTGATCGAACAGGGGTTCGAGGTCGATTGCGACTGGATCTTGCGCATCGCGCCGATGATCTTTTCCGGCCCCGCGGCATAGCCGATCCGCCAGCCCGTCATGGCGTAGGCCTTGGACACGCCGTTCACGGTCAGGGTGCGGTCGTAGAGCTCGGGCTCGACCTCGGCGGGGGTGCAGAAGGTGAAATCGTCATAGCGCAGATGCTCGTACATGTCGTCGGACATGACGTGGACATGCGGATAGTTCACCAGAACATCGGTCAGAAGCCGCAGCTCGTCGCGGGAATAGCCCGCGCCCGTCGGGTTCGAGGGCGAGTTGAAGATGATCCACTTGGTCTTGTCGGTGATCGCATCGTTGAGCTTTCTGGGCTGCAGCTTGAAATCGTTCTCGATGCCGCATTCGACGATGACGGGCGTGCCGCCCGCCAAGAGCACCATGTCGGGATAGCTGACCCAGTAGGGCGCGGGGATGATGACCTCGTCGCCGGGGTTCAGCGTGGCCATGAGCGCGTTATAGAGCACCTGCTTGCCGCCGGTGCCGACGCTGACCTGCGCGGGGGTGTAGTCGAGCCCGTTGTCGCGCTTGAACTTGGCACAGATCGCGTGCTTAAGCTCGGGCAGACCGTCGACCGCGGTGTATTTGGTGAGACCCGCATCCATGGCCGCCTTGGCCGCGTCCTTGATATGGTCGGGCGTGTCGAAATCGGGCTCGCCCGCGCCGAGACCGATGACATCGCGGCCCTCGGCCTTGAGTTCGGCGGCCTTCATCGTCACGGCGATGGTCGGTGAGGGCTTGACCCGTGCCAGTGTCGCGGAAAGGAGATTCATGGTCGCGCTCCGATGGTCATGGGGTTCACAGGTGTTTAGGCTCCGCCCGACACCGCTTCAAGACGGAAGGGCACGCGATGGGCGATGACGAAACCGGCGACTGGTATTACGAGGAACACGCGACCTTTGGCGACCGCCTGGCCGACGCGCGCAAGGCCGTCGGCATGACGCAGGCCGACCTGGCGCGGCGGCTGGGGGTCAAGGTCTCGACCCTCGCGGCATGGGAAAACGACCGGAGCGAGCCGCGGGCGAACCGCCTGTCCATGCTCTCGGGGCTGTTGAACGTGTCGTTCCGCTGGCTGCTGACCGGCGAGGGGCGCGGGTTGCAGACGCCGCAGGTCGAGATCGCGCCCGATGCCGCCGCGATCCTCGCCGAGATGCGGACCCTGCGCGCCGAGATCACCCGAAGCGCGAGCCGGCTGGGCCAGCTCGAGAAGAAACTGCGCGCCGTGCTGGAGGCCTCATGACGACCGAAGACCCCGATATCCGGCTGCGCAGGCTGCGGATGCGATCCTCGCGGCGCGGCATCAAGGAGATGGACCTGATCCTCGGGGCCTTTGCCGCCGGGCCGCTGACCACGCTCGAGGATGAAGAACTGGCCGCCTACGAGCTGATGCTGAGCGAGAACGACCAGGATCTCTATCGCTGGGTCAGCGGACAGGAGGACCCGCCCGCCCGGTTCGCCCCGCTGATCGACCGCATCCGGGCCGAGATCGTGGCGGCCCAAGGCGTGGCCCGCCCCTGAATCGGCCGCGCGTAGAGGAATTGTTAGGCTTTCGCGATGCATCCTCGGCGTACTGCCAGAGCATCGCGAGGACCGACCATGAACGCCCAGCCCGAATTCCGGCCGCCCGAAAAGATCGCATTCGCCACCGAATACGTCGACACGCTGGCGCTGGTCGAACGGCTGCACCGGCTGCTGCTCGACGTGGTCAAGGACGAGTTCGAGCGGCGCGGGATCATCGACATCAACCCGGTGCAGGCGCTGTTGCTGTTCAACGTGGGCGAGAACGAGGTGACGGCCGGCGAGCTGAAAAGCCGCGGCTACTACCAGGGCTCGAACGTGTCCTACAATCTGAAAAAGCTGGTCGAACTGGGATACATGCACCACCAGCGCTGCGCGATCGACCGCCGCTCGGTCCGGGTCAGACTCACAGAACGGGGGCGCGAGGTGCGGCGCGCCGTCGCGGCGATCTTTGCCCGCCATGCCGAGATCCTCGTCGACAAGCGCGTGATCGACTATGACACGATCACCCTGCTGAACGGTGCCCTGCGCAAGACGGAACGGTTCTGGATCGACCAGATCCGCTATATCTACTGAACGCGCGGCCCGTCGCCCGACGATCCGACCACGCGCGCACCCATCTCGCGTTCGAGCTTGCGGGTCATGGCACGTTCGAAATCGGGGAAATCGTCGGCGATCTCGAGAAATGCCCCCGGCCCCCGCACGATCTGCGTGCGGTAGAACCGCACGACGGTCTCGTCATGGCCGGTGATCGCCAGCCCGTTCACCGTCACATCCCCCAGGGGAAAGTTGCTATAGGCAAAGCTGGGCGGAAACCCCTCGTTGCTGACCCCGTCTCCCGAGATGTCGATGGTGCGGAACAGGCAATCGGGCGCGCGGCCCAGCATCTCGGACGCGTAACCCAGCGCATAGCCGGCCGCGGTCGGGAAATCGGCATAGGACCGGGTCGATCCCGCGATGGCCGCAGCCGCCGCGTCGATATCGGCCGCGCTGCGCAGCGGCGTCCACTCGAGCAGCGTCTCCTGCTGCCAGCGCCCAGACCATTCGAACACCGCCAGCGCGACATGCTGGCCGGGCAGGGCCAGCGCCGCACGCCGCACCCGCTCGGACGTGAGCGCGCGCGCCAGCCCCTGGCGCTGCAACCGGTCCTCCTCGGCATCGACAGAGGACGAGATATCGACCGCCAGCACAAGCGCCAGCCGGCAATCGGCCGCCGCGGGACCGGCAAGAACCAGCCCCGCAGCCAGCGCGCCTACCAATGCCCGGTGTTTTCCATGCTTGCCCACGGCTCGGCCGGCTCCTTCGCATCGCCCCGCTGGAGAAGTTCCACCGAGACGTTATCGGGCGAGCGCACAAAGGCCATGTGCCCGTCGCGGGGCGGCCGGTTGATGGTCACGCCGTTATCCATGAGTTTCTGGCACATTTCGTAGATATCATCGACCCTGTAGGCGAGATGCCCGAAATGGCGGCTGTCGTCGGGCAGGCCGTCATCGCCGTCCCAGTTATAGGTCAGCTCGAGATCGGCGCGGCCGTCCTCCTGCCCCGGCGGGCAGAGATAGACGAGGGTGAACCGCCCCTTCTCGTTTTCGGAACGGCGCCGTTCCTTCAGGCCGAGCATCTCGTAGAAGGCGAGGCTTTTCTCGAGGTCCTTCACGCGGACCATCGTGTGCAGGTATTCTATCGACATACTGTCCTCCGGTTCGTTCGACGCGCATCTAGCGCGGCCCGCAGCCGCGGCGAGCGCCCCCAAAGGGGTTTCGTTATCCCCGCCGATTTGCAAGAAGCTGGCGGGGTTCCAGTCGGAGAGTCGCGCGATGAACGACACCCACCCCACGGGCCGGACGAGGCGCCCGGTCTCCGAGGCGGCCGAGGCCGTGCTCTACCGTCCGGTCGAGGTTCTCGATCACGGATCGGTGACGCTGATCGACTACATGGGCGACGACGAATCGATACCGAACGCCGCGCGCATGTCCTACGGGCGCGGCACGCGGTCCGTTTCGGATAACGAGGCGCTGCTGCGTTACCTCATCCGCAACAAGCACGAAACGCCGCTGGAAATGGTGCAGGCCAAGTTCCACGTCAAACTGCCGATCTTTGTCGCGCGGCAATGGATGCGGCATCGCAACTCGTACAACGAGCTGTCGGCGCGCTATTCCGTCCTCGATCGCGAGTTCTACATCCCCGCGCCCGAACACCTCGCCGCGCAGTCGCGCACCAACCGGCAGGGCCGGGCCGAGGTGCTCGAGGGCGAAGAGGCCGCGCGCGTGCTCGACCTGCTCAAGGCGGAGAGCGCGCGCCAATACGCGAGCTATACCGACCTGCTGGCCGAGGAGGACGAGGATCGCGACGGGCTGACCCGTGAACTCGCGCGGATGTGCCTCGGCACGAACATCTATACCCAGTTCGTCTGGTCGGTCTCGGCGCGCGCGCTGCTGAACTTCCTCCACCTGCGGGCCGACGCCCATGCACAATACGAGATCCGCGCCTATGCCACGGCGATCATCGACGAGATCGCGACGCCGTGGCTGCCGATCACCATGCGGGCTTTCGCGGATTACCTGCGCGATGCGGTGTCGCTCAGCCGCCAGCAGGCCGACCTGATGCGGGCGCTGGCCGCCCATGTGCCCGACGGCGCCATCGACCCCGCCGATTTCGGCCTCAAGGGGCGCGAGCTGCGCGAGCTCATGGACAAGGTGCCGGGGCTCGAGGCCAAGCTCAAGGGCTGAGCCCCGGCGCGCTCAGGCGTCCATCGACGCGACCGACCCGCCATCGACGCGCAGGTTCGTCCCGTTGATGAAACTGGCATGGTCCGAACAGAGAAAGGCGATGGCGGCGGCCACCTCTTCGGGCTTGCCGCGCCGCCCGACGACGAGGTTGGGGCGTTCGGTCTCGAGGAATGTCTCGACCTCTTCCTCGCGCGACGTGCCCTTTTGCTCGGCCTTGCGGTCCATCATCCGGTCGGTCATCGGCGTCTCGATAAAGGCGGGCGAGACCGAGTTGATCAGCACGCCCTGCTGCGCATAGCAGCGCGACAACCCTTTGACGAAGTTGGCCACCGCGGCCTTGGCGGTGTTGTAGACGGCTTCCTCCCAATAGGGCTGTTCGGCGTTCTCGGAGGTGATCGCGATGGCCCGGCCCCAACCGCGCCCCGCCATGCCGGGCACGAAGGCCCGCATGCAGCGCACGACCGACATGAAATCGGTCTGCCAGGCCTCGTGCCAGTCGTGATCGGTGATGTCGTTCAGCGGGTGGCCCTTGGCCCCGGTGACGCCGGCCGCGCAGACCAGGATATGCGGCATCTGGAACCGCTCGGACACGGTACGCTTGAGCCCGTCGATCTGGTTCGCATCGCGCAGATCGCAATGCAGCCCATGCGCGCCCTCGCCGATCTGGGAGGCGGCTTTCGACACCGCGTCGCCCTGCACATCGACGAGAATGACCTCGGCGCCTTCGGCCGCGAGGCGTTTGGCGGTGGCCTTGCCGATGCCCGAGGCACCGCCGGTGACGAGTGCGGTCTTGCCGCTCAGACCCAGATCCATGACACGCATCCTTTCGCTAGGTGTTCGAGGCTCAAGTCCCATCCGGCCCGGTCGTTCCGGGCGGCGGCATCGGCGGATCGGCCGATTTGCGCGCCGGCGCGTCGGGCGGTCCGTGCAGTTCGGTGCGCAGCCGCGGCAGGGCTTCGGGGTGTTCGCGCTGGATCCAGCCGATCATCTTTTCGCGGATCTCGCAGCGCAGGTCGAAGTTCTGCGGCGAGGTGCGCGCGCTCATCAAGCCGCGGATATGGATCGTGTCCTTGTCGGTATCGACGACCTGCAACACCTTGACCTCGCCGTCCCAGAAGGGCGAGTTCTCGATCGCGCGTTCGAGCTCGGCGCGCATCTCGTCGACGGGCAGGGTGTAGTCGACATACCAATAGACCGACCCGATCACGCCCGCGCTTTCGCGGGTCCAGTTCTGGAACGGCTGTTCGATGAAATAGCTCAACGGAACGACCATGCGCCGCCAATCCCAGAGCCGGACAACGACATAGGTGGCAAAGATCTCCTCGATCCAGCCCCATTCGCCCTCGACGATCACCACGTCCTCCAGCCGGATCGGCTGGGTGATGGCGATCTGGATGCCCGCGATCAGGTTCGACAGGACAGGCCGCGCGGCAAAGCCGAGGACAAGCCCCGCGGCCCCGGCCGAGGCGAAAAGGCTGACGCCGTATCGCTGCACCGAATCGAAGGTCAGAAGGACCGCCGCCGCGGTGATGAGGCCAATCAGGATATTGATGGTGCGCCGCAACACACGGACCTGCGTGACGTGTTTGCGCGCCACGAGGTTGTTCGCATCGTCGAGCCGGTAATTGCGCACCGACCGTTCCGCCAGCAGGTTCGAGACGAGGATCATCGTCCAGCCCACCAGCACGATCATCAGGATCAGCGCGACATGCCCGATCGTGTCGCGCAGCCCGTAGGGCAGGGACACGAAGGGCACCGTGACGACCAGTGCCGCCAGCACCGCGACGAGACGCATGGGGCGCCGGGCGCGGCGGAACGCGGCGGCCCCGAGCCCGATCCGCCCCTCCATCCGCCGGATCGCAAAGGCGAAAACCTGCCGGTGGATGATAAGGGCGATGGCCACCCCGCCGAGGATGATGGCCAGCGGGATGGTCAGGGGCGGGACGTTGGCGAGAAGGATGCCGGGCAGTCGATCCATTTACCAGAACCAGATGACGAACCCGGCGGTGGCGATGATGAGACCCAGCGCCCAGAGGGTGCGGTCGGTCCAGAACGGACGCTCGAGCGTGGTAAAGATCTCCTTGGCCTCGTCACGCGACCAGACCAGATCGTCGATCCCCTCCTTCTCTTCGGCGGTCGTGCGCGTCATGGCCGACAGCCCGAAATGCAGCACGATGCCGATGAACATCATGATCGTGGACATCACGGTATAGTGGATCTCGGGCAGGCCGAGATTGGCCCAGATGCCCGTCACCTCTTTCAGGATGAACAGCGGGATACCCAGGACGAGGCCGGCGACGATGGTCCAGAAGGCGCCCGTGCCGTTCAGCCACGGGACGAACAGCCCGAGGATGTAGACGACGACGATGGTCGGGATGATGTAGCTCAGCGACGACTGGAAGTAGCTGAACAGGCTTTCGAACGACCCGATGAAGGGCGAGTAGATCGCGCCGAACACCATGACCGCGCCCGTCACGATGCGGCCGAGCCACACGAGCCGGTCCTCGCTGGTGTCGGGGCGGAAGGGCTGGACGAAATCCTTGACCACCAGCGTCGAGGCCGAGTTCAGCGCCGAGTCGAGCGAGGACATGATCGCCGCGATCAGCGCCGCCATGATGAGGCCGCGGATGCCGATGGGCATCAGCTCGAATGCCAGCGTCGGAAAGGCGAGGTCGGGCGTCTCGAGATCGGGATAGAGCTTGAGCGCGATCAGGCCCGGCAGGATCATCAAGAACAGGTTCGGCAGCTTGAGAAAGCCCGCGAAAAGCGCGCCGACCTGCCCCTCCTTGAGGGACTTGGCGCCAAGCGTGCGCTGCACGACGAACTGGTTGATCGTCCAGTAGTAAAAGCCCAGCAGGACGACGCCCCAAAGCCCGGTCCAGGGCAGGAAATCGTCCGAGGCGGGCAGGATCAGGCTTGTCATCGCGGGGTCGACATCGGTGAACAGCTCGGACCAGCCGCCGATCTCGTCGAGCCCGATCCAGAACAGCGCGGCCGCCCCCGCGATGAGCAGGACGGCCTGCACCGTGTCGGTCACGACCACCGCCGACAGACCGCCGAGGATCGTGTAGATCCCCGCGACCAGCGCCAGCACCGCCACCGCGCCCCAGATGTTGAGCAGGCCGGTGACGTTCGCGATCACCAGACCGCCCGCGTAAAGCGCGCCGGCCGTGTCGATGAACATGATGGCCAGCACCGTGAACAGTGAAAACGCCCGGCGGGACCGGACGTCGTATCGGTGTTCGAGAAACTCGGGCACGGTCGAGATCTTGGCCCTGAGATAGGAGGGCAGGATGAAGATCGCGAAGAGGATCAGGACGAGCGCCGCCGTCCATTCGTAGTTGAAGATCACGACGCCGTTCGAATAGGCCCCGCCCATCAGGCCCACGAAACTCGACCCCGACATGTTCGAGGCGAAGAGCGAAAAGCCGATCAGGTACCAGGGCAGGGATCGGCCGGCGAGAAAGTAGTTGTCCGACCCGCTTTTCTGCTTTTTCGAGATATAGACGCCGTGGGCGATGATAAGTGCGAAATAGGCGGCGACGATGATGTAATCGATTGTCGCCAGACTGAACTTTGCATCGCCCATGGGACAGCTCCTGCGCGGTATTCCTTTTCGACGGGCTCAACACGTGCCCGTAAGACTTCGTTCCCCCCCGATTTCTTTCGGGCTCTGCACTACGGACCCGGCCGATATTTTCCGCGGCCCCGTTCTTGCCCCCGTGGCAAATCGGCCCATGCTGTGAAGAGTAGGGTAATGGCGGAGGGGTTCGCGATGAGCCGTGTCCTCGGGGTTGCAGCGGCCCTGTCGCTGGTCGCGCAGGTGGGTCTGGCACAGGACGGGGGATCGGGCGATCCCGGCTGGCCGGTGATCTACGAGGGCGAAACCTTCAAGATCGAGAGCTTCGGCTATCTCAGGTCCGGCGTCGGCGCGCGGTTCGGCGGGGGCGGTCAGCGCTGTTTCCAGCTTCCCGATGCGCCGGCGAAATACCGGCTCGGCAATGAATGCGAAACCTATATCGAGCCGGGGTTGACGCTGACCTTCGGCGACCGCTCGGGGGGGCCGACCGTCGAGGCGCATTTCCGGGCCGCGTTCAACGGCGGGCCGCTCAACGATTACGACGACTGGGACAGTTTCCTTGTCGAAAGCTGGCTCGCGCTCGACAATTTCACCGAGACGGGTGCGCTGGCCGGGGCGCGGGTCTGGGCCGGGCAGCGGTTCTATTACCGGCAGGACACGCATATCCACGATTTCTATTACTGGAACGCGACCGGACTCGGCGTCGGGATCGACCAGATCCCGTTCGGCAAGGGCGAGCTGTCGCTCGCGCTGTTCGAGCATTCGACCTATGACGTCGAGACGGCGCTGGACGAGGGCAGCCCCTATCGCCGGATCGAGGCACGCATCGAAAGCTGGGAGGTCAACGAGGATCTGACCCTGCGCGGCGCGCTCGATCTGCGTTTCGCCAAGGATGAATACACGACGCGCGCCGATGGCGGCGGGCTCTTGTCGGTCGAGGCCGAGCGCGGCGGGGTGCTGGGCGGATCGCTGTCGCTGACCGGTCAGCTCGGCTGGGGCGCGGGGCATACGATGTTCTATTTCTCGGATGCCGATGCCCGCGACGAAGAGGTGGGCGCGAGGCTCATCGCCACGCATCTCGTGAACCTCGACCGTGATTTCTCGATGCAGTCTACCGCCGTGGCCGAGCTGCAATCGCACGGGCGCGAGTGGTATTCGCTGGGCGCGCGGCCGATCTGGCGCATCGCGGGCGATCTGCATTTCGCGCTCGAGGCCGGCATCGATGTGACCAGCGACGATGGCGACACGGACGTTCTGGGAAAGGCCACGCTTGCGCTGGAGTGGAAGCCCGGCGGCCCGGATTTCTTCGACCGGCCGTCTTTTCGCGCCTACGTGACCCATGCCGACTGGAACGCCGAGGCGGATCGCGGCGGGTTCGCTTCGGCCTATGACCACACGCGCGGCACGACCTACGGGCTACAGGTCGAACATTGGTGGTGAGACGGCGGGCACAAGCGGGCCAGGTCGCATGCGACCCGTCCCAACCCCGGAGCCTCGCGCCCATGACCTTCCTGTTCCTGTTTCTCGCGACAGCCATCGTGTTCCTCGTGATCGACGCCATCGCGTTGACGACGGTGATGAAGCCGCTCTTCACGCGCCATCTGGGCGACGCGATGCGCGACAGCCCGATGATGGCCCCGGCGGCGGTGTTCTACACCGCCTATGCCCTGGCGCTGGTCTGGCTGGTCTCGATGCCGGCGCTCAGGGCTGATGCGCCGATGCAGGCCCTGGTGCAGGGCGCGGTGGTGGGCTTCATGGCCTACGGCACGTTCGAGTTCACGTCGATGTCGATCATGCGCAACTGGTCGTGGACGATGGTCGCGACCGACACGATCTGGCGCACGGTGCTGACCGGCGTGTCGGCCTGGGCGGGGGTGGTCATCGTCCGCGCGCTGGCCTGAGCCGAATTGACGGGCCGCGCCGCGCTGCCTAACCTCGTCGGCAGGGCCGCGCCAGCCGGTCGATTTCCTGCAATCCGGGGGGACATGATGAAGAGTTTCGCAGCCACGGCGGCCCTTGCCGCCATCGCCTTGACCGCCGCCGTGCCCGCCGGGGCGAGTTCGGGCGTGCCGCTATATGCGTTCAACCCGACGCACGAGAACTATTGCCCGGCCGGGCTTCGGCCCAGCACGATCGACGGCACGATCCTTTGCGGGCAGCCGAACCAGGCTTTGGGCTATCGCCAGATGATGCAGCACCCGGTGACGCAGCGCCGGCATGTCCCGACCTACAAGGGCACGGTGGCCCCCCGCGCCGTTCCGCTCAAGGGCAATGACAGCTATTTCGCCGACTGACCGCCGTGCGGCAAGGGAACGGCCCGCCGTGGCGGGCCGTGTGCCGGCGGGGCACGGTGTCAGAGGGCCTGCAACTCGCCCGCCGATTGACGGCCGTCGCGACCCGAGATCAGCTCGTAGCTGACCTTCTGATTGTCGGCGAGCCCGGTCATTCCGGCGCGTTCGACGGCGGAGATATGGACGAACACGTCCTGCCCGCCGCCATCGGGGGCGATAAAGCCGTAACCTTTGGTCGTGTTGAACCATTTCACGGTGCCAGTCGGCATAACGTCGTCTCCAGGTCTGTTACCGCGCGAACGCGGCGAGTTGTCCGCCGATCCTTACCACGCAACGGGCTCAAGCCCCGCCGTAGATCCGACCGGCGTTTCGAATTGAAAAACAGTCGCGTGGAAATGCAAGCAAAACATCAACCGGAGGACGAGAATTGACCGCATCCCCTCTCACCGTGATCGGGCTTGCCGCCTGCGACACCTGCCGCAAGGCGCGGAGCGCGTTGGCCGCGGATGGCCACGACGTGACCTTGCGCGACCAGCGGGCCGAGCCGCTGACCAGTGACGAGATCGACGATCTGCTGGCACGTTTCGGCGATGCGCTGGTCAATCGCCGCTCGACCACATGGCGCGGGCTGTCCGAGGACGAACGTGCGAGGCCGCCGGCCGATCTGCTGGTGGCGCACCCCGCGCTGATGAAACGGCCGGTGATCCGTACCGAAAGCGGCGCGCATCTGGGCTGGACCGCCGAGATCCGCGCCGCGCTCTCGGGTTAGCGCAGGTCGGGCGGGGTCGCCTCGGCGCTGAGCTCGGCTATCAGCGTATCCAGATCGACGGTCCGGGTCCGCTTGTCGCCCAGCCGCCGCACCGATACCGTCCGGTCCTCGACCTCGCGCGCGCCGATGGCGAGGATCGCGGGCACCTTGCCGACCGAGTGTTCGCGCACCTTGTAGTTGATCTTTTCGTTGCGGGTATCGGCCTCGGCGCGCAGGCCCGCGGCGATCAGCAAGTCGGTGACTTCTTCGACAAAGGCATCGGCCTCGGACACGATGGAGGCCACGACGACCTGCCGCGGGGCGAGCCAGAGCGGCAGCTTGCCCTCGTAGTTCTCGATCAGGATGCCGATGAACCGCTCGAACGAGCCGAGGATCGCCCGGTGCAGCATGAAGGGGCGCTTTTTCGAACCGTCCGAGGCGATATAGCTCGCATCGAGCCGCTCGGGCAGGTTCGGGTCGACCTGGAACGTGCCGCATTGCCAGACGCGTCCGATGGCGTCGGTCAGGTAGAAGTCGAGCTTGGGGCCGTAGAAGGCGCCGTCGCCTTCCTCGACGCGGTACTCGGCGCCGACCTGTTCGATGGCGCCGCGCAGCGCGCCCTCGACATGGTCCCAGCTTTCGTCGCTGCCCACGCGCTTTTCCGGCCGCGTGGCAAAGGCGATCTCGAACTCGTCGAAACCGAGATCGGCATAGACCTGGCTGAGGAACCGGATGAAGCGCGCGCATTCATCCTCGATCTGGTCCTCGGTGCAGAAGATATGCGCATCGTCCTGCGTGAAGCCCCGCACACGCATGATGCCGTGCAGCGCCCCCGACGGCTCGTAACGCGAACACGATCCGAACTCGGCCAGCCTGAGCGGCAGGTCGCGATAGGATTTCAAACCCTGCTTGTAGACCTGAACGTGGCAGGGGCAGTTCATGGGCTTGAGCGCGTTGACCGCCTTTTCGCGGGCGTGTTCCTCGTCGACCTCGACGATGAACATATGCTCCTGGTACTTGTCCCAGTGGCCCGACGCCTCCCACAGCTTGCGGTCGACGACCTGCGGCGTGTTGATCTCGCGATAGCCCTGGGCGCGCTGTCGGCGGCGCATGTAGTCCTGGAGCGTCGTGTAGATCGTCCAGCCGCCGGGATGCCAGAAGACCTGGCCCGGCGCCTCTTCCTGCATGTGGAACAGGTCCATCTCGCGGCCGAGCTTTCGGTGATCGCGGCGCGCGGCCTCTTCGAGCATGGTCAGATGCGCGTCGAGATCCTTTTTCGTGCGGAACGCCGTGCCGTAGATGCGTTGCAGCATCGGGCGGCTGCTGTCGCCGCGCCAGAAGGCGCCTGCGACGCTCATCAGCTTGAACGTATCGGCGCCGACCTGGCCCGTATGCTGGAAATGGGGGCCGCGGCAGAGATCCTGCCAGTCGCCGTGCCAATACATCCTCAGCGGCTCGTCGCCGGGGATGGAGTCGATCAGCTCGACCTTGTAGGGCTCTCCACGCTCCTTGTAATGGGCGACGGCGCAGTCGCGCGTCCAGACCTCGGTGCGGACCGGGTCGCGCGCGGCGACGATTTCCTTCATCCGCTTTTCGATCCGGCCCAGATCCTCGGGGGTGAAAGGCTCTTCGCGGTCGAAATCGTAATACCAGCCGTCCTTGATGACGGGGCCGATCGTGACCTTCACATCGGGCCAGATCTCCTGCACGGCGCGGGCCATGATATGCGCGAGGTCGTGGCGCACCAGTTCGAGCGCCGGTTCGGCATCGTCCATCGTGTTGATGGCGATCCGCGCGTCATGGGCGATGGGCCATTGCAGATCCCAATGCGCGCCGTCCACCTGCGCCGAAATCGCCTTTTTCGACAGGGATTTCGAGATCGAGGCCGCGACCTCGGCCGCCGTCACGCCGGCGTCGAAGCTGCGCGCATTGCCATCGGGAAAGGTGAGGGAAATCTGGGCCATCGGGGCCTCCTCGTCGGTTCGGCGCCCACGGAACGCCCGGTTGCAAGTATGTCACCGCCATGTGGCGAAGCCCGCGCGCCCTGTCAACCGCGGCCGCGACGCCATGGCCCGCGGGACGCGCGCGATTTTCCGGCTATGTGCATGGCGTGCGCGCGCCCCGTGCCGGGGGCGCCGCGGGACAGAACGGAGACGACCGAAGGATGACCGATATGCTAGAGACCGCGATGGGGAGACGCTTGGCCCATGACCGCCGCGAGGGGCGCGCCCCCTCGGTGGTGTTTCTCGGCGGGCTGCGGTCGGATCGCAACGGCACCAAGGCGCAGCATCTCGACGCTTGGGCCGCGGCGCGGGGGCAGGCGTTCCTGCGGTTCGACTATTCGGGGCATGGCGATTCGTCCGGCCGCTTCGACGAGGGCTGCATCGGCGACTGGGCCGAGGACGCGGTCGCGGCCATCGACGCGCTGACCGACGGGCCGGTGATCCTGGTCGGGTCGTCCATGGGCGGGTGGATCTCGTTCCTCGTTCAGCGCCGGATCGATCGGGTGGCCGGGATGGTCGGCATCGCCGCCGCGCCCGATTTCACCGAGGACAGCATGTGGGCGGGGTTTGACGACGCGCAGCGGCGCGATCTGGCGGAACATGGCCGGGTCGAGCTGCCCTCGGAATACGGGGAACCCATGGTCGTCACCCGCCGCCTGATCGAGGACGGCCGCGACAATCTCGTGCTGCGCGGCCCGGTGCCGCAATTCGGGCCGGTGCGGCTGTTGCAGGGGACGGCGGATGTGGATGTGCCGCCCTCGGTGGCGCTGCGGCTGCTCGATCATCTCGATGGGGACGTGCGGCTCACGCTGGTCAAGGGGGCCGATCACCGGTTCTCGGACCCGGCGTGCCTGCGCCTGATCGAGGGGGCGGTCGAGGATGTGCTCGGGGCGCTCGCATGAGGGCTGCGATGGCTCTTGCCTGCGCGGTGGCGCTTGCGGGTTGCGGGGCCGACATGCCCGCGCCGCCCCGGATCGACGGCGAGGTCGACGCGTGGCTCGATGCGCGCGAGGCGACGTTCGACAATATCGTGCCCGGCACCGAAAAGCGCGTGCTCTGGGCGGGCGAGACCGGCGAACGGACCGACTGGGCCATCGTCTATATCCACGGCTTCTCGGCCTCGTCCGAAGAGCTCCGCCCGATCCCCGAACGGCTGTCCGACGCGCTGGGCGCCAACGTGTGCTACACGCGGCTCGCCGGTCATGGACGCGATTCCGAGGCGATGGCCGAGCCGCGGGTCGAGGATTGGCTGGCCGACATGGCCGAGGCGCTCGCCGTCGGCGAACGGATCGGAGAGCGGGTCATGCTGATCGGCACCTCGAACGGCGGGGCGCTGACGGCCATCGCGACCGCCCGCTATCCCGACCGGGTCGATGCGGCGGTTCTGATCTCGCCGGTTTTCGGCGTGCCGCGGCGCGGGGCGTTCCTGCTGGAATGGCCGGGCGCGCGCATCTGGCTGCCCTGGGTGCTGGGGCCGACGGGCGGTTTCGCGCCCGAGAACCCCGACCACGCGCTCTACTGGACCGAAAGCTATCCGACCGAGGCGCTGGTGCCCGTCCAGCGCGTGATCGGGCTCGCGCAGGACGCGCCGCTGAACGAGGCCGAGGCGCCCGCGCTGCTGTTTTATTCGCCCGACGACAAGGTGGTCAGCCCCGAGGCGATCCGCACCCAGATGGCCGAGTGGGGCGCGCCCGTCACCACCGTCGAGATTCCGGCGCAGGAGGGGATGGACCCGTCGAACCACGTCCTCGCGGGCGACATCCTCAGCCCCGCGCTGACCGAGCCGGTAACGCAGCGCATTCTCGACTGGGTCGCCGGGCTCTGAGCTCAGATCGGGGTGCGGTCGGTGCCGTGATGGGGATGCGCGCGGTCATGCCTGGCCGAGTGCACGTTCGCCGCCCGCGCTGCCTTGGTGTCGCCCGCCGCCGCGTCGAAGAAGTCCAGCACCAGCGGGCGGATGTTCTGCCGCCACGACCGCCCGGCAAAGATGCCGTAATGCCCCGCGCCGGGCTCGAGATGGACCTTGGTGCGCTCGGGCGGCAGCCCGGTGAGCAGATCCAGTGCGGCGAGGCACTGTCCAGGCGCGGAGATGTCGTCATCCTCGCCCTCGACGATCATCACCGGAACCTGCGTGATCCGCCCGATATCGACCGGCTGCCCGTCCAGCGTGAAGCTGTTGGTCGCGATCTCGCGTTTCTTGAAGATTCGTTCAACGGTCGAGAGGTAGAACTCGGCCGTCATGTCCATCACGGCGAGATATTCGTCGTAGAACCGGTTGTGCCGGTCGTTATTGCTGGCGTCGCCCTTGGCCTTGGCGACGATCTGGTTCCAGAAGGCGTTGGCATGCCGTTCGCTGTTCATGCCGATGAAGGATGCGAGCTGCAAAAGACCCGGATAGACCATGCGCCCCGTGCCGGCATATTTGATGCCGACGTTCTGGATCACCATGCGGTCGAGCTGCCCCATGGTCACGCGGCGGCCGAAATCCGTCACCTCGGTCGGGTTCGCGTCGGGATCGACCGGCCCGCCGATCAGGGTCAGCGACCGCGGCTGCGCCTCGGGGGCATGTTCGGCCAGCCACGCGGTCGCGGCCAGCGCCAGCGGCACGGGCTGGCAGACCGCGACGACATTGGCCTCGGGGCCCACGGCGCGGATGAAATCCACGAGATAGCGGGTGTAATCCTCGATATCGAACTTGCCCTCGGACACGGGGATGTCGCGCGCGTTGTGCCAGTCCGTCACCCACACTTCGGCGTCGATCAGGAGGCTTTTCACCGTCGTGCGCAAAAGCGTCGCGTAATGGCCGGACATGGGCGCCACGACCAGCACCTTGCGCGGCTTGTCGGGCCGCCCGCTGACCTGGAACCGGATCAGGTTGCCGAAGGGGCGGTCCACCTCGGTCTCGATCGTCACGACGTGGTCGCGCCCGTCGGGGCCGGTGACGGTGTGGATGCCCCAGTCGGGACGGGACACCATCCTGTCGAAACTACGCTCGGTGATGTCGCCCCAGGCCGAGAGTAGCTGGAACATCGGGTTGGGCACCATGCCCATCGCCGGGTAGGCCCCGATGGCCTGCGCGGTCGCGCCGAGCCACTGGTTCGTAACCCGCGCCGTTTCCATCATGTCGTAGCTCATCGGAATGCGCATCGGTATCCTTCCGCCGTCGCGGGACGGCTGTAATCTTGCCGCTGGGTTCACTAGACTGGCGGCAGCGGGCTGTCCTACGCTTTGGTCGCGCTGTCGCGGCACCGCCCCGCAGTCGGGCGGGAACGCAGAAATTTAGTCCGGGGGGATCCGCATGGCAACCGATGACGCAGCTCCGACGTCGCATGCTGCGGAATTGTCGCAAAAGATGACCGCGAACCTCGCCCGGCTCGAAGAGCTTTCGGCCCGGCTGGTCGCCACGCTGAGCCACAAGCGCGAGGTCCCGGTCGAGCTTACGCGGCCGGGCACCGATCTCTACGCGCGGGCCGCCGGGGCCTACATGACCGAGATGTTCACCAATCCCGCGCGCCTGATGGAGATGCAGGTGGGCTATTGGGGGCGGACGCTCACCACCTATCTCGAGGCGCAGCAGCGTCTGGCGCGGGGCGATCTGTCGGCCCCGCCGGACGCGGCGCCGGGCGACAGCCGCTTTGCGTCGGATGCGTGGCGCGACAACCCGTTCTTTGCCTATCTCAAGCAGCAATACCTCGTGAATGGCGAGGCGGTGATGCAGGCCATCGACGAGCTCGAGGGCCTGCCCGAACGCGATCGCCGCCGCCTGCGCTATTTCTCCGAGCAGATCGTCAACATGATGAGCCCGACGAATTTCCTGGGCACCAATCCCGACGCGCTGCAACGCGCCGTCGAGACCGAGGGGCAAAGCCTTGTCGACGGGCTCGAGAACCTCGTGCGCGATCTCGAACGCAACGATGGCGAATTGCTCGTGACGCTGGCCGATCCCGAAGCGTTCCGCGTGGGCGAGAACATCGCCACCACCCCCGGCAAGGTCGTGTTCCGCAACCGCCTGTTCGAGCTGATCCAGTACGCGCCCGCCACCGAGACCGTCCACCGCACCCCGCTGGTGATCTTTCCGCCCTGGATCAACAAGTTCTACATCCTCGATCTCAAGGAAAAGAACAGCCTCATCAAATGGGTGGTCGATCGCGGCATCACGCTGTTCGTGGTGTCGTGGGTCAATCCCGACGCGAGCTATGCCGAGGTCGGGCTGGACGATTACGTCGAGGACGGCTTCCTGCGCGCCATCGCCGAGGTCAAGGACATCACCGGCGAGGACCGCGTCAACACGGTGGGCTATTGCATCGGCGGCACCACGCTGGCGCTGACGCTGGCCCTCATGCACCGGCGCGGCGACAGGAGCGTGAACTCCGCCACGTTCTTTACCACGCTCACCGATTTCTCGAACCAGGGCGAGGTCGGCGTGTTCCTCGAGGACGATTTCGTCGACGGGATCGAGCGCGAGGTCAGCGACAAGGGCTATCTCGACTCGTTCTACATGGGGCGGACCTTCAGTTTCCTTCGCTCCAACGACCTGATCTTCAAGCCGGCGGTGCGCAGCTACATGATGGGCGAGGCCCCGCCCGCCTTCGATCTGCTGTTCTGGAACGGCGACGGTACCAACCTGCCCGCACGCATGGCGGTCGATTACCTGCGCGGCCTGTGCCAGTCCGACCTTTTCGCGACCGAGGGGTTCCAGATCTGCGGCGAGACGGTGCACCTGCGCGACGTGACCGTGCCGCTCATCGCCATCGCCTGCGAGACCGATCACATCGCGGCATGGAAATCCTCGTTCCGCGGGATGCAAAAGACCGGCAGCCGGTCCAGAACCTTCATCCTGTCGGAATCGGGCCATATCGCGGGGATCGTGAACCCGCCCTCGAAACGGAAATACGGCCATTACACCAACGGCGACTGGTCGGGCACCCCCGAGGAGTGGCAGGCGGCGGCCGAGTTCCACGAGGGGTCGTGGTGGGGCCGCTGGGGCGCGTGGCTGGCCAAACGCTCGGGGCGGCAGGTGCCGGCGCGGATACCGGGCGCTGGGCGCGAGGTGCTGGCCGACGCGCCGGGAACCTATGTCATCGGCGGCCGGCCGGACTGAAGCTCTCGCATATGCGGCATCGCCGCCGGGCGGGCCGATTCGGCCAGGACGCGGCCGATCCGGCAGGGATGTTTTTCGCAGTTTGCGCCAACAGGGGCAGGGCCTTACGCGCCGCCCGCAGGGAAACTACCCTATCGTCAACAGTTTGCGGGCCGATGCTGCAACTGCAAAGAAATTTGCGCCGGAATGACCGTTTCCCTTGAAATGCTGCACTGCAGCAGGCATATCTCTGACACAGTTAGAGACATGCGGGGCGGCAACCGTTCCCGCGAACCTGAACACGGAGCGATATCATGGCCACCGCGAACACCGACTACACCAAGATGATGCAGGACATGATGGCGGCTTTCCCCACCGACATGTCGGCGATGCAGGACAGCTTCCGGTCCTATGCCGCTTTCGGCGAAAAGATGTCGAAGGTCGCCTTCGAGGCCGTCGAGAAATCGACCGACCTGTCGGCGAAATACACCAAGGACACGCTGGGCAAGATGAACGCCCTGGTCGCCACCCGTGAAGAGCCCCAGGACTACGCCAAGGCGATGACCGATTTCGCCTCGGCCCAGGCCGAGATCACCGCCGAGACGATGGCCGCCTTCGGCGAGGTCGCCAAGACCGCGCAGATGGAAACCGTCGAGCTGATGCTGGCCGCCGGCAAGGACATGACGCAGGACGCGACCAAGGCCGCGCAGAACGCCGGCTACAAGGCCAGCGATGCCGCGACCCACGCCAGCGACGCAACCAAGCGTGCTGCCGCCAGCGCGAACGACGCCGCCGTCAAGCAGGCGCAGACCGCGAAATAAGCGAACCGGGACCTCCCGCCGCGTCCTCCCCGCGGCGCTGTCCTGCAAGGGCGAGCTGTCACAGCTCGCCCTTTCTTTTTCTGCGGCACGCTCCTAGTCTGGATCGGCCCAGCAGAAGGAGTCGGCCCCCGTGTCGGACGAGACCAAGCCGCTGCTCATCAAGCGGTACGCGAGCCGCCGCCTCTACAATACGGAGACGAGCGATTACGTCACGCTCGAGGATATCGCCCGCTTCATCCGCGAGGGGCGGGACGTCCAGATCGTCGACCTGAAATCGGGCGACGACCTGACCCGCCAATACCTGTTGCAGATCATCGCCGAGCACGAGTCCAAGGGCGAGAACGTCCTGCCGCTCGAGGTGCTGACCGATCTCGTGCGCAGCTATTCCACGCAGGCCACATCGGTCGTGCCGCAATTCCTCGCACAGAGCTTCGAGCTTTTGCGCGAAAGCCAGAACCGCGTGATCGGCATGTCGCCCATGGCGGCGGTTCCCGGCTTCGAGGCGATGCGCCAGCAGCAGGAGGCGTTCCTCAAGGCGCTGACGGGGTCGTGGCCGACGCCCGGCGGCAAGCCGCAGCCCAAGCCCGAAAGCCCGCCCCCCGCCGATACCGCCGACGATCTCGAGGCGATCAAGCGCCACCTCGCCGCGCTCCAGGCACAGCTCGACCGGATGAACGACTGATCGCGGCCCCGCGCCCGGCGATTTCCCGAAAGGCCAGACGATGAATGCCACCGTTCCGCCCCGCAAGACGGTGCGCGACTATATCCGCACGATCCCCGACTTTCCCAAGCCGGGGATCATGTTCCGCGACGTGACCTCGCTTTTCGCCGATCCGCGGGGGTTCCGGATCTGCGTCGACCAGTTGCTAGACCCCTTTGCGGGGCAGCGCTTCGACAAGGTGGTGGCGCTCGAGGCGCGCGGGTTCATTCTGGGCGGGGCGATCGCGCATCAGCTCAATGTGGGCTTCGTGCCCGTGCGCAAGGCCGGCAAGCTGCCCGGCGCCACCTTGTCCGAGGAATACCAGCTCGAATACGGCGAGGCGACGGTCGAGATCCATGACGATGCGCTGGCCGAGGGTGAAAAGGTGCTGGTGGTCGACGATCTGCTGGCTACGGGCGGCACCGCCGAGGCGGGCGTTCGGCTTTGCGAGAGGCTGGGCGCCGAAGTCATCGGATGCAGCTTCGTGATCGACCTGCCCGCGCTGGGCGGTCGCGCGCGGTTGGAACGGATGGGCCTGCGGGTCGAAACGCTCTGCGCGTTCGACGGCGAATGACGCCGATGCGGCTGGGGCTTTTGCAATGCGGCCACACCGCCCCCGAACTGGCCGCCGATCACGGCGGCTATCCCGAGATGTATGCCCGGCTTTTGGGGCCGGGCTTCGACTGGTCCGTCTACCCGGTTTGCGACGGCGTCTTTCCCGAGGGGCCGCGGGCCGCGCAGGGATGGCTGATCTCGGGCTCGCGGGCCGGGGCCTACGAGGCGCATGACTGGATTCCCCCGCTCGAGGCACTGATCCGCGATATCGTGGCCGCGCGGGTGCCGCTGGTGGGCATCTGTTTCGGCCATCAGATCATCGCGCAGGCGCTGGGCGGCCGCGTCGAGAAATTCGCCGGGGGCTGGGCGGTGGGGCGTCGGCGTTACGAGTGGGATGGCGCGCAGGTGCATCTGAACGCGTGGCATCAGGACCAGGTGACGCGCCTGCCCGAAGGCGCGCGCGTCACGGCGTCGAACGGGTTCACCCGCTACGCCGGGTTCCGCGTCGGCGACCGGGTCGAGACGCTGCAACCCCATCCCGAGTTCTCGCCCGACATCATCGCCCGCATGACCGAGCTGCGCGGCGCGACCGTGCCGCCCGAGATGCGCGCGCAGGCCGTCGCGGATGCGGCTTTGCCGGTTGACGGCGCGGCGGCCGGCGCGCGGCTGGCCGCGTTCTTCCGCGCGACGGACGACATGGAAAGGGCAGGGGCATGAGCTGGCTCGACCATATCCCCGAGGCGGCGCGGCTCTGGCTCGACGGACGCCGCCCCGACGAGGTCGAGTGCATCGTGTCGGACCTGCCGGGCATCGCGCGGGGCAAGGCCATGCCCGCGACCAAGTTCGGGCGTCAATCGCGGTTCTACCTGCCGCGCACGATATTCCAGCAGACCATCACCGGCGGCTGGGCCGAGGTGCCCCTGCCCGAAAGCGCGACCGAGCCCGACATGATCCTGACGCCCGATTACGCGACCGCGACCGCGGCGCCCTGGACGGCGGATGTGACGCTTCAGGTCATCCACGACATGACGTTGCAGGACGGCACGCCCGTGCCCACGGCCCCGCGCAACGTGCTGAGGCGGGTGGTCGCGGCCTATGCCGAGATGGGGCTCACCCCCGTCGTCGCCCCCGAGATGGAGTTCTACCTCGTCGCGCGCCACACCGATCCCGGCGTGCCCATCGCGCCGATGATCGGGCGCACCGGCCGCGCCGCGGCGGCGCGCCAGGCCTATTCGCTGAGCGCCATCGACGAATACGGCCCCGTCATCGACGACATCTACGATTTTGCCGAGGCGCAGGGCTTCGAGATCGACGGGATCACGCAGGAAGGCGGCGCCGGACAGCTCGAGATCAACCTGCGCCATGGCGACCCGGTCAAGCTGGCCGACGAGATATTTTTCTTCAAGCGGCTGATCCGCGAGGCGGCCCTGCGCCATGGGTGTTTCGCGACCTTCATGGCCAAGCCGATCGAGGGGGAGCCCGGATCCTCCATGCATATCCACCACAGCCTGCTGGACGCGCAAAGGCGGAACGTGTTCTCGGACGCGGACGGCGCCGAGACGGCCGCGTTCCGCCATTTCATCGGCGGGCTGCAACGGCACCTGCCCTCGGCCATCGCGCTCCTCGCGCCCTACGTCAATTCGTATCGGCGCTACGTGAAAGAGTTCGCCGCCCCCGTGAACCTCGAATGGGGGCGCGACAACCGCACCGCCGGGTTGCGCATCCCGATCTCGGAGCCCGAGGCCCGCCGCGTCGAGAACCGGATCGCCGGCATGGACTGCAACCCCTATCTCGGGATCGCCGCATCGCTGGCCTGCGGGTTGCTGGGTCTACGCGAAGAACGCGACCCCGCCCCCGAGATGACGGGCAATGCCTATGCCTCGGAGGGCGCGGTGCCGCGCGGGCTGTACGATGCGCTGGACCTGTTCGCGCGCGCGGAGGACCTGCGCGCGCTGCTCGGGCCGGAATTCTCGCAGGTCTATTCGATCGTCAAGACGACCGAATACGACGAATACCTCCAGGCGATTTCGCCCTGGGAACGGGAACACCTGCTCATCAATGTCTGACGAACCGCCCGCGAGCGGCCGGTCGCCACGAGTATTTGCAGAAACAGAGAAGGCTCAGCCCAGCACGCGCCCCGCGACCGCGTCGAGCCGGGCGACGAGTTCGGGATCGCGCCGTTCGGGCAGGGTCATGATCGCGTGGTCGAGCGCCCGGTCGCAGCCATGGGGGCAGGGTGCATGCGGGACCGCGCCCGCGCCGGCGAGGCTTCGAACCAGCCCGGCCGCCGCATCGGCATTGGCGCCGAGCACGCGGATGATCTCGGTTATGTCGACGCTGCCATGGTCGGGGTGCCAGCTGTCGTAATCGGTGATCATGGCGACCGTGGCATAGCAGATCTCGGCCTCGCGGGCGAGCCGCGCCTCGGGCATGTTGGTCATGCCGATGACATCCGCGCCCCAGACTTCGCGGAACATGCGCGATTCGGCCATGGACGAGAATTGCGGCCCCTCCATCGCGAGATAGGTGCCGCCGTCATGCAGCGTGACGCCGAGGCCCTCGGCGGCCTTGCGGGCGAGGCCGCGCAGCCTGTCGCAGACGGGATGGGCCAGCGAGACATGCGCGACGCAGCCCGTTCCGAAAAAGGAGGTGTCCCGCAGCGTGGTGCGGTCGATGAACTGGTCGACGATGACGAAATCGCCGGGCGCCATGTGCTCGCGGAACGAGCCGCAGGCCGAGACCGAGACGATATCGGTCACGCCCAGACGCTTCATCGCGTCGATATTCGCCCGGTAGGGCACGGTCGTCGGCGAATGGACATGGCCACGCCCGTGCCGGGGCAGGAAGGCCATCGGCGTGCCCGCGAGCGTTCCGGTCAGGATCTCGTCCGAGGACGGCCCCCAGGGCGTGTCGATGGCGACCCATTTCGCGTCCTCGAGGTCGTCGATCCGGTACACGCCCGATCCGCCGATGATCCCCAGCCGTTCCGTCATGCGATCCTCCTGCCGCGTTGCGCCGGTCGGAGCATGGAGCGGTGCGCCGCCATAGGGAAGGGGGGTGCGGCAGGGTTGCGCCCGGCGCATGGCCGGGCTACGCCGCGTGCAGGTTTCCAAGACCCGCGCGGCGTGACATAAGCCGCGATCATCCCATTTCCCGCGTCGTGCCGATCGGACGGTCCCGTGCCCCGGACCCGAGCCGCCGCCACGTCGCGACAGCGACAGGAGGACGTTCATGGTCCGCGCATCCCTGGCGACCTTCGGCGCCATGATCCAGGCCAGGCGCGCCAATGGCGCCACCGACCCGCGACAGGTCCGCATCGAGCTGCTGGCGGGGCTGACCGTCGCGCTGGCGCTGGTGCCCGAGGCCGTGGCCTTTGCCTTTGTCGCGGGGGTCGAGCCGCTGGTGGGGCTCTACGCGGCCTTCATCGTGGGGCTCATCACCGCGATCTTCGGCGGTCGGCCCGGCATGATCTCGGGGGCGACGGGCGCGCTTGCCGTGGTGATGGTCAGCCTCGTGGCCGATCACGGGGTCGAGTACCTCTTTGCCACGGTGGTCCTGATGGGGGCCATCCAGATCGTCGTGGGCGTGCTGCGTTGGGGCAAGTTCATCCGCCTCGTGCCGCATCCGGTCATGCTGGGCTTTGTCAACGGGCTGGCCATCGTCATCTTCCTCGCGCAGCTCAGCCAGTTCCAGGTGCCCGGCTCGGGCGAGGTCTCGGGCCATGGCATCGGTGGGGGCGAATGGCTGAGCGGGATGCCGCTCGCGATCATGCTGGGCTTTGTTGCGCTGACCATGGCGGTGATCTGGGCCCTGCCGCGGCTGACCACGGCCATTCCCGCGCCGCTGGCGGGGATCGCGCTGACCGCGCTGATCGTCACGGCGCTGGGCATCGACACGCCGGTCGTGGGGGACCTCGCCTCGATCGAGGGGGGGCTGCCGCAGTTCCACATCCCCCTCGTGCCCATGACGTGGGAGACGCTCGAGATCATCGCGCCCTACGCGATCATCCTCGCCGCCATCGGGCTTATCGAGAGCCTGCTGACGCTGAACCTGGTGGGCGAGATCACCGGCCAGCGCGGCGGCGCCTCGCGCGAATGCGTGGCGCAGGGTGTGGCCAACACGGTGACCGGCGTGTTCGGGGGCATGGGCGGCTGCGCCATGATCGGGCAGTCGATGATCAACGTGAAATCGGGCGGGCGCACGCGGCTGTCGGGTATCTCGGCCGCGCTTTTCCTGCTGGCCTTCATCCTCGTGGCCGCGCCCCTGATCGAGCTGGTGCCGCTGGCCGCGCTGGTCGGGGTGATGTTCATGGTGGTGATCGGCACCTTCGCGTGGAACTCGCTCAAGATCCTGTTCCGCGTGCCGCTGGTCGATGCGGCGGTGATCGTTCTCGTGACCGGGGTGACGGTGGCCTATGACCTTGCGACGGCGGTGGTCGTCGGGGTCATCGTCAGCGCGCTGGCCTATGCCTGGCAGAACGCGAAGCGCATCTATGCCCGCACCCGCACCACGCCCGAGGGCGACAAGGTATACATGATCCAGGGGCCGCTGTTCTTCGGTTCGGCCGAAGGGTTCACCGAGCTCTTCGCGGTCGAGACCGATCCCGACCGCGTCATCGTGGATTTCGAGGGCAGCCGCGTCGCGGACCAGTCCGCCCTGACCGCGATCGAGGCGCTGGCCGCGAAATACGAGGCGGCCGGCAAGACGCTGGAGCTGCGCCATCTCAGCCGCGACTGCCACCGCCTGCTGCAAAAGGCCGGGCAGCTTGTCGTGGATGCCGATGACGATCCCGATTACGCGCTGGCCGTCGATTACGGCGTGCGCACCGGGGTCCTGTCGGGCGGGAACTGAGCGCGCGCCCGCGCGGGGGCCGGGTTCGGCCCCCGCGGAACGCTCAGCTGCAGTAGCTTTCGGCGTTGCTTCCGAAGGCGTGGTATTTCTTCCAGAACGCCTCGTGGTCGCGGCGGTCCGAAGTGCGGATCTCCTGCGATTTGCCCGGCTCGGCAAAGAACTTGGCCGCGAGGCGCTGATCGCGGGTGGTCAGGGTCACGTCGGCCACGTTCTGGATGCAGCCGCAAAGTTGCGGCGACGTGCCGCTCCGGTTCGACTCGAGGCAGGCGCGTTCGATCACGCCCGCATTCGCGCATCCTGCGACCGCCAGTGCGGCCACTGTCACATAGACGAGTTTCTGCATCGGTTCTGCCCGTTCGTTGCCTGTCGCGACCGCCCGTCCCGCGTTTTCCCGCGGGTTCCGTCCGGCCTCTGCCGCGGATCAGCCTAGCGCGTCGCGCGGGTTTCGCGAAAGAGAGAACGGTTCGGCAACGCGCGCGGCGTATCCCGAAATCCACAGGCGGGGCGGGCACCGGAATCGCCCCGCACGCGCCCGCGATTGCGCCGCTGCGCCCCATGGACAAGTGCCATCGCCGGCCGCATATGAAGCGGCATGACCGACCTTGCCCATATCCGCAATTTCTCGATCGTCGCGCATATCGACCACGGGAAATCCACGCTCGCCGACCGTCTGATCCAGCTTACCGGCACCGTGGCCGAGCGGGACATGAAGGACCAGTTGCTCGACGCGATGGATATCGAGCGCGAGCGCGGCATCACCATCAAGGCCAATACCGTGCGGATCGAGTATCCGGCGCGCGACGGCCATACCTATGTGCTGAACCTGATCGACACGCCCGGTCATGTCGATTTCGCCTACGAGGTCAGCCGCTCGATGCAGGCGGTCGAGGGATCGCTGCTGGTGGTCGATGCAAGCCAGGGGGTCGAGGCGCAGACGCTGGCCAATGTCTATACCGCGATGGAGGCCGATCACGAGATCGTCCCCGTCCTGAACAAGGTCGACCTGCCCGCGGCGGAACCCGACCGCGTGAAGGAGCAGATCGAGGACGTGATCGGCATCGAGGCCCATGACGCGGTGCAGATCAGCGCCAAGACCGGCGTGGGGATTCCCGATGTGCTCGAGGCGATCGTCACCCGGCTGCCCCCGCCCCGGTCGGGCGACCGGGAGGCGCCGCTCAAGGCGATGCTGGTCGACAGCAAATACGACCAGTATCTCGGCGTCATCGTCATCGTGCGCATCATCGACGGGGTGCTGCGCAAGGGCGACCGCATCCGCATGATGAAGACGGGCGGCACCTATGACGTGGATGACGTGGGCGTCTATCGCCCCGCCATGGTCGCGGTGGACGAGCTCGGGCCGGGCGAGATCGGTTATCTCAACGCCTCGATCAAGCAGGTGCGAGACACGCGCGTGGGCGACACGATCACCCACGAGAAACGGCAATGCGCGGCCCCCCTGCCGGGGTTCAAGCCCTCGGTTCCAGTGGTGTTCTGCGGGCTGTTCCCGGTCGATACCAACGATTTCGACGACATGCGGGACGCCATCGAAAAACTGGCGCTGAACGATGCCTCCTTTACCTACGAGATGGAGACCTCGGCCGCGCTGGGTTTCGGGTTTCGCTGCGGGTTCCTGGGTCTGCTGCATCTCGAGGTGATCCGCGACCGGCTGGAACGCGAATACGATATCGACCTCATCACCACCGCGCCCTCGGTCGTCTACAACGTCTACCTGCGCGACGGCACGATGCGAGAGCTGCACAACCCCGCCGACATGCCCGACATGACCCATGTCGACCGCATCGAAGAGCCGCGGATCAAGGCCACGATCCTCGTGCCCGACGAATATCTCGGCGACGTGCTCAATCTCTGCCAGGAGCGACGGGGCATCCAGCTCGACCTGACCTATGCCGGCACGCGCGCGATGGTCGTCTATGACTTGCCCCTGAACGAGGTGGTGTTCGATTTCTACGACCGCCTGAAATCCGTGACCAAGGGCTATGCGAGCTTCGATTACCAGATGATCGGCTATCGCGAGGATGCGCTGGTCAAGATGCAGGTGCTGGTGAACGACGAGCCCGTGGACGCGCTGTCGATGATGGTGCATCGCGACCGGGCCGAGGGCCGGGGACGGGCCATGTGCGAAAAGCTGAAGGAGCTGATCCCGCGCCACATGTTCAAGATCCCGATCCAGGCGGCCATCGGCGGCCGCGTCATCGCGCGCGAGACCCTGTCGGCGATGCGCAAGGACGTGACGGCCAAATGCTATGGCGGCGACGCGACCCGGAAAAAGAAGCTGCTGGAAAAGCAGAAGGCCGGCAAGAAGAAGATGCGCCAGTTCGGCCGGGTCGAGATCCCGCAGGAAGCTTTCATCAACGCGCTCAAGATGGAATAGGCCGGCCGGCATTTCCCCGCGGTTTTGCGCCAGATCAACGCGGCCGCCGCGGGGTCGTGCGACGGATCGCGCGTTCTGTCACGAAAGGGGCGCGCCATGATTCGGCTGGCAACTGTTCTCTACTCCATCGTCGGCACGTCGCTGGCGGGAACCTTCGTCATCGCGTCCCTGACCGCGGGCTACGATACGCTCGTGCCGATCCTGATCGCGGCGGCCGCCGGCTTTGTTCTGGCGCTTCCGGCCTCGGTGCTGATCGCGCGGGCGATCCTGCGGCGCTGAGGCGAGGATTGCGGCACCTTGCCGCACGGCGCATCCGGGGCGGGGTGGTTTCGTTGACGGTCCGAGGACCAGACGAAGGATAGCCCATGCCCCGCGCCGAAACCTATGCCACCCGCCAGATCGGTCTGCACTGGCTGGTGGTCGTGCTTGTCGCGTTCCAGTTCTTTACCGGGGGCGGCATGGCCGCCGCCTTTGAAAGGGGTCTCAGCCCCGATGCGGACGGCGCCGGATCGGCGGTCGTGCATGGCGTGATCGGGACCGCGATCCTGTTGGCCATGATCGTGCGGCTCGTCACCCGCCGCAGCCATGGCGCCCCGCCCCCGCCCCGGACCGAGCCCTCGGCGATACAGGTCGTGTCGCGCGGGAACCACATCCTGTTCTATGTCGTGCTGATCGCCATGCCGCTTGCGGGGATGACGGCGCTGGCGACCGGGTCCGAGACCGTGGCCGAGGCCCATGCCATCACGGCGCGCGTGCTGCTCGTCCTTATCGTCGCCCATATCGCCGGGGCGCTTTGGCATGCCTTCAAGGGCGATGGCGTGATCCGGCGCATGGTGCCGCGTCGCGCGAACCGGCTCGAGGGGGACGCGCAGGCACCCCGCCGCCGCTGAACCGCCACGCAAAACGGGCCCCGCGGGGCCCGTCATGTCGTCCGGTGCGGCAGGGTTCAGATGTCGTCCTGAACCTCTTGCGAGCCTTGCTGGATAAACTCGCCGGCATTCTCGATATCCTGTCCGGCGCCGCCGACGGTTTCGCAGGCGGCCAGCACGCCGAGACAGAACAGCGCGGCGAGGCGTGTGATGGTGGTCATGGGTCGGCTCCCTCTCGGTTTCGTCAACGGGCGAACGAGCGGGCGCGACAAGAGTTCCCCCCGTCCTTCAGCCGTCGAGGAAGGCGCGCACCCGGTCCTCGACCTCGCGGGGCCGCTCGGCATGAAGCCAGTGACCCACGCCCGCCACCGTCTCGAACCGGGCCTGCGGAAAGATGGTTCGGATGCGGTCGTGATAGGCCGGCGTGACATAGTCGCTGGTCTCGCCGAACAGGAACAGGGCGGGGCCGTCGAACCGGCCGGTCATGTCGTCGGGCCAGCCGGTGATCCGCCCCATCTCGGCATCGAGCGTGTCGAGGTTGAGCTTCCAGCGGTGGTTCTGAATATCGAGGCTTTGAAGCAGAAAGGCGCGGACCTCGGGCGCCCTGACATGCTCGGCCATCGCCGCATCGGCATCGCGCCGTGTCTGGAAATCCGCCGGGTCCAGCGCGCGCATGGCCGCGATCAGATGCGCCTTGCTGTGATCGTAGGCCACCGGCGCGATATCGACGATCACCGCGCGCCGCACCTTGTCGGGCCGCCCTAGGGCCAGCGCCATCGCCGCCTTGCCGCCCATGGAATGGCCTAGCACGTCGTGGCGCCCGTCCATCACGCCGGCGAGGTCGTCGGCAAGCTCGGCATAGGTGTGGCTGTCGGTATGGGGCGAGTCGCCGTGGTTGCGCATGTCGACCGCTACCACCGGCCCGCGATCCGACAACCGCTTGCAGATCACGCCCCAGTTGCGCCCCGAGCCGAACAGCCCATGCGCCACCAGGAGCGGCGGCGCCGTGCCGCCGCCCGGATAGTCGGTCCGTGCCAGCGCGACCATTCAGAGCCCCGGATAAAGCGGGAAGCGCGCGCAAAGCTCGGCCACCTCGGCGCGCACGGCCGCCTCGACCTCGCCGTTGCCATCGGCCCCGTTCGCAGCCAGCCCGTCGACGACGCGGGTGATCCAACCGCCGATGCTGCGGAACTCGGCCTCGCCGAAGCCGCGCGTGGTGCCCGCCGGAGAGCCGAGCCGGATGCCGCTCGTCACGGTCGGTTTCTCGTCGTCGAAGGGGATGCCGTTCTTGTTGCAGGTGATATGCGCGCGACCCAGCGCCTTTTCGGTATCATTGCCCTTCACCCCCTTGGGACGCAGGTCCACCAGCAGCAGGTGGCTGTCGGTGCCGTCGGTGACGATATCGAGCCCGCCGGCCATCAGCTCGTCCGACAATGCCTGCGCGTTTCGGATGACCTGTCGCTGGTATTCCTTGAACTCGGGGCGCAACGCCTCGCCGAAGGCCACGGCCTTGGCCGCGATCACATGCATGAGCGGACCGCCCTGGATGCCGGGGAAGATAGCCGAGTTGAACTTGCGCGCCAACGCCTCGTCATCGGTCAGGATCATGCCGCCGCGCGGGCCGCGCAGCGTCTTGTGCGTCGTGGTCGTGGCGACATGGGCATGGGGAAAGGGCGAGGGGTATTCGCCCGCCGCCACGAGCCCGGCGAAATGGGCCATGTCGACCAGCAGCCAGGCGCCGACCGCGTCCGCGATCTCGCGCATCCGGGCGAAATCGAGCACTCGCGGGATGGCCGAGCCGCCCGCGATGATGAGCCTGGGATTGTGTTCCCTCGCCAGTGCCTCGACCTGGTCGTAATCGGGCAGCAGCCTGTCGCGGGTCACGCCGTATTGCACGGCGTTGAACCATTTGCCCGACTGGTTGGGCGCGGCGCCGTGGGTCAAATGACCGCCTGCATCGAGGCTCATACCCAGGATCGTGTCGCCCGGCTTGAGGAGGGCGGTGAACACTGCCTGGTTGGCCTGGCTGCCCGAATTGGGCTGGACGTTGGCAAAGCCCACGCCGAACAGCTCTTTCGCGCGGTCGATGGCGAGGTTTTCGGCGATGTCGACGAACTGGCAGCCGCCGTAATAGCGTCGGCCCGGATAGCCTTCGGCATATTTGTTGGTCAGGACCGACCCCTGCGCCTCGAGCACCGCGCGGCTGACGATGTTTTCCGAGGCGATCAGCTCGATCTCGTCGCGCTGGCGCCCGAGCTCCTGCGTGATCGCCTGGGCGATATCGGGGTCGGCATCGCCCAGGGTCTGGGAAAAGAACCCTTTGGCGCTGTGATCTGCGGTCATGTCGGGGCTCCGTTCAAACTGGGATATCGGTTGCCACGTCCCTAGCCCACGGATCGGCCGGGGAAAAGTGGGCCGCGTGACGCGGTGCTTGTCTTTCCCGCCGCCGCGCGCGACCGTGCCGCCCGAAGGAGCGCCCCATGGCCCGCAAGATCGCCTTTTTTGCCGCCGATACCGAAGTCGCCCATGCTGCGCGGGACGAGCTTGCCGCGCTCTACGGCCGGGTCGAGCTGGACGAGGCCGACGTGATCGTGGCGCTGGGCGGCGACGGCCACATGCTGCGCACCCTGCACGAGACCGAGGATCTGCGCGCCCCCGTCTATGGCATGAATTGCGGCACCATCGGTTTCCTGATGAACGAATACCGCACCGAAGACCTGCACGAGCGGCTCGCCGCGGCCGAGCCCGAGCGGATCAACCCCCTGGCCATGCTGGCCTGCAAGATGGACGGCACCGAGGCGCGCCTGCTCGCCATCAACGAGGTGTCGCTCCTGCGGCAGGGACCGCAGGCGGCCAAGCTCAAGATCTCGGTCGACGGTCGCGTGAGGCTCGAGGAACTGGTTTGCGATGGCGCGCTGGTCGCGACCCCCGCCGGATCGACGGCCTACAACTACTCGGCGCATGGGCCGATCCTGCCCATCGGATGCGGCGTCCTGGCGCTCACCGCCATGTCGGCATTTCGGCCCCGCCGCTGGCGCGGCGCGATCCTGCCGCAGAACGTGTCGGTGCGATTTGACGTGAACGAGGCCGACAAGAGGCCGGTCATGGCCGATGCCGACGGGCGGCAGGTGCGCGACGTGGCCTCGGTCATCGTCCGAAGCGAGCCGTCGGTCACGCACACGATCCTGTTCGACCCCGGTCACGGGCTAGAGGAGCGCCTGCTGAACGAGCAATTCGCCTGACCGCGAGCGGGTCAGAGCCGCGGCGCCTCGCCCAGCAGGACGGGGCCGAGATAGATCAGCCCGTTATCGAACGTCAGCGGGATGTCGATGCGATCGCCCCCGCCCGACAGCCCACCAAGCAGCCCCAGCGCGCGCCCTGCGGTTTCGGCCTGGTCAACCGGCAGGACGCCCGCCTCGACCGCGCGGTCGAGCAATGCGCGCCAGTTCCGCACGCTGAGGTCGATGGCGCCCGACAGCCGCCCGTCGGCGCCCACGTCGAGCGCGCCGGTGGCATCGGCGCCGACCTCGCCCCAATCGAGATCGAGCGCGTCGATCCGCAGCCCCTCGATCCCGACCGTGCCCGCGGCGAGGCTGCGCCGGTCGAGCGGTGCGGAAAGCGCGATCTCGGCGTCGAGCCGCAGCCCGTCGATGCGCGCCGCCTCGGCCCCGCCAAGCGCATCGGCAAGGGCGGGCGGCAGGTCGAGATCGTCGACCAGAACCCCGAGATTGACGTGCCGCCCGTCGGGCGCGCCGCCCTCGGGTCCGGAAACGATGCGGGTGGCCACGCGCAACTCGTCGGCGGTCAGCGCGACACCGCCCGAGGTGACGGAAAGCCCCTCGATCACGGCGCTGGAATGGTCGAGCGGCAGCGCCGGCACCGGCCGGAAGGTCGCCGAGGCGCGCGCCCGCTCGGTTTCGATCAGGGCCGCGCCGAACGGCCCCTCGACCCGCTGCTCGGGCGGCAGGGCGACGATCACCTGGTTGGGCCGGTAGCTCAGCGCCATGACCTGAAGAAAGGGCGCCGACCATGTCAGCCCCGTGCGGCTGTCCGTCACCACCGGGTTCTCGGCTATGGTGTCGAAGCGGTTTGGAAAGCCCCGCACCCGCAGGTCCGTCGTTTCGATCCGCAGACCGTTTTCGCGCAGATCGGCCACCCCGTCCTCGACCGCGCCGAGCAGGGCGCGCGAGCCGATGAGCCAATAGGCCGACCAGGCGACGGCCAGGGCCACGATCAGGGCGATCAACCAGCGCATGAGGGGTCTTTCACATGAGGGGCGGGCCTTTCGCCCGGTCAGGATCGGGAATATAGCCCCCGATGTGATTAGACCAGACGACGCCCCCCGCCCGATGTGGGTCTTTGGATATGCCTCGCTGATCTGGAACCCCGAGTTTCCAGTGGCCGAACGGGTCGTTGCCCGGCTCCAGGGATATGCCCGCACCTTTTCCATGCGCTCGATCCATCACCGCGGCACGGCCGAGGCGCCCGGCCTCGTGCTCGCTCTGGACGAGACGCCGGGTGCGGAGTGTTTCGGGCAGGCCCTGCGCGTGGAGGAAGGCCACGAGGTCGCGACGCTCGGGGCGCTGCGCGAGCGCGAACTGGTCTCGTCGGCCTATCTCGAACGCCATCTCGCCGTCGGGCTCGCCGACGGGCGGCGGGTCGAGGCGATCGGCTATGTCGTCGACAAGGCGCATACCCAATATTGCGGGGGGCTGCCGGTCGAGGAACAGGCCCGCATCATCGCGGCGGCGGTCGGGGGGCGGGGGCCCAACGACGAATACCTCCTCAACACCGCCTCGCATCTGGCCGAGATCGGCATCTCGGACCCCGAACTCGACCGTCTGGCTGCCTTGGTGGACACAATGCGGCGAAATCGGGGCTGACGGCCTTTCGCGGGCGGCGCCGGGGAAATAGAGTGCCGCGAACGCTTCGACAGGAAAATCCATGCGCGCGAGGCCCGAGCGAGCGGCGCAGCCGATATTCTCGCAACCTTTCCGACAGATCGCGGCCATGGTCTGCGTTCTGGTTCTGGTCGCGCTGGGCACTTATGTCGCCCTGCCCAGCGTCATGCCCGTGGTCGAGGCGAACCCCTGGCTGAACGGTTTCATCGGGCTGGTATTCCTTTGCGGCGTGCTGGCCTGTTTCCTGCAAGGCTTTCAGTTGATCCAGTCGGTCCACTGGATCGAGGGGTTCGTGAACGACGCGGAAACGCACGAGTTCTCGCGCGCGCCCCGGTTGCTCGCGCCGCTTGCCGCGCTGTTGCGGTCGCGGGGCCGGGCGATGCAGCTCAACTCGACCTCGTCGCGCTCCATCCTCGATTCGGTCGCGACCCGCATCGAGGAAGCGCGCGACATCACGCGATACCTTGTCAATCTGCTGATCTTCCTCGGGCTTCTGGGCACGTTCTACGGGCTGGCGACGACCGTTCCGGCCATTGTCGATACCATCCGCAGCCTCGCCCCCGTCGAGGGCGAGGACGGGATGGCGATCTTCGGGCGGCTGATGGACGGGCTCGAACGCCAGCTCGGCGGCATGGGCGTGGCGTTCGGCTCGTCCTTGCTGGGTCTCGCCGGGTCGCTGGTCGTGGGGCTGCTCGAACTCTTTGCGAGCCACGGGCAGAACCGGTTCTACCGCGAGCTCGAGGAATGGCTGAGCTCGATCACGCGGATCGGGTTCGCCGGGGGCGAGACCGAAGCGGCGGGCGAACAGGGCGCGGCGGTCGCGGTGATGGAGCATATCGCCGGCCAGATGGACCGGTTGCAGGACATGTTCGCCGAAAGCGATGCCGCGCGGGCCGGTGTCGACGGGCGGCTGGCCGAGCTTACCGCGGGGCTGCACCGGCTGGTCGACCGGCTCGAGGGGGAAACCTCGCTGGCCGAGACGATGGCGCGCGTGGCCGACGGGCAGGCCGAGCTGATCGACAGCCTCCGCGAGGCGGCGGGCGCGGCGGGCGGCGGGCTCGACGCCGAAAGCCGGATGCGGCTTCGTTCGATCGACGTGCAGCTCTTGCGGATCTCCGAGGATATCGCGTCGGGCCGTCACGAGGCCACGGCCGAGCTGCGCGCCGATCTCCGCCAGATCCTGCGCGCCCTGAGCCGCGGCGGCCCGCCGGTGGACCTGGTGGAGAGAAGGGGCTGACCCGATGGCGCTGACGCGACGGGGGGGACGGCTGGCGGCCAATATCTGGCCGGGATTCGTCGATGCGGTGACGTCGCTGCTGATGGTGATGATCTTCGTGCTGACGATCTTCATGGTCGTGCAATTCGTCCTGCGCGAAGAGATCTCGGGGCAGGAGAGCGAGCTCGACCGGTTGACGGGCGAGGTCGCCGGGCTGACCCAGATGCTGGGTCTTGCCAATACGCGCGCCGCCACGCTCGAGACGGAGCGCGACGCGCTGCGCGACGCGGCGGGCGCGCGCGAGGCGCTGATCGACCGGCTGCGCAGCGAGACCGAGGCGCAGCAGGGCCGCATTGCCAGTTTCGAGGAACAGGTCGCGTCGCTTTTGTCGGATCGCGAGGCCAATCTGGGCCGTATCGCGGAACTCGAGGGCGAGACGACCGAACTCATCGACCGGCAGGAGGCCTTGAACCTCGCGCTGGCGCAGGCCCGTGACGAGATCGACGCCGGTGCCGAAACCGCCCGTCTGGCTGCCGCGCGTGCCGACGCGCTCGAGGCGCTGGCCGAAGAGCTGCGCGCCCGCGTGGCCGAAGGCGAGGCCACCGCCGCCACCTTGACCGCGCGGGTCGAAACGCTCGATGCCGAGCTGAGCGATGCCGAAGCCGCGCGTTTGGCCGAGGCCGCCGCCGCCGAGGCGCTGCGCGCGCGGCTCGAGGCCTCGGATGCCGAATTGACGGCGATGTCGCTCGCGCTCGAGGAACAGCGGCGCGACGCCGAGGATACGCTGACGCTTTTGGCGGCGGCGCAGGCGGCCGAGGAGGATCTGACCGCGCGTCTTGTCGCCGCGTTCCTCGCGCAGGAGGCCACATCCGAGGATCTCGCGCGGCTGGCCGATGCGCGCGAGGCGCTGGCCCGCGATCTCGACGCCGAACGCGCGGCGCGGGTCGATGCCGAGGCAGAGGCGGCGGGGCAGGCGGATGCGCTGGCGGCCGCCGAGGCCGCGCGGAGCGAGGCCGCCGCGGCGCGGGACCGGACTCAGGCACTCTTGACGGCGGCGTTGAGCCGGGCCGAGGACGCCGATGCCGAGCTTGCGGCCACGGCCGCCGCCCTGCGTGCCGCCGAAGCCGCGCGTGCGGGGTTCGAGGGCGATCTCGAGACCCTGCGGGCCGAGCTTGCCGCCACCGAGGCGCGGGTTGCCGAGCTGCGCGCGGCGGCCGGACGCGAGGCCGACGAACGCGACCGCCTGTCCGCCGCGCTCGAGGCCGCACGCGCCGAGGCCGCCGCGCAGCAGGCCGTGGCCGAAGAGACCGCGACCGACTTGCGCGCCCAGCTCGAAGAGGCGCTGGCGCTGCAACTGGCCGCCCGGTCGCAGGCGCAGGAGCAGATGACCCGGTCCGAGCGGCAGGCGACGCTTCTTGCGACGGCGCGCAAGGAACTGGGCGAGCAGGAAGCCCAGAGCGCCGAGGCGCAGCGGCAGGTTGCGGCGCTGAACGAACAGGTCGCCACCCTGCGGCAGGAGGTCGGCAAGCTGCAAAGCCTGCTCAACCTCGCCAATGACGACATCGCCGAGCAGGACACCCAGATCGAGTCGCTGGGGCAGGACCTCAACGCGGCGCTGGCCCGCGTGGCGATGGAGGAACGCGCGCGGGCCGAGCTCGAGGCCGCCGAACGCCAGCGGCTCGAGCGTTACCAATCCGAGTTCTTCGGCCGCCTGCGCGATCTGCTGGGCGACCGGGAGGGGGTGCGGATCGTGGGCGACCGCTTCGTCTTCGACAGCGAGGTGTTGTTCCCCTCGGGATCGGCCGACCTGTCGGCGCCGGGGCGCGAGCAGATCGCGCGGGTCGCGCGGTTGCTCCAGGATATCTCGAGCGAGATCCCCGAAGGGATCGACTGGGTCGTGCGCGTCGATGGCCATACCGACAACGTGCCCGTCGGGCTGAACGCCGAGTTTGCCGACAACTGGGAGCTGAGCCAGGCCCGCGCCCTGTCGGTCGTGCAGTTCATGAACAACAGCCTCGGGTTCCCGGCCGAGCGGCTGGCCCCCACCGGGTTCGGAGAGTTCCAGCCCGTCGACACCGCCAACACGCCCGAGGCCCGCGCGCGCAATCGCCGGATCGAGCTGAAACTGACCGAGCGCTAGGGCGTCATTCGACGGTCACGCTGACGCGCCGCGCGTCTATCTCGGCGCCGTCACGGCTGAGCGAGACCTGCCCTTCGTACCGGCCGCGCGGCAGGCCGCTCGCCGGGGCGCGGCGCCCGACGGCGCGGAAAAGTTGGGGCTGGGATTTCTCGATCGTCTGCGTCTCGGACAGGGCGAACCCCTCTGGCCCCTCGATGCGCAGCGCCATCTCGTCGCCCTCCCGCCCGCCGAACGCATATCCCCAGACGACCAGCGCCGGGGCATCGGCGGCTATGGGCGCGATGGCGGCGGTGCCGGCCTCGACCTCGTCGAACTCGGGCAGGCCGTCGTGGAACCCCGCGGCGATCAGCCCGCCGGGCGCATAGTCCGGCGCCACCCGCCAGAGCGTGCCGGCCCCGGTGCCGCATTCGTCGGTGCCGGGGGCAAAAGGGTCGACGGTTTCGCCGTCATGGCGCACCGAAAGATGGACATGGGGGTAGGTGGTCGCGCCCGACAGGCCGACGCGGCCCAGCCGGTCGCCCCGTTCGACGGTATCGCCCGCCGCCACGGCGAGGCTGTCGCGCATCAGGTGGCAATACTGGGTTTCCCAGCCCGCACCGTGGTCGATCACCAGCCCGTTGCCGCAGTCGCGCCCGTCCAGAGGCCGCGCCTCGGGATCGTCGAGCGCGATATCCGCCATGCCGTCGCGCACACCCGTCACCACGCCAGGCGCGGCCGCGACGACATCGACACCGGCCGTCATCGCTGCCAGCGAGGGCAGGGCGAAATCGGTGCCCTTGTGCCCGTCATTGGCCAGCGGCCCGCAGGTGAAGTCCCGCGCGCCCGCGCCGGGGTCGCGGTCGACATATTGCTGTATATAGCACACCGCCCCCAAATCGCAGTCGAGGGGCGGTGTCAGTTCGGGCGGCGCGGCCGAAACCGGCGCCGCCGCGAGGGCGGCCGCAATAGCGGCAGCGCCCCGCATGGACGATCAGTCCGCGGTCAGCAGGGGCGGGCGGCGCGAGCCGAGCCGCCGCGTCTCGGGCGGGTCGATCTGGAGATCGAGCTTGCCGTCCTTGACCGTCACGCGCACGACACCGCCCTTGGCGAGCTTGCCGAACAGGAGCTCCTCGGCGAGGGGCTTCTTGATGTGCTCCTGGATCACGCGGCCGAGGGGCCGGGCGCCCATCTTGTCGTCATAGCCCTTGTCGGCGAGCCACGCGGCCGCCTCGTCGGTCAGCTCGATGGTCACGTTGCGATCCATGAGCTGCGCCTCGAGCTGGAGGACGAACTTTTCGACGACCCGCAGGATGACCTCCTTGGGGAGTGAGCCGAAGCTGATGACCGCGTCCAGACGGTTGCGGAACTCGGGCGTGAAGGTCCGCTCGATCGCGGCGGTATCCTCGCCCTCGCGCTTGTCGCGGCCAAAGCCGATGGCCTCGCGCGCCATGTCGGCCGCCCCCGCGTTCGAGGTCATGATGAGGATCACGTTGCGGAAATCGACCGACCGTCCGTTATGGTCGGTGAGCTTTCCGTGATCCATGACCTGCAGCAGGATGTTGAACACGTCCGGGTGCGCCTTTTCGATCTCGTCGAGCAGCAGCACGCAATGCGGATGCTGGTCGACCCCATCGGTCAGCATCCCGCCCTGATCGAACCCGACATAGCCCGGAGGCGCGCCGATGAGACGGCTGACGGCGTGTTTCTCCATGTATTCCGACATGTCGAACCGCAGCAGTTCCACCCCGAGCGTATCGGCGAGCTGGTTGGCCACCTCGGTCTTGCCGACGCCCGTGGGCCCCGCGAAGAGGTAGTTGCCGATGGGTTTCTCGGGCTCGCGCAGGCCGGCGCGGGCCAGCTTGATCGACGAGGCGAGCGCGCTGATGGCGGCATCCTGGCCAAAGACCACGCGCTTGAGCGTCGCCTCGAGATCCTTGAGCACCGCGGCATCGTCCTTGGACACCGATTTCGGCGGGATGCGGGCGATCTTGGCGACCACGGCCTCGATCTCCTTGGTGCCGATGGTCTTGCGCCGCTTGCTTTCCGCGACCAGGTGCTGCGCCGCGCCGGCCTCGTCGATGACGTCGATGGCCTTGTCGGGCAGCTTGCGGTCGTTGATGTAGCGCGCCGAAAGCTCGACCGCCGTCTTGATCGCGTCCTGCGTATAGCGGATGTCGTGGTGATCCTCGAAATAGGGCTTGAGGCCCAGCAGGATCTTGACGCTGTCCTCGACCGTCGGCTCGTTCACGTCGATCTTCTGGAAGCGCCGCGACAGAGCGCGGTCCTTTTCGAAATGCTGGCGGAACTCCTTGTAGGTGGTCGAGCCCATGCAGCGCAGCTTGCCGCCCTGAAGGGCCGGCTTGAGCAGGTTCGACGCGTCCATCGCGCCGCCCGAGGTGGCGCCCGCGCCGATCACCGTGTGGATCTCGTCGATGAAGAGAACGGCGTTCTCGTGCTCTTCCATTTCCTGCATGACGGCCTTGAGCCGTTCCTCGAAATCGCCGCGATACCGCGTTCCGGCCAGAAGCGCGCCCATGTCGAGCGAATAGATGGTCGTGCCGGCCAGCACGTCGGGGGTCTGGCCCTCGACGATCTTCTTGGCGAGCCCTTCGGCGATGGCGGTCTTGCCCACGCCCGGATCGCCCACCAGCAGCGGGTTGTTCTTGCGGCGGCGGCACAGCACCTGGATGCAGCGCTCCACCTCGTGCTCGCGGCCGATCAGCGGGTCGACATCGCCCTTGATCGACTTGGCGTTCAGATCGACGCAATATTTCGACAGGGCCGATTCCTTGCCGTCGCCTTCCTCGACCTGGGCGGTGAAATCCTCGGATTCGGGGTCGGAGGTGCCGGCGACGGGCCGTCCTTCGCTGCGGGCGGGGTTCTTGGCCACGCCATGCGCGATGAAGTTGACGGCGTCATAACGGGTCATGTCCTGCTCCTGCAGGAAATAGGCCGCATTGGATTCGCGCTCGGCAAAGATGGCAACCAGCACATTGGCGCCCGTCACCTCGTTGCGGCCCGAGCTCTGGACATGGATGGCGGCGCGCTGGATCACGCGCTGGAACGCGGCCGTGGGCACCGCCTCGGAGCCCTCGACCTCGGTGATGAGGGTCGACAGGTCGTCGTCGATGAAGTCGACCAGCGTCTGCTTGAGTTCCTGGAGATCGACCGAGCACGCATCCATCACGCGTGCCGCGTCGGGTTCGTCCGTCAGCGCGAGCAGCAGATGCTCGAGCGTCGCGAGTTCGTGCCGGCGTGAGTTGGCAAGCGCCAACGCGGCATGGATGGCCTGCTCGAGCGAAGTGGAGAATGACGGCACGGGCGTGCTCCTTTCGTTTGGCCGGCGCCGCCCCGAGGGGCGTCCGACCGTGGCCTCCTATGAATGAAGGTTGGTCGAGACATGACCTGCTTCAAGCAATTTCTTGGCGCGGGCAGTCACATTTCGCGTGACTGAACCTCCTGTGCCGATCCGATGGCCGTTCTGGCGGGCGTTTCAGAAACGATCCTTGCGCGACCGGATCTCGGCAAAGACCTCGGCATCGGCAGCGCCCGTCATAGATATGGCCCGCTTTACCTCGTGCAAGTGGGCGCGCAGGAACGGGTTCGTCGCCTTTTCCTCGGCCAGCGACGAGGGCACCGTGGCGCGATCTTGGTCGCGCGCGCGCTCGACCTCGGCGGCGCGACGTTTCAGCGCGGCGTTGTCGGGCTCGATCGTCAGGGCGAAACGCGCATTGGTCAGCGTGTATTCGTGACCCGAATATACTGTGGTGTCGTCGGGCAGGGCGGCCAGCTTGCCGAGCGACGTCCACATCATCTCGGGCGTGCCCTCGAACACCCGCCCGCAGCCGAGCGCCATCAGACTGTCGGCGGTAAAGACCGCGCGGGCATCGGGCAGGTGGATCGCGATATGGCCGACCGTGTGCCCCGAGACGTCGATGACCCGCGCCTCGAGGCCCAGAATGTCGAACGTGTCGCCCTCCTCGACCCCGAGATCGAGCGGCGGCAGGCGGTGGGCGTCGGCGCTGGCGCCGATCACGCGCAGCGTCGGAAAGGCGTCGCGCAGCCCGTCCAGCCCCTCGACATGGTCGGCATGATGATGGGTCAGCACGACATGCCCGAGATCGAGCCCCCGCGCGGTCAGCACATCGAGAATCGGCCGCGCCTCGGGGGCGTCGACCAGGACCGCGCGCGACCCGTCATGGATGACGAAGGCGTAATTGTCGCTGCGGCACGGCACGGTGACGATCTCGATGGGCATTTGCAATTCTCCTCGTTCCGTTATGGTCTCAGGCTCGGACGATAAGCCGCCGCGGCGGCCGGGCAACGCGATTGGCGCCTCATGCATCTGGATGTGCACGACCTGCGCAACTTCTATTACCGCACGCGGCTTGGCCGCGCGGCGCAAAAGGCGGTGCGCGACCAGATGCTGCGGTTCTGGCCCCGCGCCGAGGGCGAGACCGTCGCGGGGTTCGGCTTTGCCGTGCCGCTCATGCGCCCCTATCTCGATCACGCGCGGCGCGTCGTGGTGCTCATGCCCGGCCCGCAGGGCGTCATGCGCTGGCCGCCCGGTCGGCCGAACGTGGTCACGCTTTGCGAAGAGACGCTCTGGCCCCTGCGCGACGAACAGGCCGACAAGCTGGTGGTGATGCACGGGCTCGAGGTGTCGGAGAACGCGGCCGGCGTTCTGGGCGAGGCGTATCGCGTCCTCAAGCCCGAGGGCCGCGCGCTGTTCATCGTGCCCAACCGCGCGGGGCTGTGGTCGCGCAACGACCTCACGCCCTTCGGGTTCGGCCGGCCGTTCAGCCTCGGCCAGCTCGAGGCGCAGATCGCCTCACACGACTTCAAGCCCTGCAACCACGCGGCCGCGCTGTTCCAGCCCCCCAGCGAGCGGCCGTTCTGGATGCGCGCGGGCGGGCTGCTCGAACGGGCGGGCCGCAACATCACCGGCCGTTTCGCCGGCGGCGTGCTGATGGTCGAGGCGACCAAGCAGGTCCCCGCGCGCTTCAACGGGTCGCGGGTTTCGGCGCGGCGGCCCTTGCGGATGCTCGAAGGCATCGGGGCACCGGCGCCCGGACGCGCCCGCGACAGTGCCCCCGGACCGTCGCAGAGCCGTCCCTAGACGGTTGCCGCCCCCGGATTGACCTGCTAGATCAGCCGCGAAATCGACGAATGCCCCGTTTCGGGGGCCCCAAACAATCATGCTCTCGCGCGTGCCTCCGGGCGCCGTGTCGGGGTGTGCCGAACATCGAAAGGGTGGACGTGTCCGAACCGGCTTCGATCTCATCTGGCATAGCCGAACGCTATGCCACCGCCATCTTCGAACTCGCCAAGGAAGACAACGAGCTGCCTAAGGTCCGGGGGGATATCGACGCCCTCGCTTCGGCGCTGAACGTGTCCGAGGATTTCCGCGACCTCATCCATTCCCCGATCTACGGCCGCGACCAGCAGCAGGCCGCCGTCGGCGCCATCGCGGACAAGATGGGGCTGGCCGCGATCACCGGCAACACGCTGCGCGTGATGGCGGCGAAACGGCGCCTGTTCGTGCTGCCCGCCATGATCGTCCAGCTTCGCGAGATGATCGCCCGCGAGAACGGCGAGATCACCGCCGACGTCACCGCGGCGACCGAACTCAGCGACGACCAGCGCAGCCGCCTGGCCGAGACGCTGAAGAAATCCATTGGCCGCGAGGTCAATATCAACCTGTCCGTCGACGAGAGCCTTATCGGCGGTCTCGTCGTCAAGGTCGGCTCGAAGATGATCGACACGTCGATCCGCTCCAGGCTCGACGCACTCCAGAATTCCATGAAAGAGGTCGGATAATGGGCATCCAAGCTTCCGAGATTTCTGCGATCCTCAAGGAGCAGATCAAGAATTTCGGCCAGGAGGCCGAGGTGGCCGAGGTTGGCCGCGTCCTGTCCGTGGGTGACGGCATCGCGCGCGTTCACGGGCTGGACAACGTCCAGGCCGGCGAGATGGTCGAGTTTCCGGGCGGCATCCAGGGCATGGCCCTGAACCTCGAAACCGACAATGTCGGCGTCGTGATCTTCGGCTCCGACCGCGAGATCAAGGAAGGCGACACCGTCAAGCGCACGAACTCGATCGTGGACGTGCCGGTGGGCGACGGGCTGCTGGGCCGCGTCGTGGACGGCCTGGGCAACCCGCTCGACGGCAAGGGCGACCTCGGCGCGACCGAGCGTCGCGTGGCCGACGTCAAGGCGCCCGGCATCATGCCGCGCAAGTCGGTGCACGAGCCGATGGCCACCGGCCTGAAGGCCATCGACGCGATGATCCCGATCGGCCGCGGGCAGCGCGAACTCATCATCGGCGACCGCCAGACCGGCAAGACCGCCGTGGCGCTCGACACGATCCTGAACCAGAAAAGCTATAACGACGCCGCCGGCGACGACGAAAGCAAGAAGCTCTACTGCATCTACGTCGCCATCGGCCAGAAGCGGTCGACCGTGGCCCAGCTCGTGCAGCGTCTCGAGCAGACCGGCGCCATCGAATATACCACCATCGTGTCGGCTACCGCCTCGGACCCCGCGCCGATGCAGTATCTCGCGCCCTATTGCGCGACCGCGATGGCCGAGTATTTCCGCGACAACGGCCGTCATGCGCTGATCGTCTACGACGACCTCTCCAAGCAGGCGGTCGCCTATCGCCAGATGTCGCTGCTGCTGCGCCGCCCGCCCGGCCGCGAAGCCTATCCCGGCGACGTGTTCTACCTGCACTCACGCCTGCTCGAGCGTTCGGCCAAGCTGGGCGACGACTACGGCAACGGCTCGCTGACGGCGCTGCCGATCATCGAGACGCAGGGCGGCGACGTGTCGGCCTTTATTCCGACCAACGTGATCTCGATCACCGACGGCCAGATCTTCCTCGAGACGGACCTGTTCTACCAGGGCATCCGCCCCGCGGTGAACACCGGCCTGTCGGTGTCGCGGGTGGGATCGTCGGCGCAGACCAACGCGATGAAATCGGTGGCCGGCCCCGTCAAGCTCGAGCTGGCGCAGTATCGCGAGATGGCGGCTTTTGCGCAGTTCGGCTCGGATCTCGACGCGGCGACCCAGCGTCAGCTCAACCGGGGCGCCCGCCTCACCGAGCTGATGAAGCAGCCGCAATACTCGCCGCTTACGAATGCCGAGATCGTCTGCGTGATCTATGCCGGCACCGAAGGGTTCCTCGACAACATCCCGGTCGATGCCGTGGGCCGTTTCGAGGAGGGGCTGCTGACCCATATGCGCACCAAGCGTCGCGACATCCTGGACTGGCTGACCAACGAAGACCCCAAGATCAAGGGCGACGCGGCCGACAAGCTGAAATCCGCGATCTCCGAATTCGCGACGGATTTCGCCTGAGTGGACGTGGCCGAAAGGATAAGCTGGCATGCCTAGCCTGAAGGACCTCAAGACACGGATCTCGTCGGTCAAGTCGACCCGCAAGATCACGAAGGCCATGCAGATGGTGGCCGCCGCAAAACTGCGGCGCGCCCAGGAAGCTGCCGAGAACGCGCGCCCCTATGCGCGGCAGTTCAACGCGGTGATGGGACAGCTTGCCGCGAGCGTCGGCCAGAACGAGGGCGGCCCCCGCCTTCTGACCGGAACCGGTCAGGACCAGACCTATCTGCTGGTGGTGATGACCGCCGAAAAGGGGCTCTGCGGCGGGTTCAACACCAATATCGCCAAGCTTGCGGCGACCCGCATCCGGTCGCTGCAATCCGAGGGCAAGACCGTCAAGATCCTCACCGTCGGCAAGAAGGGCCGCGACGTCCTGCGGCGCAGCTATTCGGACCTGATGGTGGGTCATGTCGACCTGACCCAGGTCAAGCGCATCGGCTATGGCGACGCGCAGGGGATCGCGCAGGACGTGCTCAAGCGGTTCGACGAGGGCGAGTTCGACGTGGCGCTGATGTATTACGGCGAATTCGAGAACACGATGACCCAGACCCCGCGGGAACAGCAGATCGTTCCGGCGTCGTTCGACAAGGGCGATGCGCCCGACAAGGGCGAGGTCTACGATTACGAGCCGGGCGAGGCCGAAATCCTGACCGAGCTTCTGCCGCGCGGCGTGTCGACGCAGGTCTTTGCTGCGCTGCTCGAGAACGCGGCGTCGGAACAGGGCGCGCGCATGACCGCGATGGACAACGCCACGCGCAATGCCGACGACATGGTCGAGGACCTCAACCGCGAATACAACCGCACCCGCCAGGCGGTCATCACCAACGAGCTGATCGAAATCATCTCGGGCGCCGAGGCGCTCTGACGTAACCGGAGAGACGATATGGCAAATGCCAAAGGCAAAGTGACGCAGGTCATCGGTGCCGTGGTCGACGTGCAGTTCGACGGCCACCTGCCCCAGATCCTGAACGCGCTCGAGACGGAAAACAACGGCCGCCGCCTGGTGCTCGAGGTGGCGCAGCACCTCGGCGAGTCGACCGTGCGGACCATCGCCATGGACGGGACCGAGGGCCTCGTGCGCGGCGCGCCCGTGACGGATACCGGCGGGCCGATCATGATGCCGGTGGGCGACGCGACCCTCGGCCGGATCCTCAACGTCATCGGCGAACCGGTGGACGAGGGCGAGCCGGTCAAGACCGAGCAGTACCGCGCGATCCACCAGCCCGCCCCCGAATTCGCCGAGCAGTCGACGAGCTCGGAAATCCTGGTGACGGGGATCAAGGTCATTGACCTGCTGGCCCCCTATTCCAAGGGCGGCAAGATCGGCCTGTTCGGCGGTGCCGGCGTGGGCAAGACCGTGCTGATCATGGAGCTCATCAACAACATCGCCAAGGTGCACTCGGGCTATTCGGTGTTCGCCGGCGTGGGCGAGCGGACGCGCGAGGGCAACGACCTCTATCACGAGATGATCGAGTCGAACGTCATCAAGCCCGACAACCTCAGCGAAAGTCAGGTGGCGCTGGTTTATGGCCAGATGAACGAGCCGCCGGGCGCGCGGATGCGCGTCGCGCTGTCGGGCCTGACGCTGGCCGAGCAGTTCCGCGACCAGTCCGGTACCGACGTACTGTTCTTCGTCGACAACATCTTCCGCTTCACGCAGGCGGGCTCCGAGGTGTCGGCGCTTCTGGGCCGTATTCCTTCGGCGGTCGGCTACCAGCCGACGCTGGCCACCGACATGGGCGCCATGCAGGAGCGGATCACCTCGACCAAGTCGGGCTCGATCACCTCGATCCAGGCCGTCTACGTGCCCGCGGACGACCTGACCGACCCCGCGCCGGCCACGACCTTTGCGCACCTCGACGCGACCACGGTTCTCAACCGCGCGATCTCCGAGCTGGGGATCTATCCGGCGGTGGACCCGCTCGACTCTACCTCGCGCCTGCTCGATCCCGCCGTCATCGGCGAGGAGCATTACCAGGTCGCGCGCGACGTGCAGGGTATCCTCCAGCGCTACAAGTCGCTGCAGGACATCATCGCCATTCTGGGGATGGACGAGCTCTCCGAAGAGGACAAGCTGACCGTGGCCCGCGCCCGCAAGATCCAGCGGTTCCTGTCGCAGCCCTTCGACGTGGCCAAGGTCTTTACCGGGTCGGACGGCGTGCAGGTTCCGATCGAGGACACGATCTCGTCCTTCAAGGCCGTCGTCGCGGGTGAATACGACCACCTGCCCGAAGGTGCCTTCTACATGGTGGGCGGCATCGAGGACGTTAAGGCCAAGGCCGAAAAGATGTCGGCCAGCGCCTGATTTTGACCTGATGGGGGTCGCCTCGCGCGGCCCCCGAACCGGAGGATTCCCATGGCCGATACGATGCAGTTCGATCTGGTCAGCCCCGAGCGCAGCGTCGCGTCCTACCCGGCGCGCGCCGTCCGTATTCCGGGCGCCGAGGGCGATCTGACCGCGATGCCGGGCCACGCCCCGCTCATCACCACGCTGCGTCCGGGCGTGCTCAGGGTCGAAGCGGATAACGGCACCGAAGAGTTCATCGTGACGGGCGGCTTTGCCCAGATCGACAGCGACGGCGTTTCGGTCCTGGCCGAAGAAAGCTTGCCGAGCTCGGAGATGACGCAGGAAGTGCTCGACCGCATGATCGAAGAGGCCGCCGCCAAGCGTGCCAAGGCGCAGGACGAGTTCCAGAACCAGCCGGGTCCGGTGGACGACGCAGCCAAGCTGCTGTCGGACATGATGGCGATGGGCACCCATATCGGGCTGTCGTCCAAGCAGTCCAACCTGTGAGCTTGCGACGCGCCCGCATCAGGCGCGTCGCGCCACGGCCGTGATGCGGCTCAACGGGCCTTTCGGATTGCTCCAGGGCTCGGAAATGCTGTTTTCCCACTACGCGAATGGTGGCGAGATGTGGGTGGGCGAGGGCCCGCGCGCCATCCGCCACCCCGTCACCTTCACGACGCCGTTCCGCACCCCGCCGGCGGTCCATGTCGGTCTGTCGCTCTGGGACATGGGGGCGGGCAGCAATATCCGTGTCGATATCGAACCCGAGGATATAACGGGCGACGGGTTCACCATCGTCTTCAAGACGTGGGCCGATAGCCGGATCGCGCGGATGCGGGCGGCGTGGATGGCCATCGGCGAATTGCCGGACCCCGACCTCTGGGATCTGGACTGACCGCAAAATCTCCTTGTTTCCGCCCGATCCCCGCCGGATCGCGGCGCAACTCATGGGTGCAACCGGTAATCGAGGTTTCCCCATGGCCTTCATCTCGAACTTCGGCGTCGGCGCGTCAGAACGGGTCGTCAGCTTTGGCTGGATCACGAGCCGCCTGCGCGCCGCGCGCCGGCCGAGCCTGCCCTCGGTTCTCGGGGGAGCCGCGGCGATCTGCCTGCTGGTCTGGATGGTGGGCCAATATGCAGCGGTGCAGGATCGGGCCGTCGCGCGGCTCGCCATCGTCGCACCGCCCGCTCCGGTCGCCATCGACACCTTCGATCCCGGATCGAATCTCGGCTATGGCGATGCCGCCCGCGTGGTCGCCCGGCCGGATCGCGATGCCATCGTGCCGCTTGCCCCGGCATTCGCGGTCGTGCCCCTGTTCGGGGCCGACGGTGTCGCCGGGGCGATGCTCGTGCCGCAGGACACGGACCCCGAAACGATCCCGGCGACCGGGCCGGTGGTTTTCGAGGGGACGCTGGTGCGGGACCAAGGCTTGCGCGACGCGGTCAGACTGGCTTTGGCCGGGCAGGATCTCGCCCTCGGGCAGGGCCCGGTCCTGAGCATCGTGCCCCGCTCGCCCGACCTTGCTGCACCCGAGGATGGCCGCCATGCGCCCTGGCTCTGGACGGGGATCATCCTCGCGGCGCTTGCCGTGTTCTCGGCGCATCTCCGCGATAGCGGTTTGATAGGTGCCTTGCGCGTGCGGTTCAAAAGGCCACCTGAACTCCCGGAAGGTTGAGCGCCCGCACGAGGTCGCGCAGCTCTTGCCGGGCGGCCACGTTCGACATGTTCAGCCCCGATACGCCGATATCCTTGAGATCGAGCAGGGTCAGCCCCCGCGGGAAAAGTTCGCGAAAGATGACGCGCTCGGAAAAGCCGGGCGCGACGCGGAACCCGATCCGCCGCGACAGATTGTCGAGCGCGTCGCTCATCCGTTTCTTGTTGCGCATCTGCTGGGCGCCCAGACGGTTGCGCACCACGATCCAGTCGATGGCCTTGAGACCGGCGCGGGCGCGTAGCTGGCGGGCGTTCCAGACCATTTCCGAATAGACCGACGGCCCGAGGATGCGGCCCGTCTTGCCATCCACCCGCGCCAGCAGGTCGAAATCGACAAAGGAATCGTTGAGCGGCGTGACCAACGTATCGGCAAGCGAATGGGCGACCTGGCTCAGCCGGGTATGCGAGCCGGGGCAGTCGATCAGGATGAAATCGGCCGACTCGTCCAGCCCCTCGACCGCGGCCGAAAGGCGGCGATCATTGACGTTCTCGCCCTCGGCCAGCGTTTCGGGGTCGATCTCGGGCAGGGGGCGGAACTCGGGGCTCGGCAGATCCAGTTTGGCGCTGGCGCAATAGGCCGCGCGGTTCTCGAGATAGCGGCCAAAGCTCTGCTGACGCAGGTCGAGGTCGATCGCGCCCACGGTAAAGCCCGACCGCGCCAGCGCCGTGGCGAGATGCATCGAGGTCGTCGATTTCCCCGACCCGCCCTTTTCGTTTCCGACCACGATGATATGCGCCATGCCGTCCCGCTGCCCCGCTCTTTTGGCGCCCTGTATAGGAAGGCCCGGTGGTCAAGGAAAGGCGCAGGGATACCGCAAGATGGCGTGCCCAAACGAAAAACGCCGCCCCGAAGGGCGGCGTCGATCCGTCACGAGGTCGGTCGGCTCAAAAGCCGAGGCCCTCGTATTTCTTCTTGAACTTCGAGACGCGGCCGCCGGTATCCATGAGCCGGGTCGAGCCGCCGGTCCATGCGGGGTGAACCGAAGGGTCGATATCGAGCGACATCTGGTCGCCTTCCTTGCCCCAGGTGCTGCGCATCTTGACGACGTCGCCGTTGACCAGCTTCACGTCGATGGAGTGATATTCGGGGTGAATGTCTTTCTTCATCTCGGTGTTCCTTACTTGTCGGCGGCGGATTTGGGGGCGCGGTAATTGGTCTGCTCGACGATCCGGGCCGATTTGCCGCGGCGGGCGCGCAGGTAATACAGCTTGGAGCGGCGCACGCGGCCGCGCCGCACGACCGTGATCGATTCGATATTGGTCGAATGCAGCGGGAAGATCCGCTCGACCCCCTCGCCAAAGCTGATCTTGCGCACGGTAAAGCTGCCGGCGATGCCGACGCCGTTCTTGCGGCTGATGCAGACGCCCTCGTAATTCTGGACGCGGCTGCGGGTGCCTTCGGTGACCTTGTAGCCGACGCGGATCGTGTCGCCGGCCTTGAAATCGGGAATCTGGTGGCCGAGCTGTTCGACTTGCTCGGCTTCGAGTTGGGCGATCAGGTTCATCTGTCGCGCTCCTGTTCTGCTCGCGGTTCGTTCCGCGAAGGTGATGCCGCCTCAGAGCTCTCGGTCTTCGTCCGGGTCCATGCCGCGCGCCGCGCAATATGCCCGCCAGAGATCAGGTCGTCGTTCCTTTGTCAGCCGTTCGGCCTGCTGCCGGCGCCAGTCCGTAATTCGGCCATGATGGCCCGACAGAAGAATGTCGGGAATCTCGAGGCCGGACCAGCGCGCGGGTCGCGTGTACTGGGGATGCTCAAGCAGATGGTCCGAAAAGGATTCCTCTTCGGTGCTGGCCTGATTCCCAAGCACGCGGGGTATAAGGCGCACCGTGGCATCTATCAAGGCCTGCGCGGCGATCTCGCCGCCGGTCAGGACGAAATCCCCCAGCGAAACCTCCTCGATCGCGTGGCGGTCGAGAACGCGCTGGTCGACCCCCTCGAACCGACCGCAGAGCAGGGTAAGCCCACGCGCCCGCGACCAGCGACGGGCCATGTCCTGCGCAAAGGGCCGTCCGCGCGGGGACAGGTAGATCACGGGCCAATCCTCGCGGGCGGCCGGCGTGCCCTCGGCCGCCGCGGTCAGTGCCCGGTCGACCACATCGGCGCGCAACACCATCCCCGCGCCGCCGCCCGCCGGTGTGTCGTCCACGTTCAGGTGCCGCCCCACGCCAAAGCCGCGCAGGTCAATCGTCCTCAGCCGCCAGAGGCCCTGGGCCAGCGCCTTTCCGGTCAGTGACAGCCCGAGCGTGCCGGGGAACGCCTCGGGGAAAAGGGTGACGATCCGGGCCTCCCACGCGTCGATGGCCGCCGGGGGGGCGGCCATCTCGGTCCGGGGGTCCGCGGTCGGATCGCGGTCGCCGAACGGATTGTCGGTGGTCTCGGTCATGGCGCATCGGGTGGCGCCGACGCGCCCGCCTGTCAAGCCGGAGCCGCGTCAGGCAAGGCTGATGAGCCCGAGTACGAGCAGCACGAAGACGATCAGCGCGATGATGATGAGGATCTTGGCCGCCGAGAGCGCCACGCCCGAGATGCGGCCGAAGCCAAGCACCGCGGCGATGGCCGCCACGCCCAGAAGGATGAGGATGAGTTGCAGCATGGTCGGCTCCGTTCCTGTGTCAGGCGCCAATCAGGCGCGTCGCATGGGAAACGGTGTGCAGGCCGGGGGGGTTCCGTCAGCCCCGGTCGGGAAGCAGCCCCTCGGGCGGATCCGCCACGATGCGCCCCGCCGCCAGGTCGACGGTCGGCACGATGGCGCGGGTAAAGGGCAAAAGCGCGGTTTCGGACGTGCCGGGCAGGCGCAGTTCCAGCAGGTCCGCGCCGGGGTTCTCGAGCACGGCTTTCACTTTTCCGATCTCGACACCGCCTGAATCAAAGACCGGGAGCCCGATAAGATCAGAAAAGTAATATTCGTCGTCCTCGAGCGCCGGCAGGCGGTCGCGCGGCGCGAACAGCCGCGTGCCTCTCAGGGCGTCGGCCTCTTCCTTGGTGGCGATGCCCGTCATGCGCGCGGCATAGCCGTCCTTGACGGGGCGGGTGAGCGTCACGTCGAACCTGCGCCGGCCGTCTTCGGTCTCGAGGGGCCCGTAATCGGCGATGGCCGACGGCTCGGCGCAATAGCTTTTCAGCCGGACCTCGCCGCGTACCCCGAACGAGCCCGCGATCATGCCGACGCAGGCGCGGGTCACGAGGGATCGCCCGGTGCGGCGCCGCGATGGGGTTGCGCGATGGAATGGCCCATGGACAGACCTCCCGACAGGAAAAGGCCCGCGCCGTGTACGGCGCGGGCCAAAGCGGTCATTCCTCGGCCGTGGCCTCGGCGGGGGCGGCCGCCGCCTCGGCCTTGGCGGCACGCTCGGCCGCGCGCTCGGTCGCCTTCTTGCCGGGCTCGGCCTTCTTGAGGTTGGCGCGTTCCTTTTTGGGCAGCACTTCGGCGGCCTCGAGGAAACGGCTCACCCGGTCGGTCGGCTGGGCGCCCTGGGCCAGCCAATGCTTGATGCGGTCGATATCCATGATGACGCGACGCTCGTCATCCTTGGCCAGAAGCGGGTTGTAGGTGCCCAGCTTTTCGAGAAAGCGGCCATCGCGCGCATAGCGGCTGTCGGCGGCGACGATGGAATAATGCGGACGCTTCTTCGAGCCGCCGCGGGCGAGACGGATTTTCATGGCCATTTTATTGATCTCCTGAGATTTTCTTGTGATGTCGAATGACCTCATCGATGATGAAGGCCAGGAACTTCTTGGCGAAGGCGGGGTCGAGATCGGCGCGCCGTGCCAGATCCTCGAGCCGGGCGATCTGTTCGGCCTCGCGGGCCGGATCGCTGGGCGGCAGGTCGTGATCGGATTTCAGGCGCCCGACCTCTTGCGTGTGCTTGAACCGTTCGCCCAGCGTGTAGACGAGGATCGCGTCGAGCCGGTCGATGCTGGCGCGGTGGGATTTCAGCAATTCCGCGGCGCGGGCGGCATGGTCGGTCATGCGGCCCTCCGGTGTCGATAGACCACGGTTTCACGCGCATCCTCGCCCGGCGGGCGGGCGGCGGCGTCGTCGCGCCGGGCGCCAAGCCGTTCGGCCAGGGCGATCGACCGGGCGTTCTGCGGATGGATATAGCTCACCGCCGTTTCCCAGCCGAGCGTTCCGAACGCATGATCGCGCGCGGCGGCGGCCGCCTCGCCCGCGATGCCGCGCCCTTCGGCCTCGGGCCAGATGAGCCAGCCAAGCTCGCGCTCGGGCCAGCCCGAGGGATACCACGGACCGACCATGCCGAGGCAGGTCGACGGGGCGGCGCGCTCGGTCACGGCGAACATGCCGAACCCGCGCAATTCCCAATGCCCCAGCTCGACCCCGAAGGCCCGCCACGCGGCATGCGGGTCGAGCACCCCGCCGGCAAAGCGGGACCGGTCCGAGGTCATGAAGGCCATGAACCCGTCCAGATCGCCCGCCTCGGGGCGACGCAGGATCAGCCGTTCCGTCTCGATGACGGGGGAGGGGCCGCGGTCGGGTGTCATTTCTTCTTTCCAAAGCCGCTGAGACCCGGCGGCAGCGCCGATCCGCCGCCGAACGGGTTGCCGCCCATGCCGCCGAGACCGGGCATCTTGCCCATCTGGGCCTGCGCCTCGCGCATCTGTTCCTCGGTGGGGCCGTCCTTGCCGAACATCCCCGACATCGCGCGCTTGAGCATCCCGCCCTTGCCGAGCTTCTTCATCATGTCGCCCATCTGGCGTTGCATCTTGAGAAGCTTGTTCAACTCGGACACCTCGAGCCCGGCCCCCGCCGCGATCCGCTTCTTGCGGCTGGCCTGGAGAAGCTGCGGATTGGCGCGTTCGGTCTTGGTCATCGAGTTGATGAGCGCGATCTGGCGGCGCAGGATCGAATCGTCCATGCCGGCATCGGCCATCTGCTTGGCCGCCTTGCCCATGCCCGGCATCATGGACATCATCGATTCCATGCCGCCCATCTCCATCATCTGTTCGAGTTGGCTCTTGAGGTCGTTCATGTTGAACTGACCTTTCTGGAACCGCTTCATCATCCGTTCGGCCTGCTCGGCCTCGAGCGTCTGCTGGGCCTTTTCGACCAGCGCGACGATGTCGCCCATGCCGAGGATGCGGCCCGCGATCCGCTCGGGCTCGAAGGTTTCGAGCGCGTCCATCTTTTCGCCGAGGCCGACGAACTTGATCGGCTTCCCCGTGACCTCGCGCATCGACAGCGCGGCGCCGCCGCGGCCGTCGCCATCCATCCGGGTCAGCACGACGCCGGTCACGCCGATCTTGTCATCGAACTCGGTCGCGACGTTCACCGCGTCCTGCCCGGTCAGCCCGTCCACCACCAGCAGCGTCTCGCGCGGATTGGCGACGTCGCGCACCTCGGCGGCCTGGGCGATGAGTTCGGCGTCGATATGCAGCCGCCCGGCGGTGTCGAGCATGTACACGTCATAGCCCCCGAGGCTCGCCTGCGTCTTGGCGCGGCGGGCGATCTGCACGGGGGTCTCGCCGGGAACGATGGGCAGGGTATCGACGCCGATCTGCCGACCGAGGATCTGAAGCTGTTCCATCGCGGCGGGGCGGTTCGTGTCGAGCGAGGCCATCAGCACGCGTTTCTTGTCGCGTTCGGTCAGGCGGCGCGCGAGCTTGGCGGTGGTCGTCGTCTTGCCCGATCCCTGCAGGCCGACCATGAGGATCGGCGCGGGGACCTGGTCGATCCGCAGCTTGCCCGGTTCGGGATCGTCGCCGGCGAGCGTGCGGATCAGTTCGTCATGGACGATCTTGACGACCTGCTGGCCGGGCGTCACCGATTTCGTCACCGCGGCGCCGGTCGCCTTGTCCTGCACCCGCTTGACGAAGTTGCGGGCGACGGGCAGCGACACGTCGGCCTCGAGAAGCGCGACGCGGACCTCGCGCAGGGCCGTGCGAACGTCATCCTCGGACAGGGCGCCCTGCTTGGTCAGGCGGTCGAAGACTCCGCCAAGGCGCTCGGAGAGGTTTTCGAACATGATCGGCCCTCCCGCAGGGATGACAACGGATGACGCCCCCGTGGGCGAAACTCGCTGACGGGGGGCGATCCCGGCCCATGCCGGGACCGGAAGCCTGCGGACTCCCGGAACGGGGTCGAGTTATGGCCGGAGCGGCCCCGTGTCAAGACCGCCCCGGCAGCGGCTCAGGCGGCCTGCGCCGCGGGCCCGCGAATGGACGAAAGGGCCGTTTCGGGTCGGCATCCATCTCGGCCTTCGTGACGAAGGTCACGTCGTCGATGCCGATGAAGCCCAGGACATGACGCAGATACGGCGTGGCGAAGTCGATCGGCGAGCCGACCGCGGTGCCGCCGGAGGCGAACGCGACGATGACACGCTTGCCCGACAACAGCCCCTCCGGCCCAGTAGAGGTATAGCGGAACGTCTCGCCGGGGCGGGCCACGAGGTCGATCCATGCCTTGAGCGCGACGGGCAGCATGAAATTATATACCGGCAGGCCGATGACGAGGGTATCGGACGCGCGGATCTCGGCGATCAGCTCGTCGGACAGTTGCAGCCGTGCCGCCTGTTCGGGGGTGCGCTCGGCCGCGGGGACGAGCCGCGCGTCGACCCAATCCGCATCGACGAAGGGCAGGGACGCGGTCAGGTCGCGCGTCACGACATGGGCGGGCGCCAGGTGCTCGACGATACGGTCGGTCAGGGCGCGGCTGGTCGAGGTGGCAAGGGGCGCCGAGGAATCGACGCGCAGGACGGTGTCGGTCATAAGGTGCTCCGGTAAAAAATTCATGCCCGGAACATGACATTGTGCGGCGCGGTGAAAAATAGCCGTGCCGGCACGATGCCTGTGCATTTGCGCGCAGATCTACCGGTCGGCGCGCTTGCGGTTGGCGCTGTGCCCGATCATCAGCGCGGTGGTGGCGACCAGCAGCGCGGCAAGGTGCCAGACCGGAGGGCCGACAAAGGCGAGCTTGGCGACAAAGCCGACCGCCATCGCCGCGATCAGGAAAAAGCCCGCGACCCCGGCGGCCGGGGTCCAAAGGGCAAGCGCCCCCAGAACCTCGACCGTGCCGGTGACGAAACGCGGCCATTGGCCAAAGCCCAGATCGTTATAAAGCGCGATGGCCGGCTCGGCGCCCAGCAGCTTTTGCAGCCCGAAGAACAGGAAGAACCCCGTCAGGACGACGCGCAGCGCGATAAAGACGGCGGGCATCTAGTGATCGTTGCGGGCGGTGCGGGTCACGGCGGCGAAATTCATGTCGCGCTGCCTGTCGAGATCCTCGGATAGCCCGCTCAGCCGTTCGTTCAGCGCGTCGAGCTCGTCGTCGATCTGCTGCCCCATGGCATCGTCGTCCTCGTCGGCCCGCCCCCCCCGCAGGCGATCCGTGACGCGGTCGCGGAGGTCGGCGGCGCGGTCGGGGGCAAAGATCGCGGTCAGCGCGATGGGCACGATCGTCATGATGCCGACGCCCGCGAGGATGCGCGTCGCGGTCGAGGTGTCGCCCGCGCGGGCATAGGCCGTCTCGGCGCGGGAATAGGCCCCGTGCCCCGCCGCCTCGATCCGATGGGCTAGCGCATCGAGCCGCGCCGTGATGCGGTCGAGATTGGTATCGGGCTCGTCATGCAGCAGGTCGCGCAGCCGGTCGCCCCAGCGCGCGGGCAGGGACCGCGAGCGTTCGGGCGCATAGGCGATGGCGGCCGCGGCGGCGGCGGGAACCAGAACGGCGGCGGCGGCGATCGCGGCATTGCGGGCAAAGGGTGTCATGGGCCTCTCCATCGGGGCATGTTACATCGTCTCGGAGAGCCAATGATCGGGGTGACAACCGGTTCCTGCCCGATGACGCGTTCCGGCGTTTCCGGGCGATTCGCCGCCCCGTGGCAGACCAATGACGGAGGAGATGCATGGGGCCCGGCACTTGGGACGAGATCAGGACGGCCTATCACGTCGCGCGGCGCGGCACGGTCAGCGGGGCCGCGCAGCACCTTGGCGTGCATCATGCAACCGTGATCCGGCATATCGACGCGCTCGAGGCGCGGCTGGGCGTCAAGCTGTTCCAGCGCCATGCGCGGGGATATACGGCGACCGAGGCGGGGCAGGACCTGTTCCGCGTGGCCAAGGCGACCGACGACCAGTTCGCCCAGCTTTCGGCAAGGCTGCGTGACGGCGGGCTGGGCCTGTCGGGCGAACTTGTCGTGACGACCCTCGATTTCCTGTCGCCATGGCTCGTCCCGGCGCTGGTCGCGTTCCGCGCGGCGCATCCGCAGATCGTGCTGCGGGTGATTTCCGACGCGCGGGTGTTCCGGCTGGAATACGGCGAGGCGCATCTCGCGATTCGCGCGGGCGCCGCGCCGAACGAGCCCGACAATGTCGTTCAGAGCTTCGGCGCCGTCAGTTTCGCGCTCTATGCCGCGCGGTCTTATGTCGAGGCGCATGGGATGCCCGCATCGGAAACGGATCTGGACGGACATCTCTTCGTCGGGCCGGACGATGCCGAGGCCCGCGCACCATTTCACCGCTGGCTGACCCAGACCCAGCCGCGCGAGGCGGTCGTGCTGCGGTCCAACAGCGAAAGGCTGATGCGCGCCGCCATACTGCAAGGCAGCGGGCTCGGCTTTCTCGCGACCGATGACGGTGCGGCGCAGCCCGACCTGGTCGAGATCCTGCCGCCGCGCCCCGAATGGCGCGTTCCGATCTGGCTCGTCACCCATGTGGACCTGCACCGGACCTCGAAAGTGCAGGCGATTCTCGCGCATCTCAAAGCCTTTCCGGCGGGGCCGGGCGGTCCGGGAATGCCCGGCGGAGACGCATGAACGCCGTCGAGGTCATTGATATCGGGACAAAATCCTGACGCAGTCGACCAATGCAGTCGACCAATGTTGTTTTCGTGCATCATCTGGACAGTAGGGCATTGCACGGCCCGCGCGGGATGCGTAAGCCACTCTTGTCTTTTCCCAGAGGGGGTTTCCCATGAAAACGATCGCTTTTGCCGCTTCGGCTGCTCTCGTCACCGCCCAGGCCGCCATGGCCGGCTCCTACGCGCCCGCCGTTGACTGCTCGGTCACGCCGAACGCGCCCGAATGTGCCGTCGTGACCGCCGCCCCGGTCCAGACCGGTTCGCTCGGCCTCGGCACCGCCGGCGCCATCGCGGGTGGCCTGCTGGCCGCCGGCGTGCTGGCCGCCGTCCTGTCGAACGACGACGACGACGACGACAGCACGACCGAGTGATTGCGGCAGGAGCGCAACGCTCCGCGATTGTTCGGAGGAAAGGCGCCTACGGGGCGCCTTTTCTTTTTGCACGCCCATCACATCTGGGTTATTCGACTCGGTGTAACCTTATCCACTTGGTGAGACATATGAAAATCATGCAAACCCTCGCAGTGGCCGCTTCGGCCGCTCTCGTCACCGCCCAGGCCGCCATGGCCGGCTCCTTCGCCCCGGCCGTCGATTGCTCGGTCACGCCCAACGCGCCCGAGTGCGCCGTTGTGACCGCTGCCCCGATGGAAGTCGCGCCCATGGGCCTCGGCACCGCCGGCTACATCGCGGGTGGCCTGCTGGCCGCCGGTGTCCTCGCCGCCGTTCTGTCGAACGACGACGACGACGACGACAGCACCACGCCCGGTTCGCAGTAATAGCGACGGTTTTCCGGCACGCGATGGAAAGGGCGCCTTCGGGCGCCCTTTCTGCGTTGGGGGCGGTCAGTCGACCGGTGGCGACAGGCGCTCGGCGGCGAGGAACCGTTCGTAATCGTCGAGGTGGATCGGCTCGAACTGGCCGAATCCCTGGATCCAGACCGTCGCCTTTGCCATCGCGTCCGGTTCGAGCTTGCACCACACGACCCGTCCGCGTCGTTCTTGCACGACCAGCCCGGCTCGCGTCAGCACCCCGAGATGTTTCGAGATCGCGGCCAGTGACATGGCGAAGGGCGCCGCCACATCCGTCACCGCCATGTCGTCCTCGAGCAGCATGGCGAGGATCGCCCGCCGCGTCGGATCGGCCAGCGCCGAAAAGATGATATCGAGATCGCGCGACATGGCCCGACCTAGAAGCGGGCGGGGCGCCACGTCAATGCGGCATCGCGCCGGTCGTTCAACCGCCGGGTTGAGTGAGCCGGTGCCGAGCGACTACCCGGTCGAGGGGCAACTCCGGCACAAAACATAATAAACCCAATATGATAGATCGGATTGACGCCCCCGAAAGCTCGACATAAGGTCCGCCCGACCGATCGGGGGGTCTACTGACATGGTGGACGACGCGACACGCGCACGCATGGCGGCGCTGGAAAAGCGGCTGGCCGAGAAACGCCGCGAGGCGCAACCGGCCCCGAAGACGGGACAGGGCTATTCGGGGGCGGAGATCGCCTATCGCATGGTCATCGAGCTTGTGGTCGGTCTGCTGATCGGCTTTGGCATCGGATACGGTCTGGACACCCTTTTCGGGACCATGCCGATTTTCCTGGTGCTGTTCATATTTCTGGGGTTCGCCGCGGGCATCAAGGTGATGATGCGCACGGCGAAAGAGGTCAGGCTGGGGGACGCCCCGCCAACGGACGAGAGGGACTGAGGGCATGGCAGCAGATCAGGCGGCAACGCTCGTCGAGGCCGGCGCGGATCACGGCGGCAGCGGGCTGAACATTCACCCCATGGATCAGTTCGTGATCCAGCCGCTGTTCTCCGATGGCCCGGTCGGCATGTTCACCGTGACCAACGCGACGCTGTGGATGGCGCTTGCGGTCCTGTGCACCGTGCTGCTGCTCGTGGTCGGATCGCGCGGCCGCGCGGTCGTGCCGGGGCGCGCGCAATCGGTGGCCGAGCTGTCCTATGGCTTCATCTACAAGATGGTCGAGGACGTGTCCGGCAAGGAGGGGGTCAAGTATTTCCCCTATATCATGACGCTGTTCATGTTCATCGTGCTGGCCAACATGCTGGCGCTCCTGCCCATGTCATTCGCGCCCACGTCGCATATTGCGGTGACGGCGGTGCTGGCGCTGTTCGTCTTTCTCGGCGTCACGATCCTCGGTTTCGTCAAGCATGGCGTCGGTTTCCTCGGCCTGTTCTGGGTCAGCTCGGCGCCGCTGGTGCTGCGTCCGATCCTCGCCATCATCGAGTTGATCTCGTATTTCGTCCGCCCAGTCAGCCACTCCATCCGACTTGCCGGCAACATCATGGCCGGTCACGCGGTGCTCAAGGTGTTCGCAGGCTTTGCCGGCGCGCTCGGGATCTTTGCCTTCGTTCCGGTGCTGGCGATCACGGCGATCTATGCGCTCGAGCTGCTCGTGGCCTTCATTCAGGCCTACGTCTTTACCATCCTCACCTGCGTGTACCTAAAGGACGCGCTGCATCCCTCGCACTGACGCCGGGCCAAAGCCCCCGTCGCGACAACTTCCAGTAAAGGAGAGACGATCATGGAAGGCGATATTGCAAACATGGGTCAATTCATCGGCGCCGGCCTCGCCGCCATCGGTTCGGGCGCCGCCGCCATCGGTGTGGGCCACGTCGCGGGCAACTTCCTGTCGGGTGCGCTGCGCAACCCGTCGGCCGCCGCTGGCCAGACCGCCACGCTCTTCATCGGCATCGCCTTCGCCGAAGCGCTGGGGATCTTCTCGTTCCTCGTCGCGCTTCTGCTGATGTTCGCCGTCTGATACGACCTGACGTCTCTGCCACCGGGCGGGCCCTTTCGGCCCGTCCGGTCCGTTGACCGGACATCAGGAGGGGGCCGATGGCTACCGATACCACTCAATCCGTTCTGGGCGAGGGCGAAGCGACCGCCAGCGGTATGCCCCAGCTCGACTTTTCGACATTCCCCAACCAGATCTTCTGGCTGCTGCTGGCGCTGGTCTCGATCTATTTCGTCCTGACCCGCCTCGCGCTGCCGCGCATCAGCGGTGTCCTGGCGGAACGGCAGGGAACCATCACCAACGATATCGCCGCCGCCGAAGAGCTCAAGCTCAAGGCCGGAGAGGCCGAGAAAAGCTATGACAAGGCGCTGGCCGATGCCCGCGCCGAGGCGAACCGCATCGCCGAAGAGAACCGCGCCGAGATGCAGGGCGAACTCGACGCCGCCATGAAACGCGCCGATGCCGAGATTTCCGCGCAGCAGCAGGAAAGCGAGGCGCGCATCGCCGAGATCCGCGACAGCGCCATGGCGAACGTGGAACAGGTGGCCAAGGAAACCGCGCGTGCGCTGGTCGAGGCGCTTGGCGGCAATCCCGAGGCGGCGAATATCGACGCCAAGGTCGAAACCCGTGTGAAAGGGCAGGCATCATGATCCGTCATCTCGCGATCCTCGCCGTCCTTCCGATGCCGGCATTCGCGGCCTCCGGCCCGTTCTTCTCGCTGAACAACACCGATTTCGTGGTCAGCCTCGGCTTCCTGATTTTTCTGGGGGTCCTGCTGTACTACAAGGTTCCGCGCACGGTCTTTTCGATGCTCGACAACCGCGCCGAGTCGATCCGCAAGGATCTGGCGGAGGCGCGCGAGCTGCGCGAAGAGGCCCAGACGCTGCTGGCCTCCTACGAGCGCAAGCAGAAGGATGTCCAGAACCAGGCCGACCGCATCGTCGCATCGGCTCGGGACGAGGCACGGGCCAATGCCGACAAGGCCAAGGCCGATCTCCAGACCTCGGTCGACCGCCGCCTTGCCGCCGCACGCGACCAGATCCAGTCGGCCGAGGATCAGGCCGTGCGGGACGTGCGCAACCGCGCGGTGCGTGTCGCGGTCGAGGCCGCGCGCGAGGCGCTGCGCGAGCAGTCCGATGCCGAACGCCAGAACCGCCTGATCGACCAGGCGATCGAGACGGTGGGCGCCAAGCTGCACTAGGCGGCGTTCCGGCGTGACCGATCGAAAGGCCCGCGGCGACGCGGGCCTTTCTTCGTTCCGGCCATCGCGATTGCCCCGCGGCACGAAAAAGGCCCGCATCCTGGGGATGCGGGCCTCGATCTCTGGGCTGGCCGGCCTGTCAGCGGTTGTTCGGCGTAATGACGATCTGCACGCGCCGGTTCTGCGCCCGGCCCTCGGGGGTGAGATTCGAGGCGATGGGCTGCCGCTCGCCAAAGCCGACGGCGTTGACGCGCCGCTGCTGCACGCCGTTCTGGACGAGGATATTGGCGACCGAGGCTGCGCGCTGTTGCGACAGGTTCTCGTTATAGGCGGCCGAGCCGGTGTTGTCGGTATGGCCCTGCACCGTGACCGAGCTCGACGGATACTTGATGAGGTTGCGCGCCAGCGTCATCAGGTCCGATTGCAGCGTCGGCGCGACCGTCGCGCTATCGACGCGGAACAGGATATCCTGCGGCATCCGCACGATAAGCTGGTTGCCGGTGTTGATGACCTCGATCCGGCCATCGGCAAAGCCCGATCTCAGGTCGCGCGCCTGCGCGTCGAGAAAGGCGCCGCCCGCGGCACCCGCGCCGCCCACCAGCGCCGCGCCGATGGCGGCGTTGCGCAGACGCTCGCCCTGGTTGTCGGCACCGCGCGAGGCGCCGAGCCCGGCGCCCAGCACCGCACCGGCCAGTGCGCCGGTCTGGGTGCGCGAGAACTCGCCCGTGTTCTGGTTGACGCAGGCACCGAGCGCGAGGAGCGCGGCGCTGCCGAGGAGAAGCGGAATCTTCAGAAGGGTCATGATAGCCTCAAGACGATAAGGGATGCACATCCTGAGGTGAGTCTTAGGCCCCGCGACAGAAAAACCCAACGCGAATCGCGCGCTCGGCGGGGCTTTGCCAAGGGTCAGCCGGTCCCGAAGCCGGTCGAGGCCGCCTCATGCGCAAGGATGGCGCGCTTGACCGGCAGGCCCCAGTGATAGCCGCCGAGCCCGCCGGTCGCGCGGATGGCGCGGTGGCAGGGGATCAGCAGCGATACGGGATTGCGCCCGACCGCCGTGCCGACGGCCCGCACCGCGCGGGGTGCGCCGATCGCACCGGCGATCTCGCCATAGGTGGTGACATGGCCGGTGGGAATCCGCAGCAGAGCCTCCCACACCTTGATCTGAAAGGGCGCGCCGATGAGGTGCAGCCGCGTCTCGGCCGGCCGCCCGTCGAGCGTCGCGGCAAAGCCTTCGATATGGGGGGCGAGCGCGGCGGCATCCTCGACAAAGCGTGCATTCGGCCAACGGCCGCAGAGATCCCGCATGGCCGCCTCGGGGCCGGTTTCCGCGGTAAAGGCAAGCCCGCACAGCCCCCGGTCGGTCGCCATGGCGATCATCGGGCCAAAGGGGCCGTCGGCGCTTGCGTGGCGGATCGTCAGCCCCGCGCCCTTGCGCGCATAGTCGCCGGGGCTCATCGCCTCCCAGCGCAGGAACAGGTCGTGCAGACGCCCCGTCCCCGAAAGCCCCGTCTCGTCCGCGGTGGCCAGCGTCGTGAACCGCGCGTCGAGCAGCGCCTTGGCATGGCCCAGCGTCAGGTATTGCTGGAACCGCTTGGGACTGATCCCCGCCCAGCGCGAAAAGACGCGCTGGAAATGGGCGGGGCTGAGGTTCATCTCGTCGGCGATCTGGTCGAGGCTGAGATCGCGCCCCGCGTCGAGACGCTCGATGGCGCGGCGCATGAGGGGCCAGTAATAGCCCTGTTCGAGCGGGGGGGCGGGATGAGCAACCATGACACCGAGCCTATCCGCCCGCTGCATCGGCCGCGACCCGGAACCTGCGCCAACGGCTTGCCTCGGCGCATCCGGCGGGGCAAGAGGGCGGCGATGCCGAAACCCTTGCCATATGCCACGCAGGTCGAGATCTTTACCCGCTTTCGCGAGGCCGAGCCCGAGCCCGTGGGCGAGCTTCATCACCTCAACGCCTATACGCTGGTCGTGGCCGTGGCCCTGTCGGCGCAGGCCACCGATGCGGGGGTGAACCGCGCGACCGGCCCGCTTTTCGCCGTGGCCGACACGCCCGAAAAGATGCTGGCCCTGGGCGAGGCGGGGCTGATCGAGCATATCAAGTCCATCGGGCTCTACCGCAACAAGGCCCGCAACGTCATCGCGCTGAGCCGCATCCTCCACGAGGAATATGGCGGCGAGGTGCCGGCCTCGCGCGCGGCACTCGAGGCGCTGCCGGGCGTCGGTCGCAAGACCGCCAATGTCGTGCTGAACATGTGGTTCCGCCATCCCGCGCAGGCGGTCGACACCCATATCTTTCGCGTCGGCAACCGCACCCGGATCGCCCCCGGCAAGGATGTCGTCGCCGTCGAGCGCGCCATCGAGGACAACGTGCCCGCGCCCTTCCAGCTTCACGCGCATCACTGGCTGATCCTGCACGGGCGCTATGTGTGCGTCGCGCGCAAGCCGAAATGCGGCGCCTGCCTGATCGCCGACCTTTGCCCCTACCCGGAGAAGACACTGCCATGAGCTATGACGTCATCGGAATCGGAAACGCCATGGTGGATGTGATCGGCCATGCCGACGATGCGTTCCTCGACCGCATGAAGATCGAAAAGGGCATCATGCAACTGGTCGAACGCGACCGCGCCGAAGAGCTCTACGCCGCGATGACCGACCGCACCGAGACGCCGGGCGGATCGGTGGCCAATACCATCGCGGGGCTGGGACGGCTGGGGATGGCCTCGGCCTTTCTGGGCAAGGTGGCCGACGACGCGCTGGGGCGTGCCTATGCCGCCGGGATGGAGGAGTTCGGGATCGGCTTTCCCAACCGCCCCGTTCCGGGGGGCGAGACGCCGACCTCGCGCTGCATGATATTCGTCTCGCCCGACGGCGAACGCTCGATGAATACCTATCTCGGCGCGGGGGCCGATTTCTCGCGCGAGGGCGTTCCGCCCGAGGCGTTCCGCAACGGCCGCATCCTGTTTCTCGAGGGCTACCTGTTCGACAAGCCAGAGGGAAAGGGCGCCTTTCTCGAGGCGGCCCGGCTGATGCACGAGGCGGGCGGCGAGGCCGGCATCACCCTATCGGACCCGTTCTGCTGCGAACGCCACCGCGACGATTTCCAGGGGCTTCTGACCGGCGAGATGGATTTCGTCATCGGCAACGAGGCCGAGTGGACGACGCTTTACGATTGCGACCTCGACACGGCGCTGGATCGTGCGGCGGCGGCCTGCCGCACCGTGGTCTGCACCCGCTCGGACGATCCGGTTCTCATCCTGCGCGACGGCACCCGGACCGAGATCCCCGTGACGCGCGTCACCCCCGTCGATGCTACCGGGGCGGGCGACCAGTTCGCGGCCGGGTTCATCTATGGCTATGCCTCGGGGCGCGACATGGAGACTTGCGGGCGCATGGGTGTGCTCGCCGGGGCCGAGGTGATCGGCCATATCGGCCCGCGCCCCGAACGTGACATGGCCGCGCTGTTCCGGGCCGAAGGGCTGCTCTGACAGGGGCAAGCGCCGCTCAGAACGGGGCGAGCGTGATTCCGTCGGCTTCGAGCCGCGCGCGGAGCTTGCGCGCGGCCTCGACCGCCGACGGCTCGTCGCCATGCAGGCAAACCGTGTCGATGCGCGTCTCGATGCGCTTGCCCGACGCGGTGACGATGGCCCCCTCGCGGATCATGTCGGATATGCGCGCCGCCGCCTCGTCGGCATCGGGGATCATCGCGCCGGGCTGTCCGCGCGGGATCAGCGTGCCATCCTCGGCATAGCCGCGATCGGCGAAAACTTCGGCGGCGAAATCGGCCCCCAGCGCCTCGGCCGCCTGCTGCATCGGTGTCGCGGCCAGCACCATCAGAACGAGGTCGGGGTCGACCTCCAGCGCGGCGGCATAGGCGTGCCGCGCCAGTTCGCCATCCACGCTCGCCATGTTGCTGAGCGCGCCGTGCAGCTTGAGATGGCGCACCCGGCCGCCCGCGGCCCGCGCCATCGCCTGTGCCGCGCCAAGCTGGTATTGCACCATCCGCCCGACGCTCTCGGGGTCCATTTTCATCTGGCGCCGCCCGAACCCCTGGAGATCGGGAAAACCCGGATGCGCGCCGATATTCACCCCGCGCGCCACGGCCGCCTGCATGGTCGCGGCCATCGTGTCCCAATCGCCCGCGTGAAAGCCGCAGGCGATATTGGCCGAGGTGACGATACCCAATAGCGCCGCGTCATCGCCCATGCGCCAGGGGCCGAATCCCTCGCCCATGTCGGCGTTCAGGTCGATGCGGGTCATGCAGGCTCCTCCTGGTCGGGGCGTCCGGCGGTGACGCCCGAGATAAGCTGGTAGGACCCCAGGTCGTCCATGTCGCGGGGGTCGCGGACGAGGGGCCGGACCCGCCGCCGCAGATCGGCCAGTTGCGCCGCCTCGTCCTTGTGGCGGGCAAGCGCCGCATCGATCCCGTCAAAGCGGAACCGCAGCGTCGCCCCCGGCGGGCATTGCAGCGCGCGGGGCAGGTCCATCGGCGCGATCGCCCCGATCCGGGGATAACCGCCCGTCGTCTGGCATTCCGGCCCGAGCAGATAGGGCGTGCCATCCCCGGCCATCTGGATATCGCCGGGCGTCACGATCTCGGAAATAAGCGAGAGCTGTCCGGCAGTGGCGAAAACGGGACCGTCATGGTCGAGCCGCGTGCCCTGCCGGCTGCTGCGGGGCGAGCGGGTGAACACCGTCGCGGCAAAGCGCGCACGGGTCTCGGCATCAAAAAGCGCGGTATGGGCTGAAGGCAAGAGCGACAGCTCGCCCCCCGAGAACCGATCCGCGACGTCGAGCACCCGGTTCACCGCGTCCCCGCGATCCGCCCCGATCTCGAGCGTCTCGCCCGGCGCGAGCATGGCACCGATCCCGGCGGTCAGATGGGCCGAGAGGCTGCCTAGCCGCGGGGCACCCGCGATCCCCCCGCCAAACGACACATAGCTCCAGACGCCGTGCCCGTGCCCGTCCAGCGTCAGCGTATCGCCCGCCTCGATCCAATGGACCGCGTTCCATGTCAGCGCCCGCCCGCCCGACTGCGCGCGCATGGGCGCGCCGGTCAGCGCAACGCGCAGCGGGGCATCGCCGGTCAGCCGCGTGCGCCCGCCTGCGAGTTCGAGCGCGGCGCCAATCTCGCCCCCGACCAGCGCGGCAGCCTCGAGCAGCGCGAGTCGGTCCGCGGCCCCGCCGCGCGACAGGCCCTGCGCGACAAAGCCCCTGCGCCCCATGTCCTGAACCGTGGCGCCGGGCCCCACGGCGTCAAGCGTGACGCGCGTCATTCCAGCACCTCGCATGTCGCGCCGCCGTCCGGCCCGGCAAGCCGGTCGTATTCGTCCACCGAAACCGGGGCAAAACGGATCTCGTCGCCCGGCGTGAACGGGATCGGCGCCGCGGGGTCGTCGGGGCGGAACGGCGCGAACCTGGTGTGGCCGACCTGCCGCCAGCCCGTCGGCGCGGATGTCGCGAATATGATCGCCTGCCGCACCGCGACCACCACCGCGCCTTGGGGCACGCGCGGGGTCAGATCGCTCTGGCGGGGGATGTTCCAATGCTCGGGCAACTGGCCAAGATAGGCCTGACCGGGCGCGAACCCGAGTGCCAGCGCGCGCAGGGGGCGGGCGCAAAGCTCGTCGATGGCCCGCCTGCGCGACAGGCCCGCCGCGGCCGCGGCATCGTCGAGCTGGGGGGCATGTTCGCCCTCGAAACAGACCGGAACGGTCCAGAGCCGCCTCCCCGCGGGAAGCGGCGGATCGACGAGATCGACCTGCCCCAGAAGCTCGCGCAGCCGCTCGGCCAACATGTCCGGCGCGAGGGCGACGGGGTCGAAGGCGACATAGGCCGAGGCGAGCGAGCTTGCCGTTTCCTCGACCCCTTCCCAACCCTGCGCGTCGATGGCGGCGCGAAAGGTCAGCGCGGCGCGGTTGGCGGCATCGTCGAGCCGGTCGGCAAAGGTGACGAGCATTCCGCCAAGGCCGACATGCGTCAGCCGCGGAAGCGGATCTAGGGCAGGGCTGGCGGGATCGGGCGGCACCGCGGCACCTTTTCGGGTCGGTACGAACGCCGCCAATCTCGGGGTTCAAAGTGCCGCTTGTCAATGCCGCCCGCGCCCTGCCACGACCCGTCGCGCGGGTCGGACCGCTTGAATGCCGCGCGGCTTTGTGGACAGAAAAGACCGATGAGCCGCGTCGCAAGAGCCACCCCGCCGACCCCAAGGCGTAGCCGATATGCCCACGGGCACCGGGGCGCGTCCGGCCGCGCGCGATGAGGATGACCCCGGACCATGTGTCGGCGCTCGACGATATCCTGCGCTGGCGGCGCGACGTGCGGCATTTCCGGCCCGATCCACTTGCGCCCGAGCTGCTGGATCGTTTGCGCCGGCAGATGGATCTTGCCCCCTCGGTCGGCAATTCGCGGCCCTGGCGCGTGATGCAGGTCGAGGATCCCGCGCGCCGCGCCGGGATCATCGCCAGTTTTGAAAGCTGCAACCGGCGCGCGGCCCGAGAGTATTCCGGCGACGCGCGCCGCGACTACCTCGCCCTCAAGCTGGCGGGGTTGCGCGAGGCCCCGGTTCACCTCGCGGTCTTCACCGACATGGCCGTCGAAGAGGGGCGGGGGCTCGGGCGGCAAACCATGCCCGAGGCCCTCGGCTATTCGACCGTGATGGCGATCCACACGCTCTGGCTGGCCGCGCGGGCCGAGAATGTCGGGTTGGGCTGGGTCTCGATCCTCGATCCGGCCGAAGCCGGCGCGATCCTCGGCGCCCCGCCGACATGGGCGCTGGCGGGATACCTGTGCCTCGGTTACCCCTTGCACGAGACCGATACGCCGCTGCTGCACGAGACCGGCTGGCAGGAAACGAAAGTGACGGACTGGCGGATCGTCTGACCTCGGGCGGCGAGGTGTTGCCGGTGCAAGGTCCGGGCCGTGATCCGCTGCAGCATCAGATCCGTATAGCGAGGGCGAATGCTCTGCATAAACGCTTGGAATAAAGGGAAATGGTGGAGCCTAGCGGGATCGAACCGCTGACCTCCTGCATGCCATGCAGGCGCTCTCCCAGCTGAGCTAAGGCCCCGTGTGACGCCGCGTGTGCAGCGTGCGGCGTCTCTAGAAGATGGTGCGGGGCAGTTCAAGCGGAAAAGAGACCCGCCCCGTCAGTTTGTCAGTCGTCGTTATCGTCGGCCACGTCGGCGATCTCGTCGAGGGACACGTTGTCCTCGTCGTCGTCATCCTCGAGCACGTCGTCGCCCAGATCCACGTCGGTCTGGTTCGGGCTGTCGGCATCGGCGTCATCGTCGAGTACGATATCGTCGTCCTCGGTCTGATCGTCCTTGCGGCTGTTGCGGTCGGCCTTGTCGGCGACCATGGTGCGGCCACCCTTGCCGGTGTCGATCTGGACGACCTCGCCGGTATAGGGGCTCACGATCGGGGTGCGGTTCAGGTCGTAGAACCGCTTGCCGGTGGTCGGGCAGACGCGTTTCGTCCCCCATTCTTCCTTGGGCATGGGCTTCCTCTCGGGTTCCGGGATCGCAGCCGGGTGCCACAGCCCCCGAGCCTTGTCAAAGGCTTTCGCGCAAGGCTGGCGGCCGCCGCGTGCAATCGCTAGATCGCCCATATGGGTGGACCGGACGACAATGTGAAGACCGTGCCGGGCGCGCCGGACCTTTCGGTGCGGCTGCGCCGGTCGGGACGCGCGCGGCGGATCACGCTGTCGGTGCGCCGCGTGGGCGGCGAAGCGGTGCTATCGATCCCCAAAGGAGTCAGCGATGCCGATGCCCTGGCCTTTGCGGCGTCGCGCGCGGATTTCCTGCGGCGCCATATCGAGGCCGCCTGCCGCCCGTGTCCCGTGGGGATCGGCACCGTCCTGCGGGTCGGCGGCGAGCCGGTCGAGGTCGTGCGCGGCGTCCGGCGCGGACGGGGGCCCGGAACGCTGGGCGTGATCGCCGGGCCGGTCGGGCCTCAGGTCGCGCGGGTCTTGCGCGACGAGGCGGCCGCGTCGCTCGGGCCCGCGGTCGCGCGCCACGCAGCGGCGTTGGGGCGGTCGGCCCCGCCGATCCGCCTGCGCGACACGAAATCGCGCTGGGGGTCGTGTTCGGGGCGCGGGGGGCTGATGTTCTCGTGGCGGCTGATCCTCGCGCCGCCGCCCGTGCTCGACTATGTCGCCGCGCATGAGGTGGCGCATCTCGAGCAGATGAACCATTCGCCGGCCTTCTGGGCCGTGGTCGCACGGCTCGACCCGGACCATCGCGCCGCGCAGGACTGGCTCAGGGCAAAGGGCGGTTCGCTTTTCGCGCTCGATTTCACCGGCTGACGCGGCCTCGGGGCGGGGCGCTTGACGGGGCGCGGCGGGGGCAGCAGTCTGCGCCTCATGCTGCTGCAACCCCGCCCCGATCCGGCGCAGACCGCGCCTGCGCATGACCGGGTGTTCCGGGCCTTGCGGGCGCGCATCATGCATGGCGAGCTGTCGCCGGGGGAGGCGTTGACGCTGCGCGGGATCGCCCGCGATCACGGCGTCTCGATGACCCCCGCGCGCGAGGCGGTGCGCCGCCTGACGGCCGAGGGGGCGCTGTCGCTCTCGGCCTCGGGGCGGGTCGCCACGCCCGAGCTTTCAGCCGACCGGATCGAGGAACTGGCCGCGCTGCGCGCGCTGCTCGAGGTCGAACTGGCCAGCCGCGCCCTGCCGCGCGCGCATGGCGTGCTGATCGAACGGATGCAGGCGATCAACGGGCAGGTCGCCGAGGCCGTCGCCAAGCGCGACGCCGTGCGCTACATCCGCCTCAATCTAGAGTTTCACCGGCTGCTCTATCTGCGCGCGCAGGCCCCGGCGATGCTGGCCATGGCCGAGACGGTCTGGCTGCAACTCGGGCCGACGATGCGCAAGCTTTACGGCCGGCTGAACCGGACCACGCCCCCGACGGGCCACCGGCTGATCCTTGCCGCGCTGATGGCGGGCGACGAGCCGGGGCTGCGTCTTGCGGTGCGGGCCGATGTGACCACCGGCCTGCGCCTGATCCTCGCCGGGGAGGGCGGCTAGCCCCCGCGCCCGGCTCAGGAGTGAATGGCCCCGTCGCCGCAGGCCAGCGCGGCTTCGCGCACGGCCTCGGAATAGGTCGGGTGCGCGTGGCAGGTCAGCGCGATGTCCTGCGCCGCGCCGCCGAACTCCATCGCGACGCAGATCTCGTGGATCAGGTCGCCCGCCATCGGCCCGATGATATGGGCGCCGAGGATGCGGTCGGTCGTGGCGTCGGCGAGGATCTTGACAAAGCCGTCCCCCGCGAAATTGGCCTTGGCGCGGCCATTCCCCATGAAGCTGAACTTGCCCGCCTTGTAGGCGATCCCCGCCTCCTTCAGCTCGGATTCGGTGCGACCGACGGCGGCGACCTCGGGGTGGGTGTAGATGACGCTGGGAATGACGCCGTAATTCACATGCCCGTGCTGGCCCGCGATGGTCTCGGCCACGGCGATGCCCTCGTCCTCGGCCTTGTGGGCCAGCATGGGGCCGGTCACGGCGTCGCCGATGGCCCAGATCCCCTCGACGTTGGTGGACAGCCTCTCGTCGGTGCGGACCTGCCCCTTGTCGGTCGTCTCGACGCCCACGGCCTCGAGCCCGAGCCCCTCGGTATAGGGGCGGCGCCCGGTCGCCACGAGAACCGTATCGGCCTCGAGCGTTTCCTCGGACCCGTCCTTGCGGTGCTGATAGGTCACGCGGGCCTTCTGGCCCTTGACCTCGACGCCCTGCACGGCCGCGCCGAGCACGAAGGTCAGGCCCTGCTTGGTCAGCAGTTTCTGGAACTGCTTTTGCACCTCGCCATCCATGGCGGGGGTGATCGTGTCGAGATATTCGACCACCGTCACCTGCGTGCCGAGCCGGGCATAGACCGACCCCATTTCCAGCCCGATGACGCCGGCCCCGATCACCACCATCCGTTTCGGGATCTTGCCCAGCGACAGCGCGCCGGTCGACGAGACGACGATGGATTCGTCGATCTCGACACCGGGCAGGGTGGCCGGCGCCGAGCCCGTGGCGATGACGATGTGTTTGGCCTCATGCGTCTCGTCGCCGACCCGGACCTTTCCGGCCGCGGGGATCGAGCCGTGGCCCTTGAGCCAGTCGATCTTGTTCTTCTTGAAGAGGAACTCGATCCCCTTGGTGTTCTGGCCGATCGTGTCCTTCTTGTAGGCCTGCATCTCTTTCCAGTCGACCGAGGGCGTCTTGCCCTTGAGGCCCATCCTGGCGAAATTGTGCTCGGCCTCGTGCAGCATGTGGGTGGCATGGAGCAGCGCCTTTGAGGGGATGCAGCCCACGTTCAGGCAGGTCCCGCCCAGCGTGTCGTCCTTTTCGACCACAGCCGTCTTGAGGCCGAGCTGCGCGCAGCGGATGGCACAGACATAGCCGCCGGGGCCGGAGCCGATGACGATGACATCGTAGCTGGACATTGTTCGTTTCCTCGATCTGTCGCGGGTCGCCCCGGTCATAGCAGGGCCGAGACCAGCATCAACATGGTTGCGAGCCAACCCGCGCCGAACAGCATCGACCGCCACGGCACCCAGCCAAAGGCATAGGCCGGCACGTAGAGCACCCGCGCGGCGAGATAGACCCAGGCGCATGCGGTGGTGAAGGGCCCCGACTGCCCGGTGATCGACACGACGACCGCCGCGACGGCAAAGAGCAGCAGTGCCTCGTTGTGGTTCTGGTAGGCGCGCGACAGGCGCCCGGTGCGGATCGAGACCTGTTCCGACAGGGGCCGGTCGAGCCTTTGCGGATCGCGGGGGCTCATCGTCTTGCCGGGGCCGAGTTCGCGGTTGGCCGGAACGGCATAGAGGACGAGCTGCACCATCTGCCACAAGGCGGCGAGGACGAGAACGGTCAGTTCGGGCGTCATGTCGGGCTCTTTCGCGAGGGGCGGATGCGGGATCGCGCCGATCCGCGCGCGGCGGCGGTCGCGGCCGTCGCGCCGATTGAGTATTTGCGGAAACAGAGAAGGTTCAGGCCGTGCATCGCAGGGGAGCGGCCAGCATCGTCTCGGCATAGCGCGCGCCTTGCGCGGCGGTCTGCCGGGCCAGGTCGTCGCGGGGCGCGCCGACCCAGGTGCAGCGCCCCTCGGCGCGGACGAAGGCGCGGGCCAGCGCGATGCGGTCGTCGAGATCGCGCGGCTCGGACGGGTCGAACAGGAAGATGTGCCAGCGCGCGCCGTTGCCCGCCGTCTCGGTCGATTCGAAATGGCGCACCGTCGGCGCGTCGGGCCCGCGCACGGGGGCCTGCGCGCAGGCCGCCAGCAGCACAGGCAGAAGGAACGTGGCGCGCCGGATCATGCGGTCGCCAGGAAATGCGCCTGCATCGCGGCCACATGCCGGTCGAGCGCGCCCTCGCGCGCGAGCCAGGCCGCGGCGCGGTCGCGGTCGGTGACGGCGAACAGCGCCCAGACGCGGTCGGGGGCGTCGGTTTCTTCCCAAAGCTGGAGCTGCGTCAGGCCGGCCTGGTCGCGATCCTCGCGCGAGGCGTCATAGGCGGTGCGGAAAGCCGCCCGGTCGTCGGTGTCGAACCGCAGGAGAAGCTGCATGGTCGGGTCCTGTCTGTCGCCGATATCGCCCGATCATCGCGGGCGGCGGCGGGATGTGCAAAGCGAAACCGCGGCGCGGGGTCGCGAAATGCGCGGATCAGTCGGGATCGTAGCCGAACGCCTCGAAATCCGGGGCGTAGATTTCCGCGATGCGGGACCTGGCATGGGGTGACGGCGCGAAAGCCCGCGCTCCGCCGCCTGCGTTCAGCGGTGCCGCGGCGAAATCGGCCGCTCGCGCGGGATCGAGCCCCCAGCGATCCGCCAGCCCGCCGAAAAAGGCGCCGAGCGCCTCGCAGCGTCCGACCGCGTGGGGTGGATAGAGATCGGGCCGGATCGCCGAGACCTGGAGCCCCCAGTGATTGTTCACCGGCACCTCGTCCTCGGTCTCGATCTCGTAGGCGACATAGTCGAGAAACCGCTCGAACCCCTCGGGGCTGTCGGCGTCGCGGGTCCAGTCCATCCCCGTCACGGCGGTCATGCGCAACCGGTCGCGGGCGAATTGCTCGTGCGACAGGGCGTGCGACCGCGACAGGTAGCGAAACGCCGATATCGCGCGCGTCGCGGGGTGGCGTACCGTCGTCAGGCGGGTGGTGTCGCCCAGAAACCCGGTCAGGCTGTCGATATCGCGCCGGTGATGCGCGCGTCGGAACAGGTCGAGCGTCGTCAGGCGGTGCAGGATCGCGTCGTCGTTCATGTCGCCGGGCGCGTGCATCGCGGTGCTGACCGGGTGCCCGAACTCGGCCCAGAACAGGAAGGCCAGCGTCGATGTCGTGCCGGATTTCCCGTTGGGCTTGTAGGCCCAGCGCCCCGAGGGGGGCGTGAACCAGTACCAGTGATAGAAGTTGCAGAGCGCCGGGCTGCGGAAGGCGCGCGCATGGGTGTCGCGCGCCTCCTTCATCATGCGGTTCACGGGCTCACCGGCCGCGGGCCTGTCGTTGAAGAGCCGCGGCGCGGGCGCGTGTCGGGACATGGCTACAGGTCCATGAGCAGGCGGCGCGGATCCTCCAGCGCCTCTTTCACGCGCACGAGGAAGGTCACGGCGCCCTTGCCGTCGACGATGCGGTGATCGTAGCTGAGCGCGAGATACATCATCGGGCGCGCCTTGATCTCGCCGTCGATGACCATCGGGCGTTGCTGGATCTTGTGCATCCCCAGGATCCCCGATTGCGGCGGGTTCAGGATGGGCGAGGACATGAGCGAGCCGTAGACGCCGCCATTCGAGATGGTGAAGGTCCCGCCCTGCATGTCGGACATCGACAGCTTGCCGTCGCGGGCCTTCTTGCCCATGGCGGCGATGGCCTTTTCGATCTCGGCAAAGGACATGGCGTCGGCGTCGCGGATCACCGGCACGACAAGCCCCGTGGGCGTGCCGGTGGCGATGCCCATATGGACGAAGTTCTTGTAGACGACATCTGTGCCGTCGATCTCGGCATTGACCTCGGGCACCTCGTTCAGCGCGTGGCAGCAGGCCTTGGTGAAGAACGACATGAAGCCGAGCCGCACGCCGTGCTTCTTCTCGAAGAGTTCCTTGTACTCGGAGCGGAGCGCCATGACCTCGGTCATGTCGACCTCGTTATAGGTCGTCAGCATCGCCGCGGTGTTCTGTGCATCCTTGAGGCGGCGCGCGATGGTCTGGCGCAGGCGGGTCATCTTGACCCGTTCCTCGCGGTCGGCATCGGCCGGCGCCGAGGGCGCGCGGGCGGCGGGTGCCTCGGTCCGGGCGGCGGGACGTGCGGGCGCGTCCAGCGCCTTCATCACGTCCTCTTTCAGGATGCGCCCGTCCTTGCCCGAGCCCCTTACATCCGTGTCTGACAGGCCCTTTTCGGCCATCATCTTGCGCGCCGACGGGGCCGAGGCGCTGCCCGTGCCACCATCCTCGTTGGCGGTGTCATGCGCCGCCGGCTTGTCTTCGGCGCGGGGGGCCGCCGCGCCGGTCTGCGACATGGTGGCGAGCTGGCCGCCCGCCTCGACGGTCTCGCCCTCGGGCTTAAGGATCCGCGTCAAAGTGCCCGCGGCGGGTGCCGGCACCTCGACCGAGACCTTGTCGGTTTCGAGCTCGCAAAGCATCTCGTCGGCCTCGACGGTGTCGCCCTCTTTCTTGAACCATGTGGCGACGGTCGCCTCGCTCACCGATTCGCCCAGCGTGGGGACCATCACCGCGATATCGTCGCCGCGCGCGGCGTCATCGCCCGTTCCGGCCTTTTCGGCATCGGCGCCGGAATAGCCGGCCTTGCTTTCGTCATGGGACCGGCGTGCGCCATCGTCGCCGCCCGAGGCCTGCGCGCCCTCGGCGATATGGGCGAGCAGGGCATCGACGCCGACGGTCTCGCCCTCGGCGGCCACGATCTCGTCGAGCGTGCCGGCGGCGGGGGAGGGCACCTCGACCGTGACCTTGTCGGTTTCGAGCTCGCACAGCATCTCGTCGGCCGCGACACTATCGCCGGGTTTCTTGAACCATGTGGCCACGGTCGCCTCGGTCACGGATTCGCCCAGTGTGGGGACGCGAACTTCGGTCATCTTCTATCCTTCCAGTCCCAGCGCCGCGGCGACGAGGGTTTGCTGCTGTTTCTTGTGGTTCGAGGCCAGCCCGGTCGCGGGCGAGGCCTGCGGCGGGCGGCCGGTATAGACGGGCCGGGTGTGGCGGGCCTCGACGCGGGTCAGGACCCATTCGATATTGGGCTCGATGAAGGACCACGCGCCCTGGTTGCGCGGCTCTTCCTGGCACCAGACCATCTCGGCCTTGCCGAAACGCTGAAGCTCCTTGACGAGCGAATGCGCGGGAAACGGGTAGAACTGTTCGATCCGCATCAGATAGACATCGTCCAGCCCCTCGGCATCGCGCTGTTCGAGCAGGTCGTAATAGACCTTGCCCGAGCACATCACGACGCGGCGGATCTGGTCGTCGGGCTTCAGCTCGAGTTCGGAATTTCCGTATTGCGCATCGTCCCAGAGCACGCGGTGGAAGCTCGCGTCGTCGATGAAATCCTCGGTCTTCGACACCGCCATCTTGTGACGCAGCAGCGATTTCGGCGTCATCAGGATCAGCGGCTTGCGGAAGCTACGGTGCAACTGTCGGCGCAGGATGTGGAAGTAGTTGGCGGGCGTCGTGCAGTTGGCGACGATCCAGTTGTCCTGCCCGCACATCTGGAGGAACCGCTCGAGCCGGGCCGAGCTGTGTTCCGGCCCCTGTCCCTCGTAGCCATGCGGCAGCAGGCAGACGAGGCCCGACATGCGCAGCCATTTGCTTTCGCCCGAGCTGATGAACTGGTCGAACATGATCTGCGCGCCATTGGCGAAATCGCCGAACTGCGCCTCCCACAAGGTCAGGGCGTTCGGCTCGGCGAGGCTGTAGCCGTATTCGAACCCGAGCACGGCATATTCCGACAGCATCGAGTCGATGACCTCGTATTGCGCCTGGCCCTCGCGGATGTGGTTCAGCGGGTAGAACCGATCCTCGTTGGTCTGGTCGACCAGCGCGGAATGGCGCTGCGAGAACGTGCCGCGGCCCGAATCCTGGCCCGACAGACGCACCGGAAAGCCCTCGGTCAGAAGCGAGCCGAAGGCCAGCGCCTCGGCGGTCGCCCAGTCGAACCCCTCGCCGGTCTCGAACATCTGCCGCTTGGCGTCGAGCAGGCGCCCGACGGTCTTGTGCAGGTCGAACCCGTCCGGCGTCCGCGTCAGCGCGCGGCCGACCTCGTCGAAGGTCTCGCGCGGGATCGCGGTCTTGCCGCGCTGGTAGTTCTCGCCCTCGCGGTTGAGATGCGACCAGCGCCCGTCCAGCCAGTCGGCCTTGTTCGGCTTGTAGTCCTTGCCGGCCTCGAACTCGTCGTTCAGCAGCTTCTGGAAATCGGACTTGGCATCCTCGATCTCGCCCTCGGGGATCAGCCCGTCGCGCACCAGCCGCTCGGTATAGAGCGTCAGCGTGGTCTTTTGCTGCTTGATCCGCTTGTACATCGCGGGGTTGGTGAACATGGGCTCGTCGCCCTCGTTATGCCCGAAGCGGCGATAGCAGATCATGTCGATGACGACATCCTTGCGGAACTTCTGCCGGAACTCGATGGCCACCTTGGCCGCGTGAACCACCGCCTCGGGGTCGTCGCCGTTGACGTGAAAGATCGGCGCCTCGACGATCAGGCCGATATCGGTCGGATAGGGCGAGGATCGCGAAAAGGCGGGCGAGGTGGTGAACCCGATCTGATTGTTCACCACGAGGTGGATCGTGCCGCCCGTGCGGTGGCCGCGGATGCCCGAAAGCTGGAAACATTCGGCCACGACGCCCTGTCCCGCAAAGGCCGCGTCGCCATGCAGCAGGACCGGCACGACCGCGTCGCGGTCGGGGTTCTTGAGCTGGTCCTGCTTGGCCCGCGCCTTGCCGATCACGACCGGGTTCACCGCCTCGAGATGCGAGGGGTTGGCCGTGAGCGACAGGTGAACCTTGTTGCCGTCGAACTCCCGGTCCGAAGAGGCGCCGAGGTGGTATTTCACGTCGCCCGAACCTTCGACCTCTTCGGGCTTGAAGCTGCCGCCCTGGAACTCGTTGAAGATCGCGCGGTAGGGCTTGCCCATCACGTTGGCCAGCACCGACAGCCGGCCGCGATGCGGCATCCCGAAGACGATTTCCTTGACCCCCAGCGCGCCGCCGCGCTTGATGATCTGCTCCATCGCCGGGATCAGCGCCTCGCCGCCGTCGAGACCGAACCGCTTGGTGCCCATGTACTTGACATGGAGGAACTTCTCGAAGCCCTCGGCCTCGACCAGCTTGTTGAGGATCGCGCGTCGGCCTTCCTCGGTGAACTTCACCTCCTTGCCGTAGCCCTCGATCCGCTCTTTCAGCCAGGCCGATTGTTCCGGGTCCGAGATGTGCATGTATTGCAGCGCAAAGGTGCCGCAATAGGTGCGCTTCACGATGTCGAGGATTTCGCGCAGGCTGGCCAGCTCGAGCCCCAGCACGTTGTCGATAAAGATCTTGCGGTCGAGATCGGCCTCGGTGAAGCCGTAGGAGGTATAATCGAGCTCGGGGTGATAGCTGGCCTGCCGCAACCCGAGCGGGTCGAGATCGGCGATCAGGTGGCCGCGGATACGATAGGCGCGGATCAGCATGAGCGCCCGGATCGAGTCGAGCACCGCCTGCCTTACCGCGCCTTCGCCCACCTCGATCTTGGACGACGTGGCCTTGTCCGCGATCTTGCGCGCGATCTCTTTCCCGTCGGGGGCGGGCTCGGCGTCGGGCCATTGCCCGTCGAGCGCCGCGGTCAGGTCGTCCGCGGGCACCGGCGGCCAGTCGCGCCGCGCCCAGGAGGGGCCGTTCGCCTCGGCCTGCGCCGCGCGGCCGTCGGGCTCGAGCGCGTCGAAGAACGCCTGCCATTCGTCATCGACCGACGCGGGGTTCTCGGCATAGCGGGCCTGGAGATGCTCGAGCCAGGCCGCGTTGTGGCCTTGCAGAAAGCTCGACGCGCGGAACGCGTCGTTATTCGACTGGTCGGTCATGATGACACCTCGTGCGGGTTTGGACCGTAGGGGTTGGGGCCGTCCTCGGAGGGGCGGGTCAGCCACCACAGAACGAGAAGCGGAGAGATGAAGAGAACGATGAGCGCCAGCGTCAGGATCACTGCGCCGCCACCGCCCACGAGCGCGCCGAAATCGCCCTGCAGCAGCGGGCCGAAACCCGCGAGAACGCCGACGAAGGCGACGATGCCCAGCATGACGATGGCCGGATAGACGAGGTAAAGCCCCGAGCGCCCGGTATCGTGCATCCGCCGCCAGCCCGCCGACAGGCTGGGCACGAGCACGGCGAGCCCGAAGAGCACGCTGAGCGGTCCCTCGTTCGGCATCGTGTCCGAGGCCAGTACCGGCACGCCGAATACGAGGCTGTCCACCAGATCCATGAGGAAGCTGCCGAGTATCGTGAACAGGATGAACCACCAGTATTCCGAACGCGACGCGCGCCCCGAAAAGGTGGCGTAGCGGCGCAGGCAGGTGCGGACGGCCCCGGCAAAGGTCATGCGGGCCTCCCGAGGGATCGGGTCGCGGCGCGGGCCGGTCCATATGGGTGCGGAACGCTCATCACGCCGGGCAACCTAGGCCGATCCCCGCGCCAGACAGGGGACATCGCGGGATGCGGGCGACCGTTTCCGGGGTGAGGCGTGCGGTCACGGTCATGACACCACCTCGGGCGCGCGGGCCAGGATCGCGGCCGAACGGGCAAAGAGCACGGGCCGTTCGGGAAAGACCCGCGCGCGCAGCGCCTCGTTCGCGCGCGCATTGGCCTGTGCGACGAATGTCTCCTGCGCCGGGGTCAGGGCCGGGCGCGGCCCGATCCGGGTCAGACGGCTACGCCAGTAGATCGGCGCGAGCACGGCCATCGCCGAACGCGCCCCGACGCGCCCCGCCACGCGGTTCGCGCCCCGCCACAGGTCGAGCGCGGGCCCCGAGGGGCTGCGGTTCACCCGCGACGGCGCCGGTCGACGCCCGACAGGCACACCCAGCCGATCGGCGAAATCCGCGAGCAGGTCGCCCTGGGCCAGGAAATCCGGCTCGGTCAGGCGGATGTCGATCCTGTCGCCGACAGCCTGCGACCACGCCAGGCAGATCGCGTTGTAATCGCAGACCGCGCGACGGCTCACGAAAGCGTCCCGCGCGGCGTCATCCCCGCCCCTGAGGGCCTGCGCATGGGCCGACAGGATGCGCGCCACCTGGTCGCGCAGGTAAAGGACATAGCCGACCCGCTCGAAATGGCGGCCGAGCATGGCGTCGACGGCCCGGATATGCGGCGCGCGTTTCAGCCAGCCGGCGAGAAACTCGCTCGACAGGACGAAGGTCGCCGAGGGCGCGTCATGGATGGCGGCGGCAAGGTGGCGGTGCAGCCGTTGGGCAAGGGCCGACTGGTCGGCCGGCGCGTCGAGCCGCAGATGCGCCCGGATGAGGCGCGAGGGAACGATGCGACCCGCGGCCTCCATCGCGATCAGGCCGATCCCGGTCTCGTGCCGGATGCCTGTGCCCGCCGCCGTTTCGGGGTGAAACACGATGCCCCGCGCGCGCAGCGCGTCGCGGTTGGCGGCAAGCCAGGCCTGAATGGCCGTGCTGCCGGCCTTGGGCATCCCGATATGAACAATCGCCCGTGCCATCCGTTCGCCGCCAGCCGCATCATCGCTTACGCTCCGATGCGATGCGCCTCCCAACCATGTGTCGCCCGTGCGACCGCGTCATGCCGCCCGTCCCATGGCATCATCCTCGCGCCTCGGCAAACGAATCCGGCTCTGTTCGCGGGGATTCCATGGTTCGCGCACGATTTGTGATCACAGGGCATCGGGGCGTGATCGCAAACGCCCAGAACCATCCGTCATGGCCCGTCTTTTGCGGCTCAGCGAAACCGGCGCCACCAGCGGCGCACCTGTTTCTCGGCCGTCGGATAACGGCGCAACGTCTCACCCAGCCGGTCGCGGATCGTGGGCGCCGCCCCGAGCGTCCGGTCGCCACCGAGCCGTGCGTAAAGCGCGCGCAGCGTCCGTTCATCCAGCACCTCGGCAAGCTCGATGGGCGTCTCGGGCGATCCGGCCGCGATTTCGTGCAAGGTGGTGATGTGCAGGAGGCGCGGGGCCGACATGCGCTTGCTCATCGCGGGCAAGAGCCCTGTATGCATCATGTTGTATTCCATCGGCAGCACAGCGAGCCGCAGGTCGCCGTTCCACAGAAGGCTGCGCAGAACCGGCTGGTCGCGCCGCAGCCCCGAGGTCTCCAGCTCGGTCTCCCAGCGGTCGAGAAACGCGCGGGTGGCATCGCTTTTGCGGATGGCGAGAACGCCGCTGTTGATCTGGCGAAAGGCCGCCGGAACCGGATCGCCATGGGTCATCATGGCGACCGGGGAACTGCCATACATCTCGTGCGCGCCGGCGATATCGGCGCGGTCGAGCACGGTGAAAACGTCCGACACCTCGGCCACCGCCACCACGTCGCAATCGAGATAGACGGTCCGGGCAAAGCGGCTTTCGCGCAGCGCCTCCATCTTGGGGCGGGTGCCCTTGTGAGACAAGGGATGCACCCGGTCGAAGATCGGGTCGAACAGCGCGGCATCGGTAAAGAGGTCGATCTGCGCGCCGGGCATCACCGCGCGCAGGTTGCGCGCCGTGCGCCGGGCCAGCGCGCGATAGGCGTCGCCCGTCGCGGCAAAGACAAAGCCGTCACGCGGGGCGGTGGGGTCGGTCGTCATGTGCGGCACCTCGCGGGCTTTGCATGCGAACGCCCGGCGCGGCGGCCGGGCGTCCCGAAGGGATCATGCAAGGGGCGGGCCGACCTCGGGGCCGGCCGCGCCCGATCAGGCCAGCGACTCGTCGATGCCCTTGCAGGCCTTGACGAGACCGCGCACGGCATCGACCGACTTGTCGAACATTTCCTGTTCGTCGCGGGCGAGCTTGATGTCGACGACCTTTTCGACACCGTTCTCGCCGATGACCGTCGGGACACCGACATAAAGCCCGTCGAGCCCGAACTCGCCGTCGCACCATGCGGCGCAGGGCAGAACCCGGCGCTGGTCCTTGAGAAAGGCCTCGGCCATCTCGATCGCGGCGGTGGCGGGGGCGTAGAAGGCCGACCCGGTCTTGAGCAGCCCGACGATCTCGGCGCCGCCGTCGCGGGTACGCTGCACGATGGCGTCGAGCTTGTCCTGCGTCGTCCAGCCCATCTTGACCAGATCGGGCAGGGGGATGCCGGCAACGGTAGAATAGCGCGCCAGCGGCACCATAGTGTCGCCGTGCCCGCCGAGCACAAAGGCCGTCACGTCGCGCATCGAGACGTCGAACTCGAGGCTGAGGAAGTGGCGGAACCGCGCACTGTCGAGCACGCCGGCCATGCCCACCACCTTGCGGTGCGGCAGGCCCGAGAACTCGCGCAGCGCCCAGACCATCGCGTCGAGCGGGTTGGTGATGCAGATGACGAACGCATCGGGGGCATTGTCGCGGATGCCTTCACCCACGGCCTTCATGACCTTGAGGTTGATGCCCAGCAGGTCGTCGCGGCTCATGCCCGGCTTGCGGGGCACGCCGGCGGTGACGATGCAGACATCGGCCCCGGCGATATCGGCGTAATCGTTGGTGCCCTTGAGGGTCACGTCGAACCGCTCGGAGGGGCCCGCCTCGGCGATATCGAGCGCCTTGCCCTGGGGAACGCCCTCGGCGATGTCGAAGACGACGACGTCGCCCAGTTCCTTGATCGCGGCGAGATGGGCGAGCGTTCCGCCGATCTGCCCCGCCCCGATCAGGGCGATCTTGGGTCTGGCCATTGGGATCTCCGGTGCTTGATGAAATCGCGCGGAGGGTTACGGCAGCCCCGCGCATGGCGCAAGGCCGGTCGCGCAAACGGCCGCCCCCGGTCAGGGGCGGCCGCGTATGGCTCGGATCGCGGGCGGGATGCCGCTCAGTTCGCGGTGTCCTGCAACTCTTCGCCGGCATTCTCCAACGCTTCGCCGGTTTCCTCGGTCGCGTCCTGCGCCGCGTCGCCGGTCGCGTCGGCGGCATTGTCGAGCGCCTCGCCGGTCTCCTCGGCGGCGTTCTCGGTGGCCTGCGCGGCGTCATCGACCGCGTTCCCGGTCGCATCGGCGGCGTTGTCGAGCGCCTCGCCGGTCTCCTCGGCGGCGTTCTCGGTGGCCTGCGCGGCATCGTCGGCGGCATTGCCTATGGCGTCGCCGGTTTCCTCGGCGGCCGTCTCGGCGCCTTGCGCGGCGTCGTTCAGCTCGCCCTCGACGGTCTCATCCGTCTCGATCCCGGCCTCGCCCGCGACGTCGGTCGCCATGCCGCCGCCTTCGGTGTCAAGATCGGCGCGGCTGAATTCGGGCGCGGATTCGAGCTCTTCCTGCGTGGCATTAATGACGAGGTAGTAGTTCGACGGATCGGTCCCGTCGCGCACCACCTCGATGCGGTCCATGCGCACGGCCACGTCGCGCTCGCCTATGCCGAGAAAGCCGCCGATCCCGAGGATGGCGTAATCGACCTTGCCATCGGCGCCGAGCACGAGGTCGTTGATCTCGCCGATATCGTTCCAGTCGGGGCGCACGCCCTCGACCGCGTCATAATCGTCCGACTCGCTTGAATAGATGCTGGTTCCCAGCAGGTCCGAGGCGAACAGGTCGACCGCGGGCTCTTCCTGAACCTGCGCGAACGCGCTGTCGTTCATCGTCGACGCGGCAGAGCCGCCATCGGTCTGCGACATCGCGGGCGCGCTTGACAGCATGGTGACGGCGAGGGTGGCGGCGGCGGTGGTCGAAAGCAGGGTTTTCATGGTCGGGGTTCCCTTTCGTTGGGGGCGCCGCGGGGGGCGGCAGTCTCTTCGCCATGATAAGTCGCAAGACGGCACTCCGTTCCGGCGGACGCGAACGGGGTTGCGCTGCCCGTGCGGGGCGTGCTTGCTCGTGCGCGGGAAAACGGGACTGATCTTGCATGACGGATGGCGAACGGCCCTGGCGGTCGGCACTTTATATTCCCGGCTCGAATGCGCGCGCGCTCGACAAGGCGCGCGGCCTGCCGGTCGATGCGATCATCTTCGACCTCGAGGATGCGGTGGCCCCGGCCGAAAAGGTCGCGGCGCGCGATACGCTGGCCGCAGCGCTGCGTCAGGGCGGATATGGCGACCGCGCGCTGATCGTGCGCATCAACGGGTTCGATACCGAGTGGGGCGAGGGCGATTTCGATGCCGTGTCGGAAATGGGCCCGCCCGCGATCCTGCTGCCCAAGGTCGGCGCGGCCGAGACCGTCGCCGTCTTTGCCGACCGGCTGGCGCGCCGCCCCTCGACCGCGGGCACGCGGATCTGGGCCATGATCGAGACGACGCGCGGTCTTTTCAACGCCGCCGCCATCGCCGTGGCGCCGCGGATGCAGGGCTTCGTGCTGGGGACGAACGACCTCGCGGCCGAGCTGGGCTGCGAGCCGGGGCCCGACCGGATGGCGCTGTCCATGGCGCTCCAGACCACGCTCGCTGCGGCGCGGATGGGCGGGATCGTCTGTCTCGACGGCGTCCACAACGCCATCGACGACCCCGAGGGGCTGCGGACGGAATGTGCCCAGGGCCGTGCGCTGGGCATGGACGGCAAGACGCTGATCCACCCCGCCCAGATCGCCGTCGCCAACGAGATCTTCGCCCCGAGCGCGGCCGAGATCGACCTTGCCCACCGCCGGATCGCCGCCTGGGAGGCCGCGCTGGCGCAGGGCAAGGGCGTCGCGGTCGTCGACGGGCGGATCGTCGAAAACCTGCATGTCGCGTCGGCCAGAAGAACCATCGCCCGCGCGCGTGCCGCGAAGGAGACCGGATAAATGGCAATACTGATCGCGGGCCTCGCCCTGTGGGTGCTGGCCCATGTGTTCAAGCGCGTGGCGCCCGGTCCGCGCGCGGCGCTGACCGACAGGCTCGGCGATGCGTCGAAAGGCATCTTTGCCGCGCTGCTGGTGCTGTCGGTGGTGCTGATCGTCATCGGCTATCGCGATGCGGAGTTCGTGCAGCTCTATTACCCGCCGGTCTGGGGGGTGCATGTGGTCGACCTGTTCATGATCCTGGCCATCGCACTTTTCGGGCTGGGGGCGTCCAAGTCGAATTTCCGCGGCTATACCCGCCATCCGCAGCTTTGGGGGTTCACCCTGTGGGCGGCGCTTCACCTGTTGGTGAACGGCGATCTCGCCTCGGTCGTGATGTGGGGGGTGTTCATCCTCTGGGCGCTGGCCGAGATGCAGCTCATCAACCGGCGCGTCCCGGAATGGGAGCCCTACGAGGGCGGAAGCTGGTTCGGAACGCTGCGGCTGCTCGTGATCTCGATCGTGCTCTACCTCATCATCGCGGGCGTCCACGCATGGCTGGGCGTCTGGCCGTTTCCGGGGTGATCCGATGCTCTATCGCTTGTTGACCGGATTGGACGACTCGGCCTTCTGCCACAAGGTTTCGGCGGCGTTGGCGCAGGGCTGGACCCTGCACGAAGGCCCTGTCTATGCCTTCGACGCCGCGGCGGGCGTCATGCGATGCGCGCAGGCCGTGGTGAAGGACGATCATGCCCCCTATTCGCCGGAGATGAAGCTGGGCGACCAATGAGCGCCCGGCCCGAGTCGACGGCGTCGGACCGAGTTCGGCCACGACTTGCGGTACGGCAGGGATATATGTGATCACAAGCCCCCCGGCGGTGATCGCAAACCGGTTGTTAACGCCCGTGCGGCTATAGAGCCCAGCGGTAAGGGCGTGACACCGGCCGGGGAATTGCTAATTAGCGCGGTATCGGTGCGTCCGCCCGGCGTGCCCGCCCGCATACGAAGGAGAGCCGGATGGCCGACGTCAACCGCGGAAACAGGCCGCTATCGCCGTTCATGCTGGGGCCGTATTACCGCCCGCAACTCAATTCCGTGACCTCGATCCTGACCCGGATCACCGGAAACGCGCTGATCGTGGCGGGGCTTCTGATCACGTGGTGGCTGGTCGCGGCCGCTACCGGACCCGAGGCGTTCGAGACGGCGAATGGCGTGATCACGTCCTGGTTCGGCGATATCGTCATGCTTCTGTCACTCTGGGCACTGTGGTATCATTCGCTTGCCGGGCTGCGGCATCTCTATTGGGATACCGGGCGCGGGTTCGAACTCGAGAAGGTCGCGATCCTCGGGTGGGGGATCATCGCGGGGTCGGTGATCCTGACCGTCCTGACCGTCATCGTCATCTAGGGAGTCCGGCAATGTCTTACATGACGGCCCGCAAACGTGCCCAGGGTCTGGGATCGGCCAAGTCGGGAACCCAGCATTACTGGGGGATGATCAAGACCTCGACCGGTCTTCTGATCCTCGTGCCGCTTTTCGTGTTCACCTTCGGCCCGATCCTCGGCGCCACCCATGCCGAGGTCATCGCCCATTTCTCGCGCCCCTTCCCGGCGATCGTCGCGGCGCTGACGATCGTGGTGAGCTGGGTGCATTTCAAGAACGGCACGCAGACCGCGATCGAGGATTACACCGACGGGATGACGCGCAAGCTGCTCATCATCGCCGTGACCTGCATCGCCTATGCCGCCATCGCCGCGGGGCTTTTCGCCCTCGTCCGGCTGGCCCTTTAAGGAGGCTTCCCCGAATGGCTGCCTACGACTTCGAGACCCACAATTACGATGCCATCGTCATCGGCGCCGGCGGCTCCGGGCTGCGCGCGACGCTGGGCCTAGCCGAGAACGGGCTGCGGACGGCCTGCATCACCAAGGTCTTTCCGACCCGGTCCCATACCGTCGCGGCGCAGGGCGGCATCGCGGCCTCGCTGGGCAACATGGGCCCCGACCATTGGCAATGGCACATGTACGACACCATCAAGGGGTCGGACTGGCTGGGTGACATGGACGCGATGGAATATCTCGCGCAGGAGGCGCCCAAGGCTGTCTACGAGCTCGAGCATTACGGCGTGCCCTTCTCGCGCACCGAAGAGGGCAAGATCTACCAGCGTCCCTTTGGCGGCCACACGACCGAGTTCGGCGAGGGCCCCCCGGTGCAGCGGACCTGTGCCGCCGCGGACCGCACCGGTCACGCCATCCTGCACACGCTCTACGGGCAGTCGCTCAAGAACGACGCCGAGTTCTTCATCGAGTATTTTGCCATCGACCTCATCATGTCCGAGGACGGGCAGTGCCAGGGCGTCGTCGCGTGGTGTCTCGAGGACGGCTCGATCCATGTCTTCAATGCCAAGATGACGGTTCTCGCGACCGGCGGATACGGGCGCGCCTATTTCAGCGCGACCTCGGCCCATACCTGCACCGGCGACGGTGGCGGCATGGTGGCGCGCCAGAACCTGCCGCTCCAGGACATGGAGTTCGTGCAGTTCCACCCCACCGGCATCTACGGCGCCGGCTGCCTCATCACCGAAGGCGCGCGGGGCGAGGGCGGTTATCTGACCAATTCCGAGGGCGAGCGGTTCATGGAACGCTATGCCCCCACCTACAAGGATCTCGCCTCGCGCGATGTGGTGTCGCGCTGCATGACCATGGAGATCCGCGAGGGCAGGGGGGTCGGCAAGAACGGCGACCACATCCACCTCAACCTCAACCACCTGCCGAAAGAGGCGCTGGCCGAGCGGCTGCCGGGTATCTCGGAATCCGCCAGGATCTTTGCCGGCGTTGACGTGACCAAGGAGCCGATCCCGGTCCTGCCGACCGTTCATTACAACATGGGCGGCATCCCGACCAATTACTGGGGCGAGGTGCTGAACCCCACCGAGGACGATCCCGACCGCGTCGTGCCGGGCCTCATGGCCGTGGGCGAGGCCGGTTGCGCCAGCGTGCATGGCGCCAATCGGCTCGGATCGAACAGCCTGATCGACCTCGTGGTGTTCGGCCGTGCCGCCGCCATACGGGCGGGCAAGGTCGTCGACCCCAAATCCGCCAACCCGACGCTGAACAAGTCGAGCGTGCAGTTCGCGCTCGACCGGTTCGACGGGCTGCGCCATGCGAAGGGTACCGTTCCAACCGCCGAGCTGCGCGACGAGATGCAGCGCACCATGCAGGAGGATGCCGCCGTTTTCCGCACCGACGCGACGCTCGCCGAGGGGGTTGAAAAGATGTACCGCGTGGCGGGCAAGCTCGACGATATCCGCGTCACCGACCGCTCGATGGTCTGGAACTCGGATCTCATGGAGACGCTCGAGCTGACCAACCTGATGCCGAACGCGTTGGCCACCATCGTCGGCGCCGAGGCCCGCAAGGAAAGTCGTGGTGCCCATGCGCACGAGGATTATCCCGACCGCGACGACGAGAACTGGCGCGTGCACACCATCGCGCGGGTGAACGGCAAGGTCGATCTGAGCTTTCGGCCCGTCCATACCAACCCGCTGCTGGGTCATAACGAGGGCGGGATCGACCCCGAAAAGATCAAGCCCAAGGCGAGGGTCTATTGATGCGCGCGTCCCTGCTGGCCCTCGCAATCGGCGTCTCGGGCGCGCTTGCCGCCCATGCTGGGGGACAGGGCGGTGGCGCGTATGTGCAGGGCGACGCGCTGATCGTGCCGGGCCCCGCCTGGTCGGGGCTCGCCGCGGCGGATCTGCCGCCGCCGCCCGTGCCGCGGACCCGCCTTTTTTGCCCCTATCCGCACCGCGCCTCGGACAGCGTGTTCAGCGGCGGGGCGGGCTATGTCGTCAAGGACGGGCTGCGCGCGGCCATGGGCTGCCGGTGATCGGGCGCGTCTCCCTCGGGCTCGCGGCGACGCTCGCCGCCTGCGGGCCGATGTCGCCCGAGGCGGCGGCGCGTCTTTGCACCGAGCAGGCGAACCGGGCGTCCGGTCCCTATGGCGCGGTATCGGTGGGCGTCGGATCGGGGGGGCGCGCCTCGACCGATTTCGTGATCGGCATCACCAGCGATGCGCTGGCCGGGCGCGACCCGCAGGCGGTCTATGATGATTGCATGCGCGCGCGCAGCGGGCAGGGGCCGATCCGGCCCTATATCCCATGAGGGTGCTGCTGATCCTCGGGATCGCGCTGGCGGGATGCTCGGCGGCCGATCTCGACCGCCTGACCCGCGACGCCGCGCGGTCTGTCCTGTCGCGGGCCCTGCTGGCCGAGTATCCGGCGCTTGCGCTCGAGCCGGCGCTCGACTGCGCGATGCAGACCGCCACGACGCGCGAGATCGACGCGCTGGCCGGGGATGCCGTGACCGGCCCGGACGAGGCCGCGCGGCAGACGCTGGCCACGATCATGTCCCGCCCCGCGATGGGCGACTGTCTGACGCAGAGGGGTGTCGCAACGCCGGCCCCCGCGTCATATCGAACGTGAAAGACGAAGGGTGATCCCATGGTGCAACTGACGCTGCCGAAGAATTCCAGGATACGGACCGGCAAGACATGGCCGAAGCCCGAAGGCGCGACCAATCTCAAGACGTTCGAGATCTATCGCTGGAGCCCCGACGACGACGAGAACCCCCGCGTCGACACCTATTTCGTCGATCTCGACAGCTGCGGCCCGATGATGCTGGACGCGCTCATCAAGATCAAGAACGAGATCGACCCGACCTTGACCTTCCGGCGGTCCTGCCGCGAGGGGATCTGCGGATCCTGTGCGATGAATATCGACGGGATCAACACGCTGGCCTGCATCTACGGGATCGACGAGGTCAAGGGCAACGTCAAGATCTATCCCCTGCCGCATATGCCCGTGGTCAAGGACCTCATTCCCGACCTGACCCATTTCTATGCCCAGCATGCCGCCGTCATGCCTTGGCTCGAGACCAAGACGAACCGCCCCCAGACCGAGTGGCGCCAATCCATCGAGGATCGCAAGAAACTCGACGGGCTGTATGAATGCGTGATGTGCGCATCCTGCTCGACCGCATGCCCGTCCTATTGGTGGAACGGCGACAAGTATCTCGGGCCGGCCGCGCTTTTGCACGCCTATCGCTGGATCGTGGACAGCCGCGACGAGGCGACGGGCGAACGGCTCGACGATCTCGAGGACCCGTTCAAGCTGTATCGTTGCCATACGATCATGAATTGCGCCCGGACCTGCCCCAAGGGGCTGAACCCCGCAAAGGCGATCATGGAGATCAAGAAGCTCATGATCGAACGCGCTGTCTGAACGGCGCACCGGGCGCCGATGCGCCCCGCCAATACGACAATGCCGAGCCCCCGGTCCGAGGGCTCGGCATTTCGCTGTTCGCGCCGCCGGTCGAATTGGGGCTAATCGAAACCGCCCCCGATCCGCGTCAGATCGCGAAATCGTCCAGTGTCTTGCCGCTGTTCAACCCGTCCTTGATCCAGCCGGGCTGGCGACCCTTTCCGGTCCAGGTCTGGCGCGGATCCTCGGGATTGCGATATTTGGGAGCCGATTTCCGCGCGGTCTTTTTCTGCGCGCCCACCAGTTCGTCCAGCGAAAAGCCCATATCGGCCGCCGCACGTTCCGCCGCGGCACGCGCCTCGGCGCGGCGCCGATCCTTGAGGCTCGCCATCGCCTGATCGATTCTGAGGCGAAGATCCTGCAGTTCCTTTTCGGACATCTTGTCGAGGTCGATCGCCATTCTCTTTTCCCGTTCATGCGGTTGCCATTAGCTGCCAGATGAATTGAATCCCCCATAAAGGCAAGAAAAAACGACACTCGCCATTTGCGGGAATCCGCCGATCCTGTCTTTTTGTGCAGTTTCATGCCGGGCGTATCGACCGTTTCGGTTATTTCGATGCCACGGGTATTCGCCATTCGACCGCCGATACCCATGTCGTTTCGCCGTCAAATCCCGCCGCGCGAAATCGCTCTTCGAGACGCCGCGCCGGGGCCATCCAAGAGCCTCGGGTCGCGATTGCATCGGATGCCGTCGGTTCATAGGATCGCGCGGCAAGCCGCATCGCGGCGCAATTCCAGCAGGGGTGCCCGGTCATGGAGATCGACAGGCCACAGGCCCGGACCGGCCGCGGGCAACCCTGCCCCATGGGGGTCATCCCGCCCCTCGGCCATGTGCCCGAGACGATGCATGCCTGGACCATCCGCCCCGAGCGTCACGGCGAGCCCGAGGACAGCTTTCAGCTCGAGGTCGTGCCCACCCCGCGGCCCGATAGCTACGAGGTGCTGGTGCTCGTCATGGCGGCCGGGGTCAATTACAACGCCATCTGGGCGGGGCTGGGCCAGCCGATCAGCCCGTTCGACCTGCATGATTGGCCCTATCACGTCGCGGGGTCCGACGCGGCGGGCATCGTCTGGGCGGTGGGCGACAAGGTCCGGTCGTGGAAGGTCGGCGACGAGGTCGTGATCCACTGCAACCAGGACGATGGCGACGACGAGGAATGCAACGGCGGCGATCCGATGTTCTCGCCGTCGCAACGGATCTGGGGCTACGACACGCCGGACGGGTCATTCGCGCAATTCACCCGCGTCCAGGCGCAGCAGCTCATGCCGCGGCCGCGTCACCTGACCTGGGAGGAATCGGCCTGCTACACGCTGACGCTGGCCACGGCCTACCGGATGCTGTTCGGCCATCACCCCCACGAGCTCAAGCCCGGACAGAACGTGCTGGTCTGGGGGGCGAGCGGGGGGCTCGGATCCTATGCGATCCAGCTCATCAATACCGCGGGCGCGAATGCGATCGGCGTGATCTCGGATGACGACAAGCGCGATTTCGTTCTCGGGCTGGGTGCAAGGGGCGTGATCGACCGGCGGCAATTCGCATGCTGGGGGCAGCTCCCCCAGGTCGGTTCGCGCCGATATGCCGAATGGTTCGCCGAATTGCGCCGGTTCGGAAAGGCGATCTGGGACGTCACCGGCAAGGGCCGGAACGTCGATATCGTGTTCGAGCATCCGGGAGAGGCGACCTTTCCCGTCTCGACCTTCGTCTGCAAGAAAGGCGGCATGGTCGTGATCTGCGCGGGGACCACGGGGTTCAATCTGACGATGGATGCGCGCTATGTCTGGATGCACCAAAAGCGCATACAGGGCAGCCATTTCGCGCATCTCAAGCAGGCGGCGGCGGCAAACCGCTTAATGGTGGACCGCCGCCTTGACCCCTGCCTGTCCGAGGTGTTCGATTGGGCGGACATGCCGGCCGCCCATACCAAGATGCGCCGCAACGAACACAAGCCGGGCAACATGGCGGTGCTGGTCATGTCGCCGCGTGCGGGGCTGCGCACGATCGAGGATGCCCGCGCGGCCACCCCGTAAGGCGGGAATCACCGTTGCGTCCAAGCCACGAGAGAATCGGGTCTGGACGGGGCTGGGGCGGCCAACCTGGGGGCGAACCCTTTTGTTTCCAGTAGCTTGGGATGTGCCGCTCCCCCCCGAAAGGGGGAGTGTGGATCCGCGAATACCGGGGCACCGCACGGTGGGGTAATATGTCATTAACTAATCATTAACCCCTCTGAGGAATGAGTGACATGTCGGAAGACTGGATCGTCGGTGTGATCGAAGACCTCGTGAGCTATGCCGACATGAACGAAATGGACGAGTTGGCGGGTCTGCTGCGGTCGGCCGCATCTGTTGCGGCCGAACGTGTCGAGGCGGAGTTCCCCGCGGAGGGTGCATCACATCATGCCCAACGGGCGATTTCTCAATTGGGTCGAATGCCTGCGTGAAGTCGTCAAGCGCGATGCGCTGACCGATCATGTCTTTGCCCTTCGCGATGTGCTGGGCGTCCTGCATGTAAGTTACCATTCGGTCAGCCGGACCGGCTCCGAATACGGTGCCGTCACCTATTCGCAGGCCTGGGTCGATCGGTATGTCGCGCAGGAATACACCCGCATAGATCCCGTCGTGGCCGAAGGGCTGCGGCGGGTCGATGCCTTTGACTGGAAAGAGGCCGACTGGTCGGGGCGCGCGGCCCGCACCCTGCTTTCCGAGGCGCAGGAATACGGATTGGGGCGGCAGGGCATGTCGCTGTCGATGCGCGGTCCGGGGGGGCAATTCGCGCTTTTTACCCTGAACGATTGCGCCGATGACGACGCCTGGGCGCGCAAGATGGAAACGGTCGGATCGGACGCCATTCTCGCGGCCTATTACATCAATCAATGCGCCCTGCGGATCGACCAGACCGATACCGACCCCGCCCGCGCCCTTTCCCCGCGCGAAACCGATGCGCTGAGCCTCGTGGCCTCGGGGATGAGCCGGTCCGCGGCGGCGAGATATCTCGAGATCTCCGAGCATACGCTGCGCGTCTATATCGAATCCGCCCGGAACAAGCTCGGCGCGACCAACACGACCCATGCCGTCGCCCGCGCCATAGCCAAGGGGCTGATCGCCCTTTGACCGACGGGCGACGCGATACCTTACCCAAGGGTTAACGCCCCGCGCGGCCCGGTAGCGGTTCGGTAAGACAATGCGCGCTCAACTGTCCTCCGTCACGCAATGGAGGGCTCCCATGATTCATTACCTCGATGGCCGCGCCGGTCTGGACCGTCAGCCCGATCTCGCCGACGGCATGTTCCGCGACCGCGCGGCGCAGTTCGTCGACCGCCTCGCCTGGGATGTGGGCGTCGATGCCGAGGGGCGGGAAATCGACCAGTACGACGCGCTCGACCCGGTCTATGTCGTCGCCTCGGACGCCGCAGGGCGTCATGCCGGGTCGATGCGGTTCCTGCCTGCCACCGGCCGCACCATGATCGCCGAGCATTTCCCCCAGCTTGCGCCCGGCGGCTGGGCGATGCCCGGCGCGGTCGAATGCACGCGTCTATGCATCGCGCCGGGGGCGGCGGGCCATGTCGCGGCCGAGCTTTTGCTGGGGGCGCTGGGCCTTGGACTGCGGCGGGGCTGGCGGCGATCCTTCGGCGTGTTCGACGCCCGGATGGAGCGCGTCTATGCCCGGCTCGGTTGGCCCGTCCGGGTCGTGTCGCGGTCGGGGCCGGGGCGCGACGCGCTGTGCCTCGGGTCGTGGGAGTTCCTGCAAGCCCCGCGCGCCGCGCTCGAGGCGCGGGCGCGGGTTACGCTCGACCGGGTCGCCTGAGCGGTCTAGAAGGCGGGCATGAATTTGCCCGCCCATACCCTGTCCCCCGACCAGGAACGGGCCATGACCCGCGTCGGGTCGCTCCTCGCCTCGGCGGGGGTGGACCTCGCCCATGGCACCGCGACGCCCCTGGCCGAAGGCGACCAGCGGGTGATGGCGATCACCGGCCGCGCGGGCTCGGGCAAGACGCTCTTGCTGGCCGATCTGCACCGCGCGCTGGCCGCGGCCGGGGTCGACGTGATCTCGGGCGATTACGAGGCGCGGCGCCGGCGCGAGCGGCGCACGCTGGCCATTCTCGCGCCCACCAACAAGGCGGCGAGCGTGCTGCGCGGGCGCGGCGTGCCGGCCACCACGATCCACCGGATCCTCTATACGCCCGTCTATGACCCCGAATACGAAAAGATCGCCGAATGGCTGGCCGGGCAGGGCGAGCGGCCCCAGATCGCGGACCTGACCGACGCGGCGCTCGACCGGGCGCATGCCTTCTACCAGCAGATGAACTCGATCCCCGGCGCGCTGGCCGCGGCGGGTCTGCGCGGCTCGGATTTCATCACGGGCTGGAAACGCCGCGACGAGCCGCTCGATATCGGGATGATCGACGAGGCCTCGATGCTGGACAAGCGCCAGTTCGAGGATCTGCGCGAGGTTTTTCCGACCCTGATCCTGTTCGGCGATCCCGCGCAGTTGGCCCCCGTGCAGCAATCGGGCGAGATGGTGTTCGACACCTTGCCGCAGGACAGCGTCATCGCGCTGGGCCGCATCCACCGGCAGGAGGCCGACAACCCGATCCTCGACCTCGCTCATGCGCTTTTCGATCCCGACCTGACCTTCGAGGCGTTCGAGCGCATGATCGAAGAGGCCGCCGCCCGCGACGACCGCGTCGTCATGGCCAGGCGGATGGATGCCGGTCTGATGACCCGCTCGCCCGCGCTGGTGTGGCGCAACGCGACCCGCATCAGACTGATCCAGGCCTTTCGTGCAGCCTATGACGCGCCCCCCGATGCGTTGCTGCCTGGCGAGCCGCTGGTCTGCGACGGGATCGAACTGCCGCTCAAGCATCGCAAGAAACGCATCGACCTCGAGGCGCGCGGCCTCATCAAGGGCGCGCAGGTCATTTACCTCGGCGAGGGAAAGAAACCGGGCTTCAGCCGCATCCATGTCGTCGGCGCCCCCGAGCCGCGGGTGAATGTCGCCTCGATCGTCAAGATCGAGCTGCCCGACGAGGAAGAGCCGTTCATCCCCTATGCCGCGCGCATGGGCGCCGCCTTTCTTCATGGCGCGGCGGTCACGATCCACAAGGCGCAGGGTTCGCAATGGCCCGAGGTACAGGTCTTTGCCCCCGACCTCTGGGCCGCCGCGCGCGTCGGCCGGATGGAGGCGGGCGTGCCGCTGTGGAAACGACTCGCCTATGTCGCGATCACGCGGGCCGAGACGCGGCTGCACTGGGTCATGCGCAACCGCCTGGCCCGCCCCGAGGGGCCGCTATCGACCGACGATCTGACGGTGCCCGCCGCCGCGCTAGAGCTTGTGCCCGAGGATCCTCAGGCGTTGAGGTAACGGAACGCCGCCGAGGCGCCCCAACCCGCGGCCACGGCGATAACCAGCGACATGATCCCGTAAAGCGCCGGGTTCTCATGGGCTAGGTTGTAGAGAAACCGCTCCAGCCCGACCTTTTCGACATAGATCGAGGACGAGGCCTCGGCCACGATCTGCCCGTCGCGGGTGAGGAAGATGCGCGAGGTATAGACCCCTTCGACAAGGTTCGCAGGCAGCGTGAACGACGTGTCGAACAAGGTGTTCTCGCGCACCGTCACCGCCCGCGGGTTCGACTGGAACAGCCCCTGCGCCTCGCGGATGCGGATCAGCGCCGTGACAAAGGCCGAGGGGTCGTCCACCTGCGCGGTCCCGCCGACCTGCCGGATCGCGCTGCGGGTCGTGATGCCGTGGCGCAGATCCTCGACCCGGCTCAGGATATCGTCGATGGGGCCCGAGGCGTTCACCGCGTAAAAGCTGGGGGCGTGGTCGACCTCGAGCGCGGCATTGTTGATCCAGATGACGGCGCGGCGGTCCTTGCGGCGCACCGTGACCTCCTGCGCCGGACCTTCGACGGTGACGATGACCCCGGTGCGACCCGGCTCGATCGGGGCCTCGCGCTTGACCGCGCCAAAGACGAGGATCTCGGTGCCGTCGAAATTTGCCGAGATCGACACGCGGTTCTTGCTCAGCCCCGACACGATATCCTCGGCCCGTGCCGCCGGGGCGAATGTCAGCGCCAGCGCGACGAGGACGAGCGCGGCCCGGATCATCCGATCACCGGCGCGATGGAATAGAGTTCGTCGGGCCGCAGCAGCAGGTCGAGCGCGAGCTTGCCGCATACCAGCAGCACCAGCCCGGCAAGCGCGATGCGCAGCTGCTCGGCCTTCATCTTGAGGCCGATCTGCGTGCCCACCTGCGCGCCGATCACCCCCCCGACGAGCAGCAGCACCGCCAGCGCCACGTCGACGGTATAGGTCGTCATCGCGTGCATCATCGTGGTAAAGGCCGCGACGAAAACGATGTTGAACAGCGACGTGCCGATCACGACCTTGGTCGGCATCCCCAGCAGGTAGATCATCGCCGGGACCAGAACGAACCCGCCGCCCACCCCCATGATCGCGGCCAGCATCCCGACGAGAAAGCCGATGGCGATCGGCGGCAGCACCGAGATGTAGAGCCCCGAGGTGCGGAACTTGACCTTGCCGGGCAGTGCATGGACCCATGTATGACGCCGCCGCGCCGGTGCCGCGCCCGAGCGGCTGCGCAGGATGGCGTTCAGCGACTCCACGAACATCAGCGCGCCGATGATCCCGAGGAACACGACATAGCTGAGCCGTACCAGCAGATCGACCTGGCCCATCTCGCGCAGGGTCGCGAAGATCTCGACCCCCACGGCCGACCCGCCGATCCCGCCGATCAGCAGGACCGTTCCCATTCGGAAATCGACCGTTCGTCGCCGCAGATGCGCCAGCAACCCCGACAGGGACGCGGCGACGATCTGGTTGGCCTGCGTCGCGACCGCCACGGCCGGCGGGATGCCGATAAAGAACAGCAGCGGCGTCATCAGGAACCCGCCGCCCACCCCGAACATCCCCGACAGCACGCCCACGAGCGTGCCGAGACCCAGTAGCAGGATCACGTTCACCGAGACTTCGGCGATGGGAAGATAGATCTGCATGCGACCCCCGCGGCGTCGGGCTTGAGCATAGCGCCTTCCCCGCCGTCGGGGAAAGCGGGCTTTGTCGGCCCGGAATGGCGGCGGGGCCGTCGCCGCTCAGCGTTTGAGGTAGTGCCGCAGGATCGTCTCGAGCTTGGCGGCGCCCAGCGGGGCCATCTTTTTCGTGTGGTCGTGGCCGATGGCCTCGTCCGACAGCCCGGCAGCCATGTTCGTCACCGTCGAGATCGCGGCGACGCGCAACCCCAGGAACCGTGCGAGGATGACCTCGGGGACGGTCGACATGCCGACCGCATCCGCGCCCAGCATGCGGATGGCGCGGATCTCGGCCGGGGTCTCGAAAGAGGGGCCGGAATACCAGGCATAGACGCCTTCGTGCAGCTCGGTGCCCGTGGCCTCGGCCGCCGCGCGCAGATCGGCGCGCAGATCGGCGTCATAGGCCCCGCCCATCGGCACGAAGCGCGCGTCGGTCCGCTCCCCGATCAGCGGGTTCAGCCCCGAGAAATTGATATGATCGCTCAGCATCATCACGCTGCCCGTGGGCATGTCGGGGTCGAGCGATCCGGCCGCGTTGGTCAGGATCACCGTCTCGGCGCCCAGACCCTTGAGCACCTCGAGAGGGCGGCGCATCAGCGTCGGGTCGCCCGACTCGTAGTAATGCGCGCGCCCCGCGAAAACCGCGATCCGCCGCCCTTCGAGCGTGCCGATGACCAGTCGCGGCGAATGGCCCGAGACGCCCGCATGCGGAAACCCCGACAGCCGGTCATAGGGGATGATGCCGCCCTCGGTCGTGTCGAGCGCGTCGGCCAGGTGGCCCAGGCCCGAGCCGAGCACGATCCCCATCTCGACCGAGCCCTCGCCCGCCGCGACATGGATCTCGGACACGATCGAGTTCACCGACATATCAACGCTCCTTCACATAGGGCTGACCGCCCGCCCGCGGCGGGATCGCCTTGCCGACGAACCCGGCCAGGATGACCACGGTGAGGATATAGGGCAGCGCCAGCACAAAGGCATTGGGGATCTGCACGATCCCGAAATCGAGCGTCGAGTAGCGGTTCGACACCGCCTGGAGGAACCCGAACAGCAGGCAGGCACCCAGCGCGTGCCAGGGCCGCCACTTGGCAAAGATCAGCGCGGCCAGCGCGATGAACCCGCGCCCTGCCGTCATGTCCTTGGTGAACCCGGCGGCAAGCCCGGTCGCGAGATAGGCCCCCGCAAGCCCGGTCAGCAGGCCGCATATCATCACGGCGGCATAGCGCAGCCGCGTGACGCTGACCCCGGCCGTGTCGACCGCGCCGGGGTTCTCGCCCACCGCCCTCAGCCTCAGCCCGAAGCGGGTGCGAAACAGGATGTACCACGTCGCCGGCACGGCCAGCAGCGCGATATAGACGAGGATCGTGTGCCCCGACAGCGCCTCGGCATAGATCGGCCCGAGATAGGGCACGCCCGACAGCGCCTCGGCAAAGGGCAGGTCGATGGACGAGAACCGCGCGTCGCCGGACAGCGCCGGGGTGCGCGAGCCCTGCGCGAACCAGTCCTGCGCGATCAGCACCGTCATGCCGGCAGCGAGGAAATTGATCGCCACCCCCGAGATGAGTTGGTCGCCGCGAAAGGTGATCGAGGCGAGCCCGTGGATGAGGGCGAACACCATCGCCGCCCCGACGCCCGCCAGCAGCCCGACCCAGACCTGTCCCGTGACCGCCGCCACCGCCGCCGAAAAGAAGGCCGCGACCAGCATCTTGCCCTCGAGCCCGATATCGAACACGCCCGCCCGTTCCGAGAACAGCCCGGCGAGACAGGCCAGCAAAAGCGGCGTCGCCAGCCGGATCGTCGAGTCGAGGATCTGGACGATATCGACAAAGCTCATGGGCGCGTCTCCGGGGCGAGGCCGGGTTTCGGCTGTTTGCGGAAGGTCAGGAACACCCGCTCGAGCGGGCTGCGCACCATCCCGTCGAGCGCGCCGGTGAACAGGATCACGAGCGCCTGGATCACCACGACCATCTCGCGCGGCACGCTGGTCTCGAACTCGAGCTCGGCGCCGCCCTGGTAAAGCGCGCCGAACAGGATCGCCGCAAGCAGCACGCCCACCGGATGCGACCGCCCCATCAGCGCCACGGCGATCCCGACGAAACCCGCGCCCAGCACGTTGTCCTGGATCAGCCGCTCCTGCTCGCCCATCACGGCGTTGACCGCCATCAAGCCGGCCAGCCCGCCCGAGATCAGCATCGCCAGCATCGTGATCCGAAAGGGCGAAATCCCGGCATAGCGCGCCGCGGGCTCGGACCGGCCGAACGCGCGGATCTCGTATCCGAGGCGGGTGCGCCAGATCAGCACCCAGACCCCCCAGCAGGCGATGAGCGCGACGATGAAACTGACATTGAGGGGGGTGCGGCTGAACGGGATGCCGATGGCGCCGAACACCTCGAGCGCGGTGGGCAGGCGGGCGCCTTCGGGAAAGCGGACCGTCTCGGGCGCCATGCCCGGAGCCTTGAGCGCCGAGATAAGCAGATAGACCAGCAGCGCCGAGGCTATGAAATTGAACATGATCGTCGTGATGACGATATGGCTGCCGCGACGCGCCTGGAGATAGGCCGGGATCGCGGCCCATGCCGCCCCGAAGAGCGCGCCGCCGAGGATCGCCACCGGCAAGGCGAGCGTCCAATGCGGCCATGGCACGGCAAGGCAGACCAGCGCCACGCCCAACGCGCCGAGCTGCGCCTGCCCCTCGCCGCCGATGTTGAAGAGGCTCGCGTGAAAGGCCACGGCGACGGCGAGCCCGGTAAAGACGAAATTGGTCGCGTAATACAGCGTGTAGCCCCAGCCATAGCTCGACCCGACGGCGCCGTTCACCATGATTGCGAGGGCTTCGAACGGATCCTGCCCGATCAGGGCGACGACCAGCCCCGACACGATCAGCGCCAGCGCGAGGTTGATGAAGGGGACGAGCGCGATATCGGCCCAGCGGGGCAGCTTGTCCATCAGGCGGGGCTCCTTGCGGAAAGGGGGGGTGCGGGGGGCGGGGCGGTCATGCCGTCTTGCCCGCGCGCCGCGCCAGGTTGGCTTCGATCTCGGCCACGGAATGGTCGCGGTCGGTTTCGGTGATGCCGGCCATCAACAGACCCAGCTCGCCCTCGTTCGTCTCGCCGGGGGTGCGCTCGCCCATGATGCGGCCGTCGAACATGACGGCGATGCGATCCGACAGCGCCATGATCTCGTCCAGTTCGACCGATACCAGCAGAATCGCCTTGCCCCGGTCGCGCAGCGCCACGATCTGCTCGTGAATGAACTCGATCGCGCCGATATCGACGCCGCGGGTCGGCTGGCCGATCAGCAAGAGGTCCGGCTCGCGCTCGAGTTCGCGGGCGATGACGAGTTTCTGCTGGTTGCCGCCCGAAAAGCTCTTGGCGGTCAGCCAGGGGTCGGTGGGGCGGATGTCGAACCGGGCGATCTTGGCGCGCGCATCCTCGCGCAGCGCCTCGTTATCCATCAGCAGCCCGCGGTTGAAACGCGGATCGTCGTGATAGCCGAAGCCCGCGTTTTCCCAGGCGTGAAACTCCATGATGAGCCCCTCGCGCTGGCGGTCCTCGGGGACATGGGCGATGCCGCGCTGGCGCCGCGTGCGGGCGTCCGACCGCGCGCCCGTCAGGTCCAGCGCCGTGCCGTTCATCGTGACGCGGCCGCGCCCCTCGCGCATCCCGCCCAGAACCTCGAGCAGTTCTGACTGCCCGTTGCCGGCCACACCGGCCAGCCCGAGGATCTCGCCCCGACGCACCCGAAGCGACACCCCGCGCAGCCGCTCGACGCCGGCATCGTCCCTGACCGACAGGTTCTCGACCTCGAGCACCACGTCGCCGGGCGTGGCGGGAGCCTTGTCGACGCGCAGCAGCACCTTGCGGCCGACCATCAGCTCGGCCAGCTCCTCGGGGCTGGTCTCGGCGGTGTTCACCGTCGCCTCCATCTCGCCACGGCGCATGACGCTGACCGTGTCGGTCACCTCCATGATCTCGCGCAGCTTGTGCGTGATGAGGATGACGGTCTTTCCCTCGCGCTTGAGCCCCTGGAGGATGCGGAACAGGTGATCCGCCTCGGCCGGGGTCAGAACGCCCGTCGGCTCGTCGAGGATCAGGATATCGGCCCGGCGATAGAGCGCCTTGAGGATCTCGACGCGCTGCTGCATCCCCACGCCCAGATCCTCGATCCGGGCATCGGGGTCGACGTGAAGCTCGTATTCATCGGAAAGCTGCTTGAGCAGCTTGCGCGCCCGCGCGAGCGAGCTTCGCAGAAGGGGGCCTTCTTCGGCGCCGAGGACGATGTTCTCGAGCACGGTGAAATTCTGCACCAGCTTGAAATGCTGGAACACCATGCCGATGCCCGCGGCGATCGCGGCCTGGCTGTCGGGGATCTCGGTGCGGGTGCCGCGGATGAACACGTCGCCCGAATCGGCCTTGTAGAACCCGTAGAGGATCGACATCAGCGTCGATTTCCCGGCCCCGTTCTCGCCGATGATGCCGTGGATCGTGCCCGGCATGACGCGGATCGAGATATTCCTGTTGGCCTGGACCTGCCCGAACGACTTGGAGATGCCTTTCAGCTCGATCGCGGGCTCGGTCATGCGGAGGCGGCCTTTGCAAGGGGTCGGCCGCGCCGCCCGGATCGGCGGCGCGGCCTGCGTTTCACTGTCGGATCAGAAATCGAGCGCGGGGCAGCTGTCATCCGACGAATAGTCGTGAACCTGGATCTCGCCCGAGACGATATCGGCCTTGGCCTGTTCGACGGCCGCGGTCATCTCTTCGGTGACGAGATCGGCGTTGAACTCGTCCATGGCGACGACGACGCCATCGTTGCTGAGATTCTTTTCCTGCAACCCGGTCTCGAGATTGCCGTTCTGGGCGGCCTCGAAGGCGTCATAGACGGCGTTGTCCACGCGCTTGACCATCGAGGTCAGCATCGTGCCCGGATGCATGTAGTTCTGGTTGCTGTCGACGCCGATGGCCATGATGCCCTCGTCGGCGGCGGCTTGCAGAACGCCGGTGCCGGTGCCGCCCGCCGCGGCATAGACCACGTCCGAGCCCTGGCTGACCTGGCTGCGCGTCAGCTCTCCGCCCTTGACGGGATCGTTCCAGGCCGAGGGCGTGGTGCCCGTCATGTTCGAGATCACCTCGATATCGGGGTTCACCGCCTTGGCGCCCTGGGCATAGCCGCAGGCGAACTTGCGGATCAGCGGAACGTCCATGCCGCCCACAAAGCTGACCGTGTCCGTTTCCGAGGCCATAGCCGCCATCATGCCGGCGAGATAGCTGCCCTCGTGCTCGGCAAAGACGACCGATTGCACGTTGGGCTGGTCGACCACCGCATCGACGATGACGAATGTGGTGTCGGGATAGTCGGGCGCCACGGTCTCGAGCGTCGAGGCATTGGCAAAGCCCAGCACCATGACCGGGTTCGCGCCACGCTCGGCCATGCGGCGCATGGTCTGTTCGCGCTGCGCTTCGGATGCCAGCTCGGTCTCCATGTAGTCGCCGCCGGTCTCTTCGACCCAGCGCTGGGCGCCGGTAAAGGCGCTTTCGTTGAAGGATTTGTCGAACTTCCCGCCGAGGTCGATGATGAGCCCCGGCTCGGCCGAGGCGGCCCCCGCCAGCAGCGCGCCCGCTGCGGCCGCGCCGAGAAGGGTTTTCGTGAAGGTCATGGTCGGTCTCTCCCAGATGCCTGCGGATCGTCGGCGCACGGCGCGCCGCGATCCGTTCGTGACCCCGCGATAAGGCCGGAGCGGCCGCGAAGGGTCAAGACCGGAAGCGGCCACAAACGCGCCAGCGCCGGGTGAAACGGCGCTTCTCGTTGCGTCATGGGGCGAGGTCGCGGGCCATCACGATGGCGTCCTGGGGCGGTGTCGCCTCGGTGTAATAGGCGCGGCGCAGCCCGCAGGCGGCATAGCCCTCGGCCTCGTAAAGCGCGCGGGCGGCCCGGTTGCCGTCTGCGACCTCGAGCAGGCTGCGCCCCGCGCCGCGCGCCCGCGCCTCGGCGTGATAGATGGCCAGCAGGGCGCGCCCCAGACCCCGGCGCCGCGCGTGCGGGGCGACCGCCACGGTCAACAGTTCGGCCTCGTCCAGAACGACGCGCCCGATGGCGAAGCCGTCGGGCCGGATGGCGAGGATGGCGCCCGGCATCATCCTGAGCGTCGCGATCTCGGCTGCCGACCACGGCCGCGGCACCGTCATGGCGGCGGCGTGCAGGCGCGCAAGCTCGGCGTCGGTCATGCGATGGGCGGCGCGGGCCGCGCGGGCGCGGCATCGGGCGCGCGGATATAGAGCGGTGCGGGCCGGGCGGCGCCGGGATCGGCCGCCGCCCCGATCCGCGCGATGGCCTCGGCCAAGGGCATCGCCGGTTCGGCCGGTCGCCCGCCACAGGCCGCGGCAAGGCGCGCCGCCTCGAACCCGATCACCCTTGCCCCGTCAGGCAGAGGGGGCAGCGCGTCGAGCGCGGCCATCTCGGGCGCGCCGCCCTCCGCCGCGAGATAGAGCTTGCCGCCGCGCGCATCGACGCTGGTCACGCAGGGGCGGGCGCATCCCAGCCCGAGCGCATCGAGCGTCGAGACCCCGACCGCCGGGATGCCGAGCCCCATGGACAGGCCGCGCGCCGCAGCGACCGAGATGCGGATGCCGGTGAAGTTGCCCGGCCCGACCCCCACGGCGATCCGGTCGAGATCGGCCCATTCGGCGCCGGCCTCTTGCAGCAGCTCGCCCAGCAGGACCATCAGCCGCTCGGCCTGACCGCGGGTCATGTCCTCGTGGCGATGGGCCACGATGCGCTCGCCCGACAGCAAAGCGGCCGCGCAATGCGCGGCCGATGTGTCGAACCCGAGGGTCGGTCGCGGGTCAGGCAACCGGGCGAACCTCGACCACCTCGGGGATGTAATGGCGCAGCAGGTTCTCGATCCCCATCTTGAGCGTCAGCGTGGACGAGGGGCATCCGGCGCAGGCGCCCTGCATATGCAGATAGACCACGCCCCGGTCAAAGCCGTGGAACGTAATGTCGCCGCCATCCTGCGCGACGGCCGGGCGCACGCGGGTGTCCAGCAGCTCCTTGATCTGGACGACGATCTCGCCGTCGGGACCGTCATGCGCGGCATGGCCGCCGGCGGCCTGCCCATCGGTGGTCATGACCGGCTGGCCGGACTGGAAATGCTCCATGATGGCGCCGAGGATCGCGGGCTTGATATGGTCCCACTCGGCCCCTTCGGCCTTGGTCACGGTCACGAAGTCGTTTCCGAGAAACACCCCCGTCGTGCCCTCGACCCCGAAGATCCGCTGCGCGAGCGGCGAGTCGCCCGCCGCGTCGGGCGTCGGGAAATCGGCGGTCCCGCTGTCCAGCACGGTCTGGCCGGGCAGGAACTTCAGCGTAGCGGGGTTCGGCGTGGTTTCGGTCTGGATGAACATCGGACAGCCCTTTCAGTACCTCCCCGATATGCGAAGCCGCCGGGCGCGTGTCAATCCTTGGAACGATTCTAAATTAGCCCGATCCGCTGGGCCGCGATCAGCAGCCCGAGCAGGATGGGCTGGTGCAGCAGGTAGATCGCGAGACTGTTCCGCCCCATGCGCGCCACCGGATCGCCCGCGACCGGCCCGCGGCGCAGCGGCACGACCGGGGCCAGCGCGACGCCCAGCAGCATGAGCGCGAACCACGGGAAGATCGGCTCGTAATCGAACGAGGGCAGGGGCGTCGGCGACAGGCCCAGCGGGGTCAGCCAGGGGCTTGCGAAGATCGGCGAGACGAACAGCCACTGCCCCGCAAAGACGACGATGCCCGCCAGCGCCGCGGCGGGCGCGCCGATGCGGGCGGGCAGCAGCACGAAGGGCAGGGCCAGCACCGAGAATGTCGCGATGGCGTGCAGGATGCCGAACCACACCGGCCAGGGCATCGCGGCCCAGGTCGCGACCGTGACCACCGCCGCCGCTGCCGCGATCCGCAACAGGCGCCGCAGGTAGGGCCGCCATCGCAGGCCCCCTTGGGCGGCGATGGCCAGCGACAGTCCCGCCAGTGCGATAAAGCTGCCCGCGATGGCCATGGCGAATCCGCGCCAGAGCGGATGACCGCCCACGGGCCAGTCGACGATGCCGAGAAAGCTGAGGTCGAAGCTGAAATGATAGACGATCATCGCGATCAGCGCGACGCCCCGCGCCCGGTCGATCCAGGCGATCCGCTGCGCCGGCGCGGCCGAAAGCGGGGTCGCCCGCGCGGGCGTGTCGGTCACGTGATCTGCTCGAGCTGGGTCTTGTCGAGCCCGCCGGGCACGATGGTCAGCGGCACCGGCAGCCCGCCCGAGACGCGCACGAGCTGCGTGACCAGCGGGCCCGGCCCCTGCTTGCCCTGTCCCGCGCCCAGAACCACGACCCCGATCTCGGGATCCTCGCGGATATGGGCCAGCAGTTCGGGCACATGCTCGCCCTCGCGTATGACAAGCTCGGGATCGACGTTCAGCCGGTCGCGCATCCACTTGGCGAATACCTCGAAATGGGCGTGGATGCGCTCGCGCGCCTCTTCGCGCATGATCGTGCCGACGCCGATCCAGTGGCTGAACTCCTCGGGGGGGATGATCGACAGGATCGTGACACCGCCGCCGGTATTGGCCGCGCGCATCGCCGCGAAACGCATCGCGTTGAGACATTCGCGGCTGTCGTCCAGCACCACAAGGAACTTGCGCATCGGGATACCTCCGCGGGGCAGAATGGCGCAGCGGCCGGCGCCGCGCAACTCGGCCCGCGCGCGACCGGGTCAGGCCGCGCTCAGCGCCCAGTCCCAGTAAAGCTTGCGCGCCCGCGCGGCGATCGGCCCCGCCTGGTAGGTCACGTCGTCAAAGGCCGTGACGGGGGTGATCTTGGACATGTTGCCGGTCAGAAAGACCTCGTCGGCGGCCTCGACATCGGCGAAACCCAGCACCGTCTCGCGCACCTCGACCCCGTCGCGGCGGAGCAGGTCGATATGGCGGTTGCGCGTGATCCCGGCAAGGAAGGTGCCGTTGGGCACGGGCGTCATCGCCACCCCGTCGCGCACGATGAACACGTTGGCCGTGGCGCTTTCGGCGACATTGCCCAGCGCGTCGGCCACCAGCGCGTTGCCGAAGCCCTTGGCGCGCGCCTCCATCATCATGCGCGCGTTGTTGGGATAAAGGCAGCCGGCCTTGGCATTGACCACCGCATCCTCGAGCACGGGCCGACGGAACCGCGTCCGCGTCAGCGTCACCGTGGCGTCGTCGGGCGCCAGCGGGATCGCTTCGAGGCAGATGCAGAACCCCGTCTCGACCCCGCCGGGCGCGATGGCCCCGGCGCCGCCGTCGATGGCCCAGTACATCGGGCGGATATAGACGGCGGCATCGGCGGGATAGCGTTTCAGCCCCTCCCAGGCGAGATCGTGGATGGCCTGCGCCGTGAATGTCGGCGTGATCGCGAGCGCGCGCGCCGAGGCATTGACCCGCTCGCAATGGGCGAGAAGGTCGGGCGCGACCCCGTGGGCAAAGCGGGCCCCGTCAAACACCGTCGACCCGAGCCAGGCCCCGTGATCGGCGGCGCGCATCACCGGCACGTCGTCGTCGTGCCACTTGCCTCGATACCAGGTGCGGATATCCGTGCCGGTCGCCATGCCTTGCCCCTCTGTCCCGATTTCGGCGGGACTAAACATCGCGGCCCGCCCGAGGTCCAGCCCGGCTGCGCCATGCGCGATCAGGCCGGCGTCGGGCCGCCGCGCACGATCAGAACCGAGGCGCGGGCATGTTCGGCCACCGCGCCCCCGTTCGACGACCAGAAGTAATCCGAGAACTTGGGCTCGTGCGACGCCATGACGACCAGGTCGGCCTTGAGGTCCGAGGCCGCGCGCACCAGCGCCCGGTCGAGATCGTGGCGCGCGTCGTGCAGGACGAGCGCATGGGACGCGGTCTCGATCCCGTGGGTCTTGCCCTGCTCCTCGGCAAAGGCGGCAAGCTTGGCGCCGAACTCTTCGGGGGTGCGCGCGACCCGGCCGGGCGTGTTGTTGGTCGCCGAGACATAGGTCACGCGCGCGCCGTGATGGCGGGCCATGTCGGCGGCCGCGTCCAGCGCGCGTTTCAATGTCGGCAGGGCCGTCATGTCGACGGGGGCCATGATATGCGTGAACATCGGTCGCACTCCTTTTGCAGTCGCACGAAGCCTAGTCCGACGGGGCCGGGTGTGAAGGGCAGGGCGTGCCCCCGACCGCCTCAGCCGATCATGCCGGTGATGCGATAGGTCTCGGCCAGGATCGGCGCCGCGATCTCGCGCGCGCGCTCGGCGCCGCGGGCCATGATGCGGTCGATCTCGGCCGGGTCGTTCATCAGCCGCGCCATCTCGGCCGATACGGGGGCCAGCTTTTCCACCGCGAGATCGGCCAGCATCGGCTTGAACTCGCCGAAATTCTGCCCCCCGACCTGCGCCATCGCCGCGTCGGTCGAGATATCGCGGAGCGCGGCAAAGATGTTGACGAGGTTGCGGGCCTCGGGGCGGCCGTCAAGCGCCTTGTAGTCCTGCGGCAGCGGGTCGGGATCGGTCCGGGCCTTGCGGATCTTGCGCGCGATGGCGTCGGCATCGTCGGTCAGGTTGATGCGGCTGGCATCCGACGGGTCGGATTTGGACATCTTCCTGGTGCCGTCGCGCAGGGACATGACGCGGGTGCCCGTGCCCTCGATCACGGGCTCGGTCATGGGAAAGAACTCGACCCCGTAATCGTGGTTGAACTTGGCCGCGATGTCGCGGGTCAGCTCGAGATGCTGTTTCTGGTCCTCGCCCACGGGCACATGCGTCGCATGATAGACGAGGATATCGGCGGCCATCAGCGCGGGATAGGCGAAAAGCCCCAGCGACGCGTTTTCGGCGTTCTTGCCGGCCTTGTCCTTCCATTGCGTCATGCGGCCCATCCAGCCCATCCGCGCCACGCAGTTGAAGATCCAGGCAAGCTGCGCATGCTCGGGCACGCGGGACTGGTTGAACAGGATCGAGCGTTCGGGGTCGATCCCTGCGGCGAGGTATCCCGCCGCCAGTTCGCGCGTGTTGCGCGTCAGCGCCGCCGGGTCCTGCCAGACGGTGATCGCGTGCATGTCGACCATGCAATAGATCGTCTGGTGCCCGCCGGCCTCCTGCATGTCGGCGAAACGCTTGATCGCGCCGAGGTAATTGCCCAGCGTCAGCCCCCCCGAAGGCTGGATGCCCGAGAAGACGCGCGGGGTGAAGCGGGGCTCGGTCATGGGTTCTGTCCTGCTGGAAAAGGCGGCGCCGCTGGCTTACCGAGGGGGCCAGACCCCGTCAAGGAAACCCCATCGCATGTCGCTGAACCCCAACGTCAATCCGTTCAACGCGCTGCCGCCCGTCGTGATCGCGCTGGCCGCGTTGATCGCGGTGCCCGAAATCCTGTTCCAGCTTGGCAATGCCGGGATCGTGGGCGGCGCTTCGGGGGTGGGGATGCGGCTCTCGGCGCTCAACGCCTTCGCCTTCGCGCCGCAGGTCTTCGACCGCATGATCGCGCTGAACGTCTGGCCCCCGCGCGAGGTTCTGCGGCTCTTGAGCTATGCCTTCGTGCATCTGGGCGCGGGACACGCGCTGTTCGTGCTTGTGTTCCTGCTGGCGCTGGGCAAGATGGTGGCCGAGACCTTTTCGCAATGGGCCACGGTCGCGGTCTTCGCCGGCTCGGCCATCCTCGGCGCGGCGACCTACGGGCTGCTTCTCGACACGCCCACCGCGCTCGTCGGGGGCTATCCGGCGGTCTATGGGCTGATCGGGGCCTATACCTTCATCCTGTGGACCGGGCTCGGCGCGATCGGGGAAAGCCGGTTGCAGGCCTTTCGCCTGATCGCGGTGCTCATGGGCATCCAGCTTGCCTTCGGCCTTCTGTTCGGCACCGGGCTCGATTGGGTCGCCGACCTCGCGGGGTTCTGCGCGGGGTTCCTGCTGTCCTTCGTGGTCTCACCCGGCGGGTGGTCGCGGGTCATGGAAAAGCTGCGTCAGCGCTGACGGCGCAGCGCGCCGCGGATCTCGCGCCAGACGACCGCCCCGATCAAGGCGCCGATGCCGAAATAGGCGGCGATCCCCGCACCCACCAGAAGCGCGAGCGCCAGCCCTTCGGCCGGGCCGCCCCAAAGCGGCGCCAGCGCGCGCTCGACCGCCCAGAGCACCGCGCCCATCGCGAGCGACGCCGCGACGATGCGCGGGATCCGGCCCATCACCCGCGCGTCGAGCCGTGCCGTATCGCCCATCCCGCCCGTGCCGCGCACCAGCAGCGCGGCCATCGCCCAGGCCGCCAGCGTGGTGCCCAGCGCCGCGGCCGCAAAGCCGATGACCGGGGCGAGGCCGATGGCCACCGCCGCGTTCACCACCAGCGACACCAGCGCGAAACGCAGCGGCGTGCGGGTATCCTCGCGCGCGAAATAGAGCGGCTGCCAGACCTTCTGCAGCACGAAGGCCGGCAGCCCCAGCCCGTAGATCGTCAGCGCCAGCGCCGTGGCCTGCGCGTCCCCCGCGTCGAAGGCGCCGCGCTGGAACAGCACCGAGACCAGCGGTCCGGGCACCGCGAGGAACGCCACCGCGCAGGGCACGGTCAGCAGCAGCGCGAACTCGGCCGCGCGGCTCAGCGCGTCGCGCCCGCCCGCGTCGTCCCCCGCCTTGAGGCGGCGCGACAGGTCCGGCAGCAGCACGACCCCGATGGCGATGCCGACCACGCCGAGCGGCAACTGGTAGAGCCGGTCGGCATAGTTCAGCCACGCCACGGCCCCGTCGAAATAGCTGGCGACCTGCCGACCGACGAGCAGGTTCACCTGCACCACGCCGCCGGCCAGCGCCGCGGGCGCGGCGATGACGAGCAGACGCTTCAGCTCGGGGGTAAGCCTCGGGCGATGGCGCGGCAACAGCCGGTGGCCCGCCCGCGCGGCCGCCCACCAGACCAGTCCAAGCTGGGCGATCCCGCCCAGCGGCACCGCCAGCGCCAGCGCGCGGCCCACGACGCGCGGCGTCTCGGTCGCGCCGAGCAGCGCCTGCGCCGTGCCGGGCATCGCGGCCGCCAGCGCCATCGCCGAGATGAACACGATGTTGAGCAGGGCGGGCGCGGCGGCGGCGGCGAGGTAACGCTCGGCCGAGTTCAGAACGCCCGAGACCAGCGCCGCGAGCGAGATGAGCAGGATATAGGGAAAGGCGATCCGTCCGTAGGCCACGGCGAGATCGAAGCGCGCATCCTCGGCGAACCCGCTGGCCATGGCCAGCACCAGCGCCGGCATGGCCAGCACCCCGATCACGGTGAACAGCGTCAGCCCCGCCACCATCATCGCAACCGCGTCGCGGGCAAACGCATCCGCCGCCTCGCGCCCCTCGCCGAGCTTCTTCGCGTAGAGCGGGACGAAGGCCATGTTGAACGCGCCCTCGGCGAAAAAGCGGCGGAACATGTTGGGCAGGGAGAACGCGACGAGAAAGGCCTCGGCCACCGGGCCCGCGCCGAGATAGGCGGCGATGGCGATGTCGCGCGCGAATCCCAGCACCCGGCTGACCAGCGTCCAGACCCCGACGGTCAGGAAGCCCTTGATGAGCCGCGGCGCGCCGCTCATGGCCGGACGCCCCGCGGCCGGCGGAGTGCCGTGGGGTATTTGGAAAGAGAAGACAGGGGGGCGGGGCGCGCGAGGCCGGGCATCTCGGGGCTTTCGATCTGCGATTGTCCGCCCCCTATGCGGCGGGGCGGCGGGGGCGCGCAAGGCCCCGCGCGCAGGCTCAGGCCGGTTCGGCCGCCGCGCGCCGCGCGCCGTCCTCGATCGCGGCGCGCAGCTTGCGTTCGAGCGTGCGCTGGCGGTTGTCGGAATAGAGTTTCAGGCCGAACATGTCCTTGACGTAGAAGGTATCGACGACCTGCTCGCCATAGGTGGCGATCACCGCCGAGGCGATCGAGATATTGTCGGCGGCCAGCACCCGCGTCAGGTCGTGGAGCAATCCGGGGCGGTCGCGCGTATCGACCTCGACGATGGTGTAGATCTCGGAGCCCTCGTTGTCGAAGGCGATGGTGGTCGGCACGCGGAACCCGCGCTCGCGTTTCTTGATGCGGTCGCGGTCGCGCAGCCCCTCTCGGGCGATGACCTCGCCGCGCAGCGTGTCGTCGATGATGCGGCGCAGGCGCGGAATGCGGTCGCGGTCATAGGGGTGGCCTTCCCCGTCCTGCACCCAGAACACCGCCGTGGCATAGCCGTCCTTGGAGGTATAGGTGCGCGCATCGACCACGTTCGCGCCCGCGAGCGCCAGCGCCCCGGCCAGCCGGCTGAAGATGCCCGGATGATCGGCCATGGCGAAACAGATGCGGGTGGCGTCGCGGTCGCGATCCTCTTCGATGTCGAGCCGGATGCCGTCATTGTCGATGTCGCGCAGCAGCCGCGCGAAGGCGACATGGCTTTCGGTGTCGAGCCCCTGCCAATAGGGCGGGTAGTGGCGCCCGGTCTCGACGCGCAGTGCCCGGCCGTCCCAATCGGCCAGCGCCTCGCGCAGGCGGCGGCGCGCCTCGTTGCCGCGGGTCTCGCGGTTGAGCGCCTCGAGCCCGTTCTCGAGCGCATTGGCCGTCTCGCTGTAGAGCGCGCGCAGAAGCTGTGCCTTCCAGTTGTTCCAGGTGCCCGGCCCGACGGCGCGGATATCGCAGACCGTCAGGACGAAGAGCATGTCGAGCCGCTTGCGCGTGCGCACCGCCTTGGCGAAGTCGCGCACCGTCCGCGGATCGGACAGGTCGCGTTTCTGCGCCATGTCGGACATCAGCAGGTGATAGCGCACGAGCCATTCGACCGTCTCGGCATCGGCGCGCCCCAGCCCCAGCCGCGGCGCCACCTTGCGCGCGATCCGCGCCCCCAGAACCGAGTGATCCTCGTCCCGGCCCTTGCCGATATCGTGCAGCAGCAGCGCCAGATGCAGGACGCGCCGGTTGATCCCGCCCCCGGCCGCGATGCGAGTGCAATAGGGCAGTTCCTCGGCCAGCTCGCCCGCCTCGATCCGGCTGAGGTGGTGGAGGCACTGGATGGTGTGTTCGTCCACCGTGTAGTGGTGATACATGTTGAACTGCATCATCGCGACGATGGGCTCGAACTCGGGCAGGAAGGCCGCCAGCACGCCGAGCTCGTTCATGCGGCGCAGCGCGCGGTCGGGATTGCCGTGCTTGAGCATCATGTCGAAGAAGATGCGGATCGCCTCGGGGGTGGTGCGCACGCCGTCGTCGATGCGGCCGAGATTGGCCGCGATCAGCCGCATCGCGTCGGGGTGCAGCAGGTAGCCGGTGCGCAGCGCCTCGTCGAAGATCCGCAGCAGGTTGACCGGGTCGGCGAGAAAGGCCTCGGGGTCCTCGACGGTCAGGCGGTTGTGGCGGATGGCGTAGCCCGGCCGCAGCTTGCGCCGGCGCCGGAACAGCCCCTCGAGCGGCGGCGCCTCTTTCTTGTGGTCGGCCTCGAGCGCGGTCAGCAGGATGCGCGTAAGCTCGCCCACCCGCGTGGCGTGGCGGAAATAATCCTGCATGAAGTGCTCGACCGCGCGGCGCCCGCCCTTGTCGACATAGCCCATGCGCGCGGCGGTCTCGACCTGGAGGTCGAAGGTGAGCTGGTCCATCGCGCGTCCCGTGACGAGGTGCAGGTGACAGCGCACCGCAAGCAGGAAGGATTCGGCCTCGACGAAGCTGTCGAACTCGTCGCGGGTAAAGGTGCCGAGCCCCACGAGATCGCCCGCATCCTGCACATGGTTGACGTATTTCGCGATCCAGAACAGCGTCTGCAGGTCGCGCAGCCCGCCCTTGGCCTCTTTCACGTTCGGCTCGACCACGTAACGCTGGCCGCCCTGCTTGCGATGGCGTGCGGCGCGTTCCTCGAGCTTGGCGGCAATGTATTCGCCGTGACTCTCGGGCGAGAACAGCTCGGACCAGAGGGTTTCGTGCAGCTCGGCGCCCAGCGCCCCGTCGCCCGTGAGAAACCTGTGTTCGAGAAGCGCCGTGCGGATGGTGAAATCGGCGCGCCCCAGCCGGACGCAATCGGGGATGGTACGGCTGGCATGGCCGACCTTCAGCCGCAAATCCCACAGGATGTAGAGCATGGATTCGATCACGCTCTCCGCCCAGCCAGTGATCTTCCACGGGGTCAGGAACAGCAGGTCGATATCGGAATGGGGCGCCATCTCGGCCCGGCCGTAGCCGCCCACGGCGAGGATCGCGAGACGCTCGCCGGCGGTGGCGTTGGGCCGGGGATGCAGGCGGTCGATCACCAGCGCGAATACGGTCTCGACGATGCGGTCGGTCAGCCAGCTATAGGCCGAGACGGTTGGGCGCGCCGCGCGGGGCCGTTCGGCGAAGGCGGCGGCGATCCTCGCGCGGGCGGTGCCCTGCACCTCGCGCAGGACCAACACCGCGGCGGCGCGGATGGCGGCGGCATCGGCGTCCGGCCCCGCCGCCGCGTCGATCCGCGCGCGCACCTCGGCGCCGTCGAACAGCGTCGGGGGCGGGCAGATCAGTTCCGACGGAAGGCGGTGGGCGTCGTCGGGGCCGGCGGTCTCAGAGACCGGCGCCGCCGAAGCCCGAGGGGGCGGGGTCAAGGATCTGCACCTGGTTGTTGGCGACCTGGGCGACGGCGAGGGCGCGGTTGTTGGTGCCGTCGGGCAGCAGGCGGAACGCGCCGTAGGCGCCGTTGAAGCCGCCCGGACGCGTCAGCGCCCCCGAGGTCAGTGCCATCGGGTTGCCGGTCGCGATCAGCGCGTCGACCGCCGCGACCGCATCGAAGCCGAGCCCGGCCAGCGGATGCGGATCGGTGCCGTAGGCCGCGCGGTAGCGTGCCTCGAACGCGGCGACCGCGCCCTGGTTGGGCAGGGTGAAGAGCCCGCCCTGAAGCCCCGGCAGCGCCAGCGCCTGCGGCGCCGAGTTCCAGCGCGTCAGGCCGAGATACTGCACCGCGCCGGGGCTGACCCCGTTCTCGGGCAGGGCCGTCGCGATGAGGGGCAGGTCGGCGCTGACGCCCGCGGTCAGGAACACGGCGTCGGCACCCGACGAGGTGACGGCCTGCGCGATGCGCGGCCCGGATTCGGTGATCCCCTGTTGCGACAGCGGATAGGCCTGCACCGTCGCCACGCGCAGCCCCGCGGCCTGCACCGCCCCCGCGATGGCGTCGCGCCCGGTCTGCCCGGCCAGGTCGTCGCCATGCACGATGGCCACCGCCGAGCGTCCCTGCCGGCGGGCAAAGCTGCTCAGCCGCTGGGCGGTGTCGGCGAATGTCTGCCCGAGGATGAAAACGTTGCCGCCCGCAACGACGGTGTTGTTCGAAAACGACACGATGTTGACGTTCTGCCCCTGGAGCGCCTGCGTCACGGCCGTGGTCGTCTGGGTGTAGAGCGGCCCGAGCACGATCTGCGCCCCTTCCGAGACCGCGCGGCTGGCCGCGCCGGCCGCGCTCGACGGGTTGCCGCCGGTGTCGTAGACACGCAGATCGATGCGGTTCGTGGCCGCCAGCCGCGCCGCGTTCTCGAGCGCCTGCCCGATCACCCCGCCGCCGCCCGATTCGCCCTTGGGCACCAGCAGCGCCACGGGCACCGGGGCCGACGCGTCGATCCGCGGACCGGTTCCGCCGCCCGCGCCGCCGCCGAGACCGCCCAGCGAGGGCAGGGGGCCGCAGGCCGCGATGGCGGCGACGGCGGCGAGACTTGCGGCAAGGCGGCGCGCCGACTTGCGGATCGCGGGCAGGCGGTCAAACATTCGGGGGTCGTCTCCGGGCGAAGGTTGCAGGAAGGACATTAGGCGCTTGCCGGAAATCTGTAAATCGTCCGAGGACGAATGAGCGGGCTCGCGCCCGGTCTCTATCTCGTGGCCACGCCGATCGGCGCCGCCCGCGATATCACGCTGCGCGCGCTCGATATCCTGCGCGACGCGGACATCCTGGCCGCAGAGGATACACGCGTGCTGCGCAAGCTGCTCGAGATCCACGGCATCGCGCTGCGGGGGCGCACGATCCTGCCCTATCACGACCATAACGGCGCGGCGATGCGCCCCCGGATCGAGGCCGCCGTGGCCGAGGGCCGTTCGGTCGCCTTTGCGTCGGATGCGGGAACGCCGCTGGTGGCCGATCCGGGCTATGCGCTGGCGCGCGGCGTGCGCGCGGCGGGCGGGCTCGTGACCACCGCGCCGGGGCCGTCGGCGCCGCTGGCCGCGCTCAGCCTGTCGGGACTGCCGAGCGACCGGTTCCTGTTCGCGGGGTTCCTCCCGGCGGCGGATGGCGACCGGCGCCGGATGCTGCGCGATCTCGCGCAGGTGCCCGCCACGCTGATCTTTTTCGAGACCGCGCGCCGATGCGCCGAGAGCCTTGCGGCGATGCTGGACGAGCTCGGCAATCGCGAGGCGGCGATCTGCCGGGAGTTAACCAAGAAGTTCGAAGAGGTGCGACAGGGGCGGCTGGATGTGCTAACAGAAGGGGTGCGGGAGGTGGCACCGAAAGGCGAGATCGTGATCGTCGTCGACCGCCCCCGCGGCGGGCCCGATTCGGGCGATGTCGATACCGCGCTGCGCACCGCAATGCGCGACATGAGTGTGAAGGATGCCGCCCGTTTCGTCGCCGAGGCGTTGGGCGTGCCGCGGCGCGATGTCTATCAGCGCGCCCTCGAACTGGGAAAGGAGACCGGGGAATGATTGCGACGGCACAGGCCCTGAACGATGCGGCGATGCCGTGGATGCGCCCGGTCGAACCCGCCCGACGCGCCCGGCGCCTGCGCGGCGCCCGCAATTTCGAGGCCGGTCGCGCGGCCGAGGACCATGTGGCGCGCCGCTATGTCGATCGCGGCTGCGAGGTTCTGGAACGGCGCTGGCGCGGCAAGGCGGGCGAGGTCGACATGATCCTGCGCGACCGTGATGCGATCGTCTTCGTCGAGGTCAAGTCGGCGCCCAGCCATGCCCGTGCGGCCGAAAGCCTGTCGGCGCGTCAGCTGGGCCGGATCGGCACCGCCTGCGAGGAATACGTTGCCCGGCTGTCGGACGGGCTCGCCACCGAGATGCGGGTCGAGGTCGCGCTGGTCGATGGCGCCGGCCGGATCGAGGTCATCGAGAACGCGTTGATGTAGCGGTTGCCTCCGGCGTCCTGCCGCGCCACATCTGGCCGGACCACCCCGACCGAAGGATGCGCGCGTGACGCTCAGGATCGCCTTTCAGATGGACCCCATCGGCCCGATCGACATCGACGCCGACAGCACGTTCCGCCTGGCCGAAGCCGCGCAGGATCGCGGGCATGAATTGTTCTACTACACTCCAGACCGGCTGACATGGGACGAGGGCCGGGTCTGCGCCGCGCTCAGCACCCTCCGCGTTCAGCGCGTCAAGGGCGACCATGCCGCGCTCGGTACGCCCGAAATGCGCGACTTGTCCGAGATGGACGTGGTCTGGCTGCGCCAGGACCCGCCCTTCGACATGGGCTATATCACCACCACCCATCTGCTCGACCTGCTGGCGCCCGGAACGCTGGTCGTCAACGATCCGTTCTGGGTGCGCAACTTCCCCGAAAAACTGCTCGTCCTGCAATTTCCCGACCTCATCCCGCCGACCATGATCGCGCGCGATCTCGACCGGTTGCGCGCCTTTCGCGAGCGGCATGGCGACATCATCCTCAAGCCGCTCTACGGCAATGGCGGGGCGGGGGTGTTCAAGCTCGGGCAGGGCGACGGCAACCTCGCCTCGCTGCACGAGATGTTCGCGGGGATCTCGCGCGAGCCTCTGATCGCCCAGAAATTCCTGCCCGCGGTGCAGGAGGGCGACAAGCGGATCATCCTCGTCGACGGCGAACCCGTGGGGGCCATCAACCGCGTCCCGGCCACCGGCGAGACCCGGTCGAACATGCATGTCGGCGGACGGGCCGAAAAGGCCGCGCTGACCGAGCGCGATCTCGAGATCTGCGCGGCGATCGGACCGCGGCTGCGCGAGACCGGGCAGATCTTTGTCGGGATCGACGTGATCGGCGCCTATCTGACCGAGATCAACCTGACCTCGCCCACCGGCCTGCAGGAGCTCGAGCGGTTCGACGGCACCGATATCGCCGGCCGTATCTGGGAGGTCATCGAGGCGAGGCGGGCCTCGGGCAAGGCGTCGTCGCGCCCCTAGCCCGGAGCAAAGCTGATCCTGAACGAGATCGCCTCGGCCACATGGGGCAGGCGCACCGCCTCGGATCCGTCGAGATCGGCGATCGTGCGCGCGACGCGGCGGATGCGGTGAAACCCCCGCGCCGAGAGCCCGAACTTCTCGGCCGCTTTCAGCAGCATGGCGCGGGCCTCGGGATCGGGTGACGCGACCTCGTCCAGCCGCGCGCCCGAAAGCTCGGCATTCACGCGGATGCCGGGCGCCCCGGCATAGCGCGCGGCCTGGCGCTGCCGGGCCGCAGCGACCCGCGCGGCCACGGCCGCGGACCGTTCGCCGCCCGGTGCGCGGTCGAGCTCCGCCAGGTCGACGGCCGGCACCTCGATGCGGATGTCGAACCGGTCGAGCAGCGGCCCCGACACCCGCGCCATGTAATCGGCCCCGCAGACCGGCGCGCGGGCGCAGGCGCGGTTCGCGTCGGGCAGGTATCCGCATCGGCAGGGATTGGCCGCGGCGATCAGCAGGAATCGGCAGGGATAGCGCACATGGGCGTTGGCCCGAGCGATCACCACCTCGCCGGTCTCGATAGGCTGGCGCAGCGTCTCGAGCACGGCACGGGCAAATTCGGGAAACTCGTCCATGAACAGCACCCCGTTATGCGCAAGGCTGATCTGGCCGGGCTTGGCCCCCTTGCCGCCGCCCACCAGCGCAGCCATCGAGGCGGTGTGATGCGGCTCCTGAAAGGGGCGGCTGCGCGACAGCCCGCCCTCGTCCAGCAGCCCGGCAAGCGAGTGGACCATCGAGGTCTCGAGCGCTTCGACGGGCGACAGCGGCGGCAACAGGCCCGGCAGGCGCTGGGCCAGCATCGACTTGCCCGAGCCGGGCGTGCCGCAGAGAAAGATGTGGTGGCGCCCCGCGGCCGCGATCTCGAGCGCGCGTTTCGCGCGTTCCTGCCCGCGCACCTCGGAAAGGCAGGGCGCGGCCGGGCCGGTCGCCACCTCGCCCGGCGTCGCGGCGTCGAGCGGCGCCTGTCCCGTGAAATGCTGGATCGCGGCCATCAGCGTCGGCGGGGCGATGACGCGCGCGGCCTCGACCCAGGCCGCCTCGGCGCCCGATCCGCGGGGGCAGAGCAGGGTCCGCCCATCCTCGGCGGCGCGCATCGCCGCGGGCAGCGCGCCCGGCACGGGATCGAGCCGCCCGTCGAGCGACAATTCCCCCAGCGCCAGCGTCTCTTCGACGGCGTCGGGCGCGACGATTTCCAGCGCGGCCAGCAGGGCGAGCGCGATGGGCAGATCGAAATGCGACCCCTCTTTCGGCAGGTCGGCCGGCGAGAGGTTCACGGTGATCCGTTTGGAGGGCAGCGCGATGGCCAGCGACTGAAGCGCGGCGCGTACCCGTTCGCGCGCCTCGCTCACCGCCTTGTCGGGCAGCCCCACGATCGAGAATCCCGGCAGACCGGCCGAGACGGCGCATTGCACCTCGACCAGCCGGGTTTCGATTCCTTCGAAGGCGACGGTATAGGCGCGTGTGACCATGGCGCGGGCGGCATCCTTTCTGAACGCATCGCCAACATGGCCCCGGCGCCCTTTCCCGGCGGTTAACGCGGTCGCACCGATTTTCGCGCGGGGCGGGCTAGACCGCGTCGCAGAAATTGCAACCGGGCGCGGGAACTTTTCGCGACGCCCGCCGTCTTGACCTTCAGGGATGTGAAAAAGCGGCCGGGCAACGGTCGGCGAGACCCAAGGGGTTAGAACATGGCTTTCGACGGATTTTCCGATCAGACACTGTCACGGCGCGCGATGCAGGCCGAGCTTCTCGATGCCGAGACCGAGCTGCGGCTGGCCTATGCCTGGCGCGACGAGCGGGACGAGGCGGCGCTGCACAGGCTCATCACGGCCTACATGCGTCTCGCGATCTCGATGGCCGCCAAGTTCAAGCGGTACGGCGCGCCGATGAACGACCTTGTGCAAGAGGCCGGGCTGGGGCTGATGAAGGCCGCGGACAAGTTCGACCCCGATCGCGGCGTGCGGTTCTCGACCTATGCGGTTTGGTGGATCAAGGCCTCGATCCAGGATTATGTCATGCGCAACTGGTCCATGGTGCGCACCGGGTCGACCTCGAGCCAGAAATCGCTGTTCTTCAACATGCGGCGGGTTCAGGCCCGGCTCGAGCGCGAGGCGGCGTCGCGCGGCGAACGGCTCGACCGGCAGACCATGCGCCAGATGATCTCAAAGGAGGTGGGCGTGCCGCTCCACGACGTCGAGATGATGGAAGGACGGCTGGCCGGGTCCGATTTCTCGCTGAACGCCACGCAGTCGACCGAGGACGAGGGCCGCCAGTGGATCGACGCGCTCGAGGATGACAGCGCGCGGGCCGACGAGACCGTGACACACAACAAGGATATCGACACGCTGCGGATCTGGCTGGTCGAGGCGATGGGCAATCTCAATGACCGCGAGCGGTTCATCGTCCGCGAACGCAAGCTGCGCGACCAGCCCCGGACGCTGGAATCGCTGGGGACCGAGCTGGGCCTCTCGAAAGAGCGGGTGCGCCAGCTCGAGGCGGCGGCCTTCGGCAAGATGCGCAAGCAGCTCGAGAACCAATGCGCCGAGGTGCATAATTTCCTCTCCTGAGCCCGGCATGCTCCGGCTCACGGCACTGTGCGGCGCGATCCTGTTCGGGGTCGCGCCCGCGGTGTTTTCCGAGACCGCGGCCGACGCGATCCCCCTCGATGCGCAGATCGTCGTCATGGGCGAAGAACACGACGCCCCGGCGCATCATCGCAACCAGGCCGAATTGATTCGCCGCATGGGCGCGGGTGCGGTGGTGTTCGAGATGCTGCCCGAGGCGCTTGGGCCGGTGGCGACCCGCCATGCGGGCGAGCCCGCGGACGCCCTGGCCGCGCGGCTGGAGTGGAGCGCGCGCGGCTGGCCCGATTTCGCGATCTACGCGCCCGTCTTTGCCGCGGCGCATGACGTGGGGGCCACGATCCACGGGGCCGAGGTCGCGCGGGACGACCTTCGTCGGGCGCTCGACGGGGGCGCGGCAGCAGCGTTCGGGACTGGGGCGGCGCGCTTCGGGCTCGACCGCGCGCTGCCGCGGGACGCCCTGGCCGGGATGACGGCCGAGATTGCCGCCGCCCATTGCGACCTTTTGCCCGAGACGGCGTTGCCCGGCATGGTCGAGGCGCAGCGCCTGCGCGATGCCGCACTGGCCGCCGCCGCCGTGGCCGCGTTCGAGGCGGGGCAGCACCCGGTGGCCATCGTCACCGGCAACGGCCATGCGCGGCGCGATCGCGGCGTTCCGGCCCTTGTGCGGCAGGCTTTGCCCGAGATCTCGATCACCGCCATCGGACAGTTCACCGAGCCGCCCGAGGATGCGCCGCCCTATGACGCGTGGCTCGTGACCGAGGCCCCGCCGGAGCGGCCCGTCGATCCCTGCGCGCCGCTGCGATAGGGCGGGGCGGCTTGGCTTGGCGCGCGCAGCGGCCTAGGGTCCGCCCCGCGCCGTGACGCAGCGGCGGCACACGGGGGCCCCATGCTCGCAGGCAAGCATCTATTGTTGATCGTCGGAGGCGGGATCGCGGCCTACAAGTCGCTCGACCTGATCCGCCGCGCGCGGGCCGAAGGGGCCGAGGTGACGCCGGTGCTGACCCGCGCGGGAGCCGAGTTCGTCACCCCGCTTTCGGTATCGTCGCTGGCCGGAAAGCGGGTCTTTTCGGACCTGTGGGATCTGACCGACGAGGCCGAGATGGGCCATATCCAGCTTTCGCGCGTGGCGGACCTGTTGGTGGTCGCGCCGGCTACGGCCGATCTCATGGCCAAGATGGCGGGCGGCCATGCCGACGACCTGGCCTCGACGCTTTTGCTGGCGACCGACACGCCGGTCCTGATCGCGCCCTCGATGAACGTGCGCATGTGGGAACACGCCGCGACCCGCCGCAACCTCGCCACGCTGCGGCAGGACGGCATCGCCGTCGTCGGTCCCGGGACGGGCGACATGGCCTGCGGCGAATACGGCCCCGGCCGCATGGCCGAGCCTTCCGAGATCCTCGATGCGATCCGCGCGCGTCTGGGCGGCGGGCGGCTTGCCGGGCGGCACGTCATCGTCACCTCGGGTCCAACGCACGAGCCGATCGACCCGGTGCGCTATATCGCCAACCGCTCGTCGGGGGCGCAGGGCGCGGCCATCGCCGCAGCGCTGGCGGGGCTTGGCGCGCGGGTCAGTTTCGTGACCGGCCCGGCCGAAGTACCGCCGCCCCCCGGCGTCGACGCGATCCGGGTCGAGACCGCCGCCGAGATGCAGGACGCGGTGACGCGGGCGCTTCCGGCGGATGCGGCGGTTCTGGCGGCGGCGGTGGCCGACTGGCGCGTCGCCAATGCCAGCGCGCACAAGATGAAAAAGGGGCCGGACGGCGCGCCGCGGCTCGAGTTCGCGGAAAACCCCGACATCCTCGCCACCCTGTCGCGTGCGCCCGACCGCCCCCGGCTTGTCGTGGGGTTCGCCGCCGAAACCGATGATGTGCTGGCCAATGCCCGCGCCAAGCTCGCGCGCAAGGGCTGCGATTGGATCGTGGCCAACGATGTCTCGCCCGCGACAGGGATCATGGGCGGGGCCGAGAATGCCGTCCGCCTGCTGACGCCCGAGGGGGTCGAGGAGTGGCCGCGCGCGCCGAAAGCCGAGATCGCGCGCAAGCTCGCCCACAGGATCGCGGAGGCATTGGCATGAAGATTTCCGTCAAGCGCAGCGAGACCGCCGACCCGGCGGTGGCACTGCCAGAATACGAAACGCCGGGCGCGGCGGGCGCGGATCTGCGCGCGAACCTTGCCCCGGACGACCGCGCGGCGGGCCTGACGCTGTCCCCGATGGAGCGGGCGCTGATCCCGCTCGGGCTTTGCGTCGAGCTGCCGCAGGGCACCGAGATGCAGGTCCGGCCGCGCTCGGGGTTGGCGCTGAAACACGGGCTGACGCTGGTCAATTCGCCGGGCACGATAGATGCGGATTACCGCGGCGAGATCGGGGTGCTGATGGTCAATCTCGGCACCGAGCCGGTCCATATCGCCCACGGGTCGCGCATCGCGCAGGCGGTCTTCGCCAGCGTCGCGCGGGCCGAGTTCACCGAGGTGGAGACGCTGGACGCGTCCGAGCGCGGCACCGGCGGGTTCGGCTCGACCGGGGAGGGCTGATGCTTCTCGTCCTGATCCTCGCCGCCGGGGTATGGTTCGCGGGCGGCAAGCTCGGCTGGCCCGCGCAGGCGCGGGCCATCGCGCTGGGGCTGCTTTATGTCGTGGTCGTCGCGCTGAACGTGGTGTTGCCGCCCGGCACCCCCCTGCGCGAGGCGCTGGGCGGCTCGCCCGGCGAATGGCTGGTTCTGGGCGCGCTGGGCCTGCTCGTGGCGGCCTACCGGGTGGGGCTCGACCGGCTGCGCGCACGCGTCCGGCCCGAGAACCGCCCCCCCGAGACGCGGCCGGGCGAGTTCGCGCCCGGCGAGCTCGACCGCTATGCCCGCCACGTCATCCTGCGCGAGATCGGCGGGCCGGGGCAAAAGCGGCTGAAGCAGGCGCGAGTCCTCGTCGTCGGCGCGGGGGGTCTCGGGGCGCCGTCGATGCTGTATCTCGCGGCGGCGGGCGTGGGCACCATCGGCGTCATCGACGACGACACGGTCGAGCTGACGAACCTGCAACGGCAGGTGATCCACCGCGACGCGAGCGTGGGCCTGCCCAAGGTGTTCTCGGCCGAGCGGGCGATGCGCGAGCTCAACCCCAACGTCACCGTGCGCCCCTATCACCGCCGCCTCACCGACGAGATCGCGGCCGATCTCGTGGCCGATTACGATCTGGTCCTCGACGGCTGCGACGATCTCGATACGCGCTACCGGGTGAACCGCGCCTGCACCGCGCGGGGCGTGCCGCTGATCTCGGGCGCGCTGTCGCAATGGGAGGGGCAGCTTTCGGTATTCGCCCCCGCCGACGGCACGCCCTGCTATGCCTGCGTCTTTCCCGACCGCCCGGCGGCCGGGATGAACCAGACCTGCGCCGAGGCGGGGGTGCTGGGGCCGCTGCCCGGCATCCTCGGCACGATGATGGCGGCCGAGGCCGTCAAGGAGCTGACCGGCGCCGGCACGACGCTGCGCGGGCGGCTCGCGATCCACGACGCGCTTCATGCCGATCACCGGGTGATGAGGATCGCGCCGCGCCCCGGTTGCCCCGTCTGCGGAGGCGGCGCGCCCGGCGACGCTTGCAGCGCGCGGCGCGATGAGGTTGTGTGACGCCGGACAATTCCAGGAGGACGCCCCATGATCCGCCGCACTTTCCTTGCCGCCCTCGCCGCGGCAGCGGCCCTTCCCGCAGCCGCGCGGGATCTGCCCGACCTCGGCGGCCGCGAGGTCGCCATCGCGGTCGAGAACGCCTATCCGCCGCTGCAATACGTGCGTCCGGGCACGAATGACGCGGTCGGGTGGGAATACGACGCCATCGCCGAGATGGCCGAGCGTCTGAACTTCACCCCCGTGTTCCAGAACACGAGCTGGGACGGCATGATTCCCGCCGTCTCGGGTGGCGAATACGACATGGGCATGACCGGCATCACCATCCGCGAAGACCGCGCCGAGGTGGTCGATTTCTCGGACCCCTACATGCGATCCGAGATGCGGATGCTGGTGCGGTCGGGCGAGGACCGGTTCGACGATGCCGAAAGTTTTGCCGCCGATACCGACCTGCTGATCGGCGCCCAGCCCGGCACGACGCCCTTTTACGTCGGCATCTACGACGTGCTCGACGGCGACGAACAGAACCCGCGGATGCGCCAGTTCGAGACCTTCGGCGCCGCGGTGCAGGCGCTTAGGGTGGGTGACGTCGATCTTGCGCTGACCGATTCCACGGCCACGCAGGGCTATGTCGACAGCGCCGACGGCGCGCTCGAGATCGTGGGCGAGCCGCTGGGCACCGAGGATTTCGGGTTCATCTTTCCCAAGGGCTCGGACCTGGTCGCGCCGATGAACGCCGCCATCGCCGCCATGAAGGCCGACGGCACGATGGACGATCTCGACCGGATCTGGTTCGTCGAGACGCCGCTGGGCCAGTAGGGCCTGCGGCCCTCGCCTCCGGCGGGAGTATTTCGGGAAACAGAGAAGGCGGGGCGCGGCGCGCCGACCGTTCCGCCCCGGAGGGTGCCGCGTGATCCCTGACCTGACCTTCATACCGGCCCCGTCGCCATGACCGGGCCGGTTCCCCGTTCCACACCCGATGGCGGCCCGCCCGGCGACCGGCCATGGTGGCTCTATGCCGCGATCGCGCTGGGCCTGTTCTTTCTGTGGCGCATCGGGTCGGACGCGCTTTATTCGCAGATCCTGTCGACGCTGGTGCGGGGCGCGGGGATCACGCTTTTCGTCACGGTCGTGTCGTTCTCGCTGGCCACGTTGCTGGGGTTGGGGCTGGCGGTGGCCTCGCGCTCGGGGTCGCTGATCCTGCGGCAGGCGGCGCGGTTCTATGTCGAGATCGTGCGCGGCATCCCGATCCTCGTGCTGCTGCTGTACTGCGCCTTCGTCGTGGCGCCCGCGGCGGTCGCGGCCTGGAACGAGATCGCGGCGCTGGTCGGGTTCGAGCCGGCGCTGACCCGCGATTTCCCGCTGATCTGGCGGGCGATCATGGCGCTCGTCATCGGCTATTCGGCCTTTATCGCCGAGGTGTTCCGCGCGGGCCTCGCCGCGGTCCCGGTGGGACAGGTCGAGGCCGCCAAGGCGCTGGGGCTGGGGCCGTGGCTGCGGTTTCGCCATATCGTGCTGCCGCAGGCGCTGCGCACGATCCTGCCGCCGCTGGGCAATGATTTCGTCGCCATGATCAAGGATTCCAGCCTCGTCTCGGTCGTCGGCGTTCTCGATATCACGCAGCTCGGCAAGGTCACGGCGGCGGGCAATTTCCGCTATTTCGAGACCTATAACGTGGTCGCCTACATCTATCTCGTCATGACCATCGGGCTGTCGCTGCTGATCCGCCGGCTCGAGCGCAGGCTGGCGAAGCGGCGCGCGGATACTTAGCTGCGACAGGACCAACAGGAGATGACCCGTGAGCAACCCGCTTCTCGATGACTGGACGACCCGGTTCGACCTGCCGCCCTTCGACGCGATCGAGGATGCCCATTTCGAGCCCGCCGTCGAGACCGCCCTGGCCGAGGCGCGCGCGGCGGTGGAGCGCATCGCCGAGGACGCGGCCGCGCCCACATTCGCCAACACGATCGAGGCGCTGGAATCCGCGGGCCGCCGGCTCGACCGGGTTCTGGGGGTGTTCTTCAACCTCGCCGGGGCCGATTCCAACCCCGAGCGGCAGCGCCTGCAGCGGGTGTTCTCGCCGATGCTCAGCGCCTATTCGTCGGATGTCTACATGAACGAGCCGCTGTTTCAGCGGATCGAGACGGTCTGGCAGGCGCGCGACACGCTTGACCTGACGCCCGAGCAGGCGCGGCTTTTGCTGGTCACGCGGCGCGCCTTTGTCCGCGCGGGGGCCGAGCTGCGCGGGCCGGCGCGCGACCGTCTGCGCCAGGTGGTCGAGCGGCTTTCGGCGCTGGGGGTGGAGTTCACGCAGAACCTTCTGGCCGACGAGCGCGACTGGCACATGACCCTGTCCGAGGCCGATCTCGAGGGTCTGCCCGGTTTCGTCGTCGAGGCGGCGCGCGCGGCGGGGGCGTCGCTCGATGCGGGGGGGCCGGCGGTGACGCTGTCGCGCTCGCTCATCGTGCCGTTCCTGCAATTCTCGCCCCGGCGCGACCTGCGCGAGCAGGCATGGCGCGCCTGGACCGCGCGCGGCGCGGGCGGCGGGGCGACCGACAACCGCGATATTGCGCGCGAGATCCTCGCCCTGCGCGAGGAACGCGCCGACCTGCTGGGCTATGACAGTTTCGCGGCCTACAAGCTCGAGACGCAGATGGCCCGGACGCCCGAGGCGGTGCGCGACCTGCTGATGCAGGTCTGGGAGCCCGCGCGGGAGCAGGCCGAGGCGGATGCCACCCGCCTGTCGGCGATGATGCATGCCGACGGCGTCAATGCCGAGCTCGAGCCGTGGGACTGGCGCTACTATTCCGAAAAGCGCCGCCAGGAGGAACACGATCTCGACGAGGCCGCGCTCAAGCCGTATCTGCAGCTCGACCGGATGATCGACGCGGCGTTCGCCTGCGCGCATCGCCTTTTCGGCCTCGAGGTCGCGCCCATCGACGTGCCGCTCTATCACCCCGATATCCGCGCCTTCGAGGTGACGCGGCAGGGGCGCCATGTCGGCGTGTTCTTCGGCGACTACTTCGCCCGGCCCTCGAAACGCTCGGGCGCGTGGTGTTCGGCCTTCCGGTCGCAGGGCAAGCTGGGGGGCGAGGAACGCCCGGTCGTCGTCAATGTCTGCAATTTCGCGAAACCGCCCGAAGGGCGCCCCGCGCTGCTGAGCTATGACGACGCGCGCACCCTGTTTCACGAGTTCGGCCACGCGCTGCACCAGTTGCTGAGCGACGTGACCTATCCCTCGCTTTCGGGCACCTCGGTCGCGCGCGATTTCGTCGAGCTTCCCTCGCAGCTTTTCGAGCATTGGCTCGAGCTGCCCGAGGTGCTGGCCGAGTTCGCGACCCATGCCGAGACGGGCGAGCCGATGCCGCGCGACATGCTCGACCGGATGCTCGCGGCCTCGACCTATGACATGGGGTTCCAGACCGTCGAATACCTGGGCTCGGCGCTGGTCGATCTCGAGTTTCACGCGGGCGAGGCCCCGGAGGATCCGATGGCCTTCCAGCAAGAGGTGCTCGACGGGATCGGGATGCCCAAGCCCATCGCCATGCGCCACGCCACGCCGCATTTTGCGCATGTGTTCGCGGGCGACGGCTATTCGGCGGGGTATTACAGCTACATGTGGTCCGAGGTCATGGATGCCGATGCGTTCGAGGCCTTCCGCGAGGGCGACGGCCCGTTCGATACGAACCTGGCCGCCCGGCTCGAGGCCGAGATCCTGTCGGTCGGCGGCACGGTCGAGGCCGACGTGGCCTATACCGCCTTTCGCGGGCGGATGCCCGGCCCCGAGGCGCTGCTGAAGGGCAGGGGGCTCGCCCCCGCCGCCTGATCGCGCCCCCGGCGGGTGCCTTTCCGCCCCGCCGGGGGAACCCGCACGGCCCGTTCCTGTTGCCCTTGTGGAAACGCAAGCAAATCAAGGGTGACTGACATGGCCGAGGCCGCCAAGACACGACTGCCGGGCGACAGGTTCCCCCGCGCATCCTGGAGCGCGATTTTCGTGGGGGCCATCATCGCGGTGGGTCTCATGATCTTTTTCACCACTCTGGGCGTCGCCATCGGCGCGGCCAGCATCAACCCCGACAGCGAAAGCAACCCGCTGGGCGGTCTCGGTTCGGGCTCGGCCATCTATCTCATCGTCACGCAGCTCGTTTCGCTGGCCGCGGGCGGTTACGCGGCGGGCAAGCTTTCGGGCGTGCCGCGCAGCATGGCGGCGATCCTGCACGGCGCCGCGATCTGGGCGGCGGCCACGATCCTGATGGCCTGGGCCGCGATTTCGGGCACCAGCGCCACGATCAGCGCCGGGACGACCGTGCTGAGCAGCGCGGCGCGCCAAGCCGTCGATGCCGCGCAATACGTCGCCCCCGACGACCTGTCCTTTCCCGACCTGTCGGGCATCGCTCAGCGTGTTTCCTTCGAGGATCTGCCCCCCGAGATCCGCGATACGCTCCAAGAGCGGAACGTGACGCCGCGCCAGTTCGCCACCGCGGTCGAGAACGCCTTTCGCAACGTCGTGAGCGAATCCGAACAGGAACGCGCCGTGAACATCGTGCAGCGCGCCGTGGCCGATGCGCTGGCCTCGCCCGGCGACATCTCCGAGGACGTGAACCGCGCGCTCGACCGGCTGGTCGAAGGGCCGGACGCGGTGTTCTCCGAGGAGGATCGCGAAGAGGTCCGGGCCGTGCTGCGAAACCGTCTCGGCGTGACCGAGCAGGACGTCGAAGAGGTCATCGCCACGGTCGAGAACCGGTTCGACGCAGCCGTCGAGCAAGCGCGCGAAACCGCGGACGAGTTGCAGCAGCGTGCCGTCGAGGCCGCGGGCAATGCCGCCGATGCGGTATCCTCGGCCGCGTTCTGGCTGTCGCTGGCCTCGATCCTCGGTCTTGCCGCGGCTGCCAGCGGCGCGCTGGCGGGCCGGCCCAAGACGACGAGCGTCGAAGACATGCGCACCACCTATTCCTGACGCGACGCCCGTCCCGACAAGATAAGACCCGCCCCTCGGGGCGGGTCTTTGCATGTCCGGCAGGGCGGTCGGGGTCGCTCAGGCCGCGATCAGGCCCATGCTCTCGAGCTTGAGCAGCACCTGGTGGGCGCAGTTGTCGACATCGACATTGGTCGTGTCGAGCCGCAGCTCGGGGTTCTCGGGCGTGTCATAGGGGTCCGAGATGCCCGTGAACTCCTTGATCTTGCCCTCGCGCGCGAGCTTGTAGAGGCCCTTGCGGTCGCGCCGCTCGCATTCCTCGATGGGCGTGGCGACGTGCACTTCGACGAAGGCGCCGAAATTCTCGATATCCTCGCGCACCGCGCGCCGCGTCGCCTGGTAGGGCGCGATGGGCGCGCAGATCGCGATACCGCCGTTCTTGGTGATCTCGCTCGCGACATAGCCGATGCGGCGGATGTTGAGGTCGCGGTGTTCCTTGCTGAAACCCAGCTCGGAGCTGAGGTTCTTGCGCACGATATCCCCATCGAGCAGCGTCACCGGGCGGCCGCCCATCTCCATCAGCTTGACCATGAGCGCATTCGCGATGGTCGATTTGCCCGAGCCGGAAAAGCCCGTGAAGAACACGGTGAAGCCCTGACGCGCCCGCGGCGGGCGGGTCCGGCGCAGCTCTTTCACCACCTCGGGAAAGCTGAACCATTCGGGGATCTCGAGCCCTTCGGCCAGGCGGCGGCGCAGCTCGGTGCCCGAGATGTTGAGGACGGTCACGCCTTCCTCGATCTCGTCGGCGGGCTCGTACTGGGCGCGCTCCTGCACATAGACCATGTGTTTGAAGTCGACCATCTCGATGCCCATCTCGTCCTGATGCTCGCGGAACAGGTCCTGGGCGTCATAGGGGCCGTAGAAATCCTCGCCCGCGCTGTTCTTGCCCGGCCCGGCATGGTCGCGGCCGACGATGAAATGGGTCACGCCGTGGTTGCGCCGGATCAGGCCGTGCCACACCGCCTCGCGCGGGCCGGCCATGCGCATCGCGAGGTTGAGCAGGCTCATATGGGTGGTGGCGGCCGGGTACTTGTCGAGCACCGCCTCGTAGCAGCGCACGCGGGTGAAGTGATCGACATCGCCCGGCTTTGTCATGCCCACGACCGGGTGGATCAGCAGGTTGGCCTGCGCCTCTTTCGCGGCGCGGAAGGTGAGTTCCTGGTGCGCGCGGTGCAGCGGGTTGCGCGTCTGGAAGGCGACGACGCGGCGCCAGCCCATCTTGCGGAAGAAGGCGCGCAATTCGTTCGGCGTGTCGCGGCGGGCGCGGAAATCGTAATGCACCGGCTGCTGGATGCCCGTGACCGGCCCGCCCAGATAGACGGCGCCCGCCTCGTTGTGCAGGTAGTTCACCGCCGGATGCGCTTTGTCATCGGCGCCGAAGACATGCCTGGCCTCGCGCGATTTGTCGGGGCTCCACTTGTCGGTGACGGTCATGGTGGCGAGGATCACGCCTTCCTGGTCGCGCAGCGCGATGTCCTGCCCGATCTCGATGCGCGACGCGAAGTCCTCGGAGACGTCGAGATTGATCGGCATCGGCCAGAGGCTGCCGTCCTTGAGGCGCATGGTCTCGACGACGCTGTCGTAATCCTCCTGCCCGAGGAAGCCCTTGAGCGGCGCGAATCCGCCGTTCATCAACAGCTCGAGGTCGCAGATCTGGCGCGGGGTCAGATCGTGCGAGACCAGATCGCCGGCCTCGACCTTCAGCTTCTGGGCGCTCTCGTACGAGACGTAGAGTTCCGGGACGGGGGCGAAATTCTGGTGCTGCATGATCGGCAAAGGCCTCAGTGACGGTTCCGCGGCCGCCCCTCGGACGGCGGCCCGCGCTTAGCCCGCGCATGGCGCCAAGCCAAGGCAAAAAGCCGCATCCGCGCGAATCGCGGCGCCAATGGCACATCTTGGCGGCAAATGCGGCGCCAGATCGCCCCCGCGCCATGGGGCGGGGGCCGGGTTTCGCGCCCTTGCTGCGGCCGGCCGCGTGCTGCGGCGGCCCGCCGTGAGTATTTGCGGAAACAGAGAAGGCCGGGCGCCGCGAAATCCATGTGAGCGTCGAACAATTTGATTTGGATCAAGGCGTTATCCGTGCCGCGTGCAAGCCTGTGGCCGCTCATCATCCCGAGAGAAGGAACGAACCGGTCATGAGACGCCTAGCCAGATCCACCGGATTAGCCACACTGACCCTTTCCATCGCCTGCGCCGCCGCCGCGCAGCAGGAGCTGCGCGAGGTGGCCGCCGATCTGTTCCGCCCGCTGCCCTCGACCGTTCCCGCGGTGAACGACAACCCGATCACCCCCGCCAAGATCGACCTCGGCAAGGCGCTTTTCTTTGACCCGCGCATGTCGGCCTCGGGCGTGTTCTCGTGCAACTCGTGCCACAACCTCGCCACGGGGGGCGACGACAACATGCCCGTCTCGATCGGGCATGGCTGGCAAAAGGGGCCGCGCAACTCGCCCACGGTGCTCAACTCGGTCTTCAACGACGCGCAGTTCTGGGACGGCCGCGCCGCCGACCTCGCCGAGCAGGCCAAGGGCCCGGTGCAGGCCGGCGTCGAGATGGCCAACACCCCCGACAACGTCATCGCGACGCTGAACTCGATGCCGCAATATGTCGAATGGTTCAAAGCCTCGTTCCCCGACGAGGACGATCCGGTGACCTTCGACAACTTCGCCAAGGCGATCGAGGCCTACGAGGCGACGCTCATCACCCCGGCGCCTTTCGACGCCTGGCTGAACGGCGACGACGCGGCGCTGAGCGATATCGAGAAGACGGGGCTCGAGCTTTTCGTCGATGCGGGCTGCGCCTCGTGCCATGGCGGCGTGAATCTCGGCGGCGAGGGGTATTATCCCTTCGGCCTCGTCGAGAAGCCGGGCGCCGACGTGTTGCCCGAGGGGGACAAGGGCCGGTTCGCCGTGACCGAGACCGCCATCGACGAATACGTGTTCCGGGCCGCACCTCTGCGCAACATCGCGCTGACCGCGCCCTATTTCCACTCGGGGGCGGTGTGGGACCTGCGCACGGCGGTGGCCGTCATGGCCGAATCGCAGCTCGGCGCGGATCTGGACGAGGACGAGATCGACGCGATCACGGCCTTCCTCGGGTCGCTGACCGGCGAGATGCCCGAGGTGGTCTATCCGGTCCTGCCGCCCGAGACGGCTTCGACCCCCCAGCCCACGGGCGAAGTGCGCTAAGGCGGCCTCCGGCGCGGCCCGTTCGGGTCGCGCCGGAATGCGGGGCGATCAGGCGCCTTCTGTGACCTTTGCGCCCCATCCCAGAGGCTCGGACATGTCCTTGCCGCTGGTCGCGCCCTGTTCGGCCAGGAATTTCTCGGCGTCGAGCGCGGCCATGCAGCCCATGCCGGCGCTGGTCACGGCCTGGCGATAGACGTGATCGATCAGGTCGCCCGCCGCAAACACCCCAGGCACCGAGGTCCGGGTCGTGCCCGGCTCGACCACGACATAGCCGCCCAGATGCGTCTCGAGCTGGCCCTCGACCAGGCTCGAGGCCGGGGCATGGCCGATGGCGATGAAGACGCCCTTGACCGGCACCTCGGTGATCTCGCCCGTCTCGACATGGCGCGCGCGCACCGCCTCGACCCCCTTGGGAGAGTCCGTTCCCGTCACCGCGTCGAGCTGATGGTTCCACAGCACCTCGACCTTGGGATTGTCGAACAGGCGCTGCTGCATGATCTTTTCGGCCCGCAGCTCGTCGCGGCGGTGGATCAGCGTCACCTTCGAGGCGAAATTGGTCAGGAACAGCGCCTCTTCGACAGCCGTGTTGCCGCCGCCGATCACCGCGACCGGCTGGCCGCGGTAGAAGAACCCGTCGCAGGTCGCGCAGGCCGAGACGCCGAAGCCCTTGAACGCCTCTTCCGACGGGAGGCCCAGCCAGCGCGCCTGCGCCCCCGTGGCGAGGATGATCGCCTGCGCGCGCCATGTCGTGCCGTCGTCGCCGATGGCGGTGAAGGGGCGCGAGGACAGGTCGACCGAGGCGATGTGATCCGACACGATCTCGGCACCCATGGCGCGGGCATGCCCCTCCATCCGGGTCATGAGGTCGGGGCCCATGACCGACGCGTCGCCGGGCCAGTTCTCGACATCGGTGGTGATGGTGAGCTGCCCGCCGGGCTGGATGCCCTGCACCAGCACAGGCTCGAGCATGGCGCGGGCGGCATAGACGGCGGCGGTATAGCCGGCCGGCCCCGACCCGATGATGAGCAGCTTGACGTCGCGGGTCTTGGACATGGCGCGTATTCCCTTGCAAGGCGATCTGGCGCCGATATAGGAGCTTCCCGCCCGGCCCGGAACCCCCGCCGCGGCGTGCCCGGCAGGGGCCGGGACGCAATCTTGCGCCAACGTGAAACAATATTGCGCTGAATGCGCTGTGAACATAGGGTTCGGACAAATCAGATGGGTGAGACGATGCCGGGGCACAAGCTGGACGCGATCGACCGCAAGATCTTGGCGGAATTGCAGGCCGACGGTCGCATGACCAACGTGGAACTCGCCCGGCGGGTGGGCATCTCGGCGCCGCCTTGCCTGCGGCGGGTCCGCACGCTCGAGGAGCAGGGGTTCATCCGCGGATTTCACGCGTCGGTGGATGCGCGGTCGCTGGGCTTCGAGGTGCAGGTCTTTGCCATGGTGGGGCTGCAAAGCCAGGCCGAGGCGGATCTGGCCGCTTTCGAAGAGAAATGCCGCGCCTGGCCGCTGGTTCGGGAATGTCACATGCTGAACGGCGAGGTGGACTTCATCCTGAAATGCGTGGCGCCCGACCTGTCGAGCTTTCAGACCTTCCTCACCTCGGAACTCACGGCCGCGGCGAATGTCGCCAGCGTCAAGACATCGCTCGTGATCCGCGGCGCCAAGGATGCGCCGGGCGTGCCCTTCGACGTGCTCGAGGCGCGGCTGGCGCGGCGGGCCTGAGCCTCAGGCGACGATCCGGTCGATCAGGTCGTCGCGCACGCGCTGCATCGACAGCGCGCCGAACTCGTCCATCCGTTCGAGATGCGGAAAGAAGGACAGGAACAGGGCCTGCATCGCGGCCCCCGCGATGCGGTCGATCCGGCCGGGATGCGCGCTTTCCAGTTCGAGCCCGTTGACGGTGAAGGTGCAGTGCCGCGCAAAGGCCAGGTGATAGCATTGCAGCGGCGAGATCGGCGCGATCTCGATGATCGCCTGCCCGTCGACCAGCGCCGAGATCGGCACCAGCGCCGAATCGACGCCCAGCAGACGGCGCACTGCGTCGCGGCGGCTGACCAGCCGGGCGGCGGGGCCGAGCAGGATGTCGCGCGACGGCCGGCCCAGCCCCAGCGCATCGGCCGGAATTCGGTAGAGCGCGCTTTTCCGCCGCCCCGGCAGGATCGTGCGCGCGCCTTTCCACACCAGGCGGTCCACCCCGTTCGAGGTGATGACCCGGTCGCCGGGCAGCAGATCCTCGACCGCGACGGGGCCGTCGATGGTCTGCACCAGCCCGCCATGCACGATGGCGCCGAAGGTCTGGGTGAAAAGCGGCGTGGCGGGCCCCATGCGCGTGAACTCGACCGGGTCGCCCGCGCGGTCTAGTCCGATCACATGATAGCGCTGCGTCAGGGGCGGCAACTCTGCCGGCCCCGAGCGCGGTTTCTGGCGCACGGTCCAGGGCCCGCGCGACGGGGGATAGGCGTTGGGCCGAACCGGCCGCTCGTCCGTGGACATGGTCAGACCTCCGGTCTGGCGGAAAGGGCGCGTCGGGCGGCGGGCTCAGGCGGCGTCGGCGGCCCGAACGGGGCGGTATCCGCGCTGAAAGGGCAGCGTCGCCCGATACTTGCGAGAGCTGTCGATTGCGGCGGCGATCCAGCGGCGCTTGGTCATGGGGCGATCCTTTGGCGTTTTCGGTGCCGTGAGGATGGCGCCGGATTCGGGCCGCAATGGGACGGGCTCGCGCCGCTCGCGCGTCGAACGCGGGGCATTTGCGGGCGGAGCGACGGTGCCTCAGCCCGCCCGGATCGCCGAGAGCAGCCGCCCGTAATCGGCCTCGCGCCGGTGGGTGGCGCGCCGGTACGAGAAAAAGCGCGACGGATCGGCATAGGTGCAATGGCGCGTCCAGCGGGCGCGTTCGATGCCCGCCGCGCGCAGCCGGGCCAACCCGAAGGCGGGCAGGTCCAGCATCAGGCGGTCGCCCCGCGCGGGCGTGAAGAACCGTTCCGCCGCGGGGTCTTCGGCGACAAAGGCCGCGCGCAGCTCCGGCCCGACCTCGTAGGCCTCGACCGAGATGCAGGGGCCGATCACCGCCGCGATATCGCCGCGCCGGGCGCCCAGCCGCTCCATCGCGTCGATCGTCGCCTCGAGCACGCCGCCCACGGCCCCTTTCCAGCCCGCATGGGCCGCCCCCACGACACCGGCGGCGCGGTCGGCAAAAAGGACGGGCATGCAATCGGCGGTCAGCACGGCGATGGCGATGCCCGGCGTTGCGGTGACGAGCGCATCGGCCTGCGGCGGCGTCTCGGGCGGGGTGTCGTCGGCCACCACGACGCGCGGCGAATGGACCTGGTGCAGGCTGCGGAGCTGGGCGGCCGGCACGCCCATCGCCATCGCGGCCCGGCCGCGGTTGATCGCCACGATATCGCGCTGATCGGTCGAGCCCGCGCCGCAATTCAGCCCGCGAAACACCCCCGAGGACGCCCCGCCGCGCCGGGTAAAGAACCCGTGTCGCATCGGTGCGAGCAGGTCCGAGGTGAGGATCTCGAGCGTCACGGGCGCCTCCGGGCGGGCAGGGGGGCGGATCATGTCAGCCCCGGTGGCGGTGCGGCCCCGTCATGCAGGGCCATCGCCTTGAAAAGCTGGCCCATCTCGTCGGGGTGGGTCAAGCGCCGGTGGGCGGCGATGTGGGTGTCGAGCGCGGCGCCCGTCAGCCCGCGCGCCAGCGCCTGCGCGCGCGCGGTGATGCCCAGCCGTTCCAGCCAGACGCCCTGCGGCACGGGGCCTGCCACGGCGCAGGGCGCGGCCGCGGCGATGGCCGCAAAATCGACATGCGCGGTCAGGTCGGCCTGCCCCGGATTGTCCAGCGGGCTTTCCTTTTCGTGACGTCGGACCGCCTGGAACGTGTCTCCGGGCGCGCCGTCCTTTCCATAATCGAACAAGAGCGCGATGCCGCCCCGCGCGGCGATGCGGCCGCCCAGCTCCTCGGCTATCGCGGTCGCGGGGGCGCAGGTCTCGACCATGTCGCCCGGCGCGGTATCGGCCACCCGGTGCTCGAGCGCCGCCAGCCGCGCGACGGGCCCGAGCGCAAAGCGCAGCCTGTCGCCCTCGGCCGTGACCAGCCTTTCGCGCCAGCCCTCGCCGTCGCGCAGGAACTGGCGGATGGGCAGGGCGTCGAAAAACTCGTTGGCGACAAGAAACAGCGGCAGGTCGTCGGGCAGCTCGTCCGGGCGGTCGTGAAACATCGGCGCGAACTGCAAAAGTGCCGCCGATTGCGCCGCGCGCAGATCGGGCGAGACCTCGACCATATGCAGACGGATCGCGGCGTGAAACCCCGCGACGCCGCGCGTCGCGCGCAGCGCGTCGGCCATCAGCGTGCCGCGCCCCGGCCCCAGCTCGGCAAGGATCACGGGTGCGGGCGACCCGCGATCGAGCCAGGCCTGCGCCAGCGCCAGCCCGACGAGCTCTCCGAACATCTGGCTGATCTCGGGGGCGGTGACGAAATCGCCGGCCCGGCCCAGCGGGTCGCGGGTGCTGTAATAGCCGTGATCGGGGTGCAGCAGGCAGGCCGCCATGTAATCGGCCACGCTGAGCGGGCCGGTGGCCGCGATCTGGCGCAGGAGAATCCGGCCGAGCGGGGTCATGCCCGCGCCGTGCGTCCCGACAGCGCCGCGACGATGAAGGCCACCCCGATCGCGAGCATCGGCAGCGACAGGACCTGGCCCATCGACAGGCCCGCGCCGCCGATCTGCACGACATAGCCCATCGGGTTCGTCGCGGTGATGAACTGCGCATCGGCCTGGCGGAACAGCTCGACGAAAATGCGGCTGGCCGCGTAGCCCGCGAGGAACACGCCCGTCAGCAGGCCGGGGCGGCGAAACGCGCGTCGCCCGAAGGCCAGCCAGATCAGCGCGGCCCCCAGCAACAGCCCTTCGAGCCCGGCCTCGTAGAGCTGCGAGGGATGGCGCGCGCAGAGCCCCGCGACGCCGGGGCAGTCCTGCGCCGCGATGCCGGGAAAGACGACCCCCCAGGGCAGGTCGGTCGGCCGCCCCCAAAGCTCGGCATTGATGAAATTCGCGATCCGCCCCAGCAGCAGCCCCGGCGGGGTGCCCAGCGCGGCAAGGTCGAGCACCGCCAGCGGCCGCACGCCCTTGCGCCAGGCGAACCACGCGATGCCGATGGCGACGCCCAGCATGCCGCCGTGAAACGACATGCCGCCCTGCCAGACGGCGAGGATCTCGGCGGGATGCGACAGGTAGTAGGCGGGCTGGTAGAACAGCACGAACCCCAGCCGCCCGCCGAGGATCACGCCGAGGACGATGGCGGTCATCAATTCCTCGACGGCCTGCGCGGTCATCGGGGCCGTGCCGCCGGGCCAGAGCGCATCGCGCCGCACCGCCATCACCGCCAGCCGCCAGCCCGCGAGGATGCCCACGATATAGGCCAGCGCGTACCAGCGCAGCGAGAACGCGAAATCGCCCAGCCGGATCGTGAAGATCTCGGGCGAGATGTCGGGAAAGGGGATCGCCAGCAGCATGGCGGGGACAAGGCCTCCGGTCCGCGGGGAAGTCAACCTTGCGTCCGGGGGGCGTGGCTCCATATGTCATGCACGCCCCATCAGGAGACAGGCATGCAGACCCGCAACAAGATGTTCGACGATTTCTCGCAGCTCATGACCAACGCCATGGGCGTGGCACAGGGCGCGCGGGACGAGGCGCAGACCGCCATGAACGGGATGATCGACCGCTTTCTCGCCGATCGCGATCTCGTGACCCGAGAAGAGTTCGACGCCGTCCGCGCGATGGCCCAGAAGGCGCGCGAAGAGAACGAGGCGCTCAAGGCCCGGATCGAGGCGCTCGAAAAGGGCTGAGCCTCTATGGCCCGCGCCGCGCGGGCACGAGCGCCACGACCGCGAGCCCTGCAAGGATCGCCCCGATCCCGAGGCTCGCGCGCCATGTCACAGGCTCGCCCACCAGGGTGCCGGCCAGGATCCAGGCCGTCACCGGCTCGGCCAGGGCCAGCGTGACCGCGGTCGAGGCTGCGACGCCGCGCAGGCCCCATGTATACAGCGCATAGGACAGGCCCGTCGCTCCCACCCCGAGATACGCGATCAGCGCCCAGTCGGCGGGCGCGTCGATCCACACCGGCGGGCGCAGGGCCAGCACCGGCGCCGTCAGCAGCGCCGCCAGCGTGAATGTCGCTGCCGCGATGGCGGTCGATGGCGCGCGCGCCCCGATACGGCTGGTGGCCAGCGAATAGGCGGCATAGCAGGCCCCCGCCCCCAGCGCCGCGGCGATGCCCGCGCCCGCACCGGCACCCATGGCGGACCCGGCACCGAGCCCCAGCAGCCCCACCCCCGCCACCGACACGAGCTGCCCGCCCGCGCGCAGCGCGCCCGGCAGGCGGCGCTGGGACGCGATCTCCCACGCGGTGGTCCAAAGCGGGGCGCTGCCGATGGTGACGGCGGTGCCGATCCCGACGCCGGCCGCCCCGACCGCGTGAAAGAACAACAGGTTATAGCCCGCGATCGCGATGGCGGCGAAACCGATGCCCCGCCATGGCAGCCCCCGCGCCGCGCGCCGGCAGGCCGGGTCCGCCAGCGCCAGCGCCACCAGCGCCGCCGCGCCGAATGCCAGCCGCAGCGCGCCCACCGCCAGCGGATCGCGCGCCGCGGGCAGGGCGGCCTGCACCGTTCCCGTCGTCCCCCACAGCATCGCGGCGACCATAACGGCCGCGACCGAGGCGCCCCGCCCGCCGCTCATCCGCCGCTGCGGCGCGCGAGAGGGCCGCCCGGCTGTGCTCCGTCTGGCATCGCCTTGTGACCTATGTAAACTAACGCCTTGGAATAGCTGGGGGATAGTGGGCGATACATGGCAGGGGTCAAGCCCGGATCGCAGGCTTCGCGGCTGGCGCCGCTGCTCGTCCGGGCGCGGAGCGGGTGGAACCTGCTGCGCGACCGCGGGCCGGGGCAGGTGCAGTTCTGGCTGATTGCGCTGGGCATCGGGATCGCCTCGGGCTTTGCCGCGCTGTTCTTCCGCAAGGGCATCGAGGCGCTTCAGACGCTGCTCTACGATGTCGACGAGGTGCAGCGCCTGACCACCGCCGCGCGCGAGCTTCCGTGGCAGCTCGTCGTGCTCTGGCCGATGCTGGGCGGGCTGGTCGTGGGGCTGATCCTGCACCGGTTCACCCGCGAGGGGCGCGTTCATTCCGTCGCCGAGGTGATCGAGGGCGCGGCGCTGCGCGATGGCCGGGTCGAGACCCGGGCGGGCGTCGCCTCGACGGCGGCCTCGCTCATCACGCTGGGTTCGGGCGGGTCGTCGGGACGCGAGGGGCCGGTAGTCCTGATGGCGGCGGTGCTGGCCACATGGGTCAACGATGCCATCGCCGCGCGCGGGATCACGGCGCGCGACCTGCTGGGCTGCGCGGTTGCGGCGGCGGTCTCGGCCAGTTTCAACGCGCCCATCGCCGGTGCGCTCTTCGCGCTCGAGGTGGTGCTGCGCCATTTCGCGCTTCATGCCTTTGCCCCCATCGTCATCGCCAGCGCGGCGGGCACCGTCATCAACCGGCTCGAGTTCGGCGACGTGACCGAGTTCACCCTGACCGAGCCGGGCGCGCTGGCCTTCTACACCGAGCTTCCGGCCTTTCTCCTGCTCGGGCTGGTCTGCGGGCTCATGGCCGTGGTGCTCATGCGCTCGGTGTTCTGGGTCGAGGATCTGGGCAATGCCGCGCAGGCCCGGCTGAGGTTGCCGGGGCCGCTGCGCCCGATGCTGGCGGGCGCGCTGCTGGGAGTCATCGCGCTGGCCTTTCCCCAGATCATCGGCGTGGGCTACGAGACGACATCGCAGGCGCTGACGGGGCAGCTGACCCTTGCAACGGCGGTGACGCTCGCCGCGGTCAAGACGGCGGCCGTGGCGATCACCATGGGCGGACGGATGGGCGGCGGGATATTCTCGCCCTCGCTGATGCTGGGCTCGCTGGTGGGGCTAGCCTTCGGGCTGGTCGCGACCTCGGTTTTTCCCGACCAGTCCGGGTCCGAGACGCTATACGCGCTGGCGGGTATGGGGGCGCTGGCCGCCGCGGTTCTCGGCGCGCCGATCTCGACCACGCTGATCGTGTTCGAGCTGACCGGAGACTGGCAGACGGGGCTTGCCGTGATGGTCGCGGTCTCGATCTCGTCGGCGGTCGCGTCGCGGCTGGTGCACCGGTCGTTCTTTCTCACCCAGCTCGAGCGGCGCAATATCGGCGTCTCGGCGGGGCCTCAGGCCTACCTGCTGTCGATGTTCCGGGTGCAGAACGTCATGCGCACCCCCGACCACGACCGCGCCGCGCCCGACGACGCGATCTGGCAGGCCATCGAGGAGGGCATCTTTGTCGAGGGCAACGCCACGCTCAAGATGGCCATGCCGATCTTCGAGACGACGAACCGGCCCTTCTTGCCGGTGGTGCGCATGGGCGCGCCGGGCGAGCCGCCCGAGATCCTGGGCGCGCTGTTCCATCTCGACGCGCTCAGGGCCTATAACCGCGCGCTGGCCGCGACCGCCGCCGAGGAACATTCCTGACGGCCGGCCGGGGCGCGGTGCAGGCGGGGTCAGACCCGCTCGACCGTGACGTTCTCGTGCATGAAGGCGAGATGTCCCGCGATCTGCGACACCTTGTCCCTGGGGTGTTCGTAGCTCCAGGCGGCGTCCTGCACGACGAGGCTTTTCAACTGGATCGAGAAATAGGTGGCGTCGCCTTTATGGGGGCAATGCGTGCGTTTCTCCGAAGGGTCGAGGAACGCCATCGCGATATCCTCGCGCGGGAAATAGACGATGAACGGTCGGTCGTCCTCGTAAAGCAGCTTGGCGTCCTGCGATTCGCCCACCACGGCGCCGCCCGCGCGGACCACCCATGTGCCTTCGGCCTTCTCGATCCTGATATCGCCGCTCATGCGTCCCTCGTTCCCTGTTGCGCGCCGCGCGCGCCCGAGCGGCCCGACGACGGATCGCGGAGGCGGCGCGGGAGGCGGCGCCGCGAACCTTAGCAGCAAACCCCGGCGGCGCAACGCGGGCCTCAAAGCGGGCGCGTGGCCCGCCCCAGCCAATCGGCGACCTCGGGCGGCAGCCGCCCCGTCATGCGATGCGCGACGCCCTGGTGATAGGCGTCGATCCAGGCGCGTTCGCCGGGCGACAGCGCGTCCACGTCGATCAGCCGCCGCTCGAACGGCACCCATGTCAGCGTCTCGAATGCCAGCATGTCCCGCCCCGCGTCGCCGCCCTCGATCCGCGGGGCGGGCACGACGACGATGAGGTTCTCGAGCCGCACGCCGAACCGTCCCTCGACGTAATGGCCCGGCTCGTTCGACACGATCATGCCCGGCTCGAGCGGCAACTTGCCGCGCCGGCTGATGCTTTGCGGGCCTTCGTGGACGGACAGGTAGACCCCGACGCCGTGGCCGGTGCCATGGGCGTAGTCCTTGCCGCCGCGCCACAGCGCCGCGCGCGCCAGCGGGTCGAGATCGCGCCCGGCGAGCCCCCTGGGGAACCGCGCCCGCGACAGGGCGATCAGCCCCTTGAGCACGCGGGTATAGCTGTCGATCTGGTCGTCATCGGGGCGCCCGGCGACAAAGGTGCGGGTGATGTCGGTCGTCCCGTCCTCGTATTGCCCGCCGCTGTCGATCAGCAAAAGCTCGCCCGGCGCGAGCGCGCGGTTCGATCGCTCGCTCACCCGGTAATGCGGCAGCGCGCCGTTCGGCCCCGCCCCCGCGATGGTCTCGAAGCTGATATCGCGCAGCGCGCCGGTATCGACGCGGAACCCCTCGAGCGCGCGGACCGCGTCGATCTCGGTCAGGGGGGTGCCGTCGCAGACCGCGGCCAGCCGCCCGTCGAGCCAGTGCAGGAACCGGCACATCGCCGCGGCGTCGCGCAGATGCGCCTGCGTGGTCGCCGCGATCTCGGCATCGGTCTTGCGCGCCTTGGGCAAGAGGCAGGGATCGGGCGCCCAGTCGATCCGCAGCCCCGCCTGTTCCAGCGCCCGCCCGAAGGCATGGGGCGCGCTGTCGGGGTCGAGCCGCACCGTGCCGGAGAGCTCGGCCAGCGCCGAAAGGATCGCGTCGGGCGGAAAGACCGCCACCCCCTTGAGCGCCCCGCCGAGCGCGTCCAGCTTGGCCGCGTCGATGAACAGCCGCACGCCGCCCGTCGCCGCCTCGAGGATAGCGAACCCATGGGGCACCGGGTTGCGCGGGATATCGCTGCCGCGGATGTTAAGCAGCCACGCGATGCTGTCGGGCAGGCTGAGCACCGCCCAATCCTGCCCCGCCGCGCGCAGATCGGCCGCGATCCCCGCGGTCTTTTCGGCGCGGGTGCGGCCGGCCAGCCGGTCGGGCCAGCGCGTGACCGCGCCGCGGGGCGGGGCGGGGCGGTCGGGCCAGGCCGCGTCCACCGGGTTCGCCCCCACGGGCACCGCGGCGATATCGGGGCCGAGTGCCTTTTCCAGCGCGTCGATCTCGGAACGGGTATGCAACCACGGATCGAACCCCACCCGCGCGCCGCGCGCCAGCCGTCCGGCCAGCCATTCGCCCGGCCGCGTCGCCGGCCAGTCGACGATCTCGACCCCCTCGGGGGCCTGTTCGCGCCCCTGGATGGTATAGCGCCCGTCAACGAACAGCGCGGCCGCGTCGCCCGTAACGGCGGCGATCCCGGCCGAGCCGGTGAACCCCGTGAGCCAGGCCAGCCGCGCATCGCAGGGGGCGACGTATTCGCCCTGGAAGGCGTCCGCCCGCGGAACGAGGAACGCGTCGAGCCCGTCCCCCCGCATCCCCTCGCGCAGCCGCGCGATACGGTCGCCATGCGGCTCGGACGGGGCGTCGATCGTGAAGCTCTGGAACATGGCCTTTGGTCCGTGCAGGGAAGGGGCGGGCGGAAAGTCGCGCGGATCGGGCGCGGCCGCAAGGTCAGGGTTGCGGCAGCGCGCGGGGCGAACCAGACAGGGGCCATGACCGCCTCGACATTGCATTTCCTCGACGCCCGCGGGCGTCTGCGCACCAACCGCGCCTGGCTCGCCCGGATCGTGAAGGATGCCGATTCGCGCATCCGCGCCATCTGCGATCCCGGCCCCGTGGATATCGTCATCCGCCCCGGCACCGAGGTCGTGCCCGAGCTGGGGCATCTGGGCCATTCGCCAAGCGCGGGGCAGATCTTCATCACGGTCGATCCCGCCAATCCCGAGATCACGCGCAACCCCAACGGCGTGTTCCAGCGGTCGCTCGCGCATGGGATGCACCACTCGATGCGCTGGGACGGGCCGGGCTACGGTCGCACGCTGGGCGAGGCGCTGGTCAGCGAGGGGCTGGCCGGGCAATTCGCGAAACAGGCCTTCGGCCCCCCGGCCGCGCCCTGGGAAAAGGCCTATGACGACGACGAGATCGACCCGCCCATGTCCGAGGCGCTGAGCGCCTGGGACGATCCGGGCTATGATCATGCCGAATGGTTCTATGGCGCGGGCGGGCGGGCGCGCTGGGCGGGCCATACGCTGGGCTTCCGGCTGGTCGGCGCCGTGCTCGAGCGCGAGGGGATCACCCCCGCCGCCGCGGCCAACTGGCCCGCCGAGGCCTTTCGGCCGAAAGCCGCCTGACCGGCGGACGCGCCGCCTGTCGCCGGCCGCATATGGGTATTTGGAAAAGAGAAGACGGGGGCGGAGGCGCGGGGTCCGCCCGCGCGCGGCTTGACGGCCGGGCGCGAAGCCGCCAAGGCTCCGGCGCATCGCCAAACCCCGGAGCCCCCGCCGTGGCCGCCTCTCCCGCACCGTTCTCGCGTTTCGAATGGCTCATCGCCTGGCGCTACCTGCGCGCGCGCCGCGCAGAGGGCGGGGTGAGCGGCATGACCTGGATCAGCCTCATCGGCATCACGCTCGCCGTCTTCGCGCTGATCGCCACGTTGTCGGTGCGCGCGGGGTTCCGGGCCGAGTTCGTCGACACGATCCTCGGGGCCAATGCCCATGTCACCGTCTACGAGGCCGATTATTCGGCCGCGGGCCGCGGCACGGCGCAGATCGAGGATTACGACGACCGGGCCGCGCGCATCGCCGCAATAGACGGCGTCAGCGCCGCGGCGCCCCTGGTCCGCGGGCAGGTCATGGCGAGCCTCGCCGGCCGGAACGCCGGGGTCGAGGTGTTCGGCATCCGCGCCTCCGATCTCGCGCAGGTGCCCCGCGTGGCCGAGCCGCAGGAGGCCGAGGGCACGCTCGATCGGTTCGGCGTCGGGGATATCGAGGGTGTGGCCATCGGCTCGGGCGTCGCGCGCGAGCTGGGCGCGCGGGTGGGCGACACGATCCGCCTGATCTCGCCCGACGGGGCGCGCACGCCCTTCGGCACCTCGCCGCGGGTCTCGGCCTACGAGGTCGTCTATATCTTTACCGCCGGGCGCTACGATATCGACCGCACGCGGGTCTACATGCCCTTTGCCGCCGCGCAGACCTATTTCAACGCCGATAACGCCGCGACCGAGATCGAGGTCATGCTCGACGAGCCCGACGCGGTCGATGCCGCCGTGCCCGCCATTCTCGACGCGGCGGGCGGCGCGGCGCTGGCCTGGACCTGGCGCGATGCCAGCGGGTCGTTCCTGCGCGCGCTCGATATCGAGGATAACGTGATGTTCGTGATCCTTTCGGTGCTGGTGCTGATCGCCTCGATGAACATCGTCTCGGGGCTCATCATGCTGGTCAAGAACAAGGGCCGCGACATCGGCATCCTGCGTACCGTCGGCCTGACCGAAGGGTCGGTGCTGCGGGTGTTCTTCATCTGCGGATCGCTGACCGGGGTGCTGGGCACGCTGTTCGGGGTGATCCTCGGCGTTCTCTTCGCGATCTATATCGACCCGATCTTTTCGGCCGTGAACTGGCTGTCGGGCGGCGGCGCGTGGGATCCGTCGATCCGGGGGATATATGCGCTGCCGGCGAAGCTCCAGGCGGGCGACGTGCTGTCGGCGGTGGCCCTGTCGCTGGGGCTCAGCTTTGTCGTCACCATCTTTCCCGCGCGGCGCGCGGCGCGGATGAACCCGGTCGAGGCGCTGCGCTATGAGTGAGGTTCTGCGGCTCGACGGGATCGCCAAGGGCTACAACCCCGGCCGGCCCAATGCGGTGCAGGTGCTGCGCGATGCCGATCTGACCGTGTCGCGCGGCGAGGTCGTGGCGCTGGTCGCACCCTCGGGGGCGGGCAAGTCGACGCTGCTGCATATCTCGGGGCTGCTCGACACGCCCGATGCCGGCCGCGTCTGGCTGGGCGGAGAAGACATGACCGATCTGCCCGACCGCCGCCGCACCCGCGCGCGCCGCGCCGATGTGGGGTTCGTCTACCAGTTCCACCACCTTCTGCCCGAGTTCACGGCGGCCGAGAATGTCGTTCTGCCGCAACTGGCCCATGGTGTCGCGCGGGCCGAGGCTTGGGCGCGGGCCATGCGGCTGCTCGCCTCGGTCGGGGTCGAGCACCGCGCCGATCACCGCCCCTCGGCCCTGTCGGGGGGCGAGCAGCAGCGCGTCGCGCTGTGCCGGGCGCTGGCCAATGCGCCGCGCCTGCTTCTGGCCGACGAGCCGACGGGGAATCTCGACCCCGAAACCTCCGAGACGGTCTATCAGGCGCTGATGACACTGGTTCGCGAGACGGGGCTGGCCGCGCTGATCGCGACCCACAACCTCGAGCTGGCCGGACGCATGGACCGGCAGGTGCGCCTGTCGGGCGGGCGGCTGGTCGAGGCGGGTTGAGCGACGCCGCCGCATGGGTTTCGACGATACGGGAAACCGTGACGACTGGAGCGGGCGAGGCGATTCGAACGCCCGACCCTTACCTTGGCAAGGTAATGCTCTACCCCTGAGCTACGCCCGCGCTGCCAGTCTGTCGGTCCCAATGGAGCGGGCGAGGCGATTCGAACGCCCGACCCTTACCTTGGCAAGGTAATGCTCTACCCCTGAGCTACGCCCGCTTACCGTTGGGTGGGGGCGATTTATCGCCGCCGCGCCGCGGGTGCAAGGGCTTTCGACCGGGAAAAGCGGGCGGCGTCCGCGCGCCGCCCGGCCCGGTGTCAGGTCTCGTATTCGATCAGCAGGTCCTTGGCGTCGATCTGCGCGCCGGGAGTGACCAGTACCGCCTTGATGACCGCGTCGCGGTCGGCATGCAGCCCGGTCTCCATCTTCATCGCCTCGATGGTCAGCAGCAGATCGCCCTGCCGCACGTGCTTGCCGGGCTCGGCCGCGACGGTGGCCACCACGCCGGGCATGGGCGCGCCGATCTGCGCGGGGTTGCCCGGCTCGGCCTTGCGCGCGGCGGCGCGGGTGCCGGCGCGCTTGCGGTCGGGCACGCGGGCGGCGCGGGGCTGGCCGTTCAGCTCAAAGAACACCCGCACCTCGCCGCGGTCGTTCGTCTCGCCCACGGCCTGACAACGGATCTCGAGCGTCTTGCCGGGGTCGATCTCGACCGAGATCTCCTCGCCCGGCTGCATCCCGTAGAAAAACGTCTGCGTGGGCAGGGTGCGGACCGGGCCGTATTCCTCGTTGCGGCGGCGGTAATCGGCGAAGACCTTGGGATACATCAGGTATCCCATCAAATCCTCGTCGTCGATCGCGACCCCACCTGCGGCCTGCGCGGCATCGCGGCGCGCGGCCTCGAAATCGACCGGCGCCAGATGCGCGCCCGGCCGCCCCTCGATCGGGGTCTCGCCCTTGAGCACCTTGTCGCGGATGCCGCGCGGCCACCCGCCGGGGGGCTGGCCAAGGCTGCCGCGCATCATCTCGACCACCGAATCGGGAAAGGTGACGTCGGTGGCGGGGTCTTCGACCTCGGCGCGGGTCAGGCCCTGGCTCACCATCATCAGCGCCATGTCGCCCACCGTCTTGGAGGACGGCGTGACCTTGACGATATCGCCGAACATGCGGTTCACCTCGGCATAGGTATGCGCGACCTCGTGCCAGCGCTCCTCGAGCCCCATGGAGCGCGCCTGCGCCTTGAGGTTGGTGAACTGCCCGCCGGGCATCTCGTGCAGGTAGACCTCGGAGGCGGGGGCCTGCATTCCGCTCTCGAAGGCCGCGTAATGGGCGCGCACGGCCTCCCAGTAGTTCGAGATCTCGCGGATCGCGTCGATATCGAGCCCGGTATCGCGGTCGGTCCGGCGCAGCGCCTCGACGATGGTGCCGAGCGTCGCCTGGCTGGTATTGCCCGACAGCGCGTCCATGGCGCAATCGACCGCGTCCACCCCCGCCTCGGCCGCGGCGAGGATCGTGGCGCAGGCGATGCCCGCCGTGTCGTGGGTGTGCAGGTGGATGGGCAGGCCCACCTCGTCCTTGAGCGTGCGCACCAGCACCGCGGCCGCGCGCGGCTTGAGCAGCCCCGCCATGTCCTTGAGCCCCAGCACGTGCGCGCCCGCGTCCTTCAGCTCATGCGCCATGGCGACGTAATACTTGAGGTCGTATTTCGCCCGGTCGGGGTCGAACATGTCGCCCGTGTAGCAGATCGAGCCCTCGCAGAGCTTTCCGGCCTCGTTCACCGCATCCATGGCGACGCGCAGGTTCGGCGTCCAGTTGAGGCTGTCGAAGACGCGGAACACGTCCACTCCCGACGCCGCCGCCTGCGCGACGAAACCCGCGACGACATTGTCGGGATAGCTGGTATAGCCGACCCCGTTCGAGGCGCGGAACAGCATCTGCGTCATGACATTCGGCATAGCGGCGCGCAGGTCGCGCAGGCGCTGCCAGGGGCATTCCTGCAGGAACCGATAGGCCACGTCGAAGGTCGCGCCGCCCCAGCATTCGACCGAGAACAGGCCGGGCAGGTTCGCCGCATAGGCGGGCGCGGCGCGGATCATGTCGATGGATCGCATCCGCGTCGCCAGCAGCGACTGGTGCCCGTCGCGCATGGTGGTGTCGGTGATCAACAGGCGGGTCTGCGCCGCCATCCAGTCGGCCACCGCCTGCGGTCCGTCCTCCTCGAGGATCTGGCGGGTTCCGTGCGCGGGGCTTTCGGCGCGCAGGGCAGGGGGCACGGGGGCGCGCGCCTCGGCATGGGGGCGGGGGCGGCCTTCGGTCTCGGGATGCCCGTTCACCGTCACGTCGGCGATATAGGTCAGCAGCTTGGTCGCGCGGTCGCGACGCGGCCGGAAATCGAACAGCTCGGGCGTCTGGTCGATGAAGCGGGTGTGATACTCGTTCGACAGGAAGGTGGGGTGTTTCAGCAGGTTGATGACAAAGTCGATATTCGTGCTGACGCCGCGGATGCGGAATTCGCGCAGGGCGCGGTCCATCCGTGCGATGGCGGCCTCGGGGGTCGGCGCCCAGGCCGTGACCTTTTCCAGCAGCGAATCGTAGAACCGCGTGATGACGGCGCCCGAATAGGCCGTGCCCCCGTCGAGCCGGATTCCCATGCCCGTCGCCCCCCGATAGGCGGTGATCCGGCCGTAATCGGGGATGAAATTGTTGGTCGGATCCTCGGTGGTGATGCGGCACTGGATCGCGTGGCCCGACAGCGCGACGTCGTATTGGCTGGCCGTGCCGGTCGCCTCGGTCAGCGACTTGCCCTCGGCGATCAGGATCTGGGCGCGCACGATGTCGATGCCGGTCACTTCCTCGGTGACGGTGTGCTCGACCTGCACGCGCGGGTTGACCTCGATGAAATAGAACTCGCCCGTTTCCATATCCATCAGGAACTCGATGGTGCCGGCGCATTCATAGCCGACATGCTCGGCGATCTTCTTGCCGAGGTTGCAGATGCGTTCGCGCTGCGCGCCCGAGAGATAGGGGGCGGGGGCACGCTCGACGACCTTCTGGTTGCGCCGCTGCACCGAGCAGTCGCGCTCCCACAGGTGATAGATGTTTCCCATCCGGTCGCCGAGGATCTGCACCTCGACATGGCGGGCGCGCAGGATCATCTTTTCGAGATATCCCTCCCCGTTGCCAAAGGCCGCCTCGGCCTCGCGCCGCCCCTCCAGCACCTTTTCCTCCAGCTCGTCCGGCCCCGAGATGGCGCGCATCCCCCGCCCGCCGCCGCCCCACGAGGCCTTGAGCATCAGCGGATAGCCGATGTCCCCGGCGGCGGCGCGGGTGGCGGCCATGTCCTCGCCCAGCACGTCCGAGGCCGGGATCACGGGCACGCCCGCGGCGATGGCTACCTGCCGGGCGCTGGCCTTGTCGCCCAGCTGTCGCATCGTCTCGGCCCTGGGCCCGATGAAGGCGATCCCGGCGGCGGTGCAGGCATCGACGAAATCGGGGTTTTCCGAAAGCAGCCCATAGCCGGGGTGGATCGCGTCGGCGCCGCAGGCGCGGGCCACGCGGATGATCTCGTCGATCGACAGGTAGGCGGCGACCGGCCCCATCCCCGCGCCGATGCGATAGGCCTCGTCCGCCTTGAAGCGGTGGAGGCTCAGCTTGTCCTCCTCGGCATAGACGGCGACCGTCCGCTTGCCCATCTCGTTGGCCGCGCGCATCACGCGTATGGCGATCTCGCCGCGGTTGGCGATGAGGATCTTGTCGAATTCTGTCATGGGGGTGCGCCTTTCGCAGTCGCGGCAAAGCGTAGGGTCAAGCCGATGCACGGGCAAGGGCCGCGCCTGCCCTCACGGCAGGATCAGATGCCCCGCCATGCCCAGCGCGAACCCGCCCACGGCGCCGAGCGGCGGCAGGAAATCGCGCTCGAGCCGCACCTGCGGGGCGATATCCTCGAAGACGAGGTAAAGGATGCCCCCCGCCGCGAAGAGCATGACCGTACCCAGCACGCCGTCGAAATCCGACAGCACGACATGGCCCAGCACCGCCGCCACCGGTCCGAGACAGGCCAGCGCGGCAAAGATCTTCAGGGTGCGGCCGCGGTCATGCCCGCCGCCCTTTTCCATTTCGCGAAAGGCGTTGAATCCCTCGGGCAGGTTCTGAAGCGCGATGAGCAGCGCCATCAACAGCCGCGACCCCCCCGAGGCCATCAGCGCCCCCAGCGCCAGCGCCTCGGGGATGAAATCCGACAGCATCGCGACAAGCTGCGATTTCTGGCTGCCCGAACGCGCGATCCGGCGGTCGAGCCACAGAAAGAACACGCCGCCCGCCGCGAAAGCCGCCAACGCCAGCCACACCGGCACCTTTTCGGCGCCGTCGGGCACCAGCACGAACGCCACCGCCGCGACCAGCGCGCCCCCGCCGAAGGCGATGACGCCATGGGTGATCTCGGTCGCGCGGGCGCCCCTTGCCGGCGGCCAGCCGCGCATCGCGAGCCAGCCGCCCAGCGGAATCGTCGCGCCGGCGAGCGTCGAATAGAGAATGGCCAGCAGCATGGTGCTTCCCTTCGGTCGATCCGGGTGGGAAATGCGGACCGCCGGGGCCGCGTTCCGGGCGGGCCGCCGCAACATGCGGAACGGAGCGCGAACGCGCCCTTCCGTTCGGGCGCGTCCCGGTCTAGATTGTCGGCCATGAGTCAGTTCGACGAAGACGATGCCTTCGAGGCGGCCGCCGTTCCCCTGTCCCAACGGGCCATGGGCGCGCGCCCCGCGCCTTATCTCGACGACCTCAACCCCGCGCAGCGCGAGGCGGTCGAGACGCTGGACGGCCCCGTTCTGATGCTGGCCGGGGCGGGCACCGGCAAGACCAAGGCGCTGACCGCGCGAATCGCGCACCTCATGCTTCAGGGTCGCGCCCGGCCGAACGAGATCCTCGCCGTCACCTTCACCAACAAGGCCGCGCGCGAGATGAAGGATCGCGTCGGCCGGTCCATGGGCCATGCGATCGAGGGGATGCCGTGGCTGGGCACCTTCCACGCGATCTGCGTCAAGCTGCTGCGCCGCCATGCCGAGCTCGTCGGGCTCAAGTCGAACTTTACCATCCTCGATACCGACGACCAGCTTCGCCTGCTCAAGCAGTTGATTGCGGCCGAGAATATCGACGAGAAACGCTGGCCCGCGCGCCAGCTCTCGGGGCTGATCGACCATTGGAAGAACCGCGCCTGGACGCCCGAAAAGGTGCCCGCCTCCGAGGCGTCGGCCTTCAACAATCGCGGCACCGAGCTTTACGACTATTACCAGCGCCGCCTGATCGAGCTGAACGCCGTCGATTTCGGCGACCTGCTGCTGCACATGCTCACGATCTTCCAGACGCATGATGACGTGCTCGCGCAGTACCAGCGCTGGTTCCGCTATATCCTCGTGGACGAGTACCAGGATACCAACGTCGCCCAGTATCTGTGGCTGCGCCTGCTCGCGCAGGGTCATCGCAACATCTGCTGCGTGGGCGACGACGATCAGTCGATCTATGGCTGGCGCGGCGCCGAGGTGGGCAACATCCTGCGGTTCGAAAAGGATTTTCCGGGCGCCAAGGTGGTGCGGCTGGAACAGAACTACCGCTCTACCCCGCATATCCTCGCCGCGGCGAGCGGCGTGATCGACGCCAACGAGGGGCGGTTGGGCAAGACGCTCTGGACGGCCGAGACCGAGGGCGAAAAGGTCCGCCTCATCGGGCATTGGGACGGCGAGGAAGAGGCCCGCTGGATCGGCGAGGAGATCGAGGCCGCCATGCGCGGCACGCGCGGCATGCGCCCCATCGCCCTGAACGAGATGGCGATTCTCGTGCGCGCCAGCCATCAGATGCGCGCCTTCGAGGACCGGTTCCTGACCATCGGGCTGCCCTATCGCGTGATCGGCGGTCCCCGATTCTACGAACGTCTCGAGATTCGCGACGCGATGGCCTATTTCCGCCTCGCCGTCAGCCCCGACGACGATCTCGCCTTCGAGCGGATCGTGAACACGCCCAAGCGGGGCCTGGGCGACAAGGCCCAGCAAAGGATCCAGACCACCGCCCGCGCGCATGGCGCCTCGCTGCTCGACGGCGCGCGGATCCTGCTCTCCGAAGGGGGGCCGGGCGGCAAGGGCGGGGCCGAGCTGCGCCGCCTCGTCGACGGGCTCGACCGCTGGCACGACGCGGTGCGCGACCCCGAGACCGGCCATGTCGAACTGGCCGAGCGCATTCTCGACGAATCGGGCTACACGGCGATGTGGCAGAACGACAAGACGCCCGAGGCGCCCGGACGGCTCGAAAACCTCAAGGAACTGGTCAAGGCGCTGGAAAATTTCGAGAACCTGCAAGGGTTTCTCGAGCATGTCGCGCTGATCATGGATAACGAGAAGGACCGGGGCGAGGATCGCGTGTCGGTGATGACGCTGCACGCCGCCAAGGGTTTGGAATTCGCCGCCGTGTTTCTGCCGGGGTGGGAGGACGGGCTTTTCCCGTCCCAACGCTCCATGGACGAATCGGGGCTCAAGGGCCTAGAGGAAGAACGGCGCCTCGCCTATGTCGGCCTGACCCGCGCCGAAGAGGTTGCGACCGTCAGCTTTGCCGCCAACCGCCGCGTCTACGGGCAATGGCAATCGGCGCTGCCGTCGCGGTTCATCGACGAGCTTCCCGCCGATCACGTCGAGGTTCTCACCCCGCCGGGCCTCTATGGCGGCGGCTTCGGCGCGGCGGGAATGGCCGCGAGCGCGTCGCCCCAGATCATGACGGGCCAGGCCAGCGACCTGCACGACAAGGCCAGCCGCGCCGATGTCTACAATTCGCCCGGCTGGCGGCGGCTGCAGGCCCGCGCGCAGTCGCGCCCGATGAGCCAGCCGCGCGAAACCCGCGAGATGGTGATCGACGCGCAGGCCGTTTCCGCCTTTTCCGAGGGGGACAGGGTGTTCCACACCAAGTTCGGATACGGCACGGTCGAGGGAATCGAGGGCGACAAGCTCGGGATCGCCTTTGACAAGGCGGGCACCAAGAAGGTCGTCGGCCGCTACGTCGTCCCGGCCGATGCGGCGGACGACGTGCCGTTCTGACGCGCGGTGGCCGGGCGTCGCGCCCGTGAGTATTTCAGGAAACAGAGAAGATGCGCGGCGGCACCGGGGAGGAGGTCGGCGCCGCCGCTATCTTACGTGCACCCAAGGGAGGAGAGGGCGCCCGTAACCGGGAAACTGTTGCGGCGGCACCGGGGAGGAGGTCGGCGCCGCCGCTATCTTACGTGCACCCAAGGGAGGAGAGGGTGCGCGTAACCGGGAAACTGTTGCGGCGGCACCGGGGAGGAGGTCGGCGCCGCCGCGATCATACGTGCGCCCAAGGGAGGAGAGGGCGCCCGTAACTCGGGTATGATTTCGCGGCGACGCCGGGGAGGAGGTCGGCGCCGCCGCGCTGAGCGAAACAAGCCGGGGAGGAGGTCGGCCCGTTCCGCTGTCTCATGTGGCTCGGGGCTGAATGCGCCCGTGCCGAATTCGTTCCGCCGGGATCAGACCCGGCCGTAGGCCGCATCCCGCGCCGCGGCCTCGATGGCCGAACGGTGCAGGCCGAGATCGGCGAGTTCGCGGTTCGACAGGCGCGACAGTTCGCGCACCGTGTCGACATAGATCCGGCGCGCCGCGATCCGGGCGCGCAGGCCGGCGAACATCCCGGCAAGGCCGGTGCCGCCTTGGCGGGCGGGGCGGAAGGTGGCGTCGCTCATCGAACTCGTCCTCGTGCAATCCTGCGTGCCGGCCGTGTTAGCGCCGGTGTTGGGCAGAACATACGCTCATGCTGCGATTGCACAATCCCGCCGCCGCTCAATGCTGCTTTGCAGCAAACGCATGGCTCGGGGGCTTGGAAGCGCGTCGGCGATGCCCATGGGCGGGTGCCGGGTTCGGATGAGATGGGAATCCACCGCCGGGTCTCGATGGAATCGGAGTCCACCAGCCCCCCGATTCCCGGCGAGGCCATGTCTTTTCACGCAGGAATATGGCTGCGGGGGGCCGGGCGTGGCAGAACCGGCACGATACCGCCCCAATTCCGCCCAAATCTGTCGAGTCTTTTCATCCCTACATCTGGTATGTGTCGAGTGACACACCCACGAGATGCGCGGTGTTCGTCACGGAATATTTCTCTTTGTGTGTAGTTCGGGCCATAGTCGCGACCGACCGCGGCGCGTCTGGCGAAGAAAATGGTTGCGGTGGTACGTGATCCCAAGCTATCCCATTAGCCATGGAAAGCGACGGTGAACGAGGGACGATCAAGATCCTGAACACCTAATAATAACAACGGCTTACGACAGAGGCTGGAAGTAGTACAGGCAAGCGTCTTTCCATGGTTGAAGGCTCCGGCGCGCGGGCGAGCGACATCCCCCCAGGCGGCGCGCGCAGTCGGATAAGGCCCGGTTTTCCGGGCAGGGCGGCGATCCGGGCAGTGGCAGCAGTCCGGGTCGCCGCAATCGTTTCGGGGCGCAGGCCCCCGCGATACGGGGCAGCAGCGAGGGCGGGACGAGGTGCTCGACGGATATTTCGGCAAGCACGACCCCAAGGTCGACAACAAGTACCGCATGTCGGTGCCCGCCGAATTCCGTCGCCTGCTCGATCTCAACGATCAGAACCGCCCTGCCGGCGAGAATCCCCGGCTCATCATGCTCATCAACTCCAGCCGCGCCTATATCGAGGTGATCGACAAGGAGCGGATGAACCGCATCACCCAACTGGTCCGCAGCCACACCCCCGGCACCAAGCGGCGCTGGATGCTCGAGCGGTTCTATTTCCACTCGGCGGTGGCCTGTCCCATCGACCCCAACGGCCGCATCGTCATCCCCGCCAAGGCGCGGCCGCTGCTGGGCCTGCCCGAAAGCGTAAAGGGCTCCGAGGCGGCGGGCACCGTGGTCATGGTCGGCTCGGGCGAGCATATCGAGATGTGGAGCCCCGAGGCCTACGAGACGATGGCCATGCCGCACTTCCCCGACGAGGACGAGATCGACGATACGCTCGACCCGGCCTCGCTGCTGACCGGTCCGCTGCCCGGAGCGTCCTGACCATGGCCGCCGCCCCGGACCGCCCCCATGTCCCTGTCCTGATCGGCTCGATCCTTGCGCATTGCGCGCCGGTCTCGAGGCTGTGGGTCGACGGCACCTTCGGCGCGGGCGGCTATGCGCGGGCCCTGCTCGACGCCGGGGCCGCGCGCGTGGTGGGCATCGACCGCGACCCCACCGTGTTCGCGATGGCCGAGGGCTGGGCCGCCGCGCTGGGCGACCGGCTGGTTCTGCGCCAGGGGGTGTTTTCCGAACTCGACCGGCTCGCGGGCGCGCCCGCGGATGGCGTCGTACTCGATCTCGGGGTGTCCTCGATGCAGCTCGACCGCCCCGAGCGGGGGTTCTCGTTCATGCGCGACGGGCCGCTCGACATGCGGATGGGCGATGACGGCCCCTCCGCGGCCGATCTCGTGGCCACCGCCGACGAGGCCGCGCTGGCCGATATCCTGTTTCATTACGGCGAGGAACGCGCCGCGCGCCGCATCGCCCGCGCCATCCTGCGCGCCCGCGCCGAGGCCCCGATCGTGACCACCGGGCGCCTCGCTGAGATCGTGGCGGGCGTCCTGCCGCGCCCCAAGCCCGGCCAGAGCCACCCCGCCACACGCAGCTTTCAGGCGCTGCGCATTGCGGTCAATGACGAGTTCGGCCAGCTCGCCGCCGGGCTCGAGGCGGCCGAGCGGGCCTTGGCGCCGGGCGGCTGGCTGGCCGTGGTCAGCTTTCACTCGATGGAAGACCGCGTCGTCAAACGGTTCCTGCAGGCACGTTCGGATGGCGGAGGGGCGGGCAACCGACACGCGCCGGCCGCCCGCATCGCCGCGCCCCGCTTTGCCGACGTGACCCGCGGGATCAAGGCCGATGCCGACGAGGTCGCGGCCAACCCGCGCGCCCGCTCGGCGCGGCTGCGCATCGCGCGGCGCACCGACGCGCCTGCCGGGCCCGCGCCCCGCGCCGCGCTCGGCCTGCCGAAATACGATGGCCCATTTGGAAGGACGACATGAAGACGCTGTTTTATGTCTTGCCGGGACTGGCCGTCATCGCGCTGGCCTACTGGGCCTATTCCGAGAACTACGCGACCCAGCAATCCCTGCGCGAGGTCGAGCGGCTTCAGGCGCAGATCGGGCGGGCCCATTCCGACCTGACCATCCTGCGGGCCGAATGGGCCTATCTCAACCGACCCGAGCGGCTGCGCGACCTGGCCGAGATCAATTTCGACCGGCTGGGCCTGCTGCCGCTCGCCCCGCAGCAATTCGCCGACGCGGCGCAGATCCCCTATCGCGGCGACAGCCTGGGCGCGCCGCTCGATCTCGACGGGGTGGCCACCGTCGACAGCCTCGGAGCCCTGCAATGACCCGCACCCCCCTGCGCCCGCTCGCCCGCGTGCTCGAGGCCCGCCGCAAGGGCGAGAACCCCGACGCCATCGAGAAAGAGAATCGCCGCCTGCGCCGCGAGGACATGCGCGACACCGCCCGCCGCCGCGCCGAGGGGCGGTTGCTGGTGCTCTGCGTCTTTTTCATCTGCGGTTTTCTGGCCATCGGGGGGCGGATGGCGCTGCTGGCCGCCTCCGAGCCGGTGGAGCCGCGCGCCGCCGCCGCGGGCAACGCCATCGTCGCGCAGCGCGCCGATATCGTCGATCGCAACGGCCGGCTCCTCGCGACGAATCTGCCGACCTTCGCGCTCTATGCGCAGCCGCCCAACATGATCGACCGGATCGGCACCGCGAAGAAGCTGGCCGAGATCTTTCCCGACATGGATGAGGAAGAGCTGATCAAGGACTTCACCGGGCCGCGCAAGTTCCTGTGGATCAAGAAGAAACTCAGCCCCGAACAGCGTCAGGCCGTCCATGATATCGGCGATCCGGGGCTGTTGTTCGGCCCGCGCGAGATGCGGCTCTATCCCAACGGGCGGCTGGCCGCGCATGTGCTGGGCGGCGCGAGCTTCGGCCGCGAGGGCGTCAGCTCAGCCGAGGTGATCGGCGTCGCGGGCATCGAAAAGGCGATGGACGACTGGCTGCGCGACCCCGCCAATGGCGGCACGCCGCTGCAACTGAGCATCGACACCACCGTTCAGCACACGATGCGGCAGGTGCTCGAGGGGGGGATGCGGCTGATGAACGCCAAGGGCGCGGCCGGCATCCTCATGGACATCCATACCGGCGAGATCGTGTCGATGGTCTCGTTGCCCGATTTCGACCCCAACGACCGTCCCCGCCCTCTTACCGAGGGCGATGCCGGCGACAGCCCGCTGTTCAACCGCGCCGTGCAGGGGGTCTACGAGCTCGGCTCGACCTTCAAGATCTTCACCGCCGCGCAGGCGATGGAGCTGGGGCAGGTCAATCCCGACACCATGGTCGATGCCGACGCGCCGATGAAATGGGGCCGCTTCACGATCCGCGAGTTCCAGAACAAGAATTACGGCCCGCTCCTCTCCGTCACCGATGTCATCGTCGAATCGTCGAATGTCGGCACCGCCAAGATGGCGCTGAATATCGGCGGCGCGCGTCAAAAGGCGTTTCTCGACAAGCTCGGCGTGTTCGAGCCGACCCCGGTCGAGCTGATCGAGGCGCCGGGCGCCAAGCCGCTCGTGCCGCCCAACTGGTCCGAGATCGTGACCATCACCGCAAGTTACGGCCACGGGTTTTCCTCGTCGCCGCTGCATCTGGCGACGGCCTATGCGTCGCTGCTGAACGGCGGTCTGCGGGTCGAGCCGACGCTCCTGCGCCGTTCGCCCGACTGGCAGCCCGGCCCGCGGATCGTCCGCCCCGAGGTCAGCGCCGCCTCGGCCGAGATGCTGCGCGCAGTGGTCGAGAGGGGCACGGCGAGCTTCGGCAAGGTTCCCGGCTACGAGGTCGGCGGCAAGACCGGCACGGCGAACAAGCCCCTCAAGAACGGGCGGGGCTATCACGACGACAAGAACATCAACACCTTCGCCGCCGTCTTTCCCGCGAGCGCGCCGGAATACGTGCTCGTCGTGTCGCTCGACGAGGCGTCCGACAACACCGGCACCAAGCCGCGCCGCACGGCGGGCTGGACGGCGGTGCCCGTCTCGGCCGAGGTCATCCGCCGCGTCGCGCCCCTGCTGGGACTGCGTCCCGCGATTGAACCGCAACTGGCTTCCGCTGTAGAGGTGTCGGCGAACTGACCGCTGGAGCCGCCATGCCGGAGACGACCAAGACGCTGGCCGAACTGGGCCTGACCGCGCAGGGCGGGGCCGATCCGCGCATCGGCGGCATTGCCGTTGACAGCCGCGCGGTCAATCCCGGCTATCTCTTCGCGGCCCTGCCGGGCAGCGCCGCCCATGGCGCGGCCCATGTCGCGGGCGCGCTCGCCCACGGGGCGGCGGCCGTGCTGACCGACCGCGAGGGCGCGCGCATCGCCGGCGACGAGATCGCCGCCGCGGGGGCCGCGCTTGTCGTGGCCGAAGATGTGCGCCAGACGCTCGCCTTTGCCGCCGCGCTCTGGTCGGGCCGGATGCCGGGCACCATCGTCGCCGTGACGGGCACCAACGGCAAGACCTCGGTCGCGACCTTCGCGCGCCAGATCTGGGCCGCGCTGGGTCATGACGCGGTGAATGTCGGCACGACCGGGATCGAGGGCGCCTATACCCAGCCGCTCCAGCACACCACGCCCGAGCCGGTGACGCTGCACGCGGCGCTGGCCGCCGCCGCCCGCGCGGGCGTCACCCATGTCGCGATGGAGGCGTCGAGCCACGGGCTCGACCAGCGCCGCCTCGACGGCGTCCCGCTCGAAGCTGCGGGCTTCACCAATTTCAGCCAGGATCACCTCGACTATCACGAGAGCTTCGAGGCGTATTACGCTGCAAAGGCAGGACTTTTTGACCGCGTTCTGCCCGAGGACGGGTGCGCGGTGCTCAATATCGACGACCCCCGCGTGGCCGATATGCGCGCCGTCGTGGCCGAGCGGGGGCAGGATCTCGTCACCGTCGGCCGCGCCCCCGAGGCCGCGCTCCGCATCGAGGGGCAGCGCTTCGACATGACCGGGCAGGACCTGCGCTTTTCCTGGGCGGGCAAACCGCGCATGGCCCGGCTGAACCTCATCGGCGGGTTCCAGGCCGACAACGTGCTGATGGCCGCCGCGCTCGTCATCGCCGCCGGCGAAGAGCCCGCCCATGTCTTCGACGTGCTGCCCGAATTGCAGGGGGTGCGCGGCCGGATGCAGCTGGCCGCCACGCGCGACAACGGGGCGGCGGTCTTTGTCGACTACGCCCACACCCCCGCCGCGCTCGAGACCGCGCTGGCGGCCATGCGCCCGCATGTCATGGGGCGGCTCGCGGTGGTCTATGGCGCGGGGGGCGACCGTGACCGCGGCAAGCGGCCCCTGATGGGGGCGGCCGCGCGGGACGGGGCGGATGTTCGAATAGTGACAGACGACAACCCCAGATCCGAGGATCCGGCGGCGATAAGGTCGGAAATCCTCAATTCCGACCCCGACGCCATCGAGGTCGGCGACCGCGCCGAGGCGATCCTGCGCGCCGTAGACATGCTCGAGCCGGGCGACGCGCTGCTCATCGCGGGCAAGGGGCACGAGACCGGGCAGATCGTGGGCGGCACCGTCTATCCCTTCGACGATGTCGAACAGGCAAGCGTCGCCGTCGCCGCGCTCGACGGGCGGGTGGCATGAGCGCGCTCTGGACCGCGGCCGACGCCGCGCGCGCCACGGGCGGCACCGCGCGGGGCGACTGGGCGGCCACCGGTGTCTCGATCGACAGCCGCACGCTCGCGCCGGGCGACCTGTTCGTCGCGCTCTCGGCCGAGCGCGACGGGCATGATTTCGTCGCCGCTGCGCTGGCGAAAGGCGCGGCCGCCGCGATGGTCGCCCGCCGGCCCGAGGGCGTGGCGCCCGATGCGCCGCTCTTGCTGGTCGACGACGTGCAGGCCGCGCTCGAACGGCTGGGCCATGCCGCGCGCGCGCGCCTGCGGGGCCGCGTGCTGGCGATCACGGGCTCGGTCGGCAAGACCACGACCAAGGACATGGCGCGCGTGGCCTTCGGCGAGCAGATGCGCGTCGCCGCCGCCGTCGCGTCCTACAACAACCATTGGGGCGTGCCGCTGACCCTGGCCCGCACCCCGCCCGACACCGAACTCGCCGTGGTCGAGATCGGCATGAACGCACCGGGCGAGATCGCGCCGCTCTCGCGCATGGCCCGCCCGCATGTGGCCATCGTGACCACCGTGGCGCCGGCCCATTACGCGGCCTTCGGCAGCCTCGAGGGCATCGCCCGCGAAAAGGCGTCGATCTACGAAGGACTCGCGCCCGGCGGAACCGCGATCCTCAACGCCGATATCGCCACCGCCGGCATCCTGCGCGACGCGGCCCGCGCGGCGGGCGCGCGCATCGTCACCTTCGGCGCGCGGGGCCCGGCCGATTTCGCCATGGTCTCGGTCACGCAGCACGACGCCACCACCGTGATCGAGGCCCGTGCGGGCGATCACGCGATGGCCTTCCGGCTGGGGGGCGTGGGCGCCGCGGTGGCGCTCAACGCGCTCGCCGTTCTCGCCGCGGCCGAGCCGCTCGGCGCCGATGCCGACCGCGCCGCGATGGCGCTTGCGGGCTGGAGCCCCGGCGGCGGGCGCGGGCGGCGCGAGCGCGTCGTGCTCGACGATACCGATGCCGATGCCGCGCTCGATCTCATCGACGACGCCTTCAACGCCAACCCCGCCTCGGTCGCTGCCGCGCTCGACCGGCTGGCGGCCATCCCCCCCGGACCCGGCGGGCGGCGCGTGGCCGTGCTGGGCGACATGCTCGAACTCGGCCCCGAGGCGCCGGGCTTTCACGCCGAGCTGGCCCGCCTGCCGTCGGTCGAGGCGATCGACTGCGTGCATTGCGCCGGATCGCTTGTCGCGCATCTGCACGCCGCGCTGCCCCCCGACCGCCGCGGAGACCTGACCGACAGTGCCGACGAAATGGCCGCAAGGATCGGCAAACTGCTGCGCCCCGGCGATATCGTTCTCGTCAAGGGATCGAAATCGGCGCATACGGCGCGCGTCGCCGACGCGATACGCGATCTGGGCCGCCGCGCCCGCCGTCCTGCCTGAAGGAGCTTCGGACCCATGCTGTACTGGCTCAACGAGCTCTCCGATGGCGGAGGGGCGTTCAACCTTTTCCAGTATATCACCTTCCGCTCGGGCGGGGCGTTCTTTACCGCGCTGATCTTCGGATTCGTCTTCGGCCGCCCCCTGATCGAGTTGCTGCGCCGCCGCCAGGGCCAGGGCCAGCCGATCCGCAGCGACGGCCCCGAAAGCCATCTCGTCACCAAGACCGGCACGCCGACCATGGGCGGGGTGCTGATCCTCGGCGCGCTGCTGGTCTCGACCCTGCTCTGGGCGCGGCTCGACAATCCCTATGTCTGGATGCTGCTTTTCGTGACCGGCGCCTTCGGGGCCATCGGCTTTGCCGACGATTACGCCAAGGTCACGACCAACACCCATGCCGGGCTGTCGGGCAGGCTGCGCCTTGCGCTGGGATTTGCCATCGCGGGGCTCGCGGGGGCCTGGGCCGCATGGCACCACCCTGCCGAGCTGTCCAACCAGCTCGCCTTTCCGATCTTCAAGAGCTTCCTGCTGGACCTGGGGCTTCTGTTCATCCCCTTTTCGATGCTGGTCATCGTCGGCGCCGCCAACGCGGTGAACCTGACCGACGGGCTGGACGGGCTGGCCATCATGCCGGTGATGATCGCCGCCGGGACGCTGGGCGTCATCGCCTATACCGTGGGGCGGGTCGATTTCACCGAGTATCTCGATGTCCATTACGTTCCCGGCACGGGCGAGATCCTGATCTTCTGCGCCGCGCTGATCGGCGGGGGCCTTGGGTTCCTGTGGTATAACGCGCCGCCCGCGGCGGTGTTCATGGGCGATACCGGCAGCCTCGCGCTGGGCGGCGCGCTGGGTGCCATCGCGGTCGCCTCCAAGCACGAGCTGGTGCTGGCCATCGTCGGCGGTCTTTTTGTCGTCGAGGCGCTGTCGGTGATCGTGCAGGTGCTGTATTTCAAGCGCACCGGCAAGCGCGTGTTCCTGATGGCGCCGATCCACCACCATTTCGAGAAACGCGGCTGGGCCGAGCCGCAGATCGTCATCCGGTTCTGGATCATCTCGCTGATCCTGGCGCTGATCGGTCTCGCGACGCTGAAACTGCGCTGATCCGCCGGGGGCGGGTCGGACGACATGAGTATTTCGGGAAACAGAGAAGGGCCGCCGGCATGATTCCCGTCATCGGATACGAGGGCCGCCGCGTCGCGGTCCTGGGACTGGGCCGGTCGGGGCTGGCGGCGGCGCGCGCGCTGGCCGCGGGCGGGGCCGAGCCGCTCTGCTGGGACGACAGCGCCGAAGGGCGCGCGCGGGCCGAGGCCGAGGGGTTCGCGGTGGGCGACCTGACGCGGGCCGGGGCGCTGGACGATGTCGCGGCGCTGATCGTGTCGCCGGGCATCCCGCATCTCTACCCCGCGCCGAACCCTGCGGTGGCCGCGGCCTTTGCCGCCGATGTGCCGGTCGACAACGATATCGGGCTGTTCTTCCGCTCGGTCGCGCGGGGCGACCACGACCGCCCGCCGCGGGTGATCGCCGTCACCGGATCGAACGGCAAGTCGACGACCGCGGCGCTGATCCACCACGTGCTGCGCGAGGCGGGGATCGGTTCGCAGCTGGCCGGGAATATCGGGCGCGGCGTGCTCGATATCGACCCGCCGGGCGACGGGGATGTCGTCGTGCTCGAGCTGTCGTCCTACCAGACCGAACTGGCCCGCGCGCTGACGCCAGATATCGCCGTCTTCACCAATCTCAGCCCCGACCATCTGGATCGCCATGCCGGCATGGGCGGCTATTTCGCTGCCAAGAGGCGCCTTTTCGCCGAGGGCGGGCCGGATCGCGCCATCGTCGGCGTGGACGAGCCCGAGGGGCGCTATCTCGCCAACCAGCTGTCGCAGGGGCGCGGCGACGACCGGGTGATCCGGCTCAGCGTCGAGCGGCGGATCGCCGGGCCGGGATGGTCGGTGATCGGCAAGGGCGGGTTCCTTGCCGAGTGGCGCAAGGGCCGCCAGATCGCCGCCATCGACCTGCGCGGCGTGGCCGGGCTGCCGGGTGTGCACAACCACCAGAACGCCTGCGCGGCCTATGCCGCGACCCGCGCGCTGGGCCTGTCCCCGCGCGCCATCGAGGCGGCGTTCCGCAATTTCGAGGGGCTGCCCCATCGCTCGCAGCTTGTCGCGACGCGCGGCGGCGTGCGCTATGTCAACGACAGCAAGGCCACGAATGTCGATGCCGCCGCCAAGGCGTTGCAGGCCTTCGAGCGGATCCGCTGGATCGCGGGGGGGCTCGGCAAGGAGGGCGGGGTCGCGTCCCTGGCGCCCTTCCTCGGCTCGGTCGCCAAGGCTTACCTCATCGGCCATTCCGCGCGCGATTTCGCGGTGCAGCTCACCTCGGTTCCGGTCGAGATCTGCGAGACCATGGAGGTCGCCGTCGCCCGCGCCGCCGCCGAGGCGCAGCCGGGCGAGACGGTGCTGCTGGCCCCAGCCGCGGCGAGTTTCGACCAATATGCCGATTTCGAGAAACGCGGCGAGGATTTCGTCGCCCGCGTCGCGGCGCTGCCACCGGTGTGACGGGCGCCTAGGCCGCGCGGGCGGCGATGGCGGTGCCCGCCGCCCAGCCCGACGACCACGCCCATTGGAAATTGTAGCCCCCGAGCCAGCCGGTCACGTCCACCGCCTCGCCGATGGCGTAGAGACCGGGGCAGGCGCGGGCCTCCATCGTCTTGCTCGACAGTCCGTCGGTGTCGATCCCGCCCAGCGTGACCTCGGCCGTGCGGTAGCCTTCGGTGCCGGCGGGGGTCAGCCGCCAGTCGCGGAACCGCGCGACCAGCGCCTCGAGCGCGGCATCGGCGCAATCGCCCACCCGCGCGGCCACCTCGCCCGCGCGCGCCGCGATCAGGCGCTGGGGCAAGTGTTCGGACAGGATGGTGGCGGGCGCGCGCCGCCCCGCCGAGGCGCGCGCCGCGCGCAGCGCCGGCAAGAGCCGCCCCTCGGGGTCGAGATCGACCGTGATCTCGGCGCCCTCGTGCCAATAGGAGCTGGCCTGCAACACCGCCGGGCCGGAGAGCCCCCGGTGGGTGAAAAGCAGCGCCTCGTCGAACCCGGCGCCGTTCGTCGTCACCCGCGCGGGCGCCGCCACCCCCGAAAGCGCCGCGAGCCCCTCGAGCACGGCGCCGGTGAAAGTCAGCGGCACCAGCCCCGGCCGCGTCTCGCCCACGCCCAGCCCGAATTGCCGCGCGATCCGGTAGGCGAGCCCCGTCGCCCCCATTTTGGGGATCGACAGCCCGCCCGTGGCCAGCACCAGCGCCGGCGCCTCGACCCGCTCGCGCCGGCCCTCGCGTTCGAGCGTCACGCCGAAGAGGCCGTCGGCATGGTCGACCCCGATCACCTCGGTGCTGAGGCGCAGCTCGGCCCCGGCCGCCGCCATCTCGTCGCGCAGCATCGTCACGATGGCGGTCGCGCGCCCGTCGCAAAAGAGCTGGCCCAGCGTCTTTTCGTGCCACGCGATGCCGTGGCGGTCGACGAGCTCGATGAAATCCCACTGGGTATAGCGCGAGAGCGCTGATTTGCAGAAATGCGGATTGGCGGAGAGGAACCGCTCGGGGGTGCAGCCGAGATTGGTGAAGTTGCACCGCCCCCCGCCCGAGATGCGTATCTTTTCGCCCGGCGCGCGGGCGTGGTCCACGACCAGCGTGCCGGGGCCGGCATGGGCGGCGCACATCATGCCCGCCGCGCCCGCGCCCAGCACCACGGCGCGATATGTCCGGGGGGCTTCCATGGCGGGCGGGTCTAGGGCCGGTCCCGCGTCGGGGCAAGGGCGTCTCGCGCGGGACACGCTCGGCGAGCGCCCGCGCAGGGGGGCCGAAAAATCTGGCCAGCCGGGCCGCGGCGCTGTAGCCTCGCGCGCAGACCCGGCAAACGGGCGGATCTCGAGACGAGGCGGCAGATATCCATGACGGAAATGGTTCACGGCACCATCCCCGCGCGGGACGGCGATCCCATCCTTCCCCGCTGGTGGGGCACGCTCGACCGATGGACGCTGGGCTGCGTGCTCGCGCTTTTCGGTATCGGGCTGATGGTGGGCTTTGCCGCGTCGCCGCCGCTGGCCGAGCGCAACGGCCTGCCCAATTTCTACTTCGTCCAGCGCCAGGCGGTGTTCGGGCTGGCCGCGCTGGCGGTGATGGTCGTCATCACGATGATGTCGCCGCAGCTTGTCCGCCGCCTCGCGGTGATCGGCTTCCTGCTGTCCTTTGCGGCGCTGGTGGGCCTGCCTTTCGCGGGCACCGATTTCGGCAAGGGCGCGGTGCGGTGGTATTCGCTGGGCTTCGGCTCGGTGCAGCCGTCGGAGTTTCTCAAGCCCGGTTTCGTCGTCGTCGCGGCCTGGATGATCTCGGCCAGTTTCGAGCCGGGAGGCCCTCCGGGGCGGCTGATGAGCCTCGCGATGACGCTGGTGATCGTGGGGTTCCTCGCGCTTCAGCCCGATTTCGGACAGGCCTGCCTCGTGCTGTTCGCCTGGGGGGTGATGTATTTCGTCGCCGGGGCGCCCATCGTGCTGCTGGCCGGTCTTGCCGGCGGGGTCGCGCTGATGGGCACGGTGGCCTATTCCAACTCCGAGCATTTCGCCCGCCGCATCGACGGCTTTCTCAGCCCCGATGTCGATCCGCGCACGCAGCTCGGCTATGCCACCAATGCGATCCAGGAGGGCGGGTTCTTTGGCGTGGGCGTGGGCGAGGGTCAGGTGAAATGGTCGCTGCCCGACGCGCATACCGATTTCATCATCGCCGTGGCGGCCGAGGAATACGGGCTGCTCCTGGTGCTGGCGATCCTCGGCCTCTATGCGGTGGTGCTGGTGCGCAGCCTGATGCGGCTGGTGCGCGAGCGCGATCCCTTCATCCGGCTGGCCGGCACGGGGCTGGCCTGCGCGGTGGCCGTTCAGGCGATGGTCAACATGGGCGTCGCGGTCCGGCTGCTGCCCGCCAAGGGCATGACGCTGCCCTTCGTGAGCTATGGCGGCTCGTCCGTGATCGCGACCGGGATTGCCATGGGGATGCTGATGGCGTTTACCCGGACGCGGCCGCAGGGCCAGATCGGCGACGTGCTGATCGGGCGTCGCCGCTGAGGCGGGCCGGTCGACATGAGTATTTCGGGAAACAGAGAAGCCCAGTGACCGCAGCCGCAACGCATCCTTCACCGGCCGGGAGGCCGGATCGCCGGGGGCCCGCGGCATGAGCGCGCCCCTGTGCCTGATCGCGGCGGGCGGCACCGGCGGCCACATGTTTCCCGCGCAGGCCCTGGCCGAGCAGATGCTGGAGCGCGGCTGGCGGGTGCGGCTCTCGACCGATGCGCGCGGCGCGCGCTATACCGGCGGCTTTCCCGAGGATGTCGCGATAGAGGAGCTGTCCTCGGCCACTTTCGCGCGGGGCGGGGCGCTGGCGCGCGCGGCGGTGCCGTTCCGCATCGCGGGCGGCGTGGCGCAGGCCGTGGCGCGGATGCGCCGGTCGCGCCCGGCGGTGGTGGTGGGGTTCGGCGGCTATCCGACGATCCCCGCGCTGTCGGCGGCGACGATCCTGCGCCGGCCGCGGATGATCCACGAACAGAACGGGGTGCTCGGCCGGGTCAACCGGCTGTTTGCGCGCCGCGTCGACATGGTGGCCTGCGGGACATGGCCCACCGCGCTGCCCGAAGGCGTCGAGGCCGTCCATACCGGCAACCCGGTGCGCGCGGCGGTGCGCGCGCGGGCGGGGGCGGGCTATATCCCGCCGGGCGACTACCCGATGTCGATCCTCGTGATCGGCGGCAGCCAGGGCGCGCGCATCCTGTCGGACGTGGTGCCCGCGGCGTTGGCCGCGCTGCCCGAGCCGCTGCGCGGCAACCTGCGCATCGCCCAGCAGGCGCGGGGCGAGGATGCCGAGCGGGTCGCGGCGTTCTATGCCGAGGCGGGCATGGTGGCCGAGGTCGCGCCCTTTTTCGACGACGTGCCCGCCCGGATGGCCGAGGCGCAGCTTGTCGTGTCGCGCGCCGGCGCCTCGTCGGTGGCCGATATCGCCGCCATCGGGCGGCCCTCGGTGCTGGTGCCCTATGCCGCGGCCGCCCAGGACCACCAGAGCGCCAATGCCCGCGCCCTGGCCGAGGCCGAGGCCGCCGTCGTCATCCCCGAAGCGAAATTCACCGCGCCGGTCCTGACCGCCAATGTCGAGGCGATCCTCGGCCAGCCCGAGGCGGCGGCGCACATGTCGCGCCGCGCCCTTGCGCTGGGGCGGCCCGATGCCGCGCGCGACCTGGCCGATCTGGCCGAGGACCTGGCCGGATCGGCCGCGTAATTCCAGGAGTTTCCGCGTGAAAGACAGCTCTCCCACCGACAGGACCGCCATGCTGGCCCAGACCCGACCGACCAAGCTGCCCAGCGAGACGGGCCCCATCCATTTCGTCGGCATCGGCGGCATCGGCATGTCGGGCATCGCCGAGATGCTGCTGGCGCATGGCTACCGGGTGCAGGGCTCGGATCTTGTCGCGGGCAAGCTCACCCAGCGGCTCGAGACGCTGGGCGCCGAGGTGTTCGAGGGCCAGCGGGCCGAGAATCTCGACGGCGCCTCGGTGGTCGTGATCTCGTCGGCGATCAAGCCCGGCAATCCCGAGCTCGACGCCGCCCGCGCGCGCGGCCTGCCGGTGGTGCGCCGCGCCGACATGCTGGCCGAGCTGATGCGGTTGAAATCCAACATCGCCGTCGCCGGCACCCACGGCAAGACCACGACGACGACGATGGTCGCGGCGCTGCTCGACGAGGGCGGGCTCGACCCCACGGTGGTCAATGGCGGCGTCATCCACGCCTATGGCTCGAACGCGCGCATGGGGCAGGGCGAGTGGATGGTGGTCGAAGCCGACGAGAGCGACGGCACCTTCAACCGCCTGCCCGCGACCATCGCCATCGTGACCAATATCGACCCCGAGCACATGGAGCACTGGGGCGATTTCGACCGGCTGCGCCAGGGCTTCACCGAGTTCGTGTCGAACATCCCCTTTTACGGGCTCGCCGTGTGCTGCACCGATCACCCCGAGGTGCAGGCGCTGGTCGGGCGCGTCACCGATCGCCGGGTCGTCACCTTCGGGCTGAACGCGCAGGCCGACGTGCGCGCGGCGAACCTGCGCTACGAGGGGGGCGTGGCGCATTTCGATATTGTGCTGGGCCCCGAGGGCGTGACCGTCGAGGGCTGTTCGCTGCCGATGCCGGGCGATCACAACGTCACCAACGCGCTCGCCGCCGTCGCGGTGGCGCGGCATCTCGGGATGGAGCCCGACGAGATCCGCCGCGCGCTGGCCCGGTTCGGCGGGGTCAACCGCCGCTTTACCCGCGTGGGCACCTGGAACGGCGCGACGATCGTCGACGATTACGGGCACCACCCGGTCGAGATCGCGGCCGTGCTGCGCGCCGCGCGCCAGTCCTGCACCGGGCGCGTCATCGCCATCCACCAGCCGCACCGCTATTCGCGCCTTTCGGCGCTGTTCGAGGATTTCTGCGGCTGTTTCAACGAGGCCGATATCGTCGCCATCACCGATGTCTATGCCGCGGGCGAGGAGCCGATCGCGGGCGCCACGCGCGACGATCTCGTGGCGGGCCTGCGCGCGCGCGGGCATCGCGACGCGCGCGCCATCGGGGGGGCCGCGGATCTCGCCGCGCTGGTCCGGGCCGAGGCGCAGCCGGGCGATATCGTGATGTGTCTCGGCGCGGGCACGATCAGCGCCTGGGCCAACGCGCTGCCCGAGGCGCTGGAGGCGCAATGAGCTGGGCCCTGATCGCCGCGCTGATCTGGCTGGTGGCCGGCAACCTCGCGGGGATGCTGCCCTCGCGGCGGGGGCATTGGCCGGCGGCGGCGCTGCTGATCGCCACGGGCATCCCCATCGTCATCGCCGTCGCCCGGATCGAGGGGATCTGGGTCGGCGTGCTCGTCGCCGTCGCGGGGCTGTCGATCCTGCGCTTTCCCGCGATGCTGGTCGCCCGGCGGCTCTACGGGCGGGCGTCGGCGCGCAGGGGGGACCGGTCATGACCGCGATGCCCGAGGTGCGCGGGCGGCTGTCGCAGGGGCGCGACCTGTCGGGGCTGACATGGCTGCGCGTGGGCGGTCCGGCCGACTGGTTCTTCATGCCCGCCGATACCGACGACCTGGCCGCGTTCCTCGCGGCGCTCGATCCCGCGATCCCGGTCTTTCCGATGGGGGTCGGCTCGAACCTGATCGTGCGCGACGGGGGCATCCGCGGCGTGGTGATCCGGCTCGGCCGCCCCTTCATGGAGATCTCGGTCGAGGGCGACACCGTCACCGCCGGGGCCGCCGCGCTCGACGCGCATGTGGCGCGCCGCGCGGCCGAGGCGGGGCGCGACCTGACCTTTCTGCGCACCATTCCGGGCAGCATCGGCGGCGCGGTGCGGATGAACGCGGGCTGCTACGGCACCTATGTCGCCGACCGCCTGCACGAGGTCGAGGCGGTGACGCGCGGGGGCGAGCGGGTCACGCTGCCCGCGGCCGAGCTTGGTCTGGGCTATCGCCGCAGCGCCCTGCCCGAGGGCTGGGTGCTCACGCGCGCGCGGTTCACCGCGCCGCCGGGCGACCCGGAGGCGTTGGCCGCGCTGATGGAGGACCAGCTTGCCCGCCGCGACGCGACCCAGCCCACCAAGGAGCGCACGGCCGGTTCGACCTTTCGCAACCCCGCCGGGCATTCCTCGACCGGGCGGGCCGACGACACCCACGAGCTCAAGGCGTGGTCGCTGATCGACGCGGCCGGGCTGCGCGGCTATCGCCATGGCGGGGCGCAGATGTCGGAAAAGCATCCGAACTTCCTGCTGAACGCGGGTGGCGCCACGGCCACGGAGCTCGAGGCATTGGGCGAGCTGGTGCGAGAAAGGGTGTTTCAAAGCAGCGGCCTTAGGCTAGAATGGGAAGTGTTGCGCGTGGGCGATCCGCTGCCGCGCGACACCGACGATCCGGCCCCCTGAGGGGCCGGGTGCCGACCGCGCGCAAAGACGCGCGGCGCATGGCCCGCGCAAGACGGGCCGAACAAGGTTAACGGCCCGCGCAGAACGGGCCAGGGGGCACGAGTGGGCATGTCGAGCAGGACATCCCCCAAGGTTGCAATGATGATGGGTGGCCCCTCGGCCGAGCGCGAGGTGTCCCTGTCCTCGGGCCGCGAATGCGCGGCCGCCTTGCGGGGCGAAGGATATGACGTGACCGAGATCGACGCCGGCGCCGATCTGTGCGACCGGCTGCGCGACGCCGCGCCCGACGTGGTGTTCAACGCCCTGCATGGCCGCTGGGGCGAGGACGGGTGCGTGCAGGGGATGCTCGAATGGATGGGGCTCGCCTATACCCATTCCGGCGTCGCCGCCTCGGCGGTCGCCATGGACAAGGAACGCGCCAAGGCCGCCTTTCGCGCGGCCGGGCTGCCGGTCGCCGAAAGCCGCGTCTCGACCCGCGACGCGGTGATGGCGGGCCATGTCCTGCCGCCCCCCTATGTCGTCAAACCCGTGGCCGAGGGGTCGTCCGTCGGCGTCTATCTCGTGGCCGAGGGCGCGAACACGCCGCCCTTCATCGACCCCGCGCTCGAGGTGCCGCTGATGGTCGAGGCCTTCGTGCCGGGGCGCGAGCTGACCGTGACCGTCATGGGCGACCGCGCGCTGGGCGTCACCGATATCGTGACGGCGGGGTGGTACGATTACGAGGCCAAGTACCGCACCGGCGGCTCGCGCCACGTCCTGCCCGCCGAGATCCCCGCCGCGATCGCCCATGCCTGCTGCGACATCGCGCGGGCCGCGCATGACGCGCTGGGCTGCCGGGGGGTAACGCGCTCGGATTTTCGCTGGGACGAGGCGCGCGGGCGAGACGGGCTGATCCTGCTCGAGATCAACACCCAGCCGGGGATGACGCCGACCTCGCTCAGCCCCGAACAGGCCGCCCATGCGGGCATCGGGTTCGGCGCCTTCTGCCGCTGGATCGTCGAGGATGCGTCATGCGGGCGCTGATCCGGCGCCATGCCCGCGGCTTCGCGCCGCGCGCCGCCGATCCGGCGCCCTCGCGGCTGGCCTACCGGATGCAGCGGCTGGCGCTGACGCCCTCGGTGCGCCGCGGATTTACCCTGGGCGCGCCGATCTTTGCGGTGGCGATGATCCTGACCGCGACCTTCGCCGATCCCGACCGGCGCGCGGCGGTCGTGGCATGGGTGGGCGAGGCCAAGAGCCAGATCCTGCGCCGCGAGGAGTTCATGGTCCGTGCCGTGGCGGTCGACGGCGCCTCGGCGGGGCTTGCGCGCACGATCCGGGCGCAACTCCCATTCGAGCTGCCGCTGAGCTCGTTCGAGATCGACCTCGACGCGGTGCGCGACAAGCTCGCCAAGCTCGAGGCGGTGGCGCGGGTGGATCTGCGGGTGCGCTCGGGCGGGGTGCTTCAGATCGACGTGACCGAACGGGTGCCGGTGCTGGTCTGGCGCACCGCGGAGGGGCTGGCGCTGCTCGACGGCGAGGGACACCGCGCGGGCGGCATCGAGGCGCGCACCCTGCGCCCCGACCTGCCGCTCGTGGCCGGTCGCGGCGCCGACGCGCGCGTGGCCGAGGCGCTGGCGCTTTACGCAGCGGCGCGCCCGTTGCAGGGCGCGATCCGGGGCCTTCTGCGCGAGGGCGAGCGGCGCTGGACGCTGGTTCTGGACGGCGGGCAAAAGATCCTGCTGCCCGAAACCGATCCCGTCCCGGCGCTGGAACGGGTGATCGCCACCGACGAGGCCGAGGACCTGATGGCCCGCGACGTGGTGCTGGTGGACATGCGCAACGCGCGCCGAATGACCGTGCGCCTCGCCGAGGACAGCGCCCGCGACCTGCGCAAGATCAAATTGCTGGAATTGGGAGACGACTGAGGCATGAGAGACCTGTACCAATCCCAGCGCGCGATGCGCGCCATCCGCCAGACCGCGATGCAGCGCGGGGTGATCGCGGTGCTCGATATCGGCACCTCCAAGATCGCCTGCCTCGTGCTGCGCTTCGACGGCCCCGAGAGCATCGACAAGGCCGAGGGGATCAGCCCCATGGCCGGCGAAAGCGCGTTCCGCGTCATCGGCGCGGCCACGACGCGGTCGCGCGGGATGCGGTTCGGCGAGATCGACACGATGAACGAGACCGAGCGCGCGATCCGCACCGTGGTGCAGGCCGCGCAGAAGATGGCGCAGGTCCGCGTCGATCACGTCATCGCGACGATCTCGGGCGGCGAGCCGCGCAGCTACGGGCTGGCCGGCGAGATCGAGCTCGACGGCGAGGCGGTCGACGAACAGGACGTGGCACGCTGCCTCGCCTCGTGCGAGGTGCCCGACCTGGGGCCGGGGCGCGAGGTGCTGCATGCCCAGCCGGTGAACTTTGCGCTCGACCATCGCACGGGGATGAACGATCCTCGCGGGCAGGTGGGCCAGGCGCTGTCTTGCGACATGCACCTGCTCAGCGTCGACAGCCGCGTGGTCGAGAACCTGATGCATTGCGTCAAGCGCTGCGACCTCGAACTCGCCGGCATCGCGAGCTCGGCCTATGTCGCCGGCAAGGCGAGCCTCGTCGAGGACGAGCAGGAACTGGGCGCGGCCTGCATCGACATGGGCGGCGGCACCACCTCGCTCTCGATCTTCTGGCGCAAGCACATGATCTATGCCGACAGCGTCGCGCTGGGCGGCGATCAGGTCACGTCGGACATCTCCAAGGGGTTGCAGGTGCCGCTGGCGGTCGCCGAACGGCTCAAGACGCTGCATGGCGGGGTCGTGGCCACGTCGCGCGACGACCGCGACATGATCGAGCTCGGCGGCGAAAGCGGCGACTGGGAACGCGACCGTCGCACCGTCAGCCGCGCCGAGCTCATCGGGATCATGCGCCCCCGCGTCGAGGAGATCCTCGAGGATGTGCGCGTGCGGCTCGACGCGGCGGGGTTCGACGCGCTGCCGTCGCGGGCCATCGTGCTGACCGGCGGCGGAAGCTCGATCCCCGGTCTCGACCGCCTCGCGCCGCGCATCCTGGGCCAGCAGGTGCGCACCTCGCGCCCGATCCGCGTGGCCGGCCTGCCCGAACGCGCCACGGGCGCGGCTTTCGCGGCGACGGTGGGGCTGTGCCTTTTCGCGGCCAATCCGCAGGACGAGTTCTGGGATTTCGAGGTTCCCGTGGACCGCGGAAGCGCGCGGTCGCTGCGCATGGCGGTGCGCTGGTTCAAGGATAACTGGTGATCGCGTGGCCCCGATTCGCCCCCCGATTCGCGGCACTGTGCGAATCAGGTCGCAATTATGCCGATTCCAAGGATTTCTTCGTGACGCGGGCAATCGTTTTGATTAGCGTTGTCTGAAAAGAGCAGGCGCAAAGCCCCGCGGCACAAGCGGGCCAAAAACAGGCGGACTATACGATGCCCTTGAATTTCTTGCCTCCCAACGAGGAGCTCAAGCCCCGGATCACCGTGTTCGGCGTCGGCGGCGCCGGCGGCAATGCGGTGGACAACATGATCGAAAAGGCGCTCGACGGCGTCGAGTTCGTGATCGCCAACACCGACGCGCAGGCGCTGGCCCAGAGCCGCGCGCCCAACCGCGTGCAGATGGGCGTGAAAGTGACCGAAGGGCTGGGCGCCGGCGCGCGCGCCTCGGTCGGGGCTGCCGCCGCCGAGGAAAGCATCGAAGAGATCATCGACCACCTCGCCGGAACGCATATGTGCTTCATCACCGCGGGGATGGGCGGGGGCACCGGCACCGGCGCCACCCCGATCATCGCGCAGGCCGCGCGCGAGCTCGGCGTGCTGACCGTGGGCGTCGTGACCAAGCCCTTCCAGTTCGAGGGCAACCGCCGGATGCGCCAGGCCGAAGAGGGGATCGAGGCGCTCCAGAAGGTCGTCGACACCCTCATCATCATCCCCAACCAGAACCTGTTCCGCCTCGCCAACGAACAGACCACCTGCACCGAAGCCTTCGGCATGGCCGACGACGTGCTCTACCAGGGCGTCAAGGGCGTCACCGACCTGATGGTGCGTCCGGGCCTCATCAATCTCGACTTCGCCGATGTCCGCTCGGTGATGGACGAGATGGGCAAGGCCATGATGGGCACCGGCGAGGCCGAGGGCGAGGAGCGCGCGACCAAGGCCGCCGAAAAGGCCATCGCCAACCCGCTGCTCGACGAGATCAGCCTGACGGGCGCCAAGGGCGTGCTCATCAACATCATCGGCGGCGAGGACCTGACCCTGTTCGAGATGGACGAGGCCGCCAGCGTCATCCGCGAAACGGTCGATCCCGACGCCAACATCATCGTCGGCTCGACGCTCGACCCGGCGCTGAACGGCCGTGTGCGCGTCAGCGTCGTGGCCACCGGCATCGACGCGGCCGGCGCGTCGAGCGAGGCGCCGGTCAGCCGCCGCCGCCTGTCCGACACCCCCGCCCCCGCGCCGGTGCACCAGTCCGAAGAGGCCCCCGCCGCCGCCCGCACGGACGAGCGGTTCGAGCCCGAGCAGCGCCACGCGGCCCAGGCCCAGACCGAGGAAGAGCCCGATTTCTTCTCGGATTGGGAAAGCCGCAACGCCGATACCGCCTCGGAACCGGAACCGGCCTATCGCCCGGCCGCGGCCCAGGCCGCCCCGGTCGAGCCGCAGCCGATGCCGCGCCTCGCGGCCGGCCACCCGTCGCCCGAGACGATGCAGCGGCTCGAACGCGCGGTGCGCAAGACGCCCACCGACCGCCCCGCGGGCGCGCCGGGTTTCTCGGCCCAGCCGACGCCGCGCCCCGCCGCGGCCGGACCTCGCCCCACAGCCGCACCGCGCCCGCAGGCCGAGCCGGTGGAGCGGACGCGCTTCGGGATCAATTCGCTCATCAACCGGATGAGCGGCAGCCCCGAGGGCGGCGATCGCGGCTACCCTGCCGAACGCCCCGCCGCCGCGGCGCCCGTGCGTCGCCCCGTGGCGCCGCAGCACCAGCGCTACGAGGAGGACGAGCCGGGCCATGGCGAGGGCGATCGCATCGAGATCCCGGCCTTCCTGCGTCGCCAGGCGAATTGACCCGATCACGGTCGTGAGGCGAAAGGGCCGGCATCTGCCGGCCCTTTTCGTGTCGCATCAACGGATTGCAGAGGCGCGCGCCCCGCGCGGCGACGATCCGCGGGACGCGGGCGGGAACTGTAACACGGCGTAGCAAAGGTTGAATTGAGGTCACGCTCTCCCGTGCCTAACTGGGAAAAACGGTAACCGGATCTTAACCGGGCCCCAAAGAGGACGGCAGCGGCGATGCAGACGACCCTGAAATCGGTGGTATCCTTCGAAGGTGTGGGCCTTCATTCCGGCCAGCCGGTGCGCATGCGTCTCAAACCCGCGGCGGCCGAGCTCGGCGTGTGGTTCCGCCGCACCGATATCGTCGGGCGCGCCACGATGATCCCCGCGATCTGGTCCGCCGTCGTCCCCGGCGAGCTTTGCACCCGCATCGTCAACGAACAGGGCGTGTCCGTCTCGACGGTCGAGCATGTGATGGCCGCGATCGCGGGCTGCGGGCTGCATAACGTCGAGATCGAGATCGACGGCCCCGAGGTTCCCATCCTCGACGGCTCCTCGGCGCCCTTCGTTGCGTTCATCCTGCGCGCCGGCCTGCGCGAGCAGGCGTCCCCGATCCGCGCGCTCGAGATCCTCGACCGGGTCGAGGTCCGCAACGGCCCCGCGCTGGCCCGGCTCGAGCCCGCCGAGGGCATCGAGATGGCGTTCCACATAGATTTCGAGGATGCCGCCATCGGCGTGCAGGACAAGCGGCTGAACCTCGCCAACGGCACCTTCGTCCACGAGCTTTGCGACAGCCGCACCTTTTGCCGGCAATCCGATGTCGACGCGATGCGCGCCCGCGGCCTCGCGCTGGGCGGCACGCTCGAGAACGCGGTGGTCGTCGATGGCGCGCGGGTGCTGACGCCCGGCGGGCTGCGCCATGTCGACGAGGCGGTGCGCCACAAGATGCTCGACGCGATGGGTGACCTCGCGCTGGCCGGCGGCCCGATCCTGGGGCGCTATACCGGGGTCCGCGCGGGCCACGCGATGACCAACGCGCTTTTGCGCGCGCTTTTCGCGCGTCCGGGTGCGGCGCGCATGATCGAGGTGGATGCCCGCCGCGCGGCCTGCCTGCCCGGCGCGGGGCTGGTGCGCGCCGACGCGCCGCTGCGCGCCGCCTGACGGCCCGCGGACACGCGGCGCATTTTCGCGCAGCTTGCCCGTTTTGCCCCGCGATCAGGTATGCTAGCACCGGGTGGCGGCGATATCGCGGGGGCGGATTGAAGGCATGACGGATCATCGGGCAAGCGCGGCACGGATCGTCGCAATGGTGCTTCTGGCGTCGCTCGCGGCGGGGTGCGGCGGGCAATTCGCCTCGCGCAACCAGCCGCTCGAAAGCCTCGCGGCGGAAGACATCTACAAGCGGGCCGAGCTCGAGCTCGAGACCGACAATCCCGAGGACGCGGCGCGCTATTTCGCCGAGGTCGAGCGGCTCTATCCCTATTCCGAATGGGGCCAGCGCGCGCTGGTCATGCAGGCCTTCGCCTATCACCGCGACCGCGACTACGAGGCCGCGCGCGGTGCGGCGCAGCGCTATCTCGACCTGTTTCCGGGCGGCGAGGATGCCGCCTATGCGCAATACCTTCTGGCGCTGAGCTATTACGACCAGGTCGACGACGTGGGCCGCGACCAGGGCCTGACCTTCCAGGCGTTGCAGGCGCTGCGCGTTGTGATCGAGCAATATCCCGACACGGAATATGCCCGCTCGGCCGTCCTCAAGTTCGAGCTGGCCTATGACCACCTCGCCGGCAAGGAGATGGAGATCGGGCGCTATTACCTCAAGCGCCGCCATTACGCCGCCGCGACCAACCGGTTCCGCATCGTCGTCGAGGATTTCCAGACCACCACCCACACCCCCGAGGCGCTGCTGCGGCTGGTCGAGGCCTACCTGTCGCTCGGGCTCGTCGACGAGGCCCGGACGGCGGGCGCGATCCTGGGCTACAACTACCGGGGGACGGAGTGGTATAGCGACGCCTATGCCCTGCTGACCGGGCGGGGGCTGACGCTCGAGCCGGCGGGCGACAACTGGCTCAACACCATCTATCGGCAGGTCGTGCGCGGCGAGTGGATCTGATCCGCGCCGCGGCACTGGCAGAGACGCTCCGGCCATGCGATAGCCGGGCGGTCAAACGGGGCTGATCCGACATGCTGCGCGGTCTCACGATACGGGACATGCTCTTGATCGACCGGCTGGAGCTCGAGTTCCAGCCGGGTCTCAACGTGCTGACCGGCGAGACCGGGGCGGGCAAGTCCATCCTGCTGGATTCGCTGGGATTCGTGCTGGGCTGGCGCGGCCGGGCCGAGCTCGTGCGCCAGGGCGCCGAGCGTGGCGAGGTCGAGGCGTGGTTCGATCTCGGCCCCGATCACCCGGTGCGCGCGGTCCTCGACGAGGCCGGGATCGAGCCCGAGGGCGACGAGCTCGTCCTGCGCCGGGTCAACACGCCCGACGGCCGCAAGACCGCCTGGATCAACGACCGCCGGGCCAGCGGCGAGGTGCTGCGCCGCGTCTCGGAGCGGCTGGTCGAGCTGCACGGGCAGCATGACGACCGCGGGCTTCTCGACCCGCGGGGCCACAGGATGCTGCTCGACGCCTTTGCCGGGGCCGCGCCGCTGGTGGCCGATGTCGCCACGCGCTGGCGCGAGCGTGCCGCCGCCGCCAAGGCGCTGTCGCGCGCCCGCGACGAGATCGCCGCGATGCGCGGCGAGGAGGAGTTCCTGCGCCACGCGGTCGAGGAGCTCGACGCGCTCGACCCGCAGCCGGGCGAAGAGGCCGAGCTCGACGCCGCGCGGCGCCGGATGCAGGCCGCCGACCGGGTGCGCGCCGATGTGAGCCGCGCGCTGACGGCGTTGGGACCGCAGGGGGCGGCGAGGCCGATGGGCGATGCGCTGCGCTGGCTCGACGGGGCGGCCGACGCGATGGAGGGCGCGCTCGGCCCCGGTCTGGAGGCGCTGGAGCGCGCGCTCGACGCGCTGGCCGAGGCCGAGCAGGAAGTCGAGCGCGCGGTGGAGACGCTCGAGATCGACCCCGGCGCGCTGGAGCGCACCGAGGATCGGCTGTTCGCGATCCGCGGTCTCGCGCGCAAATACGAGGTGCTGCCCGACGATCTCGGCGCCCATGCCGAGGCGCTGCGCGGCCAGCTTGCCCGGCTCGACGCGGGAGAGGGGGATATCGCCGCGCTCGAGGCGGCCGCGGCCGGTGCGGCGGCGGCCTATGACCGTGCCGCGGCGACGCTGAGCGCGGCGCGGGCCGAGGCGGCGGCGCGGCTCCAGACCGCGATGGCGGCCGAGTTGGCACCGCTCAAGATGGAGCGGGCGGTGTTCACGGTCGAGCTGTCGGAGGCCGCGCCCGGCCCCGAGGGGCGCGACACGGTCGAGTTCCGCGTGGCGACCAACCCCGGCGCGCCGGCGGGGCCGCTGGGACGGATCGCCAGCGGCGGCGAGCTGTCGCGGTTCCTGCTCGCGCTCAAGGTCTGCCTGACCGGCGAGGCCGAGGGGCTGACGCTGATTTTCGACGAGATCGACCGCGGCGTCGGTGGCGCCACGGCCGATGCGGTGGGGCGGCGGCTTGCCGCGCTGGCCGAGGGCGCACAGGTGCTGGTCGTGACCCATTCGCCGCAGGTCGCGGCCCTGGGCGGGCATCATTGGCGCGTCGAGAAAAGCGTCGAGGACGCGGTGACGACCTCGCGCGTGGTGCCGCTCGACCCGGCCGCGCGGGTGGACGAGATCGCGCGGATGCTCGCCGGCGACACCGTCACCGGCGAGGCGCGCGCCGCCGCGCGGGCGCTGTTGGGCGGCTGAGCCGCGGGCGCCCGCCGTTGCGCCGTCGAGTATTTGGGGAAACAGAGAAGGGCCGCGGGCCGCTCAGGCCACGCGGCGCATGCCGAGGACGCGGGCGCGCTTGCGCGGATCGGTGTCGAAAAGCCCGGCGAGCTGTTCGGTGATCGCGCCGGCGAGCTGTTCGGCATCGGTGATCGTGACCGCGCGATTGTAATAGCGCGTGACGTCATGGCCGATGCCGATGGCCACGAGTTCGGCCTGGCGGCGCCGTTCGATCATGGCGATCACGTCGCGCAGATGGCGTTCGAGGTAGCTGGCCGGGTTGACCGACAGGGTGCTGTCATCGACCGGGGCGCCGTCCGAGATGACCATGAGGATCTTGCGCGCCTCGGGCCGGGCGATGGCGCGGCGATGCGCCCATTCGAGCGCCTCGCCGTCGATGTTTTCCTTGAGCAGCCCCTCTTTCATCATCAGCCCGAGATTGGGCCGCGCCCGGCGCCAGGGCGCATCGGCGGATTTGTAGACGATGTGGCGCAGGTCGTTCAGCCGGCCGGGATGCTGCGGGCGGCCCGCGGCCAGCCAGTCCTCGCGCGACTGGCCGCCTTTCCACGCGCGGGTGGTGAAGCCGAGGATCTCGATCTTGACGTCGCAGCGTTCGAGGGTGCGCGCGAGGATATCGGCGGTGATGGCGGCGATCGAGATCGGGCGGCCGCGCATGGAGCCCGAGTTGTCGAGCAGAAGCGTCACCACCGTATCGCGGAACTCGGTATCCTTTTCGACCTTGAAGCTCAGCGGCGTGGTCGGATTGGCGACGACGCGGGCGAGGCGGCCGGCGTCGAGGATGCCCTCTTCGCGGTCGAACTGCCAGCTTCGGTTCTGCTTGGCCTGAAGGCGGCGCTGGAGCTTGTTGGCGAGCCGCGAGACCGCGCCCTTGAGCGGGTCGAGCTGCTGGTCGAGATAGGCACGCAGCCGTTCCAGCTCGGCCGGGTCGGCGAGATCCTCTGCGCGGATTTCCTCGTCATGGGCGCGGGTGAAGATCTCGTAATTCGGATCGGCCTCCGAGACGGGCGGGGGCGTCGGCGCGTCGCTGGGCGCGTCGCTTTCGGGCATGTCGCTTTCTTCGCCCGGCTCCATCTCGGCGGTGTCGTCCATCGACACGCTCGCCTCGGCCGCGTCCTGCGTCTGCTCCTGGCTCTGGTCGGGGGCGGCCCCGTGGTCGTCGCTGTCCTCCTGGTCGCCTGAGCGGTCGTCGGGGCCGGTCTCGTCCTCGCCGTCGCGTTCGGCGTCGTCATCGCCGTCGTTATCCTCGGCATCGGGATCGTCGCCGAGCTGGTCGCCATAGCCCAGATCCTCGATCACGCGGCGCGACATGCGCGCAAAGGCGGTCTGGTCGGACAGGGCGCTTTTCAGCTCGGCGAGGGTCGCGCCCGCCTGGTCGGTGAAACGGTCGCGCCAGAGCGCGGCCAGCGTCTCGGCCGAGGCGGGCAGGGCGCGGCCGGTGGCGAGCTGGCGGATGAGATAGCCCGCCGCGGCGGGCAGGGGCGCATCCTCGCGCCGGGTGAGCTGATCGTAGCCCTTGCGCGATGCCTCGTCGGCGATGCGCGCGTCGATATTGCCCGCGCTGCCGGGCATGTGCTCGGCGCCCATCGCCTCGCAGCGGGCGTGTTCCATCGCCTCGTAGAGGTCGCGCGCCATCGGCCCCTCGGGGGCATAGCGGCGGTGGGTCGGTTCGTCATGGTAGCGGCGGCGCATCGCGTAGGTATCGGCGGTGCCGCGCGCCAGCATGACCTCGTCGCGGGTCATGCGGCGGCTGACCTGCGGCAGGCGCAGCCCGTCATTCGACATGCCCGAGGGATCGAGCGAATAGGTCACGCCCATCTCGGGGTCGTCGGCCAGCGTGCGCGTCGCCTCGGCGAGGGCCTTCTTGAAGGGGGTGGCCGGGTTGTCGTTGTCTTTCACCATGACGCGCAATCTAGCCCGTGCGGCCGCGGACACAATCGGATTGCGCATGCCGCGGGCGAGGCGCCGCGCGGACATGCCGACAGGGCCGGTCGCCATGGCGGCGCCGGGGTCGGCCGGTCAGGACATGCAGGGATGAATACGAGGAAGTCTGGCAGCTGCCAAAGGTCACGAGAGCGGCGGGGGTGTCAGCCCCCGGAAGTTCGACACTTCCGGGGGTGATTTTCGGCTGCTGCGCATCGGCCAAGACGAAGAATCAATGAGTTAGGCTGAGCGCAAGGTGCAATCCGCGCGGATTTTGTCGTCACACGTCATAA